>JBDWAL010000017.1:0-262875 GCA_039978895.1 Aliishimia sp.
AACCAGATGCGCCCTAACTTTCGGCGCGCCCCGCCTCTCAAACCTCAAATTTTCTTCCAACCTTCCAAACCAAACTTCCGCTCCGTAGCTTCCGTCTAACCCGTCCGATCCACCGTAGCGCCGTTGTCGTTGCTGCCGGTAAGGGGCGTTCTAGTGTTAGTGCCAAAAACCCGCAAGCCCTTTTTTACAGAAACGTCATCTTTTTCTAACTTTTATTCTTATTCGTTAGAAATCAAACACTTACCACAAACCGCTTATAGGAGAATAGTTGCAAAACCCCTATTGCTGTTTCCGCAAACATTGCAGGAACACGAGCCGTTTGTGGTTAGCGCTCAGTTATCCACAGAATGTAGTATGAATCGCCATATTCACGCTCCGATTCACCCCTTCATCGTCTGTGAATCATTCGACTCGGGCCGCTGGTCTTACGAGTCGGCCTTCAAATCACGCGCAGAACGTTAATTTGGCTTTCGAACCGTCGACGAAGCGGGAAAGTTCTTCAGGAAGGACAACATGGGAAGATCGAGGGGTGCTTTCGTGACTTTGCCCCTCTATCCATCCGAGGTCGTGTACTAAATGTGAATCCACATATCGGGACACCGTAAGGTTTGGTTAGGCCAGTGTTCGGGTTGCTTGCCGACGCCAACGAAACCGGAGGCTTATCAAAGCTGCAATCACAGTGACGTATATAAGAGACTCTAGTTCCCAAACCTTTTGCACCATCACAAAGTGGATCCCGCCCAAAAAGACCGCGGGGTAGACCAACATATGCAATTTCTGCCATGCGCTCGCGCCCATCCGTCGAATGAGACGTTGGTTCGACGTCACTGCAAGCGGGAGCAATAGAAGCAATGACCCCATGCCAACCGTTATGTAGGGGCGTTTCAGAATGTCCGTCCAGATTTGGCTAACGATCTGCACGTCAAGCACGGCCCACACCAAAAGGTGCAACACAACATAGGTAAAGGAGAGCAACCCAATCGCGCGGCGGAACCTGAGAAGATTGATCTTCAGAAAGCGGCGCATCGGAGTGATGCACAGACCAATGATAAGAAGTTTTAGCGCGAGTTCACCCAGTTCATGTTCCAACGCGCTGATGGGTTCGCGCCCCAACCCGCCCGTTACCCCTTGATACAAGAGAACGGGAACGGGCAGGAGACAGATCAACCATATCGCCCAAACAGGGACACGCCGAGCAAAACTGTTGATCAGATCCACCATTAGAAAGACTTGCTCAAATCCATGCCTGCATAAAGGGACGCAACTTCGTCTTCATATCCGTTGAACTTGAGCGTTGGCTGACGGCTTGCAAACAACCCACCACCGACGACGCGTTCTGAACCCTGCGACCACCTTGGGTGATCCACTTCAGGGTTCACGTTACTATAGAAACCGTATTCCCGCGCGTTGGCGACATTCCAACTGGTTGGTGGCTCTTTGTCTGTCAGCGTGATCCGCACAACGGACTTGATCGACTTGAACCCATATTTCCAAGGGACCACCAAACGCAGCGGCGCGCCGTTTTGGTTCGGGATGTCTTTGCCATAGATGCCTGTTGCCATGATTGTCAGCGGATGCATGGCCTCATCAAGGCGCAAACCTTCTACATATGGCCATGCCAAAGCTGGATATTTTTGGCCGATCATTTCTTCTGGGCGATGCAACGTTTCAAATGCCACGTATTTCGCGTCACTTTTAACACCCGCCATAGCGAGCAGATCCCCCAGTTCAAAACCATTCCAAGGGATGACCATCGACCAGGCCTCTACGCAACGGAAGCGATAAATCCGCTCCTCAATTGTCATGGCGTTCATAATGTCTTGAAAATCATAGTCACCGGGTGTGTCCACGAGCCCATCAATTTTCACCGACCAAGGTGTTGTGGTCAACCGGTGCGCTTCACGCGCGGGATCGCTCTTGCCGGTGCCGAATTCATAGAAGTTGTTATATTGTGTGATGTCTTCCCACGAGTTTGGTTCCAACTCCTGAGCATGCGCGACGGCCGGCGCAAGAGCCCCGGCGATTGTCATACCTGCGGCTCCCGTCATCAGTTGGCGACGCGATAAAAAGGACGCCTCTGGTGTTACATCACGGTCCGTCAGCGTATTTTTCCAGCGGTATGCCATTCAAGTGTCTCCCTTATGCGTTTGCATGGTTGTGCCAAACATCGACACTCAGGTCAGCAAGGACCAGTCCTGATCACGCAGAGTTTGGTAGCTGTAACACTTAAAACAAGATGCTCAGAGATCAAATCGCGGGGCCAACAGACGTAGGTTCTCAATAGATCACCCTATGACATACGATCTGATTCCTAAGATATGGTATGCCTGTTGCGCAGTTTATCATTGTCCACCATGCTCTTTATGCCTGGCACGTCACCGTGGCGGATTGGAATTGTTCACAAATTTGACGCTTCGCCCACCTTTTTCAGGCTGCTTTGTTGTGCCGTCCGATAATACCCCAAGCGCCTTAGTTATTTGTAAACACAACTATGTTCAAAAGCTGCTCAAGTCGGCTCTAGTCTTCTAGTGCCAGAAAAAGATGCTAAGAACGAGGGTATTTCATGTTTGGTAGACAGTCCAAGGCAGATCAAGCAGCGCTAAAACAAGCACAGGCCGTCGTCGACAGCCTTGTTAAAACTCAAGCGGTTATTTGGTTTGACATTGATGGCCAAATTTTGGAAGCCAATGATAACTTTCTAAACGTTATGGGTTACCAAAGTGATGAAATCGTTGGGAAACACCATCGATTGTTCGTTGGCGGCGCATATGCGGCCAGCCCAGAATATACGGAATTTTGGGAAAAATTAAAACGTGGGGAGTTTCATCATGGTACGTTTGAACGCGTCGCTAAAGACGGCGAGTCCATCTGGATTGAAGCAACCTACAACCCACTTTTTGATGACGAGGGACGACCCTACAAAGTCATGAAGTTCGCGGTCGACGTTACTGAGAACACGGCAAAGATGACGGAGGCAGAAAGCAAGCTCACAGCGATATCAAATTCTCAAGCTGTCATCGAGTTCGAACTGGACGGTACGATCATAACAGCAAATGAGAATTTCCTGAACGCGATGGGGTACTCTTTGCTGGAAGTAAGGGGCAAACATCATTCCATATTTGTTGAGGAATCATACGCTGCAAGCAATGAATATAAAGTCTTTTGGGCAGATCTCGGCAAAGGTCGTTTTCAGGCAAACGAATTTATGCGGATCGACAAAAGCGGCAAGGAAGTCTGGATTCAAGCAAGCTATAACCCGATTTTGAGCCCTTCTGGGGTGCCAGTGAAAATTGTCAAATACGCGACCGATATTACACAAGCTAAACTGAATGCAGCAGACTCAGCAGGACAACTTGATGCGATCTCCAGATCACAGGCCGTCATTGAATTCGATTTAACTGGGACGATTTTGTCGGCAAACGACAATTTCCTCAACACACTAGGTTACACGCTTGATGAAATCAAAGGCCAACATCACCGGATGTTTGTTGACCCCCAAGAGGCTCGAAGCGAGGAATATCAACAATTCTGGAACAGCCTAGCCAAAGGAGAATTCAAATCAAACGAGTTCAAACGCTTCGGCAAGGCAGGAAACGAAGTTTGGATTCAAGCGAGCTACAACCCAATTTTCGACCCGCAAGGGAAGCCCTATAAGGTCGTCAAGTTCGCAACGGAAACCACACAACGCAAATCCGCCATCAGTCTTTTGACTGCAGGGCTAGCCAACTTGGCGGATGGGAACTTAGCAGAGCGCCTCCCAACAGACATTCACGAGGACTTTGTGACCCTAAGCGGCTCTTTCAATTCTGCAATGGTGAAATTGGAAGAGCTAGTGCAAGACATTCTAGATACATCGGTTGCCATTGCAGAAGACACTCAATCCATCGCGTCCAACGCCTCGGATTTGGCCACTAGGAATGAGCACCAAGCAGCCGCGTTGGAAGAAACCTCTGCAGCTGTTGAAGAAATTTCGGCGACGATCAAAAGCACAGAAAACAATGCTGAAAGCGCGACCAACGCCGCCCAAACCGCTTCGCAAAACGCGCAATCAGGTGGTGATATTGTGCAAGATGCAATCGAAGCTATGCAACGCATCGAGCTTAGCGCATCGAACATCGAGAGCATTGTCGAAGTCATCGACGAAATTTCGTTCCAAACTAACTTGCTCGCTTTGAACGCAGGGGTAGAAGCAGCTCGCGCTGGCGAAGCCGGAAGTGGGTTTGCTGTTGTCGCCTCGGAAGTGCGTGTATTGGCACAGAAAACTGCAGATTCCGCCCGCCAGATCAACGAACTGATTGGTAACAGTAATGAAGAGGTCACTCATGGCTCACAGCTCGTCGACAAGAGCGGGACAGCATTATCTGACATCGCAGCAGGCGTCGATACAGTGGTGACAAGCATAGCCGACATTTTGATGGCAACTCGCGAACAATCCCTTGGGATTAACGAAGTTACACAATCGGTTGCTGATATTGATCGAACGGTGCAAACGACGGCCGCCTTGGCGGAGGAAAGTTCCGCTGCTGCGACCATGCTGGCAGACCGCTCGAAACACCTTAAAAGCATGGTGAGCTACTTCAGTCTCTCTAAGACAACAGAGCACAAAAAGCCAGAACTTGTGGCTTCTAATCCAACACCTGAAAGAACGCCTGTTGCCCCACAACCTGCTGTACAACAACAAGCTATTGCAGTTGGCCAAAGCCACAGTCAACAAGACGAATTTGACGACGACTGGACTGATTTTTGACAAATTCCACAAAATCGACAAGCAAAAAATGCGACTGGTCAATCCATGCTAGGGATTATTTGACGACCTCCGCCTGTTCCACTGAGGGATAGAGTACATTCATCGGGACAGACTGGCCGTTTCCTTGCATGACGCGCACATGTCTACGCCGTAACAGGCGGGGCTCAGCGACACCAACCGAATGCGAGATGACTTCCACTTCTTTTACGATCTTTTGTGCGTAAGCAGCAACGCGGTGCCATTTGTCTTCAACCACCAACCCCTTTTGGAACCTTGGATCATGGGTAGTGATCCCAGTTGGGCAAGTATTCTTGTTGCATTTCAAAGCCTGAATGCAGCCAAGACTGAACATGAATCCACGCGCCGATGTCACAAAATCTGCCCCTGTAGCTAACGCCCAAGCGATATCACCTGGGTTGACCAATTTCCCGCTAGCAATCAGCCGAATGCGGTGTTTCAATCCTGCTTCGTCCCGCAGATTTGTCACAAGCGGTAAGGCTTCACGAACAGACATGCCCACCAAATCGATCAACGGCATTGGCGCGGCACCAGTTCCGCCTTCGCCACCGTCAATAGTTATGAAATCCGGCGCAGACTCTGCACCTCGCGTCACGATCTCATCGAATAATTCACGGATGGCCTCTTCGGTTCCAATAACAGTTTTAATCCCAACAGGTTTTCCCGTGACTTCCCTGATATGCCCAACCATATCCAACAAATCGTCCCAGCCATCGACTTCACGGTGGCGGTTCGGCGAAATTCCATCCTGACCAACTGCAAGTCCACGAATTTTCGCGATCTCGGCCGTCACTTTCTCCCCAGGTAATATTCCGCCTTTTCCTGGCTTCGCACCCTGCGCGAGTTTCAACTCAAACATTCGAACCGTTTCAATCCCAGCGACTTCTTTGAGTTTTTCGTCGCTCAGCCCACCGTCCCCATCTCTAACCCCGAATTTTGCGGTGCCGATTTGGAATACAACGTCGCACCCACCTTCCAAGTGAAACGGGCTAAGTCCACCCTCGCCAGTGTTCAACCACACACCTGCTTCCTTGGCGCCTTTGCTCAAAGCTTGCACCGCAGGTTTCGAAATTGCACCATAGCTCATGCCAGATATGTTGAAGAATGACCGAGCATTGAAAGGGTAGCGCGTCGTAGCCCCTATAACCATTGGCTCAGAGCAGGCAAATTGATCGTCCATTGGCGGAAATGCTGCATTCGCAAAAATGGGTGTTCCGACAACGTTGAGATTTCGCGTCGATCCAAACGCGACCGTTGTTGAATGCCCATCCGATGCACGTTTCACCCATTCACGCTGTGCGCGGTTGAAGGGCAACTCTTCCCGGTCCATTGCAAAAAAATACTGCCGGAAGAACTCCCCCAACGCTGAGAACATCCCTCGAAAACGGCCAAGAACTGGGTAATTTCTTCGGATTGCATCATGTGTTTGAAACCGGTCGATGGCAAACAAAATGACAGCTATCAATAGGCCAAAGCCAATCAAACAGACAAAAGCCACCGCCAAAAAGTTTAACGCATTCATTGCAAAGCCCATGGTCATCTCCGTTTTTTGACGAGCGTGACCTTAGTTATGTGACCTAGCCGCCTGAAGCGAAACACGTTAAACGCAGACGTGATTATTCCTTCAAACCCAGCAGTTCGGGCAATTGCCGCATTTCTGTGAAAATGGCATCACAAATCGGCGTTAACTTTTCCAAGGCCGTGTCAGCTGCAAATCCAAAACATCTCATACCCGCCGCTCGGCCTGCTTTTGCACCGCTCACGCTGTCTTCAATGACCACGCAATGCTCTGGTTTTACATCCAAAAGCGCGGCAGCTTTTAGATAGACGTCAGGCGCAGGTTTGGGGTGAACCACGTCTTCACGTGACACGATCCTCCCGGCTAACCGCTCCATCAAGCCGGTTTTCACTAACGTGATCTTCATCTTCGCATGCGGCCCGTTTGATCCAACAGCGTAAGGAATACCGGCGGCATCAAGCGCGTCCAAAACATCTGGCACGCCGGGTATCAAGGTGCATCCTTCTGATAAAGCGGCGAAAATATCGTCATAGATTTCGTCAAGCCACGACTTGGGCAGGTCTGCGCCCATCGACTTTGCCAGATCCATGACAGTCTGCATGGTGCCACCTACAAACAGATCCAAAACGCGCGACAACTCGATATCCAAGCCATATCGCGCAAGATTATCACGGATCACCTGGTTGGTGATCCGTTCGCTATCGACAAGGACGCCGTCGCAATCAAAGATTACAAGTCTGGGCAGACGGTTCAATGCACCACCGCATCATCGGGTTTCGGCGCATTGCTGGATGCAACACGATCACCGATGATCAACCCTTCTGTTCCAGCATCCACCGTGACCAAAGCCCCGTCCTTGATGTCGCCTGCCAACAACATTCCAGCCAGCGGGTCTTGCAAGGCACGTTGGATCACCCGTTTCAACGGACGCGCCCCAAAAACAGGATCGTAGCCCTCATCTGCCAGCCAAGTTTTCGCGGCTTGATTTAGGTCCAGAGTGATTTTGCGACCTGCCAAACGTTTTAGCAATCGCACCATTTGAACATCGACGATCCCATCCATATCGGCCCGGCTGAGTCTGTCGAAGATAACAGTTTCATCCAAACGATTGAGGAATTCAGGACGGAAATGCCCACGCACGGCTTCCATCACCTCGCGTTGTGCCGCCACCATGTCACCGCCTTCTGGCAATTCGCTCAGCGATTGTGCGCCAAGGTTGGATGTCAGCACGATCAAGGTCTGTTTGAAATCAACTGTCCGCCCCTGACCGTCTGTCAGAACACCGTCATCGAGCACCTGCAGCAACACATTGAACACATCGGGATGCGCTTTCTCGACTTCGTCAAACAACACGACTTGATAAGGTCTGCGCCGAACGGCTTCCGTCAAAACGCCGCCTTCGTCATATCCAACATACCCAGGAGGCGCACCGATCAAGCGAGACACCGCATGTTTTTCCATGAATTCGGACATATCGATCCGCACCATCGCGTTGTCGTCGTCAAACAGAAATTCGGCAACGGCTTTGGTCAGTTCGGTTTTCCCGACGCCTGTCGGTCCAAGGAACAGAAACGATCCAAGCGGGCGATTTTCGTCGTTCAAACCTGCGCGTGCACGACGTACGGCATTAGAAATCGCGCGCACAGCGGAGCTCTGACCGATCACGCGTTTATGCAGGTCGTCTTCCATTCGCAGTAGTTTTTCGCGCTCCCCTTCCAGCATTCGCGTGGTCGGAATTCCGGTCCAACGTTCGACCACCGCCGCAATTTGTTCAGGGCGAACCGCCTCAGCAACCATTGCTTCGGTCTCTGCGCCTTCCGCTTCCGCCAACTGCTTTTCGAACTGCGGGATAACGCCATAGCTCAGCTCCCCGGCGCGGCCCAGATTACCTTCACGCTTGGCAATGTCCAATTCTGCACGGGCCCGGTCCATCTGCTCTTTGATATCGCGCGCGCCTGCCAGTTTGTCGCGTTCAGATTGCCATTGCGCAGTCATTTGCGCGGATTGCTCTTGTTGATCCGCCAATTCCCGCTCCAGTTTTTCCAACCGATCAATCGAGGCCACATCATCTTCGAACTTCAACGCTTCGACTTCAATCTGCATTTGAAGAATTTGACGATCCAATGCGTCCAACTCTTCGGGTTTGCTATCCACCTCCATGCGCAACCGTGACGCCGCCTCATCCACAAGGTCGATCGCTTTATCCGGCAAAAAACGGTCTGTGATATATCGATGCGACAGCGTCGCCGCTGAGACCAGCGCACTGTCTGAAATACGCACGCCGTGGTGCAGCTCATATTTCTCTTTAATACCGCGCAAGATCGAAATCGTGTCTTCGACCGTAGGTTCCTGAATGGTAACAGGTTGGAACCGCCGTGCTAAGGCCGCGTCCTTCTCGACGTATTTGCGGTACTCGTCCAAGGTTGTCGCACCAATACAATGCAATTCGCCGCGTGCCAAAGCTGGTTTGATCAAGTTGGCCGCGTCCATTGCGCCATCCGCTTTGCCAGCGCCAACCAGTGTGTGCATTTCGTCGATGAATAACACAACTTCGCCAGCCGCCGCCGTGACTTCCGTGAGAACAGCTTTCAAGCGTTCCTCGAACTCGCCGCGATATTTTGCGCCAGCAATTAATGCGCCCATATCCAACGATAACAATTTCTTATTGCGTAAAGATTCCGGAACATCGCCGTTAACAATGCGCAGCGCCAACCCTTCTGCGATCGCAGTTTTCCCAACACCGGGTTCACCGATCAGGACCGGGTTGTTCTTGGTTCTGCGCGACAAGACTTGCATAGCGCGCCGGATTTCATCGTCACGTCCGATAATCGGATCGATGCGGCCTTCACGGGCACGTTCGGTCAAATCTTGGGCGTATTTGTTTAACGCATCATAGCCGTCCTCAGCACCTGCGTTGTCAGCCGTGCGGCCTTTTCGGACGTCGTTGATCGCCGTGTTCAAGGATTGAGCGTTGATCTTACCCGCATCCAACGCTGTTTTCGCGCCAGATTTCACCATCGCCAGCGCCATCAAAATGCGCTCGACAGGCACAAAGCTGTCGCCTGCTTTCTTCGCGATCGCTTCGGCTTCTGCCAACACTTTAAGCGTGCTTTGATCCAGATAGCTTTGCGCGCCATCTCCGGTGACTTTTGGAACCTTGCCCAAGGACAGTTCCAATTGCTGCATCACGCGTCCAGCATCACCGCCAGCGCTGTTGATCAAATTGCTCGCAAGCCCCTGATCATCGTCCAATAATGCTTTGAGTATGTGTTCGGGTAACAAACGCTGATGGTTTTCCCGCGTCGCAATCGTTTGCGCGGCTTGCACAAAGCCACGCGACCGCTCCGTGAACTTGGATAAGTCCATGGTTCTCTCCTTTTCTCTAAGCGCTTCGTATTTGGTGTTGCCCACATCCGCAGCACAACGCCTGTCGAAGCCTCATTAGTCATGTGGGTTCAAACGCTTTTACCTTCAAGGCACGGTACTCATTTTGCCCAAAGATTTGGTTACGGGCATGTCGGCAGAAATCTGCCGACTCAACACCCTGTGAGATTTCGTGAGGGTTCTTCCCCCTTAACTTATCCACAGGGCGTTCCCATGTTGAGTGTTAGACGACAAGACAAACAACATATTGAGGTGTTTCCATGCAGACGCTGAAAACAGAAACGACAGATGTCATTTACAATGCGGCCGCGCAATCATTCGAAGCCAAGGTCACCGTACATGAAGCGGACCAAAGCGTAACATATGCCTGTGCGATCGATGCGCCTATTACAATGTCTTTTGAAGACGCCGCCGAAGGGCTCGCCACTCAGGCGTTACGCCGCCACAATGTTCCCGATGGCTTGCGATCTTATTGGTCCAAAGCAGCGAACAACCCGGTTCTACGTCTGGCCACACAAAACCTGCGCCGTGGCCTTCCACTTGGCCAATACGGATTTTTCCGCGGCCGCGCAGCCTAATACCTGAACTTGCGGGTACGTCCCTGCCCGCATCACCCAGAGACACGTGCCTGCCTGCAACGTCTCTGAGACTCCCCCGGATGGTTGAGGTTTCCCCCCTCCTCCCATCCGGGCTTTTTTACACCCCGCATGGACAGACCCCTCCAGAATCCTTAGGGAGAGCCGGATCATATATATAAGGGGAAGACGGCATGGCAGACGATCGGTTGATTGTAGCAATGGATGTGGGCAACGCACTGACGGGGCTGAAACTAGCTGAGCAAATTGGCGACGCGGTGTCTTTCTACAAAATTGGGCTGGGTATGCTCACAGGCGGTGGCTTGGCGTTGGCCAACGAGTTGAAACAAGATCACGGCAAACGCATCTTTCTCGATATGAAACTATTCGATATCAGCGCCACGGTGGAAGCTGCGGTGCGCGGTTTGGCCCAATTTGATATGGATTTTCTGACAGTTCACGGCGACCCCCATGTGGTGCGCGCGGCCAAAGAAGGCGCTGCAGGCAAAGACATGAAGATTCTGGCGGTCACGGTGCTGACCTCTTTGGATCGCTCAGACCTTGATGCGTGCTTGATGAAAAGTGGCGATGTTGCTGATTTGGTGGTCGAGCGCGCGGCAAAGGCGCTTGAAGCCGGTGCGGATGGTGTGATTGCGTCTCCGCATGAGGCTGCTTTGATCCGGGCATTGCCAGAAGCCAAAGGGCGCTTGATCGTCACCCCTGGTGTGCGCCCCGAAGGCGCTGAGTCTGGGGATCAAAAACGTATTGCCACGCCAGCGCATGCTATTGCGGGTGGTGCGGACCACATTGTGGTCGGTCGGCCCATTTGGCAGGCACAATCCCCGAAATTGGCGGCACAACAGATTATCCACAGCCTACCGTAGCGTTAAGCCTCGAAAATTGCGGAAGGTTTTCGGTTTTTCCACAAAAAATTAAGACCCAAGTCGTGTGTGAAATTTGGCACAAGCCACTACATCTGCTCAGAATATACCCAAAGTCTGGTATTCCATACTATGCTGGGTAGAAATCTTAACGTATCATTAAATTAACTTCGGATACTCCCCGACGAACCGCGTCTTCCTGAGGTTCGTCACCTCCCCCCGCTTCTTAGGCGGGGGGTCTTTCTTTTTAGCACTTAAAGTTTGCACTTGGTGCAACACCGCGCTGATAATCAAGCAAGCGCGCTTTGAATTGCGGCACCGCTTTTGGATGAGATAGAAATTCCGGTTCAGACATCAACGCCCATCCCTGCCCTTCATCTCCAAGACGAATATCACTCTGGCTGCTGCCGGGTATCCACCCAACAAAGAACCAAACAGTACGACCAATTGAATCGGTATAGGCCCGCCCCCAATGCACAAACGAGGGTGGAATGCGTAGGGTGAATTCCTCAAAGGTTTCGCGCAATGCCGTGTCTAATGGTGTCTCTGCGCCCTCACGGCCACCACCCGGCATATCCCAATATCCCGGCCATAATAGACCGGGTTTATCATCGCGATGTAGCAAAACCAGTTTGTCCCCGACGAACAAAGCAAGTGTGGCGCCAGCAAAATTTTGATGCGCGTCGGTCATGGCCATAGGGTCCGTGCTCTTGTATTCTGAAAGTGTACCTTGCGGGATCTGACCTCCGATGCCCAGCCTTTGTCGTGATTGCACAACCCAGTTTAAGACTGGCACGCGCTGCCCGTCTTGCGGCAGCCCCCGTGTCATGTCGCATCCTGAGCTTTGGGATTTGAACATTGCCCATATGGACTGCGATGCCTTTTACGCATCTGTCGAAAAGCGCGATGATCCATCTTTGGAAGGCAAGCCGTTGATCATCGGCGGCGGGCGGCGCGGCGTTGTTTCAACAGCTTGCTACGTCGCGCGGATCAGAGGGGTTCGCTCTGCAATGCCGATGTTTCAGGCGCTAAAGTTATGCCCCGATGCGATCATTGTGCGCCCCCGCATGGATGTTTACGTCGAAGTATCGCGCGCCATTCGCGCGATGATGTTGGATTTAACCCCTGCCATTGAACCCTTATCGCTCGACGAAGCCTTTCTTGACCTGTCGGGCACAACACGCCTGCACGGTGCCCCACCGGCTGTGATGTTGGTACGGTTGATCAAACGGATGAAATCTGAACTTGGGCTAAGCGGGTCAATCGGGCTGAGCCACAACAAATTTCTGGCCAAAGTCGCGTCTGATCTGGAAAAACCACGAGGTTTTTCAATCATAGGCGAAGCCGAGACTATGGATTTCCTTAACGACAAGCCGGTTCGGATGATCTGGGGAATTGGCCCTGCGGCGCAAGAATCGTTGAACAAGGTTGGCATCCGTACGTTTTCAGACTTGCTGCGTTGGGAACAGGTCGATTTGGTTGCGCGATTTGGGTCGATGGGGGAACGTTTGTGGCATCTAGCACGTGGGCAAGATCGTCGCCGCGTATCAGCGCATACACCGATGAAGTCGATTTCAAAGGAAACGACTTTCAACGAAGACACCAGTAACACCGACATTCTGGATGGGCATTTGTGGCGTTTGGCTGAAAAGGTCTCGGATCGTGCCAAAGCCAAGGACCTTGCAGGGCGCGTTGTGACGTTGAAACTTAAACGTGCCGATCATTCACTGATCTCGCGTCGGTTGGCGTTGCGCGATGCGACCCAGCTGACGGATATGATTTATCGCACCGCGCGGGGGCTGTTTGATCAGGTCGGGGATAAAGGCCCTTATCGCTTACTGGGATGCGGGGTGTCCGATCTGGTGCCTGCCGAGCAAGCTGATTTGTCGGGCGATTTATTGGACCCACAAGCGGTTCAACGCACTGAGGCCGAACGCGCCACGGATGAAATCCGTAAGCGCTTCGGGTCAGAGGCAATTTTGAAGGGTCGTGCGCTGCGCTAACGTCAGGAACCCGTTTCCGTATTTAGACCGAACATTAGACCGCCATCGCTCCGCCAACCTTGCAACGCATCCGGGTAATACAACACGTTCTCCAAGCCAACGATCTCAGATGCATAGAACCAAGACAATGCGCTGAGTTCCCCGGTTTGGCACACACTGATCAGGAAACCATCATCTAGTTGAATCCCGCGCGCTTCTAGCGCCTCAACGAATTTGTCTTGTCCGCTTGCCGAAAGTTGGCTCGTGGACAATTGGTTTATGAAGAAACTCGCAGAGATATATTGAGCCATAGGCATGCTTTGTAGCGGCTTACCCGTTTTGGCTGACTTCTTGACTTGCATTTCAAGACGCGCGTCAAGAATGGCGCCTTTGGATTGACTGGATGCGACGCCAAAGATGTGAACCGGGTCCGCCCACCAATCGCGTCGAATGGTCAAATCTACGTCGATTGGCGCCGGTGTTATGGGGGTTATGGCCTCGGGCAGCTCCGCCGACTGCCACGCTTTGAAACCACCATTCAAGATGGCGATATTGTCGGCCCCACTGGATTTCAAAATCCAATACACAATTGCCGCCCGCCCCGTGCTCAACGTCTTTCCGCTTTGGTTGTGCACCACAATCGGTTGATCCAGACGCAAGCCATTTGCACCCAACATAGCTTCAAGTTCTTCTTCTGTTGGTGGCTGTCCGGGACGTTCTTTTGGACCGCGCCAATCAGCAAAAGGCATCCAGACTGCGCCGGGGATCATACCCTTTTTCACGTATTTCTTGGAACGGATATCGATGATCTGAACGCCATTATTTCGTTGCATCAACGCATTCAGACGATCGGACGTGATGTAGCGGGACCAATCCTGTGTCTGAGCCGTTGGGTTTTGTTCTATGGTATTCGCTTGAAGCGACCCAACACCAACGAGGGTCATCGGCACGGCTAAAGCTATAATTTGGAGTGATTTTTTAAGTATCTTCTGCATAATCTTGTCTACTTTTTAAATATCATTCTTACGGGAGAATCGCGTTAACTATGTTTGATCTCACGTGCGTTTGGCCAAAATATGACAAGTTTGTTATCGCGTTGTGATCATGCCCGAAAATCCCTGCTCAGGATGCAGGTGCTGTCGGGGCGGCTTTAGGAACTTTACCCTTCGCGCTGCACGCGCATCCCAATGTATTTTCGACACAAAGGAAGAAGAAACACACATCTTTAATTCGGGTTTGTCTTTGAGCCACGCTCGACTTGAGTGACTTGCTATGCCTGCGGCCCAGACAACAAATGGCGTAACAAAGCCACTGGATGCGCCTTAAGCGTGAGGCGGGTCGAAACGTAATCTTCGACAACCTCTTCGCCCAGACTCATTTGCGGCAAGAACGCGGCCGGTTCATGCACTACCTCGCCGTCGATATCCCCTGCAAACAAGGGTAAAATAGGTCCCGGTGCCAGAGCTTTCGCGTCCCACAAGGCAGCACGACGGCTGAGGCCAAGGGCGCTAAACACGTCCGCCTCGGCCAAACGTTCCAAAATAGAGGGGTCCAACCCCGCGCGGCGCCACACATCCTGCACTGTTTGATATCCGTTGCCACGCGCGCTTGTGATCCATGTGGCATCTTCTTCTGGCAGCCCTTTGATTTGGCGAAAGCCCAGCCGCAGCGCGAGGCCGCCTTTCCCATCAGGCTCCATCACATTGTCCCAAAAACTGGCATTCACACAAATGGGCCGCACCGCCACCCCATGTTCGCGTGCATCCCGCACGATTTGTGCGGGTGCGTAAAATCCCATGGGTTGCGCGTTTAGCAACGCACAGGCAAAAATTCCAGGATGGTGCTTTTTGATCCACGCGCTGGCATAGACCAACAGCGCAAAACTCGCCGCGTGGCTCTCTGGGAACCCATACGATCCGAACCCTTCGATCTGACTGAAACAACGCGCGGCGAAGTCTTCTTCATAACCTTTCCGGGCCATCCCCTTTAGAAATAACGATCTGAATTCGCTAACATTTCCGTGTTTCTTGAAAGTTGCCAAAGACCGCCGCAGCCGATCCGCTTGATCTGGCGTAAATCCGGCCCCCACGATGGCAATCTGCATCGCTTGTTCCTGAAACAATGGCACCCCGAGGGTCTTGGCAAGCACTGCGCCAAGTTCGTCAGATGGAAAGCTGACCTCCTCTTCACCATTACGTCGCCGAATATACGGATGCACCATATCGCCCTGAATAGGCCCCGGTCGAATGATCGCGACTTCGATCACCAGATCGTAAAAGCACCGAGGGCGCATCCGGGGCAAGAAGTTCATCTGCGCCCGGCTCTCAACCTGAAACACCCCGATGCTATCCGCATCACACAGCATATCATATACGGCCGGGTCCTCAGGTGGCAGGGTCGCAAGGCTGTAATCCAAACGGTGATGCTGTTGCAGCAACCCAAACGCTTTACGGATACAGGTCAACATCCCCAGACTGAGCACATCAACCTTCAGGATGCCCAATGTTTCGATGTCATCTTTGTCCCAACAGATGACAGTGCGGTCCTCCATGGTCGCGTTTTCGATGGGAACCAGTTCATCCAACCGCCCTTCGGTCACAATGAAGCCGCCCACATGCTGGCTGAGATGTCGGGGGAACCCGTTGATTTCATAAACCAGTTCAATAGTTTGACGCAAACGTGGGTCGTTCCAATCAAGTCCGATTTCCGCCATCCGTTCGGATTCGATACCTTTGGTCGAAAAGAAACCCCAGAGCTGCGAAGACAGTGCCGAGATCGTATCTTCGGTTAATCCCATCGCACGCCCCACCTCACGAATGGCGCGTTTCCCGCGGTAATGCACCACCGTCGCGCATAACCCGGCGCGGTGACGGCCATAGCGTTCATAGATGTGTTGGATCACCTCTTCGCGTCGCTCGTGTTCAAAGTCCACGTCGATATCGGGCGGCTCATCGCGTGCCTCAGACACAAACCGTTCAAACACCATCGTGCCGATTTCAGGGGAGACAGAGGTGACCCCAAGGCAATAACACACCACCGAATTCGCCGCCGATCCCCGCCCCTGACATAAGATATCGCGCGATCGCGCAAAGGCGACAATATCGCGTACCGTCAGGAAGTAGGGTTCATATTTCAGCTTCGCAATCAAATCGAGTTCGTGACGCAGCAACTTGTGCACCCGCTCAGACGCCCCCCCAGGATAGCGCCATTCCAACCCTTCATAGGCCAAGCGGGCCAAGCGTTGTGACGAAGTTTCGTTATCTGTGATCTCGCTGGGATATTCATACCGCAACACATCCAAGGAAAAATTCAGACGTTGGGCAAGCTCTGTCGCGCGATCCACAGCGCTCGCATGTGGCCCGAGAATACGGCGTAATTCGGCTTCTGAGCGCAGACGCTGTTCCCCATTTGCCATCGCTTTGCGGCCCAGATCATCAACGCGGCACCCCGTCCGCACAGCCGTCACCACATCCGCCAACTTGCGCCGCGCGCCGTGATGCATCTTGGGCGCTGCACTGGCCAAAATCGGCACCCCAAGACGACCCGCTTGCTCCGCCAACCGGTCAAACCGCGCAGGGTCTTGCCCGTCATAATGAGGCGCCAGTAACAGGTAGAGGTTCCCTTTCATCAAGGGCTTCAAGGTCTTAGCCAGCTTTTGCCACCCCGCCTCGGGCCAAATCAGAATCACTTGCCCCGCCACCTGCGCCAACACATCCGCAAGCTGAAGATCGCAGCTCCCCTTGTCGGCCCGCAGCCGCCCTGTGGAAATCAACCGACACAAACGCCCCCATGCCAATCGATCCGTGGGCAAGACAGTCATGGGCGGCGCATCACTGCAACAAATCCGTGCGGCAGGAATCAAGCGAGGTGTATTATAGACCGGGAACGATCCGAGGGCGGGCGGAATATGTGCAGGACGGGGCGGCCCCATAGGTCCCTGCGCCACATCCCAATCGCACCGTTCCTTCACCAAACGGGCAATATTGCGCGCTTTGGTATGCGCACGCACAATGCCCGCAACCGAATTGTCATCCGCAATTGCCACCGCTGACAGACCCAAATTGGCCGCACGGGTTATGTACTCCTCCGGGTGCGATGCGCCGGTGAGAAACGTAAAATTGGACTGGGCAGACAAATCAGCAAACATCAGACTCACTCTTGTATTCACGTTTTGTTCTCACTTCGAGTCTTCTTTGAACATGGCTGTGAACTCTCTGGCGAAGATGGTGTTGAGGTCGGGGCCGCAAGGCGCCCTTGACGGAGCAAACAGCAATTGCGCAGGAATCGGATCGCATTGGCCCTGTGTGAAAAGGCATAGGTTTCACACAGGAGGACACATCATGCCCACATTCACCGCACTTCCCACCAAAACCGCACGCGCTTATCAAGCTGGTGCCCCAGACGCCTATGGAAACCCACCCGAACGCGCTATTTCCGACGGCCCCGGCACGCCGTGTCGTCATTGCTTACACGATATTCCCAAAGGGGCCGAAATGTTGATTCTGGCGTATAAACCCTTTGAAGGCACCCATCCTTACGCCGAAATCGGACCGATCTTCTTATGCGCCGACACATGCAAGCAAGGTGGGGGCACGGACCAACCTCCGATTCTGACGACCTCGCCTACATATTTGATCAAAGGATATTCCACCGAGGATCGCATCGTTTATGGGACCGGTCAGATCGTTCCAACCCCAGATATGCATGATCAGATCACAGCAATCTTCGAGCGCCCCGATGTTGCCTACATCCATGTGCGCTCAGCTAGGAACAATTGTTATCAAGCACGTGTGGACCGCGACGCTTAGCCTCTTGCCGCATGCCCTTGCTTGGCGCATAAACCAAAGCGCAAATGGCAAGGAAATACGCACGATGACACTTGAGGCCCCAGAAACCAAAATCGTGAACAGTTATCGCGTGGCGTGCGATGGCAGCGAGGGCGCATTGGGCCATCCACGCGTCTGGTTGCAAATGAGCCACGATCAAGGTTGGGTCGAATGTCCCTATTGCGATTGCAAATTTGTGCACGAGGATCATCAGGACACCGCTTGATCGGTTTCCCTGTGCACAATCTCTGGCACCTCTCTCGTGGGCATGGCACAAAGCGCCAAACACATCAGGGAGCAGCGCATGTCAGAGACGTTTGGAAAAGGTCATCACCTACATCTGATTGATGGTTCGGCGTTTATCTTCCGGGCTTATCATGCTTTGCCGCCGTTGACGCGCAAGTCTGATGGGATGCCGATTGGCGCCGTCGCGGGCTTTTGCAATATGTTGCAACGTTATGTTGAGGGGAACAAAGGTCCAGATGCACCGACGCATGTGGCCGTGATCTTTGACAAAGGCAGTCACACATTCCGCAACGACATGTATGACCAATATAAAGCCAACCGCGATGCGATGCCCGAAGACCTTCGCCCGCAGATGCCGTTGACCCGCACCGCGACCCTTGCGTTCAACATCGCCTGCAAGGAAGTTGAAGGCTTTGAGGCCGACGACATTATCGCCACTTTGTCCAGTCAGGCGCGGGATGCGGGTGGATCTGTGACCATCATTTCATCCGACAAGGACATGATGCAATTGGTCGGCGACGGCGTCGAAATGTATGACGCGATGAAGAGCCGCCGCATCGACCGAGACGGCGTGTTCGAGAAGTTTGGCGTTGGCCCAGAGCGGGTCGTCGATGTGCAAGCTTTGGCGGGGGACAGCGTCGACAACGTGCCCGGCGCACCCGGAATCGGGATCAAGACGGCGGCTCTTTTGATCAATGAATACGGTAGCTTGGAAGAACTCCTCGACCGGGCGGGCGAAATCAAACAACCCAAGCGGCGCGAAACATTGATCGAAAATCGCGCCCAGATCGAGCTTTCAAAACGGCTTGTGCAACTCGATTGCGAGATGGACCTCGACTTCACGTTGGCTGATCTGGAAGTGCGTGATCCGGTCACGGAAGATCTGATGACCTTCTTGGCCGAAATGGAGTTCCGCACCCTCACCAAACGTATCGCGGACCAGCTCGGCGTCGCAGCCCCCGTGATCGAAGACGCACCTGTTGCAACCGGATCAACCGACGCGCCGGAGCAACCCAGCTTTGACGATGCGACCTATACACAGGTCAGCGACGCAGACGCGTTGCAAGTTTGGATCGACAAAGCCTACGCGCGCGGATGGGTGGCCGTGGACACTGAAACGACCGGCCTGAACGAGATGGTTGTGGATTTGGTCGGCATATCCCTTGCGGTTGAGGCCGGTGAAGCATGTTATATCCCCTTGATTCACAAAGAAAATAGAGGCGATGATCTGTTTGGCTCTGACGATCTAGCCGAAGGTCAAATAGAGACTGAAACCGCGCTTCGCATGCTGACCCCTTTGCTTGAAGATCCCTCGATCATCAAAATCGGGCAGAATATGAAGTATGACGCCAAGATTTTTGCGCGTCTGAACATCCGTGTCGCGCCGATTGATGACACGATGCTGATGTCGTACGCGCTGCATGGCGGTGAACATAATCACGGAATGGACACCCTATCCGAACGCTATCTGAACCACACGCCTATTCCGATTAAGCCGTTGTTAGGAAGCGGAAAATCGGCAATCACCTTTGACCGTGTTCCACTTGAAGACGCGGTGAAATACGCCGCTGAAGACGCCGATATCACCTTGCGTTTGTGGCAAATCTTGAAGCCGAAACTGCACACCCGGCAAGTCACCCGTGTCTATGAAACGTTGGAACGGCCCATGGTGCAGGTTCTTGCAGACATGGAGATGACAGGGATCAAAGTGGATCGCGAAGTTTTATCGCGCATGTCAAATGCGTTTGCCCAAAAGATGGGTGGTCTTGAGGCTGAAATCCACGAGATGACTGGATCGAATTTCAATGTCGGCTCCCCCGCGCAACTGGGTGAAATTCTGTTTGATAAGATGGGTTTAGAAGGCGGAAAACGCGGCAAGAATGGGAAGTATTCGACGGGCGCAGACATTTTAGAAGACCTTGCGACAGAACATGAATTGCCCGGTTTGGTGCTTGATTGGCGGCACATGTCGAAGCTGAAATCGACCTATACAGATGCGCTGCAAGACCACATCAACACAGAAACCGGACGGGTTCACACATCCTACTCCATTGCGGGTGCATCGACAGGGCGTTTGGCGTCAACCGACCCGAATTTGCAGAACATTCCGATCCGCACAGAAGAGGGCCGCCGCATCCGCGAAGCCTTTGTGGCTGAACCGGGTAAAGTCCTGGTTGCGTTAGATTATTCCCAGATCGAATTGCGTATTTTGGCGCATATTGCGGACATCCCAGAGCTGAAACAAGCGTTCAAAGACGGGATAGATATTCACGCGCTGACCGCTTCAGAAATGTTCGATGTTCCGTTGGATGAGATGACGCCAGATGTGCGGCGTCAGGCCAAGGCGATCAACTTTGGGGTGATCTATGGCATCTCTGGGTTTGGGCTTGCGCGCAACTTGCGGATACCGCGTGCAGAAGCGCAAGGGTTCATCGATCGTTACTTTGAGCGCTTCCCCGGCATCAAAGAATATATGAATGATACCAAAGCCTTCGCCAAGGAGCACGGGTACGTTCAGACGTTATTTGGCCGCAAGATTCACACACCAGAAATCAGTGCAAAAGGCCCGCGCGCCGGGTTTGCGCAACGCGCTGCAATCAACGCACCCATCCAAGGCACCGCCGCAGATATCATCCGCCGTGCTATGATCCGAATGCCCGCTGCAATCCAAGAGCATCCAGCGCGTATATTATTGCAAGTACACGATGAATTGCTGTTTGAGGTCGAGTCTGGTGCGCAGGAAAAACTAATCGAAACAGCGCGCGACATCATGGAAGGCGCGTGTGATCCGGTTGTGAAACTAGACGTGACGCTGACTGTGGATGCAGGTCAGGGCCAGAACTGGGCAGAAGCGCACTAACGCGGATTTATGCACGATACTGCCGATCTTAGCGGTCGGTGGTGCAAGACATTTTTAACGAAGTGTTGCGCGGAGCACCGTACGGTGGGGGTCAATGTTGCGTGTTTCGCAGAATTGCGTTCGCCGCGTTTACCCATTGGCAAGAATCATGAACGCAAAAGCGGGCTGACACATCGATGTGTCGTCAGCCCGCCAAGCCGTCAGATCAGATGCCGTTTGGGGCCAGAAGGACTTTGCCTGTGCGTTCCCCGGCCCAAGTGTATCCCGCGGCTTCGCGCACCTCATCGAGGGTGAAATGGCGATCAATCGGGGCATAAAGATCGCCCGTCAAAACCATCCGTGTGAGTTCGCCATATGTCGCCATGCGGTCTTCTTTGCTGGCGCGTTCGAACCAGTTCACCAACCAAAACCCGCGAATCGTAATGTCGTTGAAGATCATCGATCCTGCGACCATCGAGACCGGCTGCAAAGACATCGCGCCGTAGTTCACGAGGGTGCCTTGCTTTTTCAGGGTCTCTCCGAGGCGGCCAAATGTTTCACCTGCCACCGCGTCCAAAGCTAGGGACATTTTCGCGCCCGTGGCTTGGCGCACGCGTTTGGCAAGATCAGGGCCATCAACGAGAACATGTTCTGCGCCCAGCTCTTTCAAACCCTCAATCGCGCTTTCGCGGCGCACGACATTCATCAAGTTGAGGCCGCGCGCCTTGCACAATTGCACAACGTAGCTGCCCACCCCGGAATTCGCGGCCGACTGGATAACCCAATCGCCTTCCTTGAGATCAACAAAATCCTTCAGCAGCAAATGCGCCGTCGCCGGATTCACCATCAGCATCGAGAGTTGGTCAACATCGCCATCTGGCAAAGGAATCAGATGTGAAATCGGGGCCACCATTTCGGTTGCCCACACACCAGACCCCGCCGGTGCGAGCACAAGCTGGCCCACGGCGATGCCCTCACCGTTCACTTCGCTGACGCGGCCAATCCCTTCATTGCCAGCAACAGCAGGCAACGGCGGCTTCACACCATAATCACCCGCAATCTGAATCAAATCAGATGGATTAATCGGGGACCGCAAAACTTCGATTCGCGCCTGACCAACTTCAAGAGGCTGTTGGTCAACCTCAACAACCTTCAGAACCTCACCCGGGTTGCCGAATTCTTCGTAGATCACTTTTTTCATAAGTCTCGCCTTTGCTGGGTTGGGATGCACCGTGCCATAAAAACAAAGGCAATCCAGCCGCGACCCTGCGTCAGAGGCATTTGGTTCGGACAAAAAAAGACCGGGCACAAGGCCCGGCCAAGTCCAACAGGGAGGTGTAGGTCATAACCCGGAACCTACGCGGGAACTTAAAATCTTCAGCAACTAGGGCCCCAAAAATCGGGAGACAATCAAAGGGGCACCCCGTTACGCAACCAAACGATAACCGCCAGATTCGGTGACAAGAAGGCGGGCATTAGACGGATCTGGTTCTATTTTTTGGCGAAGACGGTAAATATGTGTCTCAAGTGTGTGCGTCGTCACGCCCGCATTATAGCCCCAAACCTCGTGCAGCAACACATCGCGCGCCACCACACCATCGCTAGAGCGATACAGGAATTTGAGGATATTCGTCTCTTTTTCGGTAAGACGGATTTTGCGTTCATCTTCGGTCAGCAACATCTTCATGGCAGGTTTGAACGTGTACGGTCCAAGCTGGAAAATCGCGTCCTCGGACTGTTCGTGTTGGCGCAGTTGAGAGCGGATCCGCGCCAGAAGCACCGGGAATTTAAACGGTTTGGAGACGTAATCATTGGCGCCCGCATCAAGGCCCAAAATCGTGTCTGCGTCCGAATCGTGCCCTGTAAGCATCAAAATCGGGCTTTTCACGCCTTGTTTGCGCATCAAACGGCAAAGTTCGCGGCCATCTGTGTCGGGCAAACCGACATCAAGGATCACCAAATCGTAAATCGCTTCTTTGGCGCGATCCATAGCGTCGTGGCCATTGCCAGCTTCAAAGACATCGAAGTCTTCGGTCATGATGAGCTGTTCGCTCAGCGCTTCGCGCAGGTCTTCGTCATCATCAACCAGTAGAATTTTCTTGAGTTGCGCCATCGGGTCGTTCCTCCGTGTTCGTTGTTGAACAGATGCGCTGTGATCTTGCCTGTGGCAAGGATTGCGACAATTGTCTCACAGCCTCGTGTTGCACGATGGGTATTTTGATGCCAAATGTTTCAATAATTACGAACACGACCAATATATATGTCAGCTTATCACATGAGGCCGTCATGACTTTTGCCCCAGATCTATCCGAACGACTGTCGCGCGCACGCGCGGATTTGCGCATGGGTCTACCCATCGTTGTGCAGGGAGAGCAGGCAACATTAGTTTTTGCCGCCGAAACATTGGCTGCAGATCGGCTTGCGGACCTTCATGCGCTTGGGGCCAAGGCCGTCGTTGCGATCACAGATCGACGCGCACGCACCTTGAAGGCACATGCCTATGACGGCGATCTGGCGCGTATCATGGTGCCATCAGATGCCCGATTGGGCTGGATTTTGGGCGTCGCGGACCCGGCAGATGATCTAAAAACACCGATGAAGGGGCCTTTGCGCGCCGAAAGAGACGGCGATGCGACCCCGCACCGGGCTGCATTGCAACTGACCAAAGCCGCCCGTCTTTTGCCCGCAGCGGTTCTTGCGCCCGTGCCTGATGGCTTTGCGGCCGCGCATGATCTGACGGTTTTGCCCCTAGAGCCGATTCTGCCGTTCTTGGCTGCGCAACAAGATTTGAATCCCGTCATCAGCGCGCGATTGCCGCTATCGGTATCAGAGGCCGGACGGTTACATGTCTTTCGCCCCGAAGACGGGGGCGAAGAGCATTACGCGGTAGAAATCGGGCGACCAGACAGAGACCTGCCCGTGCTCGCGCGATTGCACTCAGCCTGCTTCACAGGAGATCTGTTGGGATCCTTGAAATGTGACTGCGGACCGCAACTGCGCGGAGCATTGGGCCAAATGGGGGCCGAGGGTGCAGGAATTTTGCTATACCTAAACCAAGAAGGGCGCGGGATCGGGCTTGCCAACAAAATGCGCGCCTATTCGCTGCAAGATCAAGGGTTTGACACCGTTGAAGCCAACCACCGCTTGGGCTTTGAAGACGACGAGCGCGATTTCCGATTGGGCGCAGACATCCTGCGGCGCATGGGTTTTTCTGCGGTACGCCTGCTCACAAACAATCCTGCCAAGATCGATTCCATGCAACGCTGCGGCGTAAGTGTAACGGAACGGGTGCCGCTCAAAGTGGGTGAAACAATTCAAAATGCCGCGTATCTGGCAACCAAAGCCAAGAAGTCCGGCCATCTTTTGTAAGGAGACCAAGACCATGAAGGGCAGATGTTATTGCGGCGAAGTCCAATACGAGGTCAACGCCGATCCCCTCGCGAAACTGCAATGTCATTGCCGGGAATGCCAATATATCAGCGGCGGCGGGCCGAACTATGCGATGTTGGTGCCCAATGCGGCCTTCTCCTATACGCAAGGCGCACCCAAAGAATTCAAGCGCACAGATATCGAAGGCGCGCGAACCCGTCAGTTTTGCGAAAGTTGCGGCACGCATCTTACGACGATTCTGCCCGGACGCGGTATGACCGTTGTTAAAGTTGGAACCTTGGATGATCCGACTGGCGATTACGTCGGCCCAGACTTCGCCATCTTCATGAAGGACGCGCAACCCTTCCACATGGCCCCTGCGGACAAGCCCCAATACGAAGGGTCGGTTCCGCCAAAACAATGAAGCGAATCGATCTTGTTTTGACGCCCATTGGCCTTCGGGCATTTGGGCGCCTTTATCCCTGCACTCTCGGAAAGGGCGGCCTTACCCGGAACAAGCGTGAAGGGGATGGGGCCACACCACGTGGCACGCACAAGATCATTGGCCTATTGTATCGGCCAGATCGAATAGCGCGACCAAACGCTTGGGCACATCCCATCGGTCCGCGCGATCTTTGGTCTGACGCCGCAGACGACATCAACTACAACAAGATGGTGCGCACGCCCTATGCGTCCAGCCACGAGACCTTGCGGCGCGCCGACCCGCTTTATGATTTGGTTTTGCTTACGGATTGGAACTGGCCCAATGCCGTGCCGGGTCGTGGATCCGCGATTTTTATCCATCAATGGCGGCGCCCCGGTTACGCCACCGAAGGGTGTATCGCCCTGTCCCGCAAGAATTTGCGCGAGCTTGTCAGTCGGATCACGCTAAAAACGCGACTAATTGTGCCTTAAGTGGTCGGAACACGATTGCCAAAAATGGCAGAGCCGACCCGGATATGAGTCGCACCCAAGGCAATCGCGCGTTCAAAATCGCTGCTCATCCCCATCGACAACCCCGTCAAACCATTCCGTTCCGCGATCTTGGCCAGCAAAGCGAAGTGCAAAGACGGCTCTTCATCAGCAGGTGGGATGCACATCAAGCCCGCAATCGGCAAATCCATGCCGACACATTCGGTGATGAACGCATCTGAGTCCTTTGGCAGAACGCCCGCTTTTTGGGGTTCTTCACCCGTATTAATCTGCAAAAACAGCTCTGGGCAATTTCCAGTTTCCTGAGCAATTCGAGCAATTGCTGTCGCAAGCTTGGGGCGGTCCACCGAATGGATGCTTTGCGCAAGTTCCATCGCGGCGCGCACTTTGTTGGATTGCAGCGGGCCAATCAGGTGCAAATCAATATCATCATAAGTTTCGCGGAAAGTCGGCCATTTGCCCATAGCCTCTTGGACGCGGTTTTCGCCGAAACAGCGCATACCTTCTTGCAAGATCGCCTCGACACGTTCGAGCGGTTGAACCTTGCTCACAGCAATCAGCTTTACCGACCCGAGTTCACGCCCCGCATCAGCTTCAGCTTTGGCAATAGTGGTTTGGATATCGCGCAGACCCATCAACGTCCCCTTTGTTTAGGAGATACATGGCAGTCGCAGCGGAAAAGGAAAGTCTGAAAATGAAAAAGGGCAGAGCTTTTCAGCCCTGCCCAATTCTTAATGGAGTTAGCTCAACTTAGAAGTTGAAGCGAACACCGAAGTCAGCAACGTTTGTGTCTGCTGTTGTGTTAGACCAACCGCCAGCAAGCGTCGCGCCACCCAAAGAGTGTGTGAAGCCGATGCCGAACGCGTCGTTGATGCCTGCGCCGTCAAGAGCAGTTGCGTACGCTGTGATTGTTGTGCCGGAAGCAACTTCGAACGAACCGTTGATGCGAACTGCGTCGTCACCGTCGATGTCGCCGATTGCCAAGCCCAGATCAGCTGCGCCAATGGAACCACCAACAGTCAAACCAACGAAGTCTTCGCCAGCAGTCTCGGATTCTTGAGCTGCCAGAGCAACAGTCCAGTCGCCGAAGCTGTAGGAGATGTGTGCTGCTGTACGGTCGTTGGAGTCAGAGTGAGACACGTGCAAGCCCAAGTCGCCTGCAGAGTAGATCACTTCGATACCGTTGGAACCTGCGCCTGCAGATGAGAATGAATCCCATGAGAACGCGCCTGCGGCAGAGTTGTTGCCCAGAACGTTGCCCCAGGACAAGCCTGTGAGGCCTACGGAGCCGTCGTACAAGCCAGGTGTGCTTTCCCAAGCGCCATTGATGTTGCCTGTTGCAAGCGTGAAGCCACCAGTGCGAACACCAACGCGTGCAGCGGAAACGCCGGAAGCTGTAGGTGCTACGCCACGGTTGTCACTACGGATGCGAACACGACCGAAGAACTCAAGACCGGAGTCTGTTTCTGCTGTGCCATCGATGTTGATGGTCAAACGGTTGTGAACGACCAGCTCTTCTGCACCAGTTGCGTCGTTGTAAACTAGGCCGAAGCGTGCGCTACCGCCGAAGTTGATTTCTGCTGCTGCCATACCTGCAGTCGCGATAAGCGCTGTGGATGCAAGGAGAATTTTTTTCATGAGATTTTCCCTCGGTTTTTAATTTTAGCCAGAACCGGGGAGTCCGGTGAGGCAGTGTGAGTGCTGTTTCGCCCTTTTGTGGGCACATTTGCAAGCATCCCGCACAACTGCGCCATGTTCTGATCATAGATTGGTGCGTTCTTGCCACACTCCGAACACACGCATGGTTAATTTCCTATACATATATGGGCCTTGCCGTGATTCAGGCCATCCGGTACACCCGTTTAAAACATGGCAGATATAAGGCGGCCCGCTCCATGCTAAATCGACTTCGTTCCATTTCTCTCCTTATCGGCTGCCTTTTTGCGCTCAATGCATGTGGAATCGCTAACAACGACTCCTCTGACGTTGCAGACGTACAGACCACTCCAGCGCAAAGAAGCGAAACACCGCAAGATGGCGCACAACCCACCGAATCGCTGTTTGAACTGTTCAACCGGCCTGAGGCTGAGAATGTTGTGCGTGTGAACCGGTATATCTGGAACGCATCCCTTCAGGTCTTGGACTTCCTGCCTATCCAATCCGTCGATCCGTTTACCGGTGTAATCGTCACCGGCTTTGGCACCCCACCCGGCGGCGGCACCTCATATCGCGCGACTATACTAATAGACGACCCCGCACTTGAGGCCCGATCTTTGAACGTTTCCCTGCAAACGCGATCCGGTGCGGCCAGCGCGGCCACAGTGCGCGCAGTCGAGGACGCCATTTTGACGCGCGCCCGTCAGCTCCGTATTGGTGACTCAAAGCTTTAACTGCCCGATTAAGCACAGTATCAAGCACGCCGGGCCCCAAGTGCCCGGCGTTTTACGTTATTACGACAGGATTTCATGCCCATGACCCGCTACACCCCAGCCGAGATCGAAGCAAAATGGCAAGCCGCCTGGGAAAAGGATGAGGTCTTCAAGGCCGTTCGCGACACCTCTAGGCCGAAATACTATGTGCTAGAGATGTTCCCCTACCCATCAGGCCGCATCCATATCGGGCACGTGCGCAACTATACGATGGGCGATGTCGTCTCACGTTATAAACGTGCGACGGGGCACAACGTTTTACACCCTATGGGGTTTGACGCCTTTGGCATGCCAGCAGAAAACGCCGCGATGAAGATGGGCGGGCATCCCAAAGATTGGACCTATTCCAATATCGACGACATGGTCACGCAGATGAAGCCTATGGGGTTCTCGCTGGATTGGTCGCGGATGTTCGCAACTTGTGACCCTGAATATTACGGTCAACAGCAAGCCCTGTTCCTTGATTTTCTTGAGGCCGGATTGGTCTATCGCAAGAACGCTGTCGTGAACTGGGATCCGGTCGACATGACCGTGTTGGCCAACGAACAAGTCATCGACGGCAAAGGCTGGCGTTCGGACGCGGAAGTCGAGCGGCGCGAACTGACGCAATGGTTCTTCAAAATCTCGGACTATTCGGACGAGTTGCTGAGCGCGTTAGAGACTATGGACAACTGGCCCGCCAAAGTGCGCCTGATGCAGGAAAACTGGATCGGCAAGTCACGCGGGCTGCAATTTGCGTTCTCGACCGTGGCGCAACCAGAGGATAACGACAAAATCAGCCCGCCCGAGGGTCATGATCGAATCGAAGTCTATACAACACGCCCCGACACATTGATGGGCGCATCCTTTGTTGGGATTTCACCAGATCACCCGCTGGCCAAGCAATTAGAGCGCGACAATCCCGAAGTCGCAGCCTTTTGCGCGGCAGCCCGCAAAGGCGGCACCACCGCAGAAGCCATCGAAAAAGCGGACAAGATGGGCTTTGACACCGGAATCACCTGCCGTCACCCGTTTGACACCGCGTGGGAACTGCCCGTCTACATCGCCAACTTCATTTTGATGGAATACGGAACAGGCGCGATCTTTGGCTGCCCAGCCCATGACGAGCGCGATTTCGAATTCGCGACAAAATATGGCCTGCCGATCACCTCTACTTTCTTACCTGCCGAGGATGCGGAGGAGGTTCTGAGCAAAGCCTTTGTTCCAACCAAATCCGAAACTGTCTATTACAACCGTGGTTTTGCCGGTGAAAAACTGCAAACCGGGGCAGATGGCGTCGATGCCGCCGTCGATTTCTGTGAGGCCAATGGTGTGGGCCAAGCGGTGACCAAATTCCGTTTGCGTGACTGGGGGCTGTCGCGGCAACGCTATTGGGGTTGCCCGATTCCCGTTGTGCATTGCGAGACCTGCGGTGTGGTTCCCGAAAAGAAAGAGAACCTGCCAATCCAGCTGCCCTATGACGAAGGCGGCGCACCCATCGACTTTTCGATCCCGGGCAACCCACTGGATCGCCATCCCACGTGGCGCAATGTGGCGTGCCCCTCTTGTGGCGCACCAGCGCTGCGTGAAACCGACACCATGGACACATTCGTGGATTCGTCGTGGTATTTTGCGCGCTTCACCGCACCCGATGCCGACACGCCCACCCGGATGGAGGACGCGGATTACTGGATGAACGTCGATCAATATATCGGCGGCATCGAGCACGCGATCCTGCACCTACTATATTCGCGCTTCTTTGCCCGTGGAATGCAGATCACCGGGCATTTGCCATCAAAATCGATCGAGCCGTTTGATGCCTTGTTCACGCAAGGCATGGTGACCCACGCGATCTATTCGACGCAAGACGCAGCCGGTCGCCCCGTTTATCACTATCCAGAAGCTGTGGAGCTGAAGGACGGGAAGGCGTTTCTCAAAGACGGCGGCGCAGAATGTCAGATCGTTCCATCCGCCAAAATGTCCAAATCAAAGAACAACGTGGTCGATCCCGTCAACATCATCGACAGCTACGGCGCAGACACCGCACGCTGGTTTGTGCTGTCAGATTCCCCACCCGAGCGGGACGTTGAATGGACAGCCTCTGGCGCGGAAGCCACGTTCAAACATTTGGGCCGCGTCTTTCGGATCGTGTCGGACATTGCAGCTAGCCCCCCCGGAACAACAGCGGATGATGCAGAGCTGCTCAAGGAAATGCACAAAGCGATCCATGACGTAACCATGGGCGTGGACAGTTTCGGGTTTAACGCGGCAATCGCAAAGCTTTACGGCTTCACCAGCACATTGGCGAAATCCAAAGCGGGCGGGGATGCCAAACGGGAAGCGGCCAAAACACTAGCGCAGTTGATGTCACCAATGACCCCGCATTTGTCCGAAGAGCTGTGGACCATGCTTGGTCAAGACGGATTGATCACACAAGCAAGCTGGCCAGTCGCAGACCCCGCCATGATGGTGGACGACACCGTTACCATGCCGATCCAAATCAACGGCAAACGGCGCGCGGAAATCAGCGTGGCCAAAGACATGCCAAAAGAAGAGGTTGAAAAACTGGCGCTGTCGCAGGACGCTGTGATCAGGGCGCTAGACGGGGCGGTGCCCAAAAAGGTGATCGTTGTCCCCGGTCGGATCGTCAATGTCGTTGTTTAACCGCCGCTCTGTCATGCTTGCTCCGTTGGCCGTCGCGGCCTGCGGTTTCACGCCGGTTTACGGACCCGGCGGCACCGGCACGAAGTTGCAAAACAACGTACTTGTCGCCGCCCCCGAGAACCGCGACAGCTTTCTGTTGGTGCGCCGGATCGAGGAACGGTTGGGCCGCAGTTCGGCCCCCGCTTTCGATCTATCGTTAAGTCTAGAGACGCGCGAGGAAGGCCTTGGCATCGATTCGGACGGCAACACCGACCGGTTCAATCTGATCGGAGTCGCCGGATACGCCTTGTCCAACAGCACAGGTGACGTGGTCACCTCGGGCACCGTGAACAGCTTCACCGGATATTCCGCGACCGGCAACACAACCGTGACACTGGCCGCCGAGCGCGATGCGCGCGAACGCTTGATGGTGATTCTAGCCGATCAGATCGTCGCGCGTTTGCTATCCGCATCCCTGCCCACATCATGACCCCCTTTGCGCTTTTTCCAGTGATCCATGAGAGTGTGGGGACACCCCCCCACCCGCGCACGCGATGAAACTATCCCCGCGCGAGGCACCCGGCTATTTTGCCAAGCCCAAACCAACCGCTACAGGCCTTCTGATCTATGGGCCCGATGCCATGCGCATCGCGTTGCGCCGCCAAGAAGTGATCAAAGCGCTCATCGGTCCTGAGGGCGAAGAAGAAATGCGGCTAACCCGGATTTCTGGTGGGGATTTGCGCAAAGATCCCGCGCGCGCATTAGATGCCATCAAAGCCGTCAGCTTTTTCCCCGGTCCGCGCGCCGTCTTCATAGAAGAAGCCAACGACACCGCCGCGCCCGCGATTCTAAGCGCGCTTGAGGACTGGCAAAGCGGCGATGCGCAATTGATCGTGACCAGCGGTCAGCTCAAAGCGACATCCAAACTGCGCAAAGGGTTCGAAAACCACAAGAACGCCTATGCCACCGGGATTTACGACGACCCGCCCACGCGCGAAGACATCGTGCGGGCATTGCGTGACGCAGGTATCGCCCTGCCCGACCGCGATATCATGAGCGCTTTGAGCGACCTTGCACGGGCCTTGGACCCCGGTGACTTCCGCCAGACGATGGAAAAGCTCGCACTTTATAAGCGAGGCGATTCGACGCCTATTTCAGGCGAAGACATCACCGCTTGTGCGCCCGCGAGCACGGAAGCGGAACTTGATGACATCTTGCATATCGTCGCTGAAGCGCGCGCTGCCGATATCGGGCCAATCTTGCGGCGGTTGCAAAGCCAAGGGGCCAATCCGGTGTCCTTGACGATTGCTGCCACCCGCCATTTTCGCACGTTACATGCGGCGGCCTCTGATCCGGGGGGGGCTGCATCTGGGATTGGGCGCGCGCGTCCACCCGTTTTTGGCCCACGCAGAGACCGCATGGTGCGCCAAGCCCAAAACTGGGGCGCGCACAAACTTGAAACCGCGTTGACCGTTTTGACCGATACCGATTTGACCTTGCGATCTGCCGGGCAAACCGCACCGCAAATGGCCTTGGTCGAACGCGCCTTCATTCGGCTTGCGATGTTGGGTCAACAAAGGGGCTGATCGCATGCCCGCTTTGCTGCACGATTTGGCGTCAATCGGCGGGTGGTCCGTACATAGCGAAAACTTCTGCGCCGGTCATTTTGCGGGTGTCGCCAGCAAATTCATAGCCACTTGGTTTGCTGTCGACAAATATCTCATCCGTGAGCACAATCCCTTCCGCGTCATCCAAACATCCCAATCCAACATGGCAACTGCCTTGCATTGGGCCGGGGGCTGTCATGCGATAAAACAGGCTGCTGCCGCAATCTTGGCAAAACGCACGTTCGGCCCATTCGGACGATTTGTAGGCCTTCAATCCATCTACCTTGGTCAGTTTGAAGTCACTGGCCGCCACTTGGACGCTTAGAAATACGCCACCTGTGAATTTCCGGCACATCTCGCAATGGCATGCGCCTGTCTCCTTTAGATCTGAGCTGATTTCGAACCGGACATTCCCACAATTACACCCACCTGATCGTGACATCTTCATTCCTTTCGCTGTTGTTCATGACCGATCTATCAAAACCCGCTGACAGAAAATGGCAGCAGAGTATCCGCTTGCGGCCCAAAAACACTGCTGTAGGCTGCGCGCAATCATCCCATAGAAAGTCTCAGAATGTATAAAATGATCGGCACTGTTCGCAGTCGTGCATTTCGCCCAATGTGGTTGCTTGAAGAAATCGGCGAAACTTACGAAATCATGGCGGCGGGCCCTCGTTCACCAGAAATCCTGAAATATAATCCTTTGGGCAAAATTCCGGCCCTGTTGGATGGGGAGCACTGCCTGACCGACAGCGTTGCAATCATGACTTATCTTGCGGACAAACACGGCAAGCTCACAGCGCCCGCCGGAACACCAGAACGCGCCAAGCAAGACGCCATCACATTGTGGCTGATTGATGAGTTCGACGCACTTTTGTGGACCGCCGCCAAACACAGTTTCGTATACCCCGAAGAGGCCCGCGTGACCGAGATCATTGCGCCTGTTCAAGCAGAGTTTGCACGCAACTTGGATCGCTTTGAGGCCATGATCCAAGGCGATTTTGTCATGGGTGACGCAATCACGATCCCGGACATTCTTGCCGTGCATTGTTTGAATTGGGCAATTGGCATGAATTTCCCGCTCGAGAATGCCGGCGTAAATGATTACGCCAAGCGATTGCGCAGCCGCGCCGCCTTTAAGGCAGTTCGTGCCCGCGACACCGCGTAAAAAAGCCCCGGGTGCAGTTAGCGCTGCACCCACCGTATTGCATGGTCCCCGGCCCAAGCACCAGTTGCGAAACAAGCACTTAGAAGCCAACCACCTGTTGGCGCTTCCCAGTCCAGCATCTCTCCGGCGCAAAACACACCGGGGCGGTCTTTGAGCATTAAACCAGAGCTAAGCGCATCAAAAGATACCCCGCCGCTTGTCGAAATCGCGCCATCCATCGGCGCCAATCCGTTCACAGGCACGGGCAGCGCTTTCACCATTTTGGCAAGCGACAGCATGTCTTCGGGCAAGGGGCGCGCGAATTCATTCAGCAAGGCCACTTTTTCAGACCCCAACTTCACCGACTTGCGCAAATGGTTGGACAAGGTCGCTTTGCCCCGTTTGCGTTTAAGCCGTTTAACGACGTCTTCAAGCGCCATATCGGGCAGCAAATCCAATGAGAGCGGCGCGCCATCGCGCACGGCCATGCTAACCGTATAAACACCACCGCCTTCTAAACCGCGCGCCGTCAAAACCGCTTCGCCGCGTGATGTCACCGCGCCCGCTGTGAGGCCGATGCCCTTTAGCGGTGTGCCAAAATGAGGTTCCATGTGGTCAGACCACGCCACGTTCAGGCCAACATTGCTTGGCAGGAACCGGGCGCAGTCAACGCCCATCCAATCCGCCCAAGCCCCGTCAGACCCAAGTCGCGCCCAGCTTGCGCCACCACACGCCAAAACAACCACATCCGCGCCCAGGATTTGCGCGCCCTCTGGCGTGTCAAACTGCAACCCGCCCGTGTCGTCCCATCCGGTCCAACGCCAACGACGGCGAAGCGTCACATTCAGGCTTTCCAAATGGCCCAGCCACGCACGCAACAAAGGGGAAGACTTCATCGCTTTCGGGAACACCCGGCCCGTTGAGCCGACAAAAAGCGGCTGGCCCAAATCTTCGGCCCACGCCATGATTGCAACGTTGTCAAAGGCTTCAAGTGCAGGTGTCAGCAGGGAAGCGCGCGCACCATATCCACCCACAAGCTTGTCAATCGAACCGTCCAAAGTCAGGTTTAGACCCGACTTCCCAGCCATCAAGAACTTGCGCGCGGGGCTTGGTTTGGCTTCGCAAATGGTGACGTCAAAGCCAGCCTCGGCCATGCGTTGCGCCGCCATCAAACCCGCCGGACCTGCCCCGACAATCAAAGCAGAAGTCATGTGGTTTCCTTGGGCAAACCGCCCTTAATTTCGATAACACGCTGTGGGAACGGAATTTCAATATCGGCGTCTTTCAACGCGTTCCAGATCAAAAACAGCACATCCGACGTGTATTTGTGATCGCCATCATCAATGCCATTCACCCAGAATTCCACTGCGAAATCAACGCCGCTATCGCCAAAACCACGCAATTCGCAATCCGGTGGATAAGGTTTATCGAGCACGCCGGGATGGGTTGCGACCGCTTTTTCGATGATGTCGGGGACAAGGTTAATATCCGTGCCATACCCAACCGAAAACGGCGCCTCATAACGGTTTGCACTGCCGCCATCGGAATAATTGACCACCCGTGTGGTGATAAAATCCTCATTGGGGACAACAATCCAGCGGCCATCATAGCTTTCGAGAATAGTCGCGCGCGCGGTCATCTTAACGATAGTTCCCGCCTCGCCGCCATCAAGTTCGACATAATCGCCAACCGTGGCTTGGCCTTCGACCAAGAGGATAACACCAGAGATAAAGTTCGACGCAATCTTTTGCAGGCCAAACCCAAGACCAACACCAATCGCACCACCTAAAACAGCCAGCGCCGACAAGTTGATGCCCATAATGTTCATCAAGAGCAGGAAGGCGATCCCGAAGATAAGGAACTCGATGGATTTTGCCGCAAGCTGGCGGATCGAGGGGCGCATTTCTTCTTGCTTCTGGATGAATTGCGAAGACTGGTCATTCGACCAACGCCCCAACCAGAACAACACAGAACCAGCAATCAGACCTCTGACAATCGACATCACAGAGAACGAAATATTCCCAAGCGAAACAACGGTTTCAGACAAGCGCACCTGCACCACATCCAACATGCCCACCATGTAAAGTGCGCCAATCGGGATCATCACATAGCGGCCAAACACCTTCAGGAACGGGTCCGTAAAGATATCACGTACCAACGCGCGCAACGCGAGGAACAAGAACACCCGCTTGCCAAACGCAATCACCGCGCCACTGTCAAAAATCGAGCGCACAATGCTCTCGCCAATCCCCGTGAACACATAAGCCAGCAGGGGCATCAACAGCGGCAGGAAGCTCATCACCATACGGCGCGGTGCCGTGAACAAGTTCTGGGTTTGGCCAGGATCAAGGAGACGTTCAAGCTGGGGGCGTAGTTTGCGGGTCACGTAAACAGCGACGAAATACGCCACCAGCAGCAATGCAAACTGCGACCAAGCGGCCGGACTCAGCAGCCAGCCTTTCGCGATCTCCCAAGCCCAGAGCGCATAGCCCGCGGCCTGTTGCACAATCTCTGGCTGGCTAGACAGGTCAAAATCCACGCGGCAGCCCCCTTGTTTTCAGCGTCCTAAAGTCCACCCTAGATGACGGGAAGGGGGCCGCCATGCAAGACAAACACGACACAGAAGTAATACGCGTGCTGTGCGGGCGTGCAATTCCGTTGGGAGGAGGCAGGGTGTGCGGCATCTGATCCGCAAAATGAGAGGGCGCAATGGCCGGCCGTCCGTGCCGCTTCACCTCATTTGCCACAAAGAAATCCAACGCAGTCTGCGCGAAGTGGATTTTCCACATCCAAAGGTCTTGGGGCGCGTTTAGGGCGCAGTCCGTGTTGAGGATCGTGATGATCACAATTTGGAGCGTCACGCTGGGATTTCCGAGTTTCGTTTAGGAGCGGCTCAACTCGCACCGAGGCCGGTGAAGGCAACATTGATTATTCAGTGCAAATGGTGGTGGATTTTGGTGCAGTTTCATAAGTACTTCTGATGTCTGTTAAACGGGACAAACCGGATTTGTGCGATTGCAGCGGCGCACATTTGGCAATGCAGCATTTTCGCGGAAGCCGTCGTTCAAGCAGGCTGATCTAGTTGTTAAGAACCGATCTCTCGCCGTGTCATAATCTGAAAATTAGAATGCGGGGCATGGTTGACGTCCGAACTGCAGCGTAACACGTCCGCTCGGTGCCGTTCAGGACTGCACCGAAAACGCACATGAGTATGGAAGACCCTTCTCAGTGGATGCATTTAGAGCATTCTGAGACGGCTCGGCGGAGGTTCCTTTTCTTGCAAGACGTTCCAAGTTAAAGTCTAAGCTGCAGTTATGAAGGCAAAATCGACCGGCCCGACATGCCCGACGATCCGAGGACCTAATCGCCGGATGCCTTTAAAGGCCTACTGGAAAGGAACGCGATGCGGCTTGGATTCCAACATGCGGCAGTGATCGTGAGTGATTATGCGGTCTCAAAGGCATTCTATTGTGATGTGCTGGGGCTTGACGTTCTGGATGAAAACTACAGGGCAGAGCGCGGTTCTTGGAAGCTGGACCTTGCCTTGGACTGTGGTGGGCAACTTGAACTCTTCAGCTTTCCCGATCCTCCCTCGCGGGCCAGCAAACCAGAAGCCTGTGGCTTGAGGCATCTTGCCTTTCGCGTGTTTGATCTTGATGCCGCAATTGATAACCTTGAACGGCGTGGCGTCCCTGTTGAGCCGGTCCGAATCGATGAATTTACAGGCAGACGCTTTACGTTCTTCCAGGATCCCGATGGACTGCCGCTAGAATTCTACGAAGTCTCTTAACATCTGAAATTGCGTACTTTTTGAGGTGTTAATCTTTTCATTTGCAATTACTGGAACGTTCCAATAGATATTTTGGAACGTTCCAGTAATGGGGCGAGTGGAGGATTGCATGACCAAAGTTATTCCAGTTTCGCAAGCCGTGTCTCGGATCGGGGACGAGGCCATTGTGACAGTGTCGTCGTCATCGACATTGGGCTGCCCCGACGCGGTTTTGGCCGCTATTGGCGCACGGTTCGATGCAGAGGGTCATCCAAGGAACATCACGTCCCTTCATCCTATTGCAGCGGGTGACGTCTATGGCGTGAAAGGCATGGATCACATCGCCAAGGATGGGCTGTTGGCCCGCGTATTGGCAGGGTCCTACCCGTCTGGGCCGTCCAGCGTCGAGATGCCCGAAATCTGGAAGATGATCACCGAAGACCGCGTCGCCGCGTACAACGTGCCGTCTGGCATCATGTTTGACATGCACCGCGAAGCAGCCGCGCACCGTCCGGGTGTTTTGACCGAAGTCGGGCTTGATACCTTTGTTGACCCCCAGCGTCAGGGCTGCGCGATGAATGACCGCGGGGCCGCGAGCTCTATCGTGGATCGGGTTCAGTTTGGCGGCAAGACATGGCTGCATTTTCCCAATGTGGTCCCCAATGTCGCAATCATCCGCGCGACTACAGCGGATGAGCGCGGCAACCTCACCTATGAGCACGAGGGTGCCTATCTGGGTGGGTTGGAACAGGCGATTTGTGTGCGCAACAACGGCGGTTTGGTGATCGCCCAAGTGAAGCGGGTGACCGCGAATGGGTCGCTGCGTCCGCACGATGTACGGGTGCCAGGCCATTTGGTGGATTGCGTCGTCGTTGATCCCGATCAAAAGCAGACGACCGAAACACCTTACGATCCCACAATCTCGGGCCAAGTCATGCGCCCATGGGACAGCTTTTCCCTAGCAGAGCATGGCGTCGAAAAGGTGATCGCGCGCCGCGCGGCACAGGAATTGAAGCGGGACATGACCGCCAACCTTGGTTTTGGCATCAGCGCCATGGTGCCTCGCGTGCTGCTTGAAGAAGGCTATCCCGATGCGGTGACATGGGCCATTGAACAAGGCGCTGTGGGCGGCGTGCCGCTGACTGGTTTTGCATTTGGTTGTGCGTCCAACGCTGAGGCTTTCATGCCGTCGCCACAGCAGTTCATCTACTTTCAGGGGGCGGGTTTTGACGTCTCTTTCCTGTCCTTCCTTGAGATCGACGTGCACGGCAACGTCAACGTCTCCAAGTTGGGCAAAAAGCCTTATCTGACAGCAGGCTGCGGCGGGTTTGTCGATATCACGTCCAAGGCCAAGAACATCGTGTTTTCTGGCTGGTTCGAGGCGGGTGCAAAGATCAGCCTGACGGACGAGGCGATCAACATCGACGCACCCGGCAAGTTCACCAAGATGGTGGACGCCGTTGAACACGTCACTTTCTCAGGAAAGCGGGCAGTTGAGCAGGGTCAGAACGTCACCTACGTGACCGAACGCTGCGTGATCAAGCTTACGACAAACGGGCTGGTCGCGACCGAGATCATGCCCGGCATTAACCCACAAGATCACATCATCGGGGCATCCCAAGGGCGGGTCCAAGTGGCCGAAAATGCCCGGCTGATGCCCAAAGATCTGTTGTCAGAGGCCCCCATGGGGTTGATCCTATGAGCGAGATTAACTGCATATACGACGGCTCTGCCGCAGTCCTGACCGTTGCCAATGAACCCAAGCTCAATGCGCTGACGATGGAGATGTTGCTCCAGCTTGAAGACCATCTTGTCGCGATTGAGCGGAACAATGACGTGCGGGCGGTTATCCTCACAGCGGCTGGGGCAAAGGCGTTTTGTTGCGGGGCAGATATTGCTGAATGGGGGCCGCTGAGCCCCGCTGATTTCGCCCGCTTCTGGGTGCGTGACGGGCACCGTGTGTTTGACCGTCTGGCGCGGCTGTCCAAGCCTGTGATTGGCGCACTTAATGGTCATGCCTTTGGTGGCGGGCTTGAGCTTGCGGCCTGCTGTGACATTCGCATTCTCACACCGCGCACGACGCTCGCTTTGCCCGAAGGCAAGGTCGGGATCGTGCCGGGCTGGTCCGGCACTCAGCGGCTCATGCGGTTGCTGCCCGAGGCTGTGGTAAAAGAAATGGCGTTTTTCGGGCGCCGGATCACGGCAAACCGCGCGCTGGCTTTGGGGTTCGCCGCCGAAGTGTCAGACGACCCATTAACGACGGCCAAAGACCTGGTTGATACGCTTACTGATATGTCCCCGCGTGCCGCTGAGTTGTCCAAAACAATGATCCACGCAGCCGTCGGCGAAGACAGGGCGGCCGCAATCGAAGCGCTGGCAAGTGCCGCCGCCGCCGCGAGCGATGACTGCACTGAGGGCGTGAGCGCCTTTCTTGAAAAACGCAGCCCCAAATTTACCGGACAATAGAACATGAACGATTTGACCATCAACACAGCTATTGAAACCGCGTTGCCAGCACCGTTCCGGGGCCGTCATTTGATCGACGGGGTATGGGTCGGCGGGGCCGAAACATTCGAACGCGTATCGCCCTCCCACGATATCGTTGTGAGTGTTTCGGCCAAGGGTGACGCAGCTGTAACAAAGGCCGCAATTGCCGCCGCGCGCCGCGCGTTTGACGCGGGCAACTGGAGCCAGATTTCCGCCAAAGAACGCGCCATGGTGCTCTTGAAAGTGGCCGATCTGATTGAGGCCAATGTTGAGCGGATCGCCGTGCAAGAGACCTTGGAAAGCGGCAAACCGATTTCGCAGTCGCGTGGCGAAGTGGGCGGAGCGGCGGACCTTTGGCGCTATGCGGCGTCGCTTGCGCGGACATCCCATGGGGACAGCCATAACAGCCTTGGCGCCGATATGCTGGGCGTGGTCGTCAAAGACCCGATTGGTGTGGTCTCGATCATCACGCCGTGGAATTTCCCATTCTGGATCCTGTCCCAAAAGTTGCCCTTTGCGCTGGCCGCTGGGTGCACGGTTGTGGTCAAGCCGTCAGAGGTGACGCCGTCCTCAACCGTCATGATGGGCGAGTTGCTCAATGAGGCTGGTTTGCCCGCAGGGGTGTGCAATATTGTACTGGGCCATGGCCAGCCTGTGGGTAGCCTGATGTCGACCCACAAGGACGTGGACATGGTGACCTTCACCGGCTCAACGGCCGTTGGCAAAATGATCACCGAAGCCTCGGCAGGAACGCTGAAAAAGGTCGCGCTGGAGCTGGGAGGCAAAAACCCTCAGGTCATTATGCCCGATGCCGATTTGGAAAACGCTGCCGACGCGGTCACATTTGGCGTTTATTTTAATGTGGGCCAATGCTGTAATTCATCAAGCCGGATCATCGTGCACGAAGACATCGCCGAGGATTTCGTGGCCCGTGTTGTCGCTCTGTCCCGCAAAGTAAAATTCGGCGATCCGATGGACCCTGACACCCAAGTGGGCGCGATTGTCACGGCAGATCATCAGGGAAAAATTGCCAGCTACGTGGCGCAGGCCGTTGCGGCGGGTGCCACGCTTGAGCTTGGCGGCGCGCCACTATCCGTCGACGGGCTTGGCCCGCAATTCTATCAGCCGACCGTCATCAGCAACGTGACGTCCGACATGCTGATTGCGCGCGAAGAAGTGTTTGGCCCCGTTCTTACTGTGCTGACGTGTCGGACGCTGGACGAGGCCATCGTGCTCACAAATGACAGCGATTACGGCCTGTCAGCTGGCATCTGGAGCAACGACATCCACACCTGCCTTGAATACGCGCGCCGCGCGCATGCGGGCACCGTTTGGACCAATACTTGGATGGATGGCTATCCAGAACTTGCCTTCGGCGGGGTCAAGCAATCGGGGCAAGGCCGCGAGATTGGCCGCTACGGATACGACGAATTTCTAGAGGTCAAATCACTGGTGATGCGCGTCGGACGCGACAGCCGGGCACCTTGGGTTCAAGGCGACGTCTAAGTCGACCTCAATCATCGACACGCAAAATGGGAGGATACCATGCGTTCTTTTTTGAAAACGAAAACGGCGATTGCACTTGCACTGTCCGTAACAGCAGGCACTGCGTCTGCTGACGGTCACGGTGGTGTTGAGGTCCTGCACTGGTGGACATCTGGCGGCGAAGCGGCTGCGTTGAATGTCCTGAAAGACGATCTTGAAGCTCAAGGCATCGGCTGGACCGATATGCCTGTGGCTGGCGGTGGTGGTGAGCAGGCCATGACGGTTCTGCGCGCCCGCGTCACAGCAGGCAACGCACCAACGGCGGTACAGGGCCTTGGCTTTGACATCATCGACTGGGCCAATCAGGGCGCATTGGCGAACCTCAACGACGTTGCCGCAGCTGAGGGCTGGGACGATGTAATTCCTGCGGCTTTGCAGCAGTTTGCAAAGGTCGATGGCGAATGGGTATCTGCGCCCGTTAACGTGCATTCCACCAACTGGGTCTGGGCCAACAAGGCGGTTCTGGACGCCAATGGCATCGCACAGCCAGAAACATGGGAAGATTTTGTCGCAGCAATGGACACACTTTCCGCAGCGGGTATCACGCCCATCGCACAAGGTGGCCAAGCGTGGCAGGAAACGACAATGTTTGACGGGGTCGCTATGTCCGTCCTCGGGGCAGACGGGTATCGCGCAGCGTTCATCGACCTTGACCCAGACGTCCTTGGCGGTGCGCAAATGCAAGAAGCATTTGATCGCATGGCTGTGATCCGCGCCAATGTGGATGACAACTTTTCCGGTCGTGATTGGAACCTTGCAACTGCGATGGTCATCAACGGCGAAGCTGGCTTCCAGATGATGGGTGACTGGGCAAAGGGCGAATTCATCGCGGCGGGCAAAGTCCCGGGCGAAGATTTCCTGTGCTTCCGTTTCCCCGGTACGTCCGAGCAAGTCACATTCAACGCCGACCAGTTCATGATGTTTGACCAAGGTGGCGACGTATCTGCCGAGCAATCCGCGCTCGCGTCCGCCATTCTGTCGCCATCGTTCCAATCCGCCTTCAATGTGGTCAAGGGGTCCGTTCCAGCGCGGACGGACGTTTCTGACGAAGCATTCGATGCCTGTGGCCAGCAAGGTATGGCCGATCTTGCGGCTGCGGCTGCCTCAAACAACTTGATTGGGTCGATGGCGCAGGGACATGCAAACCCGGCGTCGGTCAAGAACGCGATCTATGACGTTGTGACAGCGCACTTCAACGGTGAATACGACAGCGAAACAGCTGTTGCTGAACTCGTCACAGCTGTTGAAATCGCACAATAATTTGAAACGTATGGGGCGGCGTATATGCCGCCCCACGCGACCTAGTTCACTTCAATCAAGTCAACCCAAGGAGGGTGCGTGATGGCCTTGTCCGCCAACGCAGATTTCAAAACACGACTACAAAACTGGTTGCCAAAGCTGGTGTTGTCACCTTCATTGGGCTTGGTTCTGGTGTTCGTCTACGGCTTCATCATCTTTTCGGTGTATCTGTCGTTCACGGACAGTCGGTTGCTGCCCTCATTCAATTGGGTTGGTTTGGAAAACTATTCCAAACTCTGGCGGTTGAGCCACTGGAAAGTCTCAATCACGAACATGGGGGTCTTCGCGTTCCTCTACATCGGGATTTGCACGATCCTTGGACTTGGTTTGGCGATCTTTCTGGACCAGAAAATTCGCGGCGAAGGCTTGATTCGCACGATCTACCTTTACCCAATGGCATTGAGTTTCATTGTCACTGGCACGGCATGGAAATGGTTTCTTGATCCCGGCATCGGGCTTGAGAATGTCATGCAAAGTTGGGGCTGGACCAGTTTCGAGTTCGATTGGATCAAGGACAGCGACTTTGCCATTTATACCGTTGTTATTGCCGCCGTCTGGCAAACCAGCGGGTTTGTGATGGCGATGTTTCTCGCTGGCTTGCGCGGCATCGATAATGAAATCCTGAAAGCGGCCCAAATGGACGGTGCGTCCAACTGGAATCTCTATCGTCGGATCATCATTCCGCAATTGCGGCCTGCATTCCTGTCAGCCTTCGTGATCCTGAGCCACCTTGCGATCAAGACCTTTGATCTAGTCATCGCCTTGACGGGCGGCGGTCCAGGGCGCGCTACGGAACTGCCTGCGACGTTCATGTATTCCTACACGTTTAGCCGCAATCAAATGGGCATCGGTGCCGCGTCAGCCACAATCATGCTGATGGCGATCGCGGCCATCATGGTCCCTTACCTTTACTCTGAGCTGCGGGAGAAGAAGTGATGTCCATCGCAACCCAAGATACCGCCATCCGCACTGGCCGCGTCGTGCGCACGTTTATCTATCTCGTGCTGCTGTTGTTCGCCCTGTTTTACACGCTGCCACTTTACGTGATGGTCGTGAATTCGCTCAAGCCACTAGGGGAAATTACCGGCGGGGGCATGATGAACCTGCCACAGGCATTCACGTTTGAGCCTTGGGCAAAGGCATGGTCAACCGCCCAGATCGGTGTCGATCCGACGGGTTTATCGCCTTACTTCTGGAACTCAATCAAAATGGTTGTTCCTGCGGTTGCCATATCAACTGTACTGGGCGCGTTGAACGGATACGTCCTAACGAAATGGCGGTTCAAGTACGACACGATCGTGTTTGGCTTGATCCTGTTCGCTTGCTTCATTCCGTTCCAGATCGTGCTGATCCCAATGGCCAAGATGCTTGGAATCATGGGGCTTGCGGGAACAACTTGGGGCTTGGTGCTTGTGCACGTGGTTTACGGGGTCGGGTTCACGACGCTGTACTTCCGCAACTATTATGCCGTGTTTCCGACAGAGCTGGTTCGTGCGGCACAAATTGATGGGGCGGGGTTTTTCCGGATATTCTGGCGCATTCTTTTGCCGTCATCCGGCCCAATCGCGGTCGTGTCGATCATCTGGCAGTTTACCAACATCTGGAACGACTTCCTTTTCGGGGCCTCATTCGCGGGGGCCGACAGCCAACCAATGACCGTTGCACTGAATAACCTCGTGCAATCCTCAACCGGCGTAAAGGAATACAACGTCCATTTTGCTGGGGCGATCTTAGCCGCTCTTCCAACCCTTCTCGTTTACATCGTCGCGGGTCGCTATTTCGTGCGCGGTCTCATGGCGGGATCTGTGAAGGGGTAAATTTCAAGGCGGTCGAGGAACGGATTGGAGCCATTCCTCGACCTAGTCGAAATCGCAAATCATCGGTGCGTAATCCGATTTCAACTATGGGAGGACCTACACTAATGTTAAAAATTGCCAATATCTCAGCAGGATTTCTTTTGCTGTCCACAACGGTTCTGAGTGCAGAGCAAACCGTCGAAGTCATGCACTTTTGGACGTCTGGTGGCGAAGCGGCTGCATTAGGCAATATTCGCGACGAAGTCCAAGCGCGCGGTGTAGCCTGGCAAGACGCGCCCGTCGCAGGCGGTGGCGGCGACGCCGCAAAGACTGTTCTTCAAGCCCGCATTGCAGCGGGTGATCCGCCCGCAGCCATGTTGATGCTGGGTCAGAATATTATTGATTGGGCCAATGAGGGCATTCTAGGTGACGTCAATGCTGTCGCCGAAGCCGAAGGCTGGGACAACGTGCTTCCGCAGGCGGTTCAAGACTTCAACAAGATCAACGGCAATTACGTCGCAGCGCCGACGAATGTGCACCGCACGGATATGATCTGGGCGTCCAAAGCGGCTTTCGATCAAATTGGCGCCGAGTATCCGACAACATGGGCTGAGTTTAACGCCCTTGCCCCCCGTTTCGTCGAGGCAGGGATCATTCCAATCGCGCACGGCGGCCAAGCTTGGCAAGAAGCTTATATGTTCGAAGCGCTGGTCGTTGGTGTCGGCGGTCCGGACTTCTATCGCGACGCGTTGGTGGACCTGAACCCAGACGCGCTGTCGTCTGAAACCATGGAATCCGTTTTTGCCCAGATGGGTGAAATTCGCGGCATGGTGGATGAGAACTTCTCGGGTCGGGATTGGAACCTTGCAACATCGATGGTGATCAATGGCGAAGCCGCCATGCAGATCATGGGCGATTGGGCCAAGGGCGAGTTTACCAATGCAGGTCTTATGGCAGGCGACGACTTCGCCTGCATTCCAGTGCCAAAAACGGATGCTGGTGGATTTGTGTACTTGGTGAATTCCCTCAGCTTCTTTGCACAACCCGATCCTGAACAGGCAGAGGCGCAGGCGACCTTGGCCAGTTCAATTATGAACCCCGATGTGCAAGTGGCCTTCAACCAAGCCAAAGGCGCTATTCCAGCGCGCACCGATGTGGATCTGTCCGCGATGGACTCATGCGCACAGGCGACCGCTGCGGACTTCGTCGCGACGGATAACGCGGGTTCAGCGGTGCCAACGTTTGCCGGCACTCATGCGTCCAATGCGAGTGTCTCTGCCGCAGCGACAGACGTGATCACAGGGTTCTTCAACTCTGACATGACGTCCCAAGAAGCCGTGGTCCTTTTGGCCGAAGCTGTCGAATTGGCACAATAGCAAAAGCTGAAGCGCGCCGCTCCTTGGCGCGCTTCGTTCAACAATGGAGCGAAGCAAATGGGCTTTCTTGATATCGACAACACAACTAAGTCCTATGGCGCCGTTGAGGTGCTTCATAAGGTCGACATTTCTGTAGTAGAGGGCGAGTTCTTGGTGCTCGTCGGCCCGTCCGGCTGTGGTAAATCCACTCTCTTGAACATGATTGCTGGGCTGGAAGAGATCAGCAGCGGCGAAATCCGCATCAAGGATCAGGTGATGAATGGGGTCCACCCGTCCAAGCGCAACATCGCGATGGTGTTCCAATCCTATGCGCTCTACCCGAATATGACGGTGGGCCAAAACATCACGTTCGGGCTTGAGATGCACAACGTCCCAAAGCCCGAACGTGACAAAGCCATGAAGGACGTCGCCAGCCTGTTGCAGATCGAACCTTTGCTCGATCGCAAGCCCGGTGCGTTGTCTGGTGGACAACGCCAGCGTGTGGCCATGGGACGTGCCTTGGTGCGCAATCCTGATGTGTTCTTGTTTGATGAACCGCTGTCCAATTTGGATGCAAAACTGCGCGTCGACATGCGCACCGAAATCAAGAAGCTGCACCAAAAGCTGGGCACGACCATTGTTTACGTGACGCACGACCAGATCGAAGCGATGACGCTCTCGACCCGGATTGCCGTGATGTTTGGCGGCTATGTTCAGCAGCTTGGCACGCCACAAGAAATCTACGACACGCCAGCCAATATTTTTGTGGCCACATTTATGGGATCGCCTGCGATGAACGTGGTTCCGGCCAAGGTTGCGGTTGAAAATGGAAAGCCATTTGCGCTTGTCACGCTTCACGATGGCACCGCGGTGCAACTGCCGTTCAGTCAGGACAATCTGGCGGCATGGGACGGGCGCGACATCATGCTGGGCATCCGGCCTGAGACGATCACCGACGAAGACGCAGCGGATCGCAAGTCCTCCAACATCGCGCCGATGACCAACCGGATCACGGTGACAGAACCCGCAGGGTCCGATACCTTTGTGACAATGACCTTGGGCGGCAAGGACGTGATCGCGCGGATGCGCTCGGACGCGGACGTGCGCCCTGGTGCTGATTTCAAGTTTTTGGTGAACATGGAAAAGGCTGTGGCCTTTGATCCTGAAACAGAAATGCGCATTGTTCAGTGATGGACGCAGACGTCATCATAATTGGCTCTGGCATGGGGGGGGCGACACTGGCTGCCGCCTTGGCCCCTACTGGTCGGCGGATCCTGATCCTTGAGAAGGGGGAGCATTTGCGCCCCTCTCCCAAAGACCGCGATGTCGACGCGATTTTTCGGGATGGCGCATTTCGCCCCGATGAAATTTGGCTGGACGGGGCCGATCAGCCCTTCAATCCGGGAAATTACTACAACGTCGGGGGCAATTCCAAATTCTACGGCGCGGCGCTGATCAGATACCGCGCTGCGGATTTTGGACCCGTCGCCCATCTTGGTGGGACGACGCCGGGCTGGCCAATCGACTACCGTGAGCTTGAAGCCGACTATCAAGCAGCTGAAACGCTGTATCAGGTGCGGGGCAATGCGGCGGAAGACCCAACGGAACCTTATCATTCAGGCTCATATCCCCATCCACCCGTTCCTGATGAGCCGGATATGACAGCTTTGCGCAAGCGCCTTTCCGAAGCGGGGTTGACCCCCTCATCCATCCCTTTGGGTGTGGATCTTTCGGCTTGGCTATCCGGCGGGCAGAGCACTTGGGATGCCTTTCCCAACACCGGACGCGGCAAAATGGACGCCGAGACCGGCGGGCTTGCGGTGGCACTGCGCCATAAGAACGTGACCCTGCGCACAGGCTGCGCGGTTGACACGATTGAGGTTGATGACACTGGACGTGTGACGGGTGTCAGGGTCGGGGTGCGGGAAACGATAACGTCGCCCATTGTCGTGGTTGCCGCAGGCGCTGTTCAGACGACTGCGCTGTTGTTGCGGTCGGCCACAGGCGATTATCCTACTGGCCTTGCCAACCGGTCCGATCAGGTGGGTCGGAACTTCATGAACCACAATTGTTCTGCCATTTTGGCCCTAAATCCGGTGCGAAAGAACCGCAGCGTCTATCAAAAGACGCTGATGCTGAATGATTTCTATCTGGCGAAAGATAACCGCGCCCCTTTGGGGAATATCCAGATGCTGGGCAAAATGACGGGGGGCATTCTGGCTGCGAATTCCGGACTTCCGCGGTGGTTGGCCAATTTTGTCGCGGCGCGCAGCTTTGATTTCTACGCCATGTCCGAAGACCTGCCCAACCCCGACAGCCGGGTCACCCTTCAGGCTGGACAGATCAAATTGGACTGGCAGCGTTCTAACTGGGCGACGCATGAGCAGTTGGTGAAGACGCTCAAATCCAGACTGCGCCGTGCGGGTTTTCCAGTGGTGATTTCGAAAGCTTTCGACCGGAAAACGCCGTCGCATCAATGTGGCACCGCCCGCATGGGGCATGATCCGGCCACGAGCGTCGTGGACAATCATTGCCGCAGTCATGACCACCCCAACCTCTTTATTGTCGATGCTTCCGTGCTGCCGACGTCGGCTGCCGTTAATCCAGCGCTTACGATCGCCGCGCTCGCGCTGCGTGCAGGACGCCACATTACCCAGACGGAGCTTGCTGCCTGATGTCCCTAGGATACGACTTCATCATAATTGGCGGTGGATCAGCCGGGTCAGCCATTGCGGCGCGTTTGTCCGAAGACGAAAGTGCGCGTGTGCTGTTGTTGGAGGCAGGCGGCAGCGACCGTCACCCGTTTTTCCACCTGCCTGCCGGCTTTGCGAAGATGACCAAAGGGATCGGGTCTTGGGGTTGGTCCACGACGCCGCAAAAGTCGATGCAAAACAAGGTGTTCAACTACACGCAGGCCAAGGTGATCGGTGGCGGGTCGGCCATTAATGCACAAATTTACACGCGCGGTGCCGCGCAAGACTACGACGAATGGCGTCAAATGGGCTGTGAAGGCTGGAGCTATGAGGAGGTCCTGCCCTATTTCAAGAAATCCGAAGACAATGACACGTTTGAGGGCCGCTACCACGGCAAGGGCGGCCCCCTAGGGGTGTCCCAGCCCACCGCCCCAATGCCAATTTGTGATGCCTTCATCGAAGCCGCCGGGCAGTTGGGAATTTCCAAGAACACAGATATGAACGCAGCACAGCAGGATGGTGCTGGATACTATCAACTGACCCAAAAGAACGCGCGGAGGTCATCCTCTGCCATGGCGTTTCTGGGGCAAGCCAAGGGACGGTCAAACCTGACCATTCAGATGAAGGCGCAAGTCAAACGTCTTCTGGTCGAACAGGGCCGCGCCACAGGTGTTGAGATGACCGACGGGACCAAGATCATCGCAGATCGCGAAGTGATCCTGTCTTCAGGCGCAATCGGCTCGCCCCGTTTGTTGCAACTGTCGGGGATTGGTCCGGCTGATCATCTGCAAAGCCTTGGGATCGACGTGGTCTATGACCAGCCAAACGTCGGCGAAAACCTGCAAGACCACCTTGATCTTTACGCGATTTGCGAAGTCACGGGCCCGCACACTTACGACCGCTTTGCCAAACTGCACCTCTCGGCGCTGGCGGGGTTGCAATACATTCTGACCCGCAAGGGCCCTGTGGCCTCAAGCCTGTTTGAAACCGGTGGGTTCTGGTATGCGGATGAAAACGCCCGCTCCCCCGATATTCAAATGCATCTTGGCCTTGGCACCGGGATCGAGGCAGGGGTTGAGGTGATGCCCAATGGCGGGGTGACGCTGAACGCATGTCACCTGCGACCCCGTTCGCGCGGCTCCGTCAGGCTGCAAAGCGCCAACCCAAAAGACATGCCGCTGATTGATCCGAACTATCTGTCTGACCCCTATGATCGCGAAATGTCGATCCGTGGACTGAAGCTGGTGCAGGACATCCTATGCCAATCCGCCCTCAGCAAATACATTCTGGCCGAGCGGTTGCCGGGGCCGGATGTGCGCACCGACGAGGATTACTTTAACTTCATCTGTGTGCATTCCAAAACATCGCACCATTGCGCGGGCACATGCCGCATGGGCAGTGATGAGGCGGCAGTTCTGGACCCGCGCCTGCGTTTCAACGGAATTGAAGGTCTGCGTGTAGCGGACGCGTCAGTCATGCCGACGGTCAATTCTTCCAACACCAATGCACCCTCCATCATGATTGGCGAAAAAGCGGCCGACATGATCAAACAAGATCAAGGAATGACAACATGATCCGGCATATCGTCCTGACCAAATTCAAGCCTGAGACCTCCGAAGAGACGATCACTGGCATCTATGACGGCCTCTCCGCACTGGCCGAAAAGCTGCCCGGCGCGGCTGGCTTTACAGGCGGACGGTCCCAAAGTCCCGAGCAGATTGAACACGGTTATATGCATGGCTTTGTCATCGACTTTGACAGCTGGGACGCCCTGAAAAACTACGCTGAAAACGAAGAACATAAAGCCTTGGGTGGCCAGCTTGTTGCGAATGCAATCGGTGGCATTGATGGCATTTTGGTTCTTGATCTGGACGTCTAGGGTGGCCTGAACGTGATCAACCAAGGAACCAGCATGAAACAGCGTCCAACCATCCTAGATGTGGCCAAAGAAGCCGGGGTTTCGAAATCCACGGTCAGCCTCGTTTTGCAGGGCAGCTCGTCCGTTAAAGAAGAGACGCGCAAGTCGGTGCGCCAAGCGATGGCCGATATCGGCTACGTCTATAACCGATCCGCCGCGACGCTGCGCTCATCCAGTTCTGGATTAATCGGACTGGTGATCAACGATCTGCGCAACCCGTTCTTTACAGAATTCGCTGCGCTGTTTCAGATGGAACTGGCGAAGGCAGGCTTTGCCACCGTGCTGGCCAACAGCGACGAGGACCCCAAGCTGCAATCGCAGATGATTTCGTCGCTCGTTGAACACGGCGTGTCCGGCTTCATCATTTCCCCCAGTTACGGAAAAGAGGCCGAGACGCTTGCGGTCTTAGATGCGGCAAACACCCCGACGCTGCAGGTCTTCCGCACGCTTGATCGTGCCGAGGGAACCTATCCCTTTCTGGCACCGGACTATTTGCACGGCGGACGGCTGGCCGCGGAACACTTGATAGCGCAGGGGTGCAAGAAAATTGCTTTCCTTGGCGGGCTTGAAGGCCGACCAGTGACCCAAGACAGGATGCAGGGCTACCTGTCCGTTCTGGAAGAACACGGACAACAGCCTGTGATCCTGACAGGTCAGGCAACACGCGCCTTTGGCAAGTCACTAGCGGTCCGGTTGAAAGAAGAGTTTCCCGATGTCGACGGTGCCATTTGCTTTAACGACCTCGTGGCTTTGGGGGTTCTATCGGCCTGTCCTGATCTTGGCATTAAGCCCGGGACCGACCTTCGCGTCGTAGGCTTTGATGACATCGAAGACGGCCAAGACAGCTACCCGCCGTTGACCACTGTCAGTTGCGATATTCCAAGTTTTGCAACGTCAACGGCCAATCAAATCATCGCTTGGATCAAGGATGGCGTCGCCCCTCCAGCGGCTGCACGCAGTCCTGTGCGACTTGTCGTGCGAGCCTCCAGCGGCGCTGCGCAAACTTAGAAAAGGAACGTGAAATGACTGTCGTAAATGTGGCTGTTCTTGGGGCATCAGGATGGATGGGCAAGGTGCACACCATGGCCTATCAGACGTTTCCCCATTTTCTGGGAACCGAAGGCGGAACGGCCAATGTTGCGGCCTTGGTCGAAGCAAACCCCGCGGCGGCAAAAGACCTCGCCTTTCGCGCACCGGATGCCAAAATCCTCACCCGTTGGGAGGACGCGGTGAACGACCCTGATATCGACCTGATCGACATCTGTTTACCGGACAATCTGCACTACGACGTTGCCAAAGCCGCTTTGCTGGCAGGCAAACATGTCTATTGCGAAAAACCGCTGGCCGATACCGCTAGCCAAGCCCGCGAACTGGCTGACATCGCCCGCGAAAAGGGTTTGATCACCCGCGTTGGCCATGCCTTCCCGCGCAATCCGATCCACGACCGCGCCAAAGAGATCATCGACGCAGGCGAGATCGGTGAGATCAAGCTGTTCAAGGCCTGCCAGCATATCGACATCTACGGTGACCCCTTGGCCCCCTACATGTGGCGCGCCGACGGGGGCCTCGCGCCCACAGGGATCATCGGCGACACCGGTAGTCATGTGTTCAGCTTTATGGAGTTTCTAGTCGGGCGGGTGTCCTCATTGATTGCCGACAGCTATATCACGGCCCCGAAACGGCCCATCGTCGATGGGTTGGGCTACGGCGATAACGCCCCTGAGATCACAGAGCAAACCAAATGGGGCGACGTCACAAACGCCGATGGGACCAACATCCTGTGCACGTTTGAAAACGGGGCCAAAGGGCTGGTCGATTTTAGCCGCGTCGCAACAGGTCGCAAGTTCATGCAGACCTATGAGGTCTATGGTACCAAAGGCAGTCTTGCTTACACCTTCGACGAAGTGAACCGGCTGCGGTTCTATTCAGGCGACGATCCCAGCGGACGCCGTGGTTTCCGTGAAATCGACGTGGGCCCCGAACACCCGACCTATGGGGCCTTCTTGCCGCTCCCGAATTTCGCGCTCGGCTACAATGAAAGCAAAATCATCGAAGTGGCCGAAGTCATCAAATCGATTACCACACAGACGCCGATGTGGCCCACCTTCGAGACCGGCCACCATATCTGCCAAATCGTCGATGCCTGCATGACGTCCTCGGACCAGCGCGCCTGGGTCGATCTCTAAAGCCAAAGAAGGAAAACGCCTGTGGCCCTCGCTGTTCCGCAAAACATTCTGGATGATCTGACCGACGTGGCGATGCCGCACCTTGGGTCTGAACCGGACTCGACTGAATCACTTGTCATTGATGGATACAACATTCCGTTACACCGCACGGGCGCCGTCGTCGTAGGAAGCGGTGCTGCTGGACTACGCGCAGCGGTTGAGATGAAACGCCGGGGCGTAGAGACGGTCATTCTAAGTCAAAGCGCGTGGGGGGGGACCTCTGCCTGTTCCGGCTCTGATAAACAAACGCTTCACACCGCCAACACCAAGGATCAAGGCGACAATTTCCTTGATATGGCTGCCGCGATTGGGTCGGGCGGGGCAATGGACGAAGACACCGCCTATATCGAAGCGGTCGGATCGATCCGTGCCATGGCGTCGCTACAATACCTCGGCCTGCCTTTGCCGCAGGACCACTGGGGCGGCACGCTGCGGTATCAGACCGACCACGACGAAGTTGGCCGTGCCACGTCGTGTGGGCCACGCACATCGCGTCTGATGGTCAAAGTTCTGGCTGAAGAAGCGATCCGTCTGGGTATCCCGTTTTTCAACCAAACGACGGTTGTGAAGGTCCTGAAAGACAGGGACCGTGTGTGCGGCGTGCTCGCGATCCGCTCCAAAGACAGCACTGAGTCCAATCCATACGGCCTTACCATCTATGCCTGTTTCGCGCTTGTACTGGCGGCAGGCGGCCCGGGAGAGCTGTACCGCGACAGCGTGTTCCCGAACGGGTGTTTTGGCACTCTTGGGCTGGCACTTGAGGCTGGTTTGGAGCTGACGAATATCACCGAGAGCCAGTTTGGCATCGGCACCCGCCGCGAAGGGTTCCCATGGAACCTGTCGGGCACCTATGTGCAGGTCATCCCGCATATCTATTCGGTCGACGCGGATGGCTCTGAGCACCATTTCCTTGCGCAGTATTACCGCACAACCCAAGAGATGGCCTCCAACATCTTTCGCAAAGGCTATCAATGGCCATTTCACGCAAGTCGGATGCTCGACTTCCAGTCCAGCTTGATTGATTTGGCGATCTTTCGCGAGGGGCAAGCCGGGCGGCGGGTCTTCATGGATTTCAACCGCAATCCGCTGCCAATTGATCAGGCCTTCAGTCTTGACCGGCTGGACAGTGATGTTGCAACGTATCTGCGCAATGCGGGGGCCGATCACGCCTTGCCTATAGATCGGTTGCGCCATATGAACCCGCTCGCGATCGAGCTTTACAAACGCTACAAGGTCGACATCACGAAAGACCCGCTGGAATTTGCGGTCAACCACCAGCACATGAATGGCGGGATCGCTGTTGATACTTGGGGGCGCAGCAATGTGTCCGGTATCTATGCGGTTGGTGAGGCCGCCGGCACCCATGGTGCGACACGGCCGGGTGGATCGGCATTGAATGCAGGGCAGGTGTTTGGCACCCGCGTTGCGGAACATGTCGGTGCCGTCGGGGCACCGGTTATGACCGATGATGTGACGCAGGCTGCGGCGGATGCTGTCCGCGGTCTTGGCCAAGTGTTCGCCACCAACAGCCCTTTGTCTGTTAAAAGCGTGCGAACAGAAGTTCAGGCCCGCATGAGCGATAATGCAGGGCTCCTTTGCACGAGCTCCGAAGTGGTAGCGGCCCTTGCCGAAGCCCGCGCCCTGAATGCCAAGATCACACAACACGGTATAACGGCATCCCGCCCGTCAGAAGCCGCGCGGACGGTGCAATGGCAGCAAATGGCCTTGACCTCAGAAGCGGTGCTGTGCGCCCTGCACACCTATATCTCGCAGGGCGGCGGCAGTCGCGGCGCGCGGGCTATCTGCGACCCGCAAGGCGATGCCTTGCCCCACACTGTACAAGGCCCCATCGCCGATGCCCGCTTTCGCGGTGAGCGCGACGCCGACAAAGATCAGCAATTGATCGTGACCTATGACGGCACACGAATGGTGGTTTCGGCGCGCGACAATCGCACTCATGACGGTGCGCGGTCGTTCTTTGAACGCGATTGGCCGGCGTGGTTGACGGGCGACATCTTCAAAGCAAACGATCAGAGCACCCCCTGCTGACCTTCCATTCGGATCAGGTTCTTGCCGTTGGGGAAACCATGATAGAGATGGCCGTCATTGGCGAAGACACGTATCGCCGTGGCTTTGCGGGCGACACCTTCAACACGGCGTGGCATATAGCCCAAATCCCGAATGCGGCGCTGGACGTCGGGTAAGTCACACGCGTTGGTACGGACACGGTCGCTGACAGGTTCGTCGATATGCTGCGTCAGGACGGCATTGAAACCACCCACGTGGGCCGAGATGCGAACCGTACGATGGGGCTGTACATGATCGAACTGGTGGGGGCCGAGCGCAGTTTCAGGTATTGGCGCGGGTGACATGCAAGACATATCGACCAAGAAGGCGACCGACATGCGCGACACATCAGGGGCTGCGGGTGCGTTCAATGCCGGATATCTTGCGGCGCGCCTGTTAGGCAAATCGCCCGCATCAGCGGTCACTTGCGGACAAGCTATGGCAGCAGAGGTGATCCGACATTTCGGAGCAAGGATTCCAAGTGAATTTTCCCGCCACTCCCCGAATGACTCTATCAGAAAGGCGACTGTCATGAATATTTTCGATCAAATAGCCACGCATAGGGTTGTCCCTGTTATCGTCATCGAAAATGCGGATGACGCCCTTCCGTTGGCTGATGCGCTGTCGGCGGGGGCTTGCCTGTCGCTGAAATCACTGTGCGCACCGAAGCCGCGATTGATGCCATTCGCCTTATCGCAAAGCACAAACCCGATATGCTGGTCGGCGCGGGCACCGTTTTGACCGAAGATCAGGTGCATGCCGTTCAAGACGCAGGAGCCGCATTCGCTCTGGCACCGGGAATTGACAGGGCGGTCTTGTCCGAAGCGCGCAGGGCCGGCCTCTCATTTGTTCTAGGCGTTAAGACCCCGTCCGACATCCAGACAGCCTTGCGGGCCGGGTGCAGGCGGGTCGAGTTTTTCCCGGCCGCTGCGGCTGGGGCGCTGGATATGTTCAAGTCATTGGCAGCGCCGTACCGCCACACGGGCCTTCGATTCAATCCGACGGGCGGTATCACACCCGACACCATGAACGACTGGCTGAACCATGACTTTGTTTTTACCGTCGGAGAAAGCTGGATCGCCAGCGCATCCGATATTTCAGAGCATCGGTGGGATACGATCGCAGCAAAGGCTGAGGCGGCAAGTCAGGTTGCTCAGGGATAAGCGCGTTGCGCGAAATAGGCTCGAAGCTAACGAGTGTTGGATTTCAAATTTGCGTACCACGAAAGCAGGATGGCGACTTCGCGGTGCCGTTTCCAGTAGGGCCATCTCAAGAACCAGAATTGCCGCTCTTCATAGGTGTGCAGCATTGGGCGACGGGGGATCGCACGCCGTATTCGCATTATTTAGCTTAGTTCTTTTCCAAGTCTGCGAACGGCAAGCACCGTTCGCCGACATCGTTTTGAGGTCGATACGCTCGGCGATACTTAACGCATCATCCAATTCGACGCCGAGGTAACGGACGGTGCTGTCGACCTTTGTATGGTGAAGTAGAAGCTGCACAGCACGCAGTTTGCCAGTCTTACGGTAAATTTCTGCAGCTTTGGTCCGGCGCATTGAATGAGTGCCGTAACCGCTCGGCTCCAATCCAATCGACGTCACCCAATCCCAAACAAGCCGACCATACTGACGCGTCGAGATATGTGGACGGTCGTGGAAGCGGTTCGGGAACATGAATTGACAACCGATCATCTCGGGTGACCTGACCCACGAAATGACAGTCTCTCTGGTGTTTTCTGTCAATTCAAACTGAACTGGTTTTTTGGGTTTGCTCTGGATCACAGAAACCCTTTCGCGCACGCAATCATGTTCACCTAAATTGGTCACCGCCAATTTAACCAGATCACAGCCCCGCAACTTACTGTCGATGGCGACATTGAACAAAGCTAAATCGCACAGATTGCCTGCAAGTTCCAGGCTCTGCGTTTTGGGGTAGTTGCAGGAAGTTGGACTCTTGGCATGACATGCCCTCCGATCCCCCTTCCAAACCCAAACATCGGCATTAGGCTGACCCCGTCAATCTATCAGATTTCCGAACGGCCGGTTTGTATGAAGCCCCGCAACGTAAATGGGTGCGCGTTTTCAGTAAAATTTTCGCTGCGTGCGCGCGCAGCACAAATTCAAGACTTCTCCCATGGGCTCAAAACCGCCATCTGACAATGTGGATCAAGTTTCAAGGCCCTCATTTGCCGCTCAAATTTGGCGGCTCACATTGCCAGAGGTTGCTGTCTTGTGAGACAAGTTGAGCTACGATTTGGTCAGCACTGGCGCAGGTCAGGTCGCGCCTGCGCACATGTCTTTGATACCACGCGCGATTTCGGGTTTGGCGGCGAGGGTGTCGGTGCAGATTTCGCGGGCGGCTTGCACCACGTCTGTATCCACAATCCGGTCGATGAGGCCAAAGGACAAGGCTTCATCTGCGAGGATTTTCTGACCGCCCATCAAGATCAATTTGGCGCGGGCGGGACCGATTAATGACGCCATGCGGGCCGGGTCAGAGGGTTGCGGAAGAAATCCGAGTTTCATCACTGGATAGAAGAATTTGGCCCCCGCCACGCCAAGACGAATATCGCAAGCAAGGGCCATGCCCATCGCGCCCCCGGCCAAAGTTCCGTTCAACGCAGCAATCGTGAGGCCCGGCAAGGCGGCAATCGCGCCCGAAAGACGTTCCCAAACGGGAGACACAGCAAGTCCTGCGCGAGCTTCATCCAAATCAGCACCTGCACTGAACACTTTGCCTTCGCCGGTCAGGATCAAAGCGCGCGCCTGCGTGGCAGATTCTGCGATCTCGGCGAGTTGCGTCAACATCGCTTCGGTCAAAGAGTTGGCTTTGTCAGGCCGTGCAATCGTGACGATCCACAAACCATCGTCTTTTTCCAGTTTGATCATATCAAGCCAACTGCTTTGCGGATGCCTTCATCGCGCAGGGAAATTTCTTCGCCCAAATAAGTGTCCGCTTGCGCCGAACACATCCACAACAAGGTTTTGGCGGGCCAATCTGCGGGAATATGGTCGGACCAATCAAGCTGGCTGACAGGGTTGATCCCACTGGCTTTGATCTCGCGTTGCATTTGAGTGGCGACTGTGCCCGGCGACAAACCAATCGCGCGAATAGCGTCGCTGCGGTTTTCTTTATCAAGGCACTGGGTCAACATCGCGGCTGCGGCTTTGGAACTGCAATAATGGCTCCAGGCTTCGATAGCGTTGTGGGCCGCGCCCGAGCTGATCGTCAACACCGTTCCCCCGCCACGTTCGATCATGCCGGGAACAACCGCGCGCATACCGTAAAACACGCCCTTGAGGTTGATATCGATGACCTTGCCCCACTCGGCAGGATCTGCCGTCGCCAAATGGGAAATGGGTTCGATCACCCCCGCGTTATTGATCATCACATCCACAGGCCCAAGTTCAGCTTCGCAGCGCATCACAGCAGACTGAACTGCATCCCAATCGCTGACATCACACGGCAACGCCAATGCCGCCGCGCCGATTTCAGCGGCCAAAGCATCAATTTCAGCCGAACCACGTGCCAAAAGCGCCACCTTGGCCCCAGCAGCCGCGAACACACGTGCAGCATCTGCGCCAATTCCGCGGCTTGCCCCGGTTATCATTACCACTTTACCCTGCATCTCATTGATCCTTTTGCTGTGTGATAACCCGTGGTAATCCGCTCACAGCCGAGCGTCCAGCGCGAAGCCCTCTTGACCCTGCGCAGTCTCTGCCCGACGATGCGCGCGGTCGCAAAATCCGGAGAAATTTTTCCCATGTCTGTTCGCACTGCATCTGTTCGCAAAATTATTTCATATTCCACAATTTCCGTCGCCCTGTCTGTTGGCGCCGCACAAGCCGATGTCACCGGCGCTGGTGTCTGGGGCGATTGGCAGGAATACATGCTTGGCTTCGGGTACAGCTTAAGTGGCAACGAAAGCCAATCGGGTGACACATTGAACGTCAGCGATATCGCAATGACCATTGAGCTGCCTGAAGACGCAGGCATTTTCACAATGACCATCGGAGACATGAGCTTCCTCGACAATTCCAACGGCACCGTGACCGTAGGACTGCCAGCCGTCATGCCCCTTACATTTGACATCGCCCCCGATGGCGGAGACCCGGTCAAGGGCACGATAAACTACACGCAAACCGCACCTGTGATGATCGTATCCGGGGATGAGGGTGATTTCACCTACACGTATTCTGCCGAGTCCGTCAGCATGGACCTTGGCGAATTGATAGTTGATGGCGTTCCCATGCCCGCAGAAATGTTTGCAATGAACATGACAATGCGTGACATCTCCAACACCACACGCACGACAGTCGGCGACTTGCGTGGATATGACAGCAAGATGAGTGTCTCTGCCATAAGCTACGATGTCTCCTTTGACGTCCCCGACGGCCCTGAAGCAGGCAAAGGTTCTTTCAAGGGTGAAATGAGCGACCTGACAATGTCAGCAGATGCCGAGTTTGCCAAAGATTTGGATGCTACGGACCCGGCAGGCATGCTGGCGGCCGGGATGAACGTCACCTCAAGCTTCGAGTATAAAAGCGGATCAGGCGAGATGGATGTTGTATCCCCTGACGGACCCGTGACAGCCACAACATCTTCGCGCGGCGGCAACTTGGAATCCTCCCTTACACCGGAAGGCTTGCGCTACGCCGCAGAGCAATCTGGCCTCAAGGTGAAGCTGCAAGCCAGCGAATTTCCGTTTCCCATTGAGTTGGAGATGGAAAAATCCGGCTTTGTCTTCGGCATGCCATTGGCCGCCTCTCAGGAACCGCAGGACTTCTCGTTCGGCTTTACATTGGGCGATTTCACCATCTCAGATTCGATCTGGGGGTTGTTTGACGCCGCCGGTCAACTGCCACGTGATCCCGCAACCCTTGCGCTGGATCTAACAGGCAAAGCCCGCTTGTTTGCAAATCTGTTTGACCCTGAAAGCATGAACAACGCTGAAATCCCCGGCGAAGTAAACGCTTTGGACATCAACAATCTGATCGTGTCCGCTGTTGGCGCGGAAATCACAGCCAAAGGCGGGTTCACCTTTGACAACTCAGATTTTAGCACATTCGACGGTGTACCGCGTCCTGAGGGCGCTGTTGACGTGGTCGTAAAGGGTGCAAACGGGTTGATCGACAAGCTGATCAACATGGGCCTGCTGCCACAAGAACAAGCCATGGGCGCGCGGATGATGATGGGTCTCTTTGGCGTCGCCCAAGGGGATGACACCGTGACATCCAAAATTGAAGTCAACGAAAAAGGCAACGTGTTCGCAAACGGACAACAGCTGCGTTAAGCCGCCCTGCCCAAAAATTACCGCCCGGAGCCACCATAACGCGCACCGGGCGGTTAAGTGCAATTGGTCCGCACACCTTGCACCCAAGTCCATGCGGCGCTACCTGCTAGAGCATGACGCAAAACCTATCTGATCTAACCGACGCCCTCTTGAACGCAGCCCGTAAAGCTGGCGCAGACGCGGCGGATGCAATCGCCCTGACCGATGTCGCACTCTCTGCGGAAGTTCGGGAAGGAAAGCTGGAACAAGCCGAACGCGCGGAGGGAACTGATATTGGCCTGCGTGTGTTTGTCGGGCAACGCCAAGCAAACGTGTCGGCATCTGACACCTCGGCTGCAACCCTGCAAGCGATGGCCGAACGCGCCGTTGCCATGGCCAAAGAAGCGCCCGAAGACCCCTATGCCGGGCTTGCGGATGCATCTCAACTGGCCACGGATTGGGACATGGCCATCCTTGAACAAGCCGATCCCGCCGACGAGCCAGACCCATCCGATCTGCAAGCCGACGCGACACAAGCCGAAGCCGCGGCGCTTGAGAATTCGGGCGTCAGTCAAGTGCAAGCCAGCGGGGCAAGCTATTCCGCGCGCGCCATCCATATCGCTGCAACCAACGGTTTTGCGGGTGGATACAGCCGCACCGGGCGCTCAACATCTTGTGTCGCAATCGCTGGAACCGGTCTTGGCATGGAACGGGACTACGATGGTGACAGTCGCATCTTCCAAGCCGATCTACGCGCCCCCGACGAAATCGGGCACGAAGCCGCACGGCGCGCCGTAGAACGGCTAGACCCGCGCAAACCACCCACGGGCAGCTATCCCGTTTTGTTTGATGAACGCATTTCATCGTCTTTAATCGGACATCTTTTGGCAGCCGCCAATGGGGCCATGATCGCACGCGGATCATCGTGGTTGTTAGGCAAGGACGGTGCCAGCGTGCTGCCAGATCATCTGGATTTGATCGAAGACCCGCACCGACCCCGCGTTCCGGGATCACGTGCGTTCGATGCCGAAGGGCTGCCTACGCAAAAGCGCAAGATTGTCGATCAAGGCGTGCTGACCGGATGGACCATGGATCTTGCGACCGCACGCAAATTGAACCTCACGTCAACTGCAAATGCGGGCCGTGGGGTGTCCGCGCCGCCAAGCCCGGCTGTGTGGAACGTTGGGCTAACCCAAGGCAACCACAGCCGTGCCGATCTGATCAAAGACATGGGCACAGGTTTGCTCGTAACTTCAATGATCGGCTCAACGATCAACCCTAACACAGGGGATTATTCCCGTGGGGCGGCTGGCATGTGGGTTGAAAACGGTGAGATCGTCTATCCCGTAAATGAGTGCACAATCGCGGGCGCATTGCCACACATGCTGCGCCACCTCGTCCCGGCCAATGATGCGCGCACATGGCTAAGCCGCGTTGTTCCAAGTGTTTTGATCGACGGGATGACCCTTGCCGGATCCTAAAGCTGACCTAGAGCTACTCACCGATGTCGTGCGCAAAGCCGGCGAGATCGCCCTGGGCTTCACAGGCCCCCAAGCCAAACGCTGGGACAAAGAGGACGGCGCAGGCCCGGTGACCGAAGCCGACTTGGCCGTGAACGACTACCTTATGGATGTCTTGCGCGCGGCGCGGCCCGATTACGGGTGGCTGTCCGAGGAAACCGAAGACGACACCTCCCGGCTGGATGCGGACACCGTGTTCATTGTGGACCCAATTGATGGAACACGCAGCTTTGTTGAAGGGTCCAAGACATGGGCGCATTCCGTCGCTGTCGCTCATAAGGGTGATGTGATCGCAGGCGTAATCCTGTTGCCAATGCGCGACATGCTATACCGCGCGGCCAAAGGGGACGGCGCCACGTTAAACGGGCAAACCTTATGCGCGAGCGCAAAGTGTGACATCGCAACATCAGACGTCTTATCCGCCACTCCGAATTTGCAACCACAGTTTTGGAAAGGCGCAGTCCCTGAATTCGGACGCGCCTATCGCCCATCCTTGGCTTATCGCATGGCATTGGTTGCACAAGGGCGTTTCGACGGCATGATCACCTTCCGCCCGACTTGGGAATGGGACATTGCGGCGGGTGCCTTAATCGCCACAGAGGCCGGGGCATACGCGTCAGATCGCAACGGCGACCCCTTACGCTTTAATGCGCCCGATCCGCGCACGCATGGCATCGTTTCAGCAGCCCCTGAGCTGCATAAAGCCCTGCTAGCAGAGCACATTTCGACCGCTTAAGCCGTTACACATCCCTTACCAATCTTTCCGGCTTCGCTTGACCCATCTGTGCAATCCCGTAAACCTCTGAGCAGACCCACGATACAAAGGACTTTGTGTGCATGACCCAACGCCTTCACCTCGTTTTCGGCGGAGAACTGACCGACCCTTCGAAGAACGTCTTCAAGAACGTGGACGATCTGGATATCGTCGGCATCTTTCCAGATTACCAAGCCGCCTTTAACGCGTGGAAGTCCAACGCGCAAAAGACCGTCGATAACGCCCATATGCGTTACTTTATCGCGCATTTGCACCGCTTGCGGGATGAAGAAGCCGCGGCCTCCTCGACTGAAGAGCTTGGCTGAGACAGCACATGGCCGCACCACGCTCTTTAAGCCTCGCGGCCTATCGCGCGTTGACCCGACGTGGCGCGGCGCCGCGCCTACCAAAGTATCCGCCTCGTCCCGACGGTGAATTGGCGTGGATACACCTTGGCACCAACCAAGATATGCGTGCGCTTTTGGACCTTGCTGAGCGCCTACACCAAACCCGTGAACCGCTCACAGTTTTGCTGACCCGAACAGCCGAAGACGAAACAACCCCTTGGCCCAAACATACCAGCGCGGACCATCTGGTGTTTGCGACCGCGCCCAATGAACACCCAGACGCGGTTGCAGCATTTTTGGACCATTGGAACCCAGACGTGGGGCTTTGGGTCTGGGGGGCGCTACGGCCTAATCTTGTGGACATATCAACAGCACGCGGGGTGCCCTTGCATCTGGTTTCAGCCGACAAAGCTGGATTTGACGGCCAAAGTTATCGTTGGTTGCCAGAACTTTCGCGTCATTTAGGCGGATGCTTTTTGTCGGCCAGCGCGCGCAGCGCATCATCCGCACAACGCCTTGCGCGGATCGGCGTACCCCCAGAACGGATTATCGTTTTGCCCCCATTGCGGCCATCGGGGCGCATTCTGCCTTGTGCGCAAAGTGATCAAGATGAAATGGCACAACAGCTCAAGGGGCGTCCCGTTTGGCTCGCAGCCGAAATTCTGTCCGGGGAATACCCGGCAATCATAGAGGCCCACCGCCAAGCAATTCGCAGCGCACATCGACTATTGCTCGTGATCAACCCGACAAACACAAATGATATCCAAGACATCACCGAAATGTTGGAGCGCGCTGGATTGACCCACACAACTTGGGGCAACGGCACCTACCCTAAAGAAACCACACAAGTTCTAATCGCCGATTGTCCGGATGAACTGGGCCTTTGGTATCGCATCGCTTCTGTGTCGTTTTTGGGCGGATCACTGGTTGTGGGGCATGGCGGACGTGACCCAATGGTTGCGGCAAGCCTTGGGACAGCAATTTTGTACGGACCAAATATTGGCGCGCATCTGGGCAGTTACGCGCGGCTTGCACAAGCAGGAGCCGCCAGAATCGTGAAAGACGCCAGCACCCTAAGCAATTCCGTCGTCCGCTTGATCGCACCAGACCTGTCCGCAACCATGGCCCATGCGGGCTGGGATGTGGTCACAGAAGGGGCTGAAATCGTGGATGGTGTGATCGATCTGGTGCAAGACAGCCTTGATGAGCGACTGGCCGAAAAAGCAAAGGCGTCTGTCTCATGAAGGAGCCTGCGTTCTGGGCCAAGCCGCGTTCACTCAGATCTGCGTTGCTGTCCCCATTGGGGGTTTTGTATGGGTATGCAACCGCGCAGCGCTTGGCGCGCGGCACGCCGTTGACGTTAGATATTCCCGTCATCTGCGTGGGGAACATCAATGCAGGTGGAACAGGAAAAACGCCAACGGCGATCGCGTTGCTGCAACGCTTGCGGGATCGCGGACATGATCCGCATGTTGTGTCGCGTGGATATGGCGGGACCATGATCGGGCCAGTCAACGTGGAACCTGCGAAACACAGTGCCGCGCAAGTCGGTGATGAGCCCTTGCTGTTGTCTGCATTTGCGGATGTCTGGGTCGCAAAGGATCGCGCCGCAGGGGCATCAGCGGCTGCCGCAGCCGGGGCCACATGTCTCGTTTTGGATGATGGTTTTCAGAACCCATCTGTGGCCCAAGACCTGTCATTTGTGGTCGTTGACGCACAACGCGGGTTTGGAAATGGCAGATGCATCCCGGCGGGGCCATTGCGCGAACCCGTCGCGGCGGGACTTGCCCGCGCCAGTGCTTTGATCACGGTGGGTGCCCCAGCGGCACAGTCACAATTCGACGCCAGCGTTCTACCTGCGGACTTGCCCCGCCTGAAGGCGGCTCTGCTGCCGTTAGAGACAGGGATGGATTGGACCGACCTGCCCGTTCTCGCCTTTGCCGGTATTGGCCATCCAGAGAAATTCTTCGAAACACTGCGCGAACTTGGCGCGCAAATCATTCACGCCGAAGCCTTAGCCGATCACGAGCCGCTGACAGGCGCGATGATGACGCGGCTTGAACACGATGCCCGTGCGGCTGGTGCGCAACTGGTCACAACGGAAAAAGACGCCGCGCGGTTGCCTGCGGCTTGGCGTGGCAAAGTTCTCGCGCTTCCGGTGCGGTTAGAATTTGACGATTGGGCGGCGCTGGATGCTTTGCTTGACAAAGTTCCCGCCCCTTAGTCACGCCACCCTAGTCGTGTTCACCCAGTTTCGGGGCAGGCTTGTCCAACACCAAATCCGCATCAGAGAAGCGGAAAGGGGATCGCACACCGGGGATATCGCCGGGGCGAATTTCTGTGCCGCGCGCTTGCACTTGAGGGTCTGCGAAGACTTGCGAAAAGTCATTGATCGGCCCTGCAGGAACGCCTTTGGCCTCGCAAGCCGCCAGCAAATCCGCTGAGGACATTTTCGCCGTCGCAGCATTCAAACGCGCAATCATATCGGTTCGGTTGGCGATACGGTTCTGGTTGTGGATGAAATCAGGATGCTCGGCCATATCATCCAACCCCAGCAAGGCACACAAACGTTGGTACTGCCCGTCATTTCCAGTCGCAATTATAATATGACCATCACACGTCACAAAAACCTCGTAAGGGGTCAGGTTCATATGCGCATTACCCATCCGCCCCGGAGCAACACCCGTAGTCAGGTAATTCAACGCCTGATTAGAGGTCATAGCCACAGCAACATCGAGCAAAGCCATGTCGATATGTTGACCTTTGCCAGTCGCATTGCGCTGATGCAGAGCCGCTAGAATAGCCGTCGAGGAATAGACGCCGGTGAACAGGTCTGTGATCGCCACGCCAGCTTTCTGCGGCTGACCTTCCGGCGCACCCGTGACCGACATCAACCCAGACATCCCTTGGATAATGAAGTCATACCCTGCGCGATGTGCGTAAGGACCAGTTTGGCCAAAGCCAGTAATCGAGCAATAGATCAAGCCGGGACTTAATTCTGACAGGCTATCATAATCCAAGCCGTATTTGGCCAATCCGCCCAGTTTGAAGTTTTCAATCAGAATGTCCGCGTCTTTGACAAGATCACGAACCTTTTTCTGGCCTTCAGGCGTGCGAAAATCAGCTGTGACGGACGCCTTTCCACGGTTTGTGGAATGGAAATAAGCTGCCGAGGTATCCTCGTCGCGTTCAACAAAGGGGGGGCCCCACTTGCGGGTATCATCCCCCTCGGGGCTTTCGACTTTGATCACCTCCGCGCCAAGGTCACAAAGAGTCTGGCCAGCCCAAGGGCCAGCCAGAATTCGTGCCAATTCAATGACTTTCAGACCTTCTAACGGTGCCCGCACCGCTTAGCTGCCAGACGCCTCTTCGATGATTTCAACCATGTCTGGGTAGGCCATATTTTGGTATTTCTTGCCGTTGATCACAAAGGATGGCGTGCTCGAAATACCATCTGCTTCAGCGTTGTGCTGATACCATGCCACCAACGTGCGCAGCTTGTCTTGATCCGTCAGGCAGGCTTCCAATTGCTCATTCCCAAGCCCAGCAAGGCGCCCGATTTTACGCAATTCTTCGACGATCGCTGCCGGCTCACCTGCACGGCTCCATTCTGCTTGCGTGGAATAGATCAAGTCGCTGATCCCAAAGAAGGACGTAGGTGTGTCCGCGCAGCGCGCGACAGCAGACGCCCAAAGGCCATAGCGATCAAAATACACTTCGCGGTATACAAAGTTGATCTTACCCGTATCGATATAATCCGCTTTGAGCTGCTTATACGTCCCCGCGTGGAAATTCGCACAATGTGGGCAAGTGTAGCTTGCGTATTCGATCACAGTGACGGGCGCGTCGGGATTACCGATCTGCATGTCTTTGATCGTCGAGATATCAATATCACCCGTTTCCTGAGCATTCGCCGCGCCCAAAAGCGCTTCGTTTTGCGCGGAGACACGCGCGCTAGAAGAAGAGGAAGACGGCGTCGTCACATACCACGCGCCAAGGCCTAGAACCGCAACCGCAGCGGCAAGTATCATCTGTCGAGACATGTTCATGTCCTTTTGTTCATGAGTTTTTAGATATGATGTTTGCAGCCAGATTTTCCAGTGCCGTTCGCAATCCGTCGTCCTGAATAGGCGCAACCTTGCGTGCAGCTTCCCGGCGAACTTCTGGAGCGGGTTCGCTTGGGTGTTCATCTTTTGGCGCCTGTCCGAAAGCCACTTGGCCGTCAGCAAACCCAATAGGGGCTGTTTGTGTGATGCGAATTCGCGAGATGGCACTGTATCCATAGACAGAATTAACCCGCGCGCGGAGTTTTTCTTTTTCCATCTCTAACACAGGTGCGTTAGCCCCAGTCGTCAACAAAACCAGAGTAGCGCCCATCCCTTGTCGGCCATAAGACACTTCAACCGGACGGGATATCGATGCGATCTCAGTGCCAGCGACTTCGCTCCAGTGGGTCAAAAGCCGCGATTGCGCAAACCCACGCGTCGCGCTGGCATCCCGAATACGGGACTGCAGCAGCGAATCTGCGCGTTTGAATCCGCGCGATCTGCGGACATAGCTGGCCTTCGGCGTTGACATCACTAAGTTTCTCATATGGACGCAGAAGAACCATAGCAGCTTCCACACGTGCCACCATAACAAAGCCACCGAAAGGGGTCATAAAACTTGCGTGATCAAACTAAGTCTCGGGACATATTAGATTGGTATGATGTGCATGCCCGTGTGATGCCATGGCGAACATCTCCGCAGGATCGCAAAACTGGGATCGTGCCCAACCCATATCACATCTGGCTTTCTGAAGTTATGTTGCAGCAAACAACCGTTGCAGCCGTCAAAGAGTACTTTCGCAAGTTTGTATCCCTCTGGCCAAGTGTGGATCATCTTGCCGCCGCACAAGATGCCGATGTGATGGCTGCATGGGCTGGACTTGGATATTACGCCCGTGCCCGGAATCTTTTGAAGTGCGCACGTGTGATCAGCGATGAGTTGAACGGGCAGTTTCCACGCACCCAAGAAGAGCTGCAAAAATTGCCCGGTATCGGGCCATATACTTCAGCGGCGATCGCCTCGATTGCGTTTGATCAGCCTGCCACTGTACTGGATGGAAATGTCGAACGTGTGATGTCGCGGCTCTATAATGACGCCACCCCCCTGCCCGCCGCAAAGCCCGTGTTTTATGCCTATGCGGAAGGGCTGACACCAAAGAAACGTGCCGGAGATCACGCGCAAGCCGTCATGGATTTGGGCGCGACAATCTGCACACCGCGCAACCCTGCTTGCGGCATCTGCCCATGGCGCATGCCTTGCCAAGCTCGGATTGCTGGGACAGCCGTAGAACTGCCAAAGAAGACCCCGAAGAAGGCCAAACCCGTGCGCCAAGGCATTGCTTATGTGGCCCGTCGCCCCGATGGGGCATGGCTATTGGAAACGCGCCCTGACAAAGGACTGCTTGGTGGGATGCTTGGCTGGCCCGGCAGCGATTGGTCAGAAGCCCCAACCCCGGCCCCACCATTTGAGGGCAAGTGGCGTCACCTACCCGGGGACGTGCGGCACACCTTCACCCATTTTCACTTGATCCTACAAATCCAAACCGCGTGGCTACCCACAGACGTTTCGCCACAGACAGGCGAATTTGTTCCCGCCGCCGTCTTTCGCCCTTCAGATTTACCGACGGTGATGCGCAAAGTCTTTGATCTTGCAGGCAGCGAAATGATCCTGTGAGCGGCCAAGTGTTTGTGCGCGCAAAAGAACAGCGCTACGTGACGCCCTGCCGCGCTGAATTTTCGACATAATACCCGTATAGACATGCTGTGTTGTGCCGTTCAGGGAGTTTTCCATGTCATCTGCTACTCTGTCTCGAACCGACGTCGCGCGCTGGACGCGTGCTGTCCCGTTTTGGATGTCTTACGCGTTGCCTGCGCTGGCTTGGTATACGGCTGTGACAGGCGGGTGGGCCGTCATTTTATTGCCCTTGGTGACATGGAACTTGTTCTCTCTGCTGGATTTCGTCTTTGGCCTCAACGAGGACAACGCTGATCCAAACGCCACCGACAACGATCTAAAATTCTACCGACTTGGAACGATGCTTTGGGCACCTGTGCAATTTGTGACCCTATTTGCGTTGATTTGGTATGTCCCTCAAGCCGAACACCTTAGCACATTGGAATCCATTCTGATTTTCATCGGGGTCGGCGTGATGACGGGAACGATTGGGATTAATTACAGCCATGAGCTGATGCATCAAAAAAACAAACTGGAACGCTGGTTGGCGGACGCACTTCTTGGGATGGTGATGTATTCTCATTTCCGGTCTGAACATCTGCTTGTGCATCACCGCTATGTCGGTACGCCGCGTGATCCGGTGACAGCGCGATATAACGAAGGTTTCCATCGATTTTACCCCCGCGTATTGCGACAATGCTGGCGTTCTGCGTTCAAGGCAGAAGCGGAAAAGCTGGGTAAGGCGGGTCGAAAATGGACCCATTCCAGCAATCCGTTTTGGACATATTGGGGGCTGCAAAGCGTTATGTTGCTTCTGGCCATATTGCTAAGCGGATGGGCTGGCCTACTCTTGTTTTTGATCCAAGCAGGCACCGCGATTTGGCAATTAGAGTTGGTAAATTACGTTGAACACTATGGGCTTACGCGCAAACACTTGGGGAACGGTAAATACGAACATGTACGTCCACACCATAGCTGGAACGCCGCGCATAAAGTGTCGAACTGGCTGTTGATCAACTTGCAGCGCCATTCCGATCACCACTATAAACCTGATCGCCGTTTTCCGGTTTTGCAGACGTATTCCGACGCCGATGCGCCGCAACTTCCTTACGCCTATGCGGTGATGACCATTGTTGCGATGATGCCCCCCCTTTGGAGACGCATGATGAACCCGCGTGTGCGTCAGTGGCGCGCAAAATATTACCCTGAAATCACCGACTGGGCGGCATATAATCAGTCGAAAAACCCTCTGCCAATTTGAACCCATTCTTAACTTGTAATCGCCTATCTTGCGCGCAGAAACGCAGCTTAAGGTGACCAAGAATGGCCCAACCCGCACTTGTCCCTTCACGATATGCCCATGTGAAATGCCTGTTGGTAGAGGATTCAGAATTCGATCAGCGCCGCATTCGTCGGATTTTAGAGCAAGCTGGCATTGTGCATCTGGAAATCGTGACCTCGCTTTCTGAAGCGCGCCATCATTTGTCCCGAATGCCCGTGGATCTGATTTTGATGGATAACGGACTTCCCGATGGGACAGGCGTGGATTTAGCTTTGGAGTTGAAACAATGGCCAGCCTTGGCGAAAATCCCGGTCATTCTTATCAGCGATTGGCCAACGCCGTTTATGTTTGACAAGGCGCTGGTTGCTAAGGTGCATCACGTCCTGCGCAAAGATGAGTTCAACCTGGCACGCGCAGTTGATGCGCTCAATCTGTCCCGTGGCATGCCGGCAGCGACCAAACAGTAATCGGCGCATCCAACCCGGCAACATGTTGAGCGTCATGGCGCGTCAAATCGGAAACTTGGGTCGCCTCCAACGTTTGATAAATTTCATCGCTGATCACTAAAGACACGTCCAAAACCCGTGTCAGCCCTTCGATCCGGCTTGCGATATTCACTGTGTTGCCAATCACCGCAAACTCAAGCCGATTCCCACCGATATCCCCTAAAACCACAGGACCAACATGGAGCCCGATGCTGATGTCTAACTCTGGTTCCCCCTTGCCTTTACGACCTGCATTCCAAACCTGCGCGCTAGAGACCATCGCCCGCACGCATTTATAGGCCCGTTGAGTATCGTCATCAGAAGGGATCGGCGTGCCAAAACTCGCCATAAGACCATCCCCCAGAAACTTATCTAACGTTCCGCCATGCGCGAAGACCGCCGCCTCCATGCGGCCATGAAATTCCCGCAACGTTGCGATCACTGCCTCGGGAGATCGATCCGCAGCAAACCGCGTAAAACCTTTGATATCTACAAAGACAATCGCGACATCATGCGAGCGGGTTTGCTTCAACGGATCATCATTCTGCGACAGTTCTTCCACCATGTTCGGTGAGAAATAGCGCGACAGATTGCTGCGTTCACGCTCAAGGGTGGCATTCCCCAAAACCAAACGATTAAACCGCCTGATAGACAAAGACAAAGTCACGGCGACGATCAGGAAAATAACCTGATTTTGGAACCGTATGTTGAAATTGAAGCTATTAGGGTCCAGCAATATCGCCATAAACGGGTCGTGACCAAACGCTTCTTGTGTCGCGACGCTCAAAGCTGGCACGTAGACGCCGAACCACCACACAGACACGCACGCAATACCCCACATGATGCTCGTCCAAACGCCCACGGCCATGATCGTGCGCCAAGAATAGCTCAACGTGGCCAACGCCAAAATGACGTACATGTAAGAAAAATTGTCAAAGCGGAAAGACATCGCCGTGGGCCAATCATTCGTAGAAAACGGATTGGGAACAGCCAGCGCAACCGTCATCAACAGCAAGTCGCAGAACATCACCGATAATTCCGGTCTAGACTGCCCCACCCTCCCCACTCGCAACTGCATCCATCCAACACCGGCAGACAGGGCCAATATCCCGTGGTAATATAGCATATCCCAATTCGGGTTGAGATAGACGAACAGCATACTAATCACGGCCAATGCGACCCAGCGCGCACGCACAGCCAGCCAAAGACCTTCCTGTTTGTGCCGTTCAAGGGCCGCTTGCGTGAACCGATTGGCCATGGCCTCATCCGCAGTCACGCGATCTGGCAAATCCTCGGATGTGAAATTGGGAAAGGACGTCGCATCAACCATGTGCCGCTCCTGCACTTTTATGCGCGTAGACTAGCCCATTTGGTCGCAAAGGCGAACGGTGAAAACGGTGATGGGCAGGGCGCGACGTTTGGTGCGTGTACCTGTTGATCAAGCAAGTTTTTGGATCAAGAAATGCCGTTCTGGAGCGGGGCGCAGTGATCTTCTGCGAAGTCGAGGCACTCCAATTGAAGGCCCTTTGAGCATGGTTGAGCACGTAAAACCCAATTTAGCGCTTCTTTTTCGCGTTGGTCGCGCTCAGACTATCAAGGGTGGGCTACAAGTCGGGCCTTCGCAATTTGACAAACTGCGTCAATTTTGATGCGTCATTTGCTAATAGCGGTTTTGTAGAAAGCTGAATTCATGCAAGCGAAAACGGTTGTCTCCGCAATCTCACTGTTAGTTGCGGCGCTGGGGGCATATTTTGCGTAGCCGTTGGGGCGTAGTTCGGGTTCACTATTGCGACGGGTGGGCTTTACGGCAACGGAGATCTTAGTGATGCGACCATTGCCAATATGGCAATCGGGCTTTGTTCCTTGGCATTAAGTTGCCTTCCTCTGGCGCTCGTCCTGCTATTCACAATTTTCTGGTGGCGAGGGCTGAGACACCAAGGTGGTCCGCAATCGTCGGCTGGGTTTCTGCTGTTTGCATCTTGGGTTGGGTCTTCTTGGATATTCTCAGTACTGGGTATGAGAGTGTAGAAATACCCACACTTCTGGTACTGCCGTTCGCTTTGGATTTTTTGGGCTTTCTCGCTCTTTCAACCCGTTCGAAAGGCCAACACGGGCTCAAAGCCGCCATACTTCCACAAAAAAAGCCCCGCCTACTAGAGACGGGGCAAGGTATAGTGCCTGGCTTGGGTATAATGGCCAGCTATGGCCGCAGGCACCGGCGGTGTTCGAAATAAGTGTTAGTCGTGCATCTCGGCGCGAATTTGTTGGCGCAACACGTCGATTGGAACGGTTTTGCCATCGCGTTTGAAGCACCAGTAGGTCCAGCCGTTGCAAGACGGCGCGCCTTCCAGATGGGCGCCAACCTGATGGATCGAGCCCTTGATGTCGTCGCCAATCAGCGTGCCATCTGCGCGCACTTTGGCCTTGTGGCGTTTGTTCATGGAAAACAACTCTTCGCCGGGGCGCAACATGCCACGCTCAACCAGTTGTCCAAATGGCACCCGAGGTTCGGCACGCTTGGACGTGCTGACACGCAGCGCTTCGCGGTCGAACTTGCGAACCGAAGCAATGCGCTTGGCCGCAACTTTGCGATAAGCTTCTTCGCGTTCGATCCCGATAAAATCGCGTCCCAGCATCTTGGCAACAGCGCCAGTTGTGCCTGTGCCAAAGAATGGATCAAGCACCACGTCGCCGGGGTTGGTCGAGCCAACCAGTACACGGTGCAGCAAGCTTTCGGGCTTTTGGGTCGGATGCGCTTTATCGCCGTCGTCGTTTTTCAGACGCTCATGGCCGGTGCAAATTGGCAGCACCCAATCGGAACGCATCTGGATGCCTTCATTCAGGGCCTTGAGTGCTTCGTAGTTGAACGTGTATTTAGCGCCCTCATCGCGGGAGGCCCAAATCATCGTCTCGTGAGCATTGGTGAAACGCTTACCACGAAAATTCGGCATCGGGTTCGACTTGCGCCAAACCACATCGTTCAGCACCCAGAAGCCTTCATTTTGCAACGATGCGCCAACACGAAAGATGTTGTGATAAGATCCAATAACCCAGATCGCACCATTGGGCTTGAGCAAACGCTTGGCAGCCTTCAACCAAGCAGTTGTGAAATCATCATAGGCTTTGAACGAATTGAACTGGTCCCAGTGGTCGTCAACTGCGTCCACTTTGGAGTTGTCGGGCCGGTGCAGGTCACCCTTAAGCTGTAGATTATAGGGCGGATCCGCAAAGATCAGATCCACAGAGCCTTTAGGCAGCGAATTCATCACATCGATGCAATCGCCAGCAATAATTTGGTTCAAAGGAAGCGCCTCGGCGCTCTTCAAGTGTTTCGTCATGTCTGCCTCATGTCCCGGCACATTTTGTGCTCGTTGGTTGTACCCAACATGATTCAGTGGCGATTCGTGGTCAATTTCTTTTTTGAATCAAGAGTTTGAGTTTTTTCCTTGATACAACATGTTGTGCACTGGTTTGAACGAACGCCTATGGTGTGGGGTAGGGCCAAGTGTCTTAAGTGCCAACATGTGGCTTTTAGAACCATATCCCATGTTGGTCTCCCAACCATAGCCGGGATGCTGTTGCGCCAAATCCACCATCAGTCGGTCGCGCCTTATTTTGGCCACAATTGAAGCCGCTGCAATGGACAGTGATTTGGCATCTCCGCCGATCACAGCGGTCGCTTCGCACGTCAGCCCTTTGGGTAACAAATTGCCGTCGATCAGAAGGTGATCAAGCCCTTGCAAGCCCTCGATGGCGCGCCGCATCGCCAAATGTGAGGCCTGTAAAATGTTTATCTCGTCGATCTCTTCAACAGAAGCGATCCCAACCGCCACGTCTGCCTGAGCCATGATCAGCGGATAGAGCAGTTCGCGCTTCTTCGCGGACAGCTTTTTTGAATCGTTTAGTCCTGCCGGGATTGATGCGGGGTTCAAAACGACGGCCGCCGCCATCACAGGTCCCGACAATGGTCCACGTCCGACTTCGTCCACACCTGCAACGCGTCCGCCAAGCGCCTCTTCTCGACTGTAATCTGGCATGTGCCCACTTCCATGTTAGATATCCACTTTGCCCATACCCCTCAGTTATAGGCACTATCAAACATGGAATCGCCCCAAAGGGGCGGCATTTTGATAAAAGGGGGCGGTGCCCGAACACCGCCCCAAGTCTTGGCACCACGGCAAGAGGGTTGCGTGGCGCCCTATCCCCAGCCCTTAGCGGCGGGCGAGGGTATAGCCATTTTGACGCAAACACTGAAACGCATACCCATTGCGTGACCCGTGATTTGTGTTGATCCGGCGCTGACAATTTTGCGGCAAGCTATTCACGTGACGGTAGTTCCGCTCCAAGCACCGTTGCCCAAGATAGCGTGCGTTACCACGACGGGTTTCCACAGATTGCAAACACGCTTGAGGAAGAACCCGGCGGTTGTTTTTTCGTTGCACGTCACGTGGCAAGGGACGCGCTTGGATCACGGGACGATGATTGCGAGTCACAGCTTCCTTCTCTCGGCGGTCATCTTTACGGTTTTCTGCAACAATCGCGCCAATCACAGCCAACCCAAGAATTGCTGCCAAAGCCCGTTCGGTGTCTCGGCTGCCTGCATCTGCCTGACTGGCACTAACGCCTGTGACCAAGATACTGATGGCTGCAACTGCGCCGATGAACTTCTTATGGAATTGAATCGCCATGGTACGGGCTCCTAATGTTTGATCTGGGGCACACCCTTGTTGGGCGGCGCGGTGTTGATGCAATCAAACTGGGGCTAACCCCCTCAGTCAGGCAATATCGTCGTCCTGTTATCCAATAACTTCGACCTCAAACCCTTGTTGTTATTGAATAGCAACGCGCAGGAGGGCATTGTCTGGCTCATGAAACAGATACTCTCTTTATGCTTGTTGGCCGCCACGTTGACGCTCAGTTCGCCTGTTCACGCAGCGGATTGCTATGCAGATTACAAAGCCAAACAGGACAAGCCCTTGCGCCTGCACTATGGCGTCATGGAACTTCGCGGCGATTGCTCGCGCGGTTCCGCCCAAGGCGAGGTCGCGCCGCGTCTAAGAAAAGCAGGTTGGACCTTGCTTAATGTCGTCTCCGTATTTGGCCCCGGTGGGCTGTCACAAAGGAAAGACAGTGCAGGACCCTACTACCTCCGTTTCTGACGCACGGCGCTCTGGCAATCGGATTGTTACCATTGGCCTAAGCGCCATTGTTGCAATTTTGCTTATCGCAGCTGTCTTGCTGTTCATCAGCTTACCAGACGCCAACGCGTTCACCATGCGTGTCGAACGAATCTTTATCGAGAATGACGACCTCACCAGTGGGGCCGAAATCAAACTGCTCGAAATCCTTGCCCAGTCGGGCACCGCGTTTTCAGACACACTGATCAGCTACCGTATGGTAATCTTCGTATTGCTGGTCTTCGCGACCGCCCTTTTGGTCGCCGCCTTGGTGTTTCTTGTGATGCTCGTGGCCCTAAACCGCCGTATGGCGCAGATCGAGCGGTCGGGAATACAGGTATCGTCCTTGCTGATCAGCCGTGAGGAAAACACTGTCTACCTCAACAATATGGGTTTCAAACTGACCGATGCCGCGATGGAAACCATGTCCGTTCTCGCGGAAGCGCGGATGGATGACGACGTTTTAAACGGATCAGAGCTAGAAGGGTTGATCTCAGGCAAGGACGCATCCGATTGCGAAGAAGCCGCCGGAGCGACCCGGATCAAACGTTTGCGGGACACATTGGGAAACCAAATGGTCAGCGAGCTCTTGGTGAAAAACATCGCAAGACGTGGCTATATGCTATCCGTCTCAAAGGACGTCATCAAAGTTCTTTAATGCGCATATCCGTGCGCAAGGCGCCGAGCTGACGCGAGACCAACGTCTTATTTCACACCCTCTGGCATTCTTGGCAAACCCGCGTAAAGTCCCTGAAAACAAGTCAGGAGACCACAATGCCAGCCCCAATCAACCCACTAAAACGCGCCCTTGCGGCGGGCGAAACCACCTTCGGTAGTTGGTCAGGACTAGGCGACGCCAACAGTGCAGAAGTCATGGCAGGCGCAGGTTTCGACTGGCTTGTGGTTGACAACGAACATTCCCCCAATGATTTGCGCTCAACCCGTGACCAACTGGTCGCGATGGAAGCTTCTGACACCCATGCCGTCGTGCGCGTTCCCATCGGTGAGACATGGATGATCAAACAAATGCTCGACATAGGTGCGCAATCGTTGCTCGTGCCCATGGTCGAAAGTGGCGAACAAGCCCAACACCTTGTCGCGGCATGTCGCTATCCCCCGCACGGCATCCGCGGTGTTGGTGCGGCCCTTGGTCGGGCCAGCAAATTTAATCAGATCGAAGATTACGCCGCGACCGCAGATGCACAGGTTTGCGTTATCTTGCAGGTAGAAAGCCGCGCAGGTTTTGCGGCACTCGACGATATCCTTGCCGTTGAGGGTGTCGATTCTGTCTTTATCGGCCCTGCTGATCTTGCCGCCGATATGGGGCACATCGCAAATCCGATGCACCCAGAGGTCGTCGCCGCAATCATCGATGCCATCACACGGATCAAAGCCGCCGGCAAAGCGCCCGGTATTTTGTCAATGAACGACGATATGATTTCTCAATCCCTAGAGGCTGGCGCGCAATTCCTAGCCGTTGGGGTGGATGTGTTAATCCTTGCCAACTCAGCCAAGGCCATAGCCAAGAAGTGGAAGGGCTAAGCTTTCAAGTGACTGGCCGCGGCGGTGTAGCCGCCCGCGGCCCCATCGACGAAATGCACATGATCATCGCGCATGATAGATGGAACGATGCAGGTCATCATGGCTTCGTCTTGGCGGTGCACGCCATAACGGATCACCCCGTCGGTCACACCACGATCCAAAACTTCGATCAGGCGCGCCTCATGGGCGGGATCACAATCTAGTGTCATCTTAAGTCCGTCTTCGAACTTTCGGAAATCCGCGTTGCCGCCAACAACACGTTGATACGTGCGCGCATCGAACCCGCCGATTTTCAAACCTGTTTTGATCAAGACCCACGCGATAAACGTTTCAAACAGTACCTGCCTGCGCCGTTTTGCGACACTTCCGGCACCGCGCGACGCGTGTGCTTCAAGAACTGCCCCAGGAGGCGGCCAGTCCGAACCAGGCCCCTGTGCTGGGGACGGGGTGCCTGCGCGATCTAAATCAGCTGCAATCATCGTGACTTCATGGGCAAGTTTGGCAAAAGCGGGCCCCGGCGCATCTTCTGTTGGGGCAATCACAAGCGACAAGATCGTGCCGTTGCGGCTCGGCATATGGCTCCAACGGCAGGACAGACCTGTTAGATCGGGCTGCGTTCCTTTTTCGGCTTCGGGCACACCAAATGCACCTGATTTCATTTGGTTTTCGGCCCAAGACAAGCCGCCGCCCGCGAACATTGCATAATCCACGCCATCTGAAACCTGAAACCGCGCCAACGTCACATCAAACCCCGCAGCGCGTATGTCTGAGACCCGAACCATTCCAACTCGCAGACCCATATCGAATTCTTCGCGCGCCCAAACCTGCACCGCTGCCAAGGCGGTTGCTGCATTGTCTTTCCAAGCAGGTGGCACAGCAAAACCAGCCCCGTCACCGCCAAAGATAAAGGGAAACGAGGCCCCTTCATGTGCATTGATCTGTGCAGAGATCACAGCCGCGCCAACCATGTTCACTGTTTTATAGCGGCCCTGCGCAACTGCCTGTGTTGACCCGATGATATCCGATGTCCCAATCCACCAATCGTTCGGAAGTGGCGCATAAACGTTTGGGTCGGCAAGTGTTGCGAAGTCTGAGATCGGTTTCAGGTCGATATAAAAGGCGTTTTCGGGATGTGTCATGCCTCAACTTTACCACGAGTTCCGAACAACACCACCGCCTTGCGGGACGTTAACTAATTGTGAGCAATTAGGGTTCACCGGCATTCGCGCCAAAGTTATATCTCATTTTAAGAAAACCAGATGTTTCCAGTCTAAAAATGAGAGTGTCCCCATGTCATACCAAGATCGTAAAGCCGCCTTCGACCTTCTTGGAATTTCTCAGGACAGCTCAGAAGCGGAAATTCGCTCGGCATGGCGGTCTTTGGTCCGCAGCTACCATCCTGATCTCGCGAAATCGGATCCCGAAGCAGCCAACGCCAAGCTAGCGCAAATCAACGCAGCTTTTGACCTACTCGACACGGTTCAGGACATGCAAAAGCAAGCCCGTGAAGACGAGGCACGCGCACGCCAGCAACAAGAAGCCATTCGTCAAGCCAACGAAGCCGCCAAAGCTGCGCAAGAGGAAGCAGAACGTTTGCAGGCAGAGGAAGACGCAAAAGCCGCCAGAGCTGTGATCGTGGCGCGCACCGCCCGCCCGCTCAATTCAAGTGAATTGATGGCCTTGCGCGCTGCCCAAATGTCGTTCGAAAAATCGCAATCGATCCTCTCTTCGTCCAAACCTGCATACACCCGCAAGGAATTCGCATAACCCACATCCTGATCCGACCCTTCCCCCGACGCTCGGATACGTATAAGAGCGCGCGAGTGAGCCCATGAGGGCCACATCGATATAAGGGAAAGGACCTATGGGTTATAAAGTTGTCGTCGTCGGAGCCACCGGAAACGTGGGCCGCGAAATGCTGAACATTCTGGAAGAACGCCAGTTCCCCGTGGACGAGATCGCCGTGCTTGCAAGCCGCCGGTCTTTGGGTACGGAGGTATCGTTTGGAGAAAAGACACTCAAGACCAAGGACCTTGATACGTTCGACTTCACGGGATGGGACATTGCGCTGTTTGCAATCGGCTCGGATGCGACCAAGACATATGCCCCCAAGGCCGCAGCAACTGGCTGTGTTGTGATCGATAACTCCTCGCTTTATCGCTATGATCCGGATGTTCCGTTGATCGTACCAGAAGTGAACCCAGAGGCGATCACAGGGTATTCCAAGAAAAACATCATCGCGAACCCGAATTGTTCAACCGCTCAAATGGTTGTGGCTCTCAAGCCGCTGCATGATCGCGCGCGCATCAAGCGGGTTGTCGTGTCGACATACCAATCTGTGTCGGGCGCGGGCAAAGACGGGATGGACGAGCTTTGGGATCAGACCAAGGCGATCTACAACCCAACCGACGACAAGCCGCCGACAACGTTCACCAAGCAGATTGCATTCAATGTGATTCCACATATCGACGTCTTCCTTGACAGCGGTGAGACCAAGGAAGAGTGGAAAATGGTCGCGGAGACGAAGAAAATCGTCGACACCTCGATCAAAGTCACAGCGACATGTGTGCGTGTTCCGGTGTTCGTGGGCCACTCCGAAGCCATCAACATCGAGTTCGAAGACTTTTTGGACGAAGACGAGGCCCGTGACATCCTCCGCGAAGCCCCCGGCGTTATGGTCATCGATAAGCGCGAAGACGGTGGCTATGTCACACCTGCCGAATGTGTCGGCGACTTTGCCACGTTTATCAGCCGAATCCGTCAGGACAGCACAATCGATAACGGCCTGAACCTCTGGTGTGTATCAGACAACCTGCGCAAAGGTGCCGCCCTGAACGCGGTGCAAATCGCTGAAGTGCTCGGCCAACGTGTGTTGAAAAAGGGCTAAAACCAGTCAAAACTTGATTGAATTTGGGCGTGGGGCAACCTGCGCCCTTTTTCTTTGCCCGCGGAAAGACCATCTTCACAAGATATTGAATAAAGGATCGACCAATGATGCGAACTTTGATCTGTGCTTTGACGTGTTTTCCCTTGTCCGCATGGGCTGACATTATTGATGTCCCCAGCAAGGCCACGTCAGCAATTGTCTATTCCGCAGGGGCCACTGTGACGCATTCTGTTTCCGTCACGATGCCCGCCGGGGCGCATCAGTTGGTCTTTTCTGATTTGCCATCCAACGTCTATTTGGACGCGCTGCGGGTCAAAGCACCTGACCTCAAGATCGGTGCATTGCGTTATCGCACCGACTTGACGCCGCCCCAACCAGATCGCGACACGCCGGAAATCATCGCAGCCAAGGCCGAGATCGAACGCATCGAAGACAACATTCAAAGCGTCGAAGACACGGCAGCGCGGCAAAAGCTTGCGGTCGCCGCATCTGAGGCGCGCATCGAGTTTCTGACAGCCCTCGGCGGCAGTGACACCCTGCCCGCCGACACAACGGCGTTACGTGATCTTGGGCAAATGATCGGCGTGGAAACACTTGCTGCCCGCGAGGCGGCTTTTGATGCAGGCCTTGCAGTGCGCGGCACGCTCAAACAGTTGAAAGATCTGAAGAAAGCTTTGAAGGACGCCGAACAAGCGCTTGCTGCTCTTGTCCCCGAGACCCAAAATCGCCCACTGCTTGTGATGGATGTTATCGCAGGGTCTGCCGTGAGTGACACCACGGTTGATGTTTCTTTTTACTCTGATGTGGCAACATGGCGACCAACTTATGATCTGCGTTTGTCAGACACCGACACGCCCCAGTTGGTCATAGAACGTGGCGCTCAGGTCCTCCAAGAATCTGGCGAAAACTGGGAGGGCATATCGCTCACCCTGTCGACCCGCGAACCCATCGACGAAACCGACCCGTGGCCACTTCGCCCTGATCTGCGCCGCATTTTGGATGAAAGCAAATATGCGGTTACCTCTCGTGCAGCCCCAGCGGCCCGCACGCAAAAGCTTGCGGATGGGTTAGTCATCGAAGCACCGGTTATCGTGGAAGAAGCGAGCTCCATGGCAATGAACTTTCAGGGCTTGTCGGTCTCCTACACCTATTCTGACGCAGTGGATGTCGCGTCAGGGGCGGACTTCGTGCGCCTGCCCTTTGACAGTCTGACGCTAGATGCGGAATTGATCGCACGCGCCGTCCCCCTCAATCATGACACGGCGTTCTTGGTCGCCAAAGTGACCAACACGACCAACGAACCTTTGCTGACCAGCGATGCCGTGTTGCGGTTTTTCGACGGGGTGCTTGTCGGGGCTTCGGGTCTAGAGGCAATCGAGGTGGGCCAAGAGGCAGAGATCGGGTTCGGCCCGATTGAAGGAATACAGCTTACGCGCCGCGTTCTGAAACGTGATTCCGGGGATCGCGGGATCATCAGCCGCTCCAACGAACAAACCGAAGAGATCGAAATCACCGCCAAGAACTTGACCGACCGCACATGGCAAGTCGAACTGCGCGACCGCGTGCCCTATTCAGAGCAAGAAGATTTGGAAATCACCTTCCGCACCTCACCCGAGCCGGACGTCACAGGTGTCGAGGATCGCCGCGGCATTCTGCAATGGAATTTGGAAATGACGCCGGGCAATGAGGCGACCATCTCAACCTCGCACCGCATCACATGGCCGGAAGGGCAAACGTTGCGGTAAGCCGCAAAATCAGCAGCCGGGTGCTTGATCAAAAGCGCTCGGCACGCACCACTTCACAATCGCTGACAGAGATGACCCCAATATGGGTTTGAACCATCGGAAACACCTCTGTGAGCATCGTGTCGAGCTTATCAGGTGATACGATACAAATGATTTGCACCATTCCTGCACCACGCGTGACCTGCCCTTCGCGGCTCCAATCGCCAGACGTTCCAGATCCGCCAAGCACTGGCAAAATCGAGAACCCCGTAACACCAGCCCCTGTCATCGCCTCTGTCAGGCGACGCTGCATGATCGCTTCGATGATCACAGCTACGCGTTTGGCTTTATGCATTTCCATGGCGCTTATCCTCCGGTCAGAGCTTGGGCGACCGCCAGATATAACGGCAAACCCAGTGTGAGATTAAAAGGAAACGTGACCCCAAGCGACAGGGTCAAATAGATCGACGGGTTCGCTTCGGGCAACGCCACCCGCATGGCCGCCGGGACCGCGATATAACTTGCTGATGCCGACAAAACCATCATCAACATCACACCACCTGTGGACAAACCAAGCAGCATTCCTGCCCCCAATCCAAAGACAGACCCAACGAGTGGCATCAGGACGCCAAAGGCCAGCACACCGGGACGCAAGACTTCGCCGCCTTGGCGCAATCCACGCCCGGCAACCAAGCCCATATCGAGCAAGAACAAGCACAAAACACCTTGGAATGGCGAGACAATGAAACTCTCGATGCGGGCCAAACCGTCTGCTCCGGTGATCCCACCAATCAAGAACGCACCAACAAGCAACACAATGGACCCGTTGAACATGATTTCACGCATCAGTTCATTGTCCATTCTACGGCCATCCCCCCCCCGCGAAATCAACCAAAGCGCGGACAAGATCGCGGGCGCCTCCATCGCAGCAGCGACGGCGACCATGTACCCTTCTGCCGTCAGTCCCGCTTGTTCAAGAATCGACGTGGCAGCAACAAACGTCACAATTGAAATCGAGCCATAATGCGCTGCGACGGCCGCCGCGTCCAAGCGGCTAAGGTCCGTCATCACGTTCAGCAAGCCAAACGCGACCAGCGGCAGAAAGAAGGACAACACAACGCCCGCCAGCAGCGAGAAGCCCAACGTCAGATCAACCCCATGATCGGCGACAGCCACACCGCCTTTGAAGCCAATCGCAAACAACAAGTAGATCGACATCGTCTTGGCCGCAGCTTCGGGCACCGACAAGTCAGATCGGGCCAACGCGGCCCCAACGCCTAGAACAAAGGACAAGATAATGGGCGACAGCAAATTGCTTGCCGCCAGATTTAATATTTGATCCATGAAATGGTCCCCGGGCCGAATGTTCTCGTCGTTCTGTGTCGCTCATTGATGACGTGGTGCCAACACGCTGCGTGACAAGGTCAAACCGGTTGGAAATCGCCCGTCGAAGGTTGATAAAATTCCAATTGACCTGCGCCGATGTCCAACCACAACCCGTGTAGCGATAGTTTTCCTTCGTCAAATCGAGATTGAATGAAGGGAAACGAAAACAGGTTTTCCACAGATGTTTGAACTGCCAACCGCTCTAGTTTGCTGGCCTGTTCTGCTGGATCTTCGATGTCCGCGACCAGCTCGTATTTCGGCTTTAGAATATCCATCCAGCGTCCAACAAAGCTATTTTTGTGCTCAAGTTCGGGTGCTTTCCCCTGACACATATCCAAACATCCCTGCACGCCGCCGCACTGGGAATGACCTAAAACGATCAAATGCGCGACATTTAGAACTGTGACGGCATATTCTACCGCTGCACTGGTGCCGTGATGATCCCCATCCGGTTCATAGGGTGGCACAAGGTTCGCGATGTTGCGGTGGATAAAGAACTCACCCTGATCCGCACCAAAAATTGACGTGACATGCACCCGGCTGTCGCAACACGAAATCACCATAGCACGTGGGCGTTGGCCTTCGTTTGCAAGCCGTTCGTACCAAGTTTTGTTATCGGCATACGTCGTCGCACGCCAACCTTGGTAACGCTGCTGCAGATAACCGGGTAGGGGTTTCAATCGGTGCATTTCGGCTCCACGTCTCAAAGGTCTTTCGAGGCGCAATACCCCAAATTTGAACTCAATTCGAGCGAAAACGCAGATCGCGCGCAACCATTTGGGAAGGCTTCTGCTGAATAAGGGTCCTTGGTGAGAGTAAACTATAAACTGTGGTGAGAAACCGTGACCCATATTAACCAAATAATACAGGACGAGACCGCAAATCTCGATCATGATCAACTTGGCGCACTTTACGCCCAACTTGGGCCAGCAGGGGCAGAAGATGTCCTGCGCCGTGCCATGGAAGAACTGGCGCTACGTCTAAGTCATTCTGAACGGCTATATCAGCAAAATGAGCTGCCCGAGCTTCGCAAAAGTGCACATTCGTTGATCGCAATCGCCGACCAAATTGGCATGAGCAAGCTCGCGAAAGTTGCTGAGAACGTCAGTGAAGCTGTTGAACAAGGCGATATGGTCGCCGTCGCAGCAACCCTGTCGCGCCTTATGCGCGTCGGGGAAACATCTTTGACTGCGGTTTGGGACTTACAAGACATGACCGTCTAAAAGCGGTACCGCCCCTCTGAACACTTCGAAAATGGGACGACGACTTGCAGAGGGGTGGGAAAACTTTAGGCTGGTGGCGAACACGTTTCCCAAAAAGGCCTCCCCTCATGTCATTGACGTTCGCCCCAGCGACAGACGCAGCAATTCCCCTTCATTTGATCACATCCCAGGAATGTTCTGACGTCAGGCCCGGTTGGCCCGAAACACAACAGCGATGGGCGGAACAATCCGACTTTGCCGCTGGATGCGGCCAAGTATTGGTTTTTCCAGATGACGACGGCAGTGTTTCACATGTCATCATCGGTTTGGGCGGGCCAGCTGACCAAAAACGTAATCGGTTCACGCTTGGGGGTGCCCGATCAAAATTGCCAAAGGGTGTTTATGCGCTTCAAAGTTCGCTTGCACAGGACGAAGTCGAAGCTGAATGCTTGGGATGGCTTTTGGCAGGCTACAGTTTTGGGCGATACCGCGAGACCCGCGGGCCAAACGCAGAGCTGATCGCACCGCAGCATGTAGAGAGTTCTAAAATTGAGGCCATAGCTGCGGGCGAAGCGTTAACGCGTGACTTGATCAACACGCCAGCCTCCGACATGGGCCCGCCCGATCTCGCGACAGCAGCGCAAAATCTGGCCAAACAACATGGTGCGACCTGTGACATCGTCCACGGTGATGCGTTGCTCGAACAGAACTTTCCAATGATCCATACGGTTGGTCGCGCCGCAGATCGTGCACCAAGATTGGTTGATATACGTTGGGGTGATGCCGGTCCTCGATTGACGTTGGTTGGCAAGGGCGTTTGTTTCGACACGGGCGGGCTAAATCTGAAACCTGGTAGTTCCATGGGGTTGATGAAGAAGGACATGGGCGGGGCAGCCACCGTTCTTGGCCTTGCACATATGATCATGGCCCTCGGCTTACCGTTGCAACTTCGCGTTTTGATCCCAGCTGTCGAGAATTCTGTCGCAGGAAATGCATTTCGACCACAAGATATTCTAAATTCACGCAAGGGGTTAACGGTTGAGATCAACAACACTGATGCCGAAGGTCGCCTTGTTTTGGCGGATGCGCTCGCGTTGGCAGACGAGGAAGAACCCGATCTGATCATATCTATGGCCACCTTGACCGGGGCAGCCCGCGTCGCCGTTGGCCCTGATCTGGCCCCATTCTACACCGATGTTACCGCCCATGCTCACGCCTTAGAAAACGCAGCATCACAGGTACAAGATCCCGTTTGGCGCCTGCCGTTCCACACCCCGTATGAAACGATGATCGAACCCGGAATTGCCGATCTGGATAACGCGCCCAAGGGTGGGTTCGCAGGTTCGATCACAGCCGCGCTATTCTTGCGCCGCTTTGTCACAGATACCCCCGCATATATGCATTTCGACATTTACGGATGGCAACCAACCCCTGCACCCGCCCGCCCAAAGGGGGGCGTTGGGCAAGGCGCGCGCGCACTTCTTGCGGCACTCCCAACGATGTTGAACTTGTGACCACAGATCGTCGGTCCCTGTTCGCAAATTCAGCGATTGCCCATAACGACCTGCGTGGAGTGATTGAAGCCGAACGGTTCGGCGACGGGACGTTGGCGCGTATTTCGGCACCTGTGGCCGATTTGCGTATCAATCCAGACAAACCTATGTTGGATCGTCAGGTCTTGTACGGACATCCTGTGCGCCTTTTAGACCCCAAAACGGGGTTTTGCCGTGATGAAACCAGCGGTTATGTCGGCTATATCGATCCAAACAACCTAGCACCCTGGGTCGAACCCACGCACCGCGTGATAGCGCGCAGCACGTTGCTTTTTGATCAACCCGATTTCAAACGTCCTGATCCAATTATCCTACCATGTGGCGCTCTTTTACCAATCACAGAGACATCGGGAAAATACGCCACAACGTCCGACGCGCTTTTTGCACTGGCTGCACATTTATTGCCAATGGATGACGTGCAACCCGATCTTGCCGCGACAGCCGCAAATTTGGTCGGCACGCCATACCTTTGGGGTGGAAACTCTGCGACCGGCATCGATTGTTCAGGTCTTGTACAACTTGCAATGCAAACTGCGGGTATGTTTTGTCCCGGTGACAGCGATCAACAACGTGATCAATTGGGCACGACACTTCCGCCTGATACGACTGCAAAGCGCAACGATTTGATGTTTTGGAAAGGTCATGTGGCCTTGGTTTATGACAGCGATACGCTGCTTCACGCGAACGCATATCATATGGCGGTGGCCTTTGAGCCGATCCAAGAAGCCTGCGCACGAATTGAAGCGCAAGGCGATGGAGGGTTGCTCGCACATAAACGACTTTGAGCGGGGCCGCCCTCGTCTGCGGCGCGCAACACATTTTTTCCAATTAGTCCACAGACCGGATAAGCTTGCGTTCCAAAACACGCAGCACCGTCTTTAGATCGTGGCCACGCCGTAGAATTTGCCCGTTCATTCCAATAACAACGTACATGCCTTGTTTGCCACGCAGTTTCGGGTGTTTCTCAATCCGATACATCGGCGTCTCAGCGGTGCGCCGGAACACAGAAAACACGGCAAACTCTTTCAATGAAGAAATACCATAATCGCGCCACTCGCCTGCAGCCACGAAACGTCCGTAGAGCGACAAGATTACAGACAATTCGGTACGATGGAAGTTAACCGTAGGGTTCGGGATTTCTCTCAGATTGCTTGGCGTCGGAGTTTGCATATTCATATCATCAGACTTGCGCCAAAATGGTTGCGTGGCAAGGTCAAAGGACAGGATTGCTAGGGGAACTAATTTATGTTACGTATTTTTCTACAAGCCGGAAAAAATGAAACATAATATGTCTAACTTATCGCCTCAAGAACGCGCGAACAAATGCGCACAGATCATGTTTGCCAACGACACCGCATCACAAGGCCTTGGCATGCAACTTGACGAAATTGCGCCGGGGCGCGCCGTCCTATCAATGCAAATTCGCAGCGATATGCTGAACGGGCATCGTATTGCACATGGCGGTTTCATATTCACGCTCGCAGACAGCGCCTTTGCTTTTGCTTGCAACAGCTACAATCGCATCACCGTCGCGCAGCAAAATCAAATTACCTATGTTGCGCCGGGAAAAGACGGTGAAACACTGATTGCGACCGCAACCGAAACCACCTCGACTGGACGATCTGGCACCTATGATGTCGTCGTTACAGGTGAGAGCGGGCGCACTATCGCTTTGATGCGGGGGCTATCACGCACCGTTAAAGGCACACATTTTGACGAGGAGGACACGCAATGAAAGACTTAACACCAGATCGCGCCAGCCTTGACCCGCTCGAGATTGCCTCCCGTGATGAAATCGCTGCGACTCAGTTGGATCGAATGAAATGGTCACTGCGCCACGCGTATGAAAACGTGCCGCATTACAAGGCCAGCTTTGAAGCCGCCGGAGTTCACCCAGACGATCTGACCACGTTGGATGATCTTGCGAAATTTCCGTTCACGGTCAAAAGCGACCTGCGCGACAACTATCCTTTCGACATGTTCGCCGTGCCACGCGACAAGCTCGCGCGCATTCATGCGTCTTCTGGGACAACCGGGCAGCCAACCGTGGTCGGATACACACAGAACGACCTCGATATATGGGGTAAAATGGTGGGGCGTTCTTTACGCGCGGCTGGTATGGTTCCAGGCGACATGTTGCACAACGCCTATGGGTATGGATTGTTTACCGGCGGGCTCGGCATCCATTTGGGTGCGGATTCCCTTGGTTTGGTCACTGTGCCTGTATCAGGCGGTATGACCCCACGACAGGTGAGGCTAATCACCGACTTTCAACCCAAAGGTATCACCGTAACCCCGTCTTATGCACTATCGGTACTGGATGAATTCGCCGAACAAGGCATCGACCCGTGCACGTCTTCTCTGCAAGTGGGCATCTTCGGTGCAGAGCCTTGGACCAATGCAATGCGCAAACAAATCGAAGACGCGTTTGATATGCATGCAGTTGATATTTATGGACTTTCCGAAGTTCTCGGACCCGGTGTTTCCATGGAATGTGTAGAGACCAAAGACGGCCTGCATATTTGGGAAGACCACTTTTACCCAGAAATCGTTGATCCCGAAACCGGTGCTGTGCTGCCAGAAGGCGAACTTGGCGAGCTGGTTTTCACATCACTGACGAAAGAAGCATTTCCAATTATTCGGTACCGAACGCGCGACTTGACCCGACTTCTACCGGGCACCGCCCGCTCAATGCGGCGCATGGAAAAGGTCACAGGGCGCTCTGACGATATGATTATTCTGCGTGGCGTGAATGTGTTTCCGACGCAAATTGAAGAATGCCTCATGCAAGTCAAAGGACTCGCCCCGCACTTTCAGCTTGAGTTAAGCCGCCCCGACCGCATGGATCAAATGGCCGTGCATTGCGAGGTTGCTGACAGCACGGCAGACACAAATGCCATGGGGCGAGAGCTGGCCGGTTTGGTAAAAACCCATGTCGGAATCTCAGTAAAAGTCGACGTAAAGGGCGTCGGCGGTGTGGCTCGTTCTCAAGGGAAGGCGGTTCGGATCATCGACAACCGCCCCAAAGATGACGTCAAACCAAATTGAAGCATCGCGTGAAACGTCCGTTCACACAGATCAGGACGTTTCCGAGCAATGTCGACGAAATGCTCGTTTGAGCAGGTCCAATTCTGCACGCAGCAAAGCAACTTCGGCCCGCAAATCATCCGCCAGCGCCTCCCCTGCGACGATGGAAATGTGACCGATATCTGACCCGGATGCCATATCCGTAAAAAGGACTGTGCAAGTGCCTTCGTTTATGACTTCGACCGGAAGCAATGCCTGAACTTGCCATCCCTCTTCGGTTTGCGTGACATCAACCTTTGGTAACTGAATATCACCACAATGCGCGGCAATCTTCGGTTCTTCAGTTACGCCTTGCAACATTCCAAAGCACACACCGTTTCGGATGCTGGTATTAGACAAAATTAGGTCGCTCATATCACCCTCGTTTACAGTGCTGCGCGCAACCGTCTGGAAAATGTTAAATCACGCAGCTCAACACGGTTCATGGCCGCACCTTCAAAAATAACATCCACCCACGCTTTTTCGACCCGCTTTTCGTTCAGGTTTGTGTAGGCGAGGTCAAACTCGACACGCGCTCGACCGTTCTCAAGAACGAGTTCATGCGCAACCTGTTCCGTGTTCGGGCCATGTTGGACGTTCAAGCGCGCAAAAACATCCAGAGGGCGTTCCCCCTCGATCAACGTGTCGATCTGAATAACATGCGCCCGCTTCAAGTCACGCAATGCGTCAGCGGGAAGATCCACAACAATTGACATGAAGCCGCCCTCAAAATTCAGCACGTCCAAAGCTAAACCATATGGCGCTAAATCCGTTTCACGCAGGTTTCGGCACTGACGCAGAGTTATTTCAGACAGCGGGCAATCGTGAAAAATTGTAATGCCTGTGCCCAAGGACGTCTTCGTCTTGACTGATGCTAAGCCCGGTTGCCCCAAAGGACCTCGCCACAAATAGGGGCGCCACGTCCAATCTGCATTGTGAGGGCGTGGGAAGTTTGACGCGGACCGCACCGGCATCGACAAACGCTCGTCCGAGCGATGGATCATAGCTTCCAAATGCGACTTCAGCGTTCGTGCAAAATCACGTTTTCGGCGCAGAGTTTCGAGATCCGTTTTCGCCACATTGCGCGTATCCATAGCCCAGCGCTTCAAGACGCGTTGGTGAAACAGCTTATCCAAAAGGCCGCTTTTGCGCGCCATGTGCTCTCCGGTCTGTTCGGGTTAGCCGCAGCTTATCCCGCCAAAGGGTTTCAATCAAATAAACCGCTGATCGGCGTGCCTGTGTTGCGCGCCGTAGCACTATCCGCTGCGTTCCGGGCGACATCAACTCCAATAGAGGCATCATGGGTTCGCTGCGCGAGAGACGCGAGAAGTGCGCCACCGTCGCTGCGCGCCATGCGTCCCTCTGCAGGTCCGTAAGCGCCCAATGCCATCACATGCGTTCCGATTTGTATCAGACCACGCCAATGCTGTGGATCGCTCCCTTGCGGCGTGTCCCCCGAAAGGTGCAAAACCGTCAACCCATCCTCACCTTGCGTGGCCAAAACGGCGCTGCCTTCAGGCGCAAGTCGAGAGGCTGCAACCGCTGTGTCCACGCCCTCTAGGGCTTGAGCAACTGAGACGGTTATCAAACCCAACGGCGCATCCTGCGCACCGCCACGTCCACCAAGAGAGTCACAGCGAGCAAGTAAGGCAAAGCTTTGTTGTAATGCCGTCTTATCAATGCAAAACCCATCAGGCGGCGTCAACTTTATCGCCCCTCGCGCCATTTCCGCGCTCAGCAAAGCAACATTCGGACGGGTCTCTGCTTTGGCGGCGGCATCATCGGGCGCACTGCCAAACAGGCCACCTTCCCCCCCGGCAGCGCATGCCGAAAGGGTTGTGAGGATCAAAAGAGCTGCAAGTTTCTGCTTACAAGTCCATATATTCATGCTTCTCCGCCTGTCCGCCCGGGTGCGTGCACGCACCTTTGTAAACCTCGCCAACAAGCTGCGCATATTTCCAAAGCGCGCCCGAAGCGTAGATTGTTTCACGCGGGCCTGCCCATGCCTCTTTGCGTGCTTTTAGTTCATCGTCGGTTAGTGCGACGTTAATGATGCCTTCGATAGCATTGATTGTTATGACATCCCCGTCTTCAAGCAAAGCAATCGGTCCGCCATGCGCCGCTTCCGGCCCAACATGGCCGATGCAGAAGCCGCGTGTCGCGCCAGAGAAACGCCCATCCGTGATCAATGCGACCTTCTTGCCCATGCCTTGACCCGACAGCGCAGCGGTCGTCGCTAGCATTTCGCGCATACCCGGACCGCCGGATGGCCCTTCATTGCGGATCACAAAGACATCGCCTTCTTCGTAGGCACGGTTTTGCACCGCGTCAAAAGCATCTTGCTCACATTCAAAAACCCGCGCGGGGCCAGTGAAAATCTGATGTTGGGCTTCCATGCCTGCGACTTTAACAATTGCACCCTCTGGTGCGATATTGCCCTTCAAGCCGACAACACCGCCGGTTTTGGTCAGTGGTGTCTCGATCGGGTAGATCACCTTGCCATCCGCTTCGAGTTCAATTTTGTCGAGTTCTTCGCCGATGGAATAGCCTGTCGCCGTGATGCAATCTTCGTGCAGCAAGCCTGCTTTGCGCAGTTCTTTCATGACAACATAGATGCCGCCAACTTCGTAAAGATCCTTAGCAACATAGGCGCCGCCCGGTTTGAGATCGACGAAATACGGCGTGTCACGGAAAATTTCGCAGACATCATCAAGGAAAAAGTCGATCCCCGCCTCATGTGCCATCGCAGGCAGGTGCAAACCTGCGTTCGTGGACCCACCTGTGCAAGCTACAACGCGAGCTGCGTTTTCAAAAGCTTGGCGGGTACAGATATCACGCGCGCGGATGTTCTTTTCGATCAAGTTCATCACCGCCTCACCAGAGGCTTCTGCGTATTGATCACGGGATTCATAAGGCGCTGGCATGCCAGAGGAATTTGGCAAGGCAAGACCGATGGCTTCGGACACACAGGCCATAGTGTTGGCCGTGAATTGACCACCGCATGCGCCAGCGGACGGGCACGCAACGCGCTCTAGGATATCAAGTTCGGCTTCAGTCATGGTGCCGTTTTGCTGATTTCCCACGGCTTCGAACATGTCTTGAACGGTCAAGTCGCGGTTTGCGAATTCGGCAGGAACTGCGGCACCGGCTGGCGCACGACCCGGCAGGATCGATCCACCATATAAAAACACCGACGGTACGTTCAGACGGATCATGGCCATCATCATGCCGGGCAAGGATTTGTCACATCCCGCAAGGCCGACCAACGCGTCATAGCAGTGTCCACGCATCGTGAGCTCAACTGTGTCCGCAATGGCTTCACGCGACGCCAAGGATGACCGCATGCCTTCGTGGCCCATTGCAATGCCGTCGGTCACGGTAATTGTCGTGAACTCACGTGGCGTACCGGATCCGGCTTTTACGCCTGTTTTCACAGATTGCGCTTGGCGATTAAGCGCGATGTTGCACGGCGCCGCTTCATTCCAACAGGTTGCCACACCCACAAGCGGTTGGTGAATTTCTTCTTCGGTCATTCCCATCGCATAATAGTAAGATCGGTGCGGCGCGCGTTGTGGGCCTTCGGTTACGTGACGGCTAGGCAATTTTGATTTGTCGAATTCACGCTTGAGCATGAGAATGTCTCCCCGAAGAACTGTTCCATTCGGAATATCGAAGTGATTCTCGCCCCGCAAGGCCCGTACTGCCCCTACGGCGGTTGTATTGTGCGCCCACTGGGCTTAATTTCGAAAAACCAGCGAATTCAAGCTGGATTAGGACCCTTCATGGAACCCACACTCTTCAGCTTCATATGGAAGCACTCAAAGCGGGACCAGTTTGTTCTGCTATTGGTGACCCTTGTCACCTTTCCGTTCTTGTACGCCTCGCTGGAATTGCCGAAGCGAATTATCAACGATGCGATCTCGTCAACGGACGAAATGGTCAATGTCGGCAGTTGGGAACTGACCCAAGTTCAGTTTCTGTTGGCGCTGAGTTTCGCCTATCTTGGCTCTGTGTTGTGCAACGGACTGCTGAAAATGCGTTTGAACACGATGAAGGGCGTTTTGTCAGAACGGATGTTGCGTCGGTTTCGCTATGTTCTGATCACGCGGATGATGCGTTTTCCAAAGACCTATTTCCAACGCACGTCTCAGGGCGAACTCGTTTCGATGGTTACCTCAGAAGCCGAACCCATGGGCGGGTTAATGGGTGACGCCGTCGCGCAACCTGTGTTCCAAGCCGGGCAAATGCTGATCATCGTGATGTTTTTGTTCCTGCAATCGTTCTGGTTCGGATTGGCTGGGATCGCCATGATCCCACTGCAAGCATGGCTTATTCCGATGCTGCAACGCCGGATCAATCAGCTGAACAAAAAACGCATCATTCAAGTCAGAGCACTGGCCGCCGAAATCGGTGAAACCGCTGCGGGTGCAGCAGATCTGCGGTCAAACGGGGGCTGGCGATATCGCCGCGCGGAATTCACTGATCGTCTGGGTCGCTTGTTTGAAATCCGTTTCCGCATCTATCAAACCAAGTTCTTCATGAAGTTTCTCAACAACTTCATCACCCAACTGACGCCCTTTTTGTTTTATGCCGTCGGCGGTGTCTTGGCAATCAACGGCGAGATTTCGGTTGGCGCACTTGTGGCCGCACTTGCCGCCTACAAAGACCTGTCGAGCCCATGGAGAGAATTGCTAACCTACTACAACCAAGTACAAGACATGTCGCTGCGTTGGGAAATCGTGACCGAACGCTTTGCGCCCACCAACATGATCGACGAAGAGTTATTCGAAGGGGAGCCCGCAGAAATTCCGCATCTGCGTGGCGCAATCGAATTCGATCAGGTGACTGTTCGCAATGCGGACGGGAACGCTATTTTGGAGAACATTTCCCTGACGATCCCCCAAGGGAGCCGGGTCGCGATCAAGGTGTCTAATCAAACAGAACGCGCGGCATTGGCGGACTTGCTTACCCGAGAAGTCATGCCAGCACGTGGGACAGTGACAATTGCAGGTCATCGCTTAGACGAATTGCATCAAAGCGTCATCGCAGCACGGGTAGGGTACGCCCAATCGCGCCCCTATTTCTTTGCAGGTACGCTTGGCACGAACTTACTGATGCCAATGCAGACCAGCCCCAAAACTGTTTTGTGGGACCCCACGCAGAAAGACCGCATGGGCCGCGAAGCGCGGCGATCCGGCAATTCAATGGACAGCTTGAAGGCCGAGTGGGTCGATCCGGGTTTGGCTGGGTTAACCGATGCAGACGATATTCGTGGCTGGTGGTTCAAGCTGGTGAAAGCCATGGGCATCGATGACATTATGGTCAACCGGATGCTGGATTCCATGATCTTGCCGGAAGATCACCCCGAGTTGGTGCAGGCTGTGATCAAGTTGCGCGAAGAGGTCTATCAAACGCTCAAGGAAAAAGACCTCGACACGGTTGTTTTCCGCTTTGATCCCAACAAATTCAACCCTGCCATGCCCTTGGGTGGCAACCTGCTGTTTGCGACACCCAGCGTGGCAATCAGTCAAGAAGACCTCGTGCAGGAAGGCCAGTTCTTGGGTCTCATCATGGCACAAGGTTTGGCAGAGCAGACAATTGCGATTTCGCAGACTGTCATCGAAACGCTGCATTTGACGTTTGGCAAAGACGGCACCGAACACCCGTTGTTCCAATCCCTCGGCATCGAAGAAGAGCTTTACGAGCAACTCACAGATATCTCCCGGAGGCGGCACTCAAAGGGCGATGGCGCGATATCGCAAGATGAATTCTCGCTGCTGTTGACGGTTCCATTCCTGTTCACGGCGGAACAGATTGGCCCTGCCTTCCCAGAGACCTTCAAGGACGAAATTCTTGAGATCAGGCATAAATCGGGCGCGAAACTGCGCGAAGCCGTCGGGGACATGTTCGTCTCGATCAATCCCGACACCTATTTCCCACGCCTGACCCTGCTGGAAAACCTCATGTATGGACGGATGTCGCGCATGGCTGGCGCGCGGGAAGATATGGCACGCGATATCGTGGCCGACGTTCTGGCGCGGCACGACTTACGTCAATTGGTGGCCGAAACGATTTGGGACATTCCGACCGGGATTGGCGGCACCAACTTGCCGGGAATTTTCCTAGAAAGGTCAGCTTTCAGCCGAGCAGCCATGAAGCGCCCCGATATTTTGGTGCTTGATAAAGCCTTGGCATCGCATGATACCGAAAGCCGCTCTAGGACACGCAACGAACTTAGAGCATTGATGCCAGATGCCACGTTGATCTTCATGGAAGATAATTTCGCGACACCTGACGCCTATGACCTTTACGTCGAAATCAAAAATGGCCGGATTGATGGTGTCGAACAAGCCGATCATTTGAACGGCGAAGGTGAAGGATCGGACGATCTACGGCGCAAAATCCGCATAATCGCGCGCACAGAATTGTTTGCAGACATGACATCGCGCAACCAGCGGCTGCTCGCGTTTTCCGCGCAGTGGTACAGCGCCGCTGCAGGTGACGTGATCTTCGAGCAAAACGACCCCCCCGATGCCGCCTATTTGTGCATCACCGGCGAGGCCGAAATGAGTTGGGAAGACAAACAAGGGCGTCGGTCGTCCATATCAACCGTCGAGCCCGGCCGCGTCATTGGTGATCTGGCGGTCATCATGAACGAACCCCGTCAACTTGATCTGGTGGCCACAAAAGACAGCACCTTCTTACGAATTGGCGGGAAGGAATATTTGTCGGTTGTCCAAAATGACGGACATGTCGCGTTTAGCTTACTGCAAACTGTAGCAGGTCATCTGTCGGGTGCGGCAGAATTGATCCGGGCGTCAGGCGTCAATGTTCCGCAAGACTTCGATCCGCGAAACGAGGACCTTGATGAAGCCAAACCCAAAATATCGCCGTGAGTTACCACGAACATCACCATCTTGTTGACCCCGCTCGAGACGGGAAAACCTCAGTTTGGCGTCTGGTCTCGGCGTGCGTCTTTATACTGCTGTTTGGATATTTTCTCACAGGTATCGTACTAGAAGTCGCCTTGGCGATTGCAGACAATGCGGGCGTCATTGGTTTCGTCGATGACGTGTTTTCTGGTGCAACGCCCCAAGCAATGTTGCTGCTTTTGGGCAGCTTTGGCGTCTGGATTTTTGCAATCTGGATCGCCTTGCATGCTGTGCACGAACGCGCATTGCGGCCTGTTTTAGGGCCGCAACTTTGCTCCCACGCCTTAAAAGTGTTCACGCTCGTAGGCCTTGTGCAGCTTGTTGTTGCCGTTTTGCCGCCTTGGAATGGTGGAATGCCGAACGGTATGGAGTACGTCGTGAACCTGCCCTTTGGGCGTTGGCTCCTTTTGCTTCCCTTGTCGTTGATCGCCGTTTTGATTCAGGTTTCTGCTGAAGAAATCCTGTTTCGCGGATATCTTCAGCAACAACTCGCTGCAAAATGGCGGTCTCCTCTGATTTGGATGGTTGTGCCTTCTGCATTGTTTGGATTGGGTCATTACGATTCCGAAGCTGGCAGCAATGCTTGGCTATTTGTCATTTGGGCTATGATCTTTGGCCTATTGATGGCCGATTTGACCGCCCGAGCGGGATCATTGGGTCCAGCAATTGCAGTCCATTTTGTGACCAATGTGGTTGCCATGGTGTTTGTTGGCGTTCCCGATAACCTCGATGGGTTGGCGCTTTATGCGTATCCTTTTGGCCTAGAGGACGAAGATACAATCCGTTCATTGTTGCCTTTGGACTTCGCCTTTCTAATCGTCAGTTGGCTGGCGGCGCGACTTGCTTTGCGCCGCTGATTGCAATTCGTGCGGCGCGGGTCTATCTCGGGGCTAAGAGCAGGCAGCAGGATTGTTCCAAGATGAACTGGATTACCAACTATGTCCGGCCAAGGATCAACTCGATCTTTTCGCGCCGCGAAACACCGGACAACCTTTGGACCAAATGCGATGAATGCGGCACGATGCTGTTTCACCGCGAGGTGTCCGATAACCTAAACGTTTGCACCAATTGCAATCATCACATGGGCATCACGCCACGTGATCGTTTCATGGCCCTTTTTGACGGCGGGATTTTCACCGAAGTCGCGGTTCCGGCCCCGATTGCTGATCCATTGCAGTTCCGCGATCAGAAAAAATATCCCGACCGGATGAAGACGGCGCAAAAGAACACCGGTGAAGGCGAAGCTATGCTGGTTGCCGCAGGTGAGATCGGACGCACTCCGATCATCGCTGCCGCGCAGGACTTCACCTTTATGGGCGGTTCAATGGGCATGTATGTTGGCAACGCAATCATTGCTGCCGCAGAGGAAGCCGTCCGTCTTAAACGCCCCTTAGTTCTATTTTCTGCCGCAGGTGGCGCACGTATGCAGGAGGGCATTTTGTCCCTGATGCAAATGCCGCGTTCAACCGTTGCGATCCAGATGATGAAAGAAGCGGGTGTACCGTATATCGTTGTTCTGACGCACCCCACAACGGGTGGTGTGACCGCGTCTTACGCTATGTTGGGCGATGTCCATATCGCGGAACCCAACGCGCTGATCTGCTTTGCCGGACCACGTGTGATCGAACAAACCATTCGCGAAAAACTTCCCGAGGGTTTCCAGCGCGCTGAATATCTGTTGGATCATGGCATGCTTGATCGGGTAATTTCACGCAACGATATGCGCGATGAATTGATCACGATCACACGTATGTTGTTGGGGATGCCCCCTGCTGTCAAAGGCGAGCTTCCGGCACCCGACCCGTCTCAAGCAGCGCCAACTCCTGACGCATCTTCAGACGAAAGCAAATGACGGACACATCTGACGCAATCCTCGCACGGATGATGGCGCTCCACCCTAAGATTATCGATCTGACGCTGGACCGGATGTGGCGTTTGCTGGATGCTTTGGGCAATCCGCAAAACGATTTGCCGCCTGTGATCCATATTGCGGGCACAAACGGCAAAGGTTCCACCCAAGCGATGATCCGTGCCGGGCTTGAGGGTGCTGGTAAAACCGTGCACGCCTATACCTCGCCCCATCTTGCGCGTTTTCACGAACGTATCCGATTGGCCGGAACCCTGATTGACGAAGACCACCTGAGCGCTGTTCTCGATGAATGTTACGTCGCCAATGGCACCGATCCGATTACCTATTTTGAAATCACAACCTGCGCTGCTTTGCTTGCCTTCGCGCGCACGCCTGCGGATTATACGTTGTTGGAAGTCGGACTAGGGGGACGGCTAGATGCGACAAACGTCATCGACGCGCCCGCCTTGACGATCATCACCCCCGTGAGCATGGATCACGAAACCTTCCTCGGCGACACAGTTTCAAAAATTGCGGGCGAAAAAGCCGGGATCATCAAACGTCGCGTGCCATGCATCGTCGGGCCGCAAACACCAGACGCGCTTGCAGTGATAGAGACCCAAGCCGCCCGAAACATGGCCCCGATGCTAGCATATGGGCAACAATGGAACGCCGCACCAGAGGCCGGTCGCATGGTCTATCAAGACGAAACTGGATTGCTGGATTTGCCACGTCCTGCCTTGCCGGGCGACCATCAGATCCAGAATGCAGGCTGCGCTTTGGCCGCGTTACGTCATCTTGGATTTGGCGAAGACGCCTGCGAAGCTGCGGTGACGAATGTTTCGTGGCCTGCACGTATGCAGGTTCTCAAAACTGGCCCATTGGCCGAATTGGCACGCGCCTCTGGGGCGGAACTTTGGCTAGATGGCGGTCACAACCCTGCAGCAGGGCACGCTATGTCCAAAGTCCTGAAATCGCTGCCAAACCGACCGACATATATGATCTGTGGCATGCTAAATACCAAAGATGTGAGCGGTTTTCTTTCGCCTTTGTCCCAAAACGCCGTCGAGCTGCATGCTGTTTCAATTCCGGGTGAAGCCAATACCTTGCCCGCTGAAGATACTGTCGCAGCGGCCCAATCTGCAGGGATCAAGGCACATCCCGCAACCTCGGCTGAAGATGCGTTACGAGCAATTCTAGCCAAAGCCCCCCAAAGTCGTATTGTTATTTGCGGCTCGTTGTATTTGGCAGGGGCAATACTGCGATCTCACGGCTGAAATGCCTTAGAAACCTATGAAAAACGGGGGTCTGAACACCGTAATTCCCCTACTTTTGGTTGACCCGACATCCGAGGAACATCTATATCTGGTGAAATAGACAACTTATTGTGTGCGATCGGTCTCTGCCAAGACTAAACGCCACTTCTGCTGGGGGATGCGGTATGTCACAGGAAAATGGACGCCTTAGGCGTGTGGATTCGCAAGGCGATGTCCCTAAATCGAACCTTCCCCTCCTTCTGATTGCCACCGCGTTTCTTACGCTGACAATTGTTCTCATTTTGTTGCAATCGGACGAGAACACCCATGTGGCGTCGCGTGTGCCCACTACGGCATCATCACCACAGCCTGAGGTCGTTGCACAGACAACCGCGAGCATCCCAACACCATCCATTCCAGAACCATCCAGCGCAGCCGAACCGCTTAACGGCCCATTGGCTGCCGCCCTTCGTGCCGACAACGCGCCAGTTGAAGAATTAGAGCCGCAATATGATGTGGTCGCACGCGCGCAAATGCCCCTGCTATCTGTCAGCTTTACGCCAATTGATCGTGTCACATCCGCTGCAATAACCGAACAATTGCGCCAACCTATCCGGCTAATCAACATCGGTGTACCCAAGCGGGATTTGCCGACATTGACCGATGACGTGCTAACGCTGTTATCGCCAAAGAACGCACAATCCTCGCAGGGCATGCAAGATTTGCTGACAGACGCGGTCACACAACGCCAATCTGATGCCTATATCCGCGTGTTGTTGAACACAGCCGCTGAACGCGGTCAATTCGAAGTTCCGCCAACATTGCGCACAACAACGGGCACGTTTGATGCCTATTCCCTGCTCAAAGCTATGGCCCAAACTGCCGGCTCACCTGTTCCTAAGATGCCCAAGCGGGTCGAAACCAATGGCACGCAAAAGATTGTGCCCGGTGACAGCTTGGCCCGTTTGGCGTTGCGCTATTATGGACAGCCGTTGAAGTACGACATCATTTTGGCAGCGAACCCTCAGATTGATCCACGCAATCCGATTTTGACGCCCGGTGATGTCATCCAGATGCCCAAGCCGTAAGGCGGCAACCTCGCTTTACACACCCCAGTCTTCGGCTTGCATTTCGCGCAAACGACTTGCGGTGCGTTCGAATTCAAACGCGCCATCACCTTCCAAATATAGCGTTTCAGGCCGCGCCGCAGCGCTACAGATCAATCTGACCTTCCCCTCGTAAAGCGTGTCGATCAGCGTCACAAAGCGCTTGGCCTCGTTGAAGTTAGACCGCCCAAGGGCCGGAATATCATCAAGGATGAGCACACGCACAGCTTCAGCAAGGGCAAGATAGTCTGCAGCACCAAGCGGCCGCCCGCACAGATCAAAGAACTTCGCCCGCGCAACCCCATTGCGATACTCAGGCAAAGTCACAACACGGCCCTTCACGTGCAAATCAAGAGCTTCGGATTGCCCGCCAGTTAGGTCACGCCAAATGCCGTCTATGGCCTTGCGCGTCTCAGGCCCAAGCGGGTGGAAATAAACATCAGAACCCTTAAGGCGATCCTGGCGGTAATCCGTAGGACTTTTCAGTTCCCAGACAAGCATCCGTTCTTTGATTTGTTCAATGAACGGCACAAACAACTGCCGGTTCAAACCATTTTTATACAGATCATCAGGCACGCGATTTGACGTTGTGACCACGACGACACCGGCTGCAAACAGGGCTTCGAACAAACGCCCAACGATCATCGCGTCCGTGATGTCGGTGATTTGCATTTCATCAAACGCCAGCAAGCGAACGCTGTCAGACACGGATTTGGCAACAGGGGCGAGCGCATCTTCGACCCCGGTTTTGCGCACTTCATGTAAAGCTGCGTGGATTTCCTGCATGAACGCATGGAAGTGGACCCGCCGCGCGGGGACTTCGACACTGTCCACGAACAAATCCATCAGCATTGATTTGCCACGCCCAACACCGCCCCACAGGTACAGCCCTTTCGGCGGCTCTGGGGCTTTGCGAAACAAGCTGCGTTTGACGGGTTGCGCGAGGGCGGCCCGAATGCGTTCGAATTCTGGCAGGATCGCTTCTTGCGCGGAATCCGCGGTCAAAGCACCTTCTGCGACCATGGCGGTATATGTTTGGATCAAGTCTGTCATCTTGCATGCGTTGTGCTGAACTCGTGGCTGTGATGCAAGTGATCACTCTTGCTGATTTGACCTAGTTGAAAAAAACAGCAACTTGGCAGGACAGGAGTTACGACATGACCAAAGCCCCACTCTTCACCCCCGTATTGATCGTCGGGTGCGTGATTATTCTGATCAGTTTCTTCATTCGAGCCTCCTTTGGGGTGTTTCAAATCCCAATTGCTGAAGAATTTGGCTGGTTGCGCGCCGAGTTCAGCTTAGCCATCGCAATCCAAAACCTTGCATGGGGATTTGGCCAACCGATTTTTGGCGCTTTGGCTGAAAAAATAGGCGATCGCAAAGCCATCATTATCGGGGCAATCGTCTATGCAACGGGTTTGGTTATGTCCTCGGTTTCAACGACGCCAGAAGCCCATCAGGCCTATGCGTGGTTGGTCGGGTTTGGCATCGCGGGCACAGGGTTTGGCGTGATTTTGGCCGTTGTAGGCCGAGCATCTTCGGATGAGAACCGATCCATGTCCTTGGCAATTGTCACAGCTGCCGGATCAGGTGGACAAGTCATTGGCCCGCCCTTGGCCGAATTTTTGATGACGATGATGACGTGGCAATCCGTGTTTCTTGTGTTTGCCGGATCGATCATGGCAGTCCTTTTAACCTTGCCAATGATGCGCGCGCCCAAAGTCGCGACGAAGCAAGAATTAGATGAATCTCTAGGTCAAATCTTGATCAAAGCCGCCAAAGACCCGTCTTTCACACTGATCTTCTTGGGCTTCTTTTCATGCGGTTATCAACTGTCATTCATGACGGCACACTTCCCAGCTTTGGTGACCGAAATGTGCGGTCCAATCCAAGCAGGCAGCATGCTGCACAATGTTGGCATCACAACTACTTCAGCCCTTGGCGCTATTGCTATATCTCTGATTGGGCTTGCTAATATTGGCGGTACTTTGCTCGCGGGGTGGGCAGGCAGTCGGTATTCCAAGAAGTACCTCTTGGCTGGGATTTACACGGCTCGCACGGTGATTGGCGCTGCGTTCATTCTGTTCCCGATCACGCCGGAAACGGTTTTGTTGTTCTCGATTGCGATGGGGTCTTTGTGGCTGGCCACGGTGCCGCTCACGAGTGGATTGGTGGCGCATATTTATGGGCTGCGCTACATGGGAACACTTTATGGGATCGTCTTTTTCAGCCACCAGTTGGGGAGTTTCCTTGGCGTGTGGCTTGGTGGACGGCTTTATGATCAATACGGTGACTATACCGCTGTTTGGTGGGTCGGGGTCGCCGTGGGTGCATTTTCAGCGATTGTACATTTGCCCATCCGCGAGAAGCCTTTGGAACGCGCGCAAGCGGCCTGATCATCGTTCAGGTTTGCGCGCGCCAGCGGTCCAGAATGTAGCGGCTTGTCATCAAATCCAAATGTGCCCCACCACCGTTTTTGAACAAGGTGATTTCATCGTCCGAACTGCGCTGGAACCTGTCGATCTCGTAGTATTCCGCCAGGATATGGTCCCGAGAAATCACACCCTGTTCCAGAGGGATTTTCAGCTCACCAATATGCCCAACGGTTGTGTCATAACTGTCCACAAAGACGCGCGCGCGCTGCAATGCCGCGTCATCGGCTTCGCGCATATCTGGGCGATAGGCGCCGATTAGGTCGATATGGGTGCCGGGTGCAAACCACGCGCCTTTTAGCATTGGGTCGGTGGTCATTGTCGCAGATGTGACGATGTCCGCATCACCGACCGCTTGCTCCAACGAAGACGCGACTTGCCCGTTGATCTCATCTGCGAGCACGGCTGCGTTGGCTTGGGTGCGGCTCCAGACTGTAAAGCGGGCATCCGGGAACACTGCGCTATAGGCTTGGTGCAAAGATCGTGCGACCGTACCCGAGCCAACAATCAGGATGTCGCGACTGTTTTTACGGGCCAATTTGCGGGCTGCCAGCAAGCTGTCGCCGGCTGTTTTCCATTTGGTAACAAGGTGGAAGTCCACCAAGGCTTCTAACGTGCCGTCCGCGTCCGAATATAAGTTCACGCCGCCGTTCACCATTGGCTTGTCAGACGCAGGATTGCCCGGAAAGATTGTCGCGGTTTTGACAGCCATTCCCAACCCATCAATCCAAGCAGCGCGGCTTAACAAGGTTTCCTTGCCGCGATAAAGAAACGTGTCGTCGATTTCCGCCTTGGCAAGCGAATGTCCAGCTTCCAACGCATCGGTTAACCCGATCCAATCCAGAAGCACTTCACCTTCGGCAAAGGGAATGAAGGGAAAATTCATAACGCTTCCTTTTCAGTGAGCAGCCCTTCGGAAACCAGCCTGTCAGCCCACCCCTGTGGATGCTCAAACAGATGTGTTTTCCAGCCTCGGGCATCAGCTTGGGCGATGTTGTCGGCCCTGTCGTCTGTGAAGATCAACGACCCACCAGACAGGCCCATTTTGTCTTCCAACTGTGCGTAGATTGCGGGATCAGGCTTCATCACGCCCATATGGCCAGAGATAAAATCATGATCAAATTGCGCCATGATATCATAGTGCTGTGCGGCTAATGTATATGAATCGATCCCAAAATTCGTCAGCGAAATCACAGTTACGCCTTTGGCCTGCAATGCGCGCATCAACCGGCTGGAGTGTTTGATTTCGGGGGAGGCCATCTCAATCCAGCGGTCGTGCCACAACAAGATTTCGTCGCGCCACTCAGGGTGGGCGTCCGCTTTTGCATAGATGGTGTCGCGGAACGGCGCACCCAGATCAACGCGGTCGTTCATTTCGGCCAAGTCGACTTCAGCAAACAGGGCCTTGCGTCGATCTTCGCCAATCTCTGCATCAAACATCCGTTCGGGATGCCATTCGAGCAGTACATTGCCGATATCAAACACAACCGCTTTGATTTCCATGAATTAAGCCCCTTTTGCCGCTCGAATTTCGCGTTCTAACGAGTCCAAAAAACGCGCACGGTCCGCTTTTGTAAAGCCCTTGCCACCGCCTTGGCGGAAGGGATCAGCGGCGCGCAAGTCGGTCATCAAATCACGCATTGCCAACGCTTCGCGGACATTGGCTTGCGTCAAACGTTCACCGTTATGCTTGAGCACTTGTGCCCCCGACTCCACGCATTTGGCGGCCAAAGGAATATCGCCCGTAATCACCACATCCCCTGCCCCGCAGCGGTCTGCAATCCACATATCCGCCACATCCGGGCCGTCGGACACAATGACCACTTCGACCAACGGATTACGCGACATGCGCAAACCACCATTGGCCACCAGTTTCATAGGAAGCTTGTGCCGTGTGGCCACCCGTTCCACTTCGTCCTTAACGGGGCAAGCATCTGCATCCACGTAGATTGTTGTCACGAATACAGCGCCTCAGCATGGAAGGCGATATGGTCTTCCATAAAGGTAGACACGAAGAAATAGCTGTGATCATAGCCCGGTTGTAGTCGCACTTGTGCTTGTTGACGTTTGGCCGCAATCGCTTCGGACAGGGCTTCTGGTTTCAACAGGTCGATGAACTGGTCGCTGGTGCCCGTGTCGATCAGGACAGGGCCATCAAAGCCAACCGAACGCATCAAAAGGGTCGCATCATGGGCGTTCCATGTGGACTCATCGTCGCCAAGATAGGCCTTGAGCTGCTTGCGCCCCCAATCACTGCCCGTGGGATGACTGATAGGTGCAAAGGCTGACACGGATTTGAAACGCCCCGGCAAGCCCATCGCCATGGTCAACGCGCCATGCCCGCCCATTGAGTGACCCGTGATGGATTGGCGATCCACATCTATGGCAAAGTTCTCGCCGATCAACGCGGGCAGCTCTTGGGTAACATAGTCCCACATCTGAAAATGAGAGGCCCATGGCGCTTGCGTTGCGTTCACGTAAAAGCCCGCACCTTGGCCGAGATCATAGTTTTCATCATCCGCAACACCCTCACCGCGCGGAGAGGTATCCGGGAAAATCAGGGCGATACCTTGCTCTGCGGCCCATGCTTGCGCGCCCGCTTTGACCATCGCGTTTTCATGGGTGCATGTCAGACCAGACAGATACCACAGGACGGGAACCGGCCCGTCTTGTGCTTCGACCGGAAGGAACACACCAAAGGTCATGTCACACGCACATGTCTTAGATGCATGGGTATAGACCCCTTGAGTACCGCCAAAACATGCGTTTTCTGAAACTGTCTGCATTCAATTTCCCCTTAATAGAGTGTTTGCACCCATGCGATTACCGCTGTCACCGTCAAAATGCTCATGGCTGTCGACACTAGGATAGAGGCCGAAACCCGTTGCGGTGCAACCCCGTAATGTTGCGCAAGGATATAGACATTGCCCGCCACCGGAAGCGCCGACGCAGCAATCGCGACAGCCGCCACGTAGGGATCGACTGGAAATAGGACCAGCAAACCAAATGCCACAAGTGCGGGGTGCAACACCAATTTGCATGTGCTGATCCAGATCGCAATTTGCACACGTTCTGCGGATTTACTGGCCAATGACGCGCCAATGGCGAACAAAGCACATGGGGTTGCTGCCCCTCCAAGGAGGTTCAAAAAGTCGTTCATAGGAACGGGGATCGGGATCTCGAATGAGGACCACAACAACCCCAAAACAATCGCAACGATCATTGGGTTTTTAACCAGTCCCAGCCCAACGGTCTTGAGCACCCCAAAGCCAACCCGACCGTCGCGCGATCCGGTAATCAGGATCACAATCAACGACGAGAACACGATCAGATCGACCGCAAGCATCGTCATGATCACGCCAACAGCACCCTCGCCCATCAACAATGCGAGCATGGGTAGCCCCAAAAATCCGATATTCCCGATACCCGCGCATTGCGCTTCAACAGCCGTGGTTTGCACATCAAGTCCGCGCATGAAGCCCACGGCCGTCGCAATGCCATAAACGAAGGCGGTTCCCCAAAGATAGCCAATCATAAGCCGGGGATTCCAAACTTCGGAAAATGGAAGATTCGCGGCAAATCGAAAAATCATCGCGGATAGCGCGAAATAGAAGACAAATTTAGTGAGATACCCAGTGGCAGCCTCCGAAAAGAATCGGGTCCGCCCAGACCAGTAGCCAAGACCGATCAACGCAAAGAAAGGCAGGGTTTTCAGCAAGATCGCCAACATACTTTCCGCCATACCCTGCACACGACGCTGCGGCAAGGTATGCAAGTGTGATGCCCTCGTCCTTGTTGAAACTGAACGAAGCCGTTTATATTCGCCGCAGGCCCGGAGGAACCAATGAACACACACCCAACAGATCTAGTACCGCCAGCTGGCCCCAAAGGCCGCAAAGTAGAGCAGGTGCTTGCAGGCGCGCATGAGGTGTTCATGGCCGAAGGCTACGAGGGGGCGAATGTTGACGCGATTGCGAAGGCGGCAGGGGTGTCGAAGGCGACGCTTTATAGCTATTTTGCCGACAAACGCGTTTTATTTGCTGCAGTTGCGCAAGCCGCATGTGAAGAGCAAACCCGCCTTGCCTTAAGTTTTGCCGATGAAGACGGCGATTTTGCAGAGCAGCTTTATAAGGGCTGCCGTTCCTTTATGTCATTCATGTATTCGCCTTTTGGCGTGCAAATGTTTCGCACTGTCGTCGCGGAATCAGCGCGTTTCCCTGAGTTTGGCCGTCAATTTTGGGCCACTGGCCCCGGCATGGCCCACGCAGAGATGGTCAAATTGTTCAAAATCGCGGCAGAGGAAGGTCTGCTTGATATTGATGATTTCGAACTTGCCGCCGAAACGCTGACCGAGTTGTGCAAAGTTTATGTGCACCCGCGCTTAATCATGCGTGTGATCGACTCTGTGGAAGAAGTTGATCTTGACCGCATCGCCCACCACGCCGTCGAAACCTTCATGGCCCGTTACGGCGTCTGACAACTAGGCCACAGCGCCAAGGTTGCGATACATCACCAAGGCATCAACCGGGCCGCGGGTCGGATGCACAAAAGCCCCGGGCAAACGACCGACAATGTCGAAGCCGGCTTTTTGCCAAGTGACGATGGCACGGCTGTTGGTTTCAACAACGAAATTATATTGCATCGCCGTGAAACCAGCGGCTTGAGCCGCTTCAAACGAGTGTTCCATCATCGCACGCGCAACGCCTTTGCCTTGGGCAGAGGCCGCAGTCATGTAGCCACAATTGCACACATGTGCGCCGCCGCCCCCCTGATTGCGCCGAATGTAATACGTGCCCAGTATCGTCCCATCTTCTTCGGCAACAAATGTCGTATGCGTGGGCCCACACCAGTAGTTCAACGCCGTCTCTTGGGGGATATCCGCATCAATAGAATAGGTGTCCCCGGCTCGAAACACAGGTCGAAGAATATCCCAAATGGGGGTGTGATCTGTCGCAATTGCTGGTCGAATTTTCAAAATGGTGCCCTCCAGAGGTTGCGCCAATCGTCGCGCATTTTTAGATCACTTCACTTCTTTACGATACGTTTTGTGGCAATCAAGACAAGACACGCCCGCAGGCGTTAATGTGGCTTGCAATTGAGCTCTGCTGGCAGGGTCGATTTTCGCAACGGCCTTTATGGCAGCTGTGTTCAGCGCCAAAAAGTCATCATATTGCTGCCAGATGATCGGCAAAGCTTCGGTTTTAGGGTCTTCATGCGGTTCTTTGAACCGCTCTGGAACCTCTTCGAGTGCTGCCGTCAATTCGACCAATGCCGTTTGCGCTTGCTCTGCATCAAATCTCCGCGCGCCCGAGGCCATATCAGCCATAAGGTTCATCGCCTTTTTCGACACGCTCATCGTCTCCATGCGTGCCATCACTCCTGGGTTTTGAACACCTTGATGCGCCAGAGCTGCACCTGCGACCACGATTGCCATGCCTAAAGCCAGACTTTGTTTCATGCGCATTCCATGGTCCTTTCACTCAATTCCGTTTGCTCTTTGCAGCGTCCGAACAAATCGAACGATTCCAGCAACTTGTGCATCGTTCACCCCTTCAATGGCAGGCATGTTGCCAAATGGCCAATGATGCGCGCCCACACCGTGACGGATTGCGTGTTCGATCTGCATGTTTGATAGCCGCTCAGGTCCATAGATCATATGAACCAAAGGAGGCGCAATCGCGTCTTTCCCCTCGCCTAGATGGCCATGACATGCGGCGCATGCTCGACTGTACATGTGCTGGTCTGCAACATCAAAATTGGTTGGCGGACGTACTTTTGCAAGGGCAGCACCGCGGATCACATTGGGCGTATACCCTGATTGCCTTTCACCGCGCAGACTTAGGACACCAAGGCGATACCCAAGCACAGCGGCCACAAGAATGAGCATGGACATCACAAGAAAAACAGAACGCGGCATCCCGCTGTTAAGGCCTGCGCGACACTTGGCGTCAAGCCTTTGCGGCGCGACGGGACTCGACTCTGAAAGCTGAGATGATGTAAAAGAACAAAAATAGAACATCTGACTTGCTCGACTGCTGCCATCCAAGGGGCCCGTCTATGTCAAACCACCGCCGCATCCTGTCTTTGTGGTTTCCGCGCCTTGCCGCAGACCGCATTTTGCGCCGTGAGCCGCAACTGATGGATCAGCCGCTCGCGGTGGTCGATCAAGTGGGCAATGCGCAGCTTGTGCATTGTGCAAGTGCCGTCGCACAAGCCCAAGGCATACATGTCGGCCAACCCGTGCGCGATGCTCATGCGATGAGCCATGGGTTGATCACCCGCACACGCAATCCTTTGTCAGAAAACAACTTTCTTACCGTCTTACGTCGATGGGCCGGGAAGTTCAGCCCCTGGGTGACAGAGGAAGGCGCATCTGGATTGTTGATTGATCTAACCGGTTGCACCCACCTTTTTGGAGGCGAAGTCGCATTGATGAAAGTCGTGCAAGATGACTGCATAGACATGGGATTAGATGTGCAAATGGGCCTTGCAGACACATGCGGGGCGGCTTGGGCCTTAGCGCGTTACGCGGGGCGTCAAGCCGGGTCGACACGGTCAGGGGACGCCATCGATCAAGAAGCGCGCGCGACACGTTCACGGGCAGGAAAGCGCCATTGGACCAAAGGGGGCCCCGCGCCACAGGCGCAGGTCACGGGGGACAGTGCGGGGATGCGGATTGCAGCGCCCGGGCAAACCTATGGTGCCTTGGCCCCATTGCCGATTGCAGCCCTTCGATTGGACACAGATACCACTGCGCAACTGGCCCGTTTGGGGCTACGGCGGGTACAGGATTTGGTTGGCCAACCTCGGGCGGCTTTGGCGCGGCGTTTTGGGAAAGGGTTGGTTTATCGCATGGATCAGGCGCTTGGAAATGCGCCCGAGCCGGTCTCCCCCGCGAGGCCTGAAGATCATTTCGCCGTGCGCCTCACCTTGCCGGAACCCATTGGTTTAATTGATGATATCATGGCTGGCATTGATCGTCTTTTGCCCCATTTGTGCACCAAGCTCGAGACCAAACGTCGTGCCATACGACGGGTCCGATTAGAGGCGCATCGCAGTGATCATGGGTTGGAAGCAATCGAAGTTGCGCTTGCGCGCCCCGGCACGGACCCAGATCGCATCCGTCCTTTGCTGGAATTGAAGTTGGGGGACATTGATGCGGGGTTTGGGATCGATATGCTGCGCCTTGAAGCATTGCAGACAGAGCCTGTTTACGACTCCAAACCGGTGGGACATTTAGAGGCCGGAAGGGCCGTGGCGGATCGTCTTGCCAAGGCCAATGCCATGGATGATTTGATCGGACGATTGGGCGCGCGTGTGGGGTTGAATGCCATCACAAGAATGCATCCAGCATCGAGCCATATCCCTGAAAAGACAAACAAAATCATGGCAGCCGCTTGGTCTGAGCCCCCGGATGCAGCATGGCCCAAACCACCCCTTCAACGGCCCGTTTTGCTGTGGCGACCAGAGATCGTGCAAGCCCCGCAAATACCACATGTTCCTGCTGAATTTCGTTGGCGTGGGCGGCAATTGGAGCTGGTGCGCGCCACGGGGCCTGAACGCATTGCGCCGGAATGGTGGCTGGATGAACCCGAATGGCGCAGTGGTGTGCGGGATTATTGGCGGGTCACTGTGCTAAGTGGTGAAGATATATGGCTTTTCTTCGCGCATGGGGGCGCTGTGTCGGGGGGATGGTTTTGTCAGGGGCAGTTCGCTTAACCAAAATTCGTTAAGCCACCGTGCGATCCATCTAAACCAACTTAAAAATTTGAAATTAAAGGGTAAAACCGAAGACAAGTTCGATACCTAAGAGGCAAATCAGAGCAATTTGACGGCTTTTGGCTTCAAAGGTTAAGTTAAGGTGCGCTAAACGGGGCGCGCGTTGCGTTTTGGCAAAAACTGCGTTCGTTGCCCTTGCTCGCGCATGCCCCTTTGTCCCGAGGCACATGCACATAACCGGCCAACCGTCGATTTGAGCACATGTTCACACCCATCAGAGCATCGTGCGGCGGAAAATGCGCTGTGTCAGGAGCGATCAGAGAGGGGCGCGCGCGTGTCGTTGACAGTCATTTTTCACCACCGTAATTTTGCCCCCATGGTTGTCGCACTGCATAGATTGTCGGCTGGGCACTATTACTTGGACTTTGAGGAGTCTGACATTCCAATCGTCACCGCCGCCATCCGGGAGAGGTTCGGGGCAAAGCGGGGCATCGATTGGAGCTTTTCGAATTTGCGCAATTTGATGGCGTCGCTGAAAGCCAGATATCACGTCCAACAAGCCGTGCACCGGATTAGGACTCACGCGCCCCATGTATTTCCAACCACATGCGTATTTGGTGGGAGCAGTTTCACCTTCACAAATGAATGGGACGATCCGTGTTTGATCGCTGGAACGGATGAAGGCGACGAAATCCTGAAAGCACTACACGCCAAGATCGTTTTGGCGCAACAGGTCAGCCAAGACACCTAGCACAAATGTAAGCGAGCCGGGGCTGCGGAACGGCCTGTCATATCGGGTAAACTGGCATTGCCGAAATCAAAATCCCTGCATAATGTTTAATGAGCGTAAAAGGGGGACTGGCTTGTGCAGGATGTTTCAACATTATTGATCTTCGCGGCCGCAGCGCTTGCTTTGGCAGCGACGCCGGGGCCGGACATGTTGTTGATCGCGTCAAGAAGCGCGGCGCAGGGAAGAATTGCGGGCTTCGCGACTTGGGCCGGTATCGCCGTTGGAACGTATTTTCACGCTTTGGCCGCTGCACTTGGGTTATCCCAGTTGTTTCTGGCCGTCCCTATCGCATACGACGTCGTGCGGTTTGCTGGCGCCGCCTATCTACTGTACCTCGCGTGGGTTGCCGTTACGGCGACCGCGAGTGCTGAAAGACCGGGGGCAACCAAACACGCCAATCAATCTGCAATCTTCATGTTTCGGCAGGGCTTTTTGACCAACCTACTCAACCCCAAAATGGCAATTTTTGTGCTGGCCCTTTTCCCCCAATTTGTGTCCCCCGAGGCAGGCTCGGTCGCTTTACAAATCATGATCTTGGCAACGATCCTGAATTTCATCGGGTTCTTCACCAACGGCGTTGTCATTGTCACGGCAAGCCATGTCAGCGGCATATTTGCAAAGAGCCGCAAGATCGCGAAGATTTCGCAGTACATTCTTGGAACCGTCTTTGCCGGGCTGGCCGCAAGACTGGCGTTTGACACCTCACGGTAGGGGCCGTTTGTGATCGCTTTGGAACTGCGCGGCTCGAACGGCCCCAAGGCACAAGAGCGACAGCACCGCTGCAACCGTCAAAAATGACTTCAGCACAGACGCCGTGCTGGTTGCCGTGACAAGGGGATGCGGCAAGTTGGGCCAAGTCGAAATCATAGCTACAATGCCGAAATTCTCGACATAGTCGAACATCGCAGCACCAATCGAAACCACAATGCCAGCGGTCACAAATTTGGTGTTCGGCCCAACTGCGCCAAGCCATGACAAGGTGCACACCAACGTCATCGCGAGCATCGCGGGGTAGGCAAGATCGATGGGAATCTGGCGCGTCAGGTAATATCGCCGCCCCGGCGCGCCAAGTGCCTCAAGAAGCTGCGCGGCCTCATCTGGGGTATATCCAAGGGGACGCATATCAAACGCAATCATGCCCGACGCAGTTTCGATATAGGCCAAGGTGATCGTGATCATCAGCGTGTACAGCGCGGCGGCGCCCATCCCAAAGGCAATCGCCATCCTGCCAAATTTTAAAGGTCTGTTCCGTGTCATCATTTTCCAATCTCCTTTGGATATGTGACACTTGTCCGCAAACAAGACCTCGCGCATTATCGTTTGTTAAGGAGTTTCGAGAATGGATTTACGAACCTTCCTCATGCAATCACCCGACCTTTGCGACCCGACAGACGCGGATCATCTTGCGTCACACTGGACGCCAAAACTTGTGACCAAAGGCGGGTCCATCGCGCAGCAAGCGGAACACGACAGCAAAGAGCACATCATTCTGGACGGCAGTGTTGCCAGCAACATCTATGGCCAGAACGGCAGTGCGGTATGTGTCGGCTTATACGTCGGGCCCTGCATCATAACGCCCAACATCGCGCGCACCCGAGAGGGTCAATCGCTTGTCACGATGCAAGCCATGAGCGATGTGCTCATAGCGCAAATGGACAGCACCGCACTGACGGATTTGATGATCGCATCCGAGCCCATTCGCAACTGGGCCAACGGGGTTTTGCGGGAGGAACTGGGGCGCAAAGCCGATCGCGAATGGTGCCTTGCCGCGCTTGGCGGGGCTGAACGCCTCGCTTGGTTTCGGCAAAACTTTACGGGCTACGAGGAGATTTTCACCCACGCGCTTATCGCATCATTTTTGGGGATAACGCCCGTGACCCTCAGCCGTTTGCGCAGCCATGATCGGGGTATCTGACGTTTGGGTCGCAATGCGCAGAGTGGGCGAGGTGCCTTTTGGGCCGTCAGGTTGGAACGAATTGACCAGCGCGTTTGCCAGAGCCAGAGGAAAGGCACCCAATTTGATCGCAGGCTGTCTTTCCCACGCCAACAGGGTCTTCAATCATGTCAGCTCGGTCATGCGTAGGACCAGTGAGGGCGTTGCTTTGTCAGCCCGTGTCACAAAAGAAAACCGCCCCGAGCCAAGAAAGGTCGGGGCGGTTTAAGAGGTTTTATTCGCGTGCTTCGATGGCGCTTAGGCCTTTGAGAATATCAATGGCATAGGCCAGTTGGTAATCCTCTTCGCGCAGAGCTGCTGCGTCTTCGGCTTTGGCACGATCCGCTTCGATTTGGCGGATTTCGTCTTCGCTTAGGCTGTCATTTGACAAGCTGCCGCGCAGATCCGCTTCGGAGCGTTGAAAACGGTTTGGTGTCTCATCTTCGTCCTCGGCAACATCGTTGCGGGGAGGTTGGTCGACAATAATGTCAGGTGACACGCCAAGCGACTGGATCGAGCGACCAGATGGCGTGTAATACCGCGCCGTGGTCAAGCGCATCGCACCATCTTGGCGCAACTGCATAACCGTTTGCACCGACCCTTTGCCGAAGCTTTTGGTGCCCACAACAATCGCGCGACGGTGGTCTTGCAACGCACCCGCTACAATTTCAGACGCGGAGGCAGAGCCGCCATTGATCAACACCACGATAGGTTTGCCCTGAGCCAAGTCGCCGGGTGTGGCATTGAAACGATCGCCATCTTCGGGAGCACGGCCACGGGTCGAGACAATCTCACCCTTTTCGAGGAACGCATCCGACACACGGATCGCTTGGGTCAGCAAGCCGCCCGGGTTATTGCGCAGATCGACGACAAAGCCGTTGACGTTATCAATGCCACCCGCTTCGGCGATTTGCTCTTCCAGCCCATCTTTGAGGTTCGGATACGTTTGGTCGTTGAACGTGTTCACATCCAACACAACCGTTTCGCCTTGGGTCCGCGAGCGCACCGCTGTGAGCTTGATCACATTGCGGATAATCGACACATCGAAGGGTTCGGTTTCCCCTTCGCGTACCACGGTGATGATAATCTCAGACCCGACAGGCCCGCGCATCATGCCAACCGCTTCGTCGAGCGTCAGACCCAATACACTTTCGCCATCAACATGGGTGACAAAATCGCCCGCTTCGATACCCGCTTCATCCGCAGGCGTGCCATCAATCGGAGAGACAACTTTGACGAAGCCCTCTTCTTGGGTCACTTCGATGCCAAGGCCGCCAAACTCGCCGCGCGTTTGCACACGCATTTGGGCAGCATCATCGGGGGACAAGTAGCTCGAATGGGGATCAAGCGAGGTTAACATGCCATCAATGGCCGCTTCGATCAGCTCGCCGGGATCAACCTCTTCGACATATTGGGAGCGGATACGCTCGAAAATATCGCCAAACAGGTCAAGCTGTTCATACACATTGCTGTTGCGCGCAGTCTCCTGTGCCAGCGCCGGGCCTATAATCTGTGTGGTGGCGATCACGCCCGCCAAGGTGCCGCCAACTGCGGCCATCACGAATTTCTTCATTACCTGTTCCTACTCTCCTGGCCCGAGGGCAAACCATGTTGCCGGGTCAATCGGGGCGTCATCTTGTCTTACTTCTATATAGAGCGTTTCTGAGCGACCAGTGCCACCCCCATCACCACCTGTTGATGGGTTTTCCGCTGCGACACGCGGTCCTGTGCCCATTAAGCCAACCGGTGAGCCCTCTGAAATGACCTGACCTGCGGCGCCGTAGCTTTGCGCAAGCCCTGCAAGGATCAGCAAACTGCCCGCTTGGGGTTCAAGGATCACCACTTGGCCAAAGTCCAAAAGCGGGCCAGCGTAGCGGATCGTGGCAGCGGTCGGGGTGGTCACCAGTGCTTCGGGGCGCGTCGCAAGCAACAGTCCGGGGCGGGCCACACCTGCCGCGTCCGCCTCACCTGCGCGACGCAGCAACACGCCTTGTACCGGAAGTGGAAGGTCGCCAATCGCGCGGCTTGCAGTCAGTTCCAGCGGTGGCGCGGTTTCATTGACGGCAATTTGCTGCAAACCAGAGGCGAACCCTGCCAACGTTTCCGAACTTGCAATCAAGATCGCAGCCCGCATCGGGTCAGCCGTGAAACGTTGCGGCAAATCCGTGCGTTCCGCCATCGCCTGATTTAGACCCGCGCGCGCCGTTTGCAGCTGTGTCAGCCCCTCGGACATGCGATTGGCCGCGTTTTGCTGCAAACTGCGCAGAGTTTGCACCTCTTCAAGATCAAAGCGCAGCGTTTTGGCGCTCGCGTTCAGAGCCGGGCCAATATCAGCCAGCAACATCCCAGCCCGCGCCGTGCCAACCGCGCCCGAAGGATGCAACAAAGCCGTCGGGGAATCCGCCCGCCCCATTGTTTGCAACGCACTAAGAAGGCTAGATATTTCAGCTTCTTGGCTGGTCAGCTTCGCAGACAGCGCGCGTTCCCGGATCGCCGCTTGGCGCAACCCATCCCGCATCGCCGCAAGCCCATCTTCAAAGGCGCGGATCGTAGCTGTCAGGGCTTTGACACGGTCGCGCGCACTACTTGCGGCGTCCAATTGAATGGCGGCTTGATCCAATTCTTCGACCGCCGCTTGCGCTTGCGCCGCAGGGCTTTGCGCCGCTGCACTGCCAGCCAAGATCAAAGACAAAAGAGCCGCGCGTAGGATCATGTGATCAGGGTGACCCCTGTCATTTCAGGAGGTTGCGGCAAGCCCATCAGCTGCAACAAGGTCGGCGCAAGATCAGCCAAGCGGCCATTGCGCAGCGTGGCCCCCTCTGGCCCACCAACAAGGATCGCGGGAACTGGGTTCAACGTGTGCGCCGTATGCGGCCCGCCCGTCGCTGGATCAATCATCATTTCACAATTGCCGTGATCTGCGGTGACAATCATCGTGCCACCCGCCGCCGTGAGGGCCGCGACAACCTTGCCAAGCCCCGCATCCACAGCGGCACACGCGGCCTTTGCCGCCGCCAAGTCGCCGGTGTGGCCGACCATATCTGGGTTTGCGTAATTGGTCACAATCAGATCGTATCCATTTTCAATCGCCTGCACGAATTTGTCTGTGACTTTCGCGCAAGACATCTCGGGTTGCAAATCATAGGTCGCAACCTTGGGCGAGAGCGGCATAAAGCGGTCTTCGCCTTCATTCGGGGTCTCAGCGCCGCCATTCAAGAAGAACGTCACATGGGGGTACTTTTCAGTTTCGGCCAATCGAAACTGGCGTTTGCCTTGTTTAGACACCCATTCACCCAACGTGTTGGTCAAAGTTGGCTTGGGGAACGCCGTATCGAACCACGCGTCATGCTGATCAGAATATTCCGCCATGCCAAGCAATCCCGCCCAAGCCGGGCGCGCACCTGCGTCAAAGTCTTGGAAGTCAGGATCGGCCACCGCGCGCAAAATCTGGCGGGCGCGATCGGCGCGGAAGTTGAGGCAAAACAAGCCATCCCCGTCGCGGGCGCCATTATAGCCATCCAGAACCGTAGCCGGGATGAATTCATCCGTTTTGCCTTGGTCATACGCATTAGCAACCGCATCTTCAGCCGAGAACGCATTAGGGCCAATGCCATGCACCATCGCATTGAACGCCGTCTCGACACGGTCCCAGCGATTGTCGCGATCAAGCATAAAATAGCGCCCCGTAAGGGTGCCAAGCTGCACACCCTCCGGAAGAGACGCGCGCAATTGAGCAAGGTATTTCTGCGCAGAAGACGGCGCCACATCACGGCCATCCGTGACAAGGTGCAAGATAACCGGGACGCCCGCGTCGCTGAAAGCCTTCAGGGCCGCGATCATATGATCAAGCGAGCCATGCACGCCACCATCAGACAACACACCCATCACATGGGCGCGCCCGCGTGTCGCGCGCAGCGTTTGGATGAAATCCGTCAAAGCCGGGTTGGTGAAAAACGCACCCGTTTCAATCGCAAGATCAATCTGGCCCAAATCCATCGCCACCACGCGGCCTGCGCCAATATTGGTATGGCCGACTTCGGAATTGCCCATTTGCCCCTTGGGCAAACCAGCATCCGGGCCATGCGTCAGCAGCGTCGCATTAGGGCACGTCGCCATCAGGCGATCCATGACAGGCGTGTCCGCCAGCAGCGGCGCGTTACCATTCGGCGTGGGGCCAATGCCCCAGCCATCGAGAATACAAAGAACGATTGGTTTGGTCATACGCCGTGGTCTACCGGAGGTAGGCGGGAGGGCCAAGGGGGCGCGTGCGTGTTTGCGGTCTGTTTTGGGGGTCAGGTTATGAAATTGAGCATAACACGGGGCCAACAGCGGAGTTGCCGTCCAAGGGGGGCTTAGCGAATGGCAGCGATGAGGCCAAACTTACTCGTGCTGCGGACCATATGGATGGCGGATTTGAACGCCGGACAACCAGTTTACCCGGGCAAACACGGCTTTCCGTCTCTGTGAACAACAGAGAGGCTCACAAGTTTTGGAGGTTATTATTACCTTTTGCGCCAGAGGATTATGAAGGAGACGCTGCCAGCGTTTCCCATTGCGTGTTTCCGGTCGACGCAAAATCTTTTTGAAAAACCATCTGAGCTTCGCCCACGCTAAGCAGAGTACGGGCAGGTTCGACTGGTAGGTCGCGCTTTAGTTCAGGGAATACTTCCATCAATTCCATTCGTAGCCGACATCCGAAAGTCGACGTCGCATAAAGACCGGGGTAGAAACTCTCGCTCCAGCAACCGTGTGCTTTGATGATCTCATGACGCCGAAACACAAGGTGCACGTAAGTGACTTCACGACACCCCTTCATGGCGCGCACGCCCACACGTTTTGTCAGGGCCTTGGCCGGCACAAGAACCTCTTTTCCGTCGGTGCCTTTTACCAACATACGATGCTGCGGCGACACAACCAGACAGTGGGTTGGCATCCCCGATCCAAGCGCCCCCCGCTTGAATTCGATAGGTTTGTGACAAGGGTTGCCGTCCATTGCAAAATTCAGATGTCTTCGCAGACTTTTTTGCAGAGGCTGGAAACCACGATCTAACGTAAGGATCAGATCACCCGGTTTGAGGTCCTCCACCAGACATTCGCCTTCGGGTACCGTAATTTTAGTCCCCTGTGCAAAACAGACCACGGCTACTGTTGAATACTCATATTGATCTGTCGCGGAATTGTATTGATACGAAGAGCCGGCATTCATGTCTTCCTGACCGCTATCCGCTGCGGCGTTCGAAGTCCCAAGCAGAGTTGTGCCAGGAAACCCCGACATGCCCGGAAAATCGGTGAGACCGTTTTCATTAAACTCGATGACAATGTATTCGCCGGTTGCTGGATTTACTAAGGCGATACCCTCAGACAACATGTCGGCCCCGCCTTCGCTTAGAAAATTTGTGTTTACGCCACCAGCCCCTGATTCCAGGCCCCCTTCACTGGCCTCTTGCATGGTAGGGGTTGGCGTGCCCGTGATCTCATTAACGATATAAAGGTTTTTGCCCACCTCCAGCGTCGTTCCGGGTGGGAACGTGTGATAAAGGCCGTCCTGAGGGTCATCCGGGGCACTCGCTCCAGTCATGTCAGACCAGATTTGCCAGCCCGACAAATCCATGGGAGAGCTGGATGTGTTTTGTATAGACACGAATTCGTCCTCTTGCGTGGCGGTTCCATCGCCGTCCGTGTCGAAAACCGCTCCGCCCGAATTATCGCCATAGATTTGGCTGATAATAATTCCATTTATGTTGGCGACCATCGCTTATTTCCCCTGCAAGATCAGTGAGGCATACCGCTTCGACATGAATGAGCGATTAAGGCGACTGTGACCAAACTACAGCATTGTTTTCAGGAACCGAACTTTGCCTAAGGATCGCGAACAGCAACTTTGTCCGCACACTGTAAATTCACTGATCACTCAATTTTGCAGTTGCGGCGAAAGTCCGGTCTGACGGGCCGCAGTGCGGCATGGCCGAGGATGGGGGAACGGCAGGTTTGGGCCGTTAGTGTACCAGCCACAGCCCTGATCGAGCGAATGCTGCGCTGCATCCGATGGCGGCTTGGAGCCCACTTTGCAGGCTTTTTGCGACGCGGCCAATGTCGGCTCTTGGGAGGCGGATTGTTATTCAGCTTGACCCAGCTCCATGCATTTGAAACGTTAACTCGATGGCTCAAGCAAACAAATCGATCACAAATATTTCGATTCGCGCTCCGATAGAATCTGACGTGATGGACCGGCTTGCTTACGGCTTCTGTAACGAAATTCGAAAGATGTACGGCGTTCCTTCTGGGCCGGTACCGGAAATGCGTATGGAACAGGCTCAAGCGTGGTTTGACCGACTATCCAAACATCCGTGTGGATGGAGTATTACATTAGACGAATATCTTGTAGGTGAGGCCCGCTTGGATAACATTGACTACCAAGACGGGCGAGCGCGAATGGCGATTGGTCTGTTTGGTGAGGCAGACCTCAGCAAGGGCATCGGGCGACACGCAATAAAACTTGTGCTCGAACATGGATTTGAGGTGCTGCACCTGCATCGGATCGACCTTCGCGTCCTCGCTTTCAACAAACGTGCAATTCGATGCTATCTGGCATGCGGTTTTATCCAAGAAGGTATCGAGAGGGAGAGCGCTCATATTGCGGGAGAGTGGCACGACGACGTGATGATGAGCATACTAGATCGAGAGTTTACCGATCTTCGATAGCCGACGTTCGCGCACCCACAGCGAATTCACACTAACTATGTCCGGAGGCTGTGTGAAAACTCCCCTATTTATCCTTAGAGATGCTATAATTTCCGTACTCGGTATGGAGGTTGTTTATGTCTCAATTCATCGAAGGTTTGGACCGCCAGCAGACGATGTTGCTGCCTGAACATCTCGACGATTACGTCGATGAACATAACCTCGTTCGTGCCATTGATGCCTTTGCCGACATGCTGGATCTCGCTGTCCTTGGCTTCAATGCGCAGCCCGCTGCGACTGGTCGGCCCGGTTATCATCCTGGGTTGATGCTGCGGATTTACCTCTACGGATATCTCAATCAAGTCCAATCATCGCGACGTTTGGAACGTGAGTGTGGCCGCAATCTAGAGCTTATCTGGCTGACGGGTCGGCTGAAGCCTGACTTCAAGACGATTGCAGATTTCCGCAAAGACAACGGCCCAGCGATCCGCAAAGTATGCCAGCAGTTCGTGGCTCTGTGCCGCAATATGGATTTGCTTGATGGGGACGTGGTCGCGATTGATGGCAGCCGGTTCAAGGCGGTCAACTCCAAGGCCAAGAATTACACCCGTGGCAAGCTGCGCCAGAAGCTGGGCGAGATCGACAAAGCAATTGAGCGTTATCTGGGCGAGTTGGATCGTGCCGATGAGGTTTTTGAGCAGGCCGGCACGGTGCTGCCAGAAGCGCGCATGGAACGCACTTTGCGAAAGCTGGAACATCTGCAAAAGGAAGCTGTGCGCTACAGATCAATTGAACAGCGGATGGATGAGACCGGAGAAACCCAAGTCTCATTCAGCGATCCAGATGCCAGATCGATGGCAACAACGGCGCGGATGCCGCGTATTGTTGGCTACAATGTCCAAACCGCCGTCGAGGCGGATAACCATCTGATCGTTGCACACGAAGTCACGATGCTTGGGTTTGACCGCGACGCCTTGTCGATGATGGCGGTTCTGGCGCGTGATGCCATGACAACAGATCAGCTCACGGCAATTGCGGATAAGGGCTATTATAAAGGCGAGGAGATCGTCGCCAGCGAAGAGGCTGGTATCTCGGTCGTTGTCCCAAAGCCGATGACATCAAATGCGGCGGCGCGTGGGCAGTTCGATAAAGCTGACTTTGCATATGACGAAGGAACGGATGTATACATCTGCCCCGCAGGCGAAAAACTGACCAACCGATTTACGAGCCAACAAGACGGCAAAGAGATCAAATCATATGCGTCAGGCGCGTGCGCTGATTGCGTGATCAAAGCCAAATGCACGACAAGCAAAGACCGCCGTGTGCGTCGGTGGGTCAAGGAGGATGTTCTAGATCGCGTCCAAGAACGCTTGGACAAAGATCCCACGCAATTGGCGGTCCGCAGCATGACCGTCGAGCATCCCTATGGCACGATCAAGTCTTGGATGGGGGCGACGCACTTCAAGATCCGTACTCTGAAAAAGGTGGCGACGGAGATGGCGCTGCACGTGCTGGCCTACAATATGACCCGCGTGATGAACATGATGGGCGTCCCAGCAATGATCGCTGCGATGAAGGCATAGTGGGCCTCATTAGCCTTCAAATTAGCACCGAACCGTAAAGAGGTGCCTGATGTCGCCTTGACCGCCACCAAGGTCAATCAGAACAGTCGAGTTGAAGGTTTTGCGCCGAGATCACGGTGAATGTAAAAACGACCCTCGGCGCTACACTCAACAGAGTTTCCACACAGCCTCTCCGCACAGCCGACGTTCGCGCATTCGGAACATTGGAAACCAACGCGAGAATACGGAGCATGCAGCTAGCCTGCACTACGGTTCGCGTTGCGGGTTATTCGGCGGCCAAAGGTATGCGGTCTTGGCCTATGGAGGACACTTCAGCCATGACGTCGCGCAAGCGGGATTGCACGTTTTCGAAATCTCCGTTGGGGCGGATCAGACGTTCGTTCATGTAGATCGAGCGGTCGATTTCGACTTGAACGGCGTGTTGGCGTCGGGAGGGGCGCCCGTAAGCTTGTGTGATGTAGGCCCCTGCAAACGGTGCGTTGCGGGTCACAACGAAACCCGCCGAGGAAAACGCCGATTCGATCTGGTCCACGATGTCGGAACTGGCCGCAGCACCAAAGCGATCCCCCAAGACCACATCAGGGCGCTGCATGCCGCCGCGCGCGATCCCGTCCATGGCCTCGTGCGGCATAGAGTGGCAATCAATCAACACCGACTGACCAAACGCCACATGCGCTTCGTCGAGGAGTTTTTGCAACATATCGTGATAAGGATGCCAAAATTGCGCAATACGCGCATCTGCAACAGGTCGCGAAAGTTTTCCGCGATAAATCGCACGCCCATTTGCAACAACGCGTGGGATCACACCCAAACCCGAAGCGACCCGTGGATTATGACCCTGAGGGCGCAAGCCTTCGATCACAGCCGGGTCGAGTTCATCCGCCGACCGATTGAGGTCCACAAAGGCGCGCGGCGCCCCAGCGGTCAACAAAGGACAGCCAAATTCCGGTGCACTTTCAAAGAGTTGGTCAACAAACGCGTCCTCGGAAGAGCGGATCGTATGAGAGTCCAGAATCGAGGATCGTAGGAAACTCCACCCGTAATCGCGCCCTGAATGGGGCGATGCAAACGTCACACATGAGGTGCGATGCTCGGGGCGTAGAACTTTGAAAGCGGTGTTCGGCATAGAGACTCCTGACGTGTTCTTATATAAACCAATAAAGTGAAACGCCAAAAGCCCTTGATCCCTGTTCCGACTCCTTTTATAGCCCTGCGAACCGGCGCGGGCATCCGCGCCCCATTTCTTTTTGGGGTTTGTCTTAGTCGGTTCGGGGGATTAGCTCAGCGGTAGAGCACTTCGTTGACATCGAAGGGGTCACTGGTTCGATCCCAGTATCTCCCACCATGAATTCACCGCCCTTTGGCCATGCTGGTCGAACGGCAACCGATCAACCCTGTGGCCCAGCCGACCGCAAAGGCGCCACGCAGATGCAGGAGAGTGACCATGAAGGTTCGCAATTCGCTCCGCTCGCTCAAGAGCCGCCACCGTGATTGCCGCATCGTGCGCCGTAAAGGCCGCGTATACGTGATCAACAAGACCCAGCCACGGTTCAAAGCCCGTCAGGGTTAAGCCCTAAAAGGCACAGCCGGGCCGCAAGGTTTGTTAGGTCTAAAAGAACCGCCCTCGATTGTGGGGCGGTTTTTTTCGTGCGCCATCATAGGCGAATGTCAAGGCACCCCGCAAGACGCGGGATGCACGCTATTACCCCCAGCGAAACAGGAAAATCGTGCCCGGCGTTTCATCGTCTTTGGGGCCTGTCATAACCCGTCGCGCTTCCAGATGCAGGGGTCGCCCCTCATGCGTGCCAGAGCGCGTTTGTGGTGTGGAGTCCTCAAGCATCTTTGCGGCAATGTCTTCAAGATCCGCAAAATCAAGGCGCGGCCCAACCGTTTTAATGGATCGCTTAATATCATGATCTTGCAGCAAGAATTCCCGTTCGATCAACTGACTAAACCGGCGAATATTCAAATCCTGATCCAGCACAATGATGCCTGTGTTCAACAGCTTCATCACCATTTCCGAACTTGAGTTCAGCTCTGACAGCAGGTCTATCTTGCGTTCGTGTTCGGTGCTCACGGAGACAAGTTCTTCATTCACCGCGTGCAGTTCTTCATTCGAACTTTGCAATTCCTCATTGGAGGCTTGGAGTTCCTCGTTGGAGGCCTGCAATTCTTCATTGGACGCCTGAAGTTCTTCGCCGCTGGCTTCGAGCCGTTCCGTTACATGTTGCAGCGTTTCTTCCGTCAGGCGCAGATCGCGTTCAAGGCTGTAGATACGCGCAGATAGCACAGCACTGTCATCCGTCGCGGCGCCAGTCAAAACAGGGTCGACTTGCGCCTCTGTCACTTCAGCCTGTGGCACCTCAAGATCGACTTTAACCAGAATAAGCGGCGTATTGGCCCCTTGATTCAGAGCCTCAATTTCGACCTTTACGTCTTGGGGCTGACCATCCGGAAGCGACAATTTCACGATGCGAACATGTTCGTTGAACTGCCCTTGTCGCAGTTTTTCGATCCCAACATTGATGGCAAAATGCAAATCTGGATGCACGATTTCCTGCATCGTCCAGTCCGCCAAGTTGTTCATCGTATCGATCAAGGCCGACGCCGCACCAAACCACGTCAGAACTTTCCCATCCGCCGTCATCAAAATCGACGCCGGGGCATACCGTTTCAACAAGGCATCAAACGCGCGGATCATAACCTCGCGCGTTCGCACTTCTTGGACCTCAGAGAAGAACGGTTTGCGATCCGTTGCAGCCAAGTCACTGCGAATTCCCCGATCCATCAGCATCCCTGTTGATCGACGTGAAAACAACTTTTCGGAGACATTCTTGGCATCCGGAAGCTTCTGGAAGATACGCCATCTTGCGTCCTGCGTCGCAAAACACGACGAGAACTTGCCCACGGTTTCCGAGGCGCCCAAGAACAAGAAGCGGTCACTTTGAAGGCCAAACAAGAACATCGAAATCACCGAAGCCTGTGGATCTTCCTTGAGGTAAATCATAAGGTTACGGCATGAAATCAGATCAAGATTCATGAACGGCGGATCATTGATCAGATTATGGACAGAGAAAATAATCCGCTGCCTCAATGCGGGATCAACAACATAATCGCCATTGGTTTCCACAAAATACCGCTTGCGCAAATGCGCCGGGACGTTGCCAATTTTCTCAGCCGAATAAACGCCGCGCGACGCTGTTTCAACAGATTTGGCATGCACATCTGTGCCGATAATGCGGAAGCGGCGTTCGCTGCCAGCCTCGCGCAAGGCCTCGCTTAGCTCGATCGCAATCGTATAGACCTCTTCGCCACTGGCGCAGGCCGGAATCCAAATTTTCAGCGGTGGCCCGGAGGACGCTTCTTGAGCCAACTTATCCAGAACTTTGTGGCGTAGAGCTGTGATCGCCTCCGTATCACGGTAAAATTCCGTAACGCCGATCAGCATATCTTCAAACAGCTCGTTTACCGCATCTTCGCTTTCAGACAGAACCTCGTCATATTCTTCAAGGCTGCCATGGCCGCGAAGATGTAAACGACGAACAATCCGGCGATTCACGCTTGTGGGTTTGTAACTGCCAAAATCCACCCGATGGCGGCTTTCGAGTTGTTTGAGGATGCTCTTGATACCATCGCCAAACCCAATTTCGATACTCGCCGGGGATTTTTTGCCATGTCGGAAAATTTCTTCGACAACGCGCGGCATCTCTGCGGCATCCAAAACGCGGTCCACAAAGCCCGACACAAGCACAGATCGCGGCATCGATGTGAACGTCGCCTCGTGCATAGATTGCACCAAAACAGCCGCCCCCGCTTCGTGCAAAACTTGCGCACCTTGCGAGCCATCTGACCCCGATCCCGACATCACCACGGCAACCGTGCGGTTCCAATCACGCGACGACAAAGAGGTGAAAAACCGGTCAATCGGTAAATGCGGCAACCCCTGCCCGCTTTGGTAGGGAAACGTGCGGAAAATCGAACCATCAAGTTCCACATACATATTGGGTCGGTTCAAATAAACGGTGTCGGCTGCGACCTCCATTCCGTCCTTGATATGAAGAATCGGCAAGTTCGATTTTCGCGCCAAAAGTTCATTCATCATCGAGCGATAATCAGGGGATAAATGCTGAACAACGACATAAGCGACGCCGGAAATGTCTGGAACGGCTTCGAAAAACTTCTCTAACGGCTCCAATCCACCAGCGGATGCGCCAATGGCCACCAACGGCACATCATCGCGACCTGTGTCTTTAGAGTCTTGTTGCGAAACCATGGTCACCATCCGTTGAAAAATTCATCTTAGAAGGGTAGCACATGCATCAAAGCGATCAATCCACGGGACCCGATTTATGGCACAAATTCTGCTGATAGATGACGATATTATTTATTTGGATGCACTCGCCAACGGACTTGCTGAAATTGGGCACGATGTCGTAACAGCCCTGTCCGGTCCTGACGCTATTTCAGTCTTTCTGCAAGGCAATTTCGACATCGCAATCTGTGACGTCATCATGAGCGGAGGCGGGGCATTATCCTTCCTGCATGAAGTGCGCGCACATAAAACCAACTTCCCCGTCATCGTCATCACAGGCCGAAGCGAAATCGCATCCTCGCCGCTATTCTTGGAAGGCATGCGCGACGCCAGTGCGAAGATCGAAAAGACAGCGTCGCTCACAGAAATTGACGAATTGGTTCAATCCCTGTTAGCGTAACGCCTTGAAGATAAGCACTCTTGGCTTTCTCACACGCAGGGATGATCTGGACATGACGTCACATAAAACAGAGCGCCCTCACCCACTCGATGCCCACCAAATGGCTGCGATTTTTAACGCAATCGACACATGCGCAGTGTTCGTTTTGGGCAAAGATCACACCGTTCGGTTTTGCAACAATCTAGCGACGGACCTTGTTGGGGGAGACAAACAAGACGCAACACGCTGGCTTCAAAACACGCAATTTCACGCCCCCGAAGACCGTCATCTTCTGACCCAAGATGAGGCCGTCTTGCATCAGTTAACCGCGGGTCCATTTCCTTCAAAGCTGATTGCAGCATGGCTTGATCCACGTGGCGGAGAACGGGTTTTTGAATGCCGCGCGGAGCATCTTTTGGAACATGAATTTCACGTGCTGAGTTTTCGCGATTGCACCCAAGATTGGCATCAGCGTCAAATCGTTAAACACCTGCCTGATGGCGTGCCTGACACGCAACTTTTGCAGCAGATTTCACATGATCTGGGCAGTGTTTTTGGCATCATCCAGATTGCGACCGACCGAGTGTCACGCGAAACCTTATCGGGTGGCGCCACGCAAACGTTGCAAGATGTGCGCGACGCAAGCGAGCGGGGCATAAAGCTGGCCCGCGCCTTGACCAATCAAAACATAGACACGCGGACGACGCCCAAATTGCACAATATTGTTGCGGTCACCCAAGCCACCGCAGCGCTTGCAAAACGCATTATGCCGCCGTCAGTTCAGTTGGACATTGAGTTGCCGGACACGGATCACTTCGTGTTCTGCAAAAAGACAGAATTTGAAGCGGCCTTGGTGCATCTTTTGACCAACGCGCGCAAAGCTGTGTTGGACACAAAAGCCGGAGCAGGCCGCATAACATTGCGGCTGTTCGCACACGCAAACGCGATGATCTGGACCATAAAAGACACCGGAACAGGATTGCCTGACGACGTGCTTGCGCGATTACAGGACCCTTATTTCACCTCGGAACGGGCGATGCGCACAAGCGGAGTCGGTCTGAATTTTGCAGATACATTTGCCCGCGAAGCCGGTGGGTCATTGACTTTGAAACGTGGCGACACAAGCGGGTCAATCGCAACCCTGTCCTTGCCCGAAGCAGACGCACCTTCGTTAATCGCGCCAAAAAACAACACTCAAAACGGTGGGCACTCGTTGACTGGATACCGCATTTTGCTGGCCGAGGGGAACGATTTGGGTCGCAAAATGCTGACCGAAACACTGCGCCACTTAGGTGCCCAAGTGGCCGATATTCACAATGGCAAAGGCGTAATTCACGCGCTTCGCAAGCAATTGCCGCCCGATATTATGATCATACCTTGGCAATTGTCAGACGGGATGTCCCACACGGTTCTTTGCGAACATGTTGCAAAGCTATCCCCTGCGCCAAGAGTGATTTTGTTGTTAGACGCGCATCACATCGCGCCTTTGGACTCCACAGATAATCCGGTTTTAACCCTGCGCAAACCGGTCGAACTTCATGCTTTGGAGAATGCGATCCGCCTTGTGCCGCCACGTGACACGCAAGGGTGATCTAGGCCGACATCGCTTCAGCTTCAGGGCACACCAGATATGTGCTGAGTTCTTCGCGGGTCAACGCGCGATCAAACAAATAACCTTGGCCATAATCGCATTTCAAAGCGCGCGCGCAGGTCAATTGTTCTTCTGTTTCCAGCCCTTCGACGACGACAATCTGGTTCATTGAATTTGCGATCATCAACAACGCCTCGACGACCACGCTGGCATGTCGGTCCGTTGCAATATTTCGCACAAATGAGCGGTCAATCTTGATGATATCCACGGGCCATTCACGAACATGCATGAGACCCGCATAACCAGTGCCGAAATCGTCCAAAGCGACACGCGCACCGCGATGCCGCATTTCTTGCAACGAATGATAGATTTGACCACTGCGTTCGCCGAGCATAGTTTCTTCGTTGACTTCAATGACAATTGAACACCAGCTCACACAATGCGTGTCCAACATCCCTTGGAGATCGAAGACGAATTCAGGGTCTAACAAGTCGAACTTCGTCACATTCAACCAAAGGTCGGGCGCGTCCAATTCGTTCAAGTTGCACAGCGAGCAGAGATCATCCAACGCGCGATGGATAATATGTCGAGTGAGCTTTGGCGCGATGTGATGGTCGCCAAGCATCCAACCGATACTTTTTGAAACTGCCATTTCGCCCTCATAGCCGCGTTGGCGTGACAGCACTTCTAACCCGACACAAGCGCCGCTTTCCAAGTGCAAGATTGGTTGGAATGCAGGCGAAATCGTCTCAAAATCTGCGACCTTCAAATTGGGGGAATCGCCATCAAAAACGCCGCCGTGCTCGGCGACATCATATATGGTGGTCGAATTACGTTCTGTGGCTTTGCAGGCATAAAGTGCCGTATCCGCCATCGCGAACAGGCGTTCGTACTCTGCGGCTTGGGTTGGGAACAGGCTAACACCGATGCTGACGCGACCAAGATCGGGCTTGCCCAGCAACGCGACATTGCGTTGAACATCATTGCGCACCCGTGACAGCAAACCTTCCAGATAATTACTGCTCGCGCGTGGTAAATCGAGGAGAATGCAAAACTCATCCCCCCCCGTTCGCCCCACCAAAGCCGCATCCGGGACAGATGTTTTCAAGGTCCGAGCGATTGTTTGCAAATATATGTCGCCGAATTGATGGCCATATATATCGTTAACTTGTTTGAAAAAGTCCAAGTCAACAGCGAGCAAAGCTGCGGGTCTGTGGAAAGCATTTAGACGTTCGCGGGCTTTGGAGTCGAACGATGTTTTATTTTCAACACCCGTCAATGGATCGGTTTCGGCCTGACGGCGAAGGCGATGGGCGCGCAGGTTCATCTCGGCCAAGTCAACTTCGAGTTTGGAACGCGCCTGTGCGGCGTTCACGTTCATCGCGACAAGGCGGGCAATTTGGTTGCAGGCCGAAAACGCGGGTTGTTCGATCCAATTGCTTCTAGAAATTGCGACGGCCAAGGCACCGACCCGCAATCCGTCCGCCTCCAAGGGAAGCAGCAAAAAGATGAATTGCTGGCCAATGTCATCCACATGATGGTGAATTCCACTAGAATCATACGCTGCGAAATTGCGCTTCTTACGGTCCCAAAACGCGGTGAGATCGTCGACCAAATTAGTTTGCAAGCCGTCTATATCGGCCGAAAAGACCTTAGTTCCCCCCGCGGCATCGTTAAAACAAAACAGCACAGCATCTGCGCGGCAAGCTTCGACAACCGATGCGGACATGTCCGAGGCCACGGACGCCAGAGCGCTCTGTGCAAGGGCGACATAGTTCTCTGAGGATTGATCAGGATCGATAATCAAAAGATGGCCTCCCGCGCACATAACCCACTGAGATCTTTGTGAAATACATCCGTTGCGGCGGCGACCTACACTCAAGAACCTTTACCGAGTCTTAATGTTCGAAGGTTAATTTGGTGTTAATTTATGTTCGCGACGGTAACACTATCGACAACCATAAGTTACTCAGATTGCTACACAAACACGTTAAAGCCGAGTTGTTGGAACCGCTTTAATTCCGACTGTTTTAATCAGAATATCTTGCATATCGTGCTTTTTCATGTTTCTGATGATTTCAGTCAGAAATTAACTTCCTACGAGGAACATCGCGACATGACAGCTAAATTTCTTTGCACAACAGCACTTATCACGCTTGTTGCCAGCACAGCCTCTGCGGACGGAGAGTTGAATCTTTATTCTTCCCGTCACTACGACACCGATGAACGGCTCTATTCTGATTTCGAAGAGATGACCGGAATCACAATCAACCGCATCGAAGGCAAAGCCGACGAATTGTTAACGCGGATGCAGGCAGAAGGTGCAAACTCACCGGCTGACGTGCTTCTCACCGTGGACACATCGCGCCTGCAACGCGCCAAAGACATGGGATTGCTACAATCCACCGACAGCGACGTCTTGGAAGCGCACGTCCCTGGTTATCTGCAAGACGTAGACAACCAATGGTTCGGCTTCAGCCAACGCGCCCGCATCATTTTCTACGATAAAACACGGGTCGAAAACCCACCGATGGATTACGTATCCCTCGCCGATCCAGCGTATAAGGGCATGGTCTGCCACCGTTCGTCTTCGAACGTGTACTCGCAAACCTTGCTCGCCTCTGTCATCGCCAATCACGGTGAAGACGCGGCGAAAACATGGGCTGCCGGGATTGTTGAGAACTTTGCGCGCGACCCACAAGGCGGCGACACAGACCAATTGCGCGGTCTGGCATCCGGCGAATGTTCGGTATCAATCTCGAACACATATTACTTCGCCCGCGCGATCCGTAAGGACGTCAAAGGCTTGGATGCGGACGCGATGGCCAACATCGGTTGGGTCTTCCCGGCGCAGAACGCCGAAGGCGCACACATGAACCTGTCCGGTGCAGGCATCGCAGTAAATGCGCCCCACAAAGACAACGCCGTGAAGTTCCTTGAGTACCTCGCATCTGATCAAGCCCAGCAGTACTTCTCAGCGGGCAACGATGAATATCCAGCCGTTCCGGGCGTTGGGCTGTCCCCATCTGTTGCCGCCCTTGGGTTCTTCAAGCCTGACGATGTGGACCTGTCCAAAGTTGCGGCAAACGTTCCAGCCGCACAGAAGATCTTTAACCAAGTTGGTTGGGAATAAATCAATCTACGAGGTGCGCCACTGGCGCACCTCATCCCACCGACGTCCTACCTAACCTAGCGACCTCGCTTATCGCCGCCCGACCTGACGACAAATCAGGATCACCGGCAACAACCCCATCGCAACAATCACCAACGAGGGCACCGCCGCGCCTTCGAGCCGTTCATCGCTGGCCAAGCGATACGCCTGCACCGCCAGAGTGTCATAATTGAACGGTCGCATAATCAAAGTTGCGGGCAGTTCCTTCATCACATCCACAAAGACGATCAAAAGGGCGGTCAACAGGCTTGGCGTCAAGATAGGAAGATGTACCCGCCGCAAAGTTCCCAATGGGCCTTGCCCCAAGGACCGTGCAGCAGCGTCCATGTTGCCGTGTACCATTGCCTGTCCGCCCTCATAGGCCCCAAGGGCCGCAGCCAGAAACCGCACCATATAGGCCGCCACAAGCAGCCAGATCGATCCCGTCACCAATAGCCCGGTGGAATATTCGAACTGCGCACGCATGAACGCATCCAAAGCGTTATCAAAAGCCGCAAACGGCACCAAAAGCCCAACCGCAATCACGCCCCCCGGCACCGCATATCCAAGGCGTGCGATATAGGCCGCCGTCGAGCTAGCCCGCCCCGGACGCAACCGTTGCACAAAGCCCATCGACACTGCCGCAACAACTGTTAGCGCAGCTGCAATAGCCGCGAGGGTCAGGGAGTTTTGAATAAATCCAAGATAGCGAGAGCTAAGCAAATTCTGTTCGGACTCAAAGGCCATCCACAGCAGTGTACCGGCTGGGATAAGTGCCCCAAAGAGCACCGGTAACCCACACAGGATCAAAGCCATCCATCGCGCAGTCCCACGCAATTCAATCGGTTCCATCGCTTGCGCAGGGCGTGCGCCTTCATGGTATTTGGCGCGTCCACGTTGCACGCGTTCCAGCATTGCCAGCAGCAAAGCAAAGGCCAACAAGCACAACGCCAACTGCGCAGCTCCGGCCCGGTCGCCCAATGAAAACCAGCTTGTGTAGATGCCCGTCGCGAAGGTCTGCACGCCAAAATATGCAACAGTGCCGAAATCTGCGATCGTCTCCATCACGGCGAGAAGGACGCCGCCAGCAATTGCGGGCCGCGCCAGAGGCAAGGACACACGCCAAAACGCGCCCCATGTGGTTTGCCCCAACGCGCGCGCAGCCAAGAACGTCGCACCCGATTGCTGTAAGAATGCGGCCCGCGCGAGCAAGTAAACATAAGGGTAGAGTACCAAAATCAACATCACAGCCGCCCCACCAAGGGAGCGGATCTCGGGGAACCAGTAATCACGAGGTCCCCACCCCGTCACATCACGCAACATTGTTTGCACAACACCCGGGTGATCAAGGACATGGGTATAGGCATAGGCCAGCACGTAGGCCGGGAATGCCAAAGGAACAACCAACAGCACCTCAAACCAGCGCACACCGGGAAAGCGGGTCATTGTGACCAACCACGCAGCGCCCACACCAAGCGCAAAGGTTCCCATCGCCACCAAAACGACCAATGCCAAAGTCGTGCGAACATACCGGCCCAAGACAGTTTCGGCCAAGTGCTGCACAGTTTCGGTCCCACCGGACATCGCCGCAATCGCGACAGCCATCATCGGCAACAAGCAGATTGCCGCAACCAATAGCGCAGCCCCCCACAAAACGCGGGGCGCACCAGTGCGTGCCTTGCGGCGCGGCATATCAGGATGCAGAGCGGTCATGCGCTAGTACTGTAGCATTTTAGTCAGAAATACCAGAGGCCTATCGCCTTTCTGCGATGTGGGTATAGTCCTCAAATGGAACGAAACGTGCGCCTTTATCCTTGGTTCGAATTTAGCCGCAGCTTGTTGTTTTGGCAGGCGACATGGTTCCTATACTTTCAAAACGAGCTATCCGCCGCAGAGGCGATCCTTCTTTATGCGGTGTTTGATATTTCAGCGACAATTCTTGAGGTCCCCTCGGGCTATATGTCAGATCGGCTTGGCCGTCGGATGACATTGATGTGTGCCTCTGTGATATCATTGATCGGGTTAATCCTATTGGGGGTAGGCAGCAGCTTTCTGGTATTTGCGCTGGCTCAATTCTGTCTGGGCGCGGGCATGGCGTTCATCTCGGGGACCAACACGGCGTTGCTGTACGAATCCCTCGACGCGACCCGGAACACATCAGAGATGGAGGCGCACAGTCTTAGGGCGTGGCGGTATGGGTTTGTTGCCTTCGCGGTCTCTGCGGTGAGTGGCGGGGTCATGGCGCTTTGGTGGGCGGCCTTGCCGTTCTTTGGGTCTGCCATCGCCTATGTAGCCCTGATTTGGATCGCTATGCGCTTTATAGAGCCGCCACATGCACTTGGCGCCAAATCGGAGTTGCAGCGTCTACGCGATCTCAGCGCTCATTTCCGCGAACCTGTCTTACTGTGGCTCTTTGCGCTCAGCGTTTTAATGTATGGCTATAGCCACATCCCGTTTGTGTTCGGACAGCCCTTTATTTCGGAAGCCCTGTCTGCGGCCAATCTGTCGATTGAAGCCCCCTTGGTGTCTGGTGTCGTTACCGCTTTGATGATGTGTGTCTCGTTACTTGCATCCTTGATCGCACCCGGTTTGAAGTCTCGCATTGGGCTTGGTGGGCTGGTGTTGATCGCATTCGCGATGCAAGCAGGTCTTGCGTTGGTGTTGGCCCTAAGTGGGTCAGTAATCGCTATTGGGTTCTTGTTGTTGCGTATGGTGCCAGATGCGTTTTCGACGCCATTTATTGTCGCGCGCATCCAGCCTTTGCTTGGTGATGACAGCCGCGCGACGTTTATGTCGGTGAAAAGCCTGTGCGGACGGATCGTCTTTGCCGCGTCGCTTTGGCTGGCGGCCAGCGTCACAGACGCAATCGGCGTGTTAAGTCGCGCCGATCTGCAATCGGTGCTGTTGGCCTATGCGATAGGCGGGTTTGTCTGTTTGACGGTACTTTTGGTCACAGCGCGTAACTTAACGCTGTGACGCCATGCCATCAGTCGTAGCTGCGCTGGTCCTCGATCACCAATCCGTCTTTGGGCAACGTTCCCGGCGCGACCACTTGGACAACGCCCTTCAGCTTCAACACGTCCCGAACCGAGGTCTCATACGTCGCACTGTCGCCACCAGTTGCTTCGATCTGCACGGTCATCGCGTCTTGTTCGCCCGTGCGCGACGCAATCACGCGCGCTTTTACGATCTCAGGATGACGTGACACCAAAGCGGCAACCTGTTCGGGGCGTACAAACATCCCTTTGATCTTGGTTGTCTGGTCCGCACGTCCCATCCATCCTTTGATGCGCGTATTTGTGCGACCACACGGGCTTATCCCCGGCAGCACAGCGCTTAGATCACCTGTTGCAAAGCGGATCAGCGGGTAGTCAGGGTTTAACGTGGTCACGATCACTTCGCCCACCTCACCTTGCGCAACTGGAATGCCGGTGCCGGGGGTGACGATTTCTACGATCACGCCCTCGTCCACGATCAACCCTTCCATGGCCGCGCTTTCATAAGCGATATTGCCCAGATCCGCTGTCGCATAGCATTGCAAACAGGCAATCCCGCGATCCGCATATTCTTGACGCAACGAGGGGAACAACGCCCCACCGCCCACTGCGGCCTTCGTAAACCGGAGCGTCTCGCCCATCTCATCTGCTTTATCGAGGATCACCTTCAAGTAATCCGGGGTCCCTGCGTAAGCCGTACAGCCAATATCCACAGCCGCACGCACCTGTTGTTCAGTCTGCCCCGTCCCAGCTGGCAAAACCCCGGCCCCGACCGCCGTGGCGCCATTCTCAAACATAATGCCCGCTGGCGTTAGGTGATAGGAAAAACAGTTCTGCACGATGTCACTGCTGGTGATCCCAACCGCATGCAAGAACCGGGCGAACCGCCACCAATCTTTGCTGTCATGGCTGCCGGGTTCGTAGATCGGGCCGGGCGATTGGAAAATGTGACTGAACTGGCTGACACCGCTGGTAAATCCCCCAAACGGCGGATGCGCTTTTTGGGCAGCGCCCAGATCAGCTTTGCGCAACACGGGCAAGTTCGCCAGATCATCCAAGGATTTGATCTTGTAGGCGTCCACATCCGCAAGGCTTGGCTTGTAGCCTGCCATCACTTGCGCGCGTCCGATCTGATCTTGCAGGGCAACGGATAGGTCTTTGGCGCGTTGATCTGCGCTGCGTGTCTCAAGATCGTCATAATGGGTCATGATGCTAACCTTAGCTTTAAAGGGCCTTTTTCGGGCACACGAACGATGTCTGCGCGCATGTGCATTTCAAGCCGTACTCTACACAGATGCCAACCCAAGGTGCCCATTTTTTCGGATTCCTCGTCGCTCATGCGGTCATGCACTGCATTTTGCAAATCTGTTGAACTGGTCCCACCAGCCCGCAGCACGGCCCGAACATGACCGCGCATGATGTAAACCTTCCAAGCTGGGATGTTGGTCATCCAATCGCGACCAAGTGTTGGTGTGCGACAGCCGACCTTGTTCGTTAGCTGAGCCAACGTTTCCGCCGACGATAACTGCGCACATCGCGGAACGATTTACGCCCCTCATCCGAAACACCTAGATAGAACTCTTTCACATCCGGGTTTTCGCGCAATTCAGCTGCTGGCCCTTCCATGACAATACGACCGGATTCAAGAATGTAGCCATGATGCGCAAACCTTAGGGCCACATTGGTGTTTTGTTCGGCCAGCAACAACGTCACGCCTTGCTCTTCGTTGATTGTTTTCACAATCCCGAAGATCTGTTCCACAAGCTGCGGAGCAAGGCCCATTGAAGGTTCATCAAGCAAAATAGTTTCTGGTCGCGACATCAACGCCCGCCCAATCGCGCACATTTGCTGTTCGCCGCCTGATGTATACCCGGCTTGCGATTTCCGGCGTTCGCGCAAACGTGGGAAGTAGTTGTAGACCATCTCAAGATCGGCAGCGACAGCGCCCTTGCCGTCCGAGCGCGTATAGGCCCCGGTCATAAGGTTTTCTTCGATTGTCAGGTGCTCAAAGCAGTGGCGGCCTTCCATGACCTGCACAACGCCGAGCTTGACGAGATCCGCTGGGTCCTTGTCCGCTGTGGACACGCCCTTGTATTCGATTGATCCCTTGGTGACTTCGCCGCGCTCAGAGGCCAAGAGCCCCGAGATCGCCTTCAAAGTCGTTGTTTTCCCGGCCCCGTTGCCGCCCAGAAGCGCGGTGATGCCGCCCTTGGGAACCTTCAACGAGACGCCCTTCAACACAAGGATCACGTGGTTGTAGATCACTTCGATATTGTTGACTTCAAGAACAGTCTCTTTGGTGTCTGTCGTATCCAGCATGATCTTTTTTATCCAAATTCTCAGTAAATTCCGACGGCCACAACTGCGGCCGCCGGAGTAGACGTGCTTTAGTTACAGCCCGCCGCAATGTTGTTTTCTGCAGCATATGCTGCGGAATCTTCCGCGATAAGCGGCCCGATCACATCACCATCTGTCGGTTTGAAGTCCGAAATCAGCGACCATGTTTCCGCGGCTGCATCCCACTGTGTCACACCCACCAAAGCGTTGCCGCCATGGTTTTCGCAAGACACGTCAAACTCAGGACCAAAGTTTGGCAGACCCAACTCAGCCATTTTGGCTTCGGTGATTTCCAGCGCTTCCATACCATCGCGCATCATCACAGGGGTGATGTCCGCAACGCCGTGGATTTCTTGAGCTTTCTTGGCCGCTTCAGCTGCCAGCATCGCCGCGTAAAGACCGCGGTTATACAAAACTGTGCCGATTTGGTCGCCCGCACCTGCTGCGTTACCCGCATCAACAACGTGCTTCTGAATGTCCGCAAACACTGGGAAATCATCACCCACACCGTGGAAGGTCAACGCTTTGTAGCCCGTTGCCGCATCGCCCGCAGGCAGCACGTCATTTTCAGACCCTGACCACCAGATGCCGATGAAGTTTTCCATGTTGTACCGAATGTTCGCAGCTTCCTGAATCGCGACTTGGTTCATAACACCCCAGCCCCACATCAGAACGAAGTCTGGACGCTCACGACGGATTTGAAGCCATTGCGATTTTTGCTCTTGGCCCGGGTGATCCACGGCGAGTGGCAACAGGTTGAACCCGTGCTTTTCGGCCAGACCTTCAAGGGTGCGGATAGGCTCTTTGCCGTATGCAGAGTTGTGATAAACCAACGCCACTTTTTTGCCGCTGATGTCTCCACCATTGCTTTCCAGCAAGTAGTTGATCGCACCAGATGCGCCATCCCAGTAGTTGGCAGGGTAGTTGAACACGTTGTTAAACACCGCGCCGTTTTTGGCAGATGTCCGGCCATAGCCCATCGAGTGGATTGGAATACCGTCTGCTGTCGCTTTGGGGATCAACTGGTATGTGATACCTGTGGACAGCGGTTGATACACAAGGCTGCCTTCGCCTTTGGTCGCTTCATAGCATTCCACACCTTTTTCGGTGTTGTAGCCAGTCTCACATTCCAGAATGCGCGTTTGCACACCGCCAATGCCGCCGTCACGTGCGTTCAGCATAGTCATATAATCCGCATAACCATCCGCAAACGGGATACCACCCGCAGCATAAGGCCCAGTGCGATAGGACAATGATGGGAACACAAGGTCCGCCATTACCGGTCCGGACGCCATCACGGCGAGGGTCGCCAGAGTTGCTAGTCTTTTCATCGAGTATTTCCTCCCTTAGGTTTTTTTGTTCGATGTTGTGCCGGGGGTCGGCCCCCGATCGTTTGTTTATCTTGCTCTTAGTTCAATGCGGAAACGGCCACAGGCGTAGCTTTTCTTTTGCCACGCGCCACAGTTGCGCAATTCCGTGTGGTTCAAGTATCAGGAAGACAACGATCAACCCGCCTACGATCATAAGCTGCACATGCGCCACGATATCTGTGGGCCAGCTAAGGATGTCCACGCCGACCAGCTTAAGGACCACCGGTAGGACCACAAGAAATGCAGCCCCAGCAAACGATCCAAAGATCGATCCCAACCCGCCAAAAATGATCATAAACAGCACAAGGAACGATTTTTGGATACCGAACACTTCGCCCACTTCCACAGCGCCAAGATATACTGCGAAGAACAGCGCGCCTGAAATGCCCACAAAGAAAGACGAGACGGCAAACGCTGTCAGCTTAGCTCTCAGCGGGTTCACCCCGATGATCTCAGCCGCGATATCCATGTCGCGGATCGCCATCCATTGTCGGCCAAGCGAGCCGCGCGTCAAATTGCGTGCAAGAATTCCACAGATGAAGACAAATACCAGACAAATCATATACATGGCCCAAGGCTCAACATTGGCACCTGTGACCGCCACACCAAATACCGTGCGCTCAGGTGCGTTGATCTGGCCAGACGCGGAATAGTTGTAAAACCACGACGCCTTATTAAACAACCAAACCAAAAAGAACTGCGCAGCCAGTGTCGCCACCGCCAGATAGAATCCCTTGATCCGCAAGCTTGGCAGCCCAAATGCCGTCCCAACGACGGCCGTTATTCCGCCAGACAGCAGGACATGGAAAATGATGTTAACATCTGGAAAGGCCGTCATAAGCTTGTAGCACGCATACGCGCCCACAGCCATAAATCCGCCAGTCCCCAAGGAGACCTGCCCGCAATACCCAGTCAGAATGTTAAGACCAATGGCTGCAATCGAGTAGATCAGGAACGGCACAAGGATCGCGTTGACCCAGTAGTCATTCACAATAAACGGCAAGATGGCAAAGGCCACCAACAGCACAAAGTAATAACGATACCTATCAAATTTGATCGGAAAGGTTTGGCTGTCATCGCGGTAAGTGGTGCTGAAATCGCCAGCTTCACGGTAAAACATTAGCGTGTGTCTCCCATCGTCATGTTTGTGTAACGGGCCGGATTAACCAAGCTATTGGGTTTCCAGCTTTCGCCACATTTCCTCCACTGGCACACGCGATACTGTACGCGGGTAAGTGGAGTGCGCGGGATGACCGCAATGTTAAATAAGATACGGATGCTTGAGGCATCCCGCGACAGCGGAGCCTTGTCCGAAGAGGATTTTGAGCGTGCGAAAGCGCGTCTTCTCGACACAGTCGAAGATGCTGTGGAGCCGTTGGAAGACGTCACACCAGCTGAACCAGAGCCTGATGCACAGCCACGGCCAAAGTCCAAATCGACAACAGCGCCGAAGCCCGACCCTAAAACCTCTGAGGAGGTGACATCTAAACCAAAAGAGAGGCGGTTCTTCAGGTCAAAGCCGAAACGGACCCCAAAATCAGCGCGCGTCGCTGAGATACTGCTTCCCGACGAAGAATTCCTTGATGCCGACGAGCCGCCCAAAGCGGCAGTTTGGCAAATGGCTTTGCTCTGCGCAGTTGGGCTTATCGGCGTCACAATCCTTGCGGTTCTTCTTATCGGGGACCTGTCCATGGCTCTGACATTGGTCGTAACCATCATTGCAGCCATAACCGTACGCGCCATGCATCTGCTAGATGATTGATCCATTCTTGGATCACACGCGCTCAATGATTTTCTCCCCGAACAGCCCTTGTGGGCGGAACACTAGAAACCCGAGTGCAAGCACATAAGCAAACCAGTTTTCTGTCGCATTGGTCGTGAACCCCAAGAGCGCGCCCGCCAAGTCCGAGCTGGACATAAAGAACTCAAACAATTTCTCTCCGACGCCGATGATCAAACCGCCCACAATCGCACCTGGGATGGACGTAAAGCCGCCTAACATCAGAACAGGTAAAGCCTTCAATGCGATCAATGACAGGGAGAATTGCACACCGGATTTCGCGCCCCACATGATCCCCGCGATTAACGCAACGAACCCGGCCACAGACCACACCAGTATCCAAATATAGTTAAGCGACACCCCCACGGACAGCGCCGCTTGGTGATCATCCGCCACAGCGCGCATCGCACGGCCTTGTTTGGTGTATTGTGAAAAGGCAATCAACGCTGCAACCAGCAAAATCGCAATGATAGTCGCTGCAATGTCCAGATTGTCGATGAAGAACCCGTACCCCAGAAGGTTATAGGTGGCCTCGTCGATGGCCATGTTCATACCTTGAGGCAAACATGTGCCAGCAGTCAGACACACGTCTAACTTCTTGATCTCAGACCCCCACATCAAGTCAGCGAACCCCTCAAGGAAATACGCCAACCCAATGGTCGCCATGAAAAGAATGATCGGCTCTTGGCCGACAAGGAAGCGAAACACGAAGCGCTGCACGCAGTAAGCGAGCAGGATCATCACCCCGACAGTCAGCAAGATCGCCAACATGGAATGCACGGTCCAGCCAAAATAATGCAAATCCGTGCCCAAAGTCGCGTTGATCAGATGGGCAAACGGAACTTGCCCGTTCTGAATGCCCACAAGCGTCATCGCTGCAAAAAGAGCCATAACACCTTGGGCAAAATTGAAGATCCCGCTAGCTTTAAAAATCAAAACGAACCCAAGCGCGACCAAGGAATACATCACCCCAGCCATCAACCCGTTGAGCATAACTTCGCCCGCGAAAAACCAATTCTCAGACATGCATGTTACCTTCTGTTTTCTGGGACACGCTTAACATCCGCGTTCCTCCAGCAATGGCAGCCCAACCCCAAAAGAGGCAGCACCCTTGTTCGTAATATCCGGCGAGATCACAAGAACCTGCCCATTGATACAACCTGAAATCCGCGACGCATTCACATCGTGTTTGAACCCAGATCGTTTTCGAAATTTCACGCCAGCCAGAGTCATTTTGGGCAGTTCGCGCATCGCGTTAAAGATGTCTCGGTCTTGCTGTCCGACAGACAAAAAACTGCCATTCGCGTCCCTGCGGATAATCCGGCAAATGAAAGGCTGACCCGGATGATCCTTGCGCGCACCCATCGCCGCCAAGAACGCACCATCTGGTGAGATACGATGCGTAAAGTTCAGGTAAACGCCGGGAACACGGACATCTTCATGCGTCCAATCGTCAAAGGCTTTGGAAGATCGGGCGACAGAGGCTTGGACGCAACGTTCCAGATATCCCATCAATTTGGTCGTCTGCTTATGGCTCAAATCTTTGGCGGAAGACGATCCCGCAAAAACAACGCAGGATATAAGCACAGCACTGGTTAACTTCACTCCATGGCCTCCAACATCATGTCACGCGTGTGATCACGCAAAGGTTGGTAGCTCAGGCGAAAGCGCGTCAGCCCTGCAAAGTTCAGATTCCAATTGAACGTGATCTCAGTCACACGCCCATCACTGCGCGGCGCAGCCAAGAATGTTGCCGCATAAGCCCGGCTCATGGAAACTTTGGAGGTGGGTTCAAAGTCCGACGATGCCGCAAACCCAGACCCCGGTCCTGCGCGCCATTCTTGATACGCAGGCAACAGGTCAGAATAATCCAACCCATATGTGATCACTTCACAAGCGGGTTCATCAAACATGTAAAGAACCAGCGTATTTGGCCAAACTGTTTCACGATAGCCAATGACATGGGTCGTCAACGGCCCTTCAAAATAACGCCGAAATGGCTTTGGCACAGGCGACAATTGATCAGGGGACACAGTGGTCGGATCCGCCAGATAGGGTTCGCAATATTGTTCAATCACGGCACATAATGGGCCCATCCCAGCGACCGATCCATCACAGACCGGCCCATCTGCCTGCGCAGGCAAGGCCCCAAAAGCCAGTGCAAAGCACAAGGCACCACACGTTTGCCAGATCCTAGCTTTCACGTTCAGTCTCCACGACTCGCACGACACCATCAGATTGTTGAACAGCAATCACAGGTTCAATCCATTCGTGACTGACCCACATGCCGGTGTCATCCAGTACATAACGCCCTTTGGCTTCAGCCTCTGCGAGCCACGCCTCAAAGCCCTTGAGTAATTTGGCACTCCGCACGGCACACGCGCGCGATCCATCTGCTTGCGCGCCAGTCAATTCCAATATCGCGCCACCGGACAAGTGGTAGGCGTCTTTTTTACCGGCAACCGGAACAAGGTCTTGCACCTGCGCGGGCGCGAAATCTTCAAACGGGATCAAACACCGCTGCTCAAACTCGACCCAAGCCTTTTGAAGGGGGTCAGCGTGCACATTTCCTGCAATCAACGTAAGACCAAGCACGACTGCACAGGTTGAAACCCTGGTGCGTCCCGCGTGTGGGCCTTTTGTTGATTGCCAAGTTTTAGTCATGCGACACCCCGAGATACGCATCGATCACCGCTTGGTTGGAGCGTACTTCATCAGGTGTCCCGTCACCAATCTTTTTGCCGTAATCCATCACAACCACACGGTCAGACAGATCCATGACGACGCCCATATCGTGCTCAATCAACGCAATCGTCGTGCCAAATTCGTCGTTCACGTCCAAAATAAAGCGGCTCATGTCCTCTTTTTCCTCGACGTTCATCCCCGCCATCGGCTCGTCCAAAAGTAGCAAAGATGGTTCCGCCGCTAAGGCACGCGCCAATTCTACGCGTTTCTTTAGCCCGTAAGGCAGCCGCGACACTGGAGTTTTCCGGATCGCTTGGATTTCAAGGAAGTCGATGACTTTCTCGGCAACCTCACGGTTGGCAGTCTCTTCAGCTTCCGCCTTGCCCTTCCACAATGCCTGCGAGAACAACCCAGTCTTCATATGAGTCAAACGGCCCGTCATGACGTTGTCCAAAACACTCATGCCTTCGAACAAAGCAATGTTCTGAAACGTCCGGGCAATCCCTTGCTGTGCCACTTGATAGGGGCGCATCGGCGGCCGAGGCTGGCCCTTGTAAAACACCTGCCCTTCTTGCGGCACATAAAACCCGGAAATTACGTTCAACATCGATGATTTTCCGGCCCCGTTTGGCCCGATAATCGCACGAATTTCGCCTTCGCGAATATCAAATGAGATATCCTTGATTGCTTCAACGCCGCCAAATCTAAGGGTGATGTTCTTCATCTCCATCACCACAGCGCCGATCTTACGACCGTCCGCGGTTGTATAGCCTTCTGTTTGATCAAGCATCACGTATGCCCTTCACTTAGCAAGGAAAACTCTTGGCGTAGGGTGTCGCGGGATGGTGGGCGGGGCGACCCCGCAGGGGAGCGTCGAGCCATCATTCCGCCGCCATCTTTTGCGCAACGGGCTGCACCGCCGCAGAGCGAATTTCCAAGGTAGCCGAGATCGACCCCTTGCGCCCATCTTCATACGTCACTTCCGTCACAGTCGAAATGCGCTCTGATCCATCATACAAAGCCGCAATAATGTCCGCGTATTTTTCTTCGATGATCCGCCGTCGCACTTTTAGCGTGCGCGTCAATTCCCCATCATCCGCATCAAGCTGTTTGTGCAACACAACAAAGCGGTGCACTTGGCAGCGTGACAGCATTTCATCTTGCGCAACAGAAGCGTTCACCTCTTCCATATGGCTTTGAATGGTCGACAAGACCTGCGGATGTCGCGCGAGTTCTTGATAGGACCCATAGCCAATGTTGTTGCGCTCAGCCCAATTCCCCACCGCCGTCAGATCAATATTCACAAACGCCGTGCATTCTTCGCGCTCATTTCCAAAGACAACCACCTCAAGAATGTTAGGAAAGAACTTCAGTTTGTTTTCAACGTATTTCGGCGCGAACATAGACCCATCCGCCATTTTACCGACATCCTTTGCGCGATCGATGATGCGCAAATGTCCCGTCTCCGGCTCGATGAAGCCCGCATCACCCGTCGCGACCCAACCTTCTGAATCTTTGGTGTCGGCTGTGCTTTCAGGGTTCTTATAATACTCAACAAAAACGCCAGGGGACCGATAGTAGACCTCCCCGTTCTCTTCGATTTTCAGCTCAACACCGGGGCACTGCACGCCAACTGTGTCAGACCGCACTTGGCCGTCCGGCTGGGCCGTGATAAACACGGTCGCTTCGGTTTGCCCATATAGCTGCTTCAAGTTGATGCCCATCGAGCGATAGAAATCAAAGATTTCCGGCCCAATTGCCTCGCCGGCCGTATATCCAACACGCACTCGGGAGAAACCCAACGTGTTTTTCAAAGGGCCATATACACACAACTCGCCCAGTTGGTATTTCAACCTATCCAAAGCCCCGACAGGTTTGCTGTCCAGCAAGGCCGGTCCAATTTGTTTGGCATGATTCATGAAGTAGTGGAACATTCGCTGCTTCAGCTTGCTCGCATCCTCCATCCGGATCATCACATTTGTAAGCTCAGTTTCAAAAACCCGAGGCGGAGCAAAATAATACGTCGGCCCAATTTCGCGCAAATCTGTGTGCATTGTCTCAGCACTTTCGGGGCAATTAGTGCAAAACCCAGACCACAAAGCCTGCCCAACCGAGAAGATAAAATCACCAACCCAAGCCATCGGCAGATAGGCCAAGATATCATCAGTGGCGCGCAGCCCGTCGAATTCACATGAAGATTTTGCCGTTTCAATCACATTGCGATTGCTCAGCACCACGCCCTTGGGCTTGCCCGTGGTCCCGGATGTATACAGCATCACACATGTGCTGTCGTAATCCAGCTTGGCAATTCGCTTTTCGAGCTCGCCAGAGAACTCACTCTGCGCGGCGCGGCCATCTTCTTGGACAACACTAAATTGGTGCAATTGTGCGTGATCATACTTTCGCAGCCCTCGCGGGTCGAGATAGATCATTTGCTCGAACTGTTTCAGGGTGTCTTGAACTTCAATGACCTTGTCGACCTGTTCTTGATCCCCTGCGATCACAAAACGTGCGCCACAGTGGTCCAACACATATTCCATCTCTTCGGCGACCGCGTCTTGATACAAGGGCACCGGAACAGCCCCGACCATTTGCGCCGCCATCATGGACCAATATAGGTAAGGCCGATTGCGGCCAATAATGGCGATGAAGTCTCCTTCGTTCACCCCGAGCTTCAAAAAGCCCAACGCCAACGCGCGAATCTCAGCCTCGGCTTCGGACCACGTCCAACTTTGCCAGATCCCAAATTCTTTTTCTCTGTAGGCTGGCTGGCTGGCAAACATCTTGGCATTGCGGCTCAATAAAGCCGGAATAGACCCAAGTGTGGCGTCCGTTGGTAGCTGCGACAATGTTCGTCCTCCCTCGCGGCCCTGTTGCTCAGCGCTCGCGCTTTGAAGCAAAGCGCCCCGCCTAATGACAAAAAGCGGTCACTCCGATCTTCCGAGAGTAGAGTGTGGCGCGGAACAGATCACATGTCTAGTCAGACTGGTGAATTAATTTACTGCTCGTTCAATTAACCGAGAGACCCGCACAACGCTTCATCAACCTGATGTGGAGTACTTTTGCTTATGCGCAAACAGCATGCGCCAAAACTTGCGCGCCAGCCACCAAGTCCTGCTCATGTGTGTCTTCCTCAAAGGCGTGGCTGATTCCGTCGATTGACGGCACAAACACCATTGCAACCGGCATCACCTGAGCAACATTCGTCGCATCATGCAGGGCCCCAGACGGCATGTTACGCCAATTGTCCGGCGCGACTAATTTGGCGCCCCCAATCAAAGCACTCTGAAGTGATCGATCCATTGCAACAGGTTCTAACCCCATCAATGCGCCGAAACTTACATCCAACCCCCGTGCCGTCGCGATTTCTTGCGCGGCCTCGCGAATAATTTGCTCCATTCGGCCAAGACGGGCGGCATCCCCGTCCCGCCACTGCATCGAAAACGTGGCGCGTCCGGGGACAATCGATGATGCGTTAGGATGCAAAGCAACATGCCCAATCGTCCACACAGTTTGAGGCGTCACAACATTGGCAAATCTCTCCGCAATCAGCGCGTTGAACGCCATGAGCGCTTGGAACGCATCCTTACGCAGATGCATAGAGGTCGTGCCCGCGTGGTTTTGCTGCCCCTCGAACGTGACCTTCATATCGCGAATACCAACGATATCCGTCACCACACCGATCTGTTCGCCGCTGGTATCCAATGTCGGCCCTTGTTCGATATGCAGCTCAATAAAGCCAGTGAATTGCTTGGGATCGACACTTCCATTGACCAAATCTGCCATCTTCGCGCGCGCCGTCGCAAAGCTGCGTCCATTGTTGTCCGTCAGCTCATCCGCGTCCGCCAATGCTAACTGTCCAGACCAAACAGAGCTTCCCGTGGTCACACCAAACTGCCCTTCCTCGTCTTGGAAGCTCACCACGGACACAGCGGGGCCACCTTGCTCTTGCGCACATCGCGCAACTTCTAATGCTGCGATCACACCAAGCGCGCCATCAAGCCAGCCACCCTCTGGTTGACTGTCGCTATGGGATCCCAAAAGCACCGAAGCGCCATCCACAAGCCCAAACAAATTCCCAACCGGGTCAAAGACAGGACGCAATCCTGCCTCTTGCATCTTCCCTGCCAACCAACGCCGCGCTGCAATGTCAGCATCACTAAAGGCTGGTCGCACAACTCCTGTGCTATGCGCACCAAAACTGCGCAATTTATGTAAGTCAGCCAGAAACCGTTTGTCATTGATCATCATCTGCAATGCCCTCCGCCCCTGTTCATGCGGCGAATTCATGCTAAAGCCAAGAGCATGACGACACCCGACGCCCCCACCTGTTGCGCGCCCGCACGCGGACCCCAATCCAGTCCGCTGGTTCCAGATATCCAGCCTGCGCAGACGGTCCCGTCGATCGAAACAGCCTTGATCCCGGGTGGGAAGGCGGTTCTGGGCACCCGCGCACCTGCAATCCCAGAAGACGGCGAAAGCCCTGCAAGAACACAAAAAGTGAAGCCATTTCGAATTGGTGTCACAACAATCACCAATGCGCAGTTCGCAGCCTTCATTGATGAAACCGGCTACATCACAGAAGCCGAACGCTTTGGCTGGTCTTTCGTGTTTCACACCGATGTGCCCGAAGATGTCGGTGACACTTTGGGGATCGACGGTCTTGAATGGTGGCGACGGGTAAACGGCGCGCAATGGCGTTCACCAAATGGCCCCAACACCGAAGCGGCCGCGATCGCGGATCATCCCGTCACCCAAGTCAGTTGGAGCGATGCAAGCGCATATGCCCGCTGGGCTAAGGGCCGCCTGCCAACAGAAATTGAGTGGGAACACGCTGCTCGTGGGGGGCGCGGAGATGTTCCCTACCCATGGGGAACGGCCTCGCCCAATGACGAGGACAGTTTCCCTTGCAACATCTGGCAAGGTCAGTTCCCCCTCAAGGACACCGCCGCAGATGGATGGCACGGCACAGCGCCAGCACGGTCATTCGAACCCAACGGATATGGCCTTTATAATGTGGTCGGCAACGTCTGGGAGTGGACATCGGAACCGTTCCGGATCCGGTCCCTCAAAAAGAGTGTGAAACAACGGTTGGCAGGCATGCCCGGATACAAACTGTCCAAGGGTGGATCATTCTTGTGTCACCGTTCCTATTGCTTTCGCTATCGGATCGCCGCGCGCTCGGGCAATTCACCAGATAGCGCCGCGCCGCATCACGGATTCCGCGTGGTGTGGGACGCCTAAGTCAAAGCACACGTTAGCTGCCTGATGTTCCCGCCGCCACAGCGTCCGCTTGGTCGGCTTCATCCCAAAATCCGATCCAAATCCCTTTTCTATACTCTGTTCCCGCGCGCGCATCGATTTCGGCATCTGATATCGTGGTCCGATTGTGATGCTTGCGCGCCCAATCGAAAATCGCGTCTCGCATCTTTTCGCGCACCTGAGCATGCGCTGGATCACACCCGAGATCGACCAATTCATCAGGATCGGTTTCAAGATCAAACAGCATTGGGTCCATTGTTTCACAATGCACGTATTTCCAACGACCATCAAAGGCCATGACAAGGCGAGCGTCTGAAATCGGCACCTCCAATGCCTTACGGGCACCGCGCCAAGAATAGTCATATTCGCTGAAACACACCTCTCGCCAGGGCAGATCTTGCCCATGTAAAAGCGGCAAAAGCGACCGTCCCTCTAAGATTTCGGGTTTCACCTTACCGCCCATCCAATCAACAAACGTCGGCGCAAGATCGATCGCTTCGACCAATCGCGTATCAACTGTACCTCGCGTTCTATCGGCTGCCGCATCGGGATCAACGACAATCAAGGGCACCCGAGCAGAGGCATCGTGGAACAGTTCCTTTTCGCCCAGCCAATGATCGCCCAGATAATCCCCATGATCAGAGGTAAATACGATCATGGTCTCACGGTCCTGCCCGGTCTCTTCCAACCATGCCACAAGGCGACCAATCTGATCGTCTATCTGAGAAATCAGTCCCATATATGCTGGAATCACCCGTTCCCGCACTTCATCGCGAGCAAAGACTTTGCTGAATCTATGTTGCTGGTAGGCATGAAACACAGGATGGCGACCGCTCTTTTCCGCCTCAGAACGCACAGGCGGCACGACATCTTCCGGGCCATACATGTCGTGATAAGGAGGGGGCACGATGTAGGGCCAATGCGGTTTGATATAACTCAAATGCAAACACCAAGGCTGTTCGCCGGCTTGCTCCATGAATTGGATCGCGCGCGACGTGGTATAGGGTGTTTCGCTTTCTTGCTCGCCCACTCGGGCCGGCTTATCCGCGTTTTCCATCAACCACCCAGACAGTATGTTACCTTCCGGATCTTCTGCGGAATTGGCCCAATCTTGCCATGGGTTTTCGCTGTCATACCCTTTATCGGTCAGGAATTGTTGGTAATGTGTGGGCTGTTTACCGCCCGTCGGGTGCAGCCCATCCAAGCGATCCCAAACATCAAATCCACATTGTGCCATTTGCTTGCCACGAGGGCTATCAGGATCAATTCCAAGGCGTTGCATCCCATTGATGTCAGCCGTCATATGCGTTTTGCCACATAAGACTGCGCGCGCGCCAAACGAATTTAGGTGCTCGCCCAGCGTCCATTCACCGATACGCAACGGGGTGTTGTTCCAAGTCGATCCGTGGCTGCGCACGTAACGCCCGGTATAGGTGCTCATTCGGCTTGGGCCGCAGATCGGTGATTGCACGTAAGCCCGGTCAAAGCGCACACCACGCTTGGCAAGTTTGTCGATGTTTGGCGTTTTGATAGTCGGGTGTCCGGTGCACCCCAGATAGTCCCAGCGCAATTGATCGCACATAATGAACAGCACATTGCGTGGCATGTTATTCTCTCCGATTTTGCGAACGTTAGTCCACAGAACCCCGCCTCGTGCAAGCCCTACATCCTGTACTGCGCCCTTGAAATCACGGGGTGCCCACACCACATATTGTGTACACGATCACTGAAACCACACCCACTTGCATTTGTTCTTATTTTGTTCTATTTTTATTTTCCCAAACGAACGAGGAGGCAAGACCATGCAAATGACATTCAATTTCTCCGCAGCTCGAGCTGTCGTTCCTGATGCGGACAGCAACGATTACCACCGTATGCCCGCCAGCGAAAAACAGCAGCGATACGCGTTGCAAATCGCGGCTCGTTTACGCTTGGCACTGCCCGAAGGCATATTGGCGGATCGCCAACACCTGTCCCGTTGGATTGATACGCATAAAGACGCCGCATCGCAGCCGGCCTCGCGCTTTTCGAATTACCCATCGTCCAAACAAGTCGCCTTCGCCGAACGGCTCGCGCGGATCAAACGTCGGGCGGTGCCCAACGCGTGCTTCAAAGACCGCAAGATGATGAGTCGCTGGATCGACAGCAATCGTTGAGCCAAACTCAAATTTTGCAAAATTTGACGCGCCTCAGGCCGATCGGCCATAAAATCCGATCTGTTGCGCCGGGTCGAACCGAATGCCCGGTGCTTCGTAATAACTGAACACGGCAATCACGCGATCCCGCGCGCCTTCAACCGGCGTCACCCGATGCGGCGTATTGATACCTTGAAAGACATTCAACGTGCCCGCTTGAACCGACATCGACTGTACGTTGGGATCATCACCCGACAACAACCGCGTCACACCGTCGTGATTTTCATCATTTGGACTTCTCAAGTCAGTGCGATATTGGAACGCCCCGCCAGATTGGGGTTGTTGCAACAACAGGGTCACTGTGAATTCAGAGCGGTCAAAATGCCAATTCAGCGCATCCCTTGCGCCATATCGCATCACATTTATACGCGCCAAAGGATCATCCATCATAAACAATGCCTCCTTGGCCATCACATCCGCCAAGAAGGCGCGCAGCGGGGCATATTCGTACACTTGCGTCAAACAAGTCCCTTCAATTTGATCCGCGCACAGGGTGAAGTTGGACGTCAAAAACCGGCGCAACGCTGGGTGGTCAGTTGGCAGACCCGCGACGCGGTCCTCAAAGTAGATGTTGTGATACCGCGTATGATGAAACGCGTCACTTGCAAACCGCGGGGCAAGCGTTTCGGCGACGTCTTGGGCGACACAAGCGTGCAAAAAGTCATCCAGATTGAACATCCCGTGCGCTGAAAGATCAGCCCGGCACCTTGCAACCAACGCCAGATAAGCGTCCGTACCCGGTTGATCGATTGCGAAGTTATCCAAGTCCAAGATGTCTCGCATGTGACGCAAATCCTTTTTTCGAACGATCAAACTACCCCCTCGATATCAGAAGATCGCATCAAACGCGCGCTGGAACTACATGCAAACTCAACTTACGATCAACACGATAGATAAAGATCAACCGCACGCGCAACACTCCAGCAGGAAGGACACCTTACTTCATGAGCTTATTCGACGAAGACCTATTCCTAAAAGGCTTAGAACAACGCAAATCAACGCTGGGCGCGGAGTATGTCGACAAAAACCTTGCCGCCGCAGACGAATTTACCCGCCCTTTTCAAGAAGCGATGACCGCATGGTGCTGGGGGTTTGGTTGGGGCGATGATGTGATTGACGCCAAAACCCGCTCCATGATGAACCTGTCGATGATCGGGGCCTTGGGCAAAATGCACGAATGGGAAATTCACTGCAAAGGGGCGCGTAATAATGGTGTCTCTTGGGAAGAAATTCGCGCGATCATTCATGTTGTCGGGATATATTGCGGCGTCCCACAATCGTTGGAGTGCTTCCGTGTGGCGCGTCGTGTGATGGAAGGCGAAACAGCAGGCTAAACTGCTCCGGCCAAATGAGGGTCGAGATCAAAAAACCTCCGGAGGTTTAGCTCCGGGGGTTTTTCTTTGCACAAACTGAGCCCTGGCGCAGATCAGCCTTTGCCTTTCCAAGGCACCAGAAGCCGTTCAGCCCAGCGCATCAGCATGTCGATACCGAACCCGATGACACCGATCAGGATAATTCCCATGATCACAATGTCGGTGTTCTGGAACTTTGACGCGGTCATGATCATCATGCCTGCCCCTTGCTCGGCGGCGACAAGTTCGGCAGCCACAACTGTGCCCCAACAAACCCCCATTGCAACACGAGCACCAGTGAAGATTTCCGGCAATGAGTTCGGCACGATAACGTAGCGCATAATCTGCGCCTTGCTTGCGCCGAGTGAATACGCGGCATGCACTTTGGAAATTTTCACACCTGACACACCGGATCGTGCGGCAATTGCCATAATCCAAAGTGCGGCGAGGAAGAGCAGAATGATCTTGCCGGACTCTCCAATCCCAGCCCAGATGATCACAAGTGGGATCAATGCCAGCGGCGGCACAGGCCGCATAAATTCAACAATCGGATCAAACCAACCCCGGAACCAATCGCTTAGTCCCATTGCATAACCCAACGGGATGCCGACCAGTGCGCCCAACATGAAGCCAACAACGACCCGGAATAGGGAAAAGCCCAGATGTTCCAGAAGTGTAAAATTGCGGAAGCCTTCGCTCATGACTTTCACAAGTCGTGCCCCCACGGCTTCTGGTGAAGGCAGATACAGTGGCTCCATTTGCCATCCGCGTTTTGGTTCAAAGTTTGGCGTGCCTTTGTCTGACAGCGTCACGACCCCACCGTCCACAGAGACGGATTGGCCGGGTTTGATGTCTTCGCCGTTGATAGCAACTACGTTTGCACCATCACTGCGCCCGATTTCGTCGTTGCGATCAACGCGGATCAAACCTGTACGCCATTGTGCGATAGCAGCACTGTCGTTCTTGGCGAACCCATCACCGGGTTCAACCTCTGGCGCTTCGGTCTCTTGATCGCGAGGGTGCACGACGACGGTGATTGTCGCATCGTCCCGCTCAGACCCAGCTTCGGCGGTATAGGTGAAAGATGTTGTGCCTTGGAATGGGCCCGGCGCGTGCAGAAAACCTGGCAACAGGCTAGACCCCGTGAACATGCCCCACATCACAAAGATGCTCAGGATTGAGATAACCCCTGCGGCCCGATTAGGTCGAACAGCACTTTCATCCCCGAAGGTCACGGTTTTTAGCGATGTATAATCAGCAGTTCCGGCGCGCTGAACGACTTTGGTTACGATGAAAAATGCGCCAACAAAAATGGCGATGTATATGAGCAGTGGGATCATGCTGCGTCCCCCGCCCGGCCCATGATTTCTTCTTCCATGTCCCAGATCATTTCGAGGATTTCCTCGCGTTTTTCACCAAAGTCAGGGTGTTTTTTAACCTCACGCAGATCGGCATCTACGCCCATATCTGCAAACGGCAGGCGATATTCTTTGTGGATGCGACCGGGACGTGGCGCCATGACGATCAAGCGTTCCCCCAACAACAGCGCTTCCTCCACGGAGTGCGTGATCAGAATGATTGTCTTGCCGGTTTCTTTCCACAGCTTCAGCACAAGGCCTTGCATTTTCTCGCGCGTCAGAGCGTCCAAAGCGCCCAAAGGTTCGTCCATAAGGATAACATCAGGATCATTTGCCAAACAACGGGCCAAAGCCACACGTTGTTGCATTCCACCTGACAGCTCATACACGGCTTTTTCTTTAAAGTCTTGCAGACCGACGACATCCAAAAGGTGATCAACCGTCTTCTCTTTGTCGATTTTTGGCGTACCCTTCATCATAGGCCCAAAGCCAACGTTTTCACGAACGGACATCCATTCAAACAACGCACCTTGTTGGAACACCATACCGCGTTGTGCGCTCGGACCCTTAATCTCGTGCCCGTTCAAAACCATCTTGCCCGCAGTAGGCGCGAGGAAACCGGCCACAATGTTCAACAATGTCGTCTTTCCACAGCCCGAGGGGCCTAGAACGCTCAGAAGTTCGCCAGCCTTCAAGTCAAGCGACACATCTTGAAGCGCTTGGACTGATCCGCCGTCTGGCAAATCAAACCGCATTGACAAGTTTTCGATGCAAAGTGCTGACATGTCCCTGCTTTCTGGCCGGATCATCCGACCGGTAGGGCAGGGTTGACCCCGCCTCGTTTTGAAAAGTATGCCCGGCACCCTTTGGCGCCGGGCTAGACACTTGAATGTCTGGCTTAGTTGCCGTTGGCTGCTGCCAAAGGACCCGTATTCACAGTGCCGCTGTAGCTGCCGAGCTTCTTGTCGATGGAACCCGCGTCGATAAACACTTGTGCCACACCGCCCATGAAGTCTTGGCTGCCGCCGCCGAGCCATTTCTCGCTCAACTGATCTTCAACTGATGGGAAAACAAACGTTGCGATTGTGTCCGCAGTGGCTTGCTCGTCCATGCCGGAGTCCTTAGCGATAACCGAAAGCATTTCCGCCGTGTGATCACCAGAATTCCACATTGCGTTCGCGTCGGCTGTAACCTTGAGGAACTTTGCAACATCGTCGCCATTTTCGGCCACATAAGATGCAGGTGCCGCTGTAACGTCAAACACCAGAATGCCGAGTTCTTCTTTTTCGGCACCAGTCAAAAGAATGTTGCCGGATTCTTTCATGCGACGCAGCGCCCCACCCCAGCCACATGCCATGTCGACAGCACCTTGGCTAAGTGCCGCAGCACCTTCTGCAGGCGCCATGTCAACGATAGACATGCCAGCGATGTCCACACCGAAATGGCTCATTTGCTTCAGAAAGCCGTAATGCGCAGCAGTTCCAAGAGGAACGGCAACTTTTTTGCCAGCCAGTTCGCCAGCGCTATCTTTGTCGATTTCCAACGCGGAATTCACAACGCAGTTGTCATTGTCAGAGTAGGATACCGCAACATCGATAACTTGCAGATCTTGACCGCCAGAGGTCGCAACCACGAAAGGTGGTACACCTTGGCTAACCGCGATTTGAACATCGCCGGATGCCATTGCAGCGGACATCGCAACGCCACTGTCAAAGCTCACCCAGTTTACTTTTTTGCCGAGCGCTTCGTCATAGGTGCCATTCACTTTCGCGAATTGAAAAGGCATTGGCCATTCCAAAAAGTAGGCAACGGTGATTTCGCCGTGGCCGTCCGCGAAAGCGGCTGCACCTGACAGGCTCAGAATTGTGCTGGCAAGCAGCGTCTTGAGTGTTGTCTTCATGATAGACTCCCTATTTGACCTGACTGCTTCTTTGCGAGCAGCCTGTTTATTGTAACTACGAAGCTCCAAGAGCTTCGATCACACAGCGTTACGCCCTTAAACGCAACACCCTCAATGAACTCTAGGCTAAGTATTTGACATGCCGCAATCCCTCAACAGAACCCACAACACACCACGGCCAAAATCCACCTTATCAACGTGCGCAACTCAAGCATGCAGATATGCGCACCACGTGGGGCGCGACGCTGGAACCAAACGCGCTTAGAGGAAAGGTCCAGTCTAGCAATCCAGATAAGTCCAGTTTCGGCGATAATTTGCCGAAAAGCACCGAACTTACTTGCACTTGGCGAATTTTCGGAAACGACATGAGGCAAACCATCGGAAAAACTGGACTAAAAAGAGCGCCTCAAAGGCTAATTGCCTAAAAAATGATCTACGTTCCTCAACCTCGGGATCAGTATTTTCGCAAACTCTTTGCCCAAAACTCCAGCATGATAACGCAAACTTGACACGTCGAGGTCCCGATCCGGGCAGAGATTCCATTCAGGAATTGGGGGGAAATACGTTGAAAACCAGAAGACGCAGTCATGTTGGACGGTCTATACTAAGCGCCTCATCGAAAGTAGTTCTTCAAACATCAATCATCTGGCCCTATTGGTAATCACCAATTGGCCCTAAGCTAAGTATGGAATTAACTACAAGGTATGCTTCAAACCAACTGACTCGCGCAGCCATCAACCCAGCTGCATCTGTAAAGGAGATCCACCGATGATGGACGGCAACTTCAACGAAAATGACCTCTCCCGCGTGATCGAAGCTGACCGCGCAAACGTGTGGCATCACCTTATTCAACACCAACCCTTTTTCACTGGCGCAGACCCAAAGATCATCGTCGAAGGCAAAGGCATGCGTGTTTGGGACCAAAGCGGCACCGAGCATATCGATGCGGTATCTGGTGGTGTTTGGACAGTAAACGTCGGCTATGGCCGCGAAACAATGGGCGATGCTGTCCGTGATGCGATCGTAAAGATGAACTTCTTCGGCGGCACTGCGGGATCAATCCCTGGCGCTCTGTTCGCGGAAAAGTTGATCTCCAAGATGCCCGGTCTTGATCGTGTCTATTATGCGAACTCCGGTTCTGAGGCGAACGAAAAAGCCTTCAAAATGGTCCGTCAGATTGCCCATAAGCGCTATGGCGGCAAGAAACACAAAATCCTTTATCGGGATCGCGATTATCACGGAACCACAATCGCGTGCCTATCCGCAGGTGGCCAAGACGAGCGTAACGCGCAATACGGCCCCTACACGCCCGGCTTCATCCGCGTCCCGCATTGTCTAGAATATCGCAAGCATGAACAAGACGGAGCACCTGAAGAGAATTACGGCGAATGGGCCGCCAATCAAATCGAAGAAATCATCTTGCGCGAAGGCCCCGACACCGTTGGCGCACTCTGCCTAGAGCCAGTTACAGCGGGGGGCGGCGTCATCGAAGCGCCAGAGGGTTACTGGCCTCGCGTTGCCGAGATTTGCAAAAAGTACGACATTCTGCTGCATATCGATGAGGTCGTGTGTGGCATTGGTCGAACAGGCACGTGGTTTGGCTATCAACATTACGGTGTTCAGCCAGACATGGTGACAATGGCCAAAGGCGTGGCGTCCGGTTATGCGGCGATCTCATGTCTTGTGACGACAAACGAAGTGTTCGATATGTTCATGGACGACAGTTCTGACCCGATGAACTATTTCCGCGACATTTCGACGTTTGGCGGCTGCACAGCTGGACCCGCAGCAGCGCTTGAAAACATGCGCATCATCGAAGACGAAAACTTGCTGCAAAACACGGTTGAAATGGGCGATTATATGGTCGACCAACTGCACGCGTTGCAAGACAAACACGCCGTAATTGGCAATGTGCGCGGCAAAGGCTTGTTTGTTGGCGCGGAACTTGTTTCGGACAGAGGCACGCGGGATCCCATGGAGGAAAAGATGGTGCAAGCCGTTGTCGCAGACTGCATGAAGCAGGCGGTCATCATCGGCGCGACCAACCGTTCTGTGCCCGGTAAAAACAACACGTTGTGTTTCTCGCCTGCATTGATCGCCACAAAAGACGACATCGATCAGATCCTAACGGCCGTTGATGGCGCCTTAGGACGTGTCTTTGGCTAACGCAGATTGCTCTTTAGACTGCAAAAGGCGCCCCTTTTAGGGCGCCTTTTTCTCATCCATCGGTCCGCATCTTGTCGCATCCCCATATGTCCAGATTGCCTTCCCACTATGACCAGTTTAACTAGGTCGTATGGCCCTACCTGTAGAAACTTTTTTCCTGCAACCTGATGCCCAAGGCACCTTGCAGTCGCAAATTCAACAAATGATCGCCGAAGGCATCCTGTCAGGCCGTTTTCGGCTGGGCGAAAAGCTACCGTCTACACGCAAGCTTGCAGCACATCTAAATATAAGCAGGATTACCGTCACGCTTGCCTATACAGAATTGCTTTCAAACGATTATCTGACCTCCAAAGGCCGCTCTGGGTACTACGTCTCCGAGACCGCGCCGACCCCACCAAACTTCAAAACACGACCGGTTTCAGAAGACACGGTTGATTGGACACGCGCCATTGGCCATCGCTTCACCGGCGGCACCACACCGCAAAAGCCGCAAGATTGGGCACGTTACAAATACCCGTTTATCTACGGCCAAACCGACCCAACCTTGTTTGATCACACCAATTGGCGTCACTGTGCAGTTCAGGCATTAGGTCAGCGCGATTTCTCAAGCATGACCACGGATTATTTCGACCAAGACGATCCGCAACTGATTGAATTCATTTCGCGCCACACCCTGCCCCGACGTGGGATCACCGCCAAACCAGAGCAGATTCTGATCACGCTGGGTGCACAGAATGCCCTATGGTTAACGGCGCAGATCTTACTAACCCAACGCCGCACAGCGGTGATCGAAGACCCGTGTTATCACGCTCAACGGGATATTCTGACCCAATCCCGTTGTCATATCACCCCAATTCCTGTGGACAAAGATGGCCTACCCCCAAGCTTGATCCCAGACGAGACTGACGTGATCTTCACGACGCCAAGCCATCAATGCCCAACCACAGCAACGATGCCCATTTCGCGACGTCGCGACCTACTGGAACGTGCCAAAGAGCTAAATGCGCTGATCATTGAAGACGACTACGAATTCGAAATGTCCTTTTTGCGGGCCCCAACACCTGCCCTAAAGAGCTTGGATCGCGATGGGCGGGTGATTTACGTTGGCAGCTTTTCCAAAAGCTTGTTCCCTGGATTGCGCCTTGGTTACCTTGTTGGGTCTGAACCCTTTATCAACGAAGCGCGGGCTTTGCGGGCGTCTGTGTTGCGTCATCCACCCGGCCATATCCAGCGCACTGCGGCGTATTTCTTGTCCCTTGGGCATTATGACGCCCTAATTCGTCGAATGGGTATCGCCTTGCATGAACGTCGCCGCGTGATCGAAGAGGCGATTCAAGCCCACAACCTCAAGATTGCAGGCCTTGGTGCGTTTGGCGGATCGTCCCTTTGGATGAAAGCCCCTGACCACATAGACACGACTGTTTTGGCAGAAGAGCTCAAAGAACAGTCCGTTTTGATTGAACCGGGCGGCCCGTTTTTCGCCGAACCAGATAAATTTCCGAACTTTTACCGCTTGGCATACTCTTCAATTCCAGCGAGCCGAATCAATGCTGGTATTTCCCAGATTTCGCGGGCGATCCAATGAAATGACCGCGTTTTTCAAAATTAATGAGACACTTGGTCTCAATAAAATTAAGCTTGGCCCTATCACTCACTCCTTTCTGGCCCTATAGTCCTGCGTAACTCTGAACTAGTTTCGCGACCAACCTCGGGGGCCTGGCCTGCGCCCCCATTCATTTGAGATACACTTAGGAATTGCGCCATGAAAATGACCACCGAAGAAGCCTTCGTCAAAGTCCTGCAACGCCACGGCATCCAACATGCCTTTGGGATCATTGGCTCGGCGATGATGCCGATTTCGGACATCTTCCCGGATGCTGGCATTCATTTTTGGGACTGCGCCCACGAGGGTTCCGCCGGCATGATGTCAGACGGCTACACCCGCGCTACTGGCAAAATGTCGATGATGATTGCGCAAAACGGCCCCGGCATTACCAACTTTGTGACAGCAGTGAAAACTGCGTACTGGAACCACACGCCCTTGTTGTTGGTGACACCACAAGCCGCCAATAAAACAATCGGCCAAGGTGGCTTCCAAGAAGTAGAACAAATGAAATTGTTCGAAGACATGGTCGCCTACCAAGAAGAAGTTCGCGACCCATCGCGCGTCGCCGAAGTTCTGACACGCGTGATTTCCCAAGCCAAACGCTTGTCTGGTCCGGCCCAATTGAACATTCCTCGCGATTTCTGGACACAGATTGTGGACATCGAAATCCCTGATCCAATCGAATTCGAAGCCTCGTCTGGCGGCGAAAACTCAGTTGAAGAAGCCGCGGCGATCTTGTCGGCTGCGAAAAACCCTGTGATCCTAAACGGTGCAGGCGTTGTCTTGTCCAAAGGCGGTCTGGATGCGTCGCAGGCCTTGGCCGAACGCCTGACCGCCCCCGTATGTGTCGGCTATCAGCACAATGACGCGTTTCCCGGCAATCACCCATTGTTCGCAGGCCCATTGGGCTACAATGGTTCAAAAGCGGGCATGCAGCTGATCTCGGACGCTGATGTTGTTTTGTGCCTTGGCACGCGGTTGAACCCGTTTTCGACATTGCCGGGATATGGCATCGAATATTGGCCCACTGACGCAAAGATCATCCAAGTCGACATCAACCCTGACCGTATTGGCCTGACCAAAAAAGTCACTGTGGGTATCGTCGGTGATGCGGCCAAAGTGGCCAATGGCATCCTGCGTCAACTGACAGACACAGCTGGCGATGCAGGCCGCGAAGAGCGCAAGAATAACATCGCACAGAAGAAATCCGCGTGGGCGCAAGAACTAACGTCCATGAACGAAGAGCAAGACGATCCCGGCACCGATTGGAACGTGCGCGCGCGCGCTGCCAAACCTGATTGGATGTCCCCACGCATGGCATGGCGCGCCATTCAATCTGCCCTACCGGTTGAAGCGATCATCTCTTCGGACATCGGCAACAACTGCGCAATCGGCAATGCCTATCCTTCATTCGAAGAAGGTCGCAAATACCTGGCACCAGGTCTGTTTGGCCCGTGTGGTTATGGCTTGCCTGCGATTGTTGGTGCAAAAATCGGCCAACCAGAAGTTCCCGTTGTGGGTTTTGCGGGCGACGGAGCGTTCGGCATTGCAGTGAACGAACTGACCGCAATCGGGCGCGGCGAATGGCCTGCGATCACGCAGATCGTCTTCCGCAACTACCAATGGGGCGCGGAAAAGCGGAACTCCACATTATGGTTTGATGACAACTTCGTCGGCACCGAGTTGGACACAGAAGTGTCTTATGCGGGCATCGCGCAATCTTGTGGCCTTCAAGGCGTTGTTGCACGCACACAAGAAGAGCTGACAGCAGCGCTGCAAAAAGCGATCGAAGACCAGATGAAACACGGCAAAACGACGCTTATCGAAGCCATGATCAACCAAGAACTCGGTGATCCATTCCGTCGCGATGCCATGAAGAAACCTGTCTCTGTGGCGGGTATCTCTAAAGATGACATGGTTGAGCAAGCATAAATGGTTCTGACTCCGTCCGAACTTCTCAAGAGCGAGGCGCCCGCGCGGCGCCCCGTGATCGTCATGAGCGAAGGCCACGATCCCCGCATTGTTGCAGGGTCGCTGGTCGCCGCCCAAAGCGGTCTGGCCGACATCATCCTTGTGGGTGACCAAGCAGAAGTTCAGGCGGAATTGACCAAAGCAGGGGGCGCTGATGTGCCCTCGATTGCTATTCACGACCCGGCCACGTCAGACATGACGCCCGATCTCGCAGAACTTTTCTTTCAACTGCGTCAACATAAGGGGATAACACCTGAACTGGCCCAACAAGCCGCCCATGACCCGTTGATTTATGCAGCCCTTTTGGTGCGTGCGGGCCACGCTGATGGTACCGTCGGTGGCGCGGTCACGACCACTTCTGATGTTGTGCGGGCAGCTCTGCAAGTCATCGGTAAAGCACCCGATGCGGCCCTCGTTTCAAGTTTTTTCCTGATGTATCCGCCCCAAACCGCCCCTAAAGGCGCGCGGGCAATGCTTTATTCAGATTGTGGCTTGGTGATCGACCCATCCGCACAGGACCTCGCTGCGATTGCCGCGATCTCTGCGACCTCATTTCAAGCTTTGATGCGTAAAGACCCGAAGATCGCGATGCTGTCATTTTCCACCAAAGGCAGCGCGTCTCACCCAGCGGTTACAAAGGTGTCGGACGCAACAGAAATTGTGCGTCAAAGCCACCCAAACCTAAGTGTTGACGGCGACCTTCAATTTGACGCGGCCTTTGTACCATCTGTCGGGCGCTCCAAAGCGCCCGACTCTGACGTTGCAGGGGCTGCAAACGTTATGATTTTTCCAAACCTCGACGCTGGAAATATTGGCTATAAGATAACGCAACGGCTTGGCGGATATACCGCTATTGGGCCGGTGCTACAGGGGTTAACCAAGCCCGCAAATGACCTTTCGCGCGGCTGCGTCGCCGAGGATGTAACAGAAATGATTGCTGTGACGGCGCTACAAGCGTTGGCCTAACACAGCACGCAACCCGGTCACGAAGATTTAGTGGCGGGTCGTAATATTAGTAGTAGGGGAACCAACGCCCGTGGCACATACGCAACCTGAGCTGAACTTGTCGCCCAAGGTCTCTGACGAAATTCGCAAGACCACCTGTTACATGTGCGCCTGCCGCTGCGGCATCAACGTGCACATGAAAGAAGGTAAAGTTGCTTATATTGAGGGCAACCGCGATCACCCTGTGAACCAAGGTGTGCTTTGCGCCAAGGGGTCGGCCGGGATTATGCAAGTCAACGCGCCGTCCCGCTTACGTGCTCCTTTGAAGCGCGTTGGTGAACGTGGCTCGGGCGAGTTCGAAGAAATCAGTTGGGAAGAAGCCCTGCAGATCGCCACAGATTGGCTTGGGCCGATCCGTGAAGATGATCCGTCTAAGCTGGCGTTTTTCACAGGCCGCGACCAATCCCAATCCTTCACATCCTTCTGGGCGCAGAATTTTGGCACCCCCAATTACGCAGCCCATGGCGGTTTCTGCTCTGTGAACATGGCGGCTGCTGGCATCTACACGATGGGTGGGGCCTTCTGGGAATTTGGGCAACCCGATTGGGACCACACGAAACTCTTCATGCTGTTTGGTGTTGCCGAAGACCACGACTCCAATCCGATCAAAATGGGCCTTGGTAAGATCAAGAAGCGTGGCGCCAAAGTCATCGGTGTGAACCCGATCCGCACAGGCTACAACGCGATTGCCGATGAATGGGTTGGCATCACGCCCGGCACAGATGGCTTGTTCATCTTATCCATGGTGCATGTTTTGATGAAAGCGGGCCAGATCGATCTGGATTACCTCGCCAACATGACCAACGCACCTGTGTTGGTGAATGCAAATCCGGATTCCCCAGAATTCGGTCTGTTTTTACGCGATGAAGACGGCAAGGAACTTGTGATCGATCGCAACACAGAAAAAGCTGTGGCGTTTGACACTCCGGGCATCACACCCGACTTGAACGGCCAACATCGTTACGGCGGTTACACGCATTCCACTGTGATGGTGAAGATGGCCGAGGCCTATCTTGACCCGCAATACGCCCCCGAAACTGTCGCAGAAACATGTGGTATTCCGGCTGAGCGAATCCGCGCAATAGCCGCAGAACTCGCCCGCGTCGCGTTTGAGGAAGCCTTTGAGATCGACCAAGAATGGACCGATTTCCGTGGGCAGCACCACAAAACGATGAAGGGCCGCCCGGTCTCATTCCATTCCATGCGCGGGATTTCGGCACATGCGAACGGTTTCCAAACATGCCGTGCGTTGCATGTGCTACAGATTATCCTTGGAACTGTCGAAGTTCCGGGTGGCTTCCGCTTCAAGCCCCCTTATCCCAAGCCCGCTACAGCGCACCCCAAACCGCACTGCAAGGTCACACCGGACACGCCCCTTGATGGTCCGCATCTGGGCTTTGTCCAAGGCCCAGACGATCTGGCCCTAAAGGAGGACGGCACCCCCGCCCGCATCGACAAAGCGTTCACTTGGGAAAACCCGATGTCGAGCCATGGTTTGATGCATATGGTGATCTCAAACGCCTACGCCGGCGATCCTTACAAGATCGACACGCTGTTTATGTATATGGCGAACATGTCGTGGAACTCATCGATGAACACGCGCGGCGTGATCGACATGCTGACGGATAAAGACAAAGACACCGGTGAATACGTCATTCCGCGCATCATCTATTCCGATGCGTATAGCTCCGAGATGGTCGCCTATGCCGACCTGATCTTGCCCGACACCACATATCTTGAACGCCACGATTGCATCTCGCTGCTGGATCGTCCGATCTGTGAAGCAGGTGCGGCGGCAGACGCAATCCGTTGGCCCGTAATTGAGCCGGATCGGGACGTGCGCGGTTTCCAATCTGTACTATGCGAACTTGGCGCCAAACTGAAACTGCCAGGCTTTACCAATGATGATGGCTCTCAAAAATACGCCGATTACGCTGATTACATCGTAAATCATCAACGCAAACCCGGTATTGGGCCGCTCGCAGGTTTCCGACTGGACGGCGCTGACATCGTGCATGGTCGCGGCGAGCCGAACGCTGCCCAACTTGACAATTACATTGAGAATGGTGGCTTCTGGGTCGGGCATATCCCTGACGAAGCTTTGTACTACAAGCCGTGGAACAAGGCCTACCAAGAATGGGCCGTGAAGATGGGTATTTTCGACAAGCCCGAGCCATACTTGTTCTCGTTATATGTCGAACCTATGCGCAAGTTCCAACTCGCGGCGGAAGGTCATGGCGAACGTCAGCCACCTGAACATTTGCGCGAGCGTATCAAAGAAAAGATGCAACCTTTGCCGTTCTGGTACGATTCTGCCGAAGACAACAAAGTCGACGAATATCCGATTACCGCCCTGACCCAACGCCCTATGGCGATGTATCATTCGTGGGGCACCCAAAATGCATGGCTGCGTCAGCTACATGGGCACAACCCGCTATACGTCCCGACCAATTTGATGCACGAAAACGGGCTGAAAGACGGCGATTGGGCCACAGTCACCTCTCCCCACGGGGAAATCACTGTTCCGGTTCTTGAAATGGCCGCCCTGAACGAAAACACAATCTGGACATGGAACGCCATTGGCAAACGCAAAGGCGCGTGGGCTTTGGAAAAGGACGCCCCCGAAGCCACACGCGGTTTCCTTTTGAACCACTTGATCCACGAATTGTTGCCACCCAAAGGGGATGGCCTTCGTTGGGCCAATTCCGATCCGATAACCGGCCAAGCTGCGTGGTTCGATCTTAAGGTGAAGATGCGCAAAGCCGCGGAACCTAATGAGGCACAGCCGGTGTTGCCAGCGATCAAGTCGCCCGTCGGCACAGGCCCCAGCACATTGGCATGGAAGGTTGGTAAATGATGCACTACGCCCAAATCCAAGGTGATAAGACATGACAGAACTTCCCACCAGCACCGCCAAAAAACTGGGCCTTGTCATTGACTTGGACACATGTGTCGGATGCCACGCTTGTGTGATTTCGTGCAAGGGATGGAACACAGAAAACTATGGCGCACCGCTTTCGGATCAAAATCCGTATGGTGGCGATCCTTCGGGAACGTTCCTAAACCGCGTACACAGCTTTGAAATCCAACCCGAAGAGGGTGCCGCGCAACTCATCCACTTCCCCAAATCCTGTTTGCATTGCGAAGACGCCCCCTGCGTGACGGTTTGCCCGACAGGCGCAAGCTATAAACGCGTCGAAGATGGCATCGTTTTGGTCAATGAAACCGACTGCATTGGTTGTGGCTTATGCGCTTGGGCATGCCCTTATGGCGCACGCGAACTTGATCCAACCGAAGGCGTTATGAAGAAATGCACCCTGTGCGTGGATCGGATTTATAACGAAAACCTGCCCGAAGAAGACCGCGAACCGGCTTGCGTGCGCACCTGCCCAGCAGGCGCACGACATTTTGGCGATTTCGCGGATCCTGACAGTAACGTTTCGATCTTAACGGCCGAACGTGGCGGGATCGACTTGATGCCAGAACAGGGCACAAAACCTGTCAACCAATACTTGCCGCCGCGCCCCAAGGACGTGGAGCCAGAGATCGACATTCTTGCCCCGTTCCTTCAGCCGGTCGCCGAAGACCCCAAAGGCTTCCTAAGCTGGCTCGACAAAAAACTGGAGAAGCTCTGATATGCATCCGGCACCCTCAGTCATCTTTTTCACCGTCTTTTCAGGTCTTGGCTTCGGTCTGCTGACCTTTCTTGGCCTCGGCATCCCCGGCGTCACCGGTTGGACGGCATTTGCCTTCTTTACCATTGCCTACCTTATGGCCGTCGGCGGTTTGATCTCTTCGACTTTTCATCTTGGTCGTCCAGAACGCGCGATGAAAGCGTTTAAACAATGGAAAACGAGCTGGCTTAGCCGCGAAGGGTGCTGCGCTGTCGTAGCCCTTTTGATCATGGCACTTTACGGTGCTGGCCTTGTTTTTTACGGCGAACGCTGGACAGCTCTTGGCATCATCGGCGCGTTGTTTTCACTGGCAACGGTCTACACGACTTCAATGATCTATGCGCAGCTCAAAACGGTTCCGCGCTGGAACATGACGCTCACACCAGTGATGTTCTTGTCCCTTTCAATCGCTGGTGGAGCTTTGCTGGCGGGTCAAACCTTTTTGGCAATGCTGCTCATCGCCATAGCGGGTTGTGTGGTTGTGGTTTATTGGATGAAAGGCGACACTCGATTTGACGACGCAGGCAGCACGATGGCAACGGCCACAGGTCTTGGCAAAATCGGAACAGTTCGAGCCTTTGAGCCGCCGCATACGGGCACCAATTATTTGTTACGCGAATTTGTCCACGTGGTTGCCCGCAGGCACACCTACAAGCTGCGGATGATATCATTGATCCTAATGGTAGGAGTCCCGATTGTCTTTTTGGCACTGCCATTTTCACATTTCTGGGCTTTGTTCGCGGTGGTCTCTCATGTGGCGGGCGTTGTTGTGTCGCGTTGGTTGTTCTTTGCTGAAGCCGAACATGTTGTCGGACTGTATTACGGCAAACGATAAGCCTACTAGACTATCCTTTTTGACCAATTGAGGCGCGGGTTTCCTGCGCCTCGTTACATTTGGTTTCAGCAAATTGATGCCTATTTTTCAATTCTCCCCTTCTGAGCGGGACGTAGCCAACATATATATGGGCATGATAGAAAGACGCCCTGCCCGAACGGGGCCGAAGCATTGGAAGGCAGTAAACATGTTCTTTGGAAAAACTCCGATCGTGATCGCACTCAGCGGCATTGTTGCGTTGACAGCGTGCACCGACCCATCTCAGTTGGGCCTCGATGCCGATAACCCGAATGCAAAATCCCGTCAGGGTGTGCTTCTTGGCGCAGGCATCGGCGCAGCACTTGGCGCGGTCACAGGCCGCGATGGCGACCGCACAGAGGCTGCTTTGAAAGGCGCGATCCTTGGTGGGGCAACCGGTGGCATCATCGGAAACAGCCTAGATCGGCAAGAAGCTGATTTGCGCAATTCCGTGGGCAATAACGATGTGCAGATCGAAAACACAGGTGACCGTCTGATTGTGACGTTGCCCCAGGATATCTTGTTCGCAACAGATAGTTTCTCGGTTCGCCCCGACTTGGCGCGTGACTTGCGCGCGGTTGCATCCAACTTGCAGGCTTACCCGGACAGCAATGTGCAAATCGTTGGCCACACAGACGCGGACGGCGACGCGGGATATAACCAAACCCTGTCCGAACGTCGCGCGAATGCAGTTGCAGATGTGCTATTGGACCAAGGCATTCCATTTGGCCGGATTCAAACATATGGCCGCGGAGAATCACAACCCGTTTCGTCCAACCTGACACCTGATGGTAAATCCCAGAACCGCCGGGTCGAAATTGTGATCTTGCCAAACGCGGCCTAAGCTCAACAGACCAGACAAATAGAAAGGTGCGGCGCTGTCTGCACCTTTCGCGCATTTCGCGTCTTGCAATTTCGTGCATCCCCTTCAGATTAAGCCAGAATGTATTCTGGAAGGGCTTCTCATGCCGTCTCATACGATCCTAGGTATTTCCGGCGCGCTGCGCTCAGCTTCCACAAACCGCTTGCTCGTCCGTGAGGCCGCCCGGTTGTTTGACGCCGCCAGTTACGTAGAGGCGAATATCAACTTGCCCCTCTATAACGGGGACGATGAAACCGCGTCCGGTCTGCCTCAAGCGGTTGAAATCCTTATCGATCAGATTGCGCAAGCGGATGCTGTGGTCATCTCGACCCCTGAATACAACAAGGGGCCGTCTGGTGTGCTTAAGAATGCGCTCGACTGGGTAAGCCGTTCTTCGAAAAAACCATGGGCGGCAAAGCCTGTCGCGCTCATGAGCGCATCTTCAGGGCGCGCTGGTGGCGAGCGGTCACAGCTTATATTGCGCACCTTTATGGTCCCATTCCGCGCCCGTGTTGTTCAAGGCCCTGAAATGCATTTGGCCAATTGTCACAATGAATTCGACGAAAACGGCCATCTCAAAAGCGAGGCATACGTTAAAACGCTACAAAGCCTCATGACGGAACTGCGCGCAGAGATACGTTGAGCACTTGCGCATAGCGGCCAAGTCAAGCTTCGCATGCGCCCAGCACGTGAACCGCAGTCTTTCGTACTATAAGACGTAACCAGCTTTCTCAAAAGCTCGGCGGCTGCATCCCAATCAGCATGTAAATCATGCCAGCAACGAAAATGATAATTAACAAAAGCAATTGTGTCGTCTGTTTCATGGGGCCAGAATGCTACATTGAAGCGATGACGTCAAAGTCATCTGCAATCGTGTTGTGCCCGTCTAAAACCAAATCAGCCATGACATGCGCGAGTTTTGGGGCCATACCAAACCCAATCTTGAACCCACCATTCGCCACGAAATGACCGGGACGATCGGGATAGCCACCTAACATAGGCGCACGTGTCCGCGAGCGTGGACGCAGCCCTGCCCAACGTTCCAGGACTTCTGCGTTGGCCAACTCAGGCACCACACGGCGTGTCTTTTCAATTATATCTTCAAGCAGTTGATCCGTGCTGCTTGGATCATCGTAAAACCGCTCTGTTGTGGACCCAACAGCAACAGTTCCATCCAGATGAGGGATAACGTGTAATTCTTCGACATATAATTGCGGCATGCCAGCACGGTTCGCATCCAAAAGGGCCGCTTGCCCTTTGATCCCTTGCCCCATAATGCGGCTGCGCCCTTGGCTCAATTCATCCAATCCCGCCGCACCAGTTGCCCAAACAGTTGCATTCGTGGTGCCTTCTGGTCGCGCAATCACATCCACGCCATGTCTTTGCAGCACCTCGACCAAGGCTGCACACGCCCTGCGGGGATGCAGATGCGCGGACAGGCTGTCACGCACAAACCACCCGCTTTTGCTTTGAACATCCCAACCTCCAGACGATTTTGTCACGTCCCAGACAGCCTTGCCTTGCCACAATTCTTTCGCCTTGTCGTGGCGATCATGTGCCAAAGCCAATCCCGCATCATCTGCAATTAGCTGCACCCGCCCCGCACGTGTATATCCCGAAGATTGGCCTGTGATGTCCTCGACCTCCGCCCAGAATGGTTCAGCGAGGATCAAGCTTTCGAATTGAAATTGTTTTTTGGGAACCCACTGCTCAGGCACATGAGGCGCGAGCGCACCGACCACCCCACCTGACGCGCCAGAGCCCGGCCCAAATGGATCGACCACTTGCACCCGCGCGCCACGCTGAACGCAAACCCATGCGATCGACAAACCAAAAATGCCCGCGCCCCGGATGGTCACATCATAACTGTTCACGGCGGCCTCTTAGACTTCACATTATTTGGTAATAGATGCAGTCACATAGTCAGAAAGTACAGTGGTCATATCACATACAGTTCCGGCGCTTACTTCCCAAGTGTGGCCCCGCGTATTTCCTCAGAGAATGGCACGGGCAAGGGATCCAACCCCAGGCGCGCCCGATAGATAGGGAGACTTTCACTCACCCGCATCACATAGTTCCGGGTTTCGCGAAACGGGATGCCTTCGATCCAGTCGATCATGTCTTCTAGGGAGCCTGACCGGGGATCTCCATAAAGACGCATCCAACGATCTGGTCGCGAGGGTCCAGCATTATAACCCGCGGACACCATGATAACATTGTCACCAAACCGTCCCGCGAGCGTCTTGAGGTACTTGGTCCCAAGCACAGCATTGTAAACAGGGTCTTGCGTCAATTTCGCTGTCCGGTGTTGGCCCAAAACGCCCAACTCCCCGGCCACTTCACGCGCGGTCGCAGGCATCAGTTGCATCAATCCCATGGCCCCTGCACCTGACACCACAACAGGATCAAATTCGCTTTCACGCCGCGCAATCGCCAACGCCATTTCGGTCGCAATCGGAAGGTCTTGTCCCACCAAAGGATGTAGCGCGTAATAAGGTTTGGGAACGATAACCCCCCGCCTTGCCACGCTTTTCCCAATCATAACGGCCAGATGTGGTTCACCAATATCGATTGCCGCTTGTCCCAACAAGGCGGCATCATCTGCATCCAACTGTTCCGCAAGATGACGCCAGAAACGTTCGGCCAAAGACCGATATCCAGCTTGAGACAACATCAAACCCGCTTGAAACAACGTATCCTGAACCACGGGGCTTGTGCGCCAATCAGCTTGCGGCACATCTGCCAATCCCACATCAAACGGAAGCTGCGCGGCTTCCGCTGCGAGCAATCCATAAAATGACGTCTGAAACGCAGCCCCCTTGGCATATTCCATGTCTGCCAATGCCGGATTGCCCATAGCTGTGTGCGTGCGGCCCTTCCAATATCCGGCACGCCCTTGCGAAATAGGCGACGCAACCACTCGGTCGTGGTTCTCAAAATGCTGTAGCGCCACTTCGAACTTATTTAATTTTATCAAAGCGATGTAACCAGCGAGCCATTCTAAGTCGGCGTAATTAGAACCAACTTCTAAATAATGCTGCGAAGCCATCTGATACGCGCGCACTGCCTTGCCATCGCGCAACTCATCGCGCGCCAATTCACGTCGCCTGTTGGCCCAAGCCGGTGGATTCCCGAGCTTTTCGCGGCTCACGGAGCGCTCCAACAACAGCGCTTTTGCTTCGCTCCATTTGCCTGCACGGATACGCCACTCAAACCGCGCGTGGGCCAATCCCGGATCATCCGCAAGTGCAGCTGGCACCTTTTTGATCAGCGCATCGGCATTGTTGGCCCGGTTGCGAAGAGCCATCCGAGCCAACGCCAACGCCTCTTGTTCGTCGTTCACCAAAGCAAACATACGCCGTGCATTTTTATGCGCCCCTTGCCACAACATCGCGTCCAAACGCGCAACATGGTGCTTTTTTAACGCCTCAGAATGGTCCTTCAGAAGTAAGGCTTGGTCCGCTTCTGTGATATCCCAATTGCGCCAAGCCGCAACGATCACCGCTTGGGATTCATCTGTTTGCCCCGTGTTCGTCAGGGCAGCGGCATGGGCGATTGCACCCTCCACGGTCTGGGCCGGGTGCAAATCAAAAAATGTGATGATCGCGTCCTGCCCGGCATCAATCACAGTCGACTCACTGCGTTTTCGCAAAAGTTCCAAACCCGGCCAATCTGACCGACGATCCAAAAACCGTCGCACGTCTTGAAAAGTTCCGCGCCCAGCGCGCAATCTGTGCCATTCGATAACATCAGCAGCGACGGGCCCTTGTCCGTCAATCAATGCAAATGCTGCGTCCCAATCGCCCGACTGCATGGCTTCTAGAGCGCGTCCAAAAGGCGATGGGCGCGCTTGCGGACGAACGGCATCCAAAGGTTCGACCACAGGCGCGGGTCGGCCTTGTGGGCGAACATCTTGTAAAGACTCTTGCGCTCCAGCCGCGTTCGTCAGCGCGGCTAGGATCACACTCAATATGGATAACTGGCGGAACACGGCTTGCATTTGATCCAATTAGGAGGCTAGAGCCGTTAAACATAACGAACGACCCGCAGCGATCAACTCACCATATAGAGAGCCCGGGACAAACCACCAACCCAAGCCGCAAATTGCGGCACATTACGCAAAAGGAGCGTGTTTATGTTTAAAGGCTCAATGCCCGCACTCGTCACGCCGTTTCAGGACGGCCAGCCGGATCTGGACACGCTCAAAAAGCTGGTCGAATGGCACATCTCAGAAGGGTCGCATGGGCTGGTTCCAGTTGGGACCACAGGCGAAAGCCCAACGTTGACGCATGACGAACATGAAACCGTGATCAAAACTGTCGTGGACGCGGCCGCTGGCCGTATCCCTGTGATCGCCGGAGCAGGGTCAAACAACACAGCCGAAGCCGCACGTTTTGTGCAATTCGCAGCAGAAGCTGGGGCTGACGCCGCACTCGTTGTGACGCCATATTACAACAAACCCACGCAACGCGGTATGATTGCGCATTACACGGCCCTGCATGAGGCTGCAGATATCCCGATTGTAATCTACAATATCCCCGGACGTTCCGTTGTGGACATGTCCCCCGCGACGATGGGCGAACTGGCCAAGTTAAGCCGCATTGTCGGCGTGAAAGATGCCACGGGGGACCTTGCCCGCGTATGCGCCACCCGAATGACGTGTGGCACCGACTTCATCCAATTGTCTGGCGAAGATGGCACCGCTCATGGGTTCAACGCTCAAGGCGGCGTGGGATGTATTTCGGTGACGGCAAATGTCGCCCCAAAGTTGGTGTCTCAAGTGCAGAACGCGTGTCTTGCGGGCGATTATGCCACTGCATTAACTCTGCAAGACCGTCTGATGCCGTTGCACCAAGCAATCTTCACAGAACCCGGCCTTGTCGGCGTGAAATACGCGATGTCTAAACTGGATTTGTGCTCTCCGGAGGTGCGTTTGCCTTTGACAGAATTGTCTGACGAGACCAAACAACTCGTTGATGATGGCCTACGTCACGCGGGATTGTTGAACTAAAGCGCGTTCAAGAATTTTCAAAAATTCTTGGGCTGAAGGGGCGCGCAAATTCTTGAAAGAATTTGATTGCTCTATGCGTCCTCCCGTGCGCTTTCATAGGCCAACATAGCGCGCTTCATTGGCAATCCCCAATGATACCCACCTAATGCCCCGGACTTGCGCAAAGCCCGGTGGCACGGAATCAACCAGCTCACAGGGTTTCGCCCCACAGCAGTCCCTACAGCGCGCACCGCACGGGGGCTGCCGATGCTGCCTGCGATCTCGGAATAGGTCGTAACGTGGCCGGATGGGATATGAAGCAATGCTTCCCAAACTTTGATTTGGAACGGTCCGCCGATCAGATGCAAAGCGGCTTCACCCTTTTGCGCAAAAGCTGCACTTGCCCAAGGGCTTACAGCATCGACATCTTCGACATAATTGGCGTCCGGCCAACGCCCGATCATGTCCTGCCATGCCCAATCACGCCCAAACTCAGAGGCAAAGGCCAGACCGCAAATCCCTTTGCTCGTCGCCATCACCAGCGCCTCCCCAAACGGAGAGTCGATCCAACCGTAGCGAATGGTCAAACCGGCACCTTTGCGTGCAAATTCGCCGGGGCTCATCGCTTCCCAACGTACGAATAAGTCATGCAATCGCCCGGTTCCTGACAGTCCCGCGGCCATGGACGCTTCCAGCGTTGTAAAACGCTCGGCTAACACCGCCTTAGCATGACCCAATGCTAAATATTGCTGATATCGTTTGGGTGACACCCCAACCCAGCTTGAGAACACACGTTGAAAATGTGCAGGGCTCATCCCCATTTCTTGGGCCATATCATCAAGACTTAGCATTTCGGGCGCATCATCAATCAAAGCGATTGCGCGGCGGATCACGTTGTAATGGTATGTTTCATTCTGTTCCATGCACCGACTTTATCCAGATGAACTTGACAGTTCGACCCGAATCCTGCGCAGACGACCAACCAAGGCACATAGAAGAAGATGTCCTCCAAATTAAGGACGCCGTAACGATATACCCTAATACCGTGAAATTTGCTTGCTGTGGCCCTTCTCTTGCGGCAAGACACAGTCCATGGCGAAAAAGGCAATAAAACAACTGGATTACCTGACCCTGCGTGAAATTTTCACGCGGTTCCAAGACTCCGATCCTGAGCCTAAAGGCGAACTAGAACACGTGAATGTTTATACGTTGGTCGTCGCTGTTGCGTTATCCGCGCAAGCCACCGACATCGGCGTGAACAAAGCCACACGCGCGCTGTTCAAAATCGCGGACACCCCGCAGAAGATGCTCGACCTTGGCCTTGAGGGATTGACCGAGCATATCAAAACCATTGGTTTGTTTCGCCAAAAGGCAAAGAACGTTATCAAGTTAAGCCAAATTCTGGTCGACGTGTATGACGGCGTTGTTCCCAATTCGCGGGCCGCCCTGCAATCTTTGCCCGGCGTCGGACGCAAGACCGCCAATGTGGTTTTGAACATGTGGTGGCAACAACCCGCACAAGCTGTCGACACGCACATATTTCGCGTTGGCAACCGCACAGGTATCGCTCCGGGAAAGACCGTTGACGTGGTCGAGCGTGCCGTCGAAGACAACATACCAGCTGATTTTCAACTCCATGCGCATCACTGGCTGATCCTGCATGGGCGCTACATTTGTGTGGCACGCAAACCAAAATGCGGCGCGTGTTTGATCCGTGATCTCTGCCCGTTTGAGGAAAAAACTGAATGACCCGATACAAACTTGTCGGCATCGGCAACGCCGTTGTAGACGTAATATCGCACGCCGATGATAACTTTTTGGACCTGATGGGGATCGAAAAAGGCATCATGCAGCTCATCGAACAAGAGCGCGGCGAAGTCCTATACGGCTCCATGCGAGATCGCCTGCAAACACCGGGCGGCGCTGTCGCCAATACGATCGCTGGCGTGGGTGCGCTAGGTTTGCCCACTGCCTTTATTGGCAGGGTCCGCAATGATACTTTGGGTGTTTTCTACGCCAAATCGATGCAAGACAGCGGCACTGATTTCGTCAACGCGCCTCTAGAAGGCGACCTCTCCACCTCCCGTTCGATGATTTTCGTGTCGCCCGATGGTGAGCGGTCTATGAACACTTACTTGGGCATTTCCACTGAACTTGGCCCAGAAGACGTGTCTGAAGCCGTCGCTGACCAAACCGAGATGTTGTTTCTTGAAGGTTACTTATTCGACAAGGACAAAGGAAAAGAGGCATTCCGCAAGGCCTCCCGTTTGGCGCGTGCGTCCGGCGGTAAAGCCGGTATTGCGATTTCCGACCCATTTTGCGTTGAACGGCATCGCCCGGACTTCTTGGATATGATCGGAAACGAACTCGATTATGTGATCGGCAATGAACACGAGGTCAAATCGCTGTTTCAAACCGATGATCTGGAAGAAGCCTTGGCCAAGACCGCCGCGATGATCCCCCTGTTGGTGTGCACACGCTCAGGAGACGGCGTGACGATCATAGCTGGCGATGAGCGTCACGACCTGCCCGTCAACGCGGTAACGCCAGTGGATGCAACAGGCGCAGGTGATCAATTCGCAGCCGGTTTCTTATATGGCCTTGCCACCGGTCACGATCTTGCAACCTGTGGTAAAATGGGGAACCTGTGCGCGGGCGAAGTCATTTCCCATGTCGGACCACGTCCCGAAGCAGACATGATGGCTGCCTTTAAAGCTGCTGGCTTGCTGTAATGATGCTCGACGACGGGTATCACGACGTTCCCGCCGGTAAATTGGCGATGGTGGTCACCTACCTGAAGATGACCACCCCTGCCGCCTTACGAGGCGCCGTGTTGCCAGACGGGTTAAGTCTTGAACCGCTCGCCCGGGACGTCGAGACTTATCTCGATGTGTTCCGGCGAGTGGGCCAAGATTGGCTGTGGTTTGAACGCCTTAAAACGCCTGCAGCGGATTTGGCGGCGCTCTTGCACGATCCCAAAGTTTCCATTTTTACATTGATGAAAAATGGGCAAGCAGAAGCCCTGTTGGAACTCGACTTTCGCGAACACGGTGTGTGCGAACTGGCTTATTTCGGGCTCACACCTGCACTGATCGGCAGCGGCGCTGGCGCATATCTTATGGATCGTGCCATCGAAGCTGCTTGGGCTGCTGAAATTGACGAATTCCAGCTACACACATGTACGCTGGATAGCCCTCAAGCCATGGACTTTTACATTCGCTCGGGTTTCAAACCTTATAAGCGCAAAATCGAAGTGTCTGAAGACCCTCGCACACATGGTGTCTATGGGATCGGGGTTGCACCTAAGGTGCCGCACCTTAAATGAGACGCCCTAAAACAGATTATGTTTTGCGCAAATCCAACATCAGATAAATGTTGTTGGCCTTGAACACCTCACGGTTACGGGTTTGTTGGTTCAACCGCTGATCCAACCGCGAGCGTTTGCGTTCGTTCATGAGCGCGTGCACCACTTTGTCCAACATCCAGCGCAGCTTTGGCTTGCTGTTTTGTAGGTCTTCATCCACGCGCGTCAAAGCATAACCAAGCACGTTGAACAGCCCTTGTTCGATCTCGACTGAGGGGGCCGTTCCGATTGTGATGTCATCTTCGCTCAGCACATCCACCGGCCAAGTGGCCAGTTTCGCGCGGAAATCCGCTATTGGGTGTCCGCCGCCAACAGTGGCTTTGCCTTTTGCAATGCTGAATCTTTCAGATCGGAAGCAATCCGAAATGATGATTTTTCCACCCGGTTTGAGCAATTCCAGACACCGGGGCACGCCGGACTCCAGCGGAATATACTGATAGCTTTCTGAGAACAGGCACAGGTCAAAGTCATTTGTCCCGGCATAATCTTCAAACATGCATTCGTGCACGATCGCCTCGGGGGCATTCTTGCGGCAATGCTCTGCAAGCAATGCAGACGGCACAACAATTTCTACGGAGTGGCCGAGTGCGATCAGTTTCTTCGCGGTTTCACCCGCCCCGCCACCGATGTCCAAGATACGCACGGGTGTATCTGGCAAAAGCTTGAATAGCTTATCAGTATAGGCTTCTTGCGCGGCACGCAGATTTGACGCGTTCACATCCAACCCGTCCCAAAGCCCATAATGCAGGTTTTCTGCACCCGTCAGCCAACGGACGAATTCGAGGCCTACATCCAGCCCAATGGCGCGTGTGTCGATCTTTTGCTTGCTCATGGCGCGGGGGGTACTCGCTTGGATGGGATTTGAAAAGCCTTATGGCTGCGGTATGGCGCAGTCGCCACCCGAAAAACATGTCTCTACTTTGCTCAGAATTTCTTGGGTGGGTTGAGCAAACACGAAGCCACCGCAAGGGCGGCTGACCAATTCATAGCCTGTATCGACGCGCTTCAAAAACGCCAAAGCATCGCCCGGTTTTGGTTCGGAGCACCACGGCCCAGCACATTTCACAATCAAGGTGACTGGCGCGTTGAAGGGTTCGGCGAAACCGTCTTGGGACAACGAATACCCACGCAACCGCGCTTTTATCTGCGTTTGTGGGGGCGTGGCCGCTTGGTTTTCCCAATCTGTCTTTGGCAATTCATCGACGGGGAATGTTAAAGTGCCCTCCACAACCACGTAGGCAGCTTCGCTATCGCGCGCGTGTGCAAAAGCGTTTTCCACATACCACGGCGCGCAAGACAACGCCGCCGCCTGAATCGGCGCCAACAAAGCCAAAAGAAATACTATGAGCTTCATTCAAACATGATCCTGAAAGGCAGCAAGGACAGCGACATACACATCCCGCTTAAATGGGACAATGTTGTCCACCAATTCATCGACAGCCAACCACTTCCAAGCTGCAAACTCTGGATGTTCGGTTGCGATATTCACCTGTTCATCTGATCCGGTGAACTGCAACAAGAACCATTTCTGCTTTTGCCCCCGATATTTTCCCTTCCAAAGCTTTGGAACAAGATCAATAGGGAGTTCATAAGGCAACCATTCATCAGATTCTGCGATCACTTCGACCAGATCAGTCGTGATACCGGTTTCTTCCCACAATTCGCGCAAAGCCGCGTCGCGCGGGTCTTCGCCTTTATCCACGCCGCCCTGCGGCATCTGCCAAGCATCTGTGTAACGGTCGTTACGCTGGCCTACGAAAATCTTGCCCTCTTTGTTCAGGATCATGATCCCAACACAGGGGCGGTACGGTAATTTGGCGATATCATCTGGTGTCATGCGGTCACAGTTAACACATTTCAAATCGACGACCAGTACCCACGTTAGGCGCTTGTTTGTTCTACTTCATCTTTCTGGCTGGATCAGGGACATCACTTGACGCCGCGTTGTACGTGACATTGCCGTGCTGATCTGGCGGATTGTTGGTCAACCTGAGGAGGATTCCCCATGACCCATTATCCACATCTTTTGGCCCCGCTGGACCTAGGCTTCACCACGCTCAAAAATCGTGTCTTGATGGGCTCTATGCATACAGGCTTGGAAGAGACCAAGGATTGGAATCGCGTCGCCGAATTCTATGCAGAGCGCGCGCGCGGCGAATGTGCCCTGATGGTCACTGGTGGGATCGGTCCAAATCTTGAAGGGTCAGTTTTACCCGGCGCGGCGATGATGACCACCGACGAAGACGTCCAGAACCATAGCGTTGTGACAGATCGCGTGCATGAAGCGGGCGGCAAAATCGCTATGCAAATCCTGCATGCTGGCCGCTATGCCTATGGACCGATGTGCGTGGCCCCGTCTGCAATCAAGTCTCCTATTTCACCATTTCCACCGACCGAACTGGACGAAAACGGCATTCAGAAACAAATCAATGACATCGTGAATGCCGCCGTTTTGGCCCAAAAAGCTGGGTATGACGGTGTCGAAATCATGGGCTCGGAGGGATATTTCCTCAATCAGTTCATCGTCACGCACACCAATAAACGCACCGACCAATGGGGCGGCAGCTATGAAAACCGCATCCGCTTGCCCATCGAGGTGGTGCGCCGCACACGTGAAGCCGTCGGGACAGACTTCATCATCATCTATCGTCTCTCGATGATCGACTTGATCCCCAACGGATCCACAACTGAGGAAGTCATTCAACTTGCCAAAGAAGTCGAGACCGCGGGAGCAACAATAATCAACACGGGTATCGGGTGGCACGAGGCTCGCATCCCAACTATCGCGACCTCCGTGCCGCGCAAAGCGTTCGCTTGGGTGACCAAAAAACTGATGGGACATGTGAACATCCCCATCATAACCTCCAACCGGATCAACACCCCAGAAGTTGGTGAAGACGTATTGGCAGACGGATGCGCGGACATGATTTCGATGGCTCGCCCCATGTTGGCCGACCCGCATTTTGTTCGCAAAGCCATGGGCAATGAAGCCGCACAGATCGCACCTTGCATCGCGTGCAACCAAGCTTGTTTGGATCACACCTTCAGCGGAAAATTGACGTCCTGTTTGGTGAACCCGAAAGCTTGCAACGAGACCGAGTTGACGATCCAACCCGCACAAACGAAGAAAACAATCGCGATTGTCGGCGCGGGACCTGCAGGCCTGTCCACAGCGATCACCTGCGCTGAACGTGGACACAAAGTGACCGTTATCGACCGCGCCGCAGAAATTGGCGGCCAACTTAACCTAGCCAAACAAATTCCGGGCAAAGAAGAATTCTGGGGATTTGTAGATTGGTATCGCACCATGATGGACGTTCACGGCATTGAAGTCCGTCTGGAAACAGAAGCAACCGCTGAAACTTTAGCAGGGTATGACGAGGTTATCATTGCCACCGGTGTCGAACCCCGCGATCCCGGAATTCCCGGTCAAGACCGCGACAATGTTGTCAGCTATATCGATATCCTCAACGGGTCAGCCACAGCAGGAAAGAACGTTGCTGTCATCGGCGCGGGCGGCATCGGCTTTGATGTTTCAGAATTCCTTGTGCATGAAGGTGACAGCCCAACAGAGAACCTGCCACTTTGGATGAAGGAATGGGGCGTTGCAGACCCTGCTGAGCATCGCTCTGGCCTTGCACCGGAAGGTCCGCAACCACATGCGCCTGCGCGAAATGTGACCCTGTTGCAGCGTAAAGCTGAAAAGCACGGGAAACGTTTGGGTAAAACAACAGGCTGGATTCACCGTGCTTCATTGAAAATGAAGGATGTGACCTTTGTTGGCGGCGTGAACTATGAACGCATCGATGATCAAGGTTTACACGTCAGTTTTGGCGAGGCACGGGAAAACCCGCAAATCATCCCGGCGGACACTGTAGTATTGTGTGCGGGACAGCATCCATTGCGCGAACTCGCCGATGCCTTGGAGGCCAAGGGAACATCTGCACATGTGATTGGCGGCGCTGATGTGGCATCTGAACTGGATGCAAAACGCGCGATTGATCAAGGGACACGGCTCGCGGCGACACTATAACCCCCGTCCTGCGCATCAAAAGTTTGCGACTATTTCCCATGCGCGCCTTGTGGCAAAACGCGCATGGGTGCACAGTGGCGCAGATTCTTGAACAAGGCGAAGCTTATTCCAACTAAGCCCAACACCTCGGAAACGGAAATTCGCGCTGGCATTCCAGACGTGTTTCCACGTCTGTGGCGCTATGGGCTTTCGTTGACGGGGCGGCGTGATTGGGCAGAGGACCTTGCACAACAAACGTGTCTGCGCGCTTTAGAAAAAGCCTCCAACTTTCAAGTCGGCACCCATCTGGACCGCTGGATGTTTCGGATGATGCACAATTTGTGGATCAACGAGCTTCGATCCAAAAAGGTTCGCACCGGGGCTGGTTTGGTGGCTGTCGAAGATACACCACTTGAAGATACGAGGCCGGACACGGAATCGAATATTTTCGCCAACCAAGTGTTAACTGCAGTGAACGGCCTTCCCGAAGCGCAGCGCGCCTGCGTTATGCTAGCATATGTGGAAGGCTACAGTTATCAGGAATGCGCGTCTATTTTGGATGTGCCCATCGGAACGATCATGAGCCGACTCGCCGCCGCGCGCAGTAAGCTCGCGCCTCTGAAACAATTGGAAAAGGCCAAACAAGGGTGATGGACCAGCAGCGGAGATTTTCAGACGAAGAGCTCACCGCATTCCTTGATGGGGAGGCGGCGACGGACGACGTGCGCGCCATTGAAGCTGCGCTCGATCAAGATACCGAACTCGCTCAACGCTTATCAGATCTCGATATTTCATTCTTGGACCTTAAGGGTCAGTTTGATGGCCTGTTGGCACAGGCCCCACCCGTTCCTGATCTTCCCGCCGCACTGCCGACTGTAGCCAATCTGAATTCGACCCCGCGTTGGCCTAGTCTCGGATTGGGGCTTAGCGCGGGACTTGTTGCGGGTTTTGCGATGGCTGTCACCTTTGGACTGACGCGCCCACCTGCCCCGGAACCAACACGGGGCTGGCTAAGTGTCGTGGCAGGCTACCAGATGCTCTATACGCCGGAAACACTGGTAAGCGCCGAGACCAGCCATGGCACGCCATTGACCGTGTTATCCGACATCGTTGGTTTAGATCTGACCGCTTTGGCCCAAGTCGAAGGGTTGACCTTCAAGCGCGCTCAACGACTTGGGTTCAACGGAAAACCATTGATCCAAATCGCCTATACGCTTCCCGATGGAACCCCCTTTGCCATCTGTATTCTGCCTAATGGCTCAGAAGCCCGCGGGCCACGCTTTCAGGAACTTGAAGGCATGCAGGCTGCCGATTGGACCACAGGCAGCCATGGTGTGTTGCTCATTGGTGGAGACGATCCATCGGCTCTTGGCGCGCTTGCGGATACAGTAGAAACACTTTTGTAAGCTACGCCTCGTGGACTTGACGGCTGTCTTGCGGAGCCTCGTCACGCTCAGTCATGCCATAATCTCGCAGCACATGGGTCACCCGCAAACGATAGTCTGCGAAAACTCCGCCGCGTCCTTTCGACTGCGCTGATCGATGCTCAGACAAGTGGCGCCACCGTTTCACGGCATCTTCATCCTCAAAAAAAGACAAAGACAATAACTTGTCGGGGTCTGTTAGGCTTTGGAAGCGTTCGACCGAAATGAAGCCTTCAACCTCTTCGACCAAAGGGCGCATTGAGGCCGCAATATCCAAATATTCGGCCTTACGGCCTTTTGTTGGAATGACTTCAAAAATTACAGCAATCATCTGTCCACCCTTTCGACCCACGTTCGGTCCTCACGCAGCAGAAATTTCTCTGCCTGTGCAAATTCATAGTTTTCTCGACCAAGCGGATCTGAAGCCAGTCGCGCGCGGTATGCTTCATAATCTGCTAACGAGGTGACATTGTATATGCCGTAACCCAAAGTTGATGAACCTTCCTTGGGCGCATAATATCCAATCAAATCTGCGCCACATCGCGGGATGGCTTTGCCCCAGTTGCGGGCATATTGAACGAATTCAGCGCGTTTGGTTGGATCGATTTGGTAACGAATAACGCATGTTAACATGGCGTGGTCTCCTGTGGTTCTCATTGCGTGTATCGCACAGAAAAAGCGATCAATGCTTCGACCCAGACCGAACTATAGAAATCGTTTACCAAGTCGAAACGCCTTGTTTCCCTGTTTCCCAGAGCTGACCAATAAGACCAAATACCCTGATATTATCTCATCCCCGCCCCCTTCTTGCCTGAATTGAGGCGGATAACCGCTGATGAAGAACGAGCGAAAATGAGAGGACGGCTATGGACCGCCTGACGGAAATGGAAGCCTTTGCCACTGTTGTGGACCAAGGTGGATTCACAGACGCTGCCAAGAAGATGGGGATTTCAAAATCTGCTGTCTCCAAACATGTATCGAGCCTTGAGGCCCGCCTTGGCGCACGGCTCCTTAACAGAACAACACGGCGTGTTTCACCAACAGAAATCGGCCTCGCTTATTATGATCGTGCCCGCCGGGTTCTAAACGATGCTGGCGAAGCAGACGCATTGGTAACATCGATGCAATCAGCGCCTTCAGGCCTGTTGCGGATCAGTGTGGCAACCGATTTTGGGGTGAACCATCTGTCACCGCTCTTATCGGGCTTCTTGGATGAATTTCCCGATATCACTGTGAATATGGTGCTAAACAATCGCTATGTTGAGTTGATCTCGGAAGGGTTCGACATGGCTGTGCGCATCGGGGAGTTGGAAGATAGCACCCTGCGCGCACGCAAACTGACTGAAACCAGCAAACGTATGATCGCGTCGCCAGGATACATTCAAAAATTTGGACGTCCGCAGCGGATCGACGACTTGAACGAACATAAATTACTGCATTATTCAAATCAATCGTCAGGAAATGTCTGGAAGATCACAGCGCCATCCGGCGAAAAGCGACAGGTGCGGACTGCCGGTTGGCTATCGGTGAATGATGGACAATCATTGCTTAACGCTGCGATCTCGGGCCTCGGCATCGCTTACTTACCCAGCTTTCTGTATGCAGACGCGATGGACAAGGGCCTGATTGAAGACGCAATTCCCGATTTACCGATTGAGACACAAGGCATCTATGCGGTTTACCCGCCAGGCCGCTTCACTCAACCGAAAGTTCGCGCATTTATCGACTTTCTGGTTCATGAATTTGCCGACAAAGGCCCCACGGTCTGGTAACCATTTCCCTCCCTCGAAAGAGAACCTTTTGATCCGGCGACGCTGTTCGCCGGATTTTTTTATTGGGTCGTAAGCACAATTACTTCGACACGTCGGTTTGCTTCGCGACCACTTGCATTCAAATTGGACGCCCTTGGTGCCAGATACCCCATGCCTTCCGCATCTAATTGCGATGCGCGGATGTTATGCGTGTCGATCAACCGTTGACGCACGGCTTGCGCGCGCTGTTTGGAAATTCGAATATTTCCATCCAAAGATCCGACTGAATCAGTATGTCCGACCAAAGCAACCCGAAGTTCGGGGTTCGCTTTCAGGAAAGCCGCCAATTCGACCAGACCTGCGAAAGGCCCTGCCCCAAGTGTCGTCGCACCTGTTTCAAATTCCAGCCCGTCCAACACGATAGACCCTTGAGCCAAAAGGTCAGGCGCAGCGTCAGTATTGACGACGGGCGAGGGCCGCTTGATGATCGGCGCAGATGGTTTGATTTCAGTTGCGAAACTCGCATCCCGAGACACCTCAACCACTTGAAGATACGCCAAGTCTTGCGTCGTGCTCGCCAAAAGCATCACAGCAGATGTCGGCGCCCCTTCCGGCCCTTTGAGAAGGGTCATGAAGTGAAACTGGCGCAAGTTGACAAACATATAAGGGGCAGCCAACACATCGATCCCGAACCGGAAATCGAAACCACCACATCGATCTGTGTCACAATCGAAATCAGGCCGATATCCATCTTGGGACAACTGTATTTGTAATGGCTGGATGATTTGAAACGGCGTTTGCCCGTTGCCGTCGATCTGCCATGCTTGTCGTCGCACAGCGCCAATCAGATTACGCGTTGGAATATTCTCGTTCGCAAAAGCTCCGACCGGCACCGCATACGAATCTTGTTCCGCTACAGTTTCCCGGGTCAGACGCGCTGCGCCCGGCAGGTCCAATGCCGCTGCACCAGACCCCACGACAAACGCCGCGCAGAGAGCCCCAAATCGGATCATCGTGATGAAGCGTGATACTCCGGGTTGGGCCGCATATCGGTGCCACTGGCAACCCGGTTGGTCATGTTAAAAAACCCTGCAACACTGGCAATGTCCCAGATATCGCGTTCATTAAACCCAACATCCCGCAAAACTTGGCGGTCTGTTTCATCCACATCTGCACTAGACTTCGTCAGCTTTGCTGCAAAATCAAGCATAGCGCGTTGTTTGGGTTCTAAGTCAGCGACTTTATAGTTCATCACCATCATTTCACCCAAGATAGGATCACCCGACAATTGCCGCACAGCCGCCCCATGGGCAACCAAACAGTAAAAACACTTATTGATCGAAGAGACGACCACAGCAATCATTTCGCGTTCAAGTTTTGACAACCCACTTTGTGCCAACATCACATCGTTGTAGAACGCCGTGAAGGCATTTAATTTTTCAATATCAAAGGCGTATGCTTGCAGAACATTGGGAATCATTCCCAACTTTTCAGTGCAGATATCAAAATATTTCTGCGTCTCTGGCGGCAACGGGTCTGCCATGGGCAGGTTAAGGGCTGTGGGTTGGTCGCTCATGTTACGCTCCGGGTTTGTGCCTGTAGTGATAGTGTCCCACGACCTGCATCCCAAGGGAAGCATAGAGCGCATTTGCGCCCTCATTCGCAGTCGTACACAACACTGAAATATGCGATGCGCCCTGTTCTTTCGCCCAAAATGCAGCCCTGCGCATCATCCATTTTGCCACACCTTGCTGACGTTGATGCCGTAGTACTTCGACAGCATGAACCATGCAGACCCCATCATGGATCGCAGCGAACGCTGTCCCTGCCGGTTGTTCATTCCAACGGCTCAGAATGCCCGTCTTCACTTTTGCACGTGCCATCACGTCAAGCCGCGCGGGACCAATTCCGCCCTTCGCCCAGATTTCTTCCATAATCGCGAGAGGTTCCCAAATAGTGAAGGCTGTCACTCGGGGAATTGGGACATCTGTGAGTTGCTCGACCGGGCATGCATACATCACAACAGGGTCAACTTTTACGTAACCGCGTTTGGCAAGCGCAGCATCAAGCGCGTCATCACCATCACGAAGCATGAAGAGTGGGTCGGCCATAGCTACTTCGGCATGCGCAATATCCGCGTCCCTGTTGACCTGTGTCGCCGCCGAAACACGCTTGCCACCGCCCGCACCATCCCGCAGCGCCCAACCGCTTGTTTGCCAATTTCTGGCAGCAGGCCATGTTCCGTCACATACTTCGTAGAGTTGCTGAGCTGTTGGGATCATTCAGGAAATTCCACTTTGAGCTTCGCCATTGCAGCCTCCACTTCTGATTGATCAACCCCTCTGATGACGATCTGCGCCCCAAACACACCATCCCTCTGGAACGGATATGACCCGATCGACAAGTCAGGATAAGCTTGCGCCAAAGCACCCAATGGTCCCGCGATATCCCCTTCACCGCGAAAGATGCGCAGTGATTGGCTGAGCAATGGCGCACCGCCTGTCAACGTGGGTAAAACAGTTGCGACCATTGCTTTAAACACCGCCGGCACACCCGCCATCACGTGAACATTGCCGATTGTAAAACCCGGCGCGATGGAGACTGGATTGTCGATCAGAGTGGCCCCTTCCGGGATGCGCGCCATGCGCAATCGAGCTTCATTTATCTCGAATCCCATCTTGTCGTAATGCGCCTGCAACAACGCGCGAGCATCATCGCGCACATCAATCGAAGCTCCGAACGCCGCGGCCATGCAATCGGCTGTGATGTCGTCATGCGTAGGACCAATGCCCCCGCTGGAGAAAACTGAATCGTATTCGGTCGACAACGCCTGAGCGGCTTTGATAATCGCATCTCGATCATCGCTGACGATGCGTACTTCAGCCAAGGTGATTCCGATTTCTGTCAGCTCTGCGGCCAAATGGTGCATGTTCGCATCACGGGTGCGGCCCGATAGGATTTCATCACCGATCACAAGCATAGCGGCTGTAGGGTTTGACATAAAGATGGTCTCCTTGAATGGCACGTGCACAGGGTATAGGGCGACGCCCATGCGCTTTCAAACCGAACTTGTCTCCGCTCGCCTGATCCGTCGATACAAACGCTTTCTTGCGGATTGTATTCTAGAGGATGGACGTGAAGTGACCGCACATTGTGCTAATCCCGGATCAATGATGGGTTTGGCTGAACCGGGTATGAAAATCTGGCTGGAGCCCAATGACGACCCCAAAAAGAAGCTCAAATTTGGGTGGCGCCTTGTCGATCATGAAAATGGGCATTTCACAGGCGTAGACACGTCGGTACCAAATCGTGCGCTTTGCGAAGCGTTGATCGGGCAGCACGTCGAACCGCTCGCAGCTTACGGGAATGTGAAGCCGGAAGTGAAATATGGCGAAAACAGTCGCATCGACTTTTTGTTAAGCGAACCCGGACTTCCCGACGCCTATGTTGAGGTTAAATCCGTGACGCTGTCGCGCCAACTCGGTATTGCGGAATTTCCTGATAGTGTCACCGCACGCGGCGCTAAGCACCTAAACGAACTTGGTAAAATGGTTTCTGATGGCCATCGTGCTGTCATGTTGTACCTTGTGCAACGTACTGACTGCCATTCGGTCACCCTCGCAGATGATATCGACCCAACCTACCATGCGGCGTTTTTGCGAGCACAAGCCGCTGGGGTTGACGTAATCGCTTTGGGGACCGATATCTCGACTCAAGAGATTAATGTTGCCAATAGTTTACAGTTTCTGCTGTGACCCTTAACCTTAAGTAACATTTCGACGGAGATCCGACGTGAACCAAGCTCATCCTGGCCCAATGACCAAAGAAGGCATTCGCTTACATGAAGTCGCGGATTTCGCAGGTATGCACGCTGCCGGCCGCCTTGCTGCGCAAATACTAGACGAGATCGCCGAGCATGTCTTTGTCGGGCAAACTACCGGTGAAATCGATCGACTCATTGAGCAAAAAGTAAACGCCGCCGGAGCAACATCTGCGACCATCGGCTACAAAGGGTACAAACACGCCAGCTGCATCAGCGTGAATCATGTCGTCTGCCACGGGATTCCCGGCGAGAAAAAACTGAAAGACGGCGATATCTTGAACATCGATGTCACCGTGATTGTCGACGGTTGGTTTGGTGACACATCACGGATGTATGTGGCTGGAAAGCTACCGCGCAAAGCAGAGCGTTTGATCCAAATTACCCATGATGCACTGATGCTGGGAATTGCCGCCGCCAAACCCGGCAACACGTTTGGCGACATTGGACACGCGATCCAGACTTATGCCGAAGCCCACCGCATGGCCGTCGTACGTGATTTTTGCGGGCATGGGTTAGGCCGGGTCTTTCACGCGCCGCCAAATGTTTTGCACTATGGCAAAGCAGGTACCGAAGCTGTGCTCGAAGAAGGCATGTTCTTTACAATTGAGCCTATGGTGAACCTCGGACGGCCTGAAACCAAAACGCTAGCGGACGATTGGACAGCAGTTACACGTGACAAGTCGCTGTCTGCGCAATTTGAGCACTCCATCGGGATAACCGCAACTGGCGCCGAGATATTTACGCTTTCGCCCGCAGGGACGTTTCACCCAACTTACTCGCAGTAGACTTTCAAGCATAGTTCGACTATCACCGAACTATGAAGGAAGGCCCAGATATAGCGCATATTGCCGCCTTGATCGGCGATCCAGCTCGCTCAAACATGTTGACGGCACTCATGAGCGGTAAGGCTTTAACGGTCAGCGAACTGGCTGCGGAAGCTGGCGTAACCTTGCAAACCACAAGCGCACATCTGTCAAAGCTTGAGGCCGGGGGGCTGATTTCCCCGCGCAAACAGGGTCGCCACAAGTATTTCACTTTAGCAAACGAAGGCGTCGCATTGGTGCTTGAAGGACTGATGGGACTGGCGGCAGGGACTGGACATTTACGCAAGCGGACTGGACCAAAGGATGCACAATTGCGCAAAGCTCGACTGTGTTACAATCATTTAGCAGGCGATATGGGAACCCGGCTTTACGACAGCTTTCTAAGTCGGGACTTTCTTTTGGTGATCGATGACGAACCAATTTTGAACCCAAAAGGTCGTGTTTTCCTACAGAACTTTGGCATTGATTTTACGCCCTTGGATGCGCGCAAAACGCCCCTGTGCCGGTCATGTTTGGATTGGAGCGAACGTCGCTTCCATCTTGCCGGCAGTCTTGGGCGCGCACTTATGCGTCAGTTTGAGGATCTGAAATGGGCAAAACGTGACCCAACAACACGCGTGGTGACGTTTTCTAAAGCCGGTGAGCAAGAGTTTGAAACATTGCTGATCGCGACCTGAGCCGCAATTTGCAGCAAGTTATTCTTTGGCAATTTCTTCAAGCTGATCTGCTGCTTTGCGCAGGCTCGGGTAATATTTCATGACAACTTCAAGCGTGCTGCGCTGTGTCGGAGCGTGTATTGATAGCGTTGTCAGCAAACGGTTTTGATCATCACAAACAGCGACAGCCATTGCCGACATCCCATCCATGAATTCACCATCATCTGTGGAGTAGCCACGTTTTCGCGTCGCCTCCAACTCAACTTTCAACGCTTCAGGGTCTGTTATGGTGCGATCCGTCAGACCTTCCAAATTCAACGTCCCAAGCAAGCGATCCAATTTTTCATACCGCAATGACGACAAATACATCTTGCCACTCGCAGTACAGTGGAAAGGGACGCGCGTGCCTGTCGGCAACTGAATGCGCAGCGGCCAATGTGTTTCGACACGGTCCAGGTAGATCATCCCTTCCCGAGTCGGAGCGGCCAAGTTACATGTCTCGCCCACTTCATCAGCCAATCCACGCATTACACTAAGACGTTCTGTTCGAAGCCGTTCCGACGAAAGGGTATGCGCAGATAAGCTCCGCAACCTTTTGCCTGGCCCATAAGACCGCCCGTCGACATCTCGTTGCAAAAAGCCTTCAGTCTCGGCCGTCGCCAGCAAACGGTGCACCGTAGGCTTTGGAAGTCCGAGCTCCTCCCCCAACGACACAGGAGACGAAGGCCTACCTTCTCTGGCGACTGCTTCAATCAAATAAAGCAGTCGCAGATTGGTCGGGATATGACCTTGGTCTATCTTATCATTCGGCATTTTATCACGATTTAACGGTCCGGTATCAGCGTTAGTGACAATTCAGGCAGTAAAGCTATTAACAACCACACTGAAATCAACGCCACCAAGTACGGCACTATGTAACGTAGCAATCTAAAATACGGAACACCCGTTACACCGGAAGCTACGTAAAGATTAAGTCCATAGGGAGGTGTGATAAATCCAATCGATGCACCCACAAGGAAAATGACCGCAAAGTGTATCGGATCGATCCCCACAGAAACCGCAATCGGCGCGAGAATTGGTGCAAGGATGATCGTCACAGGCAAGGATTCAAGGATCATACCAGTTACAAACACAATCGCCATGGATGTGAACAAAACCGCATAGTACCCACCCATGCCCGTCACAAAATCGCCAATTGTTTCTTTTGCACCCAACGAAGACATAACCTGCTGCATTGCCACAGAAACCGCGATCAGCGGAACCAGAATCCCCGTGATCTGAGCGGAGCGTGACACAATAGCTGGAAGCTGTGGCAAGGTGTATCCCTCGACAACAAACATCGAAACAACGCTTTTTTCAGATACAGGAAGATCAGGGTCACTGCCCAAAATCTTATTCAACGGATAGCACAGCAAGCCAACAAACACACAGAAGCCAACAGTAACACCCGCAGCTTCGGTCGGAGAGAACTTACCAGTGTAAATGCCCCAAAGCACCAAGCCGATGGCAAAGAAGCCAAGCCATGCGCCAATCGCCGTTTTGATAACCCGATCGAACGACAAACGGATCAGGTAACCCCAACCGTTAATCGTGCAAATGATGAACGCAGCCGTCATCATCGCTAGAACCATCAGCGCACCCGGTAAGATACCGGCCACGAATAGGTCTGAGATCGGGAGGTTCAACAAAAACCCATATACAATGAAGATAATCGATGGCGGGATGATGATGCCAACTGTACCGCCCGCAGCCGCTGTTGCTGCTGAGAAGCGTTCGTCATATCCGCCTTTGACCATTTCAGGGTGAAGCATAGACCCAATCGTTGCCGTTGTCGCTGAGTTTGACCCTGAGATCGCAGCAAACAAACCGCAAGCTGCAATCGCAGCCATAGCCAAGCCGCCTCGTAGCCAACCCAGACACGAATAGGCAAAGTCAGATAATCGTCTCGCGATTCCTGATTGGTTGATCAAATCCCCAGTCAAGATAAACAACGGCATCGCAAGCAATGCGAACCCTTTGTTAAAGACGTTGAGCAATTCGTTGCCCGTGTTGTCCAACGGCAGGTCAATGACAAAGCTACATCCGATCACCCAGTAGAAAATAACCAGCAAAACCGGGGCGCCCAGCATAAAAATTAGCGTCACGCCGATCGAGATAAGTGTAATCCAAGTTCCGTCGGTCATCATATATCTCCACCAATTACGGCTTGTTTGATAATCGGGTTGCCAGATTTGTAGTTGTTCCAATCTTCCAGCCAGTTTCCGACGACGCGGCCTGACATCAACCAGAATGCGACCGGGACAATGATGTAAAACCACCACTTCATGGTATCGTCCACACCATCAACTAGTTGGAAGTTATCAGCCGAATAGGCCGTGAAGCGAATAGATGTCGTAAGAGCGACCCAACAGAAACCTAACCACAACACCGTATCCATCGTAAGCGCAGCCATTTGGCCTGCTGGTTTCATTTTGGAACGGAATTCACTAAAGCTCAGATGCGTTCTGAGCCTGACGTTATACGAACATGCGAACCACGCCATGATCATAAACAGAAACGGCGGCACTGTGGTCGAACCGGCCCATTGATTGGAAAAGATGAAGCGGTCGATGACCCCCCAAAAGATGATCGCCGCGATCATCAAGTAGGTGAGGACCGCGATCCCTCTTTCCAAATGTCGATCCGCGAAGGGAAGGTATTTATAGAACAAATACGCTAAGTACCCGCCGATCAGCGTGAGAAAGAAAGAGAATATCCACATTCCATCTGTGTAGAAAGCGTCTCTCATCTCCCAGGCGCTTCCTGAAAAAATGGCAGGAATCACAGCTCCTGCTTCGCTCAAAAGTGACATTTGGCCTCCCCCAATTATGTCTTTACGCTACACGCGTGTAGCGATCTGTCGAGACAAAAAGGGCCGACCGAACTCCTCATTCGGGCGACCCAGTATTTGAAATGTTAAAAGGCGATTACGCCTTCCACCACCGACGTGGTTCAACATTTTCAGGCAACGTGTTCCCATCGATTGTGCGAACTTCGTCGTAGATGTCTTGGTACGTGTCGTGCCCACCGGACCAACCGTTGATCCGCTCACGCCACTGCTCCCACAGTTGCGGCTGGAACTCAGGTGAACACATTTCCTCGGCCTTGCGAATTTCCGCAGCAGACAAGAATGCGTTGCGCACGTTGTTCTTGGCGAAGATCGTATCTGGCAATTGTGGGTCGGACTGGCCAACAGTTTTGACCAAAGCCGCTTCATTCGCCGCTTGAACGTGTGTTTGCGCCCAATAGGACGATTCCATAACAGCGTCTTGCAGATCGCCGCCCAAGCTATCGAAAACAGACGCGGACATCGCGGTGTGCTCTGTACCACAGAAGAAGTTCAAGTGAACCGACTGGGATACAACTGGGGACATGTTTGCGTAAGCAACCGCAGACGCCCATGTTTCCGCACCATCAATCAAGCCCTGCTTCAGACCATCAAGCGTTTCTTCCCAAGCAACCGGAACCGGGTTCAAGTTCAGAGCGTTCATGGCGATCCGGCCAAGTTGTGTCCCTGTAACGCGGTTTTTGGTACCTGCGAGTTGTTCAACAGATGTGACCGTTGGCTTGTCTTCCCATGCGAGACCCAACTGGATGCCGCGAAGTTCAGCATGGCTGAACAAGAATTTCAGGCCGTGCCGTTTTTCGTAGGGCTCACGCAGCAAACGCTGGGACGCTGGCGAGTACAAGAAGTGGTACTGATCCGCACGGTTACGGAACATATACGCATAGTCGAGTACGTTGAGATAAGGCGCACCACCGGCAGAGTTTTGCGTGGATGCCGCATAAATATCAACGATGCCTTGCTGGGTTTTCTCAACGCAAGACGTCTGGCCACAGATTTGGTTGTCGCCGATGAACTCTACGCGAATTTCGCCGTCTGTGCGGCTTTCAAGGTCGCGTGCAAATTCCAACGCACCGGCGCGTTCGATCAGCAAGTTTTGTGGGTTAAAACCCGCCGCACCGAACTTTAATGTGAACTTGGCTTCCTTCGCAAAGCGCTTTTCGTAGGTCGATTCTGCGGCTTTTGCCAGGTTTGCAACCGTCATCGCACCACCAAAGGTACCAGCTGCAAGCAGCGTAGAACTCATCCCGTAAGTTCCTGCAACTCTAAAGAAATCCCGGCGAGACACCCCCCGGATACGATCATAAACAGCCATTAACATTCCTCCCGTTTTGGCAATTATTGAGACTTTTTTTCTCAAAAAAGACTAGATTAGTAATTCGCATCTGCATAGTGTTTTCTTTGAAACGGGAGAAAAAACATGCAGAACGCTGATTACATCATTGTTGGCGCCGGAAGCGCTGGTTGCGTTTTGGCAAACCGCTTAAGCGCTGACCCAAAGAACAAGGTCGTTCTGTTAGAAGCAGGAGGGCGGGATCTAAATCCATGGATTCATATCCCTGTTGGGTACTTCAAAACCATCCACAATCCTTCCGTTGATTGGTGCTACAAGACGCAGCCCGATCCCGGCTTGAACGGCCGTTCGATCGAGTGGCCGCGTGGGAAAGTGCTAGGGGGATCTTCCTCGTTGAATGGATTGCTCTATGTGCGCGGGCAACCACAGGATTACGACCGCTGGCGGCAAATGGGTAACACCGGCTGGGGATGGGACGACGTGCTTCCTTTGTTTAAGCGTTCTGAAGCAAACGAGCGTGGCGCAGACGAATTTCACGGTGATCAAGGCGGCCTTTCCGTCTCTAACATGCGAATCCAGCGGCCAATCACAGACGCATGGGTCGCGGCCGCCCAATCCGCTGGCTACAAGTTCAACCCTGACTATAACGGAGCCGAGCAAGAAGGCGTCGGCTTCTTCCAACTCACGTCTCGCAATGGGCGACGGTGCTCATCAGCAGTGGCCTTCCTTAACCCAGTGAAATCACGCGAAAACTTGACCATTTTGACCCACGCACAAGTCGAAAAAGTCGAATTGGACGGCAAGCGCGCCACCGGTGTGACCTACAGCGACCGAAGCGGCAATAAACACACTTTGACTGCGTCAAAAGAAGTCATCCTTTGTGGGGGTGCAATCAACTCCCCGCAGGTTTTGATGCTGTCCGGAATCGGGGAAGCAGAGCAGCTCAAAGAGCACGGAATCGAAGTCGTGCATGATCTCCCACCTGTCGGTAAAAACATGCAAGATCACCTGCAAGCGCGGCTAGTTTATAAATGCAACGAACCAACTTTGAACGATGAGGTTCGGTCCTTATTTGGCCAAGCGAAGATAGGCCTGAAGTACCTAATGTTCCGAGCTGGGCCAATGACCATGGCCGCGAGCCTCGCAACAGGGTTTCTCAAGACTCGCGAAGACATCGAAACTCCCGACATTCAATTTCACGTCCAACCTTTGTCTGCTGAAAATCCCGGCAAGGGAGCAGACCCTTTTTCGGCATTCACGATGTCCGTCTGTCAGTTACGACCCGAAAGCCGCGGCGAAATCCGTCTTGCCGGGCCCGAACCAAAAAACTACCCACAGATCATACCCAACTATCTGTCGACTGAAACCGATTGCCGCACTGTCGTTGCCGGGGTCAATATCGCTCGTCGAATCGCACGTCATGCGCCACTTACATCAAAAATTTCAGAGGAATTTCGACCAAATGCGGACCTCGATATAGACAACTATGACGCCACGCTTGATTGGGCACGCAACAACACGGCGTCGATCTATCATCCAACGGGAACTTGTAAAATGGGTGCGGGCGTTGATGCCGTTGTAGATAACCGTCTTCGCGTCCACGGCATCCAAGGGTTGCGTGTAGCTGACTGCTCCATCATGCCGGAAATCGTTTCGGGCAACACCAACGCACCCGCAATCATGATCGGAGAAAAGGCATCCGACCTAATTTTAGAGGACGCCTAGACACGCGGTTAAGAAGCAGTCCACCGTTTCATCCATCCGAGCGTATCTTCGGTGGCGCCATTGGGTTTGTATTCAGCCCCCAAAGGCGCTGTCCATCCATGGGCCGCAATGGCACCAAAAATTGGGTCATAATCTAACGTCCCTTGATCCGGTGCAGCGCGGTCTGGCACAGACGCAAATTGGATATGCCCAACAACAGCTAAATGCTGGGCCAATTTTCCTGTTACATCGCCTTCTGTCCGACCAACGTGATAGCAATCGAACATCAACTTGAGCGACGGATTGTCGATCTCGTCGATGATCGCGCGCGCTTGATCCGTGTCTTTCAAGAAATATCCCGACGCATCAAATGCGTTCAATGGCTCGATCAAAATCGTTTGGCCTTGTGCTTGCTTCAATGCATAAGTCAAATTGGCGATAAAGCACTGTCGCGCCGCAACATCTTCGGTTTTTCCTGCCATTACATGAACAGCACCCGCACCAATCTGCGCTGCGTATGTTAGTGCTTGATCAATCGCTTCGCGCGCCTCAATTTCGCGCCCCGGCACGGCAGACAAACCGTTTTCCCCAGCCTCAACGTTCCCGCGTAGAGTATTCAACCCCAACATGTTTAACCCTGTCTCTTCCAACGCACCTTTCACATCCTCAAACGCTGTATCATAGGGCCAATGACACTCCACCGCGTCAAAGCCAGCCGCCTTGGCAGCAAATATCGCTTCTGGAAGAGACAATTCAGACCAAAGAAATCCCAAGTTTGCAGAAAATTTCATGTTCATTCTTTCAGTATCCAACTTGTTTCGCATTATATTGCTCGCGTTGTCTCATTTTGATGCCGTACCTGCGAGCACATCTTATGCGACAAAGGAAAAAATGTCTGTTCGTTAGTAAAGTCTGAGGACGGCAACTCTAAATAACGTGGGGCTTGTCACCGGGAAAACACCAAAAGTTTCTTTAAGACATTGAAACACAGTCATAAAAATCGCACTCGCGTTATCCTAGTAGTTAAAGATACAAAAACTCGACACCATTAAGCCGACGGTAACGGATTTGTTTTACAAAAACCTTGGGTGAATAAATTAGGTGGTGGATATGGCTGCGTCGGGAGACCTCGCGCCCATTATCATCAAGAAGAAAAAAGTAGTTGCAGGCGGTGGGCACCATGGCGGTGCTTGGAAGGTGGCGTATGCCGACTTCGTTACTGCAATGATGGCTTTCTTCATGTTGATGTGGCTTTTAAACGCGACAACAGAAAAGCAAAAAAAGGGTATTGCGGATTACTTCGCACCCACGATCGCAATCAGTCGCGTATCTGGCGGCGGCGATGGGTCCTTTGGTGGCGACAGCGTGTTTTCTGAGAACACTTTGCCACAAAACGGAACCGGCGCAACGTCACAACGCCCCGCACAGGGCGACAAAGCGCAAGGATTGGCAGGCGAAGACGGCAAATCTGATGCCGAGCAAGAACAATTCATCGAAATGGAAAAAGCGATGATGGGGCGCGGTGGCGAATCCATGGTAGAGGAAAACGCCCTTGAACACATCGTAACGCGAGTAACCGATGAAGGGCTTGTTATTGAGATCTTCGACCTCCCGAATGCAATGCTGTTTAAGCCTGACACAACGGAACCGACTGACATTTTGATCTCACTTGCAAGGCTCATCCATGAGGTTTCAAAAACCGCAACCAATCCGATCGCAGTGGAAGGTCATGTTGCGGCGCAACCAATCGTCGTTGCGCAATCAGAAGTCTGGGAAATGTCGTCTTCACGAGCGCACGCTGTTCGTAAAATTTTTGCTGGAAGCGGAATGCCAACCAAAAGAATACAACGCATAACCGGTCACGCAGATCGAGAACACGCTTCAAAAGATCCAATGTCAGTGCGCAATAACCGGATCGAAGTAATCCTGTTGAGAGAACAATAAATGGAAGAATTTTAAATGTTAGCCCGCTGTTAAGCCGGAAGCGCCTACAAGCGTCATCAATTGAGAGTGATGCAGCAGAAAGGCGTATCCAATGACTATTTCCTCTTCTCTGAACGCAGGTGTCGCTGCCTTAGCAGCAAATGCCACAAAGCTGGCTTCCATTTCTGATAACATCGCCAATGCATCCACTTTCGGGTACAAACGCGTAGAAACAGATTTCTCCTCGATGGTAATTACGTCCAGCGGCGGCAGTTATTCCGCTGGTGGCGTCCGGGCGACCACAGAACGTCTTATTGATCAACGCGGCTCGCTTGTCTCTACGTCGAATGCGACAGATTTGGCCGTTCGTGGTCGCGGCATGTTGCCAGTCGCACAAGCCACAGAAGTCGAAGTGGCAAATGGCGAAAACCAGATGTATCTAACGACAACTGGCTCCTTCCGAACAGACGCCGATGGATACTTGCGTACAGATTCCGGACTTGTTTTGTTGGGCTGGCCCGCTTTCCCAGATGGCTCCATTCCCGTGTTCGCTCGGGACACGGCTGATGGGTTGGAACCAGTTCAGATCAATGTGAACCAGTTCTCCAGTGATCCAACCACGAGTCTTACTTTAGGCATCAATCTACCTGCAACCGAAACCGAAGCCGGTGCATCCGGAGAATCCGACATTCTCTCGGTTGAATACTATGACAACCTAGGTACGTCCGAGAGCTTGAATATTGAATTCATCCCGACAGTACCAGCGACTTCATCTTCCAATGAATGGACTGCAGTGGTTACAGACAGCGCGCAGCCCGGCGTGGAAATCGGACGCTACACACTGACTTTTAATGACGATCAAACGCTCGGCGGCACCCTTGCCTCGGTGACTAGGACAAGTGTGAACGGTACCGATTATGATGACACGTCGGGTACATTTATCGTCAACGTCGCCGGTGGAGCCATGGAAATTAACATTGGTGAGCTGGGTGAAAATGGTGGTCTAACGCAGTTGTCCGACAATTTTGCGCCAGTCTCCATCAGCAAGGACGGTTCCCCTGTTGGGAACATGACAAGCGTTGAGGTCGATGCGAACGGTTATGTAAGCGCAAACTTTGACACCGGTATCACCCGTGTTGTCTATCAAATTCCGCTTGTTGACCTTCCAAATCCAAACGGCATGCTCGCCTTAGACAATCAGACTTATCTTCCTTCCCCAGAAAGCGGCAGTTTCTTCCTTTGGGATGCCGGTGACGGACCAACAGGAGATATCGTTTCATATGCTCGCGAAGAAAGCACAACTGATGTCGCCGGTGAACTGACTGATATGATTCAAACTCAGCGCGCCTATAGCTCAAACGCAAAAGTCATTCAGACTGTGGATGAGATGCTGCAAGAGACGACAAATATCAAACGATAACGAGTTAACTCTGAAGAGGAGTAGGCCAAAATGACTATCGCTTCCGCTTTCCAGAATGCCATGTCCGGCCTGCGCGCTGCTGGACACGCGACTGACGTAATCGCATCGAATATTTCGAATGCAAACACACCGGGATATGCCCGGCGCGTCCTAGAGCTTTCCTCAACCTCGCTTTCCAACTCTGGCGGAGTGACCGTAAGCGGGATCACCAGAATGGTTGATCCCGGACTGATCGCGGCACGGCGCTCCGCACAAGCGGATTTTGGATTTTCTCAAATCATAAGCGATTTCACCTCTTCATTTGAAAGCGCGCTCGGCACGCCAGACGATCCACGCGCTTTAACAAATCTAATCGCTGACTTTGATGCGTCCTTATTATCCGCTTCAAGTCGCCCCGATGCTCCTGAACGCCTCGACGTAGCGATAGATGCCGCGAGAACATTGGTTCAAGCGATTAATGAATCAAGCAACTCTGTATCGGACATGCGAAGTGCAGCCGATGGGAGCATTGATGCCCAAGTCACAAGATTGAACGCTGCCCTTGAAGAGGTCAAATATTTGAACATTCAAATTTCTGAAATTCGGATCAGCGGGCAAGATGACAGTGCGATGATTGATCTGCGGCAGGTGTTGATCGATGAGATTTACGAGATTGTTCCAGTTCACCAATCATCTCGCGAGAATGGAAAAGTCGCATTATACACTGAGGGTGGAATAGTCCTTTTGGATGGCAACGCCGCAGAGGTTTCATTTTCGCCAACACGTACCGTGACACCATATATGACGCTATCAGGGGGGCATCTGTCTGGCCTGACAGTCAATGGAAACAGTATAAATGTCGGCAGCGAGAATAGTGATGTGCCGGGCGGAACATTGGCAGCTCAATTTGCAATTCGAGACGAACTTGGAGAAGATGCATTACTTCAATTGGACGCCACAGCTCGCAATTTAGTTGAGAGATTTCAAGATCCAACTGTGGATTCAACACTGTTGGCAGGGGATGCTGGCCTTTTCACGGATCAAGGAGCAGCATTTGACGCGCTTGATGAAGTCGGTTTAGCAGAACGTTTGATGTTGAATTCAAGTGTCGATCCTTCGCAGGGTGGCGAAGCCTGGCGATTACGGGATGGGTTAGGTGCCGTCACTTCTGGCCCAACGGGTCAAGCTGCATTGCTGGACACCCTGCGAGACACTCTAAATGAACGCGAAGTTCCCGCATCAGGTGACTTTGGGACCGGAGCATTGTCTCTTTCCGACTTGGCCAATGGGTTAATGGGGCGAGTTGGCGTTCAACGGTTATCTGCGGATCAAAGCCTTAGTTTTACATCAGCTGCACTCCACGAAACATCTCAGGCCGAGCGTGCTGATGGCGTTGATACCGACACCGAATTGCAAAATCTCATTTTGGTCGAGCAAAATTATGCCGCAAATGCACGCATGATTGAGACCATAAACAGGATGATGGATACATTGATGGGGCTTGGCGCATGAGTTTTTCTTCTTTAGGCGACATGGCGCAAGCCTTTTCCTTACGACATCGCAACACGTTGTTGAAAACGCAAATACAGCAATTAAACACTGAAATAGTATCGGGTCAGGCAGCGGATCTGGCCGATCATTTAGGCGGTAGTTACGCCGGATTGACCAGTATAGAACGGGACATCAGGATAATAAGAGGCTATGAAGTCAACATTTCCGAGGCAAAGCAACTGACTGACGTCATGCAAGTACGCATGGAACAAATTTCAGAGATCGCCTCTGACTTTGCTGGCGATCTGATTACAGCTACCGCGAGCGGCGACGTCACGACACGCGAAGCGTTAGCCGCAGAAGCTAAAGTCCATTTTTCAACGGTCGTAGATATTCTGAACAGCCAATCTGCAGGACGTTCATTGTTTTCCGGGGATACAGTAGACCAACCCGCCTTAACTGACTCCGACGCAATTTTAGCAGAGCTAGACAATGTCTTGATTGGCTCAAATTCGCTCGTCGATGTCGAGACTCGTATAAACCTTTGGTTCGCAGATCCTCTTGGATTTGAAGCGACTGCTTATACAGGTAGCGATGACCCAATAGCTTCATTCAAAATGTCCGAAAATACATCTGTTTCCGTGGATTTAAGGGCGAACTCGGCTGAAATGAAAAACATCCTCATGTCATTTGCCAAAGCAAGTATAGTGGACTCTGGCTCGCATGGACTATCTTCGGATGATCAAAATTTGCTTCGACAGACTGCTGCGGAAAATATGATGACAGCACAATTAGATTTGGTGGGGCAACAAGCTCATCTTGGTCTTGCACAAGAACAAATCGCAGAATGGGGCGTTCGCACTCAAACAGAACGAATCGGCTTGGATTACGCCAAAGGGGCATTATTGGCAGTCGATCCGTATGAAACGGCAACAGCACTCGAAGCAGCTCAATTTCAATTGGAGAGCTTATACACCGTTACGGTCCGATTGTCGCAACTATCGTTGGTGAATTTCTTAAGATGACCTTATTTCGCTTTTCTATTCTAGCAATCATGCTGGTGTCTCAAGCTTTCGCAAGTCCTGTGCGCATAAAAGACTTAGTCAACTTTGATGGCGTTCGCGGCAACGACCTTGTGGGATACGGTTTGGTAGTTGGCTTAAATGGTACAGGCGACGGATTACGCAACGCCCCCTTTACTGAAGAAATCATGTCAAATATTCTCGAGCGCCTAGGCGTAAATGTTACTGGCGAGCAATTCAGGCCCAAAAACGTTGCTGCCGTATTCGTCACAACTACTCTTCCGCCCTTTTCTCGAGCTGGAAGCCAGATAGACGTAACAGTTTCTGCAATTGGCGATGCAAAGAGCTTGTTAGGTGGGACGTTGATAATGACTCCGCTTAACGCAGCAGATGGCGAGATTTATGCGGTTGCACAGGGGACGATCATCGCCGGTGGGGCTGTTGCCGAGGGCGATGGTGCCACAGTAACGCAAGGAGTTCCAACCTCAGGATCGATTCCATCTGGCGCCCGAGTTGAACGAGAAGTTGATTTCGATCTACAGTCTCTAGAAGACGTTAGGCTCGCGTTGCGTGAAACCGATTTTACGACAGCTGCTCGAATAGAAGACGCCATCAACTCTACCTTTGGCAGGCGTGTCGCATTGATGTTAGATGCCGGGACAGTCCTTTTGGATATCGATGCGACTAGATTACCATCGGTCGCGCACGTAATCAGTCGTATCGAAAACATTACCGTCCAACCGGAATTACCGGCCCGCGTTATTGTCGATCAAAGGTCTGGAACAATTGTAATGGGGCAAGATGTTAGAATATCTCGCGTCGCAGTTTCTCAAGGCAATTTAACTTTGCGAATAGAAGAAGCGCCACTGGCGATACAGCCTAATCCCTTTGCTGAAGGAGAAGTAATTGTACTGCCTCGCACAGAAGCTGAAATAGAAGAAGAACCAGGAATCGGATTAGCCGAAATTCGAGAAGGTACAAATCTTTCAGAAGTTATTGCAGGCTTAAATGCGCTGGGTGTCGCACCACGGGATATGATAGATATTTTGAAAAGCATAAAGGCAGCCGGCGCATTACATGCCGAATTTATTGTCCGCTAATTGTGGCAACTTTACATATTTTTTCATTGAGTAGAAATCGATAAAATCTTTTGAACAGCTGAATTTTGGATATGTGCTAAAATTCCTCCCTTGCGCATAGTCCTATTACGAAAAACTTTCAGCACAGCTACTCGTGTTGATCTGTCTTGAAAACGTCTATTTCTTAGTCTGGAAAACGTGAAGCGAACAACTTTGATGGTTGTAGATGTGGAACTAATCCCAATGCTAAATTACGAAGTATCCTTGCCAGGCGCCGCTTCTGAATTACGGCATAGAATGTCAGATATTTTCTTGGATAGCTATCATAATTGATTTTATCGCTTCGGGTCGTCCAATTTCTTGATTTCCCAGATTATGGGTTCTAGCCGAGGCAGCTTAAATCCTTCGCCTGACGATATCTTGTTAATGAAACCTTCGATATGAAGGGTCATTCAATTTTTTCAATCTAACTCGAAACCTTGCGAGCGAACGTATTTTCCAAAATCTCTTCGCTCAGGTTCGCTATACTGCCGGGCTTTATCGTCAGACCATGCGTATTGATCGCTTTTCCCAAAACGTTCAGTGTAACGTTGCTTATCATATGGCTGCGAATTTGCGCGATCGCCATCGTATCGTTTGACGTTCTCTAACAAGTCGTTTTCATGATATCGATCAATATGACAAGTGACGCTTAAGGGAATCCGTTTGGAAACAACGGGGGCTTGAACAGGGTAACCGAATGCGAGGCCGGCGAATGGAAAAACAAATTTTGGCAGGTTCAGCAGCTTTGAAACTGCAGATGCTTCATTTCGAACTGCGCTGATCGGACAACATCCCAAGCCCAAAGCTTCTGCGGCCGTTACAAACGTTCCCATGGCAACGGCCGCATCCCCAACCGCGTTGAAAAATGCATCCAGATGATCATTGGCAAACGGGATGTCTTTCCAATCATGTACCAACCTTTGTCGACGGTTATTCCCACAAAAAATAGCAATCATTGGCGCATCTGCCACCCACGCTTGACCCGAAACTAAACCCGCAAGCTGCTGTCGAACATTCGCCGACTGTAAAAGAATAATGTCACGTTGCTGCAAATCACTTTTGGTTGGCGAGGCAAGCGCTGTAGCGCAAAGCATTTTAATCCATTCAGGTGACACGGGCTTGTCCAAGAACGCCCGGCAAGACCCCCGCGCCGCCATAGAATGCAACAATGCATTTCTGCCATTTTGACATTCGATAGCAGGTGCATCTTCATAGCGCGCGGCTAAGATGTGTTGCAGGCTATTTTCACGCTCCATTGTCATCTCCTCCTCTCCAATGATCTCGCGTCAAGAATGCCAACAAAAAGCCAAAAAGTAACCCCTGAAGAGATCGTGCGATCGTCGCCGCCAAGGCAATTATTGAGGATTTCAATTACTCCAGCACTAAGCGGTCTGTGAAATGGGCACCACAAGCGAAAGTTGTCTTAACCATTAAGAACGCCAGTCCAATAAGACGTGCCTCAACAACTTAAACTCGAAGTCGGCGATTGCCGTTTCAAAACGCCGAAAGGACTGGCCCTTTTACGGCCTCAAGTTCCGTCTGATTTGAGTGGTAGGTTTTCGATCCTGAACCTGTGCCTTCAAAAATATCCACGCTATGATTGGGTAATTTTAACCCGGCCCCCTAACCAACATAGCCTCAACGCACAAATCGAATGCCGCTACCTGAGCCCTATGGTTTGCCGTCATAATCAATGCGCGCTTTTCCGACCTGCGCTCTGGTAAAAAACACGGCATCGGCGACGACGGGGTCCAAGCCTCTACGAGGGGTTTCCCAAACGGGGTACCAGAAATCACCCTTCAAGATTGGCGTCCTGGATCAATGCGACCTGTCGGTTGTGTGAACGGGCCTTTGCGGTGCAACTGTCCGCCATCCTTTTACGTCTGCAGATTGCGTCGTGCGTCAACAATAACGTCAAAACAGTCCGCAGCACCTCTGACTCCAGCCAGTTGAACGCGGTGGAATTCTTGAATCCGCAAAGCACTTTCGCGTCAATATTCTGTGGAAAATTAACTGTCTGAACTACTGTTGGCATGATGCCCCATACGGCGCCAAGATGCGCATCCAATGATTTGCTACTCTGTCGCTAAGACAGGCCTTTTCAAGCGGCGATCGCAAACTGATGGTTCTTGGGGAGAGCGGACATGTCGTTAGGTTTTTGAAATTGCGATAGGCCGCGAAGTTAACGCGGCCTATGCTTTGGGTCATCTAGATGCTTTTTGCCCTGATGCTGTCACGATACAGCGCTTTGATGAGGGAAATCATCATGAAAACCATGACGATTGTGAACGGCAACGCGCCGATGATCATCGCATTTTGAAGGGCTCCAAATGGGTTGGATTCTGCTCCGCTGTTACCGGCAATAATCAAGGCACCAATCACAGCCGTAAGGATCAAACCCCAGATGATGCGGTGCTTGATACCCGTTTCCTGTTCGCCGCCGGACATGATCGTATTCATCACAAGGATGCCAGAGTCAGCCGATGTCACAAGGAACGTCATGATCAAGACAACGCACATGATGGTGATGGCTGACAGGAAGCCGCCAGAGATCATTTGTGCAAGTGTTGCAAACAACTTGGCCGTATTGGTGGCTCCTATTAAAGTGCCCCCGGCATCTCCATTTAGCTCCAGATCAATGGCGGTACCGCCCAGAATGGTCATCCACAAGAAACACACGATGGCTGGTGCAATGACGCAGCCAAAGATGAACTCACGCACGGTGCGGCCCTTGGAAATACGTGCAAGGAACAAACCTACGAAAGGTGAAAACGCAATCCACCAAGCCCAGTAGAACGTGGTCCAACCGGACTGCCAACCGAATTGGCGACCTTGTTCACCGGCGGCATAAATTGCCTCGGCGTCCAAAGCGGCTGCTGAAGCTGGCAACCCTTCCGTGAATCCAGACAACGAACCCCATGGCGACGTAGCTGTCCCATAGATTGCAGAGACGTCTTCTGCTGGAAGGGCTTTGGCTGCTTCTGGAATGGCGGCCGCAAATGCGTCTGCTGATTGTGGGCCGTAAGCGCCAAACGACATCTGAACAAAGTGCATGATGTAATCGACCAAACCCGCACCAAACTTTGTCATAGCAAAGAAGAACGATCCGAAGAAGACAAAGGTCAAAAGCAAGATCACAGACAGAACCAAATTGAGGTTAGACAGGTATTTGATACCGCGGCCCACACCTGAAACGGCGGACAAGATGGACAGGCTCATGATGACCAACAACGCTGCAATCAAACCGACTGTGCTTGGCTTAGGCGCCTCGGTATCACCATTCATCAACCACTCAGCGCCGGACACGGCATAAACGCCATCCACAAACTGACTGACACCAAAGCCGATGGTCACAGACACACCAAGGATCGTGGCCACAACGCCCAATACGTCAACCAAATGGCCCACAAAACCGTTGGCAGCTTTCCCCAATAACGGCGTCAAAGCCGACCGGATCGTCAACGGCATTTCACGCGTATAAGCGTAATAAGCCAGCGACAGGCCGGTGAGCACGTAGATCGCCCATGCGTGGAAACCATAGTGCAGGAATGTGTAACGATACGCAGATTGCACAGCTTCAGCAGAATTTGGCGCAACTTCGCCAGACAAAACAACGGGATTTGAGCCCCACAGGCCAAGTGGTTCTGCGGTCGCAAACACCATCAAGCCCACGCCTAGACCCGCACCAAACATCATCGAAAACCATGAGAAATTTGAGAACTCCGGTACCGTTCCAGGGGTTCCCAACAGCTTGCTGCCCGTCGCTGGCAAAAGGGCCAAAACAAATAGGAAGAACGCAAACGTGCCGACTGAGACAATGTAGAAGCTATTGAACCCATTCAATAAGGTGCCATTCACAGCCGACAAAACGCTGCTGGCGTTGCCCGGCCAGACAAGCGCCCAGACGACCAATGCGACCATGATCGTCTTACTTATCAGTGCGATGGGAAGGCTGTAGCCTTCGTAAAAACCGGATGGAGCTTTTTCAATCTCCAACTCGGTAAAGGGTGGCTTAATAGACATTTCTAGTCCCCTGTTTCGATTGTTGCGCCGTTTTTCGATTTCCCGTAACCGGCTGGCGCTTCAGCTGCGGGATTGTGTGTTGCACCTTAGTCATTGTCAGACGCCCCTGCTCCTGCACCCAACTGGCGCGAAGCCTCCGTTGCAGGTGCAAATGTGCGTTGCGCAAATACGTCGAGCCGAGCCCAAACTTCAGGCGTGACGGCGCCGCGCAAGGACGGTAACTGAGCGGCATCAGTGCGTTTGCTTGTACGTTGGCAGGTCAATGATTTAGCTGTGTGTGTGTTAATTTCGCGATGTGGATCATTGATCCAAATCCCATTGCCATCCGTCTCGATTTGCACGGTGTCATAGCTCAACCGCACAGGCTCTTTGAGGTGAACAGCTGCCCAAGCTGCAAATGGCAGAACCAACAAGGGACATGAGACATTAACCGCCTTGATAGACGGCCCCTCGGCCAACTGGTCGGCGCAATCATTTAATGTGGTTCCAACGGCGAGAGGACACAGATCACCTTTCGGCGCGTGCCATTCACCCTCCAGTGATACAGGCGCAACCTGCGCATAGGGTCGACCGTCATTTTGCGCTAAGACATCCGCCAACAGCACCGGCCCCACCAGATCATGAGAGGCAAGCCATCGGATGGCACGGGCGGCTTCTTCAGCCATACCCCAAGACAAGCCAGCTCCGCGGGCAGCACGTTTGGCATGGGCAGCGATTTCGTTCAGGGAATGGCTCATGCCCCATTCCGTTGCGTCGGGGGATATGTCCAGTCGTCGTCTTGAGCAGGCGATAATTCCTCGGGGTAAGGCGCGTTGCCGAACATACAAATCCGAACCCATCGGTCGGATCGTGGGTCAAAATGCGTCGCCCCAAAAAACGACAGCTTGCAACGCAACATATCGATTGGCATCAGGTCAGATCCAATCGTGTTATCCCGAATTTCTGCATAGGGTGCTTGGGCTACGATCTGCGCGCGCCTGACGCTGTGGCGGTGCTGAGGATGGGTCAGCAGGAAAGCAGCCAAGGACGTGTCTTTGTCGATATCGCTAAGCGCATAATAGAGTGTCGCGGCATCCCTGCCCGGTGCCAAAGGCTGCTCATAGGGCGCAATCGGTTCCTCAAAACGTTCACCCAAACGCGGCTCTAGCTTTTCAGCGGAAACGTACCACGCGCGGGCGCAGTGATTTTGCTGCGACCAATCAATATTCAACGCCCAGCCGTAAACGGATTCCAGAACGGCGCGCAGTTGCGCCACACGCATGGTGCCATCAATACGAAACGCTTCGGCGTTATGATCCGACATCTGATCGGCCAGATGATCGACAAGCGAGCCGTAGGGTTCCAACATCAACGAGGCCAGACATTCCTGCGCGTCCTCACCCAAGTTACCTTCCGACCAACGAAAAAGTTGGTCCCATGGACGCGGAATTTGCAAGTCCATCTGTGCGACATGGTCAGCCAATTCACTCAAATCGTGGCGCAATTTCTTGAGCTTCTCCACCTGCATAGGGTGGGTGGAACGCCAGATGTCCGCAGAAATCAGCGACCGCTCTAACAAGCCGCGAAACATTTCCGCTTCCGCTTGGCTGGCGGTAGGCAGGTTGCGCACAACAGCAATTGCCTGTTCACGCGCAGCGATCCAATTGTTGATCAACATCGGGTGATTAATCAGAAACGGTGCCATACCAAGACCGGTGGAATTGCCTATCCCCAAGCTGCGCGCAATGGATGCGTCGAGGGTGACAGCCGTCGGACCACCTTTCAGGCTTGCCATATGTTGAACCAGATCGCGCACATAGGTCCGAGTGAGGAAGACAGAGAGCATTTCAATCTGAAAAGGGGCTGCGCATTCAGCACGATCCGCGATCATCTCATGGTCAGCAGCACCTAGCTTACCTGACCCGTAAACAGCGGTCGTGCGCATCAGATATCCGACCTTGTCAATTTCGTCGCGGTCAGGCTGCACGCCAGCAGCAAGGCAGGTCACCACATGGTCCCACAATCGCACGGACCGGTTGGCACGCGATACGGAAAGCTCTTTTTCGCTGACCCGGCCTGCTTCTTGCAACGGGATATTTCTGCGCAAACGCTCAATATCGGAGGTGTCCGGCACGCCGTCAAACAGCGTGAAGGTGCTGTCCCACGCCTGTGCGATCACCCGGTCAGAGCGCTGCTCTGGGGGGAGGTCATGACCAAAAACGATCAAGGAATAGGTGCGCTTAGGGGTATGCGCGCAATAAACAGCGTGACCGACACCTTTGTCGTCAAATTCAAAAATCGGACGAGAAAAAGTCCAGCTCTCGCGGACCATCCGGCGAGTCAAAATTCGCATGAACGACAAGCGGGATTGATGGAAAGATCCAAGGCGCGACAGTCGCATAACCTGCGCAGGATCACGTTTGGCGATGGTCTGTGATGTCACTTTTTGAAGCTGCATGTCCCGTCTCTCCCTTAGGTCGCTGGCGTGAAATTATCCGCGTAAAACCTGTGCCAATTATCGCCCATGATGCCATCAACCTCTGCGCCGCTTAACCCGGTTGCGCGCAATCCTGCTTCGATATTTCCGAAATCACGGTTGTCGTTGAACCATGTGGGCATGGGCGGGAAGCCTGGTGCCGCAGCCGAGCCTTCGCCATAGTCGATCTCTTTGCTCCAACGGCCTACGCGCATCCATTCCACAACGCTGTCGGAGTGATCTTGGCAAAGATCCGTACCAATCCCGAGGTGTTGTGCGCCGAACTTTTCAGCCGTGCGCGCGATCATTTCGCAGAAACTGTCCAGCGTGCAGTCGGACTTGCCCTTGAGGTGATGCGGATAAACAGAGAACCCCATCATCCCGCCATTTTGGGTCACGGCGCGGATCACATCATCTTTCTTGTTGCGAAGCGCAGGCGACCATTCGTAAGGGTTGGCATGTGTGATGGCGATGGGACGTTCGGACAGATCGGCCGCCTCGATCGTTGAGCGATCAGCCGAATGACTCATGTCTACGACCAACCCAACGCGGTTCATCTCTTTGATGATCTGACGACCCATGCGAGTGATGCCAGTGTCCTCGGCCTCATAGCAGCCCGTCGCCAATAAAGACTGGTTGTTATAAGTCAGCTGCATAAAACGCGCGCCGAGCGTGTGCACGATCTCTACCAGTCCAATGTCATCTTCAATCGGGCTGGGGTTCTGGAAACCAAAGAAAATCGCTGTCTTGCCCTCGGCTTTGGCGCGATCTACGTCGCTGGCCCATTGGCCTTTCATGATTAGGTCCGGGTATTGCTCGAACCAGCGGTTCCATTGTTCAAAGTTCAACACCGTTTCGCGGAAATTTTCATGATAGGCGATGGTGACATGTACCGCGTCCACACCGCCGGCGCGCATCTGGTGGAATATCTTTTCCGACCAATTGGCATATTGCAGATTGTCTATCAGCATCACGCTGGAATGCCCGATGAGATATAGGCGGTTTTCACGATCGTATAAAACTCAGCCGCCGTACGACCTTGTTCACGAGGCCCATAAGAGCTGTCGCCGCGACCACCAAATGGCACATGATAATCGGTGCCAGCTGTCGGCAAGTTGACCATCACACAACCCGATTGCGCGTTGCGTCGGAAATGCGTTGCACGGGCCAGATTGGTGGTGACGATACCTGCTGTCAGCCCGAAATTCGTGTCGTTGACCACATGCAACGCCTCGTCATAGCTGGCAACAGGGATGACACAAGCGAGCGGGGCAAACATCTCTTCGCGGTTGATCCGCATGTCGTTATGAGTGCCGACAAAAACACCGGGAGACATGTAGTAACCTTGTGTTGCCATCTCTAGCCGCTGGCCGCCGCAGAGCAATTCAGCTCCTTCGGAAGCCGCCAGATCGACATAGGCAAGGTTTTCGTTCAACTGCTGCTCTGACACAACGGGACCCATTTGAGTGCCTGCCTCAAGCGCATGCCCGACCTTCATGGCCTTCGCCCCCACAACCAGCTTTTCCACAAACTGATCATGTACGGATTGGTGAACAATCAAGCGTGACGAGGCCGTGCATTTCTGGCCTGATCCACCAAAGGCGCCACCTAAAGCCAGTGATACGGCCAGATCAATATCTGCGTCATCCATGACCGCCAGCGCGTTCTTTGACCCCATCTCCATTTGCACCCGCGTCAGGTTTTGAATGGCGCTCGCGGCGATACCTTTGCCGACAGGAACTGAGCCAGTAAAACTGATTGCATTGACCTTGGGGCTTTCGACCAGTCGTTGACCAATGGCACTACCAGCACCCATCACCAGTGACACTAGGCCCTTGGGGATATCCTGCCGTGCGATAATTTCGACCAACGCCACGGCCGAAGCAGGTGTTACATTCGCAGGTTTCCAGACCACGGCATTGCCATAACATAACGCAGGCGCGATCTTCCAAGACGCGGTTGCTGTTGGAAAGTTCCAAGGCGAGATGACTGCAACAACGCCTACTGGCTCACGGCGGACATCGATCTCGATTCCATCACGCACGGAATCCGCCGTGTCGCCCATCTGGCGCAGTGTTTCAGCGGCGTAATAGGTGAAGAATTGACCGGCGCGATAAACTTCGCCCTTCCCCTCGGCCAGCGGCTTGCCTTCTTCACGGGCTAGCAACGTGCCCAGTTCTTCTGCGCGCTGCATCATCTCGGTGCCGATGGCCATCAAAACGTTGTATTTACGTTCAATCCCATAAGCCGCCCATTCAACCTGAGCTTTCTGAGCTTGTTCTAGCGTTGCATCAAGTTGATCCGGGCTTGCTTGGGCAAACATTCCGATCAGATCACTCAAATCCGATGGATTGCGGTTTTCGATTTCAGATGCACCCGCCACCCAGTCTCCAGCGATGTGGTTCAATTTCGTGTCGTGCATGATGTATCCTTTTGATCAAGCGTCGCGGGCGCGCGCTAGGCAAGGATACATTGATGTATTGATTCAATCATTTCGAATTAACTGTAATTTTATTCAGCTTTTCTGAAGTTGTGACACTGACATTAAACGACCATCCCGCTTCATCCCGACAATCAGCTTCAAAAACTCCCGCGTGGCCGGCATCAGCAGATTATTGGGACGTGACATCAGATGCACAGTCCGTCGCGCCGTTGTGTCAACAAGCGGCAAAAATGCCAACTCATCTAGTGAGTTTGCAACGGCCAACCGCGGCAGCACTGTTATCCCGACCCCTTGCCGCACTAATCCCAACAGCGACGCCGTATTCGGAACCATCAATCGCGAACGCGCAAGGATGGGGGCGAAATCTGGGTCGGTGATCTGTTGGCACAAGCCATTTGCAATGATCGTGTGATCGCCCAACGTGCGCCACTCCAACTGATCCCAATTTTCGGCAAGCGGATGGTCTTTACGACACACCAGCCCAAACGCGTCGCTGAACAGTTCTGTGCGGCGCATCCCTTCAACCTCCGGAAAGGAACCGATCCCGATATCGGCCCGCTCCCGATCAAGTTCACGCGCGATCGTGGCTGAGTCCATGTCGCGCAGGTCAATTTGAACCTTCGGATACGTCTTGGCGAATTTATAAATCACGGCCGGCAACACTGTCGTCGCCACCGATGGCGTCACGGCCAGTCTTAGATAGCCAAGCTCGGAACGGGACAACCCTTCGATTACCGAAACCGTATTTTCGAAATGGGCCACTTCTCGACGGGCTTCGATCAATATTAGTTCCCCGATGGGTGTAAGTCGGGATTTCCGAGCCGTTTCAAAAAGAGCAGAACCTACGTGATCTTCGAATTGTTTCAGCATCATAGACACGGCAGAAGGTGTACGCCCGAGCGCATCTGCGGCGTCTGATAGGCTGCCGTGGGTGGCGACCATCGTGAAACACCTGAGCATATCGATCTTGATTGCCATTTTAAGATTCTCTGAATTAGATTCAACTAAATCCAGTTTGCCTTGATTTCATTCTCATGACCATATGCCAATTGATCCCTCTCGGTTGCGCTGGGAAACAAACACAAATGAAGGAAGAATTCATGATCGATCGCATCGACACTGGAACACGTTCATCCAAAATCGTGAAATACAATGGTGTCGTCTATCTGACTGGGCAAGTCGCCGAAGGCGATACGATAGAAGAGCAGGTGCAAGCTTGTTTGGACAATATTGATGCCCTGCTGAAAAAGGCCGGGTCGTCACGCGAAAACATGCTGCGCGTCACCATTTGGCTGGCGGATATGCAGGATTTTGATGGCCTGAATAAAATCTGGAACGCATGGGTGCCCGCTGGTCATGCGCCTACACGTGCCTGTGGAGAGGCCAAGTTGGCCCGCCCTGAACTTAAAGTCGAATTCATCGTCGATGCTGCATATTCCGTGTAAGCCGTAGCTATCGCTGTCGGGCGGCACTGCCGCTCGATCAGTACAAAAGCCAAAGCCAAGTGTCATTTGAGCAAAGCGCGCAAGTTTCGTTTTGCGCTCAAACGTATCGCTTCTAGGTGTCCACAAGTTCAATGATACGATTTGAGTGAAGCCCCAGCTTTTCCAAGACCGCATTGGAGATGAGACATGCAATCATCGCCAATCGTCCACGCTACGCGCCAACTTGTCCAGCAATCCAGTTAGTGTTTCGCGTTCTTGATCGCTCAAAGTGCCCAACATCTCTGCCTCTGCATTTGCAAAACTGGCCATGATTTGATCATGCACATCTTGCCCCTTGGATGTGATGTTGAGGACCTGTCGGCGGGTGTCCACCGTATCCTTTTGTTTTGTCAAAAAACCTTTTTGTCCGAGCGACGAAACAGCGCGGCTGACCGTGTTAGAGGGCTGCTCCGTAATTTCGCAGATATCACGCGCATTTAGGTCACGCTTGAAGCTCATGCACATCAATACTGTTAGTTCCGGGCGAATAAGCCCAGTTTCGCGTTCCATTTTTCGCAGCAGGGGCTCGCGCCAGAAGTTTGTGAGGAACGCAATCCGATAGCCGATCGGAAATGGCGTGGCGTCGAGTATGTCAATCAATTTCATGATCTGATGGTAATTCAAAAAAATAGATTGCTCCATATGGAAATATATAGTTCCATATGGAGCAATATTTCAAAGGAGGGAATCTGTGAAACTCGGAGATCGTATCATGGCGGGCTTAGCACTTGCCTTGCTGGTGTTGATGGCTTCGATTGTTGTGCAGGTCATCTGCAGCGCATTTGACGTGAACCCATTGGCCAGCTTTGCGTCTGATCTAACGCTGGTCGGTAGGGCTGTTTCGTTAAACTCACTGCTGGATCTTCAATGGCACCTTCTGTTGAGTATCGCATTGCTTCCCGCGGGCATTGTCTGGCTGGCGGACAGCCATGTGCGGGTTGACTTCATTTACCAGAACCAGACCAAGCGCGCCCGAGAACAGATCAACTTGGCCGGAAATTGTCTTTTCGCAGCCCCCTTCTTGGCCCTTGCATTGCCAGCATCGTGGGACTTTATGTTGCGCGCGTGGAAATCGGACGAAGGTTCGCGCAATGGCGGCTTGAATGATCTCTGGCTCATCAAAGCGGTTTTACCTCTTGGGCTGATGCTGTTGGCTTTAGCGGTAATAATCGAAACCTTCCGATTGATCCGGGCCGCCCGATGAGCGAGAGCGTCCTCCCCCTTGCCATGGCCGCGTTGACCCTAACGGGAATTTTGGCGGGATACCGCGTCGGCATGGTGTTGGCCGGATCTTCAGCTATTTTCATCTTGATTTCAGATCTACCCACCGCTTTTTTCAATCTACTCGTCAGCCGAATTTTCGCCAATGTGCTGTCCAACTGGTTGTTGGTCGCCATTCCAATGTTCATCCTAATGGGATTGATCCTAGAGATTTCAGGCGTTGCCGAACGCTCCCTTAGGGCGTCACAACGTGCTTTGGGTGGCAGCGCGGCAGGCATGGGCGTGTCTGTGCTGGTGATTGGCGTTTTGCTGGCCGCATCCTCAGGGATTGTTGGCGCATCCGTCGTTCTACTTGCACTTCTCGCGTTACCCCGGCTTGAGGAAGCCGGTTTTGACAAACCAACCTCCGCAGGTCTGGTCGCCGCCTCGGGGACACTCGCCATTTTGATCCCGCCCTCGGTTATGTTGATTGTGCTGGGTGATCAGTTGCAAACGCCGGTGCCCGATATGTTCGCAGGGGCTATTGGGCCGGGTTTGATGCTGGTGGTCGTGTACGGGCTTTATGTTGCGTGGAAGGCGCGCGGTTTGCCTACGATGCCAAAAACTGAACGTGTTTCGCTGTGGAAACTCTTGTTCGACCTTGGGCCATTGCTGGCTTTGGTCATCTCTGTGCTGGGGTCAATCATCGCTGGAATCGCAACCCCAACAGAGGCAAGCGGCCTTGGAGCTTTTGGGGCTGTCGTGATTACCATTCTATACGGCCAATTCAGCTTCAAGATGCTGATGGAGGCCGCACAGAAAACTGTCGTGACTGTTGCCGTGGTCTTGTTCGTTATGATCGGGGCGACCTGCTTTTCTGCCGTCTTCAAAGGTGTCGGTGGCGACGATCTGGTTGAGGCAGGGATCATGGCGTTTGGCTCGGACCCTTATACAGTTTTGATGGTTGTTATGGCCGCAATTTTTCTACTTGGCTTTGTTCTGGATTGGTTAGAGATCACGTTGATCTTAATGCCAATCTTCGCGCCCATCGTGGCTGGTCTCGATTTTGGCAATGGGCTTGCAGGGCACGACTTACTGATCTGGTTCGGCATCCTTGTCGCGGTTAATTTACAGACCTCATTCCTGACTCCGCCTTTTGGGTTTTCACTGTTCTACCTACGCGGCGCTGCCAAAGATCATCTGTCCACCCCACAAATCTACAAAGGCGTGGCACCGTTTATTGCGCTGCAAGTCGCGGTTCTCGTGCTGCTGATCTTGTTTCCCCGACTGATCACCGGGTTCACATCATGATAGGGAGGAACCTCATGAAAACGACACTCATCGCCGCATCCATTGCAGCCCTGACAGCAACAACCGGACTGGCCGATAGCTACACTTTGCAAAGCGCCTTTCCTGGGCTGCCTGTGCTTGATCCAACCGCAAAACGTTTTGTGGAAAAGGTCGATATTTTGACTGGTGGCGAAGTAAAGTTTGATTATCTTTTAGCTGGTGAATTGTCGCCACCAACGGAAATTTTCGACAATGTCAGCGCGGGCGCAATCGACGCTGCGTGGTCCTATGCCGCTTTCGCAGCCGGTAAGGAACCAGCCGCCGCACTCTTTGGATCTGTGCCGTTTGGTGGCGACCCATTGTCCTATATCAGCTGGCTTCACCACGGTGGTGGTCTTGAACTGTGGCAGGAAATCTATGAGCCCTATAACGTCGTGCCCATGGCTTGCGGCGTCATCCTATCTGAGGCCGGGGGGTGGTACACAAAAGAAGTCAACACCCCAGAAGATTTGCAAGGTCTCAACATCCGTATTGGCGGTTTGGGTGGCACGATCCTTGGCAAGCTGGGCGCAAACGCAACAGGCATTCCAGTTGGTGAAATTTCGACCTCGCTTGAAACAGGGCGGCTTGACGCGACCGAGCTTAGCTTTCCGCTGGTCGACAAACTGCTTGGTTTCGACAAGGTGGCCAAGAATTACTACTTTCCCGGCTGGCACCAACCCGCGGGCTTTATCGAATTCTATATGAACAAAGATAAATGGACCGCGTTAAGCAATGCACACCGCACGGCAATCGAAGTGTCCTGCGCAGATGCCAACCTTTATGCAATGGGCGTTGCAGCTGGCGCACAAAGTGCTGTGTTGGACGAATTCCGCGCCAATGGCGTTGATGTCAAACGTTTCCCAGATAGCGTTATGGATGCTTTGCGTGGGGCCGCTGATGAAGTTTACGCCGAGAATGCAGCAAGCGATCCTATGTTTAAGCGCGTGATCGATAGCTACCGCGCCTATGCTGCAGACTATAACGAATATCAGGCCTTGTCTGATTTGAACTAAGCACACTGGCACGCCTCTCATTATCGGGGGCGTGCCCATGCGAAGGCATAACCATGAGTTACCGCTTGAGAGATTTTGGGTCCTACACGGTCGGCGGGCGCATCCATGAGGTGACGACTGGCACCCCCCAAACCGTGCAGTTCACCCGAACCGCCAGCTATGAGGTCGACCCGCGTGGTCACTTTGCGGTCGAACACGCCTATGTCCAATATTTCATCCCCGAAGATCGCAACACAAAGCCGCCGGTCGTGCTGGTCCACGGCGGCGGAATGTCAGGCGCTTGCTGGGAAACCACACCTGATGGACGCCCCGGCTGGCTTCATCTGTTGCTAAAACGCGGTTATGAGGTCCACGTCATCGACAATGTGGAACGCGGTCGCGCAGGTTTTGCGCCCGGTCTTTGGGACGGCAATCCGATCCTGCGCAGTTTGGAGGAAGCTTGGGTATTGTTCCGTATTGGAACCAAAGACGGCTTTGCCACGCGTACGCCGTTTGAAGGTCAAAAATTCCCAACTGAACATTTCGACGTTTTCGCCCGTAGTTTCGCGCCACGTTGGCTGCATACGACCCCATTGCACACCACCGCCCTTTTGGCGGTTCTGCGCAAGACCGGCCCCGCACGTATTATCTGCCACAGCCAAGGCGGAGAGGTCACTTTTGATGCCCAAGCGCAAGCGCCCGAACTTTTTGACGACATCATCGCCTTAGAACCGTCCGGTTTTCCGCATGACACGACAGACTGGGACGGCACGAAACTCACGATTGTCACCGGTGATTTCTTGGACACAGCGCGCCATTGGCAAGTGCGTGCAGACCGCTGGACGTCACTAACGCTGACTGTGCCGAATACCGTGCTGATGGACAAAAAGACCCTATCTGCAGGCCACAGCCACATGCTGATGATGGACAAAAATAACGATGTGATCCTTGAAGAGTTACTCGGCCAATGATCGAGTCCAAAGGAAGCTGCCATGTCTCGCGCCACATAGATCACAGCGATCCAGTTCAATTGTCCGCTTACGTCTTTTCTGGATGCCCTTCGTTCTGAGGCGCATCATCACAGATGTTGTACCAAGATGGCTTTTCGCCAACAAACTCATGGGATTCATTCGTAAGATGGATGTCACCATCAAGTGCATTTGCCGCGATTGGAAAACTGTCCTCCGTGGATAAAATCTCACCCAGTGATGTCCCGCAGATTTTGCAAAAACACCGCCCATATATGTAAGGGCTTGTCGGTTCAAAAACCTGAACGCAGTTCTTACCCGCGATCCATCTAAGATCTTCTTGTTTCACAAATGCGATAGTGCTTGCGCCGACTTTACGGCACCTTGAACAATGACATGTACCAACGAATGACGGTTCGTTCGCCAGCTCAAATTGAACCGCTTTGCAGCAGCAACTCCCTCGGATCATGGTCTTTTCCTTTGCTTGTTTTGCCTTCCTCACACACTTGCTTGGTGACATAAATATGCCATGCTGACAGCATCATGGCAGCATTCATTCGAAGGAACATCTTTTGCGCAAAGCCGAGAGACTATTTGAAGTTGTCCAGATTCTCCGTCGGGAACGAGACCCGGTTTCCGCCCAACGTATCGCCAAGGAATTAGGGTCATCCAAGCGTTCTGTTTATCGCGACATAGCTGCATTGAAGGCGCAAGACGTCCCAATCCGAGGAGAGGCTGGCATCGGGTACGTCCTTGAAAAGGGATTTGACATGCCGCCTTTGATGTTGACCTCTGATGAACTGGATGCCGCAGTTTTGGGGGCGCATTGGGTCGCGAGTAGAGGTGAGCCAGACTTGGCAAATGCCGCCCTTAACTTTCTAGCCAAGATCGAAATTGTTGTACCAGAACGCTTGCGTGGGCATGTTTTGGAGCCCGCAACGAGCATCGCGCCTATCGGCCCTGCCTTGGAAACGGTAAACTCTTCATTTCTTAGAAATGCCATCCGCAGGCACCGAAAGATAACGTTGGTCTACGAAAGCGGGTCTGGTGTGCGTTCAGAACGCATAGTTTGGCCAATTTTGCTCGGCTATCGGGACGCGGGCCGCATTCTTGCCGCTTGGTGCGAACTGCGAAATGGGTTCCGTTACTTTCGCACAGATCGTATGATTTCAGCGGATATTCTTGATCAACGGATTCCAGAAAACGCACGAGCTTTGCGGGCACGTTGGCGCTTAGCCATGGATGAAGAACGGGCTGGTTATGCAAACCAACGTCAAGAAAATTGATGACGGTTTTCCTCCAAACGGTTCGCTAAAGCGGCCATTTGTTTGGCCCGCAGCATTGGGCGCAATCTAAGTATTTTGCGGCTCGAAAACCCATCCAAAACTAAGCTTTTGGTTTATGATGAGCAACCCGCTAGCCACGAAGCATCTAAACCCCCCGTTCCAATCCACAGTTTTGCAAGCAGGCGGGCTCGTATCCACCTTATCCTTCTTTGTGACCAAACCTTTCGTGCTACTGCCACGGTCAAACTCCCTGACAGTAGCACGATTTTAGCCGCTGACCCCGCCTTTGGATCACACTGAGCGACGCTGCGTCGGTTCTCAACAAACCAGCTCAAAGCCGCCAATCATCACGCAAGTCGCAAAAGATATCGGTCGAGGTCAGAAAACGCCCGTATCTTCTAAAGTGATTGATTGAGCAGACGCCAATGGCAGCGTCAGCGCTTCTAAATTTTCCCCTCAATGATCTGAGCAAAGACATTTGGGTCTGTTACGCCTTCGGACCCGATGAAGACGATGCGTGAATTGGCATCCAGAAGCAGTTTCGCTTGCAAAGCGGGTTGTTTAGCTGCCGCAACGACAGCACATAGCCCAGCTACGCCGCTTTCACCGGCTTCTATGGGCGCGTCCCCAGCAACACCTTTGACCAACATTCGAACCATTGGTCCGACAATGCTTTCAGGGATTGTCACGAAGCCATGTGCTGCGTCCGCAAGAACGGACCACGCCAACTCTGACGGTTCACCGCATGACAAACCTGCCATAATGGTTTCATCGACAATTTCCACGTGAGTTGCCGTGTTGGCTTTTGAACTGGCGAACAAACACGGGGCAAGTTCCGGTTCAACGATCACAACGCGAGGGGCTTCATTTCCCCATTCTTGATGGAAGACAGCAGTCACAGCAGCTGCCAGCCCACCAACGCCACCTTGCAAAAACACATGCGTCGGGGGCGCGTCGTAACTTCGCACAACTTCGCGGGCCATCATCCCGTAGCCAGCCATCACATCCAAAGGTGGTTGAATGTACCCAGGCCACGACGTGTCCGATACGATTAGCCATCCGTGTTTTTCAGCATCGACACGTGTTTGGGCAACTGTCGCATCATAATCGCCATCGACACGGATCAATTCGGCCCCCAGCTTTCGCATCGCTTCGGCACGGTATTCGCTCACTTCAGCATGGATGTAGATTTTGCAATTTGTATGAAATTGGGCAGCGCCCCATGCAACTGATCGGCCATGATTTCCGTCAGTGGCAGAAATCACGGTTATGGCTTTCGACTGCTCTGCATAGGCACCCCTGCGGATGTCTTTGGGGGTCACTGTCCGTCCGATAGATTTAGACAGTTCGCGCTGAACAGTGCGTAAGACAGCATAGGCCCCACCCAATGCTTTAGACCAAACCGTGGGCCTTCATGCTTATAGCGTATCTCAGCAACACCCAGCTGTCCGGCGAGACCAGTTAGAGACATCAAAGGCGTTTCAACATACCCGTCCCAGCTCGAAATTTCGACTTCAGCATTGTCAAATTCAGTTCTGTCCAAGGTGCCTTTGACAGGCCCATCCAACGGAGGGGAAGCGGCATGGTGGGCGAGGATAGCGGTCATAAAGGGAGTGAACATAAGGTTTCCTTCTGTGGGATAACGCAAGTTTAGTTCACTCCGCCACCAATTTGCGCTACATTTGACCACAGAGTTTGCATTAATCTTGCGCCAGCAGGGAGCCATATCAGTGAAAATTTCAGAAGCGCCAGATGACTTTGATCTGGCAATCCTACGAATCCTTCAAAAGGATAACACCGTTCCACAAAGGTTGATCGGTGAACAAGTCAACCTATCGGCCCCTTCAGTTCAACGCAGGATCAAACGGCTTGAAGCGTCGGGTATTATTGCAGCCCAAAACGCAATCGTTGACCCCGCGCGCCTTGACCGTGCCCTAACCATTGTTGTCGAAGTCGAATTGAACGTTGAAACGGGGGGGGCAATCGACCGCGTTAAACAAAGTTTCGTCGACGCCCCCGAAGTGCAACAATGCTATTACGTCACTGGTGAAGCCGATTTTGTGCTGATCATTATCGTGCAAGACATGTCAGAATACGAGGCGCTGACGCAGCGATTGTTCTTTTCCAATGAGACCATCAAGAAATTCAAAACTTTCGTCACCATGGACCGCACCAAGGTAGGCTTGCAGATCAACATTTAAACCGAATGCTGACCGGTAGACACTTATGTGTCTTGTTACCACTATGCCCACAGCCTTCGATCGGCAGAAATTTGCGCCCTTGGAACATGCAGGTCGCCTGACTGGGCCGATGGCTTTTTCTGGCCGTTGTATTCTGATGCACGGGCGATCTTATGCTCAAATTTTGCGTGGGGCTTTTGACGGGTTGCACCCACAATGGAACCCATACTTAGTGTCTCCACTATTGGTTGAACTGTCATGATCAGCGCTGATTCCAATCCTGTAACAAGTTGAAATCGCTAAATTAAACTCCCAATTTAAGCAAATTGGGTTGTGAAAGCTGTCTGGCCGGATGTTCCGGCCAGATCAAGAAAGGTGGGCTGGGTTTTAAGTCTAGTTCTTGAAGCAATGCCCATCAAGACAATGCGGATTTGGGACTCACCTAAATCTAGAAAACACCAGAAGGAGACTACCCATGTCACAAGCAAGTGCCTTGGAACAAGAGATGCTCGAACTCGTGAATGCCGAGCGCGCCAAGGTTGGTGTCGAGCCGCTAACCTTTGATGACAATCTAAACACAGCGGCCGAAGACCACAGCAGTTGGATGCTCCAAAATGACGTCTTTGACCATCAAGGCGCCGACAGATCTGCACCAAAAGACCGGGCCGTGGATGCAGGCTATGTTTTGGAGGGCGTATCAGCTGTAGGTGAAAATATCGCATGGCGATCAATACGTGGTGAACCCGGCCTGTCGGACGATGTTGAACAGGCTCATGAACTTCTTATGACCAGCCCTGCACACAAAGCTGCAATCTTGAACCCACTGTTCACAGAAATTGGAATTGGGATCGAACAAGGTGACTATTTCACGGGGGGCCAGAATTGGGATTCGATTATGGTGACCCAAAACTTCGGGACAACAGAAGCAGAAGATTTTGAACCTATGCTTCCGCAAGAGGAAGTCACCCCAAATCAACCCGCGATGCCTGAGGATGTCGAAACTGTTGAAGAACCGCTAGTTTCAGAAGACTTGGCACCAGAAAAGAAGGAAGAAGAAACGGTAGAGGTGAGTGAAACCGCTGATGAAAAAGCGCCTCAAGACAATACATCCAAAGACATGACGCAAGAGCCAGCGGAAACCAACAAGGGTCACGTCTTTACTGGCTTTGATTGGAGCGATTGGGGAAATTCCGACTTCTTTGGAGATTTTTTCAACGGAAGTGGCAACAATAACGGAAACGGGAACACTGGCGGCGGTATCAACGGCCAAGGAAACGGATTTGGCAACAACGGCAACGGCGTGAACGGAACAGGCAACGGCAACGGAAACTCTGACTGGTGGAACGATCAGTTTAACCTGACAGACGCCGCTTTTGAGCCACACTCAAACGACAACGCCCATAACACGAACACTGGTTGGTCATGGGGTTCGATGGATTTTGCAAATTCGGGTGAATTTCCTGAACTTGCACTGTCTTTTGATGACTGCTTCTTCATGTAAATCATGAATTTGACGGTGCTCGGCGGCCTCGATATGTGCCGAGCACCGTTCTTCGTGCGGCACTGGACGAGCACCACGTCCCAAATTCAAGCCTCAAGCCCGTTGTTTAACAAGACATCGGACTTCGCTTCTAGGACGACTGATATGAGCGCATTCATTCATAATTTAGTGCAGATCGTTCGTCGTCCTGTACAAACCGTTGGATTGATGTAGTGCTTTTGTATGCTTGACCTTCTCAGTGACATTCTCACCAGTCTTTCGATGCGTGGATCGCTTTATTTTCGCACGTCTTTCACAAAACCTTGGGGCGTTGCTGTTCCAAGCTATGAAAATGTGGCGAGGTTTCACTTTGCACATCGTGGCGCTTGTCTTGTGTCGGTCGATGGGGTCACAGAACCTGTTTCCCTTGCACAGGGGGATTTGATCATCATTCCGCATGGGTCAGCACATGACTTGTATTGTGGACATTTGCCCGAGAAAACGGTCATGCCGCTGGATAGGGTCCTAGAGACGTCCGGCTATGATGGCACGGGCGTTCTTGTATATGGCGGTGATGAACCGCAATCTGAAACGCAGCTGATCTGTGGGCATTTCTCATTCGAACCCCACGCAAACCACATTTTGCTAGAAAGACTGCCACCCTTTATCCATCTAAAAAACTACGGCGAACATGCTGGAAAATGGATGGAGGCAACTTTGCGCCTTATCGGCGATGAAGCGGGTGGGCATCGCTTGGGCGGTGATCTGATTGCACTTAAAATGTCCGAAGCCATTCTCGCGCAAGCGATCCGAAGTTTCATCGAAAGCAATGAGGCGCCCGAATGGGGTTTAGGCGGGTTTTCCGATGACAATTTGCGACGAGCGCTGGATGCCTTTCACAAGGCAACAGCTGAGACATGGACGGTCGAGACATTGGCGCAAGCTGCGGGTATGTCGCGAACAAGTTTTGCGGTTCTGTTTCAAAAAAAGATGGCAATGACACCAATGGAATACGTCACTGGGTGGCGTATCGAAGTTGCAAAGAATGTATTGATCCAGCGAAAGGCAACCCTTTCGGACGCTGCTGAAAGCGCCGGATATGCCTCGGATTCTGCATTTGCTCGCGCCTTCAAAAAGGAGACGGGCTTTACACCCGCTAAGTTCAGGAAGTCCGCCACCGCAGATCGTGCTGCTGTTTGAACGACCTGCACAATAATAGGAACGAACCGGCATAGATTCACCGTGCTCCCCCGATTACCTCTGTTTCATCGACATCGCGCTCTGCGCCTGTAAATGAGAAGAGAGACCCCCATGCTTCCACGTTTTATCACAAAATCGATCCACGCCTATTTGGACTATCCGGTCGCCGTCGGCCTTGTTGTAATGCCATTTCTATTTGGCTTGGGCCAAGCGAACATGCTCGCGTTTTGGCTGTCTGTTGCAACAGGTATCGCGGCGTTTTGTTTGACCATCCTGACGGATCATCACTTGGGTGTCGTCCGGATCTTGCCTTATAAATTGCACTTGGCTGTGGACGGCATCGTCGGTGCAGTCTTTGTCGTTGCCCCACTGGTGTTTGGCTTCACTGGAATTGATTTCTGGTACTATATGGCGCTTGGCTTGACCGTTCTGGCAGTTGTTGGGCTGCACAAACCGGAAGGTGACACAATCTACGCATAATCAACCATTTTAGGGCTGTCACAAAGTGACAGTCCTTTTTATTCGGGGATAACGAATGAAAAAACCAGCATACTCATCGTCCCTTATTGAGGACATACGAGCTTGCAATATTTGCTCTAATTTACCTTTAGGGCCGCGTCCGATCATCCAGTTCAGCTCAACTGCAAAACTGTTGATTGTTGGGCAGGCCCCCGGACGCATTACTCATCACAAGGGAATACCCTTCAATGATCCATCTGGTGATCGGTTGCGGTCATGGTTGGGGATTACCAAAGAGACCTTTTACGACAGTCAGAATATTGCCATCGTCCCAATGGGTTTTTGCTTCCCAGGAACGGGACAAAATGGCGATTTGCCACCTCGTCCCGAATGTGCAGAAGCATGGCGGAACAAGGTTTTAGATCAGATGCAAGGCATCGAATTGACTTTGATCATTGGCCGATACGCAATCGATTGGCACATGCCCGAGTTTAGCAAGCAAACCGTCACGGCCGCTGTAAAATCATCGGCGGATGTCTGGCCGCATAAACTGATCCTGCCCCACCCCAGTCCGCGAAATAACCGTTGGCTCAAACAGAATCCGTGGTTCGAGCAAAACATCATTCCAGCACTACAGAACCGCGTCCGGACAATGCTTGCCATCAACTCATGAGGGGTTTCCCTTCAGGGCACCGCATCACAATAATCCATAAATGTTCCAAACGTTCGAAAAAATATGCAACTAGTACAACAGTGACCTCCATGTATTGCTCATCGTTCAACTCATCTACATCCTATCTTCAGAGGCACGGCGGTTCTCGCAATGCCCATCTAAGAGAAAAAGGAAATCCCAATGTTCAAGAAACTTGCAATCAACACAGTTTTGATGACCAGCCTCGCGATGATCGCGGTTCCTGCTTTTGCCGCTGACGAGTACAATGTCTCAAAGGGCCTAACAGCCGCGAATGCGCCGTTGGGCCTTCATGGTGTGGATCCTGTTGAATTCATCGCAACAGCAAACCCCGTTGAAGGATCAGCAGCCTACACTGCCGTACATGATGGCGTCGCGTATTACTTCTTAAGTGAAGCAAACCAGAAAGCCTTTGAGGCTGAGCCAGCGGCATTCTTGCCTCAAAATGGTGGCTTCTGCACATACGGCGTGTCTGTCGGTAAGAAATTCGACGGTGACCCAGAGTTTCACGCAGTGATCGACGACAAACTTTATGTCTTCCTGAACCGCGCAATCTACGATGCATTCAACCAAGACCGCACTGGTACGATTTCAAAAGCAACCACCAACTGGAAAGATATTCGCAGCACTCCTGTCGAAGATCTCTAATTAGATTGAGGCCACCGCGTTTAACGCAGAAGGGGCAGCTTTTAAGCCGCCCCTTTTTTTTGTTCGCAGCATCGTGGACTGCTTAAGTGATAATCAGAAAGCCCCTTGTGACTGCCGACTTTGTAGAAATTCGGCGAGACGAAACATACTAACACAGAGCCGATCAAGCTTGGGTACCGCTTCAGCAAAATCAGTGCTTTAGAACTTGTTCCAGGAACTTCTGCGTTCGCGGGTTCTTCGGGTTTCCGAAAAATGTTTCCGGAGCCGCACTTTCGACGATCTGCCCTTGATCCATGAAGACGACCCGATCCGCCACTTTACGGGCAAAGCCCATCTCATGGGTCACACAAATCATAGTCATCCCCTCAGCCGCCAGTTCCTCCATTGTTTCGAGAACTTCATTGATCATCTCGGGATCAAGCGCAGACGTCGGCTCGTCAAAAAGCATGATGCGGGGCTGCATACACAGGGCGCGCGCGATGGCGACACGCTGTTGTTGGCCGCCGGAAAGCTGACTTGGGTATTTGTCTGCCTGATCTGGAATTTTGACCTTCTCCAGATAGCGATGCGCGAGCGCCTCTGCCTCTTCGCGCGATGTGTTTCGAACCGACATGGGGGCCAGCAAACAATTTTCCAACACCGTCAAATGCGGGAAGAGGTTGAATTGCTGAAAGCACATACCAACTTCGGATCGGATTTTATCGATGTCCTTAACGTCCGCCGTCAACGTTACGCCGTCGACAATGATGTCACCTTCCTGATGCTCTTCCAGCCTATTGATACAGCGGATTAAGGTCGACTTTCCTGACCCGGATGGGCCGCAAATCACGATCCTTTCGCCGGATTGCACTGTTAGATTGATATCTGTCAAAACTTGAAAATCGCTGTACCATTTGTTCATGGCCCGAATTTCAATCATCGTTTTTTCGGTCGCGGGCGTCTGCAAAATCGCCTGTACGTTTTCCATCGGGTTTCGTGTCCTTTTGAGATGCGTGGCTTACCGGAAAACCATTGAAGTGCTGCTGTCATTAGGATCAGATCGAGACTGCAACATCTGTGCGAACTTCAGAAACAACGTGCATATGACCCAGTAGATGACAGCGATTGTCGCGAAGGTTTCCACTGGCGTGAAAGTGCGTCCGTTGATGTCGTGGGCCGCGTAGGTCAGCTCGGCCACGGTAATCATCGATAACAGGGAGGATTCCTTAATCATTGTCAGAGCAATATTGGTGCCGGGCGGATACACATAAGTATAAAGCTGCGGGAGTATGACGCGGCGCATATAGAACCCATATTTCAGCCCAAGGGCTCTCGCGGCATCGAATTGACCTTTTGAAACGGATTCCACCCCGCCACGGAACACTTCGGCAAAATAGGCGCTGCCATAGATCGACAAACAGATGATCCCAGTGGTCAATCCCGATACACGCACGCCGTAGAATGGTAGCGCATAAAACATCATGAAGATCAGGATGAGCAACGGGATGTTGCGCATAAGTTCGATATAAACAATCGCGGGCCACCGCAGCAGACGCTGTTTCGAGATGCGCATCAGGCAAATCGCCATGCCAACAAAAATCCCGATGGGGATAGCGATGCAAGAGATCAAAAGCGTGTTGAAAACCCCGCCGACAAGGATGTCACGGTTGTCCCATATCGCCCCATAATCGAATATCATAACGCGCTCCTAAAGCCGGAATTTTTGAGATCGCCGCTGGAGATGTTCTCCGAACTGGCTGATCGAAAAACAGATCACAAAGTAGATGAAAGCAGCCAACAACAAGACTTCGACAGGGCGGAACGTTTCATTGTATAGCATCTGCGAGGCGCGGGTCAGTTCGACCAATGTGATTGTCGACAAAAGTGGGGTGATCTTGATCACCATTGTGAATTCATTCACCAGAAGTGGAATTACAGAGTTGAACACTTGCGGCAGAACGACCTTGAACCACACCTTGTGTTTGGGAAGTCCCAAAGCTTCGGCAGCTTCCCACTGGCCCTTTGAAATTCGGCTCAGCCCACCGCGTAAGATCTCGGCGACATAGGCTCCGCTGTTGAATCCGACGGCCATAATCCCAGCTGTAAACGGTCCAATGTTGATGCCCGTCAGCGGGGCAAGGGCATAATAGAACACTAGGATTTGGACCAAGGCAGGGGTGCCCCGAATGAAGCTCCCATAGATGCCAACAAAAATCCGTAAAAGCCAGAACCGGCTGTTGCGCATCAGCAAAAGACCAGTCCCCACGAGAACACCAACACCGCACGCAACGAGGCCTACAAAAATCGTGTAGAGAGCACCGACAAAAAGAGGTCCGGACTTTGGGATAATTTCAAAGAATTGCAGATCCATTGCTAAGTCAATCCAACTAAAAAATGCCGCCCGGATAAATCTGAATATTAAGTTTCAAATTGATCCGAGGCGGCCAGTGACGCTCAGAGAGCGCCTTCAGGGAGGTAATTTTCGGGGAGGGCCATCTCAAAGCCGAACCACTTCATCTGCAATTCGCTAAGCGTCCCATCTTGTTCAAGCTTGAGCAGCGAGTCATTGACCCGATCACGCAGATCAACGCCATTTGGATGTGCGACCCATGCGAACAATGTGCCGGTGCCAATGTTTGTCAGTTGCTCAAAAGTATCGGGTCGTTGTTCTTGCATGGTCGCCAGCGAGAAAGACGGGATCGTCCCGATGTCGATTTGGCCCCCAGCCAAGGCAAGCCGCATATCGTTGGTGGATTTGAAGCCGCGAATATCTGCGAAGCCCGCTTCACCATTCGCCTTCAATTGCGCATCGACCGTTTCGACCTCTTGCGCTTGTGATGATCCAAGTTCAACCCCAATGACCCTTCCGTTCACGTCACTCAGACTGGCCAAATCGTCGTCACCAAAGCGCTTGACCAACATGGTTTCGGCAACCGCGAGCGGGCGGGTAAACGCATATTTGTCAACGCGGTCTTCCTTGATCGCAACCGAAGTGGCGACAAGATCATATTTTCCGGCAAGAACACCTGCCAATATGCCGTCCCATGGCAGTTGAAGTTGTTCAAGTTCAACACCCATGTCCGCGACAATGAGATCAAGAATATCTTTGCCATACCCTACGACTTGGCCGTCTCGCAGGAATTCCATTGGCGGGTATGCGACTTCGGTCGCAACAGTTATCTTGCCGTTGGCAGTGACTGTGTCCAACGCGGTTTGCGCTGTTGTTGGTCCGCAAAGAGTGATGGCAGCGATACACGCGAACAAGCCTTTAGACATCTGACGTCTATGTAATTGTTTCATTTTCGTCTCCCTTTTTTATGCTGTTGAATATTCTTTGATCCGCGCGTCGCAGGCCGGTGCAAGGACACACAGAAGCTCAAACATGATGGAGGCCCCAACCCACGCAGTGCCACCTGAAGGATCAAATGGTGGGGATACTTCAACAAGGTCAGCGCCGATCAAATTCAGACCTGCAAGGGCTCGCACCATTTGCTGGGCCTGAAAGGTCGTGAAGCCACCGATTTCCGGCGTCCCAGTACCCGGCGCGAAGGACGGATCAATCCCATCAATATCAAAGCTCACATAGGTTTCGCCGTCGCCTACGATATCGCGGGCTTCCTGCATAACCGCGTCTACGCCGCGCTCGAACAGTTCTTCGATTTCAATGATCCTAACGCCTTGAGCCAAAGCCCAATCAAAGTCTGAGGTCTCATATTTCACCCCTCGGATACCGATCTGAAACGTGCGGTTTGGATCAAGAAGACCTTGTTCAATTGCGCGGCGAAACGGTGTCCCGTGGGTGTATTTACTTCCACCGAAATACGCATCGTTCATGTCTGTATGCGCATCGAAATGGATCATGCCCACGGCCTTGTCGCGACCAAGCGCGCGCAAGATTGGGAAGGAAACCAGATGATCCCCACCGGCTGAAAGCGGGACAATGCCCTTGTCGCAAAGCTGTTCATAAAACCCGGTGATCAGATCAAGGCTTTCCATGATGTCCATTGGATTCACAGGGGCATCCCCAAGATCAGCGCAATTGACCAATTTAAAGGGATTCACACCGCTACGTGGATGGGTGGTACGGATCATCGTAGATAGATCACGTAACTGACGCGGCCCATGGCGCGGTCCGGGACGATTGGAAGTGCCGCCGTCAAACGGGACCCCTACAATCCCGATATCTGCTTTTTCGACTTGCGCGCTGTCCAACTCAATATGAGGGAGGCGCATAAACGTTGGCATTCCCGCAAAGCGAGCCGTCTTCAATCCTGGAAGGGGCTGGAATGCCTGATCTTTTGGCTGCATGTGCCTTCTCCATCTCTGCTGCTTCATCAAAGTTGACACAGTGAGTCGAGTTGATAAACGTCGACTTATCGTAATTTACTTCTAGGAATCGAGACGTAATGGCGAACCCTTCTATTGCTGATGTTGATATCAAATTGTTGCGCGTGTTCTGCACGATTGTAGAATGTGGGGGATTTTCGCAGGCGCAAAGTGAACTGAACCTGTCCCGCTCTACAATCAGCACGCATATGGCAAACCTTGAAACACGTCTTGGGTTCAAACTTTGCAGCCGTGGGCGTGCCGGGTTTGCGTTAACCGCGCGCGGCGGGGCCGTTTACGAGGCTTCGCGCTCTATGTTGTCTTCAATTGACGCCTATCACGGGCAAATCGGGCAACTAAAGGAACGCATCGTCGGCGAAATTGCGATTGGCGTCGTTGATAATTTGATTACGAACCCGGATTGTCGCCTGCGCGACGCCATTCGTGACGCGCTTGCCGCATCAAGTGACTTGCGCATCGTACTGCGGATTGGGCCACCTGACCAGATCGAAGAACAACTTATCCGTGGGCAAGTTCAGATGGCTATCTCACCAGAGTTTCCAGCGCGGAAAAATGTGACGCAGATACCGCTATTTGTTGAGAAACAAAGGCTTATTTGCGGAAAGGGTCACCCATTGTTCGACGTTGATGAAAATGCGATGACCCGCGCGCTTATTGCGGAACAGAACTTTGTGCGGCGTGGCTTCGTTTCCGTGCTTACGCCCTATTCGACATTCTTTAACCGACCAGCTTTGGCGGTTTCACATCAAATGGAAGGATTGGCGCATTTCATCCTTAGCGGCAACTGCGTCGGCTTTTTGCCCGAGATTTACGCGAATTATTGGGTAGAACGCCAAGAGATGCGCGTCATTCGACCCGACCAGTTCTGCTTTGATGTACCTATTTGCCTTTCGCGTCACGAGGGCCCTCAGCATACACTGGCTGCGTCTCATGTGTACGACACTTTGCTACACGTGCACGGCGCAACCGCGCTAACGACCTAGGCTGCATCGAATTCTTGTTTCGCATCGGCAAAATATCATTGAGGCATGAGACTGCAGATTTCGCGTGAGGTTGGCAATTTCCCTCTGCATTTCTCTGTTCTTAAAAGGAAATCATATTTCGAATAACGTGTTCAGCCTTATCTTAGCAAAATTCACCCTTATCCGCGTTTTTTGTATCCTTCAAATCGCAAGAGCTTCAATCAGCGGCTCGATGGCCAAGACGTAACAAGTAGCGTGCGACCGGTCTTATCTCTTTCCTATCAATTCGGGGGCCAAAGCGCGCTTGATTCAGCCCCTCCGAGCAAGCGAAACATGAAGTTGTAACAGGTAAGCGAAGGCGCAGACCGCTTAATGGCCTATCCCATTGATCGCAGATCAGGTGTCAGGCGATGCGTGCACCCTTCGCCCAAACGCCACGCAGCACTGGGGTGTCTTGGGTGTTCTTAACCCTCAGAACATCGCCGCGCAGCCCTGTTTGAAGACTGCCACGATCCGGCAAACCCGCCGCGATTGCGGGCGTGCGGGTTACTGTCGCTAGCGCGCGTGGCAGATCATCCCAGACATCCGCAATGCGGAAGGCCGACATCAACAACCCACCGGGCACATAGTCGGATGACAGGATATCCAGCAGATCAGACTCGGCCAGTTCCATTGCAGCGACGTTGCCGGAATGGGATCCGCCACGGATCACGTTAGGCGCGCCCATCATGACTGCAATGCCATGATCACGGCAAGCTTGCGCGGCCTCGCGGGTGGTTGGAAACTCTGCGAACCCGACCCCGTTGGCGTGCGATGTGACAACATGGTCGCAGGTCGTGTCATCATGGCTGGCCAAAACCGCGCCCAGCCGCCTCGCCTCAACAACTGCACCCGTCTCGTGCTTTTCGCCGAATTCGGCCTGCAATCGTTTCAGGTTTGCGACATGGGCAGCGAACTCATTGTCATCCATGCCCCGTTTTTTGGCGATGTAGGTGCGCAAGGCGGTCAGGTCGCGGAATTGGCGCTGACCGGGGGTGTGATCCATCAAACTGACGATGCCGACACGATCATCGAGCGTGAAACGAGCCAATTCCTCTAGCAGTGTTTCTGAACAAATCTCGGCGCGCAGGTGTAGGAAATGGCTAATCTTGAACACACCTTGGGCACGGGCTGTCAAAAGCTCATCGGCAACCGCGCGGGCATAGTCGATATAGCGCCCTTTGCCGGAATGGATGGATCCGGCCCGCAAGGCATCAAACACGGTAGTGATCCCAACAGACGCCAGCTCTGCGTCATGGGCGATCAGGGCTGGTAAGTGTGGCCAGTCCACTTCGGGGCGCGGCTCCATATGGCGCTCTAGGTTGTCAGTGTGCAGTTCGACCAGACCGGGCGTGACGAAATCGCCTGCGCAGTCCAAGCTACTGCTTGGTCTATGATCGCCTTCGGCAATTTCGGTGATCACACCCTGCTCAATCGTGATGGATCCTGTCAGAACTTGATCGGGCAAGACAAGGCGCGCATTGGCAAGGCAGAGGTCCTCTGACGCAGAAGCGTCATTTAAGTGCGCCATATCAACAGGCCTAATAGGATGATTCATGATGTGTACTCGTTTCGCGATTTGTGACGCACCGATTGATGACGCTTTGGCCAATTTTTGGGCGATTTGGCTGGGCTAGGATTACGCGTATGTGCTCGGGGAATTCCGGTTCCAACTGTCGCAGAACAGGCGCCTGCACGATACCGGATCAGGCGGTGCTGTACGAAACAGCGCAAGCGCACCTGCCGTCCTCGGCGGAACACTATGGAATGAGCAGCATCCCCCTGTGCAGGGAACGTGCGGATGGACGCTTTGCACTCACCCAACGCTACACCCTCACAGGCTGAAGCAGCGACAGGGCATTTGCGACGGTGTCCTTTAGCGCGCCATCATTACTGATCGTCACGACGTTCAAGCCATCGGGCAACGGTTTGGTGGCTTGCGCCAAACGTTTCGCAATCTGCGACCCGCTTTCGCGACCGCGTGCAACCAGACGCGCAGCGAGCGTTTCAGGGCGCGCGGTGACGTTAAGGACACAGAAGCGCGCAAAGGTCGCGTCACCTGCAAGCAACGCGGAACGTGAGAAATTCGCAAGGCAGTCCTGCCCACGGGCCAGAACAGTTTGGATGGACGCAGGTATGCCATACTGCAAATCATGCGCGCCCCAATGCACAGCAAATTGCCCGCCTGCGGCCAATTCATTGAACTTTTCGACGCTGACAGGATCATAATCCTCGCCACCCAACTCCGGCGCACGGGTGATCGTGCGACGTACCAAATGGAACGTCGGATCAGCTGCGGCAAGCCCTGACATGACGCTGTCTTTGCCGACACCGGACGGGCCAACCACGGCGATAAGTCGACCGGCTATCATGCCGCAGCCATCCCCGGCGTGAACCGGTTCACGTCGATTTCTCGGTCACATACACGCGCGCGCGCTGCCTCGTCGTGAAAGATGCCAATGATCGCTGCGCCGCGCGCTTTGGCCTCTTCGATAAGGGACAAAACAACCTCACGATTGGCCGCATCAAGGCTTGCTGTCGGTTCATCCAACAACATCGCGGGATAGGCATGCGCAAAACCACGTGCGATATTCACCCGCTGCTGTTCGCCGCCCGAAAAGGTTGTGGGCGACAAGGACCAAAGCCGTCGCGGAATGTTAAGTCTGGTCAACAAGTCTTCGGCGCGGGCCCGCGCGTCTGCCGCGCTGGTCCCCACGGCGCGCAGCGGTTCGGCTACGACATCAAGCGTCGGCACACGCGGCACGACTCGCAGGAATTGGCTGACGTAGCCAAGGGTCTCGCGGCGCAAGGCAATCACGTCGCGCGGTTCGGCCTGCACCAGATCGGTCCCGGCAATCAGGATTTGCCCGGCTTGGGTCAGGTAGTTGCCGTAAATCATGCGCATCAGTGTGGATTTGCCAGCGCCCGATGCCCCCGTCAGCGCGACACATTCGCCCGCCGCCACAGACAATGATACATCGTTGATGACTTCGATCACCGCACTGCTTTGATTGTGCAGCGTAAAAGTCTTGGACACGTTTCTAAGTTCAATCATTCTCACACCTGCAAAACAGAACTGACGAGGAGTTGGCTATAGGCGTGCTGGGGGTCATCTAGCACTTGATCGGTCAGGCCCGCCTCCACCACGTGACCGTCTTTCATGACCATCAAACGATCTGCCAAAAGGCGCACCACGGCGAGGTCATGTGTGACGATGATCGCCGATAGCCCCATGTCGCGGACCAATCCGCGCAACAGATCAAGCAGCCGGGCCTGAACAGAAACATCAAGCCCGCCCGTTGGTTCATCCATGAACACCAACCTTGGCCCCGTCACCAAATTTCGCGCAATTTGAAGGCGTTGTTGCATCCCGCCAGAAAAAGTCGTGGGGCGATCATCGACACGGGCGGCGTCAATTTCCACGCGGCCGAGCCAGTCAGTGGCTTTGGCGCGAATGTCGCCATAGTGACGTTCGCCAACCGCCATCAAGCGTTCACCCACATTGCCGCCCGCGCTGACGCCCATACGCAGCCCGTCACGGGCGTGTTGATGCACAAAAGCCCAATCGGTGCGCGACAACATTCTTCGTTCGGGTTCGGACATTGTAATTGTGTCGCGGGGACCATCGCTGCGCGTGTTGAACACGACTGCGCCTGCATCGGGCGTCAAATGTCCCGCCATACAGTTAAGCAAAGTGGACTTACCTGAACCGCTTTCCCCAACAATCCCCATGACCTCGCCGGGGTAAAGGTCAAACTCCACGTCCTTGCAGCCAATATGACGTCCGTAAAATTTGGTAATCCCTTGAACCGAAAGTAAAGGTGTCATGCCGCGTCCCTTCCGTTCATCGTGCCGGTGTGGCCAGCGGCCTGCCGTCCTTCGCAGAAATCAGTGTCCGAACAGACGAACATCCGCCCGCCCGTATCGTCAGTGATCACTTCGTCGAGATAACTGTTTTTCGCCCCGCACATCGCGCATGGATGGTCTGCCTTTGACGCTTCGAACGGGTGGTCTTCGAAGTCAAGCGACACCACCTGAGTGTAGGGCGGTAGCGCGTAGATGCGTTGTTCCCGACCTGCCCCAAACAGCTGGATCGCCGCCATATCGCCGAGTTTGGGATTGTCGAATTTCGGGATCGGGGACGGGTCCATCACGTAACGCCCCTCAACCTTGACCGGATAATCATACGATGTTGCGATATGGCCGTGGCGACTGATGTCCTCATAGAGCTTCACATGCATCAGACCGTATTCCTCAAGGCTGTGCATCTTGCGCGTCTCGCTTTCGCGGGGTTCTAGAAACCGCAAAGGCTCGGGGATGGGAACCTGATAGACGAGGATTTGACCTTCGTGCAGCGGCTCCTCGGGGATACGGTGGCGGGTCTGTATGACCGTCGCGTCAGTGGTGGAGGTCGTTGTGGCGACCCCCGCGGTGCGCTCAAAAAATGTGCGGATCGACACGGCATTCGTTGTGTCATCTGCACCTTGGTCGATGACCTTAAACGTATCATCAGGCGTCAATACCGCCGCCGAAACCTGCACCCCACCCGTGCCCCAACCATATGGCATCGGCATCTCACGGGATGCAAACGGCACCTGATAACCGGGGATCGCGAGCCCCTTAAGGATCGCGCGGCGGATCATGCGTTTGGTCTGTTCGTCAAGATAGGCGAAATTATAATCGCTCATAACAAGCTCCGTGCTTCTAGATCTGTGCGCAATGCGTCCGAACCTGTGAAATGGATCGCATCCATGCCTGCCGCACGCGCGCCCAAGCAGTTGTGCAGCCCATCGTCGATGAACACGCACCGCTCTGGCGCGACCTGTGCCCTGTGGCACAAAAGGGCGTAAATTCTGGTCGAGGGTTTGATAACGCGGACCTCACCGGACACCACTATCGTGTCGAAAACCTCCAACAATTCTGGGTGCACCTTGCAACCTTCGGGCCATGTTTCGGCCGACCAGTTGGTGATTGCATGCACGGGTGTTCCGGCGTCTTTCAAGGCGTATAAAATGTCCCACGTGCCTGCGATCTTTGCTTGGACTGTGTGTTGATACCGCTCAACATATCGGCCGAGCCGCGCGGCATCATCGGGATCCGAAATCTGGGACGCGGCCAGTGCAAACGCTACGCCTGCATCACAGGCGAGGTTCAGCTTCTCGAAGGCAATCCTGTCCATGAACGCGTGTGCTGCGGCAGTGTTCATCTCATCGGCCCATGCCAAATGTGGCTGCCAATCGATCAGCACGCCACCAATGTCAAAAACCACAGTATCGGGGGTCATTCGGCGGCCTCGGGGACGCTGTTTGCACCGGCATCTTCACGCAGTTTGCGCACCAGCTCCAACTCTGCCTGGAAATCAACGTAGTGGGGGAGTTTGATATGCTCAAGGAACCCTGTCGCCTGAATGTTGTCCGCATGATACAGCACAAATTCGGCATCCTGTGCTGGGGCACCTTCATCCTCTTCGCCAAGTTCTTGCCACCGCAGCGCACGATCGACCAGCGCCATTGAGATCGCTTTTCGTTCGGTTTGACCAAAGACCAGCCCGTAACCACGCGTGAACTGAGGCGGTTCAGATTTTGAGCCTGTGAACTGGTTGACGGTTTCGCACTCCGTCAGCGTGACCTCGCCAATCTCGATGCTGAACCCAAGCTCGGGAATGTCCATTTCGACGGGCACAGCACCAATGCGCAACTCGCCGACAAAGGCGTGGTTGCGCGCATAGCCACGCTGGGTGGAATAGGCCATGCCAAGCGTGAACCCCTCGTCGGCGCGGGTCAAAGCCTGCAAGCGCAGGGCGCGCTCTGCCGGCATTTCAAGCGGTTCGCGGGTCAGGTCTGGCGGTGTCGTGTCATCATGAGCGGCCTCTTCGATCAGCCCTTCGTAGTTGAGAAATTCGGTCACATGAGGGACGTCGCCCACGGTCACCTCGCGCGTCGCGGCCTCAGGCACCTTTCCGTCGGCAGCGAGTTTGAAATCCAGCAAACGGTGGGTGTAATCGAACGTCGGCCCCAGAATTTGCCCGCCCGGCAGGTCTTTAAAGGTCGCCGAAATGCGCCGATCACAGGCCATTTTACCAGTGTCGACGGGCAACGATGCGCCAAAACGGGGAAGCGTCGTGCGATAGGCGCGAATGAGAAAGATTGCCTCAATCAGATCGCCACGCGCCTGCTTGATCGCGAGGGCGGCAAGATCAGGGTCATAAAGCGACCCTTCGGCCATGACACGATTGACGGCAAGGGTGAGTTGTTCGCGGATTTGCCCAACGCTGAGTTCGGCCACGGACGTATCCCCGCGGCGTTCTTCGGCGAGCCAAGCGTGCGCATTCTCAATCGCCCGCTCGCCACCTTTGACGGCGACATACATCAGACCACTCCCTTCTGCGTGACGACTGTGGAGCGCGGCAGTGCCGCCACTTGATCGCCGCACGTAAAGATAAAATCGAGACCAAGCGGGAAATGTCCCGCGTTATGCTGAAAAGCCTCTATCTCAGGCAACGACACGTTGTGCGTATCCTTGATACCCGGGCCAGATAAAACAGCGCCATTCGGCTCCAACCGCTCGGCCTGAACGATCAGCGTGGCAGACCTATCAGGGTATTGGGGCGAGCCGATTTGATACGAGTTTAGCGGCATCAGGTCGTCCCAAGCACCGACCGCGAACATACAGTGAGACGGCCCAACGACCGGTGCGCCCGTATGAAACGCAATCCAAGCACGTACTTCATCGCGGTCCAGCACACCCGCCAGATGCACAGGCGTGTCGGGGTCGCACAATGTCAACAAAACCACGCCCGTCGCGGGGGAGACGGGTGGTGGCGGTGCGGCTCCTGCAATGGTGTGGATCGTACCGGGACGGGCCATCGCTTCCATCACTTGACGAAAGGCTGCCGCAGAGGCGACTGCGGGATCCGCAAATCCGCCGCTAAGGGACTGGGACTGGGACTGGGACTGCATCAGTCTTCTCCTCGCACCATTGTAAAGAAATCAACTTTTGTGGCTGCGGCTTTGGCGGCACGCGCATCCCTCTTCGCGGCTTGTTCCGCGTCGAGCACATCCAACACCTGCGTTTGCAATGTCTGTGCTGCTTCCGTTTGCATTAGGGCGTCCACCACGGCCACGGTCTCTGCATCGGCCTTACTGCGCCCTTGAATGTAGGCATGGCCAACCTCCCCCGTGGCAAGCGTCAGCGCACAGCGCGTCACGGTGACTTCACCAAGATTGAACGGTCCACCTGTTGCACCGGCGCGCGCCCGCACCATCGTACTGCCAATTTCGGGTGCACGCAGCCATGTGAAGGCTGGGCGCGTCACGACCCCGTCCAGCAAGTTGGCAACGCGCCCCTTAGGGGCTTTGGCCATTAGGCCGAGCCAATGTTGGCGCAGGGTATGGTCTTCGCTCATGTCTTTCATCTCGACAACTTTTCGATTTACTATACAACTAGACACATACTAACATGTCCCATCGATTCCCCCAGCGGAGATTTGTGAATTTTGTATGACACTTCCCCCAGAACACCGATCTGGCAGGCCATCGCTCAAGCCTTGCGCGGTGATTTGGCCGAAGGGCGCTATGCGCCTGGTGACAAACTTCCGACCGAGGCAGCCTTGGCCGAGCGGTTCGGCGTCAACCGCCACACCGTGCGCCACGGGATTTCTGCATTGGTGGACGAGGGGTTAGTCCGCACGCGTCGCGGTGCGGGGGCTTTTGTGGCCTCAACGCCCACCGATTATCCCATCGGACGCAAGGTCAGGTTCCACGACAATTTGATTGCAGCAGGACGACTGCCCGAAAAACGCGTTCTGCTGGTCGAAGATCGGGTCGCCACACACGGCGAGGCACAGGCGCTTGCGATCCAAACGGGTGACCCGGTCTGTTCCTACCACGGGCTGTCCTTGGCCGATGGTCAGCCCATCGCAGTATTCGAAAGCATCTTTCCACTGGCGCGGACTCCCGGAATTTCAACAGCCTTTCGCACGCATAGCAGCGTCACAGAGGCTTTGACCACCGTGGGTGTGCCAGATTACACCCGTGCGTCCACGCGGCTGACGGCGGTGCGGGCCAACGCGACACAGGCTCTGCACTTGGAAATGGCAGAGGGGGATCCGCTGCTACGGTCTTCAGGCGTGAATGTCGATCTGGCAGGCAATCCCATCGAGTATGGGCGCACGTGGTTTGTCGGGGATCGGGTGACGCTAACCCTTGAGAGTTAGTGGACGGAAAATCAAAACGGCCCCGCCCGAAACAGGCGAGGTCGTTACGTTCATAACGGATGCGTCATTGAAGACCCATACAATTGGCATAATACGTCACAGTCGCGGGCCAATCCGAAAAGATACCCTCGACCCCAACGTCCTGCGCCAGAACGTCGATCAACTCATACATCACGCCATCGCTGTTTACCGCGTCTGCAATGGACTGGTAATACCACCCCCCGCCATCAACGAGCGGGCCAGAGCGTTCGATGGTCCATGTGATGATCTTGATGTTCGCAGCCTTGGCGTGGATCGCCAATTCAGAAGGGACGATCTCACCCCCTTCAAGTGTGACCAACATCCAAGTGGGTGGCGCGATGTAGTTGACGCCCATGGCCTTTAGTTCGTCCATAGTGTTGGGCCATGTCGACGCATCCATCGGAGAATAGCCTTCAATGTCGTATTCATCCATCAAGTAAACCGCCTGCGATCCATATTCCGGCGCGGCCTCAATCCAAAAGAGTATGTCGTCGAGGTTAAAGGATTGAAGCCAAACATCTGACGCAGGAATTCCAGCGGCCACATATTCGTCGACTAACTTTTGCGCATAATCTTCTTGCGTGAAACCATTGAATGGCATCTCGACCGAAGGCGATTTCAGCTCCGGCGTGAACCGCGCACCAAGATCGCGGAACAATTCTATGGATTCTGCGTGTGTCATCAGCATCGCAGACTCAGTTGAATACAAATCAGTGCGCCAGCCCGCTGTACCGTCAAGGTAAGCCTCAATCGTCGCTGCAGATCGATCGGCCGCGTCCATTTTGGGCGTCAACGTCCGGTACTCGTCTAGAGTAATTTCTGATGTGCGGCATTCGGCGGTGGCACGTGTGTCGCCAGTTGCGGGCGTGAACGGCGTTAGGCACGTTGACGCCAATGGCGTCGCGAGAATGTTTGTCGTTGTGTGCAAATCGTTCTGTGCATGGCGGCAAACCAGTTCGAGGTCGGCCGTGAATGTCACATCACATTCCAGAATGCCCGCCCCCATCAGTGCCGCGGCACGGTTGGACTCTACAGTATGCTCTGGAAATTGCATCGGCGCACCACGGTGGCCAATGGAAAATTGCGACATGGATGCCTCTTGGTTTTGGCAAGATTGCAATTTGTCCTTTAGCGGGCCGTCTTCCATCCGGTCAATCAGATAGAACGGACGTGGGCCGTATTCGACGCGGTCAATCGTTTGTGCGACCGCAGGTGCAGCCACGAGTGTTGCGGTGGTCAATGCGATGATACGAAGCATGGTTTTCCCCTTGCTATTAATGCTTGGTTTACGGTGATCGGGTCATATGGTTGGCCCGTAACAGAAACGTCAAAAGTTCATAAAGGAAGGCCACGACCGGGCTAGCCTTCGTATTTTTCCAAGAATGCCTCGGCCTTCATTGCTCGAAAGTCATTTAGCGCCACGCGTAATGCATCATGGCTCCAATCCCACCAGCCCAGCGCGATGAGACGCTCTGCGATGGCGCGGGGTTGGCGCAATCGCATTGGTTTGGCAGGTGTGCCCGCAACGATCGTGTAAGGCGCGACGTCTTTTGTGACAACGGCGCCTGCGGCCACGACCGCACCGTCGCCCAACGTCACATCTGGTTTGACCATCACGCCAGCACCGATCCACGTATCATGCCCGACATGGGCAATGCGCGACTGGCGACGTTCAAAAAACGCTTCGTCGCGGGTGGTATCGTCCCAATAATCCGCCGAACGATAAAGAAAATGGTGGCACGCTGCCGTGTCCAAAGGATGGTCCGTCGCACCGATCCTGCTGAACGCTGCAATATTGGCGAATTTGCCAATTCGCGCGTTTGCGATGTCGGCATAGCGGTCGCAGTAAGAATAATCCCCAAAACTCGCGTTATTTAGGCGGCTGCCACGTCCGATTTCGACATAGGCACCAAAGGTGCTGTCGGTGATGTCGCAGTCGGGGTGGATGAATGGGTCGGTCGCGCTCAGTCGGGGCATGATCAGAAACCTATTTCTTCGCCAGAAAAGCGGAAGAACCTACTCACCTCAGCAATGGTCAGTCCTGCAGCAATATCAAGGTTGCCTACTGCGACTGCGTTTTGGTCCTCATCTGCGTCCATCTCGCCCATGTCCGCACCCACCAAACCCGGATCCAAAGACACGACAGGGGTTCCGTCCCGCCCATCGCAGGTTGTGCCAATGACTGTGTGTTCGCGCGCGGTGGCACCCGCCGTCAATGCAAACCCGATGCATTGATCCACAACTGTAATCAGGTGGGTTATCATCCGTCTTTGGTTCCGATCAATTTACCGCGCAACCAGCCCGACAGCCAGTCCATCAACATGACCATCAAGATGATCAAGATGATGTAATAGGCGACTTCCTCCCAATCTTTTTGAGTTTGGATCGCCTGCGTCAACATCAGACCAATGCCGCCGCCCGTTATCGCGCCAATGATCGTCGCGGAGCGGGTATTGGATTCGAGAAAATATAAGACCTGTGCCAGCAGAACAGGGACGACTTGCGGGATGACCCCGAACCGATACCTTTGGAGAGGTTTCGCACCTGTCGATGTCACACCTTCAATTTGCTTGTCGTCCACGTTTTCAAGCGCCTCAGAGAACGTCTTGCCGAATGTTCCCGTGTCGGTGATCAATATGGCCAAAGCACCAGTCAACGGGCCCGGTCCGAATGCACGGGCAAGAACCACTGTCCAGATCAACGCATCGACGCCACGTACAAAATCAAACAGACGGCGTGTAGTCGCACGCAACAGCATGATCGGCGTAAAACGTTTGGCGGCCATGAACGCCAGTGGCAGTGCGATCATGGCAGCCCCCATCGTCCCAAGGAACGCCATCAGGATCGTCTCACCGATGGCCCAAGCGATATCCTTGTGCCGCCACATTTTGTTGTTCCAAAAATCGGAAACTGCGCCTTGGACGTTGCCACGGCTAGGGTCAATCAGTTCACCAAACAAGATTTTCCCAACACTTGCCCCGTGATACGGGCTGTCGAGCGTGAACCAGAACAGCTCCCAGCCCGCGAAATAGTTGAAAACTTCGGTTTTTGAGCCCGTAAGCGTGATCCGACCCTGGGGCGTGGTGATCGCGACACGGCGGTCGGACGCATTGATCCAATCAGGCAGGTCTGTGGGCAGATTGGTGGTGACTGTGCGGCCTTCTGCCTGTGCTTCAACCAGACCAAAACCCGGAATGTCGACCTCTGTTCGGTTGTCGGGCAGGAAACGCACTATCGTGTCGCCACCCAGATCAACGGTAATATTTTCAGTGCCGCTGACCCAAGCAGGGCGTTCGCCTTCGGGGTATTCTCCCTTGCGCTCGCCCTCAACGGCAAAAGTAATTTCGTCGTTGCGATTGTCGCGGGTGACATGAACCTTGTGGGACCAGATGTCGGAGGTCAGCGTGCGCGCGTTGTCCATGTTGGCGCGCTGGACCAAGCCCGGCAGATCAAAAGCAAAGAAGATATAGATAAAATAGACCAAAATCAGCGCAGGCAAGCCAAAGGTGAACAAACGCTTACGGAAAAACAGGCCTTCGGCGTGGGTTTTAGCGGCTTGGATATCGACGGCGGTCATTGGGCCTGTCCTTCGGTCAAACGGTTGCGGTATCGGCTTGAGACTTGGTCAAAGAACACGATCGTGCCGAACAGCAGCACAAAGATCGCTGCGGCCTCATCGAACCGGCCCGGTCCCCAGGCCATCGCATTGCGCAACTCGTACCCAAGGCCGCCCGCACCTACGAAACCCAGAATGGCTGAAGCACGAATGTTGATTTCAAACCGAAGCAGTATGTAGCTGACGTAATTTGGCGCGACCTGCGGCAAGACGCCGAGCAGCATCCGCTGCGTCCATGTCGCCCCCGTTGAGGCCAACCCCTCAACAGGCTTAAGGTCGGCATTCTCGGCAACCTCGGAAAACATCTTGGCCAGCGCACCGGCGGTGTGCAGCGCAATCGCGATCATCGCAGGCACAGGACCGCCGCCCAGAACAAAAATGAGAACCAGCGCGATCACAATTTCAGGGATCGCACGCAGAATATCAGAAAACCGGCGAAAAAGCGGGATCAGCCGTGGCCATTTCGCAAGACCCCGCGTCCCCAACAGAGACAGGATAAGGCCACCGACGGCACCGATGATCGTCGAGACCGCAGCGATATTTATGGTTTCAACAAGGGCTGGGAAAAACTTGGCAATCAGGCTTGGCAGGTCGCTACGTTTGTCCCAGGCTTCGGCCAGCACTTCACCGGGGTAGTCGCCGATTTGGTGCAGCCCGTTCCAGAACCCGCCTGCATTGCGCTCATCTGCAACGTTGAAACCAGACACCATCAAGACCACGAAAATCAACAGCGCCAAGCCACTATAGAGCCTGCGCCGCCCGACCTGTGCAAGGTAACTTTCGCGAATGTCGCCAGCACTTGGAGTGCCTGCCGTATCTGTTAATATCATGATGCCCCACACAAAAATACCGGCCGCCCCCTAAGCAAAGGCGACCGGACTCGTCATTGAAAATTCTTAGTTGCCGATCACGGACTGACGGGCCGCAACGATGCTTTCGTAAGTCGCGTGGGTTACGGGGACGAAGCCGAGCGTGTCACCCGCAGCAACACCGTAAGCACATTCCCGATCGCGCTCATAAAGTGTGTCGACCAGTTCAGTCATCGTCGCTTTAACGTCCGCTGGCAGGTCGGTACGCAGAACAACGGGACCTTCCGGGATCACGTTGGAAATCCAGATCTGCTGCAAGTCGTTCATATCCACGAGGCCCGCATCAACCGCACGGCGCAGCGCGCCGGAGTTATAGCCGTCTTCCCATTCGCCTTGCGCATCCGCCCAGGTCACGCCCGCGTCAATGTCACCGTTTGCAACAGCAACAATGGTCTGCTCGTGACCACCTGTGAAGGTCACTTCACCGAAGTAATCACCAGAGTCCATTGTGGCGCCAGTCGCCTGCGGGATTTCGATGGACGGAATCAAGTAGCCAGATGTGGAGTTCGGATCACCAAAGCCAAAGACCTTTCCTTGCACATCGTTCAGACCTTCGATGCCACTGTCCACACGTGCAAAACCAATGGAGTGGTAGCCAATCGACCCGTCAAGGTTTTGCTTAACCAGCACCGGTTCAACCGCCTCTGGGTTTTGCAGGTATGTCGCAGCATAAGACGATGCGCCAAGCCACGCCATGTCGATGGTGCCGCCCAGCAGGCCCTGAATAACACCGTTGTAGTCGGCAGGGGCGAACAGTTTTGTCTCAACGCCCAAGGCTTCGGTCGTGTATTCCTGCATGCAGGCGTACTTGTTCATCCGGTCCTGCGCGTTTTCGCCGCCCAGAATGCCGATGCGGAATTCGGTGATTTTTGCGTCCTGAGCGATGGCAGGGGCAGCAAGAGCTGTGGTAGCCAGAGCGGCTGTAATTAACTTTTTCATCAGTATCTCCATGGAGTGACTAGAGCGCCTGTTCGCGCGGGCAAACTGGTTCAGGCGACAGCCTCGATTTTGGGTGCGTCGGTTCTGTCCAGTGTTTCGATTTCGGTTGATGTGGCGGCTTCGGAAAAATCAGCGCCTGCCCCGTAGATGTCGCGTGCGGCACCGGTGGTGAGTTGTGCCGGCGTGCCGTCAAAAACGATCCGCCCGTCACGCATACCAATCACGCGGTCACAATAGCGGCGCGCCGTATCCAAAGTGTGCAAATTCGCGATAACCATGCGCCCGTCTTCTTCATGGATGTCACGCAAGGATTGCATCACGACCTGTGCATTCATCGGGTCGAGCGAAGCAATTGGTTCATCCGCCAGAATAATTGCGGGGTCTTGCATCAAGGCGCGTGCGATCGCCACGCGCTGTTGTTGACCACCTGAGAGGGCTTCGGCGCGTTTGGGCGCCTGTTCCGCGATGCCAAGACGCTCCAGAATATCGATGGCTTTGTGGATGTCGGACTTGGGATAGAGGTTGAACATCGTCGCCAACGTGGAGCGGCGGTTCAACGTGCCGTGCAGCACATTTGACACCACATCCATCCGCGGAACCAGATTGAACTGTTGAAAAATCATCGCGCAGCGCGATTGCCACTGACGCCGCGCTGCACCGCGCATCGCCGTCACATCTTCGCCTTGAAAAATGACTGTCCCATCCGACGCATCGCTCAGCCGATTGAGCATCCGCAAAAGCGTCGATTTCCCAGCGCCGGAGCGCCCGATTATGCCAATCATGGCGGGTTCATCAATTTGGATATTGGCCGAATCTACGGCGACTTTATCGCCAAATTGTTTCGTCAGTCCGCAAATGCTTAGCATGTCATCCCCCGATGAATTTGAGGAATGCGTAAGTCTGCAATTCAACGCTTGGGTGACAGTTTTGAATCAGATTGTTGACAGTTTCCTAAAGATTAAATGACAGCCAGCGGTTGCAAAAAGATCCAGGGCTTTACTCCACTCCACAAGAACGCCGTTGTAACACACGTGGGGACGATACTGTCTTATACTTGTTACATTAACGCTTCCTAGGTTATCCTGTCCCCATGAGACGTAATATCTTTGCTGCATTGGCGACCTTTGTGGCCCTTCCTGCCGTAGCACAGGCGCAAACTGCGGATGTGACATGCGATGACAGCGCGCGGCTGGAGCAGATGCTAAGCACCGTAATGCACGCCGAACGCCGCGCCTTTGGCCTACGCGGACCCGAGACAGTGCTTGAAGTCTGGATTGACCCGCGCACGCAGGACTGGACTTTGGTCCAGACCTACACCAATGGCACGTCCTGCATCATTGCGATGGGCGAAAACTGGGAAGATTTGGCACCCGCGCCAGCATAGACGCGGCTATGCCTCTTCATCGCAGTCTGTCGCCGGGCAGCTGTTTGGCTGAGGGTCGTGATCCGCTTACAGGGCAGACGGGGGCGTTAATCGTATATTTGCCTTCTTTGATGTGCTTCTCAGAGCTTCGTAACGCAGCTCTTGAGCAAGTTTCGCTTCCTCTCGGTGTTCACGGACAATCTTGGCAAATGCATCCTTCCAAGCTGTCGCCATCAAAATCGGCATCCCGCGTTGGCGCATCGTGCCATAAACCATCCTTTAGATACGCAGCGCCACCGATATCTTCAGGTTCAATGCGAACCCGGAATTTACGTTGGGAAGAATGCGCACAGTGCTTCTGCAGATTTTCGGACGTGTAAAAGTTTCTGACAAGATACAAACTGTGTTTCGTTAATTTTCGCCCAGCTTCTACACGGCACCAAAAAGCGTTGCCTTACCAACTCAACGCTCCACCAAGATTGTCTCCGCGAGCCCAAAGCGAGGAATCATCTCGATTTCAGTCTCAAATTGATCTTGAAAGCTAACCAAACGGGCAGATCAGCAAGCTTATGCTCCAAAAATCTATGCTTTAAGGTGTTGATAGTAGGTGGTATTTTTGACGTCCAAAAATGTTAAAACAAAAGCGTGCTATTTTTAGGTATATGCATACCGATTGGAACCATCATCAAGGACGCGCGTAATCCAAAGTTGCTAGCGCACGCCAGCAACTGCATGTCAAATGTCAATATTTATAGACGGTTAGCCAAGAACCTATTGTTGTCTAGGCCCGCAGTTGAACGACAAGCTGCTTACCCTTCATTGAAGAGAAAACAAACAGATTGGCTATCAAAAATAATCCCACGACACTGAAACCTAGAGCGATGTAAGCTGCGTGGAAGTCAGAGCCAGTTCCAAGGGCAATTGTAATAAGTCCAAATGTAGCACTCGCAGCAACAAGGATGGGTTTAGCAAGTAACCAAATCATCGCATCTTTGAATGACCCATTCTCAAAATCCGGCATATCCAAAGCGGCGAGCGCAGCGTAAATGCCAACCAATATGAAAGGAGCTAGGCTTGATGCTGAATGATAAGCGACAATGTATGCCAAAGCCAAAGTGAATAATATGCCAAGTGATCTGATATTCATACTGTCGCTTTCAAACGCCTTGATACCATATTTAGTCATGTATCCCGGATAAAATATCAACTGCTAGTAGGCCCTACCTCAAGTGCCGTGCTTCAAAGCACGCTGCGAGGAGGCTGGGGCGCAGTTTAACAATGAACGGCCTGAAACCATTACGAACTTAATTCGCTTCCTGAATACTTGTTTGATCAATAAAATTTACATCAACAACCGAACGTCGCAGATACTCAAGACCGCCGTCAACTGTTACGTTTCCGCATGAGCAAGTCGGATCATCATAACTGTCTTGCTTTCGACTTCATCGCCGCATCTTAGGCAACAAGCGCTATTTCTTAGAATCTTTCTCAATTTGCACCTAACATCTTTAACCCGGATCCATTTGGGTCCCGAGCCTGAAAATCGCATCTGCATCGAAGTGTTGTTTGTAGCCATTAAGGGAAAAAAGCGAATACCCCGGCTGAAGCTCAAATCTGTTGGTGAACGCTTGGCAGAAGTTCGTCAACTCCATCGAAGTCGACTTAGCCTTCTTGGCAATGACCGCTGGAAGGATCATTAATTCGATCACTAAGCCCCATCTGTTTGAGCATGCGAAAGCGAGACGTTGATGAAAATCAGCTGAACTAAGGGTCGAAAAATCCAGCCCGACCTTGTCCGCGTAGGCGAAACAAATGCTGTTCATTTCTGAGAGATCTATTTCCTTTCCGGGGTCAATTTCGACGAATGTAACAGTCTTTACCAGATTGCCGAGTTGCTCTTCACACATGATGTGCCGTTTCAGTTCGTCGACACCAGAGAAAATTAGCATCAACGGCCATTCTGGCTGCTTGAGCAACGATTTAAAGCATCCCCTGATCTTATTCTGAATCTCGGCAGACCGTCGAATAAAAATGTGCTGACATTCGTCATAGTGGATGGCCACTACACCATTCGCCTCTGCGTGGAACATGACTTGGTTCCAAATCTCGGTCTGGTTGACCGCGCCCCGGCCTTCCTTTTTGTACCCAAGAGAACGGAGCGTCAGGACGCCTAGTTCTTTCCAACTGGAAGATTCTCTTAACATGACCTTGACCATTTTTGCAGGCCGATCATCGGGCATTTCATCCGCTCCCTCGTTGAACAACTTCCGTTGGTGATCGACCTCAAAGGTCTTGCCGATACGAGAAGGCCCGACGACAAGCGTCCCTCTTGCCTCAAAGTCGTCAACAAGGCCCGCCTCGGCATAGTATCTGCACCTCATCTCAGCGATGGCCGCATGCAGGTGCTCCGCGCGGGGAAATTGATAATGAGCCCCTCTGAGATCCCGGATGATTTGTGCGGCCTCAAAATCCACAAAACTCATTTGAGATTCCCCTCAGTATCAGGCCGTCCAAAATCAATATTGTCAAACTTTGACTTCGTCGTTTGCTCGTTGTTACTGGTCCCCTCGATAGGTGGCTGAAACCCCTCACCGACTTTCCGGACACCTTCGACAATTCCAACCTTGGCGACCATTCCTGACGGCGTAACCTCAGGAATTTTGGTGTTATGAATTTGTTGTCCACGCATGACAACTTCGGCCTTCGCCTTTGCCTCTGCAAATGTCGTGTAGCTGCATGGAAGGTGATTTTCGAGAGCAACAGCCGCCATATGATCGAGCCGACCCCCACGCACTCGGGCGAGCCTTGCTTCAAAATCGTGGGTATCAGATGCATCTTCGGCCCGCATTTTTGCGATACGATTTATCGCTTCGACTGCCGACATGTCTTTCGATGTGGTCAGCGACAGACGTCCCAGAAAAGGCTCTGGGTATCCTTTCACCAAAATAGTAATCTCATTCACACAATCAGTGTCCGAAAAGACCGTGACTCTATGTTGGATTTTATCGCTGATCTCCTGCGATTCGTCACATTGGTAGGGGAGCTCAAGAGCCTTAACGCCCTCATCCGTAAGAGTGCACTCGCCCCTACACCCAAGGTGAATTCGCCGCTGATGATCTGATGGGGGTAGAATGGCTCCGTATTCATCATTTACTCTGTCGTAGACTTTTTGAGAGCGCGCGCGCCACATATTCGCTCCGCGTTGTTTTTCTGAAGGGTAAAGTCCTTCCACCGTTTGTAATAGATGCCCTGAGACATGCCTTCACGGCGGCACGGCTCTGCAATGCTGTCCTCGCCACCCAAGCCGTCCAGCACGATCCTGATCTTCTCTTCGGATGAATAATGCTTGCGCGTGGCGCGCTTAATATCTTTGACGATCTTCTCGCCAGGGCTCTTCGTTGTCGTTCTCATCGTCCACTCCTCAGTGGTTACGATGAGCAACAAACCTTCTCTTAGAAAATGCCCCTACTTGGACCCATAGGCGCTGACGTCAGACATTTAACAGAATGGGCCATTCTGTTAAGCTCACGCGCCCACGTCAGCTGGGATAAGTCGGTGCCTTGTCCGTGCAAATAGATCAAACGGACCCGTTCAATGGCTCTAATTAGAAAGGCTTTGGCAGCTTTAGCGTCTCGTCTTACTGTGAGCCGAAAATCCACCATCTGGCCGTTCGCATCAATTGCGCGCCACAAGTACCGCTATTTTCCACCGACCCGTATGTAGGTTGCGTCAACGTGCCAATCGAGGTTGCTGCGTTTAAGGTGCTTCTCTGTTCGCTTGGCAAATTCAAGGCCAAACTTTTGAACCCAGCGGTAGACAGTAGATCAACGACGTCTTGGTAGGACAATGGATATCGCAGATACATCCGCACGGCACACAGAACAACTGCAGCCGGAAATCGATGACGTTTGAACGGCTGTTTACGCGGCATGATAGGGTCCTTTCGCAACGCTCACCCTAACGAAACTAGATTAATGCAACAGTCCCTCCGTAAGGCACCTCAAACAAGGTAGAACCCCTGTATCAGGGCTGAAAAGCGTTATGATCCGGGTAAGAAAAGCGAGATGATAGGAAACCCAATCAGCAACATCAGGACAATTAAATCACTGATCAAAAAGCGCCATAGTCCACTGAATATCTGCCCAATTGGCACTTTGCCGTCGATTGCCGCGGCAAGGACAAACACGTTCAAACCTACTGGCGGGGTGATTAACCCAATCTCCAGCAGCTTTACGATGACAACGCCAAACCAGATCAAATCAAAGCCATAGCTTTCAACCATCGGGATCATCAAAGGCAGGGTCAGAACAACAATGCCCACTGGATCAAGGAACATACCCAGCATCAGATAAATCACGCAGACCATGAACATAAATCCCCACGGCCCAATATTGGCCTCGCCCAAGGCGCTGACCATAGAATTGGACAGGCCGGTCAATGCGACGACAGTGATGAACACCTTCGCACAAGCTGCGATGAAAAAGATAACACAGCTGGTGCTGGCTATATCTCGGATCATTGGGATGATGTCGCTCAGTTTGATCAACTTACGCGCCATGCCAATCAGTGTTGCGGTGAACAGAGAAATTGCAGCGGCTTCAGTGGCTGTAAAAATTCCGCCATAGATACCGCCGACGACCACTGTGAACAAAAGCATGGCTGGCCATGCCCTAAACAACGCTGCAGTTTTTTGGGTGTTTGTGAACCTTTCATCCGAAGCCGGTGCAATAGAAGGGTTCCGTTTGACCCAAATATAGACGACGGTCGTGTAACCCAGCATCGACAAAAGACCGGGGAAAATACCGGCAAGGAACAAATCACCAACAGACGTTTCGGTAAAGATCGCATAAACGATGAACAAAATCGATGGTGGGATCAATGCACCCAGTGTGCCGCCTGCGGCGACACAGGCTGTGGCCAAGCGCGGATCGTAATTCAGCTTGAGCATTTCAGGCGTGCAAATCCGCCCCATGGTAGACGCACAGGCGATGGAAGATCCAGAGATGGCAGAAAACCCACCACAGCCCGCAATGGACGCAATCGCTACCCCCCCGGGCAGGCGCGATAGGCAAACGCGCGCTGCCTCGTAGATCTCGGTCGTGATGTTGGCCCGAAAAGCAACCTGCCCAAGAGCGATGAACAGTGGGATCATCGACAAATTATACGAGTGGATCAGATCAAATCCGTTTGAAAACACAATCGACAGAGTACGGCCAATGGCACGTTCCGGCATAAAGGTACCTGTGCGCATCGCAAAGACCATAAAGAGCGCAACAACCGCGACGCTCCCGATGGCAAAGCCAATCGGCACTCGGATCGCAAGCAAGAGAATGACCGCGACGCACGCGATAAGTCCAATTGTAGCCATGTCCATAGGGGGGCTCCGTTCAGATCAGAGTGTTGCGGGCGCAGGTTGCCCGGTAATTGCAGCTTTGAGATCGATCCATAGGATTTGCAGCAATCGAAGAGATGTCAGGAAAAACGCAAAGGCACAGGCGCTGCGGCTGATCCATTTTGGGATTAGCAAATCACCGCCATGATGTGCCCCGCTTTGCCAAGTCGACGTGACTTGCAGCCATGACGCGTAAAAGAACGTCATCATGATTACCAAGCCGCAAAGTGCGGCAAGCACCGCAATCCAACGATTCAGCGCATCAGAGAAAAAGTTTGCAATCACCTCGATCGCAACATGCGATCGGCGGGAGGTCGCCGCACTCAGCGGAAACAGAATTGCCGGGACCATGAGCTCGCGCACAAGGATAAGATTGTCTGGAATACCGACGCCCAAGACTTCGCGGCTAAAGATCGACCCAACGATCAGCAGACACAGCGCAACAACGGCGATGGCCCCCAATGTATCAAGGATAAATTCAAGACGGTTAAACATGTCGGAACTCCGAAATATGGTCTGATGGCCAAGGGGTTGGCCATCAGAATTCCACCTGCAGACAGGCGAAGCTTGCCGTCTTAGGCCGGCTCAAGTTCTTTGTATTTTTCGATCAGTGCGAGCAACTCGTCCAGAACGGCTTGGCCATCCAACCCCGTCGCTTTTGCATCGGCAAGCCACTTTTCGGTAACAGTTGCGCCTGTTTTACGGATAACTTCTGTATCTTCTGCAGAGAATTCAGAAAAAGATATGGCATCATCGCCCGTGGACATAACCTCCATCGCGCGCTTGTCAGCCGCGCCCAATGTACGACCGTAATAATCAGGCATTTCAGCGCCAATGTCGCGGATCGCTTGCTGGTGCTCTGGCGCGAGGCTTTCAAAGCTGTCTTTGTTCATAAAGGTGATCACAACCGTCACAGCCGCAAAGTTCACGGGTGTCATCGTATCAACCAGCTCGTTCAGCTTAGTTGCCACGGCAAAGTAGGAATAGGTGACCGAACAATCGACCAAACCTGTCTCAGTTGCTTGGTAAGTTTCATAGATCGGCATACTGACCATGTTCGCGCCAAGTTCGTTGAACAACGCACTAAAACCGCCGGTGTTCGCCATTTTTTTGCCTGGGACGTCCTCGATTGAGGAAATGCCTTCGCCTTTACAGGCAACCAGACCCGGTGGCAGTGCATAGTGGTTTACATAAACAACATTCTTTTCATCCATACGCGCTTTGATGGTTTCGTTTGTGGTGAACAGTTCGTTCATCGCCTTCATCATGACCCACGGACTTGCGTCGGGCAAAACCAAGGAACCCATCGCCAGCTCAGGCATGACTGATTGCGCGTAAGGGCCGACCACAACGCCCATGTCCGCGACGCCGATCCCAATGGATTCCAACGCGGCCGTCGTCTTGAAAAGCGCGGCCCCCCAGTTGTTTTCCACAGTAACAGCCCCGCCGGTTCGTTCGGCAATTTGCTCTGTCAGGTAGTTAACGGCTGCAGCACGTACACCACGGTTCGGTCCTGAATCATTGTTGATCAAAACTATGTCCGCATGCGCCGTTGTGGCCATCAGAACTGCACACAAAGCCATGCTTGTGCTTTTAAAAAAACTTTTCATTTTCGTTCCTCCCTAGGTTATGCGCCGCTTGTGCGGCATCGTATATCAACAAAGGTAGCGAGATAACTATTATCAAGCAATCTTTTTTGTGGCAGCTCGGCCGATCCCTTCTCATCCGTAGCAGCGCTTTCTTTCAGTAACTTTTCAACTGACCACTAAGGCGTTCGCGAGCCGCGATAAACTCACGCTCCAAACGGTCTACCACTTCAGCTGTCGGGACAACCTTTTCAATCGCGCCAAGCCCTTGCCCCGCGCCCCAGACTTCCTTCCAACTTTTTGGTTTCTCACGATCTTCTGCAAAGTTCATTTTAGAGGGATCTGAAATTTCCAGTTCAGCAGGGTTCATGCCTGCCTTTGCAATCGACGGTTTGAGATAGTTACCATGCACCCCTGTAAACAGATTGGTATAGATGATGTCTTCGGCACCATGATCCGCAACCATCTGTTTATAATCCGGCACTGCGGCACATTCCTCGGTGGCGATAAAGAGCGTGCCGGCATATCCACCGTCCGCCCCCATCGCCATCGCAGCAAGGATGGAATCGCCGCGCGCAATCGCCCCTGACAGGAAAAGTGGACCGTCAAACCAAGCACGGATTTCTTGGATCAACGCCAAAGGCGATTGCGCACCAGCATGCCCTCCCGCACCCGCCGCCACCGCGACGAGCCCGTCGGCACCCTTTTCAATCGCCTTTTTCGCAAAGCGATTGTTGATCACATCATGCAACACCACACCCCCACATGAATGTGCCGCCTCATTCACCTCGACCCGCGCACCAAGGGATGTGACCCAGATCGGAACTTTGTGTTTAACGCAAATCTCAATGTCGCGGTCCAACCGTGCGTTGGATTTGTGAACGATCTGGTTGATCGCATACGGGGCCGCCGGGCGGTCAGGGTTTTCCTGATTATGCCTGTCCAGTTCCTCGTTAATGTAGGTCAGCCACGCATCCAAACTTTCACCGTCCTTTTCACGCGCATTTAACGCAGGAAAGCACCCGACGATTCCGGCCTTACACTGGGCCAGCACCAATTCTGGGCGCGAAATGATGAACAACGGGCTTCCGATCAACGGCAATCGCCATCCTTGAAGGGCTTTGGGGAGGGTCATTTTGCGTTTTCCTTTGATTGTGTTTTGGAGATTGCGCCTTGGACAATCAGATGTTGAATATCGTCTGCACTGAACCCAAGCTCTTCGAGCAGTGTTACAGTTTCAGCACCGGGATCGGATGGAGGTTGCATCGGGCCGTTGCCTGCTAGGGCAAAACGTGGGGCCGGGCTTGGCTGTTCTGGACCTTGTGGATGAAAGGCATTACGCGCCGCCATATGGGGGTGCGTGCGGGCCTCATTTGGCCGCAACACGGGCGCGTAACAGGCATCCGTGCCGCTCAAAAGGTCGTTCCAATACGCCTGTGGGTGCGCCGCAAACGTCTGTTCCAATAGGGTGCGCGTCGCGGCGTGGGTACTGGGGTCATCTCGCCTGCCCACCTGATCGACAGGGATGTCGAGTATTTCAAGCAGCTTGGCCCAGAATTGGGGTTCTAGCGCGCCGATACTGATCCATTCACCGTCAGCACATTGATAAACATCGTACCACGGCACACCACCATCCAGCTTGTTGGCCTGACGGCGATCCTCCCAAAGGCCCATGGCGCGGCGTGAATGAATGAAGGTCATCAAACTGTTGGTGCCGTCACAAATCGCGGCATCAACGGTATCGCCCTTACCAGTCGTCTGCGCATTCAGGATGCCCGCGACAATTCCAAAGGCCAAGTACATGCCGCCCCCGCCATAGTCCCCCAGCAGGTTCATGGAAAACGTCGGTTTGCTGTCCGCTTCGCCCGTAGCCCATAAGGCGCCAGACAGGGCGATATAGTTCAAATCATGGCCCGCCGCCTGCGCCCATGGCCCGTCTTGACCCCACCCGGTCATCCGCCCGTACACCAATTGAGGGTTACGCCGGTGGCACATTTCTGGCCCCAGGCCCAATCGCTCCATCACGCCGGGGCGGAACCCTTCGATCAACCCATCTGCGGACTCGACCAAAGACAATGCAATATCGATTGCCTGAGGATCTTTGAGGTTGAGCGCGAGCGAGCGCCGATTGCGCAGTGTAAAGTCATTGGGGTGTGCTGGCGCATCCGAAATGCGATCCACTCGGATCACCTCCGCGCCCATATCAGCCAACATCATTGCCGCAAATGGACCCGGTCCAATGCCTGCAAATTCGATGATGCGTAGGCCGCTTAAGGGCCCGTGTCTTTGGGGTGGTGCCTGAGTGTTCTGTGTCAAAATTCCAACTGGAAACTGACGCGTCTAGCCTGATACGATCTGCTTTTTCAGATTATTCCGCATTTTCGCTAGTACTTTGAGCGTCGTTGCCAGATCCTCTTCTGTTACGCCTGTGTTCGCTATTTCATCAACGTCCGCAATGATCCCGGTCATCACCTTAACAAGGTCACGGCCACGGCTGGTGGCAAAAACACAATTTGACCGTCGGTCTTCCGCATTGGTGCGTCGCTCTACGAAACCGCGCGCCTCCAATCTGTCGATCAACTTTGAAACCGTGACGGTCGCCACTTCCATACGGTTGGCCAGTTGCGATTGCGTCAGCCCGTCCTCGTACCAAAGATGCACAAGTATCCATCCTTGGCTCATGGTGACGTCATGCGGTTTCAGCAAAGCATCAAAGATGATGCCCCGAAAGCGTGCAATCTCTTGAAAGATTGGTTGCTGGATTTGTGCCAGTTTCGGATGCTTATTCACAACAGACCCTTTCGCGTGTGGTCACAGGCGCGCCCCCAAAGGGGCACACCCGCTGACATAGCGGCTTGGGATATCGTTGGGAAAGGGTCAAATTGGATCCCAGGTGAAAACATCACCGGAACGGTCCAGATCGTAAAAGTCCGCCTTGAGTGCGGGAAGCGCGTGCTCCGTGACTGATTCAGGTGTCCAACCATCGTCCCGATGTACGGACCGGATCGGGCGCGGCTGGCTCATCAAAAAGATCTCATTCTTGCGGATGCAGAAGATTTGACCCGTGACATCGCAATCTGGTGCGGCCAGCGATACGCAAAGCGGCGCAATTTTTGCGGGGGTCATTGCTTTGATCCGCTCAACACGCGCGGCCTCGGCTTCGGTGTTGGCCGGGATCGTTCCGATCAGGCGGGACCACGCAAAGGGCGCAATGCAATTGGACCGCACATTGAACCGCGACATATCTAAGGCCAGGGATTTGGACAAACCAACAATCCCCATCTTCGCGGCAGAATAGTTGGCCTGCCCAAAATTGCCAATCAACCCGGATGTCGAGGTGAAATTAACAAAACATCCTGACCCTTGCTCACGGAACTGGCCAGCGACAGCTTTGGCCATGTTAAAGCTACCGTTCAGATGCACATCCAAAACTGATTGCCAAGCATGATGGCTCATCTTGTGGAAAATCGTATCGCGCAGAATGCCCGCGTTGTTCACGACAACATCGACCGCACCAAAGCTGTCCATGGCTTGCGCATACATCGCCTCGGCGTCTTGTGGTTTGGCCACATTACCAAAGTTTGCAACGGCTTCACCCCCGCCTGCGACAATCTCTGCCACCACGTCTTCTGCAGGCGCAGCATCTGTGCCATCGCCATCCGCCGCCCCACCAAGGTCATTCACAACAACCCGACCGCCATAGGCCGCCATCATCAACGCAATGTCACGGCCAATACCCCGGCCCGCACCCGTCACGATTACAACTTTACCGTCCAACATGAGATTATCCTCTGAAATCTTTGCATTGACATTTAATTACCTTGATTATTATTTGCAAGCTAATATTAATGCTAAAAGACAATCACGCGATATCAGCCCGGAGGACGACCCATGTTTCAGCGTACGGTTTTCAACGAAGACCATGAAATGTTTCGCGATCAGGTGCGCCGGTTTGTTGCGGCTGAAATCGTACCCAACCACGCACAATGGGAAAAAGAAGGGCGCGTCAGCCGAGACGCTTGGCTGAAAGCGGGTGAAAGCGGTATTTTGTGCGCTGCGATGCCTGAAGAATATGGCGGTGCTGGAGCAGATTTCTTGTTCTCTATGGTGGTGATGGAGGAGTTGGCCCGCGTCGGCGCGATGGGGCCGGGTTTCAGCCTGCATTCTGATATTGTGGCGCCTTATCTGCTGCACTATGGCTCTGAGGGTATTAAATCAGAATGGTTGCCTCGCATGGCGCGCGGTGAGGTGATCGGAGCCATTGCCATGACGGAACCCGGCGCAGGGTCTGATGTGCAAGGGATCAAAACCACCGCCGTGCGCGACGGTGATGATTTTGTGATCAACGGGCAAAAGGTGTTCATCACCAATGGCGGCAACTGTGATCTACTGGTGCTTGCCTGCAAAACCGATCCGAGCCTTGGGGCCAAGGGCACCTCCTTGATTGTTGTGCCTGCCGACACACCCGGCTTTCGCAAAGGCAATCAGCTGCTCGAAAAGGTCGGCTGGAAAGCGCAAGACACCGCAGAGCTGTTTTTTGATGACTGCCGTGTCCCCGCGGCGAACCTTCTGGGTGAAGAAGGTCGCGGATTTTATTATCTGATGGAGCAACTCCCCCAAGAACGGCTTTTGCAATGTGTACGCTCCGTCGCCAATCTGGAAGGCGCGCTCGAATGGACGATTGAGCATGTCACAGGGCGCAAGGCCTTTGGCAAAACCATCGCAGATTTTCAAAACACTCGCTTCAAACTGGCTGAGATCAAAGCAGAAGCTACGATGCTGCGCGTCTTTGTCGATAAGTGCCTAGAAATGCACATAGCCGGGGATTTGGACGCGGTTGATGCCGCGATGGGCAAAATGCTGACATCGGAAATGCTCTGCAATCGACTAGATGACCTTCTGCAACTTCATGGTGGCTATGGATATATGTGGGAATACGCGATTGCGCGCGCATGGGCCGATGCACGTGTGGGACGCATTGCAGGGGGCACTGGTGAAATCATGCGTGAAATTATCGGACGTTCCGTATTAGGGGGACAAAAATGATCCGCTTACCTGATCTTGCACGCAAATATGCGTTCCAAACGCCAGAAAAAACAGCCACGTATTTTGAAACACGGGGCCACGATTGGCAGACCTATACACAGCGTATGCATGGACTTGCCAAAGGCTTGAAAGATCTGGGTGTCAAACGGGGCGACCGAGTTGGATATCTCGGCATGAATTCCCATTGGATCGTCGAATCTTACTTAGCGCCCAGCATGATCGGGGCGATTTGCGTGCCCCTGAACTACCGCCTGTCAGAGGACGAGCTTGTTGAAACAATTGAGGACTGCACACCGGAAATTCTGATTGTAGATCGGCATTTTCAAACGGTCGCTGCGGCCTTGATCGACCGATGTGCGTCGCTCAAAACACTGATCTTTGCGGACTGGGATAGCCCCAGTGCAGATATGCCAAACGATACATTGACTTACGAAGATCTAATCGCAAACGCAGGCACCGTCGCCTTTGATGCGTTCGATGACATCTCTTCTGCCTCTGATGATACCATGATCTTGTTCTACACGTCGGGAACGACGGGTGTTCCCAAGGGCGTCATGTTGAGTCACTCGAACATTTTGGCCAACACGATGGGCACAGGCCCGTTGTACAAATACGCAGCAGATGATGTGCTGTTGCTGTCAGGACCGATGTTCCATCTTGGTACTGGCAGCCGGGTGTTCACCTCAGTGGGCTATGGCACCACCAAAATCATCCAACCCAAATTTGATGTCGAAGATACGATGCGTCTGATCCAAGAACAGCGGGTCACCACGATGACGATGGTGCCAACCATGTTGCGGATGATTTTGGACCACCCTGATTTCAGCAAGTTTGACTTTTCATCCTTGCGTTGTCTCACCTATGGTGCGGCCCCCATGCCCATCGGTGTGATCCAGCAATGCCTTGAACAAATCCCCGGTGTCAGCTTTTGCCAAGGGTATGGCATGACGGAAGCGGCTCCCAACCTGTGTGTGCTGCGCCCCGAAGATCATGTGCCGATTGATGGCGTTATCCCCAAAATCGGGTCCGTTGGACGCCCCATTTCTACGTCGGATCTACGTGTCGTCGATGAAAACGGTGTGCCCGTCGCACAGGGCGAAACCGGCGAGGTGATCGTGCGCGGTCCGCAGATTATGAACGGCTATTGGAACAAACCAAAGGAAACCGCCGACGTCTTGCGCGGCGGGTTCTACCACACAGGCGATGCAGGATATGAAGACGCGGATGGGTTTCTTTACCTCGCGGGTCGCACGAAAGAAATGATCATCACAGGCGGTGAGAATGTCTATCCGATAGAGACAGAGAATTGCCTGTCCAAACACCCCGCGGTCGCGTCATCGGCGGTTTTGGGGATGCCCCATGAAAAATGGGGCGAAATGGTATTTGCTGCGGTTTCGCTCAAAGCGGGGGAAACAGTCTCAGAACAAGACTTGATCGATCACTGCCGCAGCAAAATCGCGGGATACAAAACTCCCAAAAAGATCACGATTTGGGACGGCCCTTTGCCACTGAACCCTGCCAACAAGATCGACAAACGCGGGATCAAAGCAAAGATGCAGGAGAGCGATGATGAGTGACGCTGTAAGAGTGACGCGCGACGGCGATGTAGCTTTGATCGAATTGAACGAACCGGCAAGCCGTAACGCATTTTCCCAAGACATACGCGATGGGCTACGCGACGCCGCCGCAGCGCTAACAGGTGATGCAACCTTGCGCGCTGTTGTGCTGACCGGGACGGGCGGCGTGTTTAGTGCCGGAGGCGATCTAAAGGCCATGTTGCGCCGCCACAAATCAGGCGAAGACTATAGTCACGACACCGCCAAAGCGCGGATGGAAGCCCTGCACGACTGGTTCAAGCAGTTCTGCGCGCTGCCCGTTCCTGTGATCGCAGCGGTGGATGGTCCTGCTTATGGTGCTGGCTTTGGGCTGGCCGTGTGCGCAGATATTGTGATCGCCTCCGAGCGGGCCGAATTTGGAGCCTCCTTTGCCAAGGTGGGGGCTGTGCCAGATTGCAATCTGATGTGGTCCCTACCCCGTATCATCGGTCTGCAAAAAGCACGCGAGCTGTTTTATACTGCGCGCGTTGTCGGGGCCACAGAAGCGCAAGCGCTTGGCATTTGTATGGAAGTGCTACCCCCAGAGGCCGTTTTACCGCGTGCGATGGAAGTCGCGGGCATGATGCAAGAAGCGTCTCCGCTGGCGTTTTCCCTGACAAAAGAGCTGACTGGGCGTGCCCTGCAATGCGACGCAGATACAATGCTGAAGCTGGAGGCCGAAGCACAGGCGCAATGCCTGACCAGCGATTATCACATCAATGCCATTGGGCGTTTTGCAGAGAAAACGCCGCCCAAATTCAACTTTTCGTAGGGTCGTCATGTCACAACAAATCATCTTCGATAGCCCGCATCCGGCTTTGCCCATTCCGGATATGTCTGTCACTGAATGGGTATGCCAAGGCCTGCTCTTGAGCTACAACCGTCCGGTTTTTACCGAAGCATTTTCCGGCATCACCATCACTGGCCAAGACGCGATCGAGCGCATTCAAGCTCTCGCCGGCGCGCTGGTCGCACAAGGGCTTCAAAAGGGTGATGTTGTGGCTGTGATGGCTCCAAACAGCATCCATTATTTTGTGTTGTTTCAGGCCACCGCCCTCGCGGGTGGCACATTGACCATGATCAACCCCCGTTACACAGCGGCAGAGCTTGATTTCCAACTGCGCGCAACAAACGCAGCCCTGTTGTTCTATGATCCGGATCTTTCGGAAATGGCGCAAAATGCCTTGTCCGACACTGATTTACGCAGTGTCGTCGCGATGGGAACCGCAGCACTTGAGGCTTTCATACACGCCAGCGGCGCTGCGCCCCTCACCACGCAAATCCCAATTGATCCGCGCCAAGACATTGCCGTGATCCCCTATTCCTCGGGCACGACTGGTCTGCCCAAAGGGGTGATGCTGACGCATCGCAACATATTGGCCAATGCAATCCAATGGAAGGATAACCGCAACATCGGGCCACACGACGTGGCCCCAGTTTTCCTGCCTTTTTTCCATATCTTCGGTTTGATGCTCTGTCAGATCGTGTTTCCCGGATCAGGCGGTCACTTGCACCTCATGCAGCGTTTCAATCTTGAGGAATATTTACAAATTGCCCAAGATACTGAGGCCAAGCGCCTGAATGTCGTCCCACCCATCGCCGTGATGCTGGCCAAAGACCCGCGCGTTGATCACTATGATCTGTCCGCTGTCACGGATGTCGGATCGGGTGCTGCACCTTTGTCGCCAGAAATCGGGCAACGGATCAGCGAACGGTTGGGATGCCAATTTTACCAAGGCTACGGCATGACGGAATTGAGTGGTTCCAGTCATTCACACCCCGCCAACAGCACAAAATGGCAAACCCTTGGTGTAACCGTCGCAAACGGGCAAAGCCGTATTGTTGATCCTGACACAGGTATGGACTGCGATGTCGGTGTTTCGGGCGAACTTTGGGTCAAAGGGCCTTTTGTGATGAAAGGATACCTCAACAATCCCGACGCGACAGCAGAAGTGTTGACCCAAGACGGATGGATGCGCACCGGCGATATTTGCTCAATTGACGCCGAAGGCCATCTGTCGATCCACGATCGTTTGAAAGAAATGATCAAAAGTAACGGTTTCCCTGTGGCTCCCGCTGAGGTCGAAGCCGCCTTAATCACCCACAACGGGATCAAGGATGCCGCTGTCTTTGGTGCCCCAGACCCCGAAAAGGGCGAAATTCCGATGGCAGCACTGGTCTTTGAAGCGGGTCAAGCGCTGAGCTTGGAGGAGATTCAAACCTACCTCAGCACCAAATTAGCGACCTACAAAATCGTGCAACGGATCGAGGTGGTTCAAGACATTCCCAAAGCCCCCTCTGGCAAAATATTGCGCCGGGTGTTGCGGCAACAATTTCTGAACACAAACTGACACAAGGACACGCCAATGATTGACAGAGCTTCTTTGCTGTCACGACCCTTTGATGTGGTCGAACATGCCTATACCGCCAAAGACTGTTGCTTGTTTGCCTTGGGTGTAGGGTTGGGAGCCGACCCATTGGCCAAGACTGATTTACAGGCGGTATTCGAAGGAGCCGACGGCTTTGCCCCTTTGCCCGCGCTGGTAAATGTACTGGCCTATCCCGGTTTTTGGGCGATGGAACCTGATACGGGTCTGACATGGCAGAAAATCCTGCACGGCGAGCAATCGCTGACCATTCACAACCCGATCCCGCAAGAAGGGGTCATTCTGGGTGAAACCAAAATCGTCGATATCATTGACAAAGGGGCAGACAAAGGCGCCCTGATCTATACAGATCGCAAACTCTCGGACAAAGTGACGGGTTTGCCGATTGCCACGGTCTCTTCGACCACTTTTGCGCGCGCAGATGGCGGGTTTGGGGGGCCGACGGGGCCTGTGAAACCCATTCATGCCCTACCTGACCGCGCGCCCGACACGCACCATGATTTCAAAACATCACCGCGTAGCGCGTTAATCTATCGCTTAAGCGGCGATTTCAATCCACTGCACGCCGATCCCGCTGTCGCGCAAGCGGTCGGGTTTGAACGACCGATCTTGCATGGTCTGTGCACAATGGCGGTGGCGTCGTGGTCCTTGCCAATTGCGCTCAGACAGGGTGATTTTTCAGCGCTGACGCATATGCAGCAACGCTTTTCCGCGCCAGTCTACCCCGGCGAAACCATTCGCACCGAAATTTGGGAAGATGGCGACACCGTCAGTTTCCGCGCCCGTGTGTTGGAGCGCGACACCGTCGTGTTGAATAACGGCCTTGCCCATCTTTCCTAAGTTTTCCCTTTCTCAAGGACATCTCCGATGACTGAAAAACCACACCCCGAAATTTACCCCGAAACACAGTTTTACTGGGATGGTGCCAAGGCAGGGCAGCTTTTGTTGAACCACTGCACATCTTGTGAGCAAAGTTATTTCCCGCCGCGCCCCTTTTGCCCAAGCTGCGGGAACCGGGACGTCATTGTGCGCGAAGCATCGGGAAAAGGGCGGCTGTATTCCTATGTGATCAGCCACCTGCCCTCACCAGGGTACGAAACCCCGTATATCGTCGCAGTTGTCGAATTAGAGGAAGGTGCGCGTATGCTCACCAACCTTTTGGACTGTCCTGCTGACCCCAGCGCGATTGAAGTAGACATGCCTGTGGAGGTCGCTTTTGAGAATCGCGGTGAAATCACCGTTCCACAGTTTCGCCCCCAAGGAGGTGTCGCATGAGCTTGACCGAAATTGCGATTGTTGGCGCGGCTGAAACCACACGAATGGGCAAAGTGCCCGAGTTAAGCCAGGTTGGACTACACGCAGATGCAGCCTTAAATGCGCTCGCCGATTGTGGGCTATCGATCCGCGATGTCGACGGGATTGCAACAGCCGGCCATGACGTGGCGGAAATTGCCGAATACCTCGGGATCACACCCACATGGGCCGATGGCACCTCTGTCGGGGGATGTTCGTTTATCACGCATGTGCGTCATGCGGCTGCCGCGCTTAAGGCGGGGTTATGCACAACAGTATTGATCACACACGGCGAAAGCGGCCGATCCGACAACCGCGGACACCGCCCTCTTTTCCCTGCGCAAATGCAGCAGGAATTTGAAAACGTCTATGGCGCACGGTTTCCTCCAGTGAAATTTCCACTGCCCGTGATGCGCAAGATGAAAGACCACGGCCTGACCGAAGAACAGCTGGCCATGGTCGCCGTTGTCCAGCGCGAGTGGGCCGGGTTTCACCCGCGCGCAACAGCACGCGATCCAATGACTGTGGATGACGTGTTGAATTCGCGCATGATCGCCTACCCGTTTCGCAAACTTATGTGCTGCTTGGTCAGTGACGGTGGCGGGGCATTGGTGTTAACGACGTCAGAGCGCGCCCAAGATTTCCCTACCAAACCTGTCTATTTACGTGGCATGGGGGGCGAATGTACCCAAGGCCCAATGGTCAGCCAAATGGAGGATTTCACATCCTCCAAAGCCTTCCGTGTCTCTGGCAAACAAGCATTTGAAAACGCTGGCATTACTCATACCGATGTGGATCACCTTATGGTCTATGACGCTTTTGCCCACCTGCCGATCTACGGTTTGGAAGACTTGGGTTTCGTCGCCCCGGGCGAAGCAGGTAGTTTTATCGCAGAAGGTCATACCCGACCAGGGGGCAGCCTGCCGCTAAATACAAACGGGGGCGGTTTGAGCTATATGCACTCGGGCATGTATGGGATGTACGCGCTGCAAGAAGGCGTGCGGCAAATGCGTGGAGTGTCTCCTGCACAGGTTGAGAACGCTAAAATATCGATGGTGCATGGTGTAGGCGGCATGTTCTCAGCCGCGTCAACGGTCGTGCTGACAAACGAAAGGTGATCTGGTACTAACCATACTCCTGTGAACTCAAGCTAGGAAGCGACATTTCTTTATCCTAGGTTTCTAAGCTCTTCGGCAAATGCTTCGGCCGGTGTTCGCCACTATAGACACTTTCTCGGAGTTCCGTTGAGACGATCACAAATCGCCTTCCCAGTGGCCAAACTGAAGGCGGTGCGCCACGTCGTCAGGCCAGAACAGAATGCTTACGTCGCGGTGGGAGTTAGGCTCTCCGCGACGTCTGGTTCGCCTGCGATTGCGGGCAACACGGTGCGTCGGCAAGTACCACTAAAGATCATCGCGTTGAGCTTATTTGGAATAGATGTGGCGTTAGAGTGTTTCTTGGCAAACACGCAATCGTGCGTTTTCGGGGATCATCCGATTGCCGATTTGTTCTGATGTCCATCCGTATTTAAGTCGCTCAACTACGCGCTTGCATAGATCGGGATGTTTGATCAATTTCCGCTCACGAGCCCCGCGATCCGAACTCATTCTGTGCGCCGCATCGCCGTAGTACCATCACACTTTGGCACGCACTCATCTCCAAAGAAATTGCGCTTCAGTTCTCGGAAGATGGTGAAACGACAGCGCTTCAATACTCGCGCCATCTCGGTGACTGGGACTTTCGCGTGCCACCAGCGTTCAATCTTACGTCGTTATATGATACTCATGGACCTGTCGCGGTTTGATGCCGCTCCTTTGATAGCATTTACTGCATCAAAGGAGATGAACTATGGGACTAAAACGGACAGACGGAATCCGCAAAGATGCCTGACGTCAGGCACTGTAATTAACATAATGAACCTTATATGATATCGGATCTGTAGCCGCAAAGCGATAATGTCACCCCTGTGCAATTCAGGAATGTCACTCTCTTGTTCAAGTGAGCAACGGGAGATTTGGTATGGGATGGGTGATGATGAGCGAACGCGAGCTGAACCGTATTGAAGTGTTGGCCCAGGTTGATGATGGACGGTTGAGCGTTCAGAACGGTGCGAACATGCTGGGCGTCACGAAGCGCCAGATGTTCAGGTTGCTGAGGCGATATCGAGCTGAAGGCGCTGCTGCGATCCGGCACAAAGCGCGCGGCAAAGCCCCGAACCACCTGATCCACGCGGCCAAGCGTGCGTATGCATTAGCCTTGGTCAAAGAGAAGTATGAGGACTTCGGCCCGACGTTGGCGGCTGAGATGTTGGCCGAGCATGACGGGTTCAAAGTGTCCCGCGAGACGCTGCGCAAGTGGATGATCGAAGATGGCATCTGGCTGTCACGCAAACAACGGCGGACGTTCCATCAACCCAGATTGCGCCGGGAATGTTACGGCGAGCTGATCCAGATTGATGGTTCAGATCATCGCTGGTTCGAGGACCGCGCCCCACCCTGCACCCTGCTCGTGTTTATCGACGATGCGACAAGTACGTTGATGGAACTGCGGTTTGTCAAATCCGAGAGCACGTTCAGTTACTTTGGCGCGCTTGAGAGTTACCTGCTCAAATACGGTCGCCCTGTTGCCTTTTACAGCGACAAACACACAGTGTTCCGCGTCCCAAAGCCCAACCAACATATGACCGGTATGACGCAGTTCGGTCGTGCTTTGGCGGAATTGAACATCGAGATTCTTTGCGCAAACAGCTCTCAGGCCAAAGGCCGTGTCGAACGTGCAAACCGCACATTGCAGGATCGCCTGGTCAAGGAAATGCGTCTGGCGGACATCTCAAGCATGGAAGACGGGAACGCCTTTCTGTCGGGGTTCGTCGATCGCTACAATGCGCAATTTGCTAAAGCTCCTGCCAAGCAGAACAACCTGCATCGCGCCCTAAACATCGAACCGGATCGCTTGAACGAAGTCTTCTGCCTACGCGATCAACGTCATGTCACGAAAGATCTGATGCTGAAGTACGACCGCAAACGCATCAAGCTGGAGGTCAATGAACTGACGCGCGGCCTCGTTAGCAAATACGTTGACGTCTATGAGTATGGATGTGGCCGCATCCAAGTCCGTGCCAACGGAGTTGTCCTGCCTCATTCGATCCTCAACCCCGAACGCAAGATCACCCACGCGGCGATCACCGAGACCAAACGGCTCAGCGCTGTTCTGGAACATATAAAAGCAGAACAGGACAAGGCACCGCCAAAGGTGAAGGTCAAACCAGTCAGCGCCAAAAATGGTTACGTTAAGACGGGGCGACGCCCACCTGGGGGACCGTCCAAGATGGAGCCTTACTACGCCCGCAAGCGCGCAGAACGAGAGGCCCGCGCAGCCAGCCAGAGCTCCGATATTTGAAGTCTACACTCTGTCAGGCCGC
>JBDWAL010000018.1:0-198605 GCA_039978895.1 Aliishimia sp.
TGATCTCAACCAAAACCTCACCCGCGCGCGGACCTTCAAGGTTCACCTCCATGATTTCGAGTGGCTTTCCAGCAGCAACGGCAACGGCGGCTCTTGTGCGCATTTCTTCATTCTCCCAAAATTTGACTTGCTTTATGGCAATCAACGTACTGTTTTCGAGGCCCAGTTTCACAAAGTGACGCAACATCGTCAAATTGCATCTCGGAAATCTTACCGCAGTTTCTGAAATAATCTGGGTGTTGGCTGTCCAGTGTCGACCGCTCACATGCCAAAGGCGACTGGTGTACACAAATTATATTTGATCCCGCTTATCGTAAGTTCGATGCGATCAGACGTGTCTTGTATTCTCACTGCGAGGCCTAAATGCACAGCGCTTTTGGCAAGGCACTTCTAGTATCTTTGCGCGATGATCTGGATACTCCGGGAAGTTGCGAACCGCGCCTCAAGAATTGCAGTTTCCTTATGTACGCATGGGCTTTGGAGGACGGTGAATTTATGACCGAACGAAAGGCGTTTTGCACTCATGGCCCAAGAACAATGCGACGGCGATTGACTGATGAAGGATAGCGCGCAATGTGCTTAGATCGTGACAGACCACACAGAACGGGACTTACAGAATGCAAACTTCGCCCACGGCGCTGCTTCTTGTGGAGACTGATGCAACAGGTGACGTCCTTGTGTGTTCAGAGGGGCTGAGTTTTTGGGGCGGCGTTGATCCAGAGAGTGGCGTAATTATAGACGCGCATCACCCTGAACATGGCAAATCGGTCGCGGGGAAGATTGTCTTGATGCCGACCTCTCGTGGGTCTTGCAGTGGCAGCGGTGTCCTTCTTCAACTGGCGCGCAATGGTTCGGCGCCAGCAGCACTGGTTTTTTGCGAAGACGAAGACATCTTGACCTTGGGCGCCATGATCGCAGGGCGATTGTTTGACTGCCCCGTCGCGGTCTTGCGTGTTGAGCAATCGATATATGACGGGATATCAACGGCAGATCGGGCGAACATTCGAAGGGGCGAGCTTGTGTTCGCGTCCCAAACTGTTCCTCTTACACGACCTGAAATCGCAGAGTTGACGCTAACGGCAGGCGATCGGGACATGTTGCGTGGGCAAGGTGGGGCCGCTCAACAAGTTGCAATGGAAGTGTTGTGTTTGATGGCGGCTGCGCAAGGCGCGCGCGATTTTGTCGACGTGTCACGCGGGCATATTGATGGGTGCATCCTTGCCCATGACGCCAATCTGGATTTTGCGGAAAAGATGCAGCAGATGGGCGCGAAGACGTGCATTCCAACGACAATCAACGCGATTTCTGTTGATCGCGACAATTGGCAATCCCAAGGGGTGATGCCGTCGTTCGGTTCGAAAGCCAGCAGATTGGCTGATGCCTATGTTAAAATGGGTGCGCGTCCGACTTTCACATGCGCGCCGTACTTACTGGAAAGCACACCCAAGTTTGGGGAAGCCATCGGGTGGTCGGAATCCAACGCGGTGATTTATGCCAATTCAGTGCTAGGGGCGCGGACCGAAAAGCACCCAGACTACCTTGATTTGTTTATTGCGATGACAGGACGCGCGCCCAATACAGGTGTGTATTTAACGCAAAATCGCAGACCATCTTGCGAGATCCAAGTTGAGCTTCCGGGCGGCTTTGATGAAGCGCTTTGGCCGATGTTGGGGTGGTTGGCGGGGGCGATGTCGCCAAACGGCATCCCAATTTTGACCGGCCTTGAGGCTGCGAACCCGTCATCTGATGATCTAAAAGCGCTGTGTGCGGCATTTGGCACAACGTCTGCTGCGCCAATGTTACATGTGCGGGGACACACGCCGGAAGCGGACCTACCGGTTCAGCCGGGCGGTGAAATACGTGTAATCGGTCGGTCGGATTTGGGGCAGGTTTGGCAAAACTTCAACGCAGCAAGTGATCAGGTCGATCTTGTTGCAATTGGGAGCCCGCATGCCTCTTTGTCGGAATGCCGGAATTTTGCACATTTTTTGAACGGTCGGATATGTCATCCCAAAATCGAGGCAATCGTGACTGTCGGGCGTGATGTCCTTGCGCTGGCCGAACAAGAAGGCATCGTGGAACAACTGGTGCAATCCGGCGTGCAGGTCATTCCGGATATCTGTTGGTGTTCGATCACCGAACCCGTGTTTCCAAAAGATGCGGCTGTGCTGATGACCAATTCAGGCAAGTATTCACATTATGCGCATGGTCTAACCGGGCGCGGCGTACGGTTTGGTAGCTTGCAAGATTGTGCTCAAGCCGCAGTGACAGGTAGAGCGGAACGAACGCCCCCCATTTGGCTCAGTGAAGGTTGCGACGTGTCAGCGTTTTAGGAAGGTCGTCCGGCGCGTGGAAATGCGCTTTGAGACCTGTAATCTTTGAAGCTGGACAAGGTTTGTCCATTGCACTCAGCTTGCCATTTCGACCCCGGTATGATGGCTGAAACGCAGGGGTATATCTGGCGATAGCCTTGCGTGCGCACATTGTCTTCGATGGCAATGGCGACCATGCCCGCAACCACACCTTCTTGGCGTTCAACCAAGCGGACTGCACCGTCCATTGTGCCACCCGTCTCGATCCATTGGTCAACCAGCAAGACCCGATCGCCGGGGGCGAAGGCGGGCAATCGCATTTCCATGTCTTGGGTGCGGCCCGAGTAATTGTCAAATGTGACCTTATCCGTATCCACGCAAAGTTTGCCGGCCTTGCGGATCGGTAGAAAGCCAACCCCCATTCGGGCCGCAAGTGCTGCGCCAAGCACGAAACCCATAGCGTCTAGCCCGGCGACAACATCGCAATCAACACCTTCTAAGTCGGCCATCAAATCGTCGAGCAGGTCGTTGAAGGCCGCCGCGTTGATGTAAATCGAGGTTGGGTCCAACCATGCAAACTTGTCGCCCTTGGTGTTGGGCGCCATGATGCTAAGATACCAGCGGTCATCGCGTGGGTCGGTGTTTGATGCGGTCATGAAGTCTCTCCTTTGCCGATTTCGCGGCTCAGCGCGGTGAGGGATTGCAAACGTTTCAAGTCAATATCGTAGAAGTTGCCGGGCACGTTTATGCCCGTGGCAACCATGAAACAGTCGACATCGCGGTAACTATGAGCGTTTTCGGGTGAAATGCCTGAGGCCAAAGCCATGGGGCGATCACCAATAGCTGCGCGGAATGTTTCGATTTTGCCAAGGTCGGCTTCTTGACCTGTCGCCACGCCCGATGTGGTGATCACATCCATAAAGGGGGCGGCATTGCGCGCCGCATCACCGTACCGAGACGGGTCAACTTCGCGCTGCTTTTTGAAGGCGGTTCCACCAAAATACAGCCCGTCCCAACCACTTTGCGAACGTATGTCCGCGATGTGTCGGGCTTCAAGGTTGGTGCCGTCTTCGTCAATGCATGCATCATCCGCCCAATAGGCATCGATCACGCATCCGTCCTTTGCCAGTTCGCCAAGGATCGGAAATGCGTCTTTGCCTGTCACAGCAAGGAAGTTCACAGCCATCCACAAGGATGGGTACGCATTGCGCATATCTTGCAAAATCGGCAAAAGTTTTTCTTTTTCAAAATCGTGGTTGATCAGGAAACAGCCCTGTGCGCCGCCCTCAATAACCTTGGCGATATTGTCGCGCGTGCGGGAACTTTCCAGCACGTGGATGACGGGTAAGACGACGGGGCCGGGCGTTTTAAACAGCTTGTGAAAATCATGACGGGTCAACATGCACACCGTGATAGGTTGCATTGTTGGATAACGTAAATTTATACTTCTAATGGTTGGATTTGGAAAATTGATGGGGCGTTGATGCGACTTTTGAACTTACCCATGGATTTGCTACGCAGTTTTGTGACCGTGATCGAAGTCGAAAGCTATACCCGCGCGGCACATCTTTTGGGGCGGACACAGCCTGCGATTAGCCTGCAAATTCGTCGTTTAGAAGATTTGGTGGGCCAGAAGCTCATTATGCAACAGGGGCGTCAGATATCGCTGACGGATCACGGCGAAGCGCTGGCGCAACACGCGCGCCAAATTTTACGTTTAAACGACTTAGCGATTACCCAATTTAATCGATCCGAAGATGGGGCAGGGCTGCGCATCGGGTTGCCGCTCGATTACGCTGTTAACTTGTTGCAGGACGCAATCACGTCTTTGGTCAAACAAACCCCGGATGTGCCTATCGAAATTCAATGCGCCCTGTCGCACTCATTGATCGAGGCTTTGCACAAAGATGAAATCGACATCGTTGTTGCCCTTTTTAGAGGCAGTGATCAACAATTTCTGTTTCGCCAATGGCGGGAACAGCCAATCTGGGTTGGTTCTGACACCTTCGAATTGCCTGAGCATGGTGAGTTGCCCTTAGTGGTTCACCCTGCGGGATGTGCTTATCGAACGCGCATGGCTGAAGCGCTGAAACGAGTTAATCGCGGGTGGCGTGTCGCATATTCGAGCCCCGGAATCCATGGAGTGCAGGCGGCTGTAATGGACGGCTTAGGCTTGTCTTGCTTAACGGTTCCAACGCTTTTGCCCGGAATGCGCCAGTTCACAGCAGCGGATGGTCTGCCTGATCCAAGCCCGCTGCATATCGGTCTATTCTTTCGCCAAGCGCAGTTGGGTGCTTGTGGTCATGCTGCCGTAGATTTGATCGTGAAGACCATCGAGACTGCGCTGTCTCCGCAAGATGAGCATAAAGAATTTTAATGCCAGCATATCCACGATAAATTTCCAATTGCTCGGTTGCTGAAATACCGTCTGCTCAAAGGGGCCGAACAAGGTTGGGTTTATCGCTCTATCTTCAAGATGCCTCTGCGTCCACAGAACGTGGCCCGCACCAACAAGGAGATGAACGACATGACCAAGAAAACCAACAGCCGCATTAGCCTGAACCGCCGCGATATTCTGCGAGGTGCCGGCGGGGTGATGCTGTCGACACCGTTTGTCAGCCGGGCTTGGGCGCAGACAACAGAAATTAACATGTTGGCGTGGTATGGTCACGGCGAGCCGGACATGGTCGCGGAATTTGAAGCGGCCAACAATGTGAAGTTCGTGCCCAAATATTACGCGGGTGGCGACAATATGTTGGCGCTTATTTCGCAATCCCCCCCCGGTACCTATGACTTGATCCTATCGGATGGCGAGTTCGTCCAACAATTGAATGCAGCTGGCTATATCCAAGAAATGGAAGCCGCAGATTATCCATTCGATGACATGCTGCACCCTGATTTTGAACAGTTCCCGGGCCATTGGGCGGACGGAAAGCTCTATTCCATGATCCTGCGCGGCGGCCATTTGGGCGTATCTTACAACAAAAACGCTATGACGGCTGAAGAAGCCAGCAGCTATGAAGGGTTTTGGAAACCTGAACTGAAAGGCAAAGTCGGGCATTTCGATTGGCATCTGCCGTCGCTTGGTATGATGAGTCTCAAGAACGGAAATGGCGCCAATTTGTTCAATTTGGACGACGCGGCATGGCAAGCTGTTCAAGACACCACCATGAGCTTGCGCCCACAAGTTGGCGGCTTCTTTGACTATGGCGGCACGTTCAACGGGCTGAAAAATGGCGAAATGCAAGCCATGTGTGGTATTGGTGATTGGATCACGGGCGTTCTGGAACGTGACGGCGCACCTGTGGGATCGGTTATTCCCAAAGAGGGCGGCATCCAGTGGACAGAAAGCTATTCGATTGGCGTCGAAACTGAAAAAGCGGACATCGTGAAGAAGTTCATCCAATACATGTTGTCGCCCGTCGGTCAGGTGAAGTCTGCGCAAATGCTCGCCTATCCAGGCTTTACGATCACCAAAGCAGGACGGGTCGCTTTGATCGAAGCAGATGGCGCAGAAGCCAAGCGCACAGGGCAAATGGGCGGCACAGCGGATGATCCAATCACAATGTTGAACGAAGGTCGTATCCACTACCGCGACGTGCCCAAGCAGCAATCGCTGGAAGATTGGAACGATTTCTGGTCAGAATACAAGAACGCCTGAGTCGAACTTAGCACACAAGCTTTCCGAGTGCGTGTTTCAGGCGCGCGCTTGGGATCCGGGGTTTGAATGACACGCCACTCCAGCGGCAAGCGCCGCATTGATATCTATGCCATGACATGGCGCCTGCCGATCATTGTTTGGCAGGCTCTGTTTTTTGTTGGTCCCATCGTTTTCATGATCGCGATGTCGTTTTTCCTAGTGAAAAACTACCGCATGACGGAAGCGTTTGAGTTCGTGAACTGGACGAAAATGTTCAGCCGCGGTTACTTTTGGGACAGCTATTGGCACACGATTTGGATCGCTTCACTTTCGACTATTTGTGGGATGTGTGTCGCGTTCCCCGCCGCCTATGCTTTGGCATTTCGGGCCTCTGAAAACACGCGGCGTATGGCAATCTTCTTGCTGATTATCCCGTTCTTTACCAGCTACTTGGTTCGCACCTTTTCGTGGTTTGTGATCTTGTCCGAAAGCGGAGTTGTGAACGCGGCGCTGTCATGGATCGGCCTTGGGCCTTACACGATGCTGAACACGACGTTTGGAACGCTGGTGGGGTATATGACGCTAACCTTGCCATTGGTTGTGATCCTTCAAACCTTGGCGATGGCCAATATCGACAAAACTTTGGTGGAAGCTGCGCAAAATCTTGGATGCAAGCCGCTGGCCACGATTTGGCGCGTTGTTATTCCCTTGGCCAAAACGGGTTTGATTGTCGCGGCGGTGTTTTGCTTTATCCTATCTTTTGGCGACTTTGTGGCCCCGTTTTATTTGGGTGGATCGCAAGATCCAACGCTGCCGATCCTCATCATCGACACAACCAAATCCGGCCAGCAATGGCCACGCGCAGCTGTTGTTGCGATTGTCATGATGGGCACTTTGTTTGCCGTCGCTTTCGCAGGAATTGCTTTGGCCTACCGCAAAGGGTCATCGTCATGAAGAAGTCACACCTGATCGCTGGGTCCTTGCGCATCTACACGGTGCTTGTGTTTGCTTTCATCTTTGCGCCGATCCTTTTTAGCGTGGTTTTCTCGTTCAACTCCCAACGGTTCCCCACGATTCCATTGGGTGATTTTTCGACGGAATGGTACGTGAAGGTCCTGAGTGACCCTGACATTTGGGACGCTGCGTTGAACAGTTTGATCGTCTCGACATGCACGGCTGTGTTGGCGACGATCCTTGGGTTTTGCACGGCCTATTCCGATTACCGATATCGGTTTTGGCTGAAGGGTCCATATCTGGCGTTGATCCTGTTGCCGCCAACAATTCCGCTTATCATCATGGCGCTGGCGATGCTTGCGTGGTTGTCAAAAATTGGCATGTCGGGTCAGCTATATTCCGTTATTATTGCGCATACCGTTCTGACGGCGCCGTTTGCTATGGCGGTCATACGGTTGCGGCTCAGCCAAATGGACGAAAACTTGGAAGCCGCTGCGTGGAACCTTGGCGGCAGTGAATGGGCGGCGATGCGCCATGTGATTGTGCCCTTTTGCAAACCTGCGGTCATCTCTGCGTTGTGCTTGACGGCGGCTGTGTCGTTCGACGAATTCGCGGTGTCTTGGTTTGTGTCTGGGCTAAATCAAACGCTTCCCGTTGCCATTCTTGAAATTGTGCAGGGCAATATTGACCCGCAGGTAAACGCCATTGGTACGTTTGTGTTTTTGATCTCAATGACCTTGATCATCGTTGCACAGGTTTTTCTTGTTGGTCGCCAAATGAAGAGCAGTGAATAATATGTCCGACGATCTTGTAGTCTTTGAAAACGTGCAAAAATCCTTCGACAAATTTGTTGCGGTGAAAGAGATGAACTTCACCATTGGTAAGGGGGAGTTCGTCGCGATTATGGGGCCGTCTGGCTGCGGCAAAACCACAACATTGCGCATGCTTGCAGGGCTTGAAGCCCCCACACAGGGTGAAATTCGCCTTGATGGACGCGTGATGAATGATGTGAAACCACACGAGCGTGACACGCCGATGGTGTGGCAATCTTTGGCGCTGTTTCCTTTTTTGACTGCGCGTGAGAATGTCGAATTTGGCCTGAAAATGCGCGGCGTGGACAAGGCAGAACGTAAGAAACGCGCGCTGGAATGGCTCGAAAAGATGGGCATTCTGGAATTTGAAAACCGCAACGTATCCACCCTATCCGGCGGGCAACGCCAAAGGGTGGCCTTGGCACGCTCTTTGGTGATGAAGCCACAGATACTGCTGCTGGACGAGCCGCTGAGCGCGCTGGATGCGCATCTTGTTATTCGCATGCAAGGCGTGTTGACGCAATTGCAGCGCGAACTTGGCATCACCTTTGTCTATGTCACCCATTCGCAATCCGAAGCCTTTGCCATGGCCGACCGGGTTGTGATTATGTCAGAAGGTGAAATCGCTCAAATCGGCACCCCGAAGGATATCTACCGCGCGCCCGCGACCCGCTTTGTGGCTGAATTTGTCGGGCGCAATAACATTCTTTCTGGAACCATTGAACAATCAGAGCGGGGCAGGGCGCAGCTTAAAACCTCATGCGGGCACTTCACCCTAGAGACCGATTTGGCGGTGGGCCAAGACGCGACCTTTGTTATATCGGCGGACCTTGTGCATCTGAGTTCTGAGACGCCTGACGCTGAGAACGCGGTGCAATGCACGTTGATATCCGAAGAATTCGTCGGCTCCATGGTCACGCTGTTTCTAGAAGCCGCTGACGGGCACGAATTTAAAGTGCAGATGCAAGAACGTGAGTTGTCCAAATTTGACCTTCACGGTGGGGATCAAGTTTGGCTCAGTTGGAGCGCGGGGCACGCCCATATTTTGGAAGGACATTGAGCCATGATCCGCAATCCAATTCCTTGGCCCAACGGGGCAAAATGCGCGGTTGCAATCACGTTTGACATGGATGCCGACTGCCTGATCCATGTGGCGCGCCCAGATGACAGCCACGAGCGACTTTATCCGATTTCGATGGGGCGTTATGGGCCCAATGTTGCGATCCCGCGGATATTGGACACTTACCGACGTCTTGGCCTTAAACAGAGTTTCTTTGTGCCGGGGTGGTGTCTTGAACAATACCCTGAGGCCGTTGAAGCCATTTTGAAAGACGGCCACGAAATCGGCCATCACGGGTATTTGCATGAAGACCCCGTTGTGACTTTTGGCAGTCAGCGTGAATGGTTTGAGCGCACATTGGAAGCCCATCAGCGTATTTGCGGTCTCAAGCCTGCGGGTTATCGCGCGCCTGTTTACAACGTAACCAACGAGGTCATGGATCTATTGGTTGAGCACGGGTTTCGCTATGATAGCTCGTTGATGGGCGATGATATTCCGCATGCATTGCGCACAGCGCAAGGGCAGCTTTACGAGATGCCAGTGCATTGGGGCACTGATGATTGGCCGCCTTTCGCCCATTACGATGAAATCGGCTATATGATGCCGGTGCGCGGGCCAAGCGATGGGTTGCGTGGGTTTTGGGAAGAGTTCGAAGCGCAATATGCCGCCGGCGGGTTCTTTATGCTGATTGTTCATCCGTTCCTATCAGGTCGTCTGGCGCGGTGGGCGCAGATCGAAGCTTGGATGGAAAAGACCCTCGAAACACGCGATGTTTGGTTTGCCTCATTGGGACAAATCGCCGATCATCTGGATGCGTTGCAGGCTGCGGGAACGTGGTCGCCCAGTGTTGAAAATATACCCTATTACAACGCCCCAATCTTGCAAACCAAGGACTAAATTGATGCTCAACGACACAGACACACGCTTGCTACGCATCGCTTACGATGAGGCCAAAGCCGGTTTTGACGAAGGTGGCTGCCCGATTGGCTCTGTTTTGGCGCGACATGGTGAGGTGGTCTCGCAGGGGCGCAATCAACGTGTGCAGGGTGGGGACCCGATCGCACATGGTGAAATGGACGCTATCCGCAAAGCTGGCCGCCAAAAAACCTACCGCGACACAACGCTTTATACGTCGCTCAGCCCTTGCATGATGTGTTCGGGGACGATCATTCAATTTGGCATCCCGCGCGTCGTGGTCGGCGAGTCTGAAAATTTCGGCGGCAACGAAGAGTTTTTGCGCTCAAGAGGTGTCGAGGTCATCGTCGTGCAAGACGCCGATTGCATCGCTTTGATGAAACGTTTTATCGCTGAAAAGCCGGAACTTTGGGCCGAAGACATCGCTGAGTAATTTGCATAGGTCTTAGCGCAGCCCACCAATGCTGCTGCGCGCCACGCGGGATGCGATCACCATGGCGATGATCCATCCCGTACTAACCGCGATGCCAATACCCAACCACACACCCCAAACGTCCATTTCGTAGACACCAACCAACAGCCACACAAAAAACAACACGCCAAATCCTTGGCGGTAGATCGATATCCACAAGGTCCAAATTGGGCGCTTCAAAGCTTGCAGCAAGGAGTTGATCGAAAACAGCATCATGTAGATGACAAACAAAAAGCTATCAACGCGCAGATAACTCATGCCGGCATCTATGACCGCTTGATCTTTGGTGAAAAGGGACATCGCAGCACTGCCACCGAACCACAAAATTGGGGCGGCACCGATGGTCATTACAAATCCAAGCTTCCAACAGAACCAAAGGGCTTCACGCACGCGGTCATGATGCTCTGCGCCAAAATTCTGCGCGGCGATCGGCAAAAGCGCGCCTGTCATCCCAAACACAGGTAACAGCAGGATTTGTTCGATCCGAAGTGCAATGCCATAGGCCGCGATTGTGTGCTCTCCGAAGCCTTTGAGCGCATATTGCACCACAAACCCCGAGAAAAACATCACCATAAACGCTGAAGCCGTCGGGATCATTTGTACAAAAACTTCGCGGAAAGCCTTCATTTCGGGTGCAAGTTCACGCCAATGCGCCCCCTTGATGACGCGCAAATTCAGCACCGCGCGCAGCACAAATACCATAACCCCAGTTTGGGAAATCACCGTGGCAAACGCGATCCCGTAGACCCCAAACCCCGGAAGTAGGCCGGGAATCCCGTACATCAGCAATGGGTTGAGTGCGATGTTTGCAAAGAAAGCTGCCATCATTGCACGTTGCAGTGTGACGCTGTCGCCATGCGCTTGCAGGATACCATTGGCAGCATAAGCGATCAGAAACCCGGGAAGGGCCGTCAAAAGCCAGAAGAAATATCCGGTGGCCGCGTCGCGGTAACCGCCGGGTTCTGAGATCAGCTCAATCAAACTTGGTCCGGCCAATGCACCCAAAACCATCAATATTAGGGTAGACACGACTGCAAAAGACAAACCCTGCATCGATATGCGTCGCGCGGCTTCATCGTCTTTCTTGCCGCGCGCGTTGCCAACCAAAGCGCTCATTGCTGACCCGACACCAAAGCCTACGGCCATCATTATGAAAAACGCCTGAAACCCGATGGCTAGCCCGGCTTGGGCTTGGGTGGAAAGCAGTCCCGCATAATAGACATCAACCACATTATAGAGCGTTGAAAACAACATCCCCATTGCGGCTGGAATAGCGAGTGTTCGAAAATGGCCGGAAATCGGTCCTTCGGTCAGGTCTTGATCGCGCATTCGAGCGGCTTTCATTGAGGGCTTACAGTCCTCGTTAGCGGGTTATCTGCGACAGGTCACGCCCGAGTTGCATGAACGACTTTGAAGCTGCCCTGCGGCATGTCGCGAATGCACCCGTCTCATTGATATTGGAATTGACGCCATGTGAAACAGCTACTAGGCATGGTTGTACCAGGGGCGCTGAAAAGCTGAGACGTACCCTTTGAACCTGAACCAGATAATGCTGGCGGAGGGAGGTCATACGCTCAAATACCTAGCGTAAACTCCCCTTTTCGCCGCCATGCCGAAAAGGAGACAGAATGTCGCCCAAGGATTTACTCGTAGCGCTGCGCGCGCAACAACCGCTTGTGCAGTGCATGACCAATTACGTGGCGATGAACATAGCCGCCAATGTGGTTTTGGCGTCAGGGGCTTCACCCGCGATGGTACATGCCGAGGAGGAAATCGCCGAATTCACACCGATCTGTGGCGCGCTCACTCTCAATATCGGAACGCTTTCGACCCCGTGGCGCGATAGTATGCTGGGGGCTGCGAAACTCGCGCGGGATCGCGGTATTCCTTGGGTGTTAGACCCAGTTGCGCATTTCATCTCAGGGTATCGCAAGCAAGCGGCGCAGGATTTACTCGCGTTGCGCCCGACGATTATCCGGGGCAATGCGTCTGAAATTCTGGCCCTCGCGGGGGAAGCCGGATCTGGCAAAGGTGCTGATAGCGGTGACAGTGTGGACGCGGCACAAAACGCAGCGATGACGTTGGCTAAAGATTTCGGCTCTGTCGTGGCTGTGACAGGTCCAACTGATTTTGTGACAGATGGCGTGCAATCCGCGCGGCTGAGCGGTGGATCGCCCTTGATGCCCGCCGTCACGGCTTTGGGGTGTTCGCTCACCGCTTTGATGGGGGCTTATGCTGCTGTCGGCCCGGCGTTTGAGGCAACAGTGACGAGCCTTGCGCATTTCAAGGTGGCCGGAACGCGCGCTGCTTTGGATGCCAAGGGACCGGGTAGCTTCCAAGTTCACTTTCTTGACGCCCTTGCGGCCACACAACCAGATGACCTTGCGCAGGTGATCTCGTGACAGGGCGACTTGGTGCCCAATTACGGCTGTATTTGATCACGGACGCTGCCCTTTGCAGGCGACATGGCTTGATCGAAACGGTGCGTGAGGCAGTGACGGGCGGCGTCACAATGGTGCAGTTGCGTGACAAGACCGCGACGACCGCACAGCGCGTTGAAATGGCGTTGGCGCTTGGGGATGTTTTGTCTGGAACAGGTGTTCCATTGGTTGTGAATGATGACGTGGACGCGGCGCTTGCAGCAAAAGCAGACGGGGTTCACATCGGGCAAAGCGACATCGACGTGCAACACGCACGTCAGATGATTGGACCAGACAAAATCCTTGGTCTGTCTTGTGAAACACAACAACATGTCCGTGACGCCGATCCGAAACTCGTGGACTACCTTGGCCTAGGCCCCGTGTTTGAAACCGCGACAAAGTCAGATCATGCAGCCGCCATTGGCCTCAAGCGATTGGTCGACATGGTGGCCTTGTCGTCTGTGCCAACGGTTGCCATTGGCGGGTTAACGGCGGCGCACAAGGACATGGTCAAGGCAAGCGGCGCGAACGGTCTCGCTGTTGTTTCTGCCATTTGTGGACAGGGTGATGTTCTTGCGGCGGCGCGTGCTTTTGGAACCAATGTGCAGGAGCGCGCAACATGATCCCCAATGTTCTTAGTATCGCAGGGTCAGATCCGTCCGGCGGAGCAGGCATCCAAGCGGACCTTAAAGCGATATCGGCCAACGCAGCTTACGCGATGGCCGTAATCACTGCGTTGACCGCTCAAAACACCGTGGGTGTCAGCGGTATTCATGGCGTTCCCCCGGACTTTGTGAAGGCCCAAATCGGCGCCATCTTTGACGACATTCGCGTTGATGCCGTCAAGATTGGTATGGTCGCCACGGCTGACATTGTGGATGTGGTTGCGCAGTCATTAGCGGTCAACAAGGCGGTTCCAATCGTTCTGGACCCCGTGATGATTGCCAAAGGCGGTGCGCAACTGCTTGGTGATGACGCGGTTGCCGTTTTGCGCGAACGTTTGGTCCCGATTTCAACTGTATTGACGCCAAATCTGCCAGAAGCTGCCCATTTGTTAGAAACGAATGTCGCAAAAAATCGAGCTGAAATGGCCGAGCAGGGGGCAGCCTTATGTGCGCTTGGTCCCCAAGCCGTTCTAATGAAGGGCGGGCATTTGGACGAAGATGACAGCCCGGACTGCCTTGTTACAGCGCATGGCGTTCATTGGTTCGAAGCCGCGCGGCATAAAACGCGCAATACCCATGGTACCGGTTGCACATTGTCTTCGGCTTTGGCCGCACAACTGACCAAGGGCCTGTCTGTGACGACCGCTGTGGCAGCTGCAAAGGTCTATGTCACAACTGCAATCAAACATTCAGACAAACTCAGCGTCGGTTCGGGCCACGGTCCGATCCATCATTTCGCCAATCTCTGTTCGCAATGAAAGCGACCCATTTATGAAACCTCAATTCCTCGCCACCGCCTTGTTGCTCGTTGCAAACCCTTTGCTGGCTCAAGACAAGATGACACTCTTACTGGACTGGTTCGTCAATCCAGATCACGGACCGATCATCGTTGCACAAGAAAAGGGCTATTTTGCCGAGCAGAACTTAACGGTCGAGATTATCGCGCCAGCCGACCCCTCAGCCCCGCCTAAAATGGTCGCCGCGGGTCAAGCGGACCTTGCGATTTCTTATCAACCCCAGCTGCACCTTCACATCCACGAAGGATTGCCATTGCAACGTGTCGGCACTCTGGTCGCAACGCCGCTGAACTGTCTGCTGGTGCTGGCTGAAGGGGCGATCCAATCGCCTGCTGATTTGAAGGGTCGCAAAGTCGGATTTTCGGTCGGAGGCGTAGAAGAAGCAGTTCTGGGCAGCATTCTAAAGACGTATGATGTGCAATTGAGTGACGTGGAGCTGGTCAATGTGAACTGGTCGTTGTCACCGTCTTTGATGTCAGGTCAAGTGGACGCGGTGATCGGTGCATTCCGTAATTTCGAACTCAACCAGATGGAGATCGAAGGCGTGCCGGGGCGCTGTTTTTTCGTCGAAGAAGAAGGTCTGCCCGCCTATGATGAGCTGATCTATGTCGCGAACAAAGACACTATGGATGTGGCGTTGATCCAGCGGTTTTTAGCGGCGACAGAAAAGGCGACGCAATACATCATCAACCACCCTACAGAAAGTTGGGAGCTGTTTTCAGGCACGGCGCCCGAACTTCAAGATGCGCTTAACGAACGGGCTTGGGGCGATACTTTACCCCGGTTTGCGTTGCGCCCAGCCGCGATGGATGCGGGGCGCTATGCTCGATTTGAGACCTTCTTGTTTGACGCGGGTTTGATCCCATCGGTTAACGCGGTTTTTGACATCGCAATTGACGTGAGCGCACCATGAACGTTCCAGATTATGGTAACAGTTTCGCACGTTGGCGTGCCGGGTGCCCGGCCGAATGGCGCGACTATACGCACCATGCGTTTGTAGAAGGTCTAGCAGACGGTTCCTTGCCGCGCGCATCCTTTCTGCACTACCTGGTGCAGGATTATGTGTTCCTCGTGCATTTTGCTCGGGCTTGGTCCTTTGCCGTCGTGAAAGCCGAGACGTTGGACGAAATGAAGGTTTGCGCCGGTACAGTAGATGCGTTGGTCAATCACGAAATGGCGCTGCATGTGAAAACCTGTGCAGCGCAAGGTATCGACGAGGACGCGCTTTTTAGGGCAACTGAAGAGTTCGAAAACCTCGCATATACGCGCTATGTCATGGATTGCGGCCTGCAAGGTGACTTCCTTGATCTGATGGCGGCCCTTGCCCCGTGTTGCTTTGGATATGGTGAAATTGGCAAGCGACTGGCCGCGTCCAAGTCAGCAGACGCTCAATACCAAGATTGGATCGATACCTATGCGGATGATGGCTACCAATCTGTTATGTCGGGTGTCGGGCAAATGATTGACGCCGCCATCGCGCGCCGTCTTGGTCCCGATCCAGAAAGCACACCACGTTGGACCCGGTTGCAGGACCGTTTCACCACGGCCACACGGTTAGAAGTGGGCTTTTGGGACATGGGATTGCGAGGGGGGTAATGCGCGCGCCCACTTTGCATCTGCGCGGTTCATATCATCTGGGCGCGGCGCGACTGTTTGGACCTTTTGACGTCAGTTTGCAGGGCGGGCAATGGACCTGTTTGCTCGGGCGTTCTGGTGTCGGTAAATCCACGTTGCTGCGTTTGATCGCAGGTTTGCCTTGTGCTGGCGAGTTTGACGGTTCGATCACAGCAAGCGACGGGACACCCGTCACAGATCGTATCAGCTACATGGCGCAATCTGATCTGTTGCTGCCATGGCTGAATGTCTTGGAAAATACAGTTCTTGGCGCGCACTTACGGGGCATGCAGCCGGATCTGGAAAGGGCGAAAAGCCTGTTGGATCGTGTGGGGCTAGCTGCGCATCAATCTAAGCGACCAGATGCGCTGTCGGGTGGCATGCGTCAACGCGCGGCACTTGCCCGCACCTTGATGGAGGACCGGCCCATCGCGTTGTTGGATGAACCGTTTTCCGCGTTGGATGCCAGCACACGCGCGCAAATGCAGGAACTCGCGGCCGAAGTTCTAAGCGGCAAAACGGTTTTGTTGGTGACACATGATCCCGCGGAAGCCGTGCGATTGGGACATCAAATCGTTGTCTTTACGCCAAACGCAGCGACCTTCGCACAAGTCCCGAAAGCAAGCCCGGTGCGCGACCCGTTCGCCCCCGACACGCTGACGTGCCAATCGACTTTGTTGGATTGCCTAAGGGGCTCGTTGTGAACACGCTGCGATATGCTCTCACGGCTAGCGTGCTCGGTCTATCGATCTGGCAAGCACTGGTTTGGATCACCGGCGCGCCGCATTATATTTTGCCATCCCCGTGGCGTGTCGCGCAAATAGGCTTTGCGAACCGCGCATTGATCGCTGAGCACGCGCTTGTTACGGCCAGCGAAGTCGGTCTTGGCTTGATCATTGGTGCTGTTTTAGGGGCCGTCACGGCCATTCTTCTGGCCAATTCGGAACGATTACATCGATTTGTCATGCCCTTGCTGGTGTTCACCCAGGCCGTTCCTGTCTTTGCGTTGGCCCCCGTTTTGACGTTGTGGTTTGGTTACGGGATGGCCTCAAAGATCGCGATGGCGGTCTTGATCATCTATTTCCCGGTCACGTCTGCATTCTATGATGGGTTGATGCGGGTTCCTGCGAACATTCTGGATATGGCGAAAACAATGGGCGGCACCAAAAGCCGGATCATGTGGCGGATCAAAATACCCTATGCGTTGCCATCGTTGGGCACGGGGCTGAAGCTTGCCGCCGTCTATGCCCCGATTGGCGCTGTGATCGGTGAATGGGTTGGTGCATCCAAAGGGCTTGGATATCTTATGCTGTTGGCCAATGGGCGCGCGAAAATTGATCTGATGTTTGCAAGCTTGATCGCACTGGCGATACTGACAATCCTACTGCACCAACTGGTCGCCAAACTGTCCGATAGGATGGCCAAAGGGTAGTTTGAAAGCGGCGTCAATGAATGTCGGGTTCGGGCACAGCCGTACCAAACTCAGTGCGCAAAAAGTCAAAATCGCAGCCTTTGTCGGCTTGCTCGATATGTTTGGAAAACACCCAACCATATCCACGTTGGTATCGTGGCTCGGGAGCGATCCATTGCGCGCGACGTGCATCCAGTTCCGCGTCGCTGAGATCAACGGACAGGCTGCGGTTTGGCACATCAAGGCAAATGATGTCGCCTGTTTCGATTAACGCAAGCGGCCCACCGATGAACGCTTCAGGGGCCACGTGCAGAATGCAAGCGCCGTAGCTGGTTCCGCTCATCCGGGCGTCTGACAAGCGGACCATGTCGCGGAGGCCTTCATTTAGCAGCTTTTGCGGCATTGGGATCATGCCCCATTCGGGCATGCCCGGTCCGCCCTGCGGGCCCGCATTGCGCAAGATCAACACGTGATCAGCGGTGACGGGCGCATTGGGGTCGTCGATGATTGCTTTCAACTCTTCATAGGAATCCGCCACCAAAGCAGGCCCTTTGTGGGTCATGAATTTGGCGTCCATTGCGGCGGGTTTGATCACCGCGCCGTCTGGGGCCAAATTGCCTTTGAGCACCGCCAATGACCCTTCATGGTAGACCGGGTTTGACAGCGGGCGAATGACGTCAGTGTTGAAGTTCTCAGCATCCGCAATGCTTTGGCCCAACGTTTCGCCAGTCACTGTTGTCGCGCTCAGATCCAGTTTGTCGCCAAGTTCTTTCATCAAAGCGGGAAGGCCGCCTGCGTAAAAGAAGTCCTCCATCAGGTACTCGGACCCTGAAGGTCGGATATTTGCTATAACAGGTGTTGTGCGCCCGATTGCGTCCAAGTCATCAAGTTCGAGCGGAATGCCCGCGCGCCGCGCCATCGCGATCAGATGGATGATCGCATTCGTAGAGCACCCCGTCGCCATTGCGACCGTGACAGCGTTGCGTGTGCTGTGCGGGGTCATGATCTTGTCTGGCGTGAGGTCTTCCCAGATCATATCGACGATCCGCCGTCCGCAAGCCGCACTCATGCGTTGGTGGTTCACATCTGGGGCAGGGATCGAAGACGCACCCGGCAAACACAACCCAAACCCTTCAGCAATCGCGGTCATCGTGCTGGCGGTGCCCATCGTCATGCAATGCCCATAAGAGCGCGCGATGCCGCCCTCAACACCTTGCCATTGCGTTTTGGAGATATTACCCGCGCGCCGCTCATCCCAGTATTTCCAAGCGTCCGAACCAGAGCCGAGCGTTTTACCCGCATAGTTGCCGCGCAACATGGGGCCAGCGGGCAGGTACACAAACGGCAGACCCATCGACACAGCGCCCATAACCAGTGCAGGGGTGGATTTATCACATCCCCCCATCAGAACGGCACCGTCCACGGGGTTGGACCGCAAAACTTCTTCGACCTCCATCGCGACCATATTGCGATAAAGCATGGCGGTGGGCTTAAGCAGTTGTTCGCCCAAAGAATGCACCGGAATTTCCACAGGCATGCCGCCGGCTTGTAGGACACCGCGTTTGACAAATTCGACCCGGTCGCGGAAATGCATATGGCAGGGTTGCAGGTCAGACCATGTGTTCAGGATCGCGACAATCGGCTTGCCGTCCCAGTCATCAGGCGACAATCCCATCTGCATGGTACGCGAGCGATGCCCGAAAGAGCGCAAATCATCAGGGGCATACCAACGCGCCGAGCGCAGATCATTAAAGCTCTTTTTTGCGGTCATCAACACGGCCCCCTCTTGTGCGGTTTAAGTGTCGCGGTTTCGTGCGACGGCCTCAACCCCTTGCTGTCACAACGTGACCGGTTGACCTGTTTCATACGACTTGGTTGCCGCATCTGCCAACAATTGGGCCTTTAGACCGTCTTCAATGGACGGGGACGGCGCGGTGCCCGCAGTCAAACAGTCCACGAAATGGATGATCTCGGCCATATAGGCGGCACTGTAGCGTTCCAGAAAGAAATGTTGCGCAGGGGCGCGGTGGAACCCGGTTTCAGTTGCGATCTCGACGGTATTTTCTAGCACGTTATCCGCGCGCAGCATCCCGTTGGAGCCGTGAATTTCGATGCGTTGATCGTAACCATATGTGGCGCGCCGCGAGTTCGATATCTGGCAGATTTTACCGCTTGCTGTGGTCAAGGTCACAGCGGCCGTATCCACATCGCCCGCGGTGCCAATCTCGGGGTCAACGAGTGCGGAGCCAACGGCAAAGACCTGAACAGGTTCCTCGCCAAGCAAAAAACGCGCCATGTCAAAATCGTGGATCATCATATCCCTGAAAATCCCGCCAGAGGTCTTGATGTAACTGACAGGCGGCGGGGAGGGATCACGCGATTGGATGGTCACGATCTCAACCGCGCCGATGCCCCCGGCTGCGATGCGCGATTGAACATTGGCGAAGTTCGCATCAAAGCGGCGGTTGAACGCGGTCAGAAACGGCACGTTTTGCGCTTTCACCACCTCGATACAGGCGCGAATGCGATCCGCAGACATATCAATCGGCTTTTCGCAAAAGACCGCTTTGCCAGATTTCGCAGCGCCCTGAATCAGATCGAAATGGGTGTCTGTGGGCGTGCAGATGATCACAGCGTCAATGTCTGTCGCCGAAAGGATTGCAGCGGTGGCGCGGACCTCTGCGCCAGTTTGCGCGCTGAGCGCTTGCGCGGCATCACCAAACGCGTCCGATACAGCCACAAGTTTCGCCGACGCCATTTGCATCAATGAGCGCGCATGTACTTGCCCAATGCGACCACACCCTAAAATTGCTATTCGTATCATCGCCTTGTCCTTACTGGCCCTGCGCCATGGCGCGCAAAACATGTCGTGTGGCCGCAACCAACGGGTCGTGGGTATCTTTCAAGATGGAGACACGATCAAAGCGCTTCGGATCGCTTGCCACGGCGCCGCGTAGCGCATCACCAAAAGCCATGCGCAATTCGGTTCCAATGTTGAACTTGCAGACATGTGTGCCTGTCGCAAGCGAGGTGCGCTGCGCGGCGGGCACGCCTGAGCCGCCATGAATGACCAAGGGCACATCCGTTACAGCTTGGATTTCTGCGATGCGTGCAACATCCAAACCGCCAGATTGATCTTGTTGCAAATGCACGTTGCCGACTGACACGGCTAAGGCGTCAACGTGTGTGTCGCGGGCAAATTGCGCGGCCTCGGCAGGGTCGGTCCCGGCTGAGTTTTCACCATCCGCATAACCCACAAAACCGATCTCTCCTTCGCAGGAAATCCCGGCAGCATGCGCCATTTCAACAATGGCCGCCGTTTCGTCGATGTTTTGGGCCAAAGGTTTGCGCGATCCGTCATACATCAAGGATGTAAAGCCGCTTTCAAGAGCCTCACGGCACTCGTCCATGGTGTACCCGTGATCCAAATGCGCAACGACAGGTACGCTGGCATGTTCGGCCAAATGGCGAAACATCTTGCCCAGTATCGGCAACGGAGTGTGCGCGCGGCAAGACGGTCCTGCTTGCAAAATCACAGGGCAGCCTTCGGCCTCTGCGGCGGCCACATAGGCACGCATATCTTCCCAACCCAATGTGACCAAGCCCGCGACGGCATAGCCGTGCTTCAACGCGGGTTGCAGCACATCCGCCAATGTCACCAGTGTCATTTGAACTTTGCCACCATGTCTTTGATGCCGGGAATGGTTTCGATCTGGTAGGCGTGGGTCGGCTGAAAGAACTGCACCAAAGAGCGTTGGCTCAATCCGCCAAGAATGGTGAAATAGTACATTTCATAGCCCGGCATCACAGCGCAGGGATGGTAGCCTTTGTCGATGCACATCGTTGAGCCATCCATCAGTTGATAGGCGTCTCCGGGTTTGCCTTCTTCGCGCTGCAAGATTTGAACACCTGACCCATGTTTGGGGCGGAAGCGGAAGTTATAGGTCTCATCGTGGCGTGTTTCATGGGGAAGATTGTCGGTGTCGTGCTTGTGCGCAGGAAAACCAGACCAGCCGCCTTGACCCACTGTGAACAACTCGGACACCAGCAAGCGGCCCACTTTGCCATGTTGCTTTTGACCCAAGATGTGTTTGATTTTGCGATGTGTTTTGGTGTCGTCTGATCCGTATTGAACTTTGTCCAACTCGGCGACACGGACGTCAAACGGATCCAGAACTTTGTCGTATTTTGCCCCAGCAATAAATGTTTCCGTGTCCTTGACGGCGACCAAAGTTACTTTCGCGCCGACGGGTACATAAACGCCTTCGGGCTCGCCGTCCCAGACATCTTCGCCGCGATTGCCCAGTGATTTATATTCAACGCCTTCAACAGACACATCAATCGTGCCTGTGGCCGGAACTATGCACGTTTCGTAGCCGGGAACTTGGAACTCGAACGCTTCGCCAGCTTTGAGCTTTACGATGTTGAAGTAATTCAATGGAACCGTGGGATCATCCGCGTCCACGATGGGTGTGTTTTTATTGTCGTGAGGAGCAATATGCATAAGGGGAGGTGTCCTTCAAGAAGCTTGGGTGGGGCCGGGATGATCGGCAAGGAAGGCATCAAGGTCTTCCGGGAATGGCATAGCCGGGGCACAGCCCGGTTTGGAAACAACGATGGCTGCACAAGCTGACCCGCGCAGAACGCTTGTGTTCAGATCAAGTCCGCTCGCGAGTGATGACAACAGGCCCGCCATGAAACTGTCGCCCGCGCCTGTGGGCTTTAACGCCGTCACTGGGTAAATTCCGGTGCGGTTTTCAGACCCGTTTGCAAGCGTGATCGCGCCGTGTTCGCCCATCTTATAGATAACGAGTGCCGCGTTGGTCGCTGCCAAATCACGCGCTTTTTCAAGGCCTTTGGTGATATCGCCTGCCATAAAGCCGAATTCTTCATCATTGCCGACGATCACGTCTGACAACGCACCTGCTTTGGATAGAACCTCCTGGGCGACTTGCGGGGAGGGCCAGCTGTAGGGGCGATAATCGATGTCAAAGATGATCGGCAAACCAGCAGCGTGTGCGAGTTCAAATGCGCGAAAGGTCGCTGTGCGCGACGGCTCGGCGGCGAACACAGTTCCGGCAGTCACAAGTGCCCCGAATTTGCTGTAATCTACAGCTTCGACATCTGCGAGCGACATCTCAAAATCGGCAGCACCGTTGCGATAAATCACCGATTGGTGGCCTTCGACACGACTTTCGTAAAGCGCCAAAGAGTTGCGAGCTTCGCCGCCAACAGGTGTCACATACGTCGTGTCCACACCATAATGGTGCAGTTTGTTCACGCAGAACCGCCCCACAGCATCGTCAGACACACGCGTAACCAAGGAAGCTTGTCCGCCCAGCTTCACAATACCCGCACCCGTGTTGGCTGAAGAGCCCCCCATGTCGCCGGAAAAAGTTGCAGCGTCTTCAACGGCCTCACCGGGGCTTGGAAATAAATCCATGCCAACCCGGCCCACAATCACGAAATTGTTGCGCTTAATGCCTTCGAAAATGTCCATCAAACGCCCTGCCGTTGCTTGACGCGTTCTGCTTCGACTTCTGCGTGACTTGCGGCCACTTTGGGATTGTCTGTCACATACGGCGTGCCGACCTCCCACCATGTGTGGCCTTGTGTCGTCCATCCATCATAGGCGTCGACCTTCATCACGATCACGCTTGTTTTGTCAGCCGCTTGCGCCCGTTTAAACGCTTCGCCAAATTCTGTGGGGTTCGCCACTGTCTCTGCGTGTGCGCCCATAGAAGATGCATGCGCTTCAAAGTCGACAGCAAAGGGGGTGGGCACGGTCGGACAATCTGCAATCAAGTTGTTGAAGCTCTCATTGCCAGTGTTGTTTTGCAGTTTGTTGATCACCGCAAACCCGCCATTGTCGAGCACACATATGATCAGCTTGCGGCCCGTTAACACGGATGAATAGATGTCTGAGTTCATCAAAAGATAGGACCCGTCGCCGGTGAACACGATGGTGTCGCGCTCTGGTTCGCGCTCATATTGGGCGATGCGCGCGCCCCATCCGCCTGCGATCTCATAGCCCATACAGGAAAATCCGAATTCAACGTCGACAGTCCCAATGTCTTTGGTTTGCCAATGTGCGGTGACTTCTGCGGGCAACCCGCCTGCCGCTGCAACAACGCGATCGCGCGGGTCGCACAGATCGTTCACAACGCGGATCGTTTTGGCATAGGAATTGGGACCATTGCCGGGCGTTGTGATGTCGTCCGTGTAAGCAACCCACTTGGAGCGTTCGTCTTGCGCGGATTTTGTCCACTCATTGGGGGACTGGTAGCCATCCAGCGTCGCATCAAGAGCCGTCAGGCCCAATTTCGCATCCCCAACGACTGGCAATGACAAATGCTTCATCGCGTCGTGCCGCCCAACGTTCAGCCCTATGATTTTGGCGTCTTTGGCAAAGGCCGTCCAAGAACCTGTTGTGAAGTCTTGCAATCTGGTGCCGACCGCAAGGATCACATCTGCATGTTCAGCCACCCAGTTCGCGCTGTCCGAACCTGTTACGCCAACAGGACCAATGTTCAAGGCATGGTCCTGCGTAAGATTGGCTCGTCCGGCAATTGTCTCAACCACAGGAATATTATGCGTTTGCGCAAAGGTGGCCAACTTGGCCACGGCACCTGAATATTGAACACCGCCCCCGGCAATGATCATCGGCCGTTTGGCTGTGCGGAGCAGGTCCGCTGCATCTTTGATTTCAGCAATATCAGGGCTTTGGCGACGAATGCGATGCACGCGTTTCTCAAAGAAGCTGGCGGGATAGTCATATGCCCATCCCTGTACGTCTTGAGGCAAACCGATGAATGCGGGCCCACAATCGGCCGGATCCAGCATCGTGGCAATCGCGGCTGGCAAGGATTGCAGGATCTGCGCCGGATGTGTGATGCGATCCCAGAAGCGGCTGACGGCTTTAAACGCATCATTTACACCAAGACTTGGATTGCCAAAGTGCTCAAGCTGCTGAAGCACAGGATCGGGCAGGCGGGTCACATAGGCATCACCGCATAAAAGCAACATCGGTAAGCGATTGGCATGCGCAAGCGCCGCAGAGGTCAAAAGATTGGCAGTTCCCGGTCCCGCACTTGCAGTGCAAAACATGAAACGTTGGCGCAACCATTGCTTGGTGTAACCCGCAGCTGCGAATCCCATACCTTGTTCGTTTTGACCACGATAAAGTGGCAAGTCTTCGCGTGCATCATACAAGGCTTCGCCAAGGCAGGTCACATTGCCATGCCCAAAGATGCCAAAGCCACCGCCACAGACACGCATTTCGTGCCCGTCGATGTTTATGTACTGATTGGCCAGAAACTTGATGACCGCCTGTGCTGTGGTCAATCGATATGTGGCGTCCGTCATGTCGCTGTATCTTTCATTTTGCCATCGAAGGCGTGAAGGACCAAGAGATTGTATCTTGCGTGTTTTCGAATCCGAGGATACTAATTTTGCAACCGGTTGCAAACCCAATTTCAACCCAAGGACGTTTCATGACACAAATCGGCATCGGGATCATTGGCGGAGGCTATATGGGCAAGGCACATGCTGTGGCAATGTCTGCCGTAGGTGCCGTGTTCAATACAGCCCTTCGACCGCGCCTCGAAATGGTGTGCGCAAACTCTGACGCAAGTGCGGAAAGATATCGAACGGCTTTTGGGTTCGCGCGGGCAACGTCGGATTGGCGTGTCTTGGTGCAAGACCCAAAAGTCGAAGCGATTGTCATCGCGTCACCACAAGAAACCCATCGCGAAATTGCACTGGCTGCTTTCGCGTTGAACAAACCGGTTTTGTGCGAAAAACCGCTTGGGGCATCGCTTGAAGATAGTCTTGCTATGGTGGCCGCTGCGCAAAATCAAACAAGTATGGTTGGATTTAACTATATCCGAACACCTGCCAGCCAATTCGCCCGCCAACTAGTGGCAGGTGGCGCAATAGGCGACGTCACGTGGTTTCGCGGCGAACATACAGAAGATTTTCTTGCTGACCCAAATAGCCCGGCGACATGGCGCACGCAGGGTGATGCAAATGGCACTATGGGCGACTTGGCCCCACATATGATCAACGGGGCTTTGGCCCTGATTGGCCCGATCAAATCCTTGATCGCAGAGGTCGAGACCGTACATGCCGCGCGGCCAGGCGGCACGGTCACCAATGATGATCACGGCCAAATGATGTGTCGCTTTGAGAATGGGGCGATGGGGCAAATGTATTTTAGCCGGATTAGTCATGGCAGGAAGATGGGCTATGCTTATGAAATTACAGGAACAAAGGGCAGTATCCGATTTGATCAAGAAGATCAGAACGCGATTTGGCTTTACGACATGGACGAACCCGAAGCGACTCGGGGATTCCGCAAAGTTCTGACCGGACCAGCCCATCCTGACTACGAACCGTTTTGTCAGGGGCCGGGACATGGCACCGGATACCAAGATCAGATCATCATCGAAGCTCGCGATTTCTTGCGGGCGATTGAAACCCAAACTCCCATCTGGCCGACCTTTCAAGACGGGCTGGATGTGAACCGTATTGTGACAGCTGCAATGGCGTCTTCGCGTGCGAAAGCATGGGTTGACGTGGCCAGCGTATAACGCTTCGAAAGGCACAAAATGACACTCAAGATCGGTAATGCTCCATGCTCTTGGGGCATAGAATTTCCGTCCGACCCTGCCTATCCGACATGGCAATCCGTTTTGGATCAATGTGCCGGTGCTGGCTATAAAGGCATCGAATTGGGGCCAATCGGCTACATGCCGGAAGACCCTGCAATCCTTGCGCCTGCTTTGGCCGAACGCGATCTCGAAATCATCGGGGGCGTTGTGTTTCGTGCTTTCCATGATCCTCAAATGTGGGACGATGTGAAGGACGCCTCAGAGCGTACTTGCAAAGCGTTGGTCGCGCATGGTGCCGAGCATTTGGTGCTGATCGATAGCATTTCGCCGCGTCGCGCGCCCACAGCAGGTCGTGCAGCGGAAGCCGAGCAAATGGACAAAGCCGAATGGACTGCATACCGCGACCGTATCGCCACGATTGCGAAAATGGGGGCCGAAGAATACGGTCTGACCGTCGGCATCCACGCCCATGCAGGCGGGTTTATGGATTTCGAGCCAGAGCTAGAGCGCCTTCTAAATGAGGTCGACGAAAGCATCCTTAAAATCTGCTTTGACACAGGACACCATTCTTATGCGGGGTTTGATCCGGTGGCGTTCATGCAACGTTATATGAAACGCATTTCCTATATGCATTTCAAAGACATTGATCCCGCAGTTAAAGCGGATGTTGTTGCCAAGCGAACAGACTTCTATACGGCTTGCGGGCAGGGAATCTTCTGCAATCTGGGGCAAGGCGACGTTGATTTCACGGCTGTGCGACAGTGCCTATTGGACGCTGGATTTGAGGGGTGGTGCACAGTTGAGCAAGACTGCGATCCATCGATGCCGGGCACGCCGCTTGAGGATGCACGGGCCAACCGTGAATATCTGCAATCTATTGGTTTTTAAGGAACGACCGAGATGACAAAATTAAAGTGGGGCATGATTGGGGGCGGTGAAGGCAGCCAAATCGGGCCAGCGCATCGACTGGGCGCACAAGCCGACGGTATGTTTGAATTCGCGGCAGGCGCATTGGATCACCGGGCCGATGTTGGACGCGATTATGCACAACGCTTGGGAATTGCTCAGGATCGTGCCTATGGCGATTGGCAGGAAATGTTGGCGGGCGAGCGTAAACGGGAAGATCGCATCGATCTGGTAACCGTCGCAACGCCAAACGCGACCCATTTCGAGTTAACAAAATCGTTCCTTGAGGCTGGGTTCAACGTGCTTTGTGAAAAGCCAATGACTATGACCGTGGAAGAGGGTGAGGAAATCGTGCGTGTGGCCAAAGCGTCAGGCAAGATTTGCGCGGTAAACTACTGCTATTCGGCCTATCCAATGGTCCGTCAAGCGCGCGCTATGGTGCGAGCTGGCGAGGTTGGAAAGATCCGTTTGGTCGTGACGAACTTCAGCCACGGACATCACGGCGACGCAACAGATGCGGACAATCCACGCGTGCGTTGGCGTTACGATCCGACCATGGCGGGTGTGTCAGGGCAATTTGCGGATTGCGGTATTCATGCGCTGCATATGGCCAGTTTCATTTGTGATGATGAGGTCGAGAAACTGTCGGCTGATTTCGCCTCAACGATCTCAAGTCGGGTTCTGGAAGACGACGCGATGGTGAATTTTCGCCTGAATGGTGGCACCGTGGGGCGGCTTTGGACATCCTCAGTTGCGATTGGACGCCAACATGGGTTCGACATCCAAGTCTTTGGCGAAATTGGTGGATTGCGGTGGACGTCCGAGCAGCCAAACCAACTGATCTACACCCCAGTCGGTGGCCGCACGCAGATCATCGAAAAGGGTGAGGGGGGCTTGCATGAAGATGCGCAACGCTTGTCCCGTGTCTCAATTGCGCACCCGGAAGGGTTCCCGTTGGCTGTGGCCAATATCTACTGTGATCTGGCAGATGCAATTCGCGGAGAGGTCCGGGATGGCCTGCCTAATGCTGCGGATGGCGTGCGTTCGATGGCGGCTGTTCATACGGCCGTAGAGTCGGCCAAGGCAGATGGTGCATGGATGGACGCGCGTCCACCTATGTTCCGCTAAACGCTATGAGCGGGGCCGCAATGTGTCCCGCTCAATAATACGACATGGAAACAATCGCGCCTCAGGGTAGCGGTCAGGTTCGTCCAACATCGCCACCATCAACTCAACCGAAGACGTGATGATTTGTTTGATCGGTTGGTGAATGGTCGTCAGGGCGATGTTCTCCCAGCTTGCGATTTCCATATCGTTAAACCCAATCAATCCAAGGTCTTGTGGAACGTTCAGTCCAATGTCCTTGACCGCGCTCATCACCCCAATCGACAATACGTCATCACCGCAAAAATAGGCCTGAGCCAATGGGGATTGCGCCAATCGTTGCATTTCCGCGCGCCCGGCTTGAAACGAATAATCCTCAGCAAAGGAATGGCTGACGGTGACGTGGGGGTGCTTGGACAGTTCCGCCATGAAGCCTTTGAAGCGGTCTTGGGTAGAGGTCGCAGCCTCCGGACCACCCAAAAATGCGACATTCGTATACCCGCGATCGACCAACTCGCGTGCGGCCATTTTCCCAGCTTCTGCGTTGTCGATCCCCACGACGTGAACCTCAGGGCTGCTCGAATAGCGCCCGAACGTGTTGACCACAGGGATGCCTTTGTCACGGAAGGCTTTCGAAAACATAGGGGGCAGGGTGGATGAGGCAACGATCACGCCGTCCACTGAGTATTGCCGTAGCATTTGCACAGAGTTTTCCGGATCGATCTCTTTGCTCAGGTTGACCAGCAGGGGGCGCAATCCACGCTCTTGTAGGCTGCGGGTGAACAGATCGAACACTTCTAGGAAGATCGGGTTGTGGAAGTTGTTGGACACCAATCCGATCAGCTTGGTCCGTCGTGTCGTAAGGCTGCGCGCCAGAAAGTTAGGGCTGTAGCCTAGCTCGGCGGCCGCCTTTTCGACTTTACGACGCATCTTAACGGACACAGAGGCACCGTCAGTAAAAGTGCGTGACACAGCCGAGGTCGAAACGCCTGCTTTATTTGCCACATCTTTGAGCGTCGCTGCCATTGTCCGATCCCGTACTCACCAATCCAAAGCGCCTTCATACAGTCCCTTGAACTGTGTCGCAGTAAGAAATTTTTTGCAACCGGTTGCAAAAATATGCGATACGTGGTCTCCTTTCCCTCAGAGAGGGAGTCGATCTACTCTTACGTAAAAGAAACTAGGGTGTCCTTGGGAGGATAATATGAAATCTATGCTGAAAAATCTGATGCTGACGGCTGCCGTTATTGCATCCCCGCTTATGGTGTCTGCGGATGGTCACGGTGATGACCTCACATATATTCTGGTCAGCCACGCGCCTGATTCGGATAGCTGGTGGAACACAATCAAGAACGGTATCGCGCTGGCGGGCGAGCAAATGGATGTCACTGTCGAGTATCGCAACCCGCCAACGGGCGACCTTGCGGATATGGCGCGCATCATTGAGCAAGCGGCTGCATCTCAACCAGATGGCATCATCACGACGCTTGCGGATTTCGACGTTTTGGCTGGGCCAATCCGCGCAGCCGTTGATCAAGGTATCGACGTGATTATCATGAACTCGGGTACACCTGAGCAAACCCGCGAAGTGGGTGCTTTGATGTTCGTCGGACAACCTGAATACGATGCGGGCCTAGCGGCTGGTATTCGTGCAAAAGGCGACGGTGTTGGTTCGTTTGTTTGCGTGAACCACGTGATTTCCAACACAGTTGTGGCAGAACGTTGCCGTGGCTTTGCGGATGGTCTTGGTGTTGAGCTTGGGTCATCGATGATCGATTCTGGTCAAGATCCATCAGAAATCAAAAACCGGGTTACAGCCTATCTGACGGCAAACCCAGAAACAGACGCGATCCTGACGCTTGGTCCGGTGTCTGCTGATCCAACAATCGCGGCTGTCAACGAAATGGGCATCGCGGGCGATATCTACTTTGGCACGTTTGACTTGGGGACTGAGATCGTGAAAGGCATCAAAGATGGCACGATCCAATGGGGTATCGACCAGCAACCATTCCTGCAGGCCTATCTGCCAGTTGTCGTTCTTGCCAACTATGATCGCTACGGCGTTCTTCCTGGTAACAACATCAACTCTGGACCGGGTTTTGTGACCGCAGAAGGACTTGAAAAAGTCGAAGCGTTCGCAGGCGAATTCCGCTAAAACCCACCCTTTCAGGGCAGCCCCGGCGTAAGGCTAGGGCTGCCCTTTTTTTATTCAAAACATCAGAAAAGCAAAGGCCACGGCAATGTCAGACGCCACCAATGCAGACGAACGCATCAAGGAAATATCGCGCTTTCGACGCGCGTTGATCCGCCCCGAACTTGGCGGGATTGTAGGAACGGTCGCAGTTTTCACGTTCTTTTTGTTATTTGCATTCGATAGCGGCATGTTTAACGCCCAAGGTATCATGAACTGGTCGGTTGTTTCGGCGCAGTTTATGATCATCGCAGTTGGTGCGTGTTTGCTCATGATCGCGGGCGAATTTGACTTATCGGTCGGCTCAATGATCGGCTTTGCGGGCATGATGATTGCCATTTTTGGGGTCGTTCTGGCGTGGCCAATGTGGCTTGCGATCTTGATCACCTTTGCAATCTGCATCGGATTTGGCTGGGTGAACGGCTACATCGTTGTGAAAACGGGCCTCCCGAGCTTCATCGTGACGCTTGCGACCCTGTTTATCTTGCGTGGTTTTACGATTTTCATCCCGCAAACGCTGGAATCCAAGACCATCATTGGTGGCATTCGCGAAGCAGCTGAGGGCGATTGGCTTGCACCGCTGTTTGGAGCCAAAATCGGAGGTCCCATCTTTCAATGGATGGGCGATGCAGGCTTGATTGCGACGTTTACGCGGGGCAACCGCGAAGGCCAGCCCGTTGTGGACGGCATCCCAATGTTGATGGTTTGGGCGCTTGTGTTGGTTATTGCTGGGCACTTGCTGTTGACGCGCACACGGTTTGGCAACTGGGTGTTCGCAGCCGGGGGCGATGCACAAGCGGCGCGTTATGCGGGGGTTCCAGTGGACCGCGTGAAGATCCAGATGTTCATGTGTACCGCCTTTTGCGCCACGGTTTTTGCGGTGTGTCAGGTGATGGAATTTGGCTCGGCTGGGGCGGATCGCGGTATTCTCAAAGAATTCGAAGCGATCATTGCTGTCGTCATCGGGGGCGCTTTGCTCACGGGGGGGTATGGTTCTGTCATCGGGGCGGCCTTGGGCGCGCTCATCTTTGGTGTGGTCCAACAAGGCCTGTTCTTTGCCAATGTTGAAAGTTCTTTGTTTCGCGTGTTTTTGGGGGTGATTTTGCTACTGGCGGTGATCCTGAACACGTATATTCGCCGCATGATCACGGGAGAACGCTAATGGACCCGATCATCCAAATGAAGGGCATCGAAAAGCATTTCGGCTCTGTTATCGCGCTTGCTGGGGTCACGATCGACTTCTATGCGGGCGAATGTCACTGTCTACTGGGCGACAATGGTGCGGGTAAATCAACCTTCATCAAGACTATGTCGGGTGTGCACAAACCCACACATGGGGAGGTTCTTTTTGAAGGCCAGCCCATGCATTTTGAAGACCCGCGCGACAGTATCGGCGCTGGGATTGCGACAGTGTACCAAGATCTGGCGATGATCCCGTTGATGTCCGTCAGCCGGAACTTCTTTATGGGCAATGAACCGATCAAAAAAGTGGCCGGGCTGCCGTTCTTTGATCACGAATATGCCAATGACGTCACCATGACGGAAATGCGCAAAATGGGCATCAATCTGCGCGGACCTGACCAAGCTGTGGGGACGTTATCAGGTGGTGAACGCCAGACTGTTGCGATTGCGCGCGCGGTGCATTTTGGCGCGAAAGTGTTGATCTTAGACGAACCGACCTCTGCGCTTGGTGTGCGCCAAACTGCAAATGTTTTGGCCACGGTCGACAAGGTTCGCAAGCAAGGGATCGCGGTTGTCTTCATTACCCACAATGTGCGTCACGCCATGGCTGTCGGGGATCGCTTCACGGTTCTCAACCGGGGCAAGACCTATGGAACGGCGCGCGCGGGGGAGATAACCCCAGAAGCGTTGCAAGATATGATGGCTGGTGGTCAAGAGTTGGCAACCTTGGAAGGGTCTTTAGGCGGCACCGTTTAAACGCGTAACGCACAGGTTGCTGTCACAAAATGGTGGCTCAAAAACTGAACAACGGCGGCGAACGAATGCGCCGTTGTTCCCGCGATCAGACCAATATGTCTGCGCATTACCTTCATAGACATGATTTTTGGCTGTCACGGGATGTGATTGTCCACGTCTGGTCAACAGTGGCACAGCTTTAAGGCGAAATTGCTGCGTTCAAGGGGGCAAGACGTAACTTTTGCTGGAAAGTCAAAATCTTGTGTGCTTTGTTATCTTTTAATTAACGTTTGTTCAAAATACCTCTTAAGCTCGATATTTCCTGTATTTTCAGGATGTTACCCGGAGATTGTGCTGCCAATTGCGCTGTAGGGTACGTTGTTTCGACTCAATGGAGATTTTGGCGCGTACTGGGTGGATAAGTGATTTTTATTGAGGATTGACCGGTCATGGCTTTGAGTAAAGACCTGTATTTAGCGCTCCTATCTCTTGATGTTTACAATCGAGATCCTTCGAATAATGTGATCGACTTGTCCGCTGGAGACCAAATCGGGGACGCATTCATTGTTCCGCGTAGCGATACCGACGATGACGGTCTGATCACAGCGGACTGGGCTGCGCAGGGCTTTTATGCGATCGCGTATGACACGAGCGCGATCGACGGGTTTGACGACACGGTCATTGCGTTCCGGGGGTCTTATGACCAACCCTTTGATGGCTATTTTGACTCCACCGCTTGGGAAGACCTGAGCGGGGCATGGACAGCCGGATCTGAATTTCCGGGTGGGAATGGTGGCCAAGCCGCGCTGGCGTTGGATTTCTACAATGCAATAAGAAACCTGGAGAATTTGCCAAACCCGGCTGCGGCCGCAGCCGATCAAAGCTTCTTTGACATCACGACCACAGGTCACGGGCTGGGTGGGGCTTTGGCTGGTCTGGTTGCGAACACATATCAACAGGCGGCCAATCTTTATAACCATTTGCCTTATGAACTTGCGGCTGACGCGTTGCAGTCCTTAGTACAAAGCAGTCAAGACGCGCGGGACCGATATTTTGATGGAAACGCGGCCACGGAGTTTTCGGATTCTGACATAGACGGTATTTCTACGCAGGGCGAGACCCTTGAAGGTGTTCGCGAGCTTCACAGCAGCACGTCTCAAACGACGGTATCTTCGAATTCTGTTTCACGAAGCGCAACTGAACTGCATTCGATGTCATTGCTCACCAGTTTGATCTGGGCCGAAGACAACGGCATGACCAACTGGACTGCTGTGAGCGACGAAATTCTCAACGCGCTTGGTGACGCTGAAATCGCGCAATCCATCAATGGTATCATCCCGTTGATCGGGACAGATGGAACAGCGGTTTCGGTGATGAACGCGGCGATTGCGTATTCCGCATTGGACAGTGGCGAACGCCCGTTTGGCGACACCGCGATTTGGGCGTTGTTCGATGATGCCGAAGATTTGGCTGCATTGGTCTCATCGGAAAACTTGTCGACGTTCTTTGAAACGCTTGTTCCCTTTGGCGCGACTGTCGATTCCTTTGGCAATCAACAGACAAAGAAAATTGTGGAAGTCCTTGCGGATCTGATCGTTCAGAATGCGGCAAACCTTGCTATCCTAGATGTTGAAGATGACGCGATTGCCCGCGAGGGAATTTTGTCGTTTCCGGCGGATAGCCGTTTCGCTGTGTTCGATCTGTCTGTAACCGCAGAGCCGAATGATCTTGACGACGATGTCGTCAAAGCGGAAGACCTTCAGGATGTGTTTTTCTTTAGCCAACACGGTGTCGATTGGCTGATAGAATTTGCCAATGGGACTGACATTACCGACTTGGACAGCATTGCTGGGTTTGGCTGGGGGGCCACAGCCGAAATATTCCAGCGTTTTGTGATCCGCACCAATGATGACGCTGTGACAATCGTCGTGCCTGAGCCCGTGGTCAACGACCCCCCTCTGGCAGCCGGAGAAGAGCCTGTCACCGTGGTGATCGGGTCGGAAGAAGACGACAATATCACTGGGTCAAGCAAGCAAGATTTGATCATCCTGGAACGCGGTAATGACGAAGCTGATGGTGGTGGCGGTGATGATGTGATCATCGGCGGGCCCGGTGATGATATCATCACAGGCGGTGGGGGTCGCAACAAACTCATCGGCGGTCGCGGCATAGATACGGTGCGCTACGACAATGGCAGCGGCATCAACGTTTTGTCGCTGACCTTGAGTCCACAGCTGGAACTCGGTCAGTTTGACGAAATCGACGACACGCTTGTGCAAATTTTGATTGAGGGTACCAACTCTGCGGGGGACGAGGTCGAAGACATCGCTGTCGGCTTTGAAGTTTTGGAACTTGGCGATCAAGATGATGACGTCGAAATCCTCAAGGATCTTGAGGATGATGGGCGTCTTGATACGATCGTGATTGATCTTGGGGACAGTCTGGATGACACGATCACGTTCGCGTCCGAAGAAGAGTCTTTGTTTGATCTAAATGGCGTTTTCTATCGCAATGGCGTTGTCAAAGTCGCCAACCCGGCGCTGACTGACTTATACCTTCAGTCCAACAAATTGGGCATTTTGCAGCCAGACTATTTAGATGGCTTTCTGGAAATAGAAGATAATTCTCTGGGCGAAAGCAAATTCAGCTTCACCGGCGTTGACAATGTCACGCTGACGGAAGCGGGCGACCGTTTTTCGATGACTGGCGATGATGAAGGTACGCATTCTGGTACTGGTGAAATCTTGGGCCTTGGCGGCAGTGATGTCTTCCTGGTCAGTAATTTGCCCGATGGCGATTTTTCTATCAATGGTGGAGCAGGCGCAGACATTATCATCGTCAGCGGTGGCACTGGCATCGAAACAATCGGGGGCCTTGGCCGCGACCTGATTATCAACACCAGCCCCGGCGGTAATATCTACGGGGATTCTCCGAACAACCTTGTTATTGCCGAAGATGGAACCGTCACGAAGGTGAATGAGGGGCCTGAAAACGGCGACCTGTTCTGGTTTGCGCCAGATACCACAATTCATGACCCGCAAAACGACGATGTCCTGACCTTCTACGGCGTGCCTTTGACGGGCGGTGATGCCACAGCATCATCCCTTGGTTGGGCGCTGCCGGGCGGTCCATCGTTGAAGGCGTTCACCAGCACGTTCAGCAGCCTTTTGTCGTTCTATTCGGTCGTGGAATTGGCTGCGACAGGCGGCTTGTTGCGGACGTCTTTCGATCCATTCTTGTTGAATATCGCCTATATCATTGAGGGGGAGGCCCCCAATACAAATCTGCGCGTTGTGAACATGACCGACGTTCTATTCCAGATTGCGACAGGCGTGAATATCAACAACCAGATCACGATTGGCGATGGTGAAGTCAACTTCCAAGGTTGGCAAACGGTCCGCAACTTCGATGTGTCCACCAAGTATTTTGAGAATACGACAGGTGCATGGTCCCCGTTGGACGAAACCGGGGGCTTTAACAGCCTTGCGGCGACGATTTTGAATGACACCGGTGATTTGGGCATGTTGTTCAACTTCCCAACTGTGCTTTCGGTGTTGATGAGTGCGGCGGACGGCGTTGCGGGCGAGATGATTAAGGCGCTTCCGGGCGTTGGTCCGTTATTCCGCGCGTGGAATCTTTTTGCTGAAGCGGATGGTGCTGCATGGCTGGCGAGTTCTGCGCTGCGTCTTTATAAAGGGTTGCTTTGGGCCGATGGTGAAGATCCGCTTGTTATCGACCTTGACGGCGATGGTATCGAAACGATCTCCATTGATGCATCATCTGTGTTCTTCGACATCGACAATGACTTGTTTGCAGAGCGCACAGGATGGCTCGACAAGGATGATGGGTTCCTCGTTCGCGATTTGAACGACAACGACCGCATCGACAATCTCAGCGAAATGTTTGGCGGTCAATTTGATGGCGGCTTTGCGCATTTGGCGCAATATGACCTCGTTGAAAACGGCGGCAACGCAGATGGGAAAATCACAGCTGCCGATCTGATCTGGAACGAACTTCTGATCTGGCAAGATGTCAATGAAAACGGCATCACTGATGACGGTGAACTTCGCATGCTCGAAGAGCACGGAATTCTGTCGTTCAACCTGACAAGTGACCCGCTGAACGTCATCACTCCGCAAGGCACAGAGCTGTTGTCTTCTGCCGAAGTGGAATTCGAAGACGGCCCATTGCGTCGCGCATATGAGGCGATCTTTGATTCCTCAGAAACGCTGACGAAATTTGCAGGTGAAGCGGGCCGGGCTGCGTGGCAGCAAGAGTTGAGCATCGACAGCCGTGGCTTTGGCAGCATGACCGATCTCAGTATCGCGATGGCCAACGATGTAGAGCTTGGCGACATTGTCACCGAGACTGCGGCATCTATGACTGTGCCAGATTTCTTCACATTGCGCCAACAAGTCGGTGAGGTTCTGACCTATTGGGGTCAAACGATGGAAGGCACCCGTGAACTCACGCCGGTGCTTTTGGGAGAGGACGCAGACGGTGTCGTCACGCTTGTTGATCGCGGTGTTTATGTCGAAGACGATCTTGGCGGCTACTGGACCCTTGATAGTGGCGATGCAATCACAACGGCAGATGGAACACCCATCGCTCGCCCGACGCTGCAAGACTTGCTTGCCCAAAGCGCGGACGCCGGAGAGGGCTGGCAACTCGAGCAAGCGTGGTCACCCGCGACCCGTGGCGAAGAATTCACGTTCCGCGAAAACGCACCCTATCTGATGCACATTGTGGATGATCGCGCGGTCATCGATGATTACGGAATTCAGAACGGTGACGGCAGTTGGAGCCTCGCCAGCGGGCGCCCAATTATCGACGAAAACGGTGACGTTATTGGAGCACCGACCGTTGATGATGTGATGAATCTTGCGCGTGGCGAGGGCCAAGAATGGCGCGTCGAGGAGATCAGTTTCAACCCAATTGCGTCGGTTGACGTTGAAGCCATCGGGGTTCGATTTACCGATGGGATTCCTATCGATTACACCGTGGAAGTCACGGACCAAGATGGCACGTTTGTCGTCTGGGCGCGTAACCTTGATCGGGCCTTAGAGCTTCAATTTAAAACCGGGGATTCTCGTGAGTTCAATTTGCGCAATTTTGCCGTCGATTTTGACACGTTGGATGAAGTTAATTCCAGCCTCGACAGTACCTATCGTGTAGAGCTGCTGACACCGGGTCAGTTCCAATTTGCCACCAGCCTTGCAAGCGTCGAATTCCGCCCTGAAATGCTGACTGCGACGTTAGACAATGCCACAGGTTTGATCGACTACAAAGTCGTCGAAGGCGGCAGTTTCACCCTGTCTGAGGACGAATATCAGGGTGTTATTCCGCTCATGATCAACTCTGTTGGTCTGGCGATGCAGCAGTATATTTTGACCAGCAGCCGCCTTGCGGTGCGCTTGGCCTTACAAGACGGCTTGTCGGACTTCTTTGTTGGCATGACATATGATGTGGCGGACAATCAGTACCGCCCGACATCGGGTCTGGAAATGGCACCGATGTTCACAGCGATCCTTGAAGGCGCGCCTGCGAGCAACGATAACGACGCCGTCTATGACTACCTGCAAGGCTGGAATTTGATCCTTGGACAAATCTATCCTGATTACAGATCCGCTGATCCGGCCTTCTTCTTGGATACCGAGATTGGCATCGATCAGGGCTACTTGTTGCAAATGCTTGTGGCAGCTTATGAAAATGCGCCTATTGATCTGGACCTTATTGCAGCAGCCAACGCGTTCTCTATCGATGAAGACCGCATTGTAACCCACGACGTGGGTGATACCGAAATCCGCGGCAGTCTTGACGGCGTGGATTACTATTACCTCACAGAAGGCAACCAATCCTATATCGGCAGCTATGAAGCCAGCGCGCAGTCTTTCACCGATGCGACAGAAATTGACATCTATGTTGTAGGGCAGAATTCCGGTGACGATTATATCTTTGATCGTGACCTTGGCGATGAAGACCAATTGCGCTTTTCATCAGTTGTTTCCGAGGATGTCCGTGCCGTTCGCGATGGTCAGGATTTGATCCTTTACTATAATGACGATGACAATTTTGTTCGCATTACGGACCAATTCTTGGGTGAATTGAACACGTTACTGCGCGACGGCTCACGCACGCAAACGGGTGTGGATGAAATTGTCTTTGCGGATGGGGTGATCTGGGATCGCTACCGGATGTCGTTCTCTGTGATTGATTTCGAACGTGCGGCAGAAGATGAATCGGATGCCCATTTTGGGTCAGGCTCGGATGATGTGTTCTTTGGTGGTCTGGGCAATGACTACCTCAGTGGTGGCGCGGGCGGAGACACGTATATCTTCCAAGTTGGTGACGGTCACGATGTCATCGACGACTTGGGGAACTTCTCGTTTGGACCTGTTCGAGCAGGCCTAGACTTCTTGATGTTCCGTGGCGATGTCACAGATGAGTCCGTCCGCTTGACCCGTGACGGGGACAGCGACAATCTGGTTATTTCACTGCTTGATCTTGACGGCAATTTGACTGGCGACAGCGTTGAATTGGTCGGTCAATTTGGCGGAGTCCGTCTGAATCTTGGGGCGTTTAGTGAAGCGATTGGGTCGGATGCAGGGTTGGACTTTATCGCTCCAAATCTGATCGAGAAAATCTTCTTCGAAAAAGGCACCACGCTTGAATACGAAGACATCGTCGAACGCGTTCTTGAGAACGCGCGTACGGATGGCGACGACGCGATTTACGGCCTGTTGAACGACAATGTCTTGGATGGCGGCGCAGGGGATGACTTCCTGACAGGTGTTGAAGGCTTCGACACCTATGTATTTGGCCGCGGTTACGGCAAGGATGTTGTTTTCGATCAGGATTTCGCGTCCGCATTGTTTGGCCCCAAGGACGACCTGTTGCAGTTCAAAGATGACCTGCGTTGGACTGATTTTGACTTCTTGCGCGATGGCAGCGGCGACACGCTGACTTTGCGTATTACCGGCACCGAGGATGAGGTCACGATGACCGACTACCTCGAAGAAATCTTGTTGGTCGGCTATATCAACTTGATTGAAGACATCCAGTTTGCGGATGGCACGACGTGGAACTATCTCAAGCTGCTGCAACACTATGTTGATATCGCCAAGACCGATGGCGACGATCTGATTTACGGTTTTGAGACGATTTCTGACAGCATTGATGGTGGCCTTGGCAATGATCGCCTTGAAGGTCAAAGCGGCAACGATGTATATATCTTTGCCCCCGGTTATGGCGCCGACACGATCCTTGATTCCTCTGGTTCTGAGCGGATCGAATTTAGCAATCTCTTGTCCACAGACATAGAATTTTCACGCACAGCGCTTGACCTGATCCTGACAATTCGTGGGACCACCGATCAAGTCATTCTGGAGAACCAGTATGTCCGCGCGGGCCTTCAGCAATACGCTGTAGAGTTCTTCCAGTTCGAGGACCGCATTCTCGAATTTACCGATTTCAACCCAGAAGATATTGATCTTGTAGGAACAAATGCGGGCGAAACCATCACCGGTTCCAACTTTGCAGAGACCTTAGATGGGCGGGGCGGCGACGACTTGTTGATCGGTGCAGACGGCGGCGACACCTATCTGTTCGATGTCGGATACGGCGCGGATATCATTGTCGATACCCGAGTGCGTGCGGCTTGGAACGACCGGGAAGGTATCATTGTTCCCGTCGATGATGTGGTCAAATTCGGCGACGATATCAACCAAGCCAACGCGGTATTCACCAAGGATGGCAATGATCTTGTGATCTCTGTTCTTGAGCGCACAGATACATTGCGGATTCGCGATCAGTTCCTCGATCTCAACAATGGAATTGAACGTTTTGAATTCTCGGATGGCAGCTTTTTATTGATCTCGGATGTCGAAGAGCTGTTGAACATCGAAGGTGGTAACCGCGGTGACAACATCATCGAGGGTAATCCAACAAACTCAAACGTGCTGGATGGGCGTCAAGGCGATGACACGCTGATCGGTGGCGCGGCGGCTGATACTTACGCGTTTGGCGCGGATTACGACTTTGACGAAATCATCGAACGCCCGGATGTGGAAGGCGTGATCGATCAGGTTCAATTCGGCTCGTCTGTGACACAGGATGCGCTAAAAATTGGTCGGGATAGCAACGACCTTGTGATCGATCTTGGCAATGGCGAAGATATTTTGACCATCGTGGGCGGTCTGGCCAACACGCGTGTCGAACAATTCCGCTTTGGCGACGGTAGCATTCTGACGCTTGAGGAAATCATCGACCGGATGCTAACCGGCTCGGATGGCGATGAAGAGATCATCGGCCTGGACAATCGCGACGACACGCTGAGCGGCGGGGCAGGCGATGATGCTTTGCTTGGCGGCGCGGGAAGCGATACTTACAAGTTTGGGTATGGTGACGGGCTCGATAGTATCGAAGACAGTGCGGGTATTGACCGCTTGGTCTTTGGCACTGGGATCGAAGAAAACGGCGTAACGTTTGAGAACATCGACGGTGATCTTGTCATCCGGTTGGCGGCAAGTGACGAACGCATTGCGGTGATCAATGGATACCGTGAAAACCCCGTTGAGACGTTTGTCTTCGAAAACGGCACCGAATTGGACATTGCCGATATACGCGAGCTAATTCGCGATCAGCAATCCAATGTTGGTCAAGATATTCTGGACACGGGCGACTTTGATACTGGCGTTATTCTAGAGCCGGGAACGGGCAACGATAACATTCTATTGTCGCAGGATTCCGTGGTTCGAATCTTTGTCGAGGACGGGTTTGACCGTATCGAAATGGGTCCTTCAGTGACCAATGCCACCGTTATCATCGCAGATTTTTCCAGTCGCGATGCAGAGGTCGGCTTTGCGGATGGTTCCAGCGATGATCTGATCATCTCCTTTGCGGCGACGGGCGATAAGCTGTTGATCGTAAACGGGGCAGGTTCTGGCGCTGTTCCGGCACTTGAATTTGCGGATGGCGTCACATGGGGGGCCGCGGAACTTGTGCAAGCGTCCATCGACGCGCAAAGCACAGATTTGAACGACATCGTTTTGGGCAGTGAACGCGCCGACACAATCGATGCGGGCTTGGGGGATGATGCGTTGCGCGGCGGGCGCGGCGACGACACTTATGATTACACACGCGGTGACGGTCAGGACGTGATCGAAGACTCTCGCGGAACCGATACAATCACGTTGACCGGGTACAGCCCAGAAGATGTCCGCGTTGAACGTTTGGCCTCGGATCGTGACGATTTGATCATCACATTTGCGGACTCCCGCAATGATGCAATCATCATTCGCGATGCACAAATAGAGGCGATTGTGTTCTCGAACGGGATCAGCTGGTCACGCGATACGCTGCTTGATTTGGCCAATGCGGTGGGGTCTGGCACAGATGATCTGCTCACGGGAACGCCCGGTGATGAAGTTTACCGCCCCGGTTTTGGGAGCGATACAATCATCGATGGCCTTGGTGATGACGTTTACACGTTTGCACGTGGTGATGGACAGGACCGCATCGAATCCAGTGGCGAAACCGATGGGTTTGGCACCGTATTGTTTGGGGCGGGAATTGCCCTAGAGGACGTATCAGCCAAACGCGACGCAGATGGCAACATCATCATTTTGATTTCGGGGGGGGATGACCGTCTGACGTTGATTGACCCTGCGGATGACCCAGATGCCGTAATTGGCACATTGGAATTCTCTGATGGTCGCGCGTTGTCAGTCGCGGCTTTGTCGCGTGGCATCCCGGCGACGGATGGCGACGATCATATCATCGTGGCTTCTGGCCCGCTGGCGACAGGCGCGGAACCCGGCACAGACGTGTTTGGTCGTGATGGCAATGACTGGCTTGAAACAGGTCGCGGCAATGACGTGATCTATGGTGAGCAGGGCAATGATCTGTTGCAAGGTCATAGCGGTGGCGACAGCTACTTCTTTGCACGCGGAGACGGCCAGGACGTCATCGCAGACGTCGAACAATTGGCAGGATCGGCCATTGATCGCGTCCGTTTTGAAGCCGGCATTGTACCCGACGATATCCAAATTCTGTCCGTTGGCCCCACCGATCTGGTGCTTGCGATTGCGGGCGGCAATGACCGTCTGACGCTGCAAAACATGTTCGGTGATGTGGGCGTTGACAGTCAGATCGAAGAATTTGTCTTCACCAACGGCGTGACATGGACGCTGGCAGACATCATTGCACGGGCCGCTACTGGCTCCGACGAAGATGATGTGATCAATCTTGGCACGGATATTGCGACAGATGCCGTGATTGATGGCAACCAAGGCAATGATGTGCTTTCGGGCGGTGAGGGCGACACGACCTATGTGTTCAACGTGGGCGATGGGCGCGATGAGATCATTGAAGCTGGCAACTGGAGCCAATCGACCGACACGTTGCGTTTGGGAACTGGTTTTGCAGAGGCCGATCTTATTGCGGTTCAGCAAGGCAATGACCTGTTATTGCGGTTTGTGGGCAGCGAAGACTCCTTGTTGATCCGGGATCAGTTTGGGTTCTCGAACACGCCAATCGACATCGTTGATTTCGTCGATGGGGCCACCTTAAGTTCGGCAGATATCGCAGGCCTTTTGATCGATGAAGAGGCCGCGCAGCGCCTGTTGATCCCAAGTGTTCCCGACACCAATCCGTTCACCGACGCCTTGTTCACACGTGAAGTGAGTGGCGGCAGCGGAGGCGGTGGAACCGGTAACGGAACTGGCGCATCTGACGCAGAACGCACGTTGACCGGGACCAATGCTGTTGTTGATATCTTTGATTTCTTTGTACCTGAAATCAACGACTTCGCAGCACTGACAACGATCATCGGTTTTGAGACCGGGGATCTTGGGGACAAGCTTGATATTCGCTTGGCCGCGGATCTCGTGGGTGAAGTTGTGGCTCGTCAAGAAGGCTCGGATACCTATGTCTATTTTGCGGATGCAGGTGTGTCCAATCTTGACGCAGCGCGTCAACTCATCCGTTTGCGCGATGTGGCCATTGCTGATCTGACGTCTGGGAACTTCAGCGGGGCACCTTTTGCCTCTGCTGCAGGACAAGTGATCGCTGGAACAAGCGACGTGGACACCCTGGTTGGCGGCTGGGGTGATGATACAATCACCGGCGTTTCAGGCGCAGACACACTTGAAGGCCGTCAAGGTGATGACACCCTCAGTGGCGGAAATGACAACGATACCTATGTGTTCGAAGCCGGGTTTGGCCAAGACGTGGTATCGGATAATGGTTGGTCGCGAAATTCGGATGCCGATGTTATCCAATTTGGCGCAGGCATCAGCTTGGACGACTTGCAGGTTGAGGCAACAGAAGACGATCTGATCCTGACATTTGCCAATAGCGATGACAGCATCCTGATCGAGAACACGATCGACACGCCCAATTACCGCATTGAAACATTGGTGTTCGATGACGGGCGCACACTGACCCACGCAGAACTTGTTGCCATGGCATGGGCCGGGACAGACGCGGATCAGGTGATCTATGGCGGCTATGATGCCGACGTGATTGACGGCCAAGGCGGCAATGATGAAATTTACGGAGGCAGCGGCGAAGACACGATCACAGGCGGGACCGGGAACGACTTCCTGCAAGGTGGCAACAATGACGACGCCTATCTGTTTGAAGCCGGATTCGGCGTGGATGTTGTGTCGGACAACGGAACCGCGTCCCAATCGGATGAAGATGTTATTCGCTTTGGTGCAGGGATCAGTCTTGATGACATTCAAGTGCGGGCGACTGCTTCCGATATCATCATCACGTTTGCAGGCACCGAAGACCGCCTGACAATTGAACGCGCGGTCAACACGGCGAACTACCGGATCGAAACTTTGGAATTCGATGACGGGCGCACGCTGACGCAATCAGAGCTGCTCTCGTTGGCTTGGGCGCCGACAGATGGCGATGTAGAGATTGAAGGCAGCAGTCTTGCCGATGAAATCAACGGTGGCGGCGGCAACGATGTGTTGCGTGGAAACTCTGGAGCCGACACGCTGAACGGTGGTTCGGGCAATGACTTCCTTGAGGGCGGAAACCTAGACGACACCTACGTGTTCGAAGTTGGCTTTGGCCAAGACGTGGTGTCCGACGATGGTTGGTCGCGCGACTCCGATGCCGATGTTATCCAATTTGGACCCGGTATCAGTATTGACGATCTTGTTGTCGAGGCGACCTCAACCGACTTGATCCTCTCGTTCTTGAACAGCGAAGACAGCATTCGGATCGAAGACACCATTACGACAGCGGATTTCCGGATTGAATCGCTTCGCTTTGATGATGGACAAACGTTGACCCACGCGGAACTCGTGGCGCGTGCTTGGGCCCCTAGCGACGAAGATCAAGATATCGATGGCGGATACGATGCCGATATGATCGACGGTGGTGGCGGCAGCGATAACATCTTTGGCGGCAGCGGCGACGATGTTATTACGGGCGGCACAGGCAACGATTTCTTGCGCGGTGCCAATAACAACGACACGTATGTTTTCGAAGTTGGCTTTGGGCAAGACACCATATCTGACAATGGCAACGGCTCGGATGTCATCCAATTCGGGGCTGGCATCGCGCTTGAGGACCTTCAGGTTCGCGCGTATTTCAACGACTTGATCCTGTCTATTGCGGGCACCGAAGACCGCATCACGATTGAAGCCGGTTTGACTGGCAGCAGCTTTGAGATCGAGACCATTCTGTTTGATGACGGACGCTCATTGACCCATGACGATCTCGTGGCGATGACAACGCGTGCGACGGAAGGTGACGACACCATCTTTGGCAGCGCAGATAATGATGTGTTGGACGGTCTGGGCGGCAATGACACGTTGATTGGCAACAACGGCGACGATGTTCTCAACGGTGGAAGTGGGTTTGACGATCTTCAAGGCGGCGCAGGTGCAGATACCTTAGACGGCGGCAGCGGCGACGACCTTGTGCAAGGTCTTGATGGCAATGACATTTTGATCGGTGGCGCTGGAAACGATTTGCTGATCGGCGGGCAACAAAGCGATACCTACCAGTTTGGTTTGGGCTTTGGGCGCGATATCATTGATGAAGACAGCGGCTGGAGCTGGAATTCAGGAACGGATGTCGTCGAGTTTGACAACACCATTCTGTCAACCGATGTGACCTATTATGTGGATGGCGACGACCTTGTGCTGGAAGTTGCTGGCAGCGGCGATCAATTGCGTCTTCTTGGCACAATTGCCGGTGACAACAAACGGGTGGAATCCGTGCGTTTCACAGCGGATGATGTGACGCTGACCCATAACGAGATCATTGCGATTGCACTGCCTTATCCTGACCAAGGTGGCGTCAATGTCGTGGGCAATGCGGCCAACAACCTGCTGGAAGGTGGCGACGGCGACGATATTATCCAAGGTTTGACCACGGGCAGCCGGATGATTGGCGGGGCTGGCAATGACAGCTTGATCGGCGGAGCTGATGGCGAAACGCTGACGGGTGGAACCGGCAATGATGACCTTGCGGGTATGGGCGGTAGTGACACATATCTGTTCTCGGCGGGCTTTGGCCAAGACGTCTTGGATGACGGCGGCGAGAATACAGGCGACGGCTCAGGCAACTTTGATGTTGTCGAATTTGATGCCTCGATTGACGCAGCGGATGTGATTGTTGAGCGCACGCAAGATGTGGGCGGCGACATCATTCTGCGATTTGTGGGCAGCGATGACCGTTTGACCATCATCAATGGCGCAGAAGAAACACCTGCCACCGGTGGCATCGACGAAATTCGATTTGATGATGGCACGTCTTGGGATCTCACTGAGATTTTGACACGCGCAGTGACGGCCAACACAGGCGGTCAGGTGATCGAAGCAAGTACTGCCGAAATTGATGATGTCATAACCGGCACAGGGCTTGATGAACGCATTTATGGTTACGGTGGGTCGGACACGCTGGATGGCGGGGCTGGCAATGACGTGCTGCGCGGGGGCGACGGCGACGATATTATAATTGGCGGCACTGGAAACGACGCGCTTCAGGGCGAAGATGGCGGCGATACATATCGTTTTAGCGCTGGGTTCGGACAAGACACCATCTCCGATAGTAATTTTGGACTAGGCGGCGGCGGTGAAGTCTTCTTTGAACTAGCCGAAGAGGGGCCAATTTTGGTCTCTGGTCTGAACATCATTGAATTTGATGCAACTTTGTCTCCGACCAATTTCGCGGTTCTTTTGGATGGTGATAATAGCCGTATTTTGCTGACGTTCACGGGAACCAGTGACGTCGTTTCGATGTTCTTTGAGGCTGATGAAAGCGGAGAGGGCGGAGTCCTTTCTTCTCCAATCGATGAAGTGCATTTTGACGATGGAACCGTTTATTCGTTTGACGAGCTCGTTGATTTGTCCACGCCACTGACACGGGCCAACTTGGACGGGGATGCGGTCGCCGATACGTTGACCGGAAGTGCCCTGGACGATGACATATCAGGCTTTGGCGGTGACGATATTCTGGATGGTCAAGGGGGCAATGACGTCATCTTCGGCGGATCTGGTGACGATACTCTGATCGCGGGCACTGGTCGTGATTATCTGGACGGCGGCGCGGGCAGTGACACGTATGTTGTGTCCGGCGCATTTGATCGAATTAACATTGAAAGCGAGAACAACAGAACCTCGGGCGATTTTGACGTCCTTGATATGACGGCGTTTAGTTCAACCGATGTGATCTTTGATCGCAACGCAAACTATTCCCCTCAAATTTCTCTACTGAGCGGCGAAGGTCGGGTCATTGTTCAATACGGGTCTGTGGATGAAATCCAATTCTCGGATGTCGTTCTAGATTACGATACCTTCGAAGAAATGGTCGAAATCAATGACCAACGTGGTGTAGAGCTTTACGCGTTCTCTGAAGGTAACCTGCTGGAAGGGACCGGCTTCGATGACGGCCTTTATGGACGTTCGGGCTCGCAAACACTGAATGGGCTTGCAGGATCGGACATTTTGTTTGGCTCATCGGGCGATGACGTCCTGAATGGCGGCACCGGGCATGACACACTTGAAGGCGGCAGCGGCAACGACACCTATTTGTTCAGCGCAGGCTTTGGCCACGACGTCATTCGTCTGGATGATGATGAAGACGCCTTTGACGTCATTGTGTTTGATTCCTCCATCGCCGCGGCGGAGGTCACAATTTACAACAGCTTTGGTCAATATCTGCTGTCGACGAATGGTGGGGCAAACACCATTTTGCTGGACGATGACGTTTTTGGCGACGCGGTTCAAATCTCTGAAATTCAATTTGATGACGGGACGATCTGGACAGAAGCGACTTTGGCGGCTGATGCTATCGTCCTTGATACGCCTCTGGAAGGCACCGTCGTCGCAGACACGCTGACCGGAACAGCCGCGTATGACCAAATCGATGGTGGCGCAGGTAATGATGTTCTCGACGGAGGGGCCGGAAACGATGACATCCAAGGTGGCGATGGCTTTGATGATATCACTGGCGGCATTGGCGACGATAACCTGGAAGACGGGTTTGGTGGTGCGGTCTATCGCTTCTCGGCAGGCTTTGGTCAGGACACCGTTCGCAACGTCTTAAGCGATACCAATGTCTCTGCGATCATTTTTGATGCCAGCATAAGTTCGACCGATATCGCGGTTGAGCGTGACTTTGTTGGTGGCGCAATCACCTTACGCTTTATTGGCACCAGCGACCGCATCGAAATTTCACTCTCTGCTGGCGATGAAGTGGGCCTAAGCTACGGGATAGATGAAGTGCGCTTTGAGGGTGGCCCAACCTGGTCCTTTGCCGAACTCGAAGGGTTCGCGGTTATTGTCGATTCACCGACGATAGAAGGCGACAACGTGCCCTTGCCCGAGGGCGGTGCATTTGACGACACGATTTCCGGCAACAGCCTTGCCAATGTTCTTGTCGGCAATGCGGGCAATGATGAGCTGATCGGCAACGGTGGTTCGGATACGTTTATCGGCGGACAGGGCGATGATATCCTGCGCGGCGCAAGCAGCAACGATCGCTATGAGTTCGAAGTCGGATTTGGCCAAGACATTGTGAGTGATACTGGCTGGTCTGGCAGCAATGACGTTATTGCGTTTGGCGCTGAAATTGACCCAGATGACGTGAGTGTTGAAGTTGGCCCAGAAGATGCAGACGACATTTTGTTGCTCATCGGGGGCACCGATGATCGCGTACTTTTGGAACGTTTGGCGGAACGCGAGTATTTGTCTCGGGTTGAATTCAACGATGGCACCGTCTGGAGTTTTGAAGACTTAATAGCACGTATCGTCCCTTCAAGCGGTGTGACCGTGAACTCTTCGGTCTCAGATGATGTGATCAACGGGACCGAATTTGACGACACGCTTGATGGCATGGGCGGTGCCGACACCATCAATGGCTTGGCGGGCGATGACACGCTGATTGGTGGCGAAGGCAACGATATCCTGCGTGGCGGAACCGGATACGATAATATCTCTGATGTGTCAGGTGATGACACATATCACTTCGATCTCGGCGATGGCTTCGATCAGATCACCGACCTTGCTGGCTTGGACGGGTTGGAATTCGGTGTGGGGATCGCACCTACTGATATTGTTCTGAGCCAGAGCGACGGCGACGACATTATCCTGTCTGTCGCAGGCACGTCTGATCGTATTGAGCTGAAAGGCGCTATGTCCGCAATCGGGAACGCGATTGAAACCGTAACGTTTGACGATGGAACCGTTTGGAGCCACGCCGATTTGATCGCCTTTGTAACGGCTGGGACAAATGATGCTCAGGTCCTGATGGGGTCGGATCAAGGCGAAACCATTGACGGCCTTGGCGGGGATGACAGAATTTCCGGCCGTGATGGTGATGACAATCTGTTTGGCAACACGGGCTCGGACATTCTTGAAGGCGGGCTGGGCAATGATGTTCTCAACGGGGGCACTGGCGCTGACCAATTGTCCGGCGGTGAAGGTGACGATCTTTACCAATACGCAGCCGGGGATGGTGTAGATACGATTTTTGACACCAGCGGGACCGACGCAATTGAAATGGACGCGGCTTTGTTGCCGACCGATATCTCTGTGCACCTCACGCAAGGTACGACGCTTATCCTTAAGGTTGCCGGCGGCGAAGACCGTTTAATACTGTCTGGTGTTCTAGCGGATCCGGACAATGCGATTGAAGAAGTCCGGTTCGATGACGGAACCATTTGGACCTTGGCGGATTTGGTTGCCATGGCGCAGGTCAGCCCCGAAGACGGCCAATACGTCCTGGGCACAGATGTTGATGACACGATTGTAACCGGGCTTGGTGACGATGAGATCGACGCCCAAGACGGGAATGACACCATCGACGCTGGCGCGGGCGCCGACATTATCCAAGGTGGTTTGGGCAACGACGTCATGACCGGTGGTCGTGGTGTGGATGAGCTCTTTGATGTCGATGGCGACGATATTTACAACTTCGCGCTTGGCGATGGCCAAGACAGCATCTCTGATTTTGCGGGCACAGATGCCATCGAATTGGGCGCTGGTATCAACGAAGCCGATGTATTCGTCACGCAAGATGGCGGCACCGATCTGATCATCCGATTTGAAGGCAGTGAAGACCGAATCCGTCTTGTGGATGCTCTTAGTACGCCGAACAAAGCTATTGAAGAATTGCGCTTTGACAACGGGGCCGTTTGGACATTTGCGCAACTCCTTGCAGCTTCGCAGGTCACCAGCGATGCAATGGATATCATTTCCGGGACTGCGATTGACGATGTCTTGGATGGCGGATTGGGTGATGATGCACTGACGGGCGGCGATGGCAACGACGCGCTAAGTGGCGGTGCCGGTGCAGATACTCTGAACGGCGGGCTTGGCAACGACACGCTGAACGGCGGTACTGGTCCTGATGCCCTACTGGGCGGGGAAGGTGACGACACCTATCTGTTCAATCTAGGCGACGGGCAAAATACAATTGACGACACCAGCGGTCTTGATCGCATTGAATTCGGCGCTGCGGTTCTGGCCGAAGATGTGTCTGTGCGCAAAACAGATGATGGGATCGAGCTGCGTTTCGCTGGGTCGGATGATCGTTTGACCATCGAAAATGCCCTGAGTGGCGGTGGCGCGATTGAAACGATTGCCTTTGATGACGGCACGCAATGGGATTTCGTCCAGCTGTTGGCGTTTGCGACCAGCGGCACTGCGGAAGATGACGATTTCATCGGGACTGCCGATGCAGATACGCTGATCGGCCTTGCGGGCGATGACACGCTTGTGGCTCTGGCGGGCGAGGACCTGTTGGATGGCGGCGCAGATGATGACGCGCTTGATGGCGGGGATGGCGCGGATGAACTGCGGGGCGGCACCGGTGAGGACGTGCTTGTTGGCGGCGCAGGTGGTGATCTTTATGTCTTCGTGGCGGGCGACGGCGCGGATGTGATCGATGATCAAGGTGACGCGACCACGGATACGCTGCAAATCGAAGGCTACACGCTGGATGATTTGCGGTTCAGCAAAACTGGTGCGACCTCGGAAGACCTGACAATCCGCTTCAACGGCAGTGCCGACAACATTGTTGTCGTCGGGGCGTTTGCCGCAGGGGACGCAAACCGTATCGAACAGATTGTATTGTCTGACATCAATGCGACGCTGTCCTTCGGTGAGATCGAAGCGCGGGTGCAGCCGGATGTTGGGATTGATGGCGACGCGTTCTATGGTGACGCAGGGGATAATAATCTAACCGGTACGGCGCTTGGGGACTACTTTGAAGGTGGCGCCGGAGCAGACACGATTTCAGGTGGCGATGGCGATGACATCTTCGGCGATATCGTTGCAGATGAAGATGTGGATACACTGACGGGCGGCGCTGGACGCGATACCTATCGCTTCTTGCCGAGCTTCTCGATTTCAGATGACATCGCAGAAGATATCATCACTGATTTCACCGCCGGTGATGCGGGTGACATCATTCGCTTGAGCACCAGCACCCCTAATCCGTTCACGTCAGGCCGATTGGCGCTTGTGCAAGATGGTGCAGACACGTTGGTGATGTTGACTAGTGACAGCGGCGGGGCGCGCTCTGTGTTGCGTCTGTCCAATGTGGTCACAACTGAGCTGACAGCCGCAAACTTTGGCGGAGTGTCCTTGGAGCGTGATACCTCTGGTATTCGTGACAATGAGGATGGCAACGTCATCAATGGCGGTCCTTTGGCGGATTTGATCTTTGGCAATGGTGGCGCGGATACCATCGACGGTTTTGCTGGCGATGACGATCTTGCTGGCGGCGCAGACGCTGATTTGATCCGGGGTGGCTTTGGCAACGACCAGATCGCGGGCGAAGCAGGCCATGACGTTCTGTTGGGCGGTGCGGGCGATGACATTCTGTCAGGCGGTGCGGGCGACGATATGCTGACGGGCGGCGACGATCTTGCAGAATTCAGCGGCAACGACACGTTCTCGGGCGGTGCGGGTGATGATACGTTGCTCGGTGGTGCTGAAAACGACACATATATCTTTGGTGCCAATGACGGTCATGACACGCTCACTGATCTGGGTGGCGTTGACGGTATTGTGTTTGATGATAGCGTCTTGGCGGACGATGTTGATGTGGTTCAGATCGGTGACGACTTGGAACTGCGCGTCAACGGCGGCACCACACGTGTGCTTTTGGTCGGTGCTGTTGCGGAAGTCATCGGCACGGATATTGAAACCGTGACCTTTGACGACGGCACCGTATGGGATCGCACAGAGCTTCTAAGCCGTGCCATGTTGGCGACGGATGGCGATGACACGCTCACCGTGCTGACCGGCAACACGCTGGACGGGCTGAATGGCAATGACATTCTGACCGGCAGCGATGGCGATGATACCCTTACGGGAAGCGGTGGGGATGACCTGCTGCGCGGTGGCGCTGGTAATGACACCTACACATTTGCTCTTGGCGATGGACAAGACACGATTGATGACCGTCAGGGTGACAACACGTTGGAGCTTGGCGCAGGTATTGCGACCACGGATGTGCAAGTTGTGCGCGGCCAGCAAAACGTCATTCTAGAAATCATTGGAACTGGTGACCGGATTGATCTGGGTTGGGATGCTGATCCTGCGATGGCAATCCGCGAAGTTACCTTCGCGTCTGGTGACGTGTGGACGGCGCAAATGCTTGTCGACATGGCACTGGCAGCGACTGCGGGTGATGATGTGATCTTTGGAACAGATGGCATCGAGACCCTGACGGGCTTGGCCGGCGATGACCGCTTGGTTGGCAACGGCGGCGCGGACGATCTTGCGGGGGGCGCGGGCGTTGATCGGCTTGAAGGCGGTCTGGGTGATGACACCTATAGCTTCAACATTGGCGACGATCAGGACCGCATCGAGGATGCTGGCGGCGCAAACGATGTTCTGGTTCTGGGCATTGGCATCACGCAAGACGATGTGCGCGTGTCACAAAGCAGCGACGGCAATGCGTTCATTCTGGCCATTGGCACAGATGGCGACCGCGTTCGCATCGACAATGCGCTGTCTGACGGCACGATAGAAACTGTGCGCTTTGACGACGGGTCCGAATGGAACGTCGCCGATCTGATCGCGCGGGTTCCAACTGGTTTGGACGATTTCATCTTTGGCGATGGCAACCACAACACGTTGGCTGGCGGCTTGGGTGACGACCGGATTTCAGGCGGGGCTGGCAACGACACCTATCTCTTCACCGCAGGTGATGGCCGCGATATCGTGCGCGAAGATGCGACCTCTGGTGCGGATGAGTTGGTAATCACAGGCTACGCGGCTGAAGATATTCTCTTTGTTCAGCTTGGCACTGACAGCGATGATATCGCCATCCAATTTGCCGGCAGCGATGATCAGATCATTGTTGTTGACGCATTGGCGGCAGGTGATCGCGGTATCGAACTCATCACTTTGGTTGATGACGGCGCGACCTTCACTGTCACCGAAATCCGCGAATTGTTGGTTGACGCGCAATCTACCGATGGCGACGATATAATCTTTGGCACCAGCGACGCTGATGTGATGATTGGTGGCTTGGGGGATGACTTGCTGGTTGGTGGCAGCGGTGATGATGTCTATCGCTACACAAGCGGCGACGGGGCAGACCGGATCGACGCTTTTGATCGCGGCGCCAATGAAGTGCAACTGACGGATTACAATGTCGCAGACATCGTTTCAGCAGTACGCGCAGGACCCGAGAGCAATGATCTGATTGTGACATTCGCCAATGCAGGTGACAGTCTGGTGTTGATTGATGCTTTGGGCAGCACAAACGGATCGTTCCTTGGGTCTTTGGAAATTCGCTTTGCGGATGATACGATCTGGGGCCGCACAGAGATGCGCGAACGCGCAATGCTAGACATCCAAACGGACGCAGATGATTCCGTTTATGGCTTTGACGGCGCTGATCTTATCGCGTTCTCGCAAGGCGCAGACTTTGCGTCCGGCGATGAGGGTGCAGACACATATGTGTTTGAATTGGGCGATGGCGAAGACCGGATCGACGACAATGGCACCAATGCTGCCGATGTAGATGTTGTTGAATTCGTTGGCCTTGACGCAACAGATGCATCTGTGAGCCGTTTGTTCCGTGGCAGCGATGCTATCGTGATCCAATTCGCTGGAAACGATGATGACAGTCTGACTGTGATCGATGCGTTGGCCGAAGACGGCACTGGCATTGAACAATTCGTGTTTGAAGATGGGACGATCTGGACACGCGAAACCTTGTTGATGTTGCTCGACAATAACACGCCCGTTGCGAACGATGATGGCTTCTTTGCCGTCACAACCGGCGCGGAGCTGGTCATCCAACTGAACGATGTTCTGGGCAATGACTTTGACGCCGACAATGATGCACTGCGCATTGTGGCGGTCGATGGAAACCCTGATGGCACGGCCACAATCGATGTGGATGGGAACCTTCGCTTCATATCTGAAGACGGGTTTACTGGCGCCACGACCCTGACTTACCGCATCACTGATGATCGCAACGCCTTTGCAGAAGCGCAGGTCAACATCAACGTGCGGCCCGTCGCTGAAGCGCAAGACGATTTTGGCTTCAACGTTGAGGAAGATGGCTTCCTAAGCTTGCGCGTAGAGCGCTTGTTGTCCAATGATATTGACGGCGATCGGATGATTGTGGGTCAAGTCTTTGACGCGATTGGCGGCACAGTGTCCTTGTCCAGCAGTGGTGATATCGGCTTCACACCTGACGACGATTATGTTGGCCCCGCACAGTTTAGCTATGCTGCGAATACGCCAGAAGGCGGCAGAGCAGAGGCCACGGTTTACATCACGGTCACGCCCGTGAACGACGCGCCAGACGCGCGTGACGATCGCGGATTTGAAACTGACGAAGGGTCTTCTCTTACAGTTAACCCGGCCGCTCTGACGGGCAATGACGTTGATATCGATGGTGATCTTCTATCCGTTCAATCGGTGCAATCCTCAGCCGATTTGTTTGTGTCCATCAACAGCGACGGCAATGTGGTGATCACGCCGCGTGACGACTTCTTTGGGTCGGGCGAATTCACGTACACACTCGTCGATTCTGCGGGCGCGACCTCTACGGCGACGGTTACAGTCACGGTGAACGCTGTAAATGATGTGCCAATTGCCAATGATGATCGCTTTGAGTTGACCCAAGAAGGCGGGCCAATCCTTGAAGATAATCCGATCATTATCTCGCTTGCGCGCTTGATTGCAAATGACGTCGAATCCGATGGTAACGCTCTCACTTTGGTCAGCGTTAACAATGACCAAGACGGCAATGCGACGCTGTTGGACAACCAAACAGTTCTGTTTGAACCAAGTGCCAACTTTAATGGAGAAGCCAGCTTCGATTATGTCATTGATGACGGCGAAGGCGGTCAAGCAACGGCAACCGCGGTCATCGTTTACGAAGCGGTGAACGATCGACCGGTGGCAAACAATGATAGTTACACGAGCGACGATCTAAGCTTCGTGTTGCGTGGAACCGAAGACGTTGCGCTAACAATTCCTATCATCGAGTTGACGAAGAACGACTTTGACATCGAAGGGTTTGCGGTCACGTTGGAAAATGCCACTGGTGGTATCAACGGAGATGTCGTTATCGATGGCGGCAACATCATCTTTACCCCAGATGAAAACTTCTTTGGGGAAGCGACGTTTGGCTATTCTTTGACAGACCCAGAAGGTCTGGTTGACGGTGCCTTGGTCACGATGTTCTTTGAGGCAACAGGCGATGCACCACCGGTCGCTGTGTCTGATCAGATCCTTGTCGCAGAAGACATCCCGACGGTTATTCGCCTTGACACATTGCTGGGCAATGACACGGATATCGACTTGGATGTGCTTGAAATCAATGGCTTCCGGTTGTTGAACGGTCTTGCGGACGTCTTCAAGTTTGGCCCTGCGGCGGCGGGACCTTTGAATGGAACGCTTGAGCTGAATGCTGATGGCGATCTGTTGTACACGCCGTTTATTGACGCGAATTTCTCGTCTGGATTTGTGTACCGTGTGACGGACAATGCCGAAGGGACCTCGGAAGGGTTCGTCGATATTGTGATCATTCCATCCAATGATGACCCAACGGTCATTGATGATCCGGGCTTTGTGACACCGTTTGACATCCCATTGGTGATCCGCGCAGCAGATTTGCTCTTTAACGACTTTGATATTGAACAGGCCGACCGTGATTTGGACGGAACCCGTGATGATGATTTAGACGATCCTGAACGCGCTCGTCCGACATTTGTTGGCGTGGACGCAATTCTTGATCCGCTTGAGTTGGCGCAAGGCAATCGTGTGTCTGTTGGCGCGTTTGAAATCATCGAATTCCGCGGCGAAGAGTTCCTTGTGGCACGCTTTGAAGACGGGTTCACAGGACCAGTCACCATCGAATACAGCATTGCAGATGCCGAAGGTCTGGAAGATGTTGGCTTTGCTTACGCCACAGTTGCAGACTTCTATGGTGGTGAACTTAGCGGCAGCCCAGAGGTCGACTATATCGAGGGCAACGAACTGTCGGAAACCATCCGTGGCTATCGCTTGGATGACTGGGTTGTGGCCTTGGGCGGTGATGACCTCATCGAAACAGCCGAGGGCGACGACTTCATCGAAGCGGGCGACGGAGATGATATCATCGATGGCGGCGACGGCGGCGATGATATTCGGGGCGGCGCGGGCTATGACACGGTGCGTTTCACGGGATCCAACGTGGGCGTGCGTGCCGACCTTTTGACATTGATCGGTCAAGGTGGTTATGCGCAAGGCGACCTATATGTCAGCATCGAGGCCTTCGAAGGCACTGAATTTGCGGACACATTAGGCGGCGATGACGCCAATAACAGGCTTGTTGGGCTTGGCGGCAACGATCTGTTGGAAGGGCGTCGCGGCGTCGATACTCTGATCGGTGGCGACGATGATGACACGCTGGATGGTGGTCAAGGCGGCGACATTCTTGATGGTGGCGATGGCCACGATACGGCGACATATTTCTTCTCGGATGAGGGGGTTCAGGTCTCCTTGGCGGCTGGAACCGCGACGGGCGGTTGGGCGCAAGGCGATCAACTGACCAACATCGAGAACCTGATCGGTTCTGAATTTGATGACACGCTGACAGGGAACGGCGAAGACAACGTCTTGGACGGTGGGCGCGGGATTGATACTTTGCTTGGCGGCGCTGGCGATGACGTGTTGTCGGGCGGACGTGATGCGGACAACTTGTTTGGCGGTGCTGGCACAGATACGGCTGACTACACATTGTCCAATGACGGGATCACCATCGATCTGCGTGACGGGCTTGCCTCGGGCGGCGATGCAGAAGGCGATACCTTCAATAGCATTGAAGTCATTCGCGCCAGCTTCCAAGACGACACATTGCGCGGCGATGATGCAGACAACCGCTTCATCGGCGGCCGTGGCGCTGATCTGATTGATGGCCGTGAAGGCTTTGACACCGCTGAGTATTCGCAAGCTGATGAGGCTGTGACGGTTGATCTGTCGCTAGGGCAAGGGCTTGCAGGCGAGGCGCTTGGCGATGAGCTGATCTCAATCGAGAAACTGGTCGGCTCAATCTTTGCCGATACGTTTATCGGTGGTGACGCAGCTGAGGTCTTTGATGGCGGCTTTGGCAATGATTTGCTGCAAGGTGGTGCAGGGTCGGACGATTATCTGTTCGGGTTTGACAGTTCCGAAGACACAATCACCGAAGTTGGCAATGAAATCGATCTTGACCGTTTGGTACTCAACGAAGAACTGGCGCCCAAAGACGTGTCGGTTATCCGCAATGGCGACGATCTGTTCATCGAATTTGAACGTGACGACGGCTTCCTGATCGACACGGTGACAGTGACGAACCATTTCCTTGGCCGCGAGACAGGTATCGAAGAAATCGTCTTTGCAGACGGCTCAATCTGGGATCGGGACTTTATCGAAGATCAATTGCGTCTTGGCCGTTTCAATGCCCAAGACGATATTTTCCGCCTTGGTGTGGAAGACGAAGTGGCCGTGATCGATCCCGCCCTCTTGATCTTGAATGATGCAGAAGCAGGCATCGAGGATCTTGAATTTGTGTCTGTGCAAAGCGCGACATTTGGCACAGTGAGCTTGAACAGCGACGGGATGATCGAATTCCTAGGTGCACAAGATCACAATGGTGATGCATTCTTCACCTATACGGTGCGTGACCCATTTGGTCGCGAGTCGACCGCGCGTGTTGAGGTCAATCTGTCCCCAGTGAACGATGCTCCGGTCGCCAATGACGACCCGCTTGTCTATGGCGTTGAAGACGAACCGCTGCGCATTCGGATCGAGAACCTGCTGGCCAATGATTACGATGTCGATGGTGACAATGCTCAAGAAGGTCTGCGGATTATCTCGGCGCAACCACTTATTGATGGCGATGGAGACTCGCTGCGACCCTATAAAAACAATGAATACGATGGTGAAGCGACTGACGCGTCTTGGAGACTTTCGGGTCAATACATCGAATTCATTGGTCGACCGGATCACTTTGGCTTTGCTGGCTTCACCTATGTGTTGGCCGACAATGACGGGGCGACTGCGACAGCCGATGTTGAAATCTACTTTGCAGCCGTCAACGATGCACCACGTATCAATGACCGTCCAGTCACCATCAAACTGGAGGAAACAACCCAGTTCACCGTCGATGAGTTGATGCGCAAAGTGTACGATATTGAAGGGGACGAGTTCGAATTCGTCGGCTTGCATATCGGCGCGGATGGTAATGCATCCAGCAACGGTGTCGAATCCTTTGATGCCAGCACCGGTATTATCGACTTCACGCCATTCTTCTTGGGCGCGGCCTCGTTGAGCTTTGATGTGATCGATGCACGCGGGGCGGAAGCCACGTTGGAATACGAAATCTTCGTGCGTCCTCAAAACCTCGACCCGGATGCGCGCAACGATTATGGCATCCGCGCGCTCGAAGATGAGACGATCGTGATCGATCCGGCGACCTTGCTGGTGAACGATGTTGACGCGGATGGTGACACGATCATCTTTGAAGGCGTTTATCGCTTTGGCACCAACGGCAAAGTGTTGGTCAACGATGATGGCATGATCGAATTCGCTGTGAAATCCAACTTCAATGGCACCGCGAGCTTTGAGTATGAGATCAGTGATGGGCGCGGTGGCACGGACACCGCGACAGCCTACATCACGGTCTTGCCACGCAACTCTGCCCCTGATCTGCGCAATGATGTTGTCTCAGGATTGGAAGATGGGCCGCAATTTGTGATCCCTGCGGAAGCCTTTGGCAATGACCTTGACCTAGATGGCGACGTGATTTTCTTTGAAGACACGGTTTTGTTGGGCACTATCTCAAGCCGCTTCTTGTCATCTGATTACACAATCGAAGCCAAGTCGGGCAACAACACCGATCTGCCTGATTGGTTGTTCTTTGACGAAGCCACGATGACCTTCTCAGGAATATTCCCGGCCGATGAAGACGGTGTGATCGACGTTGCGGTGTTCGTCACCGATCCGTCAAATGGTGCGGTTCACACGTTCCGTTATACGTTTGATAGTGATTTGGCTGATGATCTGTTGGTTGGCTTGGACATCCAAGAGGACGTGCTTGGCGGCTTCATCCAACGGTCGCCATTTGCAGCAACCTTTGATGCCAATGACGATGGTGTGTCGACCTTCGAAATCGCGGAAGGCGCGTTCAGCGCATCCGTGAACGGGGGACGGCCATTGCCGGATTGGTTGGCCTTTGATGTCGAAGCTCGTGCTTTGACGCCATCTGGTTTCGAGGCAGATGATGATGCTGATGTGGCGCGTGTTCAGATCGTGTTCACGCCAGGTGAGCGCCCAGAGTTGGAAGAACACGAATATTACGCAACAGAGCAAGGCTTTACATTGGAGTTTGTGCTTGATCCTACGGAAGAAATCGACCCTGCGATCAACGCAATTCTTGCGGGTGATCCATTGCTCGAAGCGGATGGCGTGTTTGGTATCGACCTGAGCAATGCAGTGTCTATCACCGCCACACGCGAAAGCGGCGCGCCGCTGGACAGCTGGCTGACATTTGACGCCGCGACAATGACGTTCTCGGGGACACCTCCGTCCAAATATGTTGGTGCGGTGCCTGTGCGTATCGACATCGCTGCTGGCAACGGTTTTCCAGAAATGTCCATCATTACCGAAGTGGTCGTGGATGAGACGTTCACGGTGTCAAATGAGGATGGGATTTCAGTCTTTGATTTGCCAGAGCGGATCAACCTTGAAACACCCGAGGATTATAACGGGTCGGTTGTCTTCACCTACACCGCCAATGACGGCAAAGGGGCCGTGTCCGAAGATCCTGCGATTGTCGTCTTCAACGTGCTGCCCGAACCGGAGCTTCCTGATGCGAACACAGACACCGTGTCCTTGTTCGAAAACGGCTCGGTCACATTCGCGATCACAGACTTGCTTGAAAATGACCGCGATGATGACGGCGACGCGATACGCGTGCTGGAAATCGGTGATCCTGGCAACGGCGCAATTTCCGTTACACTTGGCACGGTGTCGCGCGCAGCACCTGCGACGCTTGTTCCCTTGGTTGGCGGCACATGGACGGCTACATTGGCCGATGGGTCAGACTTGCCCGATTGGATCGAGATCGATCCGAACACGGGTGAGTTGAACGCCACAGTGCCGTTGGATGTTTTGGGTGATTTCGACATCGCCTTCACCAACAGCGATGGGGCGACATCACAATCTGACACTGTGACTGTGGGCTTTGATGGCAATGCGGACGCAACCGTGACTTACCTGCCAACGGCAGGCTTTGCGGGCGAAGATATGTTGTCCTACACCATCACGGATGACAGTGAAGGCACCGCAGATGGCACTGTGGTGCTCGATGTTGTGTCCTTGCTTGATCCGCCAACGGCTGTCACGGATGAAGCATCTGTCTTAGAAGACGGCATACTGGTCCTGACCCCGGCTGATTTGCTGGCCAATGACTTTGATGTCGACGGCGACGCAATCCGCTTTATCGGCGTGCAAGACGCGCTAAACGGCGCTGTAAGCTTTGACGGCACGGACATCTTCTTCACGCCAACGCCGGATTATAATGGTGCTGCCAGCTTCACCTACACGGTGACAGATGACACCCACGGCGAAAGCACTGGGTTGGTGAACGTGTCGGTGATCAACACCAACCGCTCACCAGAGGCGGTCACAGATGTGTTCGAGACGGTTGAAGATATTCCGTTTGAATTCACCATCGCCGATTTGTTGCTCAACGACACCGATCCTGATGGGGACACAGTTAGCTTCCAATCGCTGCAATCAGAGGTCGCAGGCGGGCGCATTCTTGAATTGCCCGGTGGGCGTTATCAGTTTGTGCCGGATGAAAACCTCAATGGCACGCTGGAATTTGGCTACTCGATCACAGATGGTCGTCAAAGCGACAGCGGCACCATCACGTTTAACATCGAAGCGGTGAATGACGCGCCAATTGGCAACCCGGACGGGTTCTTCATCGGTGATCAAGATGAACCGTTTGCAATCGATTTTGCCGACTTGTTGTTCAATGATCGCGATGTTGAGGGCGACAGCTTCCGCATTGTGGATGTGTTCGATGGCGACAACGGGACGGTTGTGCGCGATGGTGACACGGCTGTGTTCTTGGGCCGCGAAGGCTACTTCGGTGATGGCGGGTTCCATTACCGTGTGACGGACGAATTTGGCGCAACAAGCACAGGCTACGCTTCGGTTTTGGTGTTGCCACTGTTTGATGTTCCTGTCGCGGTGTCGGATGCCGGGTTTGAGATGTTGGAAGATACCTTCATCGACATCGATCCACTTGATCTGATGGCAAATGATGACATCCCGCTTGGCTCTGACGTGACCTTCCTCGGTCTGACTGGAACGGGCGTGATGGAACTCGACAACGGTCTTTACCGTGTCACCGCCGAGCCTGATTTCTTTGGCACGTTGACCCTGCGCTATGCCCTGACCAATGAGACAGGGTTTGAGGTTCCAACCACGGTCACAATCGATGTGATCCCGGTGAGTGACGCACCGGTTGCCGTAGACGATGAGCTGATCGTTCAGGAAGACCAAGTGCTGACGATCTTCACGTCACAGCTGACCGCAAACGACTTTGATGTGGACCGCGAAGCCATCGAGCTGACCCGGATCCTAGACACAGAAAACGTATCGGTTGAGTTGCTTGAAAACGGCGAGATCGTCATCACCGCTGATGAAAACTTCAATGGCACTGGCAGCTTTGTTTATGAACTGAAGGACTCCAGTGGGATCTCGACCTCGGCAACTGTCACAGTTGCCACGGAAGCTGTGAATGATGCTCCTGTGATCGGTGAAATTGACGTGCTTGGCGGCACCGAAGACGAACCGTTCAGCGCGACCCTGCCAGATGGGATCGTGTCGGATGCAGATGGCGACGCGTTGTTGGTTGAGATGCGCGGCGTTGGTGGGATTGCTCTGCCGGATTGGCTTAGCTTTGATGCAGAAGCGTTGACGTTGACCGGCACACCGCCGCAAGATTTCAACGGCGATGTGTTGCTGGAATTGTCTGCCTCCGATGGTCAAATCGAAACGATCCGTGGCGTTACGGTTCGGATTGATGCGATCAATGACGCACCGGTTATTGATCCGATTGCTGTAACCGTGTCCGAAGACGATGCAACATTGCAGTTTGATCTGCTTGCAGGAGCAAGCGATGTGGACCTCGACCCACTTAGCGTCACAGACATCACGATCATCCCAGCAGGGGCCAACGTCGCAGTGATCGACGCTATGGCGATGTTGGTGCCGGGTAGCTTCAACTATTTGGACGATGGGGAAACGGCGACGATCCAAATTCAGTACTCCGTATGGGATGGCACCATCGGGACGCCAAACACAGCGACGATCACAATCACGGGCGTGAATGACTTACCTGAACTTGCGTCTGGTCAGACCTTCGAAGTCGACGAAAACGGGCTTGAGGTTGGAACTGTGCTTGCTTCTGATCCAGATGGTGAAGCGGTGACGTTTAGCCTTGATCCAAGCGTTGGCGACAATGCGTTGTTTATGATCGATGAGGACACAGGTGAGTTGTCCTTCATTGCAGCGCCTGATTTCGAATTGCCGGGTGATGAGAATGGCGACAGCGTTTATGACGTGTCGGTGTCGGTCAGTGACGGCGATCTTGAAAGCGACGAATTCATCTTTGTGTCGGTTCAAGATGTTGTCGAAACACCAGATCCAATTGAGCTATTGGGCACCAGTGATCGGGACCGTTTGATCGGAACTGACGCTGATGAGATCATCGATGGCTTGGGCGGTTCTGACCAACTCTATGGGCTTGGTGGCGCCGACATATTTAGGTTCGAAGCTGATGGTATTCGTGATCGCGAAACAATCCGTGACTTTGAAGCAGGATTGGATAGCATTCAGCTGGATGTCGGTTATTCTGTTGAGTTTACATCGCGCTATGCCGTCATAACGACCGATGACACAGACCAAATTCTGGTCTATGGTGATGCGCAAATAGAGGACGATTTGAACATCACAATTGTGAGCGATGTGATCTTCTAAAAGTGTTTGTGAAGAGTGGAATAGGCCAACCCGAAGGATTTCTAGTTTGGGTTGGCGAAATTGGGGAAACGGGATGAAAACTACTGTATTGAGTGCGATGACCGCAGTTGTTCTGGTGGGAGCCAGCGCAGTGCAAGCGGCGCCAATTGATTTGCTTGGCTTAGGTCTGGAGGAAACAACAACGTTTCGTTCGGCCAGTGGCGGTGTGTTTTATGATGATGGTTTTGGCCTTCTGACCAACGATACTGGAACTGGTGCGTTGCCGCCAGTTACATTGGATGGGTTCACGGATTCAGAGATCGTATTCGAATTTGACGGAACAGGTTTTGCGGATTTCGTGACGCTCAATTATCAGGCCCTTGGCGATTTTGAAGACTATTCAATTGTTGCGTTTGGCGATGACGGTGGTTCGGTTCTTGAGTTTCTGCTGGAACGCGGCAGTTCAGATTTTGGCAATGGCACAAGTGCGTTGGGTTCGGACGTGATCATGCGGATTTCATCTGGCGACTTTGATTTCACCACATTTGATCCATTGGCCTATTTGTCCAGTGTTGCCGACATGACAACAGGCGAGTTCAGCGCCGAGACGTCGATCACGCTCACGGCTTTGTCGGCAATTGCACCTATTCCGGTTCCGGCGTCTTTACCGTTGATTTTGGCAGGCATGGGCGGTTTGGCCTTTGTGGGGCGCCGACGGAAAACCAAAGACGTTTAAACACAATTCTTTGTGTGATTTTGAGCCCCGTCAAATTACTTGGCGGGGTTTTCTATGGGGAAATGCGTTTGTTCGTCCTGTGCATTGGCGTAATCGACAAAGAAATTCGCGGTCAATCTTCCTGTGGTCGGATCGTCTGTCAGCAAGCCGGACTCTTCGACAATCCCACTGTGTAACGTAAAGCTACGGTAGGCGACAATGCGGTTGAAGCGCGCTTGAGTGAAGCCAGTGCGTGCGTAACCGGGGGTATGTTCGTTTGGATATTGATCAGATGTTGCCAAGCGCGCCAGCCCGCTTTTCCGGGCTTCAAGATAACGGCCACGCTGCGGCGGTCCGATCTGTTCAAGTTCGGTGTCTTCTTGGCGGAAAAAGGCAGTGCCGCCAAAATGTGGTCCGCACAAATAGTGTAATATCGCGACACGGTTATCACGAGCAATGTCGATATGAGGTACACGTTGCAAAGCGCTGAGATCGGCGGGCGCTTGGGTGACCATCGAAAAAGAACAGTCAAAATGATCCAGTTTCGCGGGACTCTTGAGCAACGTTCGACGGATCGGACGGTCTAACCTGCGTAGGACTGCGCGGACGTAGTCGGCAGGAAGGGGCGCGCGTTGACCCGGGTAACCTCCGGGGGGCATGTCGTGCCATCCTTTGGAATGTGCCGCAGCGCCAACCAATGCTCCTGGATCAGCCAAGAAATCATCAATGATCAAAACAGGCTCTTTTGAACGCCCAATACGCACAACTTCCAGCGTTAAATCTTGATTCGGGACAAATGTTGTCATGGTGCAAGTCTGACCTGTCTTCTCTTCAATTGCGAGCGCTAGGTGCTGGAAATAAAACGGGAATATGTTAACGTGATTGCATGGAAAAATCTTCTCAAGACCCAATGCGTGTGGTGATCGTTGGCGGCGGTACAGCTGGATGGATGGCGGCGGCGGCCTTGGGCAAATATTATGGCAATCAATTGAATGTCACTCTGATTGAATCCGAAAGCATCGGAACAGTTGGCGTCGGAGAAGCCACAATCCCGCAAATCCGTTTGTTCAACAGCGGCCTGGGAATTGATGAACGCGATTTTTTGCGTGAGACATCTGGGACCTTAAAACTTGGCATTGAGTTCAGGGGGTGGTTGCGTGCTGGTGAAAGCTATTTTCATGGCTTCGGCGATGTCGGGCGCACAATCGGGTTGGTTCCGTTTTATCACTATTGGCTGCGTTACAATGCCCAAGGCGGGCAGTTGGATCTGGACACTTTCAGCAGTAATGCAATGGCGGCTTATGAGGGTCGATTTGGTCCCGGTGATGGGGTCAAAGGCGCGCGAATGCCTGCTTCGGCTTATCATTTTGACGCACATCAATACGCAGCTTTCTTACGGCGATATGCCCAAGCGCGCGGTGTAAAACGCGTGGAAGCGATTGTGCGGGATTGGTATCTGAACGGTGAAACTGGGTTCATTGAAACGCTGAGCTTGGACAATGGGGGACAGATCAGCGGGGATTTGTTTATTGATTGTAGCGGTTTCGGTGGCCTTTTGATCGAACAAGCGCTGCAGAGCGGTTATGAAGATTGGACGCATTGGTTGCCCTGTGATCGCGCCTTCGCTGTGCCCTCGACCGGGGATGGTAAGCTGAACCCTTACACCAAATCCACAGCCCGAAAAGCGGGATGGCAATGGGAAATCCCGCTTCAACACCGCACGGGCAATGGCCATGTCTACGCAAGTGCCTTTGTCGAAGACGAAGAAGCTTTGAGCATCTTGCAAACCAACTTGCCCGGTGCAGCGCAGGCGGATCCGCGTCAATTGCGGTTCCAGACTGGAAAGCGGCGCGAAATTTGGAAGAAAAATTGCGTGTCTTTGGGTTTGGCGAGCGGCTTTTTGGAACCGCTTGAATCGACGAGTATCCACTTGGTTCAATCTGGCATTGCGCGACTTTTGGCGTTGTTTCCGGATCGGCATTGCGATCCGGCTTTGTCACGCGAATTCAACAAACAATTCGATTTTGAATATGAGGCAATTCGGGATTTCTTGATCTTGCACTACAATGCCACTGAACGTGATGATTCAGAGTTCTGGCGTTACTGTCGGGCTATGTCGGTGCCTGAAAGTCTGGCAAACAAACTTGATTTGTTCCGAAACACGGGGCGGATTGTGCGACACAATTCCGAAATGTTCGATGTACCGAGTTGGTTGCAAGTCATGTTGGGGCAGGGGATACGGCCGGGCGGTTATCATCCAATGGTAGATGCAGTGCCAGAAGCCGATTTGCAAAAATACATCGCCATGAACGCCCGTGAAACACGTGAACAAGTCGACGCGCTGGGATCGCATAAAACTTATGTGCAGCGCATTGCGAATGCGCCAACCTCACCCCCATCGTCTGTCCAACAGGGCTAAGGTTGGGCTGTTTGTTTGCTTTGCTTATTCGGCAGCTTCAGCGTTGGGGCTTTTGCGCGCGCCCATTTTTTCTAGCGTCTCCGGGTCAACCATACGTGTGATCAGCGGGTGCAAGCGTAGCTCACCCTCTTTTACAACCTGACGGAAATTCGCGATTACGGTTGTGATCGTCTCGCTATTGGGGGCGATCACATCGAGCAACCAATTGATATTTCCGCTGTTCCAGTCATTGCTCTTGAGGCGAACAGGAAAGACACCATTCGCGATTTGCTCGCGGATGTTGGCGTCGACTTCTTCGGAAACGCTGGCCCAAAGCGCGAACCCGGCCATGTCCGGTTCGGGCCGGTCTTCAGTTTTGTTCGGGTAAGCGATGGCAAAACGGTCTTGCAACATGGGGTCCATCACAATGTGTTGGAGGTCGCCAAGAGTTTGCGCGCGGTAGCGGGGCACCATCATCATTGTCATGACAACCTTGCCAAAATTCTCGCGCAATACTGACCGCAATCCCGCAATCTTTTTGGCGATTTCAGGATCCATAGGTGTTCCTGTGTTCGCGATATCAGCGCCGTTGCTGGTCGCGTCTGTGGCTGTATTGGCGCTGCCATTGGTTTTGTTTTTTGACTTTGTCATAATTCACTCTTGTTTTTAAATCAGTACCTTGAGCTAATTCACTCGGCATAACACGCCCTTATGATCTTTGTTGTCAGTTCATGGATACTGCCATCGCATGACCAAAGAGAGCCTTGGCATAGTGACTTAGCACATGAAGGTGTCAAGCTTTAAAGAAATTCACGGAGTTGGTTTGCGCCGACAAGGTCTGATCTCGTGAACAGTGAGCCGATCTTTACACAATTGTCTTCATTGGGGACAAATATGGCACCCCGAATAGGTCATCAAGTTTCAGACGCTAGGATACATCCGCACAACGCGCGCCATGGTCTCGCAAACTGGCTTCGGGCAGCATCCAAACAGTCTTACCCAGCAGAATGTAGCCGATGCCTGATATAGCGCCCCCACATGATCCGAGCTTCGTCGCGGCCTTTCAGCGCCCGGCTTGGGTTGTTGTGATGGTGGCTCAGATGTTGTTGGGTTTGTGCTTGGCGGTAACATTGATCGTGAAATATTACATGTTGGTACTGAGCCCGGATGTCTGCACGCCAGATGGCGCGACACTGGGCAATATGATCCGCTGCACGAGCACGTTAGAAATCGTTGCGCATTTTGTGTTGGCTGTCGCGGGATTTCGCTTTGCGGGCTTTATGTTTCAAATCCGCGTCCAGCGCATTTTGCCGCCGCTTATGGTGGCCTTTGGTGGCGTGCTCTTGATGTTCTTATCCGCTTTGACGCCGAGCCTCGCGTCTTGGGCCATCGCGGCCACGTTGGTGGTGATGATGTTGGGGATTGGTGCAATCTACGCCGCCCAAATTTTGTTGCGTGGACGTAAGTCGGACATTTCAGGCGCTCAATAAAGAGACCTCTGGGTACGCAGTCGCACTTGTCGTGATCAGACTGATGGCCGTTGTAGGCCACGCTGTTTTTCATACCCCGACTGCCATTTGTTGTCGCATGCGGGGTCGAAACCTTAGGGAGGTAATGAATATGAAAAAGACCTTGATGGGAACGCTGTCCACCATTGCGCTGCTGAGTGCGGGGGCAACAGTTGCGTTAGCCGACGGCCATTCCGGACCACTTAAAGTTGGCGTTTTGGCGACGTTGGAAGGCACCTACACGGCCTTGGGCGAAGACGGCATTCGCGGCATGAAAACAGCGCTTGGCCAAGCAGGAATGAAGGCTGGTGGACGCGATATTGAGTTGGTGATCCAATCCACAGATGCGTCACCGGATTCAGCATTGCGCGGTGCCCGTAAACTGGTGGAACAAGACAAAGTCGATCTGATCATCGGGCCGCTTTCTGGTTCCGAAGGGATTGCGATCCGCGATTATTCCAAAACGCAGCCACAAGTAACGTTTATCAACGGCATCTCTGGCGCGATGGAAACCACCTATGTCACGCCGTCTGAAAACTTCTTCCGCTTCAACACCGATGGCGCGCAATGGTCTGTTGGGTTGGGCGAGTATGCCTTCAACGAAAAGGGCTATGAAACGGTCGCGACCGTAGGCGAGGATTACTCCTTTATCTACACGCAGGTCTTTGGGTTTGTGACAGAGTTCTGTGCTGCTGGCGGCGAAGTGACGGAACGCCTTTGGGTGCCCCTTGGAACAAAAGACTTTGGATCAATCATTGCGGCGTTGCCCGATGATGTTGACGCGATCTATCTGGGATTGGGCGGTGGTGACGCTGTGAACTTCTTGAACCAATACCAACAAGCAGGCGGCGACGCGAACTTGATTGGCGGCTCGATCATGGTGGATGGCACAGTCTTGTCGTCAGAGGGCTCGGCCAAGAACGCATTGATCGGCACGCCGTCTTCTGGCCCACAGGCTGACACATGGGAAGATGATAACTGGCAGGCGTATGTGAAGGCTTATCAGGATGCGTTTGCCCCAGAAGATCGCTTCCCGTCACCGTCATTGCTAGGCACCGGATACTACAATGCCACCAATGCAATGCTGCAATGTATGGACAGTGTTGGCGGCGATATGGGCGAAGGACAGGCGGATTTCCGTGGATGCCTGTCGAACCTGACGCTTGAGGCGCCGAACGGCACGATTACACTGGATGGCAACCGCCAAGCGATTGGGGCGAATTTTGTCTCTGAAGTGGTCGAACTTGCAGACGGGACCCTTGCCACCAAAATGGTGAAGAAGGTGGATGGTGTGAACCAACTACTGGGTCTGGATGCAGACAAGTTCGCGGCAATTGGTCTCCCCAGTAGAGACACACCTGTCTGCAAATCGTCTTACTGAAACAACGAAATACATCCGGGCGGAGTCGTTCGCCCGGATGACCTTTTGAATTTTCACACAAGCGGTGACGGCGATGACCTTGATCACCTATCCCACACGCGTCCATTTTGCGGACGGCGTGCTACAGGAAGCTTTGCATTCCGAATTGGAGCACGCCGCGTGCAAAGCGCCATTGTTGATCCATGATGATATGTTGCACGACAGCGAACTGTCCGATCGCATCTTGGAGGGGTTGCCCCATGCGATGAATCCCACCTCATTGACCTTTGATGCACGGAGCGACCTGCGTGAGGTGATCAGTTCGCACATGCGGTACGCAGACTTACCGGACGTGATCATTGCATTTGGGTCGGCGCGCGCAATCGAACTCAGCCGAAAGTGTCGCTATGCGCTACGGGAGAAAACAGGCCAACGTGCCTTGTTGTATGCTGTGCCCGGCGTCGATGGAATGCCGGGGCCGTGTACCCGCAATTTGGAAAGTTGGCGTTCTGGACTGCCTTCGGTTTTGATATGCGACCCGACCGTGACCCTGAACGCAGCACCTGCGCAATCGTGGCGTTCAGCAGTGCTGAGCCTTGTGCGCTGTGTGGAATCCTATTTGGCGGATACCTACAACCCACCTGCTGATGGAATGGCGCTTGATGGTTTAGGCCGCTGCGTGGTGAACTTGCCGCGTATCGACGAGGACCATGGGCTTAGTTTGCACCGCGAAGTGATGGCGGCGTGTTTGAACGCTGCATGGTCGCAAGAAAAAGGTGTCGGTCCAGCGTTGACCTTGGTTGCGGCTTTGATTGCGGATCACAACCACCTGAACGAGGCCGAATTGGCCCGCCTGATTTTGCCCGAAATGATCCGTAGGGCGAAAGTGCACGGGGAGAAATCAGACATGTTGCTGAAAGTGTTCGGCGAACCTGCATCCACATTAGATGCGGCCGTAGCACACGTGCTTGATCCCTTACCCATGCCCACCAATCTTTCGGAACTCGGATTGAGACCTGATGATTTGGATCGCGCCGCGGATACCGCCGCAGGCAAGGCTGGTCTCGATTTTGCCAATGCGCGCACTGTGCTTGAAACGATTTTTTGAAGGACTGATATGAAGCCGCTTTTGATCAACGGGGATTGGGTGTTGACCTCGCACGGGGTGGAAAACGTTAACCCGTCCGATGTGTCAGATACGATTGACCTATATGCGCAAGCGGGACGGGCAGAAACGCAAACAGCGATCCGCGGGGCGAAACATGCAGCGATAGAATGGGGCTTTAGCACGCCGCAGCAACGCCATGATATCTTACACAAGGTCGGTGTTGAAATCCTAGCGCGCAACGAAGAACTCGGCAGGTTGTTGGCGCGCGAAGAAGGTAAGATCTTGACCGAAGCCATGGCAGAGGCAAAGCGCGCTGGTCAGATATTCTTGTTTTTTGCAGGGGAGGCTTTGCGCCAAAGTGGGGATATTCTTGCCTCCACGCGCCCCGATATCAGTGTCGAGGTCACCCGTGAACCCATCGGTGTCGTGGGGATCATTGCCCCTTGGAACTTTCCGCTCGCTATCCCTGCTTGGAAAATCGCACCTGCGTTGTGTTACGGCAACGCGGTTGTGTTCAAGCCCGCTGAATTGGTGCCGGGGTGTGCGTGGGCGCTGGCAGAGATCTTGCATCGCTCGGGGCTGCCGCAGGGGGTGTTCAATCTTGTGATGGGGCCGGGGTCTGTTGTGGGACAGACGATGTTGGAGGATCCCGCAATCGATGCAATTACGTTTACGGGCTCGCAAGCGACGGGGGCGCGGGTGGCCGCCGCGAGCTTGCCAATGCTGCGTAAGATACAATTGGAAATGGGGGGTAAGAACCCGCTGGTCGTTTTGGATGACGCTGATTTGGATGTTGCTGTACAATGCGCTGTGGATGGGGCGTTTTTCTCAACCGGGCAACGTTGCACCGCGTCGTCACGACTGATTGTGACTGAGGGCATTCATGATCGCTTTGTTTCGGCGTTGGCTGAACGAGTTTCTGCGTTGCGTGTCGGGCATGCTTTGGCGGCGACGACTCAGATTGGTCCGGTGGTGGATTCGGCTCAATTGGACCAAAATGAACGATATATTGCTCTGGCGAAGGCGCAAGGCGGCGTTTTGCGCGCAGGTGGCGCACGCGTTCGGTGTGAGACCGATGGATATTTTTTGCACCCTGCACTCATTACGCAAACCCATCCAGATATGTCGATCAACCAAGACGAGGTGTTTGGCCCGGTCGCCTCTGTCATTCGGGTGCGTGATTATGAAGATGCTTTGCAAACCGCCAACGCGTCGCCTTTCGGGTTGAGTGGTGGAATTTGTACGACGCGTTTGAAATATGCCAACGATTTCAAGCGTAAAGCTCAAGTCGGCATGGTGATGGTAAATTTGCCAACGGCTGGCGTAGATTATCATGTACCATTCGGCGGGACAAAATCCTCTAGCTATGGACCCCGTGAGCAAGGTCGCTACGCCGCAGAGTTTTATACAAGTGTGAAGACGGCTTATTTAGGTTTGTGATGGCTCAGATAACCGATTTTCTCAACATTTGTTGGGTCTGACGAGATAACCTATAGTCTGTTTCTTGACCCCCAAGGCTTGCCAGACACCTATTTGATATGCCCGGATAGCCCAGTCTCACGGCGTCGATAAGCGCCAGAGATGGCGTGCAACTGCCGCATGCCGGATCAGGGAGGGTCCAAAACATGAGCCAAGCAATAGCTGTAAGCCATGGTGAATTTGGCCGTGCCGCACTGTATCGTCTGAACAAGGGGATCATTACCCATGCACATCGCGAAGGGCACTTGATTTTTTATGTTGATGGCGATCACGCGACGGTTCCGATGCGCGATGAGACTTACCAAGTAAATCCAGAATACGCTGTGGCGGTGAGCCCTTGGGAACCGCATGCTTTCGACTTGGAGGACAAAGCGACCTGTATTTGCCTTGTGTTGTATATCAAGCCGATGTGGTTTCTGGAAAACAGCCCGTCGGCGGAGTTTGCGCTGAAGTTTGGTTGTTCTGAGTTACGTTTGAGCGAAGAAATGATCGACTTCCGGCAACGTCTGACAACTTTGCTCTTAGATGATGAGAACCAACAGCAGTTTGACCAATTGCTCTTTGGATTGACCAAAGCCAGCTTTGATGAATCGTGGCACAAGGATCATGGCGCTTATAAAACACAGGCCTACAATCGGTTTAGCGACTTCCGAGTGCGCAGGTCTTTGCGTCTGATCCAAGAACGCATGGGCGATGACATCGACATGGCGCAACTGGCCAAAGGCGTGGGATTGTCGCGGCCGCATTTCTTTAAGCTGTTTAAGCAATATTTGGGGGTCACTCCAAATGTGTATCTCAATACGTTGCGCTCTGAGCGGGCCATCGAGGAACTGCTGAACACGGAAAAAACGGTCACAGACATCGCCTTTGACCTGGGGTTTTCCTCGCAAGCTAGTTTCACGCGGTTCTTTTCGTCCAATGTTGGCATTGCGCCAAGCGAATATCGACGGGTGGCTCATGTCACCGATGGTGCTTTTCCGATGATGTGACACCGTAGCAGACTATCGGGTACGCGGCTGTCGTCGCCGCTGTCCTAAGCTGGTCCTCAGATGACCTCGGGTTACGGGGCAGGGAGGACAGCTTGGATCAATGGTCCCAAGATAGGACGCAATCATGAGACGGTATGCCAACGCGCATCCTGTCTGGACAGCCATCATTGCTTTGGCTGTCGTGATCCTTTTGTGGATGATTTTTGCGGTCTGGCCCAAAGGGTTGGTCGAGGTCATTGGCAAGAAAAAGATATTCCTTTTCGCGCTGTTCAACGGCATTACGCTTGGCGGCCTATACTTTCTGGTGGCCAGCGGCTTTACCCTGATTTTCGGATTGATGCGCAATGTGAACCTTGCACATGGAACGCTGTATTTGCTGGGCGGATATGTCGGATTTCACACCGCTGATATCACCGGATACTGGCTGTTGGCATTTCCCGTCGCGTTCCTTGTGGTCGGATTTTGCGGCGTTCTTTTGCAGATATTTGTGTTTCGCAGAATGGAAGGCGAAGACCTTCGCCAAACCCTTGTGACGATCGGGATATCCATTGTGTTCGCCGACTTGATGCTTTGGGGGTTCGGCGGCGATTTCTTCAACATTTCGCCTCCACTTTGGTTGTCTGGTCCGGTTGAAACGTTCTTTGTCACCAGCGTGAAACGGTCTGGCGATCTGGTCTACATGAGATACCCAACCGTGCGCATCGTAATCTTTTTGGCGGCGGTCGTGTTGGGCATTGGCATGTGGCTTGCCCTGAACCGCACACGCATTGGGATGATGATCCGGGCGGGTGTCGATGACCGTGATATGCTGCAAGCCACGGGCGCGCGTATCCAGATTGTTTTTATTGGCGTGTTTGCATTTGGCGCAGGTCTGGCGGGGATCGCTGGTGTGGTTGGTGGAACGTTTCAATCTGTCGCCCCGGGCGAGGATATACGCTTCCTGTTGGCGTCGCTTGTGGTGGTGATCGTGGGGGGGATGGGGTCGATCCCGGGCGCTGCTTTGGGCGCCCTTTTGATTGGTTTGGCTGAACAATTTGGGTCGGTTTACTTCCCCACCTATGCGGTGGTCCTGACCTTTCTGATTATGGTCGTTGTCCTTGCGTTCCGCCCGCAAGGCCTTATGGGATCGGATGGCTAAGGGCATGGTTGACGTCACTCCCATAACAAGCGCTAACCAAGTTCGCTCTTCGGGTCGCCTTGAAAAAGTGCCACCTGCATATTGGGTGATGGGGGTGATCCTTTTGGTGATCCCCGCATTTGTAAGTCCGTTTGTGATGTATCAACTGATGGGTTGGACGTTCATCCTTGGCATCATTGCTTTAAGTCTGATGTTCTTGGGCGGGTATGGCGGCATGGTGAGCATGGCGCAGATGGCCTTCGCGGGTTTTGCGGGCTACATGGTCGCGATTTTCGGCGACAGTGCGATCACCGGAATTTCACAAGGCTGGCCGTGGTGGATTGTGATCCCGTTGGCCTTGCTCCTGACGGGGGTGTTTTCGACAGCGGTCGGTTGGCTCGCGGTGCGGACTGAGGGCATTTATACGATTATGATCACGCTCGCGATCGCAGCGGCGTTCTTCTATTTCACCCGTCAAAACTATGATCTGTTCAACGGGTTTCAGGGCTTCAATTCGGTTTTGCCGCCGCAGTTGTTTGGCGTTGATTGGCGGGGGCCTTACGCGTTTTACTATCTGACGCTGTTCTTCGCAGTTCTGGCCTATTCCTTGGTTTTATACATTAGCCGGGCACCATTTGGTTTGGCGCTGCAAGGTGTGCGCGACAACCCGCGACGCATGGCGGCTCTTGGGTACAATGTGACTGCGCACCGCGTTGCAGCCTATGGCTTTGCTGGATTGTTGGCAGGGGTTGGGGGCATCTTGCTGACATGGCAATCGAGCCAGATTTCCCCCGGTACTGTGGGCATAGGGCCTGCAATCGACATCTTAATTATCGCGGTCATTGGGGGGCTCAGGCATCCTATCGGGGCTTTTATTGGCGCGTTTATTTACGTCATCCTCAAGACGTTTTCCGTTGATATTCTTGTCAATCTTGGGTTGGCGGGGGAACGCTTCCAGCTGGTTATCGGGCTTGGGTTTCTGGTGATCGTGTTCTTTTCCCCGGACGGTATTTTGGGACTTTGGGACCGCTTCAAGGAAAGCCGCAACCGCGATCCTTTGACCGGACAAAACAAAGGGGACAGCCCGTTATGAGCGACGCATCCCTGTTAACGAAATCCAGCTCTGGGCAGGCGGATTCTGGCTATGCGTTGGAACTGCGCGACATGTCGAAAAAGTTTGGCGCGTTGGAGGCATTGAGCGGCATAAATATGAAAGTCCGCCCTGGAGAGCGCCGCGCAGTCTTAGGGTCCAATGGTGCAGGCAAGACGACGTTGTTTAACTGCGTGACGGGTGATTTCCCGCCCACAACCGGTGCGATCCGTTTCTTTGGCGAAGATATCACAGCCTTTCCAGCGCAGGAACGCATCCGTCGAGGATTGCGGCGAACCTACCAAATTTCGCTTTTGTTCAACGGCTTGAGTGTGCTTGATAATGTGTACTTGGCATGTCGTGGCGTGTCGCGCGGACGGTTTTCGTTTGCACGTCCGCGTAAATCCGATGCCTTGATGCAAACTGCAGAAGAACTGGTGGACACGGTCAACCTCAATGAGGTTGGCCAGACATTGGTTAGCGATTTGTCTTATGGCCAACAGCGCCAACTTGAGATCGCCATGGCGCTGTCGGGTGCCCCGCGTTTCATTTTGTTTGACGAACCAGCAGCAGGTCTTTCCCCAACCGAACGTACGGAGCTGGTCAACATCCTGACAGGGCTTCCGGGGCATGTTGGGTATATCATCATCGAACATGATATGGACGTGGCTTTGCGTGTCTCGGACATGGTTACGATGATGCATAACGGGCGCATTTTTAAAGAAGGAAAGCCCGCCGAAATCGAAGACGATCCAGAGGTGCAAGCGTTGTATCTGGGGGGTGGTTCGGATGAGTAATAGTCTCGAAATCCGCGACCTGAATGTGTTTTATGGCCAGTCGCATGCGTTGCAAGGCGTAGACCTGACGCTGGATCATGGTGTGGTGTCCGTGGTGGGACGCAACGGCATGGGCAAGACCACGCTTTGTAAGGCGATTATGGGTCTTGTCCCTGTCCGTTCCGGCACGATCAGTTTTGCGGGACAATCACTGGTCGGGCTAAACCCCGCCGAAATCGCACGGCTGGGTATCGGATATGTGCCCCAAGGACGGCGGTTGTGGAAATCTCTGACTGTTGACGAGCATCTTTTGTTGGTGGCGACAAAAAACGGACCATGGACACCAGACCGTATCTATTCGGTGTTCCCGCGCTTGGCTGAACGTAAATCCAACGGTGGCGCGCAACTCTCTGGTGGTGAACAACAAATGCTGGCGATTGGGCGGGCGCTGTTGTTGAACCCTAAACTGCTGGTCATGGATGAGCCCACCGAAGGGTTGGCACCTGTGATCGTCAACCAAGTGGCCGAAATGCTGGTGCGCTTGGGTCAGGAAGGCGACATCGATGTCCTTGTAATCGAGCAAAACATTGGTGTCGCGACATCTGTGGCCGAGCAGGTCGCCATCATGGTGAATGGCAAGGTGAACCGCGTGATGGACGCGGGACTTTTGGCCGCTGACCGGGATTTGCAACAAGCATTGTTGGGGGTCGGGCGTCATGCCCATGACGAAACGCCTGATGTTCCAAATGCTGATCACAGCACAAGCGAGCCTGCACAAGCCAACAGGTCCAGCACCAAAATTTATGTCTCAAACCCCAATGTCCCAACCCGGTGGAGCGCGCCAATCCCGGTCCATGTGATCGCCCAAGCCGCGCGCACTGTGACGGCTGTATCTGCATCTCCCCAGAAGGCCGCCGCAGTTCCGGGTGGGGCAGGCAAAGAGGTCGCGCGCAATGGCATTCTTTATGTTTGCGGGACGTTGGATACCAAAGGGGATGAGTTGCGGTTCATGCGCGATATCATCAAATCGCACGGTGTCCGTTGTGCGTTGGTTGATTTGTCGACGTCCGGGCAACCTTCGGGCGCAGATGTGCCCCCTCATGCAATTGCAGGGTTTCACCCGCGTGGTGCAGCAGGCGTGTTCACAGGGGATCGCGGCACCGCCGTTGCAGGGATGACGCTTGCATTTGAGAGATGGACACACCTGCGCGGCGATATTGCTGGATTGATTGGCGCAGGCGGCTCTGGTGGAACGGCCTTGGTCGCACCTGCGTTTCGTGTGCCACCAGTGGGCGTACCAAAACTGATCGTTTCGACAGTCGCAAGTGGAAACACAGCGCAATATGTGGGGCCGTCTGACATCACGATGATGCATTCCGTGGCTGACGTGCAGGGGCTTAATTCTATTACGCGAGACGTGCTGTCTAATGCGGCCCACGGGATCGCTCACATGGTGAAGGCGCGCCAAATTGTGCCGGTATCCAATGACAAACCTGCCATTGGTCTAAGCATGTTTGGCGTGACGACACCTTTGGTCCAACAGGTCATCGCCGAGTTGAATGATGACTATGACTGTTTGGTATTCCATGCCACAGGTACGGGCGGGCGTGCGATGGAAAAATTACTATCTTCCGGCATGTTGCATGGTGTTGTTGACCTGACCACCACCGAAATTTGCGACATGGTTGCAGGGGGTGTCTTTGCGGCTGATCCAACACGTTTTGATGCGATGATAGATGATGGCCGCCCCTATATAGGGGCGTGTGGCGCGCTCGATATGGTCAACTTTAATGCGCCAAACACTGTACCTGATCAATACAAAGATCGCCTGCTTTACGAACACAATCCCCAGATCACGTTGATGCGGACCACGCCCGAGGAAAACGCCCAAATGGGTCAGTTCATTGGCGAAAAACTGAACCAAATGAATGGTGTTGTTCGGTTCTTTCTGCCTGAGGGAGGTGTTTCTGCGTTGGATGCGCCGGGGCAGCCTTTTTGGGACCCCGATGCGAACAAAGCTCTGTTTGACGCATTGGAACAAACCGTTCGCCCGTCTGCAAACCGGCAATTGCTGCGTGTGCCACACAATATTAACGACCCAGAATTTGCAGCCCTTGTGGTGAAAACCTTTCGCGGGCTGCACGCCCGCCCGAACAATCAAAAGAGAGCCTGAACCATGTTTGATCGTGACACATTAATGAAAAAATTCCGTGCGATGCGCGATGCTGGTGTTCCAATCATCGGTGGCGGGGCCGGGACCGGATTGTCGGCCAAATGCGAAGAAGCAGGCGGTATCGATCTGATCGTCATCTATAATTCAGGACGTTATCGGATGGCGGGCCGTGGCTCCTTGGCGGGGTTGATGCCTTACGGTGATGCGAATGCGGTGGTCATGGATATGGCGGGCGAAGTCCTGCCTGTCGTGTCGCACACGCCGGTGCTTGCCGGGGTCTGCGCATCTGATCCGTTTCGCTTGATGGATAAGTTCTTGGATCAGGTGAAAGACACAGGGTTTTCTGGGGTGCAAAACTTTCCGACCGTTGGGCTGATCGACGGTAATTTTCGCGCCAACCTCGAAGAGACCGGCATGTCGTATCAGCTTGAAGTCGACATGATCGCGCTGGCCCACCAAAAAGGTCTGTTGACCACGCCATATGTATTCTCTGAGGCGGATGCCACGGCGATGGCCAAGGCTGGCGCGGATATCATCGTTGTGCATTTGGGCTTGACCACGGGCGGGTCTATTGGAGCTGAAACCGGGTGTACATTGGAGCAAGCCCCAGCGTTGACGGACGCTTGGGCCAAGGCCGCATTGGACGTGAACCCGGATGCGATTGTGCTGGTACATGGCGGCCCTGTCGCGATGCCCGAAGATGCTCAATTCGTCCTAGAGAACACAAAATACTGTCACGGATTTTACGGCGCGTCCTCAATGGAGCGTTTGCCGACCGAAGTCGCTTTGACCGAACAAACGAAGAAATTCAAGCAGATAGGGCGTTGAGCCGCACACAAGGGAGAACGATATGACCGGTGAATTGATTGGACAGTTGATCTTGTGGCTCATCGCTGCGGTGATTGTGATTTTCATCCTGTATTGGGTGATGAACTGGTTGTACCGCCGATCCACCAAAGAAATCGCCTTCGTGCGAACCGGGTTCTTGGGCGAAAAAGTCGTGATCGATGGGGGCGCATTTGTGTGGCCGATCATTCACGACATCACACCGGTCAACATGAATTCGATGGACCTGCATGTGGTGCGCGAAAAGTCCGAAGCGTTGATTACCAAAGACCGGATGCGCATTGATATTGAGGCGTCGTTCTATGTGCGAGTGGGGCAAGGTGAGGACGTGGTTTCATTGGCGGCATCGACATTGGGACGCCGCACCTTGGAACCCGAACGCATCCACCAGTTGCTGAATGGTAAGTTCGTCTCTGCGTTGCGCAACGTTGCCGCCGAGATGACGATGGAAGACCTACACGAGATGCGAGGGCAGTATGTGGCCCGGGTCATCGAGAGCGCGCAAGAGGGTCTGGATAAAAACGGATTAGAGTTGGAGAGCGTGGCTATTCTTGACCTTGATCAAGCCGATATCGCCTATTTCAATCCATCCAATCGGTTTGATGCCGAAGGTCTGACAAGTGTCATCGAAGCGATAGAAGGGCGACGCAAAATTCGCAATGACATTGAGCAAGAAACGATGCTGAAAATCCGTGTCCGCAATTTGGCTGCCGAAAAGGAAAGTTTGGAAATCGAACGCGAAAGCGAGGCCGCCCGGCTTGAGCAAGAACGCGATATTGAATTCCGACGGGCCCATCAGCGCGCAGAATTGGCCCGCGAGCGTTCAGAGCGTGAAAAAGAAGCTGAACAAGCAACGTTGCTTAGTCGTGAAGCCATCGAGACTTCTCGCATTGCCAATGACGAACATATTGCACAGGCGCGGATCGCTTCGGAACAAACCATTCGAAAGCAAGAAATTGAGCGCACCAGAACCATAGACGAAGCCGAAATCGCAACCCGCGAAATTATTGAAAAAGCGCGAATTACCCAAGAAAAAATCCTGACGGAAACGCGGATCAAAACCAACAAAGAAACGGAATCCGCAGACATCGCGGCCAAAGAAGCTGTCGAAAAAGCCCGGATCGCACAGGAATGCGCGCTGACCGAAGCCCGGATCGAAAAGGATCGGGACGGCCAAGCACAAGAAATTGAGCGTAAGCGCAGCATCGATGCCGCTGAAATATCGGTCAAAGAAGTCATCGAAAAAGCGCGTATTGCACAGGAAAACGCGCTCTCACAGGCGCGGATCGATCTCGAACGAGACACGCGCGAACGTGAAATTGCGCGTAATCTTGCAGTGGAAGAAGCTGAAATTGCGGCACGTGAAAGCGCCGACAAACTACGAATAGCGCAGGAAAAATCCGTAAATGCAGAGCGGATCAGTTCTGATCGAGACACAAAGGAATTGGAAATCCTGCGGCGTGAAGCATTGGATGCGGCCCAAATTGCTTCTGATCAAGCCATCGAAGCGGCACGCATAGCGCGTGAAACGGCCATTGCCGCCGAGCAGATTAATTCGGCAAAAGGCACACGTTCATTGGAAATCGCCGCTGATGAGGAAACCGCCAAGGAACGCATTGCGCAAGAAGAACGCGTGCGCGGCTTTGAAATCGCACGCAATGAAGCTGTCGATCAAGCCGAAATTGCAAGCCGTGAAGCAGTGGATACAGCACGTATTGCGACCGAAGCGCGTACCGCCGTGGAGCGGATCGAGAACGAAGAACGCACCAAGGAACGTGATCTGGCGCGCGAAGAAGCGGTCGCTATTGCCGAAACCGCAAAATCTCAAGCCGTCGAAGCCAAACAGATCGCGAAAGAAAAGAAACTCGCGGCTGATCGGATCGCCTATGAACAGGACATGCGAGAACGCGAAATAGCGCGCAATAAGGCCGTGGATGTGGCCAATGTGAGCGCGCAAGAGATCGTCAAAGCGGCCAAGATAAAAGAAGATTCCAAAACCCGCGCGGCTGAGATCGCACGCGACGCGGAAATCCGAAGTCGAGAGATTGAGAAGCAAGAAGCAATCGAGGGGGCGGAAATTTCAAGCCGTCGTTTGGTTGATCAACAACGCATTGAGAAAGAAGCCGAAACCAGCGCCGAAAAGATCGCCCGTGATGAGCATATCCGAAGCTTAGAAATCGCGCGCAACAAGGTTCTAGATACAGCTCAGATTGCAGCGGATGAAGCGATTGATGCCGCCAAAGTCGCAATGGCCAAGGCTGTGGACGCTGAGAAAATTCTTGCCGATCAAGATTTGGATGCGATCAAACTGGACCGCAAGAAAGCCCTGGAGCAGTTGGAAATCTCACGTCTGCAAGTGTTGCGTGAATCCGAAATCGTCAGTCAGGAAGAAGTCGAGCGGGCACAAATTGCATCAGAACGCGGGTTGGATGACGCGCGCATTGGACATCAAACAGAACGTCGCAAACTAGAGATCGAACGCGAGCGCGCCGTCGAAGAAGCGGGCATGGAAAAAGCCATCGCGCTCTATCAAAAGTCTTTGGATCAAAGTGCTGCTGCCGTCGCGGCTGAAAATGCACGCGCCCATGCTGTTGAGGCGGCTGAGAAAGCGAAAACTGCCGAAGAAGCGGAGGTTGCAAACCGGGCCAAGACAATTGGCGTGACCGCAGCCGAACTCGATGCCGAGCGCAAACGCATCACGGCAGGGGCTGACAAAGTCCGTGCATCTGTTGAAGCGGAAGCCGCTAAGCTCATCAATGAAGCGGAAAACGTTCTTACAGATGAGGCGCGCCATAGTCTGTTTAAACGCAAGTTGTTGGAGCATGTGGAAGGCATTGTCGCGGCCTCTGCTAAGCCGCTTGAGAAGATCGATGAGATCAAAATCATGCAGCTTGGTGGTTCCGGAACCCAAGGCTTGGATTGGGCCAATGGGGGCAATGGCAGCAGTGGTTCAGGTGGTCCCAACGGAGGATCAAGCCCCACAGATGAAGTGATGAATTCAGCTTTGCGCTACCGCGTGCAAGCGCCGATGGTCGACAGTTTGCTGTCTGATATCGGGCTGGATGGCAGCAATATCGCTAAGTCAGACATCTTTCGAAATGCCTCGGATATGACGCGGGCTGCATCTGAGGTTAACCGAGCGGAAGCTGCCAAAAACGCCAGCAAAGGTAGCAAATAATGGCCCGCGTGTTTGTATCCACCGTGATCAATGCCGAAAGCTCCGCTGTGTGGGAACGGGTGCGTGACTTCAACGGTATGCCCAAATGGCACCCTCGCATTCGCGACAGCCGGATCGAAGACGCGCTGCCAAGCGACAAGATCGGCTGCATCCGAAACTTTCATTTGCAAAACGGCGACATGATCCGCGAACAGCTTGTTGGGCTTTCGGATTATGACCTGTTTTACAGTTACGCAATGCTGGAAGGACCGATGCCGCTTTGGGATTACATGGCGACGTTGCGATTGACGCCTGTGACCGATGGAGCGCGTTGTTTTGCTGAATGGTCCGCAGAATTTGACTGTGATCCCGACAACCAAACCGACCTGCAAGACGGCATTGCAACCAACGTCTTTCAAGGCGGGTTTGACGCACTCAAACGGCATTTCGGGGGCTAGGGCGGTGGTTAAAGTAGTGCGTTCCACGATCTTGCCTGCACCGGTCGAAGCCGTGTGGGACGTCTTGCGGGATTTCAACGGGCACGACCAATGGCACCCTGCGATTGCCAGCAGCCAGATTGAACGGCATCTGCCCAGCGATAAAGTCGGGTGTGTACGCAAGTTTCGCCTAGAGGACGGCGCAGAGTTGCGCGAACAGCTGTTGGCCCTGTCTGATGCAGACTTGGCCTATTCCTATTGCTTGCTCGACACGCCTTTGCCGCTGTTCAACTACGTAAGCCACGTGCGGCTCATCCCTGTGACGGATGTGGATCACACCTATTGGCAATGGGAAGGTCACTTCGACACCCAATCGGGGGAGCGGGAGGCAATGATCGATCTGGTCGGAGCTGGAATATACGACACGGGCTTTTCTGCCATTCGCAACACATTGGGATTGGGGGGCTAAGATGCTGTCAGTTGAGACATATCAAACCATCGCCGAAGCAGATGCCGCCATGGGGCAAGGGGGCCGCTACCTTGCTGGGGGCACCATTGTGATGCGCGCGGTGAATTACGGGGATCAAAGCTTTCACCGCATCCTTCGCGCGACGCAGCCTGAACGGGGTATTGGCAGTGATGCGAACGGGGTGCGCATCGGCGCAGCGACAACCATGGCGGACATTTTGGGACATGCAGATGTCGCCTTTTTGCACCCGATTGCCCGCCTCATCGGAGGGCCCGCTATTCGCAACATGGCGACCGTGGGCGGGAATTTGTTCGCACAAAACCCCTATGGGGATATGGCCGCAGCCCTTCTTGCATTGGATGCCAAGGTTGAAATGTCGAACGGCCAAGCCCAGCCAATTGAAAGTTTCCTGATGGACCGCACGCATATGCGTGGGTTGGTCAACGCGGTAAGCATTCCACGTCCGCAACCGGGCACGTTCTTCTTTCGAAAAGTGTCGCGCGTGAAACCCAAGGGCGTGTCGGTGATGTCGGTGGCCGCGTTGCTAAGACACGGCGATGCACGTGTGGTGTTTGGCAACATGGCCCCTTGTCCGGTGCGGACCAAAGCAGCCGAACGCGCACTGGCAAGTGGCGCAAACCCCGGCACACTGGAAGCGGCCTGCGCTGTGTGTACTGAGGGCTTATCCCCCGTCGATGATGCGCTCGCGAGCGCTTGGTACCGGATGCAAGTCGCCCCGGTGCATCTGAGACGTCTATTCGAAACCGGAAAGGTGTTCTAATGGCCAAGACCCCTGTCACCTTTACTTTGAATGATGCAGAGGCCGCGCTGTTCGTGGATCAAGGCGCACCATTGATTGATGTGTTGCGGCGTGGCTCTGGTGATTTGACACCCAAACAAGGGTGCAGCCAGGGCACCTGCGGCGCGTGTACAGTGTTGATTGACGGTGTTCCGCATTTGTCATGCTTGACCTTGGCTGACACTGTGCAAGGACGCCATGTCCAGACCACAGGCGGGCTGGCTGAAGGGCCAGATCTGCACCCATTGCAAACCGCATTTATGGAAGGGTTCGCCGCGCAATGTGGGTTTTGCACATCGGGAATGTTGATGGCGGCAAAGTCACTTTTAGATCGCACGCCGAACCCAAGCCGTGACGATGTCATCGAAGCGATTTCCGGGAATTTGTGCCGCTGCACCGGGTACGAGCCAATCGTGGACGCGATCCTAACCGCCGCTGCCCAAATCCAGCGGAGACCTGTTCGATGACAAGTATAGAGTTTCGCAAAGACCTGTTCGCGGATGAACGTGATGACACGCTCAAAGAGATAGGCAAACCAACGATCCGGCAGGATATATTGGGCCATGTCACCGGGCGCACGCCCTATTATGACGATCATTTGTTTGATGGATTGCTGCATATGCGCGCTGTGCGTGCGCCGCATCACCACGCCGAAATACGCTCAATTGATACGTCTGCGGCGGAACGTATGCCGGGGGTGCGGCGCGTGGCGACGGCCAAAGATGTGCCAAACAACTTGAACACACTGCTGTCATTGATCAATTTCGGACGCGACGACGAACCGCTTTGTGCGCATTCCAAAGTGCGTTATTTGGGCGAAGCGGTTGCTTGGGTGATTGCCGACACTGAACGACAGGCGCGCGATGCAGTGGCGCAAGTGCGTGTAGATTATGCGGTGTTGCCGCATGTCTTGGATGTCGAAGAGGCGATAGCCCCGAACGCACCAGTGGTGAACGAGGTCTATCCTAACAACACGTTTGATTATCACGACAAATACGATCACCAAAAGCTGCGATTTGGCGATGTGAACGCAGCCTTCGCGCGTGCAGATCATGTGATCGAAGCTGAATACCAGATGTCGCCCATCGAGCAGGCCCCGATTGAGACCTGCGGCGCGATTGCGGCACCCGAAACCAATGATCGGTTTGTCTGTTACACCAATACACAAGCGCTGTTTTTCTCACTTGGGACCACGGCCAAGCTGCTCGATATCGCATCTTCAAGGTTGCACTTTGTCGGCGGAACTGCCGGCGGGGGGTTCGGTGGCAAGGTCGACTCCATCGTTGAACCAACGGCAGTTTTGGGCGCGTTGCTCACGGGACGTCCGGTCAAATTCGCGTGGGATCGCTATGAAGAAATGCAGGTCGGCGCCCCACGCGGCGGGGAGCGGTGGCGGCTCAAAGACGGCGTGATGAACGATGGGACGATCATTGCGCGCGAATTCACCGGCTTCTTTGATTCCGGGGCTTATATGCGTTTGTCGCCCTATGCGATCATCAAAGGCACAGGTCATCTACCCGGACCGTATTCAATCCAAAATGTGGCCTCAAATGTGTATTGCTGCATCACCAATCGCACACCCGCCACAGCAATGCGCGGTTTTGGGATCACGGCCGTTGATTTCGCCATCGAATGTCAGATGGACCGTGTTGCGGAAGTCGTCGGTATGAACCCCGTTGAGCTACGCATCAAGAACGCCTACCGCGACGGAGATATGAAAGCGCATCGGCGTTTGGCAAAGAACACAGCCTTGATCGAATGTTGCCAGGTCGCTGCGGGCAAAGCTGCCTGGCCGATCTCATCTGAAGCCGCCGCGCAATCATCGCTGCAAGGTGGAGGTGTCGCAGAGCGCGGATTGATCCCTGAAAGTGTTACCGATGAAGAAGGCAAAATCGGGGAGCGTCGCATGGGGCGGGTGGCCAGTGCCGCGCCGTCTATCCATGCCACAGGACGTGTACCGGCAGGGGTGCAGGGGACAGCGACAAAAGCGGTGCCTGTGCAAAACCCAGACATGCAAATTGATGCAGATCGCGTCGGGCACGGGGTGGATGCAACAGAGCCAGAAGTGTCGCAACCCGCTTTGGCCCCACAGGTTTCGCATGATGTGAGACCTCCTTGGGATGCACCAAAGCCGATACATCCTGCGCCAGTTGTGACACCGCCTGTCGCGTCGCCAAGCCCGGTATCCGCGCCTAGGCCAGCGCCCCCCTATAAACCCGCAGAACCCTTCTCGCGCGGGGTCAAACGGCCCGGGTCTTCGCCCTTCACATCTGGTTTCAGGAGACGTTGAGATGACCATTCATAAAGGGCGTGGTTTCGCGTGCATCAACTATCCTATTGGCATGAACCTTGGCGGCGACCCGAGCCAAGCACTGGTGCATTCGACCCCGGATGGCAAATTCATGGTCGCGCTGAGTTCCATTGACCTTGGCCAAGGTATGAAATCGGTGACCCGTCAGATTGCGTCAGAAACGCTTGGCGTGCCGGTTGAAGATGTCTATGTCGACACCGCTGATAGTGACACAGGCCCCCATTGCATGGGCTCTTTTGCATCACGTGGCACGCATAGGGTGGGCAACGCGGTGATCCGCGCGGCGGCTGAAGCGCGCAAGCAAATGATGGAAGCCGCTGCTGAAGAACTAGAGGTCAACGCGAGCGATCTCGACACAGATGGGACAGGCAATATCCACGTCAAGGGGGCTCCGTCCCGCGCGATAACGGTTGCGCAAACAGCAATCGCGGCGCAGTTTAAGCAGGGTCGTACGCTATCGGGGCGGGGCATTTTCCTGATCCCGCCCTCAGAAGCCAACCCCGAAACCGGCGAGATGACACCCGTCACATGCTTTGCCCACGCGGCTTTGGTGATCGACGTAACTGTGGACGATGAAACCGGCGAAGTTGACGTCACAGAGATCAATTCGGCCTATGAAGTCGGGCGTGCCCTGAACCCTAAACTTGTCGAGCAGCAACTGATCGGCGGTGCGTGGATGGGGGTGAGCCATGCACTTTATGAAACCACCGAACCTTATTACCCCGCGCGCGATCATTGCCCTGAGGATTTCAATACCTACCTGCAACCCGGTCCCGGTCAAATCACGCCGCACCATATCGCGGTGTTAGAACGGCCCGCAGAAGACGCTCCATTTGGTGGCAAAGGGCCGGGCGAGATGTGCGCCAATCCGGTGCTGCCCGGTATTGCTAACGCGATTTATAATGCGGTGGGGGTGCGGTGTGACTTTTTGCCGATTACGCCAGAAAAGGTGCTCAGGGGTATTCTCGCAAATGGCGGCGCCCGGCGGCAAGGCGCGCGTTAAATGCCGGTTACGCCAAATATCGCAGGGATAGATTCCCCCGACACGCTGCAAAAGGCGCTGTTGGATGCGCAATATTTGGCGGATGATGCGCTTGCGACCTCGGCGTATTTGTCGCTTGCTTTGGGCAAGCCTTTGCTCGTGGAGGGCGCTCCGGGTGTTGGCAAAACCGAGGCTGCCAAGGCGTTGGGGGGGGTGCTTGGGCGCAATGTCATCCGGCTTCAGTGCTTTGAAGGGATTGATGCTGCGGCGGCGCTATATGAATGGAATTATCCACGTCAGATGCTGGCGATCCGGCAGGCCAATGATGAATACCTGAACCTTTACGGCGAGGACTTCTTGCTGGAACGCCCTTTATTGGCAGCGCTTCGAAATCCGGCAGGGTCCTTGTTGTTGATCGACGAAATCGACCGCGCAGATCACGAGTTCGAAGCCTTCTTGTTGGAGTTCTTATCGGATTTCACAATCTCAATTCCCGAAACCGGAACAATGCGCGCGACACAAGCGCCTGTGGTTGTGTTGACCTCAAACCGAACACGCGATCTTCACGAAGCGTTGCGGCGTCGCTGTGTGTATCATTGGATCGACTATCCAGATGCGGCACTTGAAGCGAAAATCGTAATGATGCGGGCCAGCACTGTCGCGCATGCGACGGCACAAGCGGTTGTTGCCAGTGTCGGACATTTGCGCGCTGAGCCTTTGGCCAAGCCGCCCGGTGTCGCGGAAACCGTCGAATGGGCGGAAGCCGCCACGTTGTTGAATGGGCAAGGCGCGCGTTGGCCGGAAGCATTTAAACGCTCGATTGGCGTGGCGTTGAAGGATCATGATGACCTGAGCTATGTGCAAGATCGTTTGAGCGTAATCTTACCGGGGGAAGCCGCATGATGCTGCCTCGTGCGCTCGATCCGTTTGCTGCATTTGCTCAGGCCTTGCGCGGTGCGGGGTTTGCGGTGTCACCGGATCAAACGATTGATTTTGTTGCAGGTGTTGGCGTGCTCGGCCCGCAGGGCATGACGGATATTTACCGCGCAGGACGTGCACTATTTGCTATTCCGCCAGAACGCGTGACGGAATACGAGGCTATCTTCCATGCGATTTTTCTCGACCAAGTCATCCAAGCGCCCGCGGATGGTGACGAAGAGGACGACCTAGAAGCGTATGAACCGACCTCGCAAGACCAACAAATTGAAGCTCCAGAGGACGAGAGCGAGATCGGCGCAGAGCCGACCGGTGCGGAACGCCTGAGCCAAAGACGCCTATCTATGCGCAATGCGGAAGCGGTGCGACGCCTGTTGAAGGACGCGCCGCGCGCATTGCCACGTCGCATGTCATATCGACGCCGTGGCGCAAAACGCGGCGATCGCATCGACATGCGCCGCACCTTGCGAGAGGCGGCCAAACGTGAGGGGGACGTGACCGCTTTGTTGCAGACCAAACGCAAGATGCGACAACGCAAGGTTCTGATATTGCTCGATGTCTCGGGGTCTATGAAAGAGCGATCTGAAGAGATGATGCAGCTTGCGCACGGGGTCATGCAAAGTGCCGATCACGCGGAAATATTCACCTTGGGGACGCGGCTGACACGGATTACCCAAGCGCTTAAGCCAGCGGATCACACGCAGGCCTTGGCGCGTGCGGCGCAAGCGATTGCGGATTTTGATGGGGGAACACGCATCGGCGATGCGTTGGCTGCGTTCTTGTCAGTGCCCCGTTACGCGGGTTTTGCCCGTGGGGCTGCGGTTGTCGTGGTTTCGGACGGGTTGGAGCGGGGGGATCCGAGCATCATGATCGATGCCGTGCGCCGAATTTCGCGAAGCGCGTGGCGTCTAGATTGGTTGACCCCGTTGGCGGCTGATCCCGAATATGTCCCAATCACAGAAGGGCTGTCGGCAATACTTCCCGTGCTTGACCATTTGGGCGACGGCAACTCCGCGGCGATGGTGACGGATCACATCCTAAACATGGCGAGGCGCATATGATTGACGCACATCACCACATCTGGCGGCAACAAGATTTACCTTGGCTGATGGGGCCGGAACAACCGCGCATCTTTGGCCCATATGCGCCGATCATGCGAGATTACACCACACGTGAATTCCTGTCGGATATCGCTGGAACAGGTATCCGAAAATCTGTGTATGTGCAGGCAAACTGGGCACCTGAGCAATTTGAAGACGAAGTTGCTTGGGTTCAGGATGAAGCGGACGAGCATGGCACAATAAGCGGTATCGTGGGGTATGTGGATTTCACCTCTGAGGATGTTGTCAATCAGCTCGAGCGCTTAAAAAAATATCCCGCAATGCGCGGCATTCGGCAGCAATTTCATTGGCATGAGAACCCGCTTTATCGTTTCGCAGTTGATCCGAGCATGTGTTCAAACCCGTCAATTCAGACCAATATTGCAAGGCTTGCGGACTATGGGTGGTCGTTTGATTTGCAAGTGTTTGCAGGCCAAATGGACGGGGCCGCAGCCTTGGCCAAGGCGTGTCCCGAGGTCACGTTTATCCTCCAACATGCGGGTATGAAGGAAGACACATCCGAGACAGGACACCACGTTTGGAGAGAGGGCATGACGCGGTTGGCGGATTGCCCAAACGTCGTCACGAAGCTGTCTGCCTTTGGTACGTTTATCCATCGCAATGACCGCGCTTTCATCAAAACGATGATAGCTGACACCGTCGCGATTTTTGGTGCGGATCGCTGTCTTTATGGGTCGAACTATCCGATCGAGAAGCTTTGGACGTCATATCTGGCTTTGTTTCACGCGTTTCAAGACGCCACGCTTCATCTGCCAAGCGCGCAGCGACGCGCCATTTTCAATGACACAGCAGCCCGTGTCTACCGGGTGTAAACTACAGGGAGAAAGACAGGTTATGGCCTTAGAAATTCACGTGCTCGATTATGGTGACATCGAGCTGGAAACCAGTTTTTTGGTTCTTGGACATGAGTGCGGTCGTGTGCGCCGTGTGCCTGTTTATGGCTTCTTGATTACCGGGGGCGAATATCCGGTGCTGGTGGACACAGGTTATCGCGATAATGCGATCATGGAATCCTTGGGCATGCGCGGCTTGCAGTTTCATGACAATATGATCGAAAACCAGCTTGCCCGACACGGCCTGAAGTTGGGCGATATCCGTTATATTTTGCACACGCATTTGCATATAGATCACGCGGGCAAAGATGATCTGTTTCCGATGAATACAACCGTGTGCCTAAGCCGCCGCGAGATGGAGTTCAGTGTGTCAGGGATCATGTATCCGCAATATCCCAAGCCTGACATCAAGCACCTTGTGGACCGCATCTATGAACCAGAAGCAATCCGCTTTCTTGATCTCGATATCACCACAGCCGAAGAAATCATCCCCGGCGTTTGGTGTGAACATGCAGGCGCCCATACGGAAGGCTCGATGAATGTTGTGGTTGAGACCTCCGAAGGACTCGCATGTATCTGCGGCGATGTGATCTATGATTTCAACGATCAGATTGTGAACCACGTGATGACCAACAATTGGATGGAACCACGTGTGACAGGCAATCATTCCCAGTCTAAGCGCGAAGAAAAGGCGGCCATCAAGAAGTTGTTGAATAACTATACATTCCTGCTGCCGATCCACGACAAGCCCGCAAAAATCGAACGTCAGCGTGTTGTGGGGCGTTTGGGGATGCAGGTGCCGGGACCCTTGACGGAAACGCTGCCGGACCGCCCTTGGTTCCCGGTCTAGGGGGGCAATATGCACACTGCCATCGCCGATAGCTTTCACACCCTCATCGACGTCAACGAACCTGTTCGAGCAGTCGGGACTGGGTTCATTTTCACCGAAGGCCCCTTGTGGCACCCGGTTGAACAAAGCCTTTTGTTTTCTGACATGCCTGGCGATGTCCGGCGTAAATATGTTCCGGGGCAGGGGGTAAGCGAGGTTGCGCGCCCGTCAAACAAAGGCAACGGCATGACGTATGATGCTGATTTGAACTTGCTGATATGTGAGCATTCGACGTCATCAGTTGTGCGCATACGTGTTGATGGCACGCGTGAAGTTCTGTGTTCGCATTTTGAGGGCAAAGAGCTGAACAGTCCGAATGACATCGTGGTCGGTAAAGATGGCAGTATCTATTTCACTGATCCGACTTACGGGCGGTTGGAACATTTCGGCGTGCCGCGCCCCTTGGAACAAGGCTTTCAGGGCGTCTATCGTCTCGCCCCAGATCACATCCCCGGCGATGCGCCGCAGCTTGTTGTTGAGCGCAGTTTGTTTAAGCAACCTAATGGCTTGTGCTTCTCACCTTGTGGGAAATGGATGTGGGTGAATGATACGGATCAAGCCAATATCCGAATGTTTGATGTAGCCTCTGATGGGCGTTTGGTGAATGGGCGTGTGTTTGCTGGAGGGATCGCGGATGACGAGCTTGCTGGACGGCCAGATGGCATGAAGGCTGATCGCGACGGCAATGTTTATGTGACCGCGCCGGGCGGTGTTTGGGTGTATTCGTTCCATGGACATTTGATTGGCAAGATGTCCTGTCCAGAGATGGTGGCGAACTTGCATTGGGGCGGATCGGATTGGTCCACTTTGTATCTGTGCGCCTGCACCTCTGTCTTTTCGGTGCAGACCAAAGCCATGGGTCGACTTGAGCCATTTATGACGGTGACAACAATGCCTGCACCCGCGCAAATTTCTGAAAGATCGAATGATATGACACATGACCTGATTGTGCAGAACCAACTTGATTTCCGCATCGATGGCGCGCGCACGGCGATGATCCTTCAGGACTTGCAAAATGATGTCATGATGGACGGCGGGGCCTTCGCTGAAACCGGATCACCTGAACATGCGCGCGCGCAAAACGTGGTGACCAATGCACGTCGTCTTGCTGATGCAGTCCGATCGCGCGGTGGGATGATCATTCACGTGTGGATGGTGTTGGAACCAGGGGCACCGTACTTGTCCCAGCACGCAGAATTGCAGCGTGGCCTCAAGGATAACAACGCCTTGGTGCGAGGAACATGGGGTGTCGCGCCGGCACCGGGCCTAGAGCCTCAACCGGGTGATTTGATCGTGGAAAAGATGTCGATGAGCGCATGGGAAACATCGCGTCTTGATGCCTATCTTCGCCATGGTGGGCGCGATACAATCCTTAACACAGGCAGCTGGACCAATATGAGTGTGGAACACACCGCCCGGACAGGCGCCGACAAAGGCTATCACATGATTGTGCCAGAAGATGCGTGTTCCTCTATGAACGCTGAATGGCACCAAGTGGCGATCAATTACGGGCTACAGAACGTGGCCACAGTGACCAAAACGGACGCGGTGATTGCAGCGTTACGTTAAGATCAAGATTGGAACCTGCCAGAGGAAAATCTGGTGATCAATTGGCGCAATCCAAGGGCTGCGCCCGCGAAAATCGCCGCGAACACGATGGGCGCGTTCAGGGTCAACAGTGAGCAAGCAGAAATCCCTTGGCCGAGTGTGCAACCCATTGCCAAAACGGCCCCAAGCCCCATGAACATTGCGCCCAAGACTTAGCGTTTCAGCTCTCTTGGAACTTCGCAGGCTTCCCATCTGAAGTGACCTTTGAATAGGCTACCAATGAACGCACCAAGCAACACGCCAAAGACAGACCCGACGCCGAATGACAGCCCGCCTCCGCTTGAGGCCATCAAGAATAGCAACGTCTCGCCAAGGGGGGATGTGAAGGTGTGACTGTTTACTGGCGACGTGCTGAACCTTGTGGTTGCGACCCATTGTGTGCCTGCCCAACCGCTCGTAACCGCGAGGCCAACAATCACGCCCCAAAAAATGGTTTTGGGTTGTCGCAGCAGCCTTGAGGACGACACGGCCAAGGCTGTAAGCCGCGTGCAAATAGCGAGGCCAATGGGGGCTAAAGGCAATCTCGTAATCGCGCTTAACAACTCGGGGTAGCTGCGGTTTGCGTTGCTATTGCTGTTGCTGTTGCTGAAATTCCCGCAAGACGCAGGTGTGCCAAGGGGCCAGACAGCATTATGTGGACGCTAATCCCCATCACCAAGACGATAACAAAAGAGCGAAGATCGCCGCTGCCAAATCGGGCCAAAGCCCCAAGCCCGCAATTGCCAGCAAGCGACATCCCATAGCCAAATAGCAATCCGCCAAGGATGCCAAGTGCTGGCGTCCAAGGGGAGAGATGGTAGATCGTTTGCGCGGGATCAAGTAACTCGAAGCTGACAAATCCGAACGCGCCTATTCCGGCCACACCGATTGCAAGGCCCCACATGCGAAACTGTAGGTCGTTGTTTTGACAAAGAAAGTCTTCAATTACACCCAATGTGTAGAAACGCCCAAGACGCGCAGCCAGCCCGAAAAGGATGCCGCCCCCACAGCCGAACATGGCCAATAAAGTCGCGTCAGAAAAACCCTCGAACATGTCCCCCCAGTTGTCTGGGGGCGAAGTTTGTTCGCGTTACTTGGCTTTGCAGAACAAGTCGTGGACGACGTCGATTATTTTAATGGCGCGGCGATCTGTCAAACTGTAATAAATCGCTTTGCCCTCGCGACGCGGTGCAACCAGCCCCTCAGTGCGCAACCGCGACAGTTGCTGAGACACCGCCGCTTGCCGCGCGGAAAGCAGCTCTTCGAGCTCCGTTACCGTCTTCTCACCGGTCGACAAATGGCACAAAATCATCAACCGACCTTCATGGCTGATCGCCTTGAGGAAATTGGATGCCTCACACGCGTTTTCCATCATCTGCGCGATGTCGTCGTCGGACATATCTTTGGTTATGATCGGTGACGACATTTGTTTTAACGTCCATGTTTGTGTCTTCTTACCCTTTGCAAACTTGCTTGGCAATTTTTGAAGGACGTGACTTTCGGGGAAATGTACAAAAATATTTAAGATTTGATTTCGGGAACTGAAGGGTGTTGATCCAAGAGTTTTCCCAGAAGAAACCAGAAGAATTCGTCTCCGCCATACCCTTCGATGCGACCCAGTTCGTGACCATTTTCGACCAAGACCAATGTGGGGGTGAAAACTGGCGGAGATTGAAACGCAATATCGTTAGGAAGGTCGTGTAAATCGACCCGGCGCAAGGGCGCGCGTTTGCCTTCATCTGTCTTAGGGTAGATCTTGGAAATGTCTTTGTTCCACTGCGCACACCAATGGCAACCATCTTGATCGACCATCACAAGATCAGCAGCCCACGCGGGCCAGCAGAGTATATAGAGGAATAGTGTGAAAGCTGCGAGTTTCATGCTGTGTCTGATTGACGTTTGTGTCAAATATATCACAGTTTGAATGTGTTTTCAGCGTAAGTTCTGACAGGGGGATCGTCATGCTAGACATCACGTTGCTTGGCGGCTTTTGCCGGAGGGCTGATCGTCTTTTTCTCGCCCTGCGTGCTGCCCATCGTTCCTTTCTACCTTAGTTATATGGCAGGGGCTTCGATGTCGGAAATTAACGCTCAGGGGAATTTGGCGGTGGGCGTGCGCAAGCGCGCATTTCTGGAAGCGATAATGTTCTCACTTGGCATCATTACGATGTTTGTCCTGCTTGGTGCGGCCGCTTAGGGGTTGAGCCAAAGCTTCCGATCTGTGCAGACGGAATTCAGATTGTTTGCGTCTTTTGTTGTGCTCATTATGGGGTCGCACTTCCTCGGGGTGTTTCGGATTGGTGTCCTAAATCGAGTGTTTCAAATAGAGGCCGAGGACACCCAGAACATGTCTGTGCTCGGCGCTTATGTGGTTGGGTTTGCCTTCGCCGCTGGATGGACGGCTTTTTGACGGCTGTTGCCTTCACTGCAAGCACCGAAGCGACGGCGCTGCGAGGGTTGATGTTGTTGCTTGTTTTTGAACTTGCCATGATGACACCATTTATTGTGGCGTCTTTGTGTATCGGACCGTTTCTTCGGTTCGCCGCCCGGTTGCGCTGTCATCTTCGCAAGGTGGAAAGGCTATGGGCGTGTTGATGATCTTGTTTGCGGTGTTGATTGCCACGGACGGTGTGAACCAAATTGCGCTGTGGATGTTGGAAACTTTCCCGCAGTTCCAAACTATCTAAATCGACAAAACGTGAGTGGCTCAGTGCGATCCATGAGGGTGGTCAAAGTGCTTCGGGATGGCGTCAAATTGGATTCAAATTCAATTTATCGAATTTGTTCTTACTCGCGTATGATTTTGTGTCCTATGTCATTCGTAACAGTGAATATGTTGTTTGGGAGGACGCATGAAACGCACCTATTTCGCAATTTTGGCCCTTGCTGCGTCGGGTTTCGCGGCGAACGCCCAAGACGTCATGCCAACAGCAGTCAAGTTTGTGGAGGGCGCAGTAGAGATCTCCCTGAGCGGCGTGGCGGGGGACGCGGCAAAAGGTCTTGAGATCGTCGGCAGCAAAAAAACTGGGGAATTGCGTTGCATGCCATACGGTGAGCGATCTTGCTGACGTTCCATTCCATGGCGAAATCGGCCCGATACTAGATGGCGCTGGGGATCGTTGGAGCACAGCAGAATTGCGCGGAATCGTTTCCAATGCAAAGATGATGTTTGAGGAAAGCTTGATGCCGTCGTTTTACAAAATGCAAGGCTTCATTCGTCCTGGCAATGCTTACACAGGTGAGGCCGCAGATGATACATTCGCGCCTTTGCTGAGCGCGCAACAAATCGAAGATGTGGTGGCTTACTTGTCCACGCTCAAAGACTAGTCCTGACTGGGATCAATGGAGGTGTCCTTATGGACGTGACAAGACGTAACGCAATTTTAATCGGGGCGGGGACCTTCGTGGCAGCGGGCCTGCCTTTGCCGGCCGCGGCATCGCTAAGTGATGAGGCCATCGCGGCATTCACGGGCGGCGCTGAAATCGGCACCGGCGACATCACGTTGAGTGCACCGGAAATTGCCGAAAACGGCAACAGGGTTCCGATTGAAGTGTCATCGGGCGCGGCTGTGGAAATCTTGGTTCTGGCCACAGCCAATCCAACGCCCAGCGTGGCGATTTTCAAGTTTGGCAAACTCGCAGCATCGCGCGCCGCGTCCACTCGCATTCGCTTGGCTGGTACGCAAGACGTGGTTGCGATTGCGAAAATGGAAAACGGATCATTCGTGCAGGCCTCGTCGACTGTGAAAGTAATAATCGGCGGCTGCGGCGGCTAATTCAGGAGAATTAAGACATGGCAAAAGGTGTAAAACCCCGTGTGAAAGTGCCCAAAACGGCGGCCGTTGGCGACACGATCACGATCAAAACATTGATCAGCCACAAGATGGAATCTGGGCAGCGAAAAGACGATGACGGTAACATCATTCCGCGTTCGATCATCAATCGTTTCACCTGTGATTTTAACGGCGAGAACGTAATTGATGTGGTGCTAGAGCCCGCGATCTCGACCAATCCGTTCTTTGAATTCGAGGCCGTGGTCCCGGAAGCCGGGGAGTTCGTCTTCACGTGGTACGACGATGACGGGTCGGTTTACGATGCCAAGAAGAGCATCGCTATTGCCGATACGTAGGTCTTGGGAGGGACATCAATGAAAAAGCGGACTGGCGCCTTTCAGGAAAGTGCGATGATGGTGACGCCGTTGATGGCAGACCCGGTGGATGACACATTTGTCCTGAACGAAGAACAGACCTTGGTGACACGCACTGTGGCACCCGCACATGTGGCGGATGTGTTGGACGAAGTCACTTCGGGGCAAAGAAACCCGCGCAATGCAAGTAGATGATTTCGACAATCCGGGCATGATCTTTGTGGAACAGGCGCAAGACAGCTGGGACACCGTTGAGGGAACCGAAAACAAGTCGTGTTCATCCTGTCACGGTGCCTCTGAAGACATGGCAGGCGTGCGCCCAGTCTATCCAAAATACAATGAGCACGCAGGTGACGTGCGCACCAGAGAGATGCAGAGCAACGCTTGTCGCGAAAACCAAATGGGTGCAGACAAGTGGAAGTATACAGGCGGGGACATGGCCAACATGACCGCGCTTTTGGCATCTGTGTCGTGCGGCATGTCTGTAAATGTCGCGATTGATGGACCGGCTCAATCCACATGGGAAGAGGGTAAGGAGCTGTATTACGCACGGACCGGGCAACTGGAAATGGCCTGTGCGTCATGTCACGAGGCAAACTACGGTAACATGATCCGAGCAGACTATCTAAGCCAAGGTCAGATCAATGGTATCCCAACGTATCGCCTTAAGAACACCAAGCTGAATTCTGTGCATGCGCGGTTCAAAGGGTGTGTGCGGGAGACACGCGCTGAGACGTTCAAGCCGGGCAGTGCCGAAATTATCGCACTGGAACTTTACGTCGCTTCACGCGGCAATGAGTTGAGTGTCGAAGGACCTTCTGTCCGCGACTAAAATTGAAGGCCCCGCGGACGTGCCTGTGGGTTTTTTTTGAGCCTATATACATTCAGGATAACGCATGTGATTTCCCGGCGCGACTTTCTTCAGACCATTATGGCAACGACTGCACTGCTTGGCGCTTCGGGTTGTGGCCAATGGGGCAGACTTGCCGCGCAGCAAACGCTTACTCCAGATCAGTTGTTACAGTTCGAAAACTTCGGGAATGTGTCGTTGATCCATGTTACGGATATCCATGCACAACTCAAGCCGATCTATTTCCGCGAACCTTCTGCCAATATTGGTATGGGGACAAACCGGGGGGCGGTGCCGCATGTAACGGGCACAGATTTCCGCAATATGTACGGCATTGAGGACGGCTCATACGCGCATTACGCGCTGTCCGCGGGCGACTTTGAAGCGCTGACAAAAGCGTATGGCCGGGTTGGCGGGATGGACCGCGTGGCCACTGTGATCAATCAAATCCGTTCTGAGCGACCAGAGGCGTTGTTGCTTGATGGGGGCGACACCTGGCACGGCAGCTACACGTGTCACCACACCCAAGGCCAAGACATGGTCGATGTCATGAACGCGCTCAAACCAGATGCACTGACATTCCACTGGGAGTTCACCTTGGGGTCTGACCGGGTGAATGAGATTGTCGAAGCACTGCCATTTGCGGCCTTGGGGCAGAACATCTTTGATGCCGAATGGAATGAACCCGCAGAACTTTTCCCAGCCTATAAATTCTTCGAGCGCGGCGGTGTTAAGATCGCTGTGATCGGGCAGGCGCTCCCATATATGAAGATCGCCAATCCCGGCTGGATGTTCCCCGAATACACATTTGGGATCCGGGACGAAAACATGCAACAGATGGTCGACCAAGTGCGTGGGCAGGGGGCCGAGTTGGTTGGGTGTTTGAGCCATAATGGCTTTGACGTGGACAAGAAGATGGCAGGGATTGTGACCGGGATCAATGTGATCTTGTCGGGTTACACCCATGACGCGTTGCCTGAACCCGTGATCGTTGGTGACACAATCGTCGTGGCCTCTGGATCAAACGGTAAGTTCGTAAGTCGGGTGGATCTGGATGTTCGCAACGGGCGCATGTCGGGCTTTCGACACAAGCTGATCCCGATCCTGTCTGATGTGATTAGGCCTGATACGAAGATGGCCAGCTTGATCGACACAATGCGGGCGCCCCACAAGACACAATTGGAGGAAGTGATCGGCCAAACCGAAAGTCTTTTATATCGGCGTGGCAACTTCAACGGGACATGGGACGATCTGATCTGCGACGCGCTTATGTCGGAACGAGACGCAGACATTGCGCTTAGCCCCGGCGTGCGAAGGGGGTCGTTTGTGCTACCGGGACAAGACATCACTCGTGAAGACCTGTGGAATGTGACCTCGATGTCATACGGTGCGGCCTGCCGAACTGAAATGACCGGCGAATTTCTGCATGTGGAGTTGGAAGACGTCGCGGGCAATCTGTTCAATCCTAATCCATATTACCAGCAAGGCGGTGACATGGTGCGCACGGGCGGTCTTGGGTGCCGAATAGATATCAACAAGACACAAGGTAATCGGATCTCTGATTTGACGCTGTTGAAAACGGGTGAAAAGCTTGATCCGAGCAAGACTTATCAAGTCGCGGGCTGGGCCTCGGTTGATGAGGGAACAGAGGGGCCAGAGATTTGGGATGTGGTGGAGACCATGTTCGCAGACAAGGCACGGTCTCTGTGCAGCCAAATAACAATGTGAAGGTTGTTGGTGCATGACACGGGCCACGGGCAAGAAGGAAAATTACGTGAACCTAAAAACAAATGCCCGATCCCGGCGGACGTTCCTGAAAGGGGCTGTGGCGACAGGTGCGGGGATTGCAGCCACGCAAGCAGTCGCGGACACACCTGATCCGTTGATCACCGATGTTCAACCGTGGGCCAATGGTCTTGGGGACAGTGTCGATGCAGCCCCTTATGGCGCGCCGATTGAGTTTGAAACAGATGTGATCCGGCGCAATGTGGAATGGCTGACAGCCGACACGATCAGTTCGATCAACTTCACGCCGATCCACGCGCTTGATGGAACGATCACACCGCAAGGTTGCGCGTTCGAGCGACATCATTCGGGCGCGATTGAATTGCGCAAAGAAGACTATCGATTGATGATCAACGGCTTAGTGGATCGCTCTTTGGTGTTCTCTTATGCCGACCTCGAACGTTTCCCGCGTGAAAACCATGTGTGTTTTTGCGAAAGTGCCGCCAATACCGGAATGGATTGGGCAGGCGCGCAGTTGAACGGTGCCCAATTCACCCACGGTATGATCCACAACATGGAATATACTGGCGTATCTTTGCGCACCATTTTGGCAGAAGCGGGCCTGACGGCGGCGAGCGATCTCAGCGACAAATGGGTCTATGTTGAGGGCGCATATGCGTCCTCGAATGGGCGGTCTATCCCGATGGAAAAAGCGCTGGACGACGTAATCGTGGCGTTCAAGACCAACGGTGAAACGCTGCGCAAAGAAGATGGATACCCTGTGCGTTTGGTCGTGCCCGGTTGGGAAGGAAACATGTGGATAAAATGGCTGCGGCGGACCGAAGTCATGGACGGGCCGGTGGAAAGCCGTGAGGAAACTAGCAAATACACCGACACATTGGAAGACGGCACTTCTCGTAAATGGACATGGGCGATGGATGCGAAGTCTGTCGTGACGTCGCCAAGCCCTCAATCCCCGATCACGCATGGCACAGGGGCTTTGGTGATAACAGGGTTGGCATGGTCGGGCAGGGGCGCGATCACACGGGTTGATGTGTCCAAGGATGGCTGCAACACGTGGGCCCCCCCGATTGGCAAAGCCCGGCGAAAAAATGGCGTTGACGCGGTTCTATCTGGATACGTCATGGGACGGCCAAGAGATGTTCCTGCAAAGCCGGGCCATTGATGAAACTGGTTATGTGCAACCGACAAAAACTCAACTGCGCGACGTGCGTGGGCTCAACTCAATCTATCACAAAAATTGCATTCAAACATGGTGGGTGCGCTCAACCGGTGAGGCGGAAAATGTTGAAGTTTCTTAAGCTCAGCGCCGCATTGGCGATGTCGGCCTCTCCTGTGTTCGCGGAGGGATTTGGCCTTGGGCGCGCAGCTTTGCCCGAAGAAATCGCGGCTTGGGACCTAGATGTCAGCCCGGATGGCACAGGCCTACCAAAAGGGGTTGGGGACGCACTTCTCGGCGAAGAAATATTCGCTGACAAGTGCGCCGCCTGTCATGGTGATTTTGCGGAAGGCGTGGACAATTGGCCCAAACTAGCAGTTGGGTGGGACGCGCTGGCGGATGATGATCCGTTGAAAACGGTGGGCAGTTATTGGCCGTATTTGTCGACCACATGGGATTACGTGAACCGTTCGATGCCCTTTGGCGCCGCGCAAACGCTAGAAGCCGACGAGGTTTATGTGATTGTGGCGTATATCCTTTATTCATACGATCTGGTCGACGAGGATTTTGTGGCCTCAGATCAGACGTTTGCGGAATTCGAATTGCCTAATCAAGATGGTTTCATTGTTGATGACCGGATCGAAACGGAACACGCCCTTTGGGTTGGGGAGCCTTGTATGGAGAACTGCAAAGCGGAAGTTAAAGTCAGGATGCGCGCCATGGTCTTGGACGTAACACCGGATGAGGGCGTATCATCTGAAGACGAAACCATCGCTGAGGCCGCAGCAGTCCCTGTGATCGAGACTGCCCAAGTCGATCCAGTGCTGATCAAAGCCGGGGCAAGGGTTTTTTGCAAACGCAAAGCGTGCCACCAAATTGGCGACGGGGCAAAGAACAGGTCTGGCCGGATCCTGACTGGGGTGGTGGACCGTGCGGCGGGATCTGTTGAGGGGTTCAAATACTCAAAGTCGCTCAAAGCGATGGCCGAAGATGTTTTGGTATGGGACGAGGAACGTTTGAATGTCTTTTTGACCAAGCACAAAGCCTTTATGAAAGGCACCAAGATGAGCTTTGCGAGGATCAAAAAAGAAGCCGATCTAGAGGCCATCACTGCCAATCTCAAAAGCATTCCCGAATGAGCCAGTTAACACGAATACTAACTGTCATTTTGGTTTCGGCCTTCACGGCCGGGGCTGGCGGTGCGCAACAAATCGGCGACCCCGAGGCGGGCGCGAAAGTGTTCAATAAATGTAAAGGCTGTCACCAGATTGGCGCGGACGCGAAAGATCGGATCGAGCCACATCTTAATGGCGCGTTCGGCAGTGCCGCGGGGGCGCATGACGGGTTCTCTTATTCCAAATCACTGCAACGAGCTGGCGAAGATGGATTGATTTGGACGGCTGAAACGCTGGATGCCTTTTTTGAGAACCCGCGCGCGCTGGTCTCGAAAACCCGGATGAGCTTTCGTGGCCTGAAGATACCGGCTGACCGGGCCAACTTGCTGGCGTATTTGCGCGGTTTTTCAGACAACCCAGCGGATTTGCCGGCAGCCGAACCAACGGCGCGTGGCACGGATCATGACATCGATCCGGCAATCTTAGCGTTGCAAGGTGACCCGGAATACGGCGAATACCTGTCTGCAGAATGTATGACATGCCACCAATCTGATGGCAGCGCGGACGGCATCCCGTCGATCACGGGGTGGCCGACGGAAGACTTTGTTGTCGCAATGCATGCCTACAAACGGAAATTGCGCCCCCATCCTGTGATGCAAATGATGGCTGGGCGTTTGAGCGACGAAGAGATCGCGGCCCTTGCCGCCTATTTCAAGGACCTCGAATAACGAGGCCACTTTCTGGGAGGAGACCCAAATGACACTTAACAGACGTATCTTTCTTGGCACGGGGGCCGCAGCGGCGGCTTCTTTAACTGCTCCTGCGGTTCTTGCGGATGGGCATGGTAAGCCACGAGTGGTCGTTATCGGCGGTGGGGCAGGTGGGGCCACGGCGGCGCGATATATTGCGAAAGACAGCAAGGGTGCGGTCGATGTGACGTTGATCGAACCGTCGCGCACATATTTCACCTGCTTCTTTTCCAATCTTTACATCGGTGGCATCAAAGACATTGACGATCTTGGCCACAACTATGGAACGCTGGCTGCCAAGTATGGTATCAACGTTGTGCATGATTGGGCTGTTGACGTGGACCGCGACTCCAAAATGGTCATGCTCGCGGGGGGCAGTGCGTTGCCTTACGACAAGCTGATCTTAAGCCCCGGCATCGACTTCGTTGATGGGGCCGTTGATGGTTGGGACCTGAGCGCGCAAAATGCGATGCCGCATGCGTTCAAAGGTGGTTCGCAAACTGAATTGCTCAAGGCCCAAGTCATGGCGATGCCCCAAGGCGGCACCTTCGCAATGGTAGCCCCGCCAAACCCATATCGCTGCCCTCCCGGCCCATATGAGCGGGTGTCGATGATTGCACATGCCTTGAAGGCCTCCAACCCAACGGCCAAGATCATCATTGCTGATCCCAAGCCGAAATTCTCCAAGATGAGCCTGTTCCAAGAAGGTTGGGCGGATCACTACGAAGGTATGATCGATTGGATCGGCGAGGACTTTGGCGGCGGCGAGGTCTCTGTTGATCCGGCGGCGATGACGGTCACCATCGATGGCGAAGAAACCAAGGTCGATGCGTGCAATGTCATACCTGCGATGAAAGCCGGACGCATTGCAGAAATGGCGGGCGTAATGGATGGCAATTGGGCACCAGTCAACGCGGTGGACATGAGTTCTAAAGCGAATGCAGACATCCACGTTTTGGGGGATGCGTCGCAACAGGGCGATATGCCGAAATCCGGGTTCTCTGCCAACTCACAAGCTAAGGTGTGTGCGAATGCGGTACGCGGGGCATTGACCGGATCGAAAGTCTTCCCGGCCAAGTTCTCGAACACGTGTTGGTCACTAATCGACGCAAATGACGGTGTGAAAGTCGGCGCCACATATGAAGCCACCGACGAGAAAATCTCCAAAGTTGATGGCTTCATCTCAGCAGTTGGCGAAACTTCGGATATTCGCAAAGCAACCTATGAAGAATCTGAAGGTTGGTATGCGGGTATCACCGCAGACATGTTCAGCTAGATAAACACGCTCGGACCTGATCTTGGATCAAGGCCCGAGCAACTCAATGGAACGACATGTTTTGCAGGCGGGTTATTCGAATTCCATCTGCTCAAACACATGCCCTGCATTCCGGGTCGCCAATTCTTCGAACGTATCAAGATGAGCGTATGCCGATTGGTCCACGTAATAGGCCTCGGCCAACCCGCCACCCGCTTCCAAATGCTCTGCGATCTTTTTGCGAAGGTCCTGTAAGTAGTGTTTCGTGTACCGGCGCACTTGCTGCATATGTGTGGGGTGTCCATGGCCCGGGATCACGTAGGTCGCGTTAAGTACCTCAAATTCGGCGTCCCATGCGTCGAGCCAATCCGCCGTGTAGGTATGTTCAAAAATCGGCAACATACGTTCGTGGAATGCCATATCCCCAGCGATCACAAGGCTTTGTTCGGGCAACCACACCACGATGTCACCTTGCGAATTGTCGGGGCCAAGATGGTGGGCTTCAATGTGGAACGCCCCCAAGTCCAAGGTATAGGTATTTTCAAAGGTTTCAGTTGGGCCTTGGATGACAGTGCTGTTGGCGCGGTCACGACTGTAGCGCTGCATGTTGGTCAATAACGCATCGCCATATTCGGCGACTTCCTCTGCGGCATCGATATGGGCGACAATTTGCACACCTTGTTCGACCCCATAATTGTTCCCCAAGACGGCATGACATTGACCGTTCTCATCGAACACAAGTTTGACAGGTTGATCGGTGATTGCGTTGATCTCATCGTGGAGGGCTTTGGCCAACAAATAGGCCGCGCCGCCATTGATCACGACCACGCCGTCGCCAGTCACAATGAAGCTGAGGTTATTGTTGTGGCCAGCATTCTCATAGGTTGGAGGGGCCGTTGCACCAATGGCTGAAAAGACGCCGGGGATGACCTCAACAGGTTTGTTATAGGGCAACGAAGCGGGGTATTTGTCCGCGATGTCTTCACTGGCATGCACTGGCGTTGCTGCACAGAGAAATGGAATAATCCAACGCATCGCAATTTCCCTGAGACGAAGCGGTAGGTATCGCCGTTGCGTTCCACATGTCCCAATCCGCCATGTGGCAGGTGATAGCCCGATAAGGTGATGTCTTCGCTCACCAATCTGTCCAAAAGACCCGTGCGGGTTTTTGCGCCAAGGTCGAAGTCTTGGTCTGAACCGCTGGCCCAACTTGGTTGCGCGAACGCGACATGGTGGTTTCCAATCACATCGCCGCCCACAAGAACGGAACTTGATCCCCTCTGGAATTTCGAACGACATGTGGCCGGGGGTGGCGTGGCTCATGACGCCGCTTAGAATTTCGTGGCCTGGCTTGATCAAAGTGATCTGATTTTGAACCGCGTTTAACTTGAACTGCGTTTAACCGGCGCGCCGCATCCACCGCAAAGGAGGCACGTTCCTCGCCAATGGTGGAGACAGTGTTTGGGTTCGTCCAATAGTCCCATTCCATTTGGCCAATCATCAATTCGGCTTGCGGAAAGACCGGGTCGTCAAAATCATCTAAGATGCCCCAAAGATGATCGGGGTGGGCATGGGTGAAAATAACATGTGTAATATTGTCGGCGGATAGCCCAAGCGTTTCGAGGCTTTCGAGGCTTTCGAGGCTTTCGAGCTTCCGGCCCGCATTGGGCATAAAACCTGCCCCTGATCCGGCATCAAACAACACAACTTTGTCGTCAAACCGCAAAAGCATCAGGTTGCATGGCAGCGGCACTTGATCTGTGTTGATGTCATGGGCGGCAAGGATCTTGTCCAATTGAGGTTGCGGCAGACCGTCAAAAACATGGACCCGGGCAGGACCAAATGGCCATCATTGACGCTGGTGATCTGGTCGTGAACCAGGGTTAATGTGGTTTGCACGAATGACAGGGCAGGGGTTTGACACGATAGGCTGCCACCGAAGCCCGCAAGAACATGTCGTCTGGTGAGGTCTATGTGAGATCCCATGATAAATTCGACGTCTTGAATGTGATATTTCTGATGGCAAAAGCCAAGCTATACTGTGGGGACGACTTGAGCTGCTTTTGATGATGCCCGGTGAAATCGATTAAAACTCAAGATATCAATTCCTTGACAGGTGGGCCCATGTCAGGGATGCTCAAATTATGAGCAGTTTAAGAACGCTGAAAATAGCGCTTGTTGTTTCCACACTCGTTGGTGGCCCAGTCCTTGCGCAAAGCAACATCGCTTTGGTTTTTGCCGGTTGTGTTGGCCGGATGTCGGCCGAGATGGAGCATGCTTGGTTGTTGGGCGATCCCGAAGCGGACCGCCATAAGGCGCTTAGATCTACATTTTTGACTTTGCTCGACGCCACGATGCCCGCCGGAACCGGGCGGGATATGTTGAACCACCGGATTGATGTGAAGCTCGCACATTCCTCACTTTTGACAACAGCGCGGTTTGAAAGTGACGTAGAACGGGCGAATGCTGCAAAAAGCATCGCTGTTCGCCACGTTTCGACCTGCCGAAAGATGCTTTTGGACAGTTAGCGGCCAAATCCATCCGTAATGCGATGCATTATTGAGCGAAAACAAATTCAACGGTTAAAAATTAGGCTTTGGTTTTCGGCGCCGTCTGCAATCGCGCCAAACGACTCCATCCCAAACGCAAAACCCCATAACCAAAAGGCAGGTCATTACTGACCGAACCTAAAACGTGCGAAGCGACCCGGCCTAGGAACCATCGTAACCTCGCACGCCGCAAATCATTGCGTAAGGGGCATATGCGCACGTTTAACGAGCTTCGCAAGGCCTCTGCGTATCGTAGAAAGGAATTACGATGTCAAAGAAACTGCTCAGCACCACAACGGCGCTTGTTATGGCGGCCGCGCTGCCAGCTCTGGCGGATTGCCCGATTAAAGTAGGCGTTCTGCACTCATTGTCCGGCACAATGGCAATTTCCGAAACCACGCTCAAAGACACAATGGAAATGCTTGTTGAGCAACAGAACACCGCAGGCGGCGTCTTGGGGTGCCAATTGGAAGCGGTTGTTGTTGACCCGGCTTCAGATTGGCCCTTGTTCGCCGAAAAAGCTCGCGAACTTTTGAGCGTTCACGACGTTGACGTGATCTTTGGCAACTGGACATCTGTTTCGCGCAAATCTGTGTTGCCGGTGATTGAAGAGCTGAACGGCTTGTTGTTCTACCCTGTGCAGTATGAGGGCGAAGAGAGCTCCAAGAATGTGTTTTACACAGGCGCCGCACCCAACCAGCAAGCGATCCCTGCGACGGATTACTTCTTGGAAGAACTCGGTGTTGAGAAATTTGCTCTGCTGGGCACCGACTATGTTTACCCGCGCACAACAAACAACATTCTGGAAAGCTACCTGCAGCAAAAAGGCATCGCGCAAGACGATATCTTTGTGAACTACACACCATTTGGCCATTCTGACTGGTCCAAGATCGTTGCGGATGTCGTGGCGCTTGGTGCGGACGGCAAAAAGGTTGGCGTGATCTCAACGATCAATGGTGATGCAAATGTTGGGTTCTACAAAGAACTCGCGGCGGCTGGCATCTCTGCGGATGACATTCCTGTGGTTGCGTTTTCCGTGGGTGAAGAAGAGCTCGCTGGTTTGGACACATCAAACCTTGTTGGGCACCTTGCAGCTTGGAACTACTTCCAGTCCGCGGAATCTGAAGCCAACGATTCATGGGTTGAATCATGGAAAGCCCGCATGGGTGAAGAACGTGTGACCAATGATCCGATGGAAGCCCACTATATTGGCTTCAACATGTGGGTGAATGCAGCGAAAGCCGCAGATACCACGGATGTCGATGCCGTGCGCACAGCGATGTACGGGCAGGAATTCCCGAACCTCACAGGTGGTACAGCCGTTATGTTGCCCAACCACCACCTCGCCAAACCTGTTCTGATCGGAGAAATCCAAGAAGACGGACAGTTTGATATCATCAGCCAGACATCAGAAGTTCCGGGCGATGCATGGACCGACTTCTTGCCTGAATCCGCTGTGCTGAAATCGGATTGGAAAGAGCTGGGCTGCGGGATGTTCAACACGGACACAAACAGCTGCGTTCAGATCAAATCCAACTACTGATCGATACTTGCCAAAGATGAGGTGGCGCGCGCGACGTTTTGTGCGCGCCCCGATCTCCTAACCAAAGGCTCCCCAATATGACCTCTTTTGTCCGGCAGATTTTTGTCTGCTGTCTGGCTTTTTGCGTGTTGGCGACAAGCCTCGTGGCGCAGGATATCCAAGCCCCGATCCAACAGGTGCTGCAAGCGCATGGCGACATCATCCAAAAATCGTCACGCCGCACCATTGGTCCCGCGATTGACGCGCTAGGGGCAAGCGGGCTTGAGCAAGCGCAAACCGTTTTGCAGCGTTGGCAAGACAAGGACATGTGGTTCGAAAAGGACACTGGGGTGTTCGTGTTCGCCGAAAAAGCAGATGGAAGCAACATTCGGCTATTTGACGTCGCAGATGGGTCCGAGATCGGCGTCGCCGACAAAAAGATTTACAAACAACTCAAACCAAATTCGGGCATTCGTGGGCTGATTGCAGCCGCCTTGGTACAATTCCAACTTAACGACACCGATCCTGTCATCCGCGCCACCGCTTTGAATTCAATTGAACGAGACGCCGATGCCTCGCATTTACTTGCGCTGCGCAACACGATTGCGACCGAAACAGACGCGCGCCTAAAGTCGCGCAAAGAACGCCTTGAACAACTTCTCACGATCCGATTTTCGCAAGACGATGCCGAACGCATCGCAGCCATTGAAGGGTTCGCGGGTGATCTTGGCGTTGATGTGCGCGCAGCACTCAACCCACTGGTCACAACCAAAATAGATGCCGCCCAAACGGTTCCCGACGACGCATTACCACTTGAGGTCGCGACACCTGCCTTGAGCGCAGATATCGCTTATGCTTTGTTGGTCGAGAAGGGGCTGGCTTTGCCCCAAACCAGTGTTGACGCAATCAAAGACACGCTCATTGCCAATATCGCAGATGGAGAGATCGCAGGCATTGCAATTGCCACGTTGAACACCGACGCCGCCCGATTTGCAGCCTATGAAGAATTGGCCGCACAGGGAAATGCTGACCCGCTGGTGACGGATGCAGACGTCGCACAAACTTTGCAGAATTTCCAATTTTTCGCCCAATATATCGGCGCGCCCTTGGCAGTAGCGCAAGCCGCGCAATCCGCGTTGAGTGACATTGAAGCGGCGGTTGCTTTCAATCAGGCAGCGGATTTGGCTCTGGATGGGATATCGCTCGCGTCGATCTACTTTTTGGCGGCGATCGGTCTGGCGATTACATTTGGCGTCATGGGGGTGATCAACATGGCCCATGGCGAGTTTATAATGATGGGTGCCTATACCGGATATGTGTTGCAACTGTTCGTCCCTGATTACACTCTTTCGATCATACTGGCTATTCCGCTGGCCTTTACGGTCACGTTTGCAGCCGGGGTCGCGATGGAGCGTTTGGTCATCCGTTGGCTTTATCATCGCCCGCTGGAGACGTTGCTGGCCACGTTTGGGGTTTCGATTGCCTTGCAACAATTGGCCAAGAACATCTTTGGCACCCAAGCCCGTCCCTTGACGGCACCGGGTTGGCTGGATGGATCATGGGTGCTCAATGACATCGTTTCGATCAGCTACATAAGAATTGCGATCTTCGTCTTGGCGCTGCTGTTTTTGGGTATGTTTCTTTATGTGATGAACCGCACGCGCCTCGGGCTTGAGGTCCGCGCAGTGACGCAAAACCCGCGCATGGCGGCGTCCATGGGGATCAATCCGGACAAGATCAACATGCTCACCTTTGGCTTTGGATCGGGCATTGCTGGCATCGCTGGCGTGGCGATTGGGCTTTATGCGAAAGTCACATCCGAGATGGGCACAGACTACATCGTTCAAAGCTTTATGACGGTTGTGGTCGGGGGTGTTGGCAACATTTGGGGCACGCTCTTGGGGGCGACGCTGGTTGGGTCGCTGCAAAAGAGCATCGAATGGCTTAACCCATCCAATACCTTGGCCGCTCAGACCTATATGATCTTGTTTATTATCCTCTTTATTCAATTCAAACCACGCGGGATCATTGCGCTCAAGGGGCGGGCGGCGGAGGCGTAAAATGGCACATACATCAACACTTCCAACGCAACGGGCCTTTGTTTTGCGCCATCCATCCGTCGTAATCTTCATCGCGGTGCTCGCTGTGTTCACGCTCGGGGTTACGATCCTATCAGAGGGGTTTGGGATCGGTGTGATCTCCACCAGCTTCGTCAAAACCTTGGGCAAAACACTGTGCTTATGCATGGTCGCATTGGCAATGGATTTGGTCTGGGGCTATTGCGGGATTTTGTCGCTTGGACACATGGCATTCTTTGGCATCGGCGGCTACGCAATCGGCATGTGGCTGATGTATGCACGCACGGAACTCATTGTGCAAAGCAACCTCACAGCGGCTGCCTTGCCGCCAACCCCACAAGAAATCTCGGACGGTATTGCCGCGCAAATTTTCGGGGTTGTTGGGGCCTCAGATTTCCCTCCCATTTGGGCCTTTGCCCACTCCTTGCCGTTACAGTTGGCGGCTGTGGTCTTGGTGCCGGGCCTTTTGGCGTTGATTTTTGGTTGGTTGGCGTTTCGCAGCCGGGTCGCTGGTGTTTACCTGTCCATCTTGACGCAAGCGATGACCTTGGCCTTGTCTTTGTATCTGTTCCAAAACGACAGCGGTCTTCGTGGCAACAACGGACTATCGGGCTTACAAAACCTGCCCGGGCTGGACAGTGTGCCGCAATCCACCGTTTCGATCTTCTTCTTTTGGGCGTCGGCTGTGGCATTGGGCCTTGGCTATGTTCTGTGCGCTTGGGTTGTGTCGGGCAAGTTTGGCTCTGTGATCCGTGCGATCCGGGATGACGAAGCGCGCGTGCGATTTTTGGGCTATTCGGTCGAAGCCTATAAGCTGTTCATTTTCACCTTCACCGCGATCATTGCAGCGGTTGCAGGTGCGCTTTATTACCCTCAAGCGGGTATCATCAACCCGGCTGAGATGGCTCCGATTGCGTCGATTTATTTGGCGGTTTGGGTGGCAATCGGTGGGCGAGGGCGACTTTACGGCGCGGTCATCGGTGCTGCATTCGTGTCGCTTTTGTCGACATGGTTCACAGGTGGGCAGGCGCCGGATATCAACTTTGGCTCTTATTCGATCCAATGGGTTGATTGGTGGACGATCCTTTTGGGGCTCTCATTTGTGTGTGTCACCTTGTTTGCGCCGCGCGGGATTGGCGGATTGTTTGATCTGATTGCAGACCGCCGCGTGCCTAACCGTCACGGTGCCAGCCTGGGTCCTGATGCAGGCGCGTTACGCGAAAGGGAGGCAGATCAATGAGCACTTTGCTAGAAGTCTCGGGCGTGTCCGTGTCGTTTGACGGGTTCAAAGCTATCAACAATCTAACGTTCCAAATCGCAGAAGGTGAAATGCGCGCAGTGATTGGCCCCAATGGTGCGGGTAAGACGACGTTCATGGATATTGTGACAGGAAAAACGAAGCCGGATTCCGGTCACGTCTTGTGGGGCGAGAAATCAGTATCGCTGCTGAAAATGTCCGAAAGTCGGATTGCGCAAGAAGGCATTGGCCGCAAGTTCCAACGCCCAACTGTGTTTGAAGACCAAAGCGTGGCGGACAACTTGATGCTGGCGCTGAAAAAGGATCGCGGTCCGCTATCTGTGCTGCGGTTCAGACCTGCGCGTGAAGACCATGACAAAGTCGCCGAACTCGCAGAGCGGATCGGTTTGCTGGATGCGGTGCACCGCAAATCGGGTGAGCTGTCCCATGGTCAAAAGCAGTGGCTAGAGATCGGCATGCTCTTGGCGCAAGACCCACGTCTATTGCTAGTGGATGAACCCGCCGCTGGCATGACCCCGGCAGAACGCGAACATACGACGCAATTGCTGGTCGAGGCGGCCAAAACCCGCGCCGTGGTGGTTGTCGAACATGACATGGAATTTGTTCGACGGTTGAATTGCAAAGTGACCGTGCTGCATGAAGGGTCAGTTTTGGCCGAAGGATCGTTGGATCATGTGACCAACAATGAAAAAGTGATCGAGGTCTACCTTGGGCGATAAACTTCTCCACATCGATGATCTGACGTTACATTACGGCGGCTCGCAAATTCTGAACGGCATTTCCATGACGGCGGCAAAGGGCGAAGTCACTTGTGTGATGGGCACCAATGGTGTCGGCAAGACTAGTTTTTTAAAGGCAATTTCCGGGACACATGCGCGTAGCGGGGGCCAGTACACACTGGACGGAGAGAGCATCACAGGGGCCAACGCGCATTCTTTGGCGCAAAAAGGGGTCGCTTATGTTCCCCAAGGCCGCGAGATTTTCCCGTTCTTGACCGTGCGCGAGAACCTCGAAACCGGATATGCATGTTTGCCACGTGATCAACATGTTCTACCGGATGAAATCTTCGACCTGTTCCCGATCCTCAAGGACTTCCTTAGCCGCAGGGGCGGTGATTTGTCGGGGGGGCAACAACAGCAATTGGCGATTGCACGTGCGTTGATCACACGACCTAAACTGCTTTTGTTGGACGAGCCAACGGAAGGCATTCAACCCAACATCATTAAGCAAATTGGCGAAGTTATCAAATTGCTGCGCGATCGCGGTGAGATGGCGATCGTGCTGGTTGAGCAGTTCTTTGACTTTGCATTTGATCTTGGCGACAGGTTTGTTGTCTTGGAACGCGGGGCGGTAAAGTTGCAAGGCGCCGCAGGTGAAATTGACCGCGACGTCTTGCATAAAGCTGTGTCGGTTTAGCGTTAGGAAATCTGGCGGTCCCGACCTTCCCAGTATGGCTTGCGCAGCTCCGTCTTGAGAACTTTGTTGGCCCCAGATAGCGGGAACGCTTCGGTTCTAAATTCAATGCTGCGCGGGCATTTATATCCGGCGATCAGGCTGTGGCAGTGTTTTTGCAGCTCATCTTCTGAGATGTCAGCGCCGGGATGCAAGATGACCAGCGCATGCACGCTTTCGCCCCACTGCTCGCTTGGGATGCCAATAACAGCACTTGTCGCAACGCTTGGGTGTTGACCAATCGCGTTTTCGACTTCGGCAGAATACACGTTTTCCCCCCCCGAAACGATCATATCCTTGACCCGGTCCATCAAGAATATGAACCCGTCTTCGTCCATATATCCCGCGTCGCCCGTCATGACCCAACCGTCGATGATCGTCTCGCTGGTAGCTTTGGGGTTGTTCCAATACCCAAGCATGGTTGTCGGACCCTTCACAGCGATCTCGCCGACAGATCCTCGTGTGACGTCTTGGTGCGCGTCGTCGACCACTCGGATTTCCACAACGCGTGTTGGCCGCCCCGCAGAGCGAAGTTTGCCAGATTTGGGACCTTCCAGAACGTGGTAGTCTGTCGGCAAAACAGTCGCGACCGGGCTAAGTTCTGTTTGTCCAAAGGCCTGTAAGAAGGACACATTTGGGAATTTCTCGAATGCGTCGATCAAAACCGCTTCAGTGACCGGGGACGCGCCATAGGCGATTTGTTCAAGCGATGAGATATCTGTTTGTGCCAGTTTGTCGCTGGCGAGCACCATTTGCAGCATCACAGGAACCAACAGCGTTTGGCTAGGGCGGTGTGCCTCAATCGCCGCTAGGGTGGCATCAGGCGTAAACATTGGGATCACAACATGTGTCCCCATCATATACGTGATGGCCATGAACCAGATCAGGTCGGCTATGTGGAACATTGGGGCGGCATGCAGATAGACGGTGCCGTCTTTCATGTTGATTTCATGTGCGTTGGCAACCCCGCCCACAAAGAAATTCGTGTGTGACAGCATCACGCCCTTGGGAAAGCCTGTTGTGCCGCCGGTGTAGAAAATGCCAGCAAGATCATCCCCGTTACGTCCTGCATCCGTCGCGGGTTCCGCTGCGGCTAGGATTGTTTCATAGTTCAGCATGCCTTCGGGCGTGGCCCCGTCGCCGCAGTAAATCACTGTTTTTAAGCCAGGAACTTGTGGGCGAAGGTCTTCTGCCACACCTTTAAAGGCCTCATCCACGATCAAAATTTCAGCGCCTGCATCATTGAGGGCATAGGCGCATTCGGCCGCGGCCCAACGAATATTCATAGGCATCATCGCGCCGCCGCCCCACACGGTGGCAAAGAAGTATTCGATGAACCGATCAGAATTCAGTGACAGCAATGCCACACGGTCACCCGGCTTCATTCCTGCGTTTTGCAACGCGCCTGCAAGTTTTGAAACACGGGTCTGGGTGTCGCTCCAAGTGTTTTTACGATCTTGAAAAACAGTTGCGATCCCACGCGGATTGATCTGTGCCGCGCGTCTAAGAGCCGTGGTGATTTGCATGTGTTTGCTTCCCAAATACCGCGCGGATTGCGCCGCATTACACTGGGGTTGTGGGCCAACATATGTCAACTCCGACGTCCGTCGGGGACATATCGAGACCAACACCTTAGGTTAATTGGTTAATAAAAAGTAAAGCAATTTGATGTTTCCCGAAATGGCCCAATGCCAGCCCGATTGCAGCCACAAAGCGTGACTAGGACACAATCAAGCTGTTCGGAGTCACCCTTAATGCACCTTTCTATCGTCGTCCCTTGTATGAACGAAGAAGACTCCATTCCACTTCTGGTGGAACGTTTGGTGCAGGTGATCGAGCCTTACAAAAACGACGCTGAGATCATTCTTGTCGATGATGGGTCTAACGACGCAACTTGGGATGTGATCAAGCATGTGCAGGCGACATGTCCGCAGTTGCACGGGCTGCGAATGTCGGGCAATCGGGGTCATCAAATCGCTCTGACGGCGGGTCTGGAAGCGGCGCGCGGTGAACGCATTCTAATGCTGGATGCAGATCTTCAGGATCCACCGGAATTGCTGCATGATATGATGTCGATGATGGATCGCGGGTATGACGTGGTCTATGGGCGTCGCGCGGAACGCCAAGGCGAAACGGTTTTCAAGCGCGCCACGGCGCATGGGTTCTACCGCATCTTGAACGCAATGTCGGATGTGCCAATCCCGAAAGATACCGGGGATTTCCGATTGGTCAGCCGCCAAGCTTTGGATGCGGTGTTGGCGATGCCGGAAAAGGCACGTTTCATTCGCGGTATGTTCGCATGGGTTGGGTATCGCCAAATTGGTATCGAATACACCCGGTCTGCGCGTGAGCTAGGCGAAACAAAGTATCCTTTGCGCAAGATGATCCGCTTCGCCATCGATGCGATGACCGCGTTTTCGACCAAACCTTTGAAACTGGCCACGCGATTGTCATTTGTCAGCCTTGGCGTGGCGACCTTAATGATGATTTACGTCTTCCGGTCGTTGATTTTGTATCAAACAGCACCCGGTTGGGCGTCGGTGGTGTTGGCGATTAGCGCCTTTTCCGGAGTGCAATTGCTGACATTGGGTATCTTAGGTGAATATATCGGCCGCCTTTACGTCGAGGCAAAGAACCGCCCGCTTTATTTCGTCTCCGAAGATACACGCACAGAACAAACTGTGCTTTTGAAAAAACAGGCATGAACATGCAAAATTCTGGAACTTTCACGCGGTTCGCGATTGTGGGTGTCACTGTGGCAGCGCTGTATATCGGGCTGTATATCGCGTTTCTGGGCGCAGGATTACCGCAGTTTTTTGCCAATGGAGCTGCCTTTATACTGGCGATTGTCGTGCAATATGTCGGACAGGCGGGCTTTACGTTCAAAGCCGAACTGAAGGACGGGTCTCAGATCCAACGGTTTGGCACGATGATCGGATTGGGCCTTATCACGTCGGCGCTGGTTACGGGCGCAATTGGCCCTTGGTTAAACCTGTCCGATTGGCTGTCTGCAGCCGTCGTCACCATCATTCTACCCCTACAAAACTACCTAATAATGACGCGTTGGGTCTTCAAATCATCAACGCCAAAGACTGGAGCGAGCACAGTGAAACATGTTTATAATGATACCTTCTTCGATTACATCGACAGTGGCGCGCGCAGTTCTGCGCAAAATCTGATCGGCATTTTGTCACAATCGTTGTCGCCATCGAGCGTGCTTGATCTTGGATGCGGACGCGGTGTTTGGCTTGATGAATGGCAACGTGCAGGTGCGCAAGATGTGTTGGGGGTTGATGGCGACTATGTGAACCGCGATGAACTCGCGATCTCTCAGGATAGCTTCTATGCGGGCGATCTGACCAAGCCGCTATATTTCAAACGCCGTTTCGATCTCGCACAAAGCCTTGAGGTGGGTGAACACCTGCCGACATCCGCCTCTGAAGCTTTGGTGGATAGCTTGACGCAAGCCTCTGACCGAATTCTGTTTTCTGCGGCGGTCGTGGGACAGGGCGGAGAATTCCACGTCAACGAACAACCCTTGTCCTTCTGGCAGGAGATGTTTGAAGAACGCGGTTATCGTGCCTATGATTGTCTACGCCCACATATGAAGAACAACCGCGATGTCGAGCCATGGTATCGTTACAACGCCGTGTTTTATGCAAATGAAGCAGGCCAAAGAAACCTACCGGCTTCAATCCGTGCACATCAGGTACGTGAAGGACAGTCGCTCCAAAATGCAGGTGACTTGATGTGGTGTGTCCGCCGTAACATCGTGGCGCAACTGCCTCAGAATACGGTGACCCGTATCGCACAGGCGCGTGCCTTCATGTTGGCCACCAGAGCACGGCGCGGTGTCGAGTTCAGAGGGTAAGCCAAATGGCGTTCATCACGGCCCCACAAGCCCAATCGCGGCTTGAGGGGGACACAACAACGCCCAATATTCTGCGGCTTTGGCCCACGTTCATCGTGGCACTGTTGGCCGCTGCGGTGATATCTGCGCCGAACCTGTTAGATCCGATGATGCGGTATGACGACTTCCCCGCGTTGCTCGTAGAGCCAAGCGGGTTTTGGGCCAAAACGTTGCATGAAGGACGTTGGGTTAACTATCTTTGGCATTTACGCGGTGTTGTGACGCCATCTTGGTTGAATTTCGCGGCCTATCAAATGCTTTGGGCGTTGTTTGCCGCCTCAATTGCGGTGGCTGCACTTGGGCGTCATGGATCGCCTTGGTTTTGCGGTGTCATGGCCATGGCCATTCTTGTGGCGCCGCCTGCAACGTTGATTTCTCTGTGGTTTAACACGCTTATACCCGGACTTGCATTGGTCGCCTCATATGCGGCTTTGGGGTGTCGGCTTGCGCCACAAACCCATCGCGCGTTGCTCCCAATTTTTGTGATCCTGAGCTTTATGGCTTACACGACTTATCCGTTGTTATTGCTGGCTGTTTGCCTTGTGCGAAGCCAAGACCGCAGCCTGCGTGATCTTTTGGGGTTGCTTGCCTTGTTCACGATCAGCTTCGCGGCTGCCGTGTTGGTTGTTTACACGTTGAACCTGCAAGTTCATGGGGTGTTTGGTGTCCCGTTGGCTGATTGGCGCGATGCCAGCCCGGCGCAGGATATCGACGGAATGCTCGCGAACTTGCCGCTGGTTTGGACGTCGTTCAGTGATCTGATGGTACGCTCCAGCTTTGGCTTTGCCCCAGCAATTGTATTCCATCTTGGGTTCTTGGTGGTTGCGACATTCGTGGTACTGCGCCGCGCGCCACTTGAGGCCCTTTATCTACATGCCGGTTTGTGGGTCGGGATGGGGTTGGCCGTTGTCCAAATCCTGAAAATGGGGGCGATTGTCCCGCCGCGTGGGTTTATCTTTGCGTGGGTGTTTTACGCCATTGTGATCTCGCGGGCTGCGCAAATTCTAAGTCAGAATGTTGGCATGTCAGGTCGCATGGCGCGCAACGGTGTTTTGTTGATTGTGGGCAGCTACTTGTTGCAAACTTTCCAGCAGTACAGCACCTACCGGGCGTGGCAATCGGACAGTCGCGCAATTGCACAAGTTGCTTCCACAATCGAGGGGGCGGTGTTTGTGTTGGGGGATCCGCTTAAGATGGTATCGGCCAAGGGCGCGTTTGTTCAGGACGCGCGGGCGTTGAGTTATAGAATTCAGCAGATATCCGGCAAAGATGCCATCATGTGCGGTGATGATCCATCAACATGTCAGGCGCGCACTGATGCCAATACAATCATGCTTCAAACGCGTTAAGACGTTTCGACAACATCGCGATCTTCTTCTGGAACGTTCAGCGTCGACCACGTGTCATCGCGCGGCGGAGAGGGCGGCGTCACACAGGCTTTGCGGTGAATTATGACCTTGGCGATGAAGTTGGCCGAAATCGGTGCCGTGACAAATAAGAATGCCATAATTAGCAATTCGTGAAATGATCCGTCCCCGCGCGCGAAGGAATAGATCATCGATGCCAAAAGCATTGCGCCAATGCCCACGGTGCCAACCTTGGTTGGGGCATGCATACGCGTCATGGAGTCGTTGAACCTCACCAATCCAACTGAGCCGACAAGCGCGAAAACAGCGCCGATCAACAGGCAAATGGCGGCTGCGTAAATTCCAATATCAGACATGCTCATTCGATGATGTCCCCCCGTAACACAAAGCGCGCGAGCGCAACGGTTGAAATAAAGCCGAACATCGCAATGATCAGGGCGACCTCGAAGAAGATGTTCGTGCCTTGCGATATGCCGAGCAAGACGATCAATCCGATGGCGTGGATCACCATGGTGTCCAACGCCAAAATACGATCCCCGATGGAGGGGCCGATCACCAATCGGATCATTGCCAAGACTTGCGCGATGGCGACGATGAAGAATGTTGCGCCAATGGCGAAATTCATGAAATCCATTGCAGAACTCATAGGAAAATCTCCTTCAAGCGGCGTTCATAGCGATCTTTGATATCGTCTATGATGGCGTCTGGGTCTGGTGCATCCAAAGCATGAACCAACAAGCTATGACCCTCGTCGGACAAATCCGCTGAGACTGTGCCGGGGGTCAATGTGATCGTGCCGGCCAGAATTGTGATCGCTTCGGGTTGTTTCAGATCAAGCGGAACCACCACCCATGCCGGTTGCAGGCTTGCGTTTGATCTGGTGAGAACGATCCAAGCGACTTGCACGTTGGCAGCCAGAATATCCCACATCACCAAAAGCGAATAACTGACCATTTTCCCCATTCGAAAGCGATAAGGGCGGTCGGGCCACCAGACTGCTGTAATCAATGGAATGATGATACCCAAGATAAGCCCAAAGACGACCATTCCGGCAGACACTTCGTTTTGCAGCAACGTCCAGACCACTGTTAAAAGCAAAGTGAGCAACGGATGGGGCAGCAATTTGAGGACCAAATTCGTCATATCAATGCGCCTCCTTGTCGGACTTGGATGCGCCACTTAGCTTGCCGGGCGTCTCAAGCACCATTTCCATATAAGCGTCCGGGGCAAAGAGTTGCTCTGCGATTGCGGACGTGTAACGTGTGATGGGCCCTGCAAAGACTGTGTGCAGTACCAACATGAACACTATCCCGCCGACCGCGACGTAAGACAGGGCCGAAGGTGGCGCCTGCGGTTCAGCATCCTCAGCCAAAGGCATACTGTGCGCTTTCCAGAACACGACGCTTCCTGCGCGGGCAAAACCCACAACACCGATCAGGCTGGATGCGAGAACAATCGCAAACGTCCAAGCCATCGCTGTGCTGTCAAAAACGGCATCCAAGACCAACAACTTGCCAAGGAACCCAGACAAGGGCGGTAATCCGGTCATGGCGATGGCGGCTGTAAAGAACAAACCGGCCGTCAATGCAGCTCCGGCGACGGGCGGTTTGGGTTTGAGCGCCAATCCATCCCGGCCAGAACGCACCATATCAGCAATCAAAAACAATGCCCCGGCCGCAAATGTGGAATGCACGATATAGTACAGCGCGGCGGTGATGCTGGTTTGTGTGAACAGTGCAATCGGAACCATCACCATACCCATCGAACCGATCACCGAGAATGCAACAAGGCGATCAAGCTTGCGTGCGCCCAATACACCAATCGCACCAAACGTGACGGACACCAATGCAGCAGGCAAAAGCCAATCGCCGTGAAGTCCTGAGGTGATCTCAAGATCAGGTGGGAAGATCAGAGTATAGACCCGGATGATCGCATAGGCGCCCACCTTGGTCATGATCGCGAATAACGCAGCCACGGGGGCAGGGGCTTCGGCGTAGCTAGAGGGAAGCCAGAAGTGCAACGGAACCAATGCGGCTTTGATGGCGAACACCAAAAGCAAAAGGACAGCAGCAACCCGAATGCCAACGGTTTCTGATGCGTCAATCAAAGCGACGCGGTTGGCAAGGTCCGCCATATTCAGCGTGCCCGTTTCCGCATAGATCGAGCCAAGAGCAAACAAAAACAACGTTGAGCCCAGCAGGTTAAACCCGACATATTGAACGCCTGCACGCAGCCGATCATTGCCACCCGAATGGATCATCAGCCCATAGGACGCGATCAAAAGGACCTCAAAGAAAACGAACAGGTTGAACAAATCGCCCGTTAGGAACGCGCCCATGATGCCCATCAATTGGAACTGATAAAGCGCATGGAAGTGCCGCCCCCGACCATCCCATCCAGATCCGATCGCGTATAACAGCACAAACAACGCCAGTACCGCCGTGAGCAGGATCATCATTGTGGATAAGCGATCACCGACCAGCACGATGCCAAATGGGGCCGCCCAATCGCTGAGTTGATAAAGCGTCACAGTGCCGTCGGAGGACTGCCATGCAAGGCCTGCCGCAACCGCAATCAGCGCGAGTACCGCAACAACAGAGATCACACGTTGAATGCTAATGTGATGGCGCGCTGCCAAAATGATGAAGGGCGCGAACATCGCGGGCAGAACGACGGGGAGGATGATCCAATGCATCATGTCGCGTCCTCCTCGGAATCGTCACCCAGGGGGATTGGATCATTCACGCTGTCATCGTTGGAGCCAAGGAAAGACCCCAAAGCAATCATCAAGACCACAGCAGTCATTCCAAACGAAATAACAATAGCTGTCAAAACCAACGCCTGAGGAAGCGGGTCGGTATACGTCGTGGCATCCGTCAAGATGGGCGGTGCGCCCACGGTCAAACGGCCAGATGCAAACAAGAACACGTTCACCGCATAGGTCAGCAAGGAAATGCCAAGGATGACAGGAAAGGTGCGCAAGCGCAGAGTGAGATAGATGCCACCTGCGGTCAAAATACCAATGGCGGACGCAACAAGAAGTTCCATATTAGACCTCCGCCTTTGTGTTGAGTGGTGACGGGGATTCAGGATCGTCTCGCGATGGATCAATATCCATTGGGTGCTCATTTTCGGGCATTTCCATGCGGTAAGCGAGGCGCGAGAAACTTTCCAGCGACAACAAAACAGCCCCAACTACGGCCAAGAACACACCGACATCAAACAAGGCCGCAGTGGCCAATTCGAACTTCTCAAACGGGGGTATGCGCACATAGGTGAAATCAGATGTCAGGAACGGCTTGGCCACAAACCAAGACCCAATCCCGGTCAATCCGGCGGCTAAAACGCCAGCGCCGATGACGCCGTGGTAAGGATAGCGCAACCGTGCCGAAGTCCATGTGAAGCCGCTCGCCATATATTGCATGACAAAGGCAATCGACACGATCAAGCCTGCGATAAAGCCGCCACCGGGTTCGTTATGTCCACGCAAGAAGATGTAAAACCCGATCATCAACACAACCGGCATGATTACACGCGTGAGCACGACCATCATCATCGGATGCATGTCGCCCGCGCGCTTTTGATCTGGTTTGCGGTTCAGCAAGCGCGCGCGCACAGGTCCGCCAAGCAGCGTTTCGGTAAGCGCAAAAATCAGCAGGGCAGCGATGCCAAGCACAATGATCTCACCGTAGGTATCAAAGCCCCGGAAATCGACAAGGATCACGTTCACAACATTGGTCCCGCCGCCCCCTTTGTATGAGTTGGCCAGATGGAATTCGGAAATCGGTGTCAGAACCGCATCGCGCAACAAGTAGTGATAAGACAATGCCATCGCGGCCAAGCCCGCAGCTACCGCCACCGCGCCGTCACGCGCGCGCAACAGCACAGAACTTTCGATTGGGGTGCGGTTGGGCAAAAAGTTCAAGGCCAGCAGTAACATGATTAGCGTGACGACTTCCACGGTAAGCTGCGTCATTGCCAAGTCAGGGGCGCTAAAGAAGACAAACCCAACCGACACCATGAGCCCAATAATGCTAATCAAGACCAAGGCCATCAGACGGTTGCGGTGATAAAAGACAAGTCCAACGGTTGATGAGACCAGCATGATCCACGCTGCAATTGGCACAGGCCCGGCAGGTTGCATATCATATGCGGCCGCGCCAATCGTGCCAGAGGTCCAAGCAAAGTAGCCAGCTGCCAAAACTGTGATCGTCATGATTGCGGCATAACGTGAAAACGCGCCATTGTGCACGGATCGGTTCCAGCTACGCGCTCCAGAGACGACGGACGCAATCAGACCTTCGAAGATCGTTTTGGCTTCAGGGCGTGGGGCTGCATTCCAAAGTTTCATCAACGGGTTGAACAAGGCCAACACAAGCAGACCGCCAAGAACGGCGACGATCGACATATAAAGCGCCGGGACAAGGCCGTGCCAAATCTTGAAATATGCTTTGGGTAATTCGGCCGCGTCACCAAGCACAGAGGCCGTAACGATCTTGACGAAAGGTTCAGCCAAGAACGGGGCGACACCGATGGCGATCACGGGAACAATCAAGATCGCAGGCGGAAGCCAAAGACCCACACCCGGATCATGTGGTTTGGCGGGATAATCATCCCGTTTGCTGCCAAGAAACGTGTGACCGATTAGGCGGAAGCAGTAAGCTGCAGAAAAGATCGAACCGAATGTGGCCAGCGCTGGCACCAGCCAATGATTGTCGAACAACACCGTGTGATAGGCTTCTTCCAACATCATTTCTTTGGACAAAAATCCGTTCAACAGGGGAATGCCTGCCATAGAGAGCGCGCCCAATGTGGCAATCGTGAACGTGATCGGCATCAAGTGGCGCAGACCACCAAGGCGGCGAATGTCGCGTGTATGGGTTTCATGATCGACGATCCCGGCGGACATAAACAAAGCAGCCTTAAAGGTCGCGTGGTTTAAGATATGGAACATCGCCGCCATCGCGCCAAAGGCCGTGCCCGTGCCCAAAAGCATAGTGATCAAACCCAGATGGCTGACCGTGGAAAACGCAAGCAACGCCTTTAGGTCGTGTTTGAACAAGGCAATCACTGCGCCCAACACCATCGTGATCAGACCTGCGCCAGTCACCAATATGAACCATTCTGGGGTGCCAGACAGCACCGGCCACATCCGCGCCATCAAGAAAATTCCAGCCTTCACCATAGTCGCAGAGTGTAGATAGGCGGAAACCGGCGTTGGCGCGGCCATCGCATGTGGCAACCAAAAGTGGAACGGGAATTGGGCAGATTTCGTGAACGCGCCCAGCAAGATCAGGATCAAGGCGGGCAAGTACAGCGGGGACCCTTGTATCGCCTCGCGGTTTTGCAAGATGACACTCAGGTCATAACTGCCTGCGATCTGCCCCAAGATCAGCATACCACCGATCATCGCCAAACCACCCATACCCGTAACGGTCAAAGCCATACGTGCGCCCTGACGTCCTTCGGGCAAGTGCTTCCAATAACCGATCAACAAGAAGGAAGACAGCGATGTTAGCTCCCAAAATACCAGCAAAAGTAATATGTTATCGCTTAGAACGATCCCAACCATCGCGCCTTGAAACAGCAAGAGATAGGTAAAGAACTGCCCCATGTTGTCGCTGCGCGCCAAGTAGCTGCGGGCGTAGGCGATGATCAACAAGCCAATGCCCAAAATGAGCAGGGCAAAGAAGAACCCCAACCCATCCAGCATCAAATTCACGTTGAGGCCCAGCATGGGCATCCAATCGATCCGTGCGGTCACAAGTTCGCCGGCAAGGACTGTGGGCAAGTTCGTCAGCAAACCGATGAAGGCCGCCAATGTCACGGTGAAAGTAACCCCGGCGCACGCTTGACGTCCGGCTGAATTCATCAAGCCGGGCAGCAAGGCACCCAGGAAAGGTAAGGCAACGATCAAGAAAAGGGACACTGGCGCTCCGCTCGTTAACGTCGGTCATTTACCGTTCCATTATAATATTTTGCGTTTTCCTCAAGGGAAACCGACGAAAATACTCAAATTAGCGGTTCATCACAGATTTTGATCCGGTATTGGGGGGCTACCATGGGTGTGCTTGCGGTATGGCACAAGAGCATTCAGAAAAAATCTTGTGCTCTTCTTGGCGCGCAGACGTGTTTTGCGGAACTTTCCGCCACGGGCTTACAATTTAACACGGGCACCTTGCGGGATCGTACGGGGGGCCGCGTTTAAAGTTTGTAAGGCAAACCCGGCGGCGGATTTGTATTTGGCCATATAGTCCATGCGCTCGGCTTGCGGGATCACGTCATCAATATCACCGAAGACGCCACCACATTTGTCTTCAACCAAGGACAACAGTCCAAACGGACCCGCGCCGCGATTGCGCAAAACTAGATCGGACATTGGGCCGCATAACGTCTCATCAAACGCGGCCAAAGCTGCGGGCGTAACCCCGTGTTGCACAAAGCTGGCGCCAAGAACCCGCGCGTCAACGATCGCTTGGCTCGCGCCGTTCGAACCTGTGGGGTACATTGCATGAGCCGCATCCCCGATCAAAACAACGCGGCCATCATGCCATGTGGCAATTGGGTCCCGGTCGATCATCGGGTTTTCATAAACGACATCTGCCCCGCGCAACAAGGCTGGGACATCTAGCCAATCATAGATCCAGTCTTTGAAATGGTGTTCGAAATCAGCGATTGGAACTTCGCGAAACCAACCCGTGGCGTCGCGGGCGCCTGGGTTTTGCACGGTGACCTCAGCGATCCAATTGACGTCAACCATGCCGTTTTCTGGATCAGGCGCGGAGATTGGGTAGATCACCATGCGCTGGTTTTGCCCACCCAATCCAATAAATGACGACCCGGTGCGCACAGGTGTCGTGCGGGTTGTCCCGCGCCACATAACAACACCGCCCCATTGAATAGGAGGTTGGGTTAGGTGCATTTGTGCGCGGACATTGGAATGAATTCCGTCCGCGCCGATAAGTAATGTGCCCAAGGTGTCGTGCATGGTTCCGTCAGATGTTTCTACATGCGCGGTGACACGGCCATCGTCGTGGTTCGTGTAACCCTTAATTCGTGACCCCAGCTGGATCGCGTCTGTGCCCGCGCGTTTGACCAGAATGTCCGCCAATAACATCTGGAATTTGCCACGGTGCATCGCATATTGTGGCCAATGGTATCCCGCATGAGTGCCACGTGGCTCTGCGTAAATCTCTTGTCCATGTCGTCCAACCAACGCCCATTCTTGAGCAGGCACGCCCACAGTATTCAAGTCACCTGCATGCACATCAAGGTCGAACAACTCGCGCACAGCGTTTGGTTGAATGTTGATGCCAACCCCCAAAGGACGCAAGTCACGCGCGGCCTCAAAAATGGTGAAGGGCACGCCGATCTGATGCAGCGTCAAGCCAAGAGACAATCCGGCGATGCCACCGCCAGCGATCAAAACGTGGGGCTGGGTCATTGTTGCATCCGTGATCTAGGGAGTGTGGGGCAGGGCGATGACACATGTGTCCCATGGCAAATCAATGGGGGCAAGCCTGTGAGTGCGTCTGCTTTGTCATCGCGGTGGCGCGATTTCCGAGTTGGTGGAAACCGGATTTTAAGAAGATTGTAAGATCACGTCTGATGATTGTTGCAGTGCGAGATGTGTTGATGTCTGTTTTCCATGTGTGTCTTGCGCTGATGTTGTCTGCGTGTGTGGCGGGCAGTGCTTCTGCGCAGGGCATAACGGGCCCGAACGCTATGCAGATACATCGCATCACGGCGCAAATCTGCGTCGCATTGGCATCTGGTAACAGGCGGGGTCGCGGGGGCGAAGCGGGAGACTTTGACATTCTTGAACGCATAGACCGTGAGGGGGCCCCTCAAGAAAAGCCAGAACGTATGTCTTCGACCCCGCTTACTATTGTGCCCGTCAACAAAGATGCCGTCCAAGAGATGGCCGGTCATTGGCAAATCTATGCACGCGCGGTGCGTCAAATTTCGGCAGGTGACGATCATCCCTTCGTTTTGCAACAAATGTTTGCGCAAGATCGGCAATTGACGCTGCCTGTTCTTGGCGCAGGGACCAAGTCGCGCGGCGCAAGTGCGGTGTCTCACAGTTCAACGCAGGACAGAGCCCCGCCTGACATTATAAGCCATCTTTCGATGTTGTCGCAAAAGATGCTTAAAGATGCTTGCATGACTTCTGCGGCGATCGATCTGCGCGTTTCATTGGCGCAACTAGATGGTTCGATTGCTGATTTCTTGGAGAGGTTACACGAGTTGCGTCAAAGTCATGATATCGGGGTCACATCCGGGCCTGCACCCCGTGGCTTAGATCAACATTTGGCGCATATTCAAACCTTGGCTGAACCGCTTGTAACTGCGTTGTCGGTGCTTGAGCCGGGGCGTGTCGAAAGTTTAGAACAGCTCTCAAGGCTTGCTGATCTGTCCACAGACTTGCTGGGCGCTTTACAAAAAACGACCGCGTTTTACGCGCGAAAACCGTCCAGTTAAAAGGTGCCTGTTCAAGCCCGCGATAAGGCATTCCAAGCGGCATTCGAAGGGCGCGTTGCACATTCCTTTTCGCTTGCCCTGCGTCGTCCAGCATTTTCCGGTTGATCCTGCAATTACACAACACTAGTAAGGCGCAAATTTACAGGCTGCGGACGGCGCGGCCCCGTACCTTATGCTAGGAGCTAAAATGCAGGTCACCGAGACGCTGAATGACGGTCTAAAACGCGGTTACGCCATCACAGTCACCGCAGCCGAGTTGAACGACAAGGTCAACGAAAAGCTGGTCGAGGCACAGCCCGAGGTCGAAATGAAAGGCTTCCGCAAAGGCAAAGTGCCTATGGCGTTGCTGAAAAAGCAATTCGGTCAGCGGATCATGGGCGAAGTCATGCAAGAAAGCATCGACGGCGCTATGCAGCAGCATTTTGAAGATAGCGGCGACCGTCCAGCGCTCCAGCCTGAGGTCAAAATGACCAATGAAGACTGGAAAGAAGGCGACGACGTAAACGTCGACATGTCCTATGAAGCCCTTCCAGACATTCCCGAAGTTGACCTGAGCGGCATCAAGCTTGAGCGTTTGGTCGTCAAAGCCGGCGAAACTGATGTTGAAGAAGCTTTGGCAAATCTTGCCGAAACTGCACAAGACTTCAAAGCACGCAAAAAAGGCTCCAAGGCGAAAGACGGCGATCAAGTTGTGATCGACTTCCTTGGCAAAGTTGATGATGAAGCATTTGAAGGTGGCGCGGCCGAAGATTACCCGCTCACATTGGGTTCAAACTCCTTCATCCCAGGCTTTGAAGAGCAACTCGTTGGCTCCAAAGCCGGCGAAGAAAAGGACGTAACGGTTACGTTCCCTGCCGAATACCAAGCGGAAGCCCTTGCGGGTAAAGACGCGGTATTCTCTTGCACGATCAAAGAAGTGAAAGAGCCAGTCGCTGCTGAAATCAACGACGAAATGGCGACAAAGTTTGGTGCGGAAGATCTTGCTGCGCTGAGAACTCAAATCACTGAGCGGCTTGAAGCGGAATTTTCCGGCGCAGCACGTGCTGTTATGAAGCGTGGACTGCTGGATGAGCTGGACAAAGCTGTCAGCTTTGAGTTGCCACCTTCCTTGGTTGAGGCAGAAGCCAACCAGATCGCACACCAGTTGTGGCACGAAGACAACCCTGATGTCGAAGGGCACGACCACCCAGAAATCGAAACCTCTGACGAGCACAAGACACTGGCGGAACGCCGCGTGCGTTTGGGTCTTTTGCTGGCCGATATGGGTCAGAAATCTGAAGTCGAAATCACGGACGCAGAGATGAGCCAAGCGATCTTCGCGCAAGCCCGCCAATATCCGGGTCAAGAGCGTCAGTTCTTTGAATTCGTGCAGCAGAACCAACAAATGCAGCAACAAATTCGCGCACCCTTGTTCGAAGACAAAGTCGTAGATCAAGCGTTTGAAAAAGCGGCTGTGACAGAAAAAGAAGTGTCCAAAGAAGACCTTCAAAGTGCTGTCGAAGCGCTCGAAGACGAGTAAGCTTTACCTGCACTGTCCTAAATGAAGCGGGCTGCCTGATGGGGCAGCCCGTTTTTTTGTGCGGTTCTCGTCAGGGGGTGGTCACCTTCAAACCAAAGTTGTGTGTCGGCGACCCTGCGATTATTTTGCGACAATCCTATGTGAAGCAAGGTCGGTGCCAACGGTCACATCCCCACCAAAACCGCCATCACGTACGGCGCCAACGTAATCGGCTTCGGTTAAACCACCACCTGCAATCGGGAAGGGCCCTTGGCGCGGCGCGCCTAGTGGCGGGATCAAGTGGGTCAGCATCAGATGTCCAACGCCTGCACGTTTTGACAAACTCCCAAGATCCGTTGCGGTGCTTTGGCGAAAGTAGATCGGGGGCGGAAATCCAGACGTGCCATCGGGTCCCATCACAGGGTGGATAACGGAGTGGACAAGAATATCCGCGCCTTGTGCCAAGCTTTCAACTTGACTGGATGTTGAATTGTCACGCGGTGGTTTGCGCGCGTCATTGCCTGCATCTCCGCCGATGACGACGCTTCCCGCTGGGGTGTCAACTCTGTAAGAGGCATGCCCGGGAACATGGGCGCTGCGAATAGCTGATACGGTGACGTCGCCAGAAGACCACACCACGGCGGTTTCGTTTTTTGGGGCAAAGGTTATCGTGTTCAAAAGTTCGGCAGGTCCACCGGGTAACCGCTTTGGATTTTCGACCAAACGTTGTGCCATCTCGCCCGAGGCGATCAGAGCATCACCGATGGCTGCTGCGAATTTGGTACAACTCATCGCGTGTCCGGCTGGCGAAAAGATATCTGTGCTGCACACCATATCAAGCTTTGGCCCGGCTGAATTGAAGTGCCAACGCAACTGCGCCATGTCGATCAAACCTTCGGAATGGTCCGAATGAATGTGCGTGAAGAAGACAGCATTCAACTTCCCAACGGGAACACCAAGCTTGCTCAATTGCTGCGTCGTTCCACGTCCCGCATCGAATTGCAGCATGATGTCGTTGCATCCCGCTTCGCTATCGCCAAAACGCACAAGCGTCCCTGAACCCGCTTGCCCATTGAAAACGGGCGGCCCACCTTGTGTTCCGGTGAGCGTCACATCAAGGCAAGGTGCTGCCTGTGCAAATGAGCCAATGCAAGCGAATGCTCCGGCCAAAGCAAGTTTCAAGGGTGTTCTCATCATCGTTCCTCCCGGTATTATCGATTTTTTCTGACGCTAGCCCAATTTAGCGATTCTAATAAAGCTTGTTTTCAACGTCACGAATATTTGATGGCGTTTTGTCTGATGGGAACTCAGAGATACATGCACCTGCGATCACTCTAAATCCAATGTGAGGCCAAACCTAAATTGTGCCTCGCTGGTCTCATGGTGCAATCGACCTGCGTGCGATGGAATGGACGTCGCGGGACTGGTGACATACCGCAAATCAATCCACAGCCGATTTTTACGATCATAGACAGTGTCGGCACGAAGGCTGATCGCGGCATAAGTGGATGTGTCAGACCCATGTATTGACTCACCAAGGTAATTTATACGCAGGCTTGTGTGACTTAACCCGAGTTCCACTGCCGACGATAACCGAGCAAAATCCGTGTTCGCGAAAACGCGACGTAAGCCGAGACCTAAGCGAGACGTCTTGGCACGCGAAGAAAACCCGTTTGCGGTTAGATACGATGGGACGTCCCCGTCCCCGTGACGAGAAGTCGGTGAGATATCCGCGATCCACTCCAGATCATATGCACGTCCGCCAAAAACGAAAAAACGACTTTGACCATAGGTGAAAGAATAGCCTGCATGTTCCCCGGTAAGACTGAAATGCACTGCGGAAACCCCAGAGGGAAGGCGCCCGCGAAATTCTTGTTTTTCGTCACCATACGTCACCCCGAAGCTGAGATAATCTTGCGCCAGAAGGGACGTCGACTACAAGACAGAGAAACACAACGTCAGGGCAAAGCGCATGAGACAAACTCCGCAGTGCCTCCGCCTTGAAGGCGTTGTGAGGCATTCTGTTAAAATTTGCGATAATTTCTGTAAGTTCTGGTTAATGTTCTGAACTAAATCGGAACAAGTTTAATCACTGCTCCAAAGCAAAAGGGCCGCGCTTTGCAGCACGGCCCTTAAATCGTTCACCCTAAAGGGCGCATCAGGACGCTGTGGCGTCTTCGTCGTCGCTGTTGGCTTCAACACCAGCAGAGGCAGCCAAGTCTTCGTCATCCGACGCAGCTGCGCCGATATCTTCAAAGAGCTCCTGAATTTCGAACTCAGCAGCCGCTTCTTCTTCGGCAGCCAGCTCTTGGATCGATTTGCCAGACGCTTGCAGTTCTGCTTCTTCAGCCGAGCGCGCAACGTTCAAGTGGATCGTTGCATCGACTTCAGGGTGCAAAACAACATGCACATCATGCAAACCCAGTGCTTTGATGGGGTCTGCAATGACAACTTGCTTGCGATCAAACGAGAAACCAGCTTCCGCGGCGGCTTCTGCCGCATCACGCGTGGTAACAGACCCATACAGGTTGCCACCATCGGACGCCTGACGAATCACGATGAACTGCTGACCATGCAGCTTTTCACCCATCGCTTCGGCTTCTTTTTTGGTTTCAAGGTTTTGCGCTTCGAGCTGCACCTTACGGGCTTCAAAGCTCTCAATGTTCATCGCAGAGGCAGTAAGCGCCTTTTTCTGCGGCAACAAGAAGTTGCGGGCGTAGCCAGCTTTGACGTCAACGACGTCGCCCATCTGGCCAAGCTTCGCAACACGTTCGAGAAGGATAACTTTCATGTCGTTCTCCTTACTTCACTGCGTAGGGCAGAAGGGCGAGGAACCGGGCGCGTTTGATGGCGCGGGACAGCTCGCGTTGCTTCTTGGCCGAAACGGCGGTGATCCGGGACGGAACAATTTTGCCCCGCTCGGAGATATAACGTTGCAACAAGCGCGTGTCCTTATAATCGATCTTTGGTGCGTTTTCACCAGAGAACGGGCAGACCTTGCGACGACGGAAAAATGGTTTTGCAGCCATGATTTAAGATCCCTTCTTATCGACGTTCACGGCGTTCGCCGCGGTCACGATCGTCACGTTTCTGCATCTGAACAGATGGCAGATCAGCATGTGCGTCGACTTTGATGGTCAACACGCGCATCACGTCATCATGCAGCCGCATCAGACGTTCCATTTCCTGCACGGCAGTTGCCGGAGCATCGGAACGCAAGAAAGCATAGTGGCCTTTGCGGTTCTTGTTGATCTTATAGGCCATTGTTTTGACGCCCCAGTACTCGTGATCCACGAGTGCGCCACCATTGTCGGTCAGCACGGCACCAAAATGTTCGATGAGCCCTTCAGCCTGTGTATTGGACAGGTCCTGACGAGCAATCATCACATGCTCATAAAGAGGCATGGATATATTCCACTTCTATCAAGGCGCATTTCAAAGGCGAGGCGTGTCAGTCCGATGCTGCCCCACCACGAGAGACTGCGCGGTTCAAAATCGTTGCACCGGATGGGGCCTTATATACGTGCGGGGACGGGGATCAACCCCGGTTTGTCTTATGGTGCGTTGAGTTCGCAATAAACTGCGGTTGGTTCACGATATGCGCCGCAACTATACCTTGGGTTGGGCATGGAAGCGTCCCAGAGCTGCCCAATTGTTGCCCTGTTAATACAATTTAAATGATCTTGTCGGCGCAGAGTATCACGCCGAGATGGTGGGAGCCACGGGATGACATCAACAACTGAAGACCTTTGGACCAAACCGTCCAAGTTTAACACGTCTCAATCAGTGACCTTGCGGGCAACCGGAGGACAACGATTGATCTTACGGGCCATTCAACGTTTGTTAGGGGCCAGTTTTTCAATTGCCGCGCTTTTCCTTTGGCTTTTGCCTGTTGGCAATGGCGGAACGGCGGAAATCTTGTGCAAATTGATGGTGACGCTTGTGCTCGGGTTCTCAGGGGCTGCGTTGTGGCAAGCTGGCACGCCAACTCCGGCGCCAGAACTGGAAATTGATCTGGTGCGGCGTGAAGTGCGTTTGGTGCGCTGGTACGGCGAGACGAAATCCCTAATCACGCGCCGCCGTTTCAGTGATCTGCGTGGCGCGAAGTTTGACGGGCGTGATGTCCAGCTTTGGGATCAAAATGGCGAATTGCTTGCAGACCTGACATTACCCGATTTGGAAGCCGCAAAATCGTTGCGCACGGGGCTTGAACAAAGCAACGTTCAAATGCCGGTGGCCGCATAACATCGGCGGGTAATTGCTGATGGCTCACAGATGTTCACAAATGCGCAAGTTCTGTTGAACAGTACGGGATTGCAGTTCTGGCCGTGAAGTTCATGTTAGGCTCATACGTTTCATAACAACCGGAGCCAAAACAAATGAAATCTTTGCTTCTTGCCGCGGCCTTGAGCTTACCTGCCAGTTTTGCGTTCGCCGCAGACAAATACCTTCTGGACGCAAGCCACAGTCAGGTCATCTTTTCCTATAATCACCTCGGGTATTCAACCACAACCGGAGTGTTTTCAGGATTTGAAGGCGAAATCATGTTCGACGCAGATGCCCCTGACGCATCCAGCGTGTCGGTCTCTATGCCGATCAAATCAATGTTCACAGGTTGGGAAAAACGCACAGGTCACTTCTTGTCGCCTGATTTCTTCGACGCAGCTGACGGCGATTTGGTCACGTTCGCATCCACAAGCATCGAAGTCACCGGCGATAACACGGCTCTGATCACGGGTGATCTGAGTATGAATGACGTCACAAAATCTGTTGTGTTGGATGCGGTGCTTAACAAAGCGGGCACGCACCCGATGGCCGGAAAAGACTGGGCCGGATTTGATGCGACAGCAACGTTGATGCGGTCTGACTTTGGCTTGGGTGCCTTTGCGCCAGCCGTCAGCGACGAAGTAGAACTGAGAATTTCAGTTGAGGCGATGAAAGCCGAATAACGTCCGCACTCAACGACACACCTCTTAGAAAAGCCCGCGATGCACACCACATCGCGGGCTTTTTTTGTTTGAACTTTAGTGGCTTAGTCTTGTGGGCGCGAAGCCTTGAGTTTGACAAACACGTCGACGCCAAACGCAAGTGAACTCTCGTCGGGCATGTTGGCGCCAATGCCAAAATCCAACCGGTTCAGTGACACTCGGGCTTCTAATTCGGCGTCATTCCCTAAAATCGTCAGATCAAGCGGAAAGGTCAATGGAACCGATTGCCCTTTGAGGGAAAGCGCCCCCCGCGCTTCATAGCCGTCTGGAACCGTGACGATCTCAGCGGTGAACACAGCCGTTGGGTGGGTCTCTACGTCAAAGAAATCCGGTCCCATGGCTTGATCTGTGACAGATCCAAGTTTGAGCGAGGGGATCGACATTGTGGCGGTCACGTCCCCAGCCAATCCTTGTGCAACATCGGGGTCAAACGTGATGGCCGCAGTCCAATCCGCAAAGTTGCCCTGAACTTGACCGCCAAACTGGGTCACTTCGATAGTGACGGCGCCTTCAGTGACCAGCCAATCGGTCGCGACCTCTTCAAGGGTCACCTCGGGCGTTTGTGCGGCATGGGAATCGTAGACGCCAATCATTCCGCCAAGCCCCACGGCCACCGCCCAAATGGTGACGGCTGTTACAACAGGTAGGCTGGCACGATGTGGGCCTGAGGTCGGTGCGTTTGACGCGCTCAAAGGTGTGAACAACATCCGGCGTAAGGTGTTATCTTTGTCAACAACATGGTGTTTCAATGCGCCCGCAATGTGCAGCAGAAGCGACACAACAAGCACGCGCTCAAACACAACATGCAAACCGGCAAATACGGACGCGACGGTGTCACTTTTGGGAACAAAGGGCAGGGATTGGCCAAAGGGCCACCAAATCGGGGCGAACCCAGTTGTGGCAGCGTGGTGCACCCAGCCTGACAAGGGAACCAACAAGAGCGAACCATACAGCAGCCAATGCACGGTTTCAGCTAGCCAATGTTCCAATTTGCGCTCTGGATGAAGGGGGGCGGGTTTCACTTGCCGTAAAGCCCACAAAATTCGCACCACAGCCACAAAGAACAAGGTGAGCCCAAGTGTCTTGTGCATCGAGAAGAGCCACGCCTTTCGGGTCAATTCTTCCGAGGTGTCATAGGGTAATCCGTTGGCATACATGCCAAGCGGGATCAGCGTGAGGATTAATAATGCTGTGAGCCAATGCAGGGATTTGGCAACGTTGCCATAAGCATGGATCGAGTTAGCTGCGGACATTGTGTGGCTCCTTCGCGACTATACGCGTTGGGATAACACATATGCCTACCGCTTTATTCACCAAGAGGTGATTGCGCACAATTGCTCTGCTTTGGTGCAGGTTGGATCCGCTTAGTTTGTTTCAGAGGGGCCAGGTGCTTTCTGAGCGAAGAAACCCATCAATTTCTTCACGATATCCGTCACAAAGGACAAGATTGGTGCCGCCAACATCCCCATGACCATTACAATTCCAAAGGCGAACATTTGCGCACGCACACCACCACTGCCCATCGCGAATGCCAAAAAGCTATCAATTGGGGCGATCGAGGTTTTTATAAGGTCGCCGGATAAAAGCGTGAACCAAAGTGGCGAGGTCAGGAAAAAGCTCATGGGGGCTGACAGCAATGATCGGCGGCGATGGGCGGGGCTGACCTCGGGCATCATACAATTGAGGATCACGCCAAGAAAGAAGCAACCGGCTGCTACAATGACTAGGGCCACATCCTTGTGCAGCTCTAATCCGACGACATCAACCACGCCGCTGACAATATCGGCGGGGGGCAACAAATCAGCGGCGGGAATGCGCAGACCTTCCGAGATCGGCTCTGAGGGATCTTGTAAATTCATGAGAAACGTTCCGATCTATCGAGAAGTGTTCAAAATGGGGTCGATCGTCATAGGGTCATACTTGATCCACCCCGTATGTCCGGCCCCCGATACCATCAGCCATTTGGTCACACTGCGACCTTGCACAACATCGCGGTAGTGTTGGATCGTGAGTCCTTCAGCGGCAAAGGTAGGCGCGCCTGTTACATAATCGGCCCCCTGAGAGGTCAGCGGGTAAACCGCCACAGACCCGTTGGACGGGGTCACCAGAACTTTGGCGTGTTGGCGGCTGATCAAGCCGCTTTCAGGGCTGGAATAGAGCACCATCCGCTCTGAAGGCGTAAAGGTTTTTCCCACCAGACCAGACCCAGAGGATGGCTTTGATTGCGCATGAATCTGCGCGGGGGATAGCAAGGTAAGCGACACGCTGAGGCCGCATAGGAATTTCATCACGCGCCAAAATGGCATGGCAAGCTCCTGACGATAAAATGACTTAACAATACAACCTAGGGTAACATGAATTTGGCCGCCCTCAAAATGATTTTTGCACCCCACATTGGTGCCGCCCGTTGCGCCGACGCGCCAGACTGGGTATCCGAACAAGACGACAGGTCAGATCAAAGGACGCGCAAACGATGACAACCGCATTCATGTTTCCCGGACAAGGGGCGCAAACTATTGGCATGGGGAAAGCCCTTGCCGAGGCCTATCCCGCTGCGGCAGCTGTATTTTCCGAAGTAGATGAGGCGTTGGGGGAAGACCTCTCTGGGTTGATTTGGTCTGGCGACATCGAGACCTTGACCCTCACGCACAATGCGCAACCCGCGTTGATGGCCACGTCGATTGCGGCTTTGCGCGCATTGGACGCGGAGGGCCTTGGCATCGATCACGCCAGCTTTGTGGCAGGGCATTCGCTTGGAGAATACTCAGCGCTATGTGCCGCCGGGGCGTTAACGGTGGCTGATACGGCGCGCCTGTTGCGTATCCGTGGTGAAGCCATGCAAAAAGCAGTCCCTGTCGGCGTTGGCGCAATGGCCGCGCTTTTGGGATTGGATTTTGAGACCGTCATGGAAGTGGCCAAAGACGCTGCCGAAGATGATGTTTGTCAGGCGGCAAACGACAATGATCCCGGACAAGTTGTTGTGTCAGGCCATTTGGGCGCGGTTGAGCGCGCAACTTTGCTGGCCAAAGAACGCGGCGCCAAACGGGCTGTGATGTTGCCAGTAAGCGCACCATTCCATTGTGCGTTGATGGAGCCAGCGGCCCGCGTCATGAAGGACGCGTTGGAAAACGTCGAAATCAAGACGCCTGTGGTTCCAGTTGTGGCAAATGTGCGCGCAGAGGCAGTTTCGGACCCGGCCGTGATACGTGAGTTGCTGGTGGCACAGGTCACAGGGGCCGTGCGCTGGCGTGAAAGCGTTGCGTGGATGGCTGGACAGGGTGTGACAGAGCTATGGGAAATTGGGGCCGGCAAGGCGCTTTCGGGTATGGTGCGCCGGATTGATCGGGCCGTTGCGACCAAGGCAGTCGGCACTCCGGATGATATTGCAGCCCTTAAGGGGTAATGGGGCGAAAATTTTTGCAAAAATTTTCCCGCGCACAGAATAAAGGAAATCACTATGTTTGATCTGACAGGAAAAGCGGCGCTGGTCACTGGCGCATCGGGTGGCATTGGGGCGGATATTGCACGTCGTCTGCATGCCGCAGGGGCGACAGTGGGGTTGTCGGGAACGCGGGTTGAGCCGCTGGAAGCTTTGGCCGCAGAGCTTGGTGAGCGCGCCCATGTTTTGCCGTGTAATCTGAGCGATGCGGAAGCTGTGACAGCGCTTCCCAAGCAAGCCATTGAGGCGATGGGCGCCGTTGATATTTTGGTAAACAATGCGGGGATCACACGTGACAATCTGTTCATGCGGATGTCTGACGACGAATGGCAATCGGTCATTGACGTGAATTTGGGTGCAACTTTTCGCCTATGTAAGGGCGTTTTGCGCGGTATGATGAAAGCGCGTTGGGGCCGGATCATCAATATCAGTTCAGTGGTCGGCGCGACCGGAAACCCAGGCCAAGGAAATTATGCGGCGTCCAAAGCAGGCATGGTTGGCATGTCAAAAAGCCTTGCCTATGAGGTCGCCAGCCGCGGGATCACGGTGAATGCTGTGGCGCCGGGGTTCATCGAAACCGCGATGACGGACAAGCTGACGGACGATCAAAAAGCAGGTATTTTGGGCCAAATCCCGTCTGGGCGTATGGGCAAGCCAGAAGAGATCGCATCAGCCGTTTTGTATCTGGCCAGCCCGGATGCAGCGTATATTACGGGAACCACCTTGCATGTGAACGGTGGAATGGCGATGTTGTGATCAACAAGCCGCGACACAATTCGGGTGCTTGCCATCTGCGCGTGTTGTAGCTATAGGCGGCGCAGAATTTCGCCCATAGTGGACCTATGCGTCTGTTATGGGTCCTCGGGACTGCCGGGGTTCAACCGCCCTAAATGGGCATTCAAGGCCATCCCAAGACAGGGGGGTCGTACAAGGTCACATCTCAAAGTGTGACATCAAGGATGAGGACTGAACAGCATGAGCGACGTCGCAGATCGTGTAAAGAAAATCGTTGTGGACCACTTGGGTGTGGAAGAAGACAAAGTGGCTGAAAACGCCTCTTTCATCGATGATCTGGGTGCAGACAGCCTCGATACCGTTGAACTGGTAATGGCCTTCGAAGAAGAATTCGGCATCGAAATTCCCGATGACGCAGCCGAGACCATCCAGACATTTGGCGATGCAGTTAAATTCATCACCGAAGCTGCTTAAGCTTTAAGCAACCTAATTTGAACGGCGTCTTTTCTAGCGGAAAGGCGCCGTTTTTTTGTGCGAATCTGATTCTGGGGCTGACAAGTCGGCCATGTCTCGTCACGATGTCATCAATCAAAAAAAGACGATACGAGGCAGTTTTGTAATGCGGGCGATTCCCCCAATCCGTACAGCACGGCTATCTTTGCGTGCGATGTTGCCGCAAGATTTTGATCGGTATGCGCAAATTTGGGCATGCCCAGAAACAGTGGCCTATATCGGGGGGCGGCCTTGGGATCGTTCTCGCGCATGGGCATCTTTCTTACATAATGCAGGTCATTGGGCCGTTACCGGGTTTGGTCAATGGGCGATCCACCCACATGGCGCACCGGATATGATGGGCCAAGCGGGCTTTTTTCTGGGACGCGCAGGTTTGGGCGATGATTTCGATACCTTCCCAGAGGCGGGTTGGATGTTACACCCAGACGCACAAGGGCAAGGTCTTGGCGAGGAAGCCGCACAAGCCGCACATGATTGGTTTGACCGAGTTATCACCGGGCCGCTAGTGTGCAAAATCGCATCTCAACACAGTCGATCTTTGGAAATCGCCGAAAGTCTAGGCTATGCGCCAATGCGGGATATCGCCATGGATGGAGACCCGGTGCGTTTGTTAATTCGCCGCAACCCACCGGGGGGATCGCGCAATCTTTTTGAACCTGCTGCGGAAGAAATAAGAAGACCTTAGGGCGGTTATGCAGCCTGTGGTAGTGTGAGTGCGACTCATGTGTCGGGGGGGCAGGGTCGCACCAAAGGAGACTGCTATGATACTTTATCCAACACTAGAATTGCTCGGCGGACGGTGCGTGTCACTGGAGGGCGGGCAAATAAGCGCCCCGTCCTTGTGGCATGTCGATCCGATTGAGACAGCGCGCAGCTGGGCAGCCGCAGGCGCTGGCTGGATGCACATCACAGATTTTGACGCCATCGAGGGACGCGGGGACAACGCCGATTTGATCCGGGACCTGATCCGAACGGTCGGCATTCCCGTTCAAGTGTCTGGCGGGTGTCGCAGTGCTGACAGTGTGGCGCGCTGGATAGATTCCGGGGCAGGGCGCGTTGTCGTGTCGACCTTGGCGTCTCGTGATCCTGAGGCCGTGAAGTCCTTGACGCGCTACTACCCTGACCAAATCGTTTTGTCGGTGGATGTGTCGGATGGGCGGGTCATGACGGATGGCTGGCGTCAAGCAAGCGCTTATGCGCCGGGTGACTTTGTGGCGGCGTTCAATGACAGCGCTTTGGCTGGAGTCGTGGTGACGGATATCGACAGCGATGTTGCGGATCGTGATGCCCAACTTGGGTTGATTTCTGGCTTGGCTGCAACCGCGCGCGCGCCGGTGATTGCCAGCGGTGTTGTGCGCTGCTTGGATGATGTGGCGCGGTTGAAATATGTGCCCAATATCGCGGGTGCTTTGATCGGGCGGGCGTTATTTCGCAAACAAGTCGATCTCGGCGAGGCGCTGACGATTGCGCAACCTGCGCCCGAACCCGTAGCTGAGTTCATCTAAGTCGCACTTGTTTGAGCAATGCGCGGCGCAAGATGTAGAGGCGCTATTGCCCCTTACCCCTATCACGGGTTATGACCGTCTAAGACAAACCGCAGCAAATCAAGCTGCGGACAGACCTTGGGCGAGGGCAAGTATATGCGCAGAGTTGTAGTCACTGGATTGGGGCTCGTGACCCCATTGGGCGATGGTGTTGAAACCAGTTGGAGCCGCATTCTGGACGGCCAATCCGGAGCGGGACCAATCACAGGGTTTGACACCGAAGGATTGGTCACCACCTATGCATGTGAAGTGCCCTTAGGGGACGGGGACGACGGAAGTTTCAACGCCGACACCTACATGGCGCCAAAAGATCAGCGCAAAGTCGACACGTTCATTCTGTTTGGTTTGGCGGCTGCACAGCAAGCGGTTGAAGACAGCGGATGGATGCCAGAAGACCGCGAAGCGCTTGAAAGAACAGGTGTTTTGATCGGTTCCGGCATTGGTGGGTTGAACTCAATCGCCAACACTGCGGTGATGATGGAACAAAAAGGGCCACGTCGTGTCAGCCCATTTTTTGTTCCCGGCGCATTGATCAATTTGATCTCTGGGCAGGTAAGCATCAAGTACGGATTTCGTGGGCCAAACCATTCGGTTGTGACGGCTTGTTCGACGGGGGCGCATGCGATTGGGGATGCATCAAGGCTGATCCAACATGGCGACGCGGATGTGATGGTGGCAGGCGGCGCGGAAGCGGCGATTTGCAAGATCGGGATTGCAGGGTTCAACGCGTGCAAAGCCTTGTCGACCAAACGTGCGGATGATCCAAAAGCAGCTTCGCGTCCCTATGATGCAGATCGTGATGGGTTTGTGATGGGCGAAGGTGCGGGCATCGTTGTGCTTGAAGAATACGAGCACGCCGTGGCGCGTGGTGCAAAAATATACGCAGAAGTAAAGGGTTACGGGCTGTCAGGGGATGCGTATCACATCACCGCCCCGTCCGAGGATGGCGACGGTGCGGAGCGTGCCATGCGCGCGGCCTTGCGCAATGCCGGGCTTGAGCCATCTGACATCGATTACATCAACGCGCATGGCACATCGACCATGGCGGACACGATTGAGTTAGGTGCTGTTGAGCGGATGCTGGGCGATCATGCGAACAGCGTGACCATGTCTTCGACCAAATCTGCAACCGGGCACTTGTTGGGGGCGGCTGGGGCCATTGAAGCGATCTTTTCGATCCTGGCGATCCGCGATCAAGTTTGCCCGCCGACGATCAATCTGGATAACCCTGCTGTGGAAACTGCGCTGGACCTTGCGGCGAATGCGAAAGTTGAGCGGAACGTCGATGTTGCGTTGTCAAATTCCTTTGGGTTTGGCGGCACCAATGCAAGCGTGATCTTCGGGAAGGTTTGACTTCTATGTGGCGACATATCGCGTCAAATGCTGTTACTTTTCTTATGGTTGGGCTGTTCTTACTGGGGGGTGTGATCCTTTGGGGGCGCGGCGAATACGCGGCTGCTGGGCCGCTAGATGCGCCCATGTGCTTGCAAGTGGAGCGCGGCAGCACCATGTCACGCGTGTCGCAGAATTTGGCGTCACAAGAGGCGATTTCGAACCCATCAATCTTTCGGATTGGGGCGGACTACGAGGAAAAATCTGGGCTGTTGAAAGCCGGATCTTTCTTGATTTCGCCGGGTGCGTCGATGGCGGAAATCGTGGACACGGTGACACGGGGTGGTGCGTCCACATGTGGGACGGAAGTTGTGTATCGCATCGGTGTGAACCGCTTGCGCATCCAAGTTCGAGAGCTTGATCCAGCGACAAATCGCTTTGTGGAAAAGGCCGAATTTGACGTAGGCGAAGATGATGTTTCGCCTTTGTATCAAGAGGTTAAGGTGGAGGCTGACACACGGTTTCGCATCGCTTTGGCGGAAGGCGTGACATCGTGGCAAGTGGTCAATGCGCTGCGCGGTATGGATGTGCTTGCAGGCGAGGTCGACGCGATCCCGCCAGAGGGGGCTTTGGCGCCTGACAGCTATGAAGTGCGGCCCGGCGACGATCGGGCGGAACTGGTGACACAAATGGAAGAGGCGCAAGTGGAACGGATCAGCGATGTCTGGGCCGGGCGTGACAGCGGCATCCCTTTGAATTCGCCTGAAGAATTGCTGACCTTGGCTTCCATTGTTGAGAAAGAAACCGGGGTTGCGGAAGAACGTGGACAGGTCGCGTCTGTGTTTGTGAACCGGTTGAACCGTGGCATGAGATTACAGACCGATCCGACGGTTATATATGGCATTACCAAGGGCGAAGGCGTGCTTGGACGTGGATTGCGACGAAGTGAGCTTCGCGCCGCAACGCCTTGGAATACATACGTTATTGAGGGTCTGCCACCGACGCCAATCGCCAATCCGGGGCTGGCCAGTTTGCAAGCGGCGGCCAATCCAGACAGCTCTCCGTTTATCTTCTTTGTGGCGGATGGAACGGGCGGACACGCCTTTGCAGAGACGCTCGACCAGCATAACGCCAATGTGGCCAGATGGCGCCAGATTGAAGCGGAGCGCACAAACACCGACAATTAAGCAATCACGGTATGTGAGTTGTGATCTGCGGTCGCTGAAAAGCACCGTTCGTTGGGTGTTGCATTGTTAACGACCAACGAACGCTGTTTGTTGCGTTTTTGACGAAATAGCGTTCGGTGGGGTAAGGATTTAGTAGGGTTTTATTAAGCAATATTAAACACTTAACGGACGCCGTTAACGAAAAATGAATTGACAAACTGTGAATTTCTCTGTAGAACTCACAGCACGCTAGAAGACATGATCACTTCCGTTTGGAGCAACACGCTTCACGCCACATCATGTCTCTCGTGCGGGGCACCCTTCTGAAAATGAGGTAACCCCACATGACCATGATCAAACTTGAGCAAAAGATCAAAGAGCAAGAAGAGCTGTTGGAAATCGCGCGCGGAGAAGTCCGTCGCTTGATGAAGGAGATTATCGACTTTCGCAAAACCCTAGAGTCACCGAACGGTGATGCAACATCTTCGAAAGTTCCAGAGATTAAAAATCTGGGCACTCTCGTGAAATCCTGCATAGAGGTGGAGAAACAACTTGGAAAATGTGAAGACGAACGAGCCGGAATCGCCCAATGCGGCGTCGCCTTCGACCTTAGAGCAGCCCGGGATTCGATTGGGTGCAAGCTGGATAGCCTCCGCCGATGCTGTGATTAAAGACCTATTCTTGCAAAATTTGGACGAGGGAGAGCTTCGCGCTCTCCCTTACTTATTTGAGTTCTGGGCCATGCCGCATCAACTCGCGCCGAGCGGGGATTGGCGGTCTTGGGTCATTTTAGGCGGGCGCGGTGCGGGCAAGACGCGTGCAGGTGCGGAATGGGTTCGCGCGCAAGTCGAGGGGGCAATGCCGTTTGATCCCGGTAAAGCCAGTCGTGTGGCATTGGTCGGCGAAACCATCGACCAAGTGCGCGACGTGATGATATTTGGCGAAAGCGGGATATTAGCCTGTTCGCCAGAAGACCGCCGCCCCACATGGGAAGCCGGGCGTAAGCGTTTGGTCTGGCCCAACGGGGCCGTGGCCACCGTGCATTCCGCGTTCAACCCCGAGGGTCTGCGCGGGCCGCAATTTGATGCGGCATGGGTCGACGAGTTGGCCAAGTGGCCCAATGCGGAAAACACCTGGGACATGCTGCAATTTGCGCTGCGATTGGGCGATGATCCGCGCTGTTGCGTCACCACGACGCCCAAGAACGTCGATGTGTTGAAGCGGTTGTTGAAATCGCCATCAACCGTGCAAACCCATGCCAAGACCGAAGCCAACCGGGCCAATCTGGCGGATTCGTTTTTGAAGGAAGTGCGCGAGCGCTACAAGAACACCCGTTTGGGGCGCCAAGAATTGGACGGAGTTTTGCTGGCGGATGCAGAAGGGGCGCTTTGGACATCTGCGATGATCGAAGCGGCGCAAGCCAAGCGATTGCCGGATTTGGACCGGATCGTGGTGGCGCTAGATCCGGCTGTGACCAGTGGATCAAGTGCGGACGAGTGCGGGATCATCGTGGCGGGGGCGGTGACGCAAGGACCTGTGCAGGACTGGCGGGCCTATGTGTTGGCGGATCGAACCATCTCGGGGGCATCACCCTTGCAATGGGCCGAAGCCGCCGTTGAGGCGATGAAGGAATTTGACGCGGATCGGTTGGTGGCAGAAGTGAACCAAGGCGGTGATCTGGTCGAGCAAGTCGTGCGCCAAGTCGACCCGCTGGTGCCCTTTACCAAAGTTCATGCCACACGGGGCAAGATCATCCGCGCCGAGCCTGTGGCGGCTTTATATGAGCAAGGGCGGGTCTTTCATGTGGACAGCATGCCAGCACTTGAGGATCAAATGGTGCAAATGACGACGCTTGGGTACAAGGGCACCGGCAGTCCGGATCGGGTGGATGCGTTGGTTTGGGCGCTGCACGCGTTGATCGTAGGCAAGCGCAAGGATGACGGGCGCATGGCGGCGGTGCGCAGTCTGTAGGCAAGCCCCAAAGCCCACACACATACGCATTCTTCACGCAGCGCGTCCCCAAGGGGGCGCGTTTTTGCGTTTGGGGCAAGCTTCTATTCGTAAACAGAAATTAACGTTTGGTCGTTGGGACCGTGCGGTGGTCGAAACGCATTTTAATCAATTAAGTCGATAACTGTTTTCAAGACGCCGGGCATCGAGCCTAGGCCGCAACCCAAGGAGCAGCTCAACATGGCCTTCGACTTTCTTCGCCGCAGCACCTCAGAGGCAACAGCCGCCGCAAACCCTGCCGCGGAAACCAAAGCCAGCGCTGCAGGTCGTGTCATCGCGTGGCAGACCGGTGGTCGCGTGGCATGGAGCCCTCGGGACGCAGTATCGCTCACACGCACCGGATTTTCGGGCAACCCAGTTGGGTTTCGCTCAGTCAAGTTGATCGCTGAAGCCGCCTCCGCGTTGCCATTGGTGTTGCAAGACCGCAGCCAACGGTTTGACACGCATCCCTTGATCTCCCTTTTAAACCGTCCCAACGCAACCCAAGGTCAAGCCGAGTTAATGGAAGCGCTTTTTGGGCAATTGCTATTATCCGGGAACGCCTATGTGGAAGCGGTGGGCGAAGACGGCGCACCCGTGGAAATGCATGTGCTACGCTCGGACCGGATGTCCGTCGTGCCAGGCAATGACGGTTGGCCCGTTGCATTCGATTACGCCGTGGGCGGGCGCAAGCATCGCTTTGACGCCAGCGGGCAGCCCGGCCCAATCTGTCACATTCGCAGCTTCCACCCGCAAGACGACCACTACGGGTTCTCGCCCATGCAAGCCTGCGCCATGGCGTTGGACGTTCACAACGCAGCCTCGCGTTGGAGCAAAGCGTTGCTCGACAACGCCGCGCGCCCATCGGGGGCCATCGTTTACAAGGGGCAAGACGGGCAGGGCAGTTTGTCTTCCGATCAATACGAGCGCCTCGTGAACGAAGTCGAAAGCAATCATCAAGGCGCGCGAAACGCCGGGCGGCCCATGTTGTTAGAAGGCGGGTTGGACTGGAAGCCCATGGGGTTCTCCCCCTCGGATATGGAGTTTCAGAAAACCAAGGAAGCCGCCGCGCGTGAAATCGCGCTCGCCTTTGGGGTGCCGCCAATGTTGTTGGGAATTCAAGGGGATGCGACCTATTCCAACTACCAAGAAGCGCACCGGGCCTTTTATCGGTTGACCGTTTTGCCCTTAGCCACGCGGGTCGCAGCGGCGTTGGGGTCTTGGTTGTCGCAATATGTCGGGGAAGAGCTGACGCTAAAGCCAGACCTTGATCAGGTGCCAGCACTGGCATCCGAGCGGGATTCGCAATGGTCACGGGTGGCAAGTGCGGACTTCCTAGACGCCCGCGAAAAGCGCGCACTCTTGGGACTGCCGCCCATGGCGGAGGATCTAAGCGATGAGTGACAAGTTCGAATGTGCGCCCGGTTTGCGACTGCAAGCGCATGAGCGATTGGCGGACGTACACCAGCGCAATCTGGAACGCCGGCTTGATCGGATCGAACAAACCATGGAGCGGCTAGAGAAGCGGCTTTGGCTAACAGTGTATGGGGTTTGCGCCGTGATATTGGCGCAAGGCGTACAAAGTTTTCTGGCGGTGACGCCGTGACATGCGAGCAAAGGGTGACAGAAATGAGCCATGAATTAGAGCGCAAATTTGCCAAGTTTGGCGATAGTCTTGCGGTGACAGACGGCACCGAGATCGAAGGCTATGCCAGCTTATTTGGGGAAGGCGATCAGGGGGGCGATGTTGTGGGCAAAGGGGCCTATGCGGCCTCGCTCAAAGGGGCGGCCAAGGACGGACGCAAAATCAAGATGCTCTGGCAGCACGATCCCGCGCAACCCATCGGGGTTTGGGACGACGTGCGCGAAGACGCCAAGGGGCTTTGGGTCAAAGGGCGTCTTTTAGAGGCCACGCAAAAGGGCCGTGAAGCCGCCGCGTTGATCGAAGCGGGAGCATTAGACGGATTATCGATTGGCTATCGTACAGTGCGGGCCAGCAAGGATGAAAAGGGCCAACGGCTCTTGACGGAACTGGAGCTTTGGGAAGTCTCACTTGTGACCTTTCCAATGCTTCCCAGTGCGCGGGTTGCAGCCAAGGCGGATAACACCGCTGAGGCAGACCTGATGCGCGATCTGGCGGCGGCCTTCACAGGTGCGCGCGCTTCACTGGGGCGTGCCGAGTAGCGCACCACATAGCACTTTGTGAGGACCTGGAACCGGACGGTTTTGTCTTTTGCCATCAGTGAAAGCGCACCATCCGACATCATCAATTCCGCGCCCACACACAGTGCGTCACCAACCTGCAAAGGGGTAACCAATGAGCAGAACCGAGGCGAAAGCCACGGCCGGGGGAGGTTTGTCCCCGGCGCATGAGGCGCGTGAAGCCGTGACGGGATTTCTGTCCGACTTCAAGGACTTCCAAACCGACATTGAGACCAAACTTCAACTGCAAGAAGAGCGAATGACCATGCTGGATCGCAAAACTGTTTCCTACAACCGTACTCCTTTGAGCCAAGGAGCCGATTTCGATGCACCCCATCAAAAAGCCTTCAACGCATATCTGCGTTCGGGCGATGATGACGGTCTGCGCGGACTTGAGTTCGAGGCCAAAGGTCTGTCGAGCCAAGTCAACTCTGACGGGGGCTATCTGGTCGACCCACAAACCGCCGACAGCATCAAATCCGTACTCACAGCCACCGCATCCATCCGTGCGATCGCCAACGTTGTGAACGTCGAATCCACATCTTTTGACGTGTTAATCGATCACACGGAAATGGCCGCAGGCTGGGCCACAGAGACCGGCAATTCGGCAGAAACAGACACGCCGCAAATCGACCGCATCTCGATCCCATTGCACGAATTGAGCGCGCTTCCCAAAGCGTCCCAACGTCTGTTGGACGACAGTGCATTCGACATCGAAGGCTGGCTGGCCCACCGTATCGCGGACAAGTTTGCACGTGCCGAAGCATCTGCTTTTGTGAGCGGTGACGGCGTGGACAAACCCAAAGGGTTCCTTAGCCACACCATCGTTGAGAACGATGCATGGGCGTGGAATTCATTGGGTTATGTCGCCTCTGGGGAAGACGGCAATCTGTCGCCCGATTCCATCGTTGATCTGGTGTATTCGCTGGGTGCGGAATACCGTGCAGGCGCTGCGTTTGTGATGAATTCCAAGACCGTAGGTCAAGTGCGCAAGCTCAAAGACAACGACGGACGCTTCTTGTGGACCGACGGCATGCAAGCCGGTGAGCCCGCGCAATTGATGGGCTATCCAGTGCTCGTCGCGGAAGACATGCCCGATCCAGACACAGACGCATTTGCAATCGCCTTTGGCAACTTTGCCGTCGGTTACACCGTTGCCGAACGTCCTGATCTGCGTGTTTTGCGTGACCCCTTCAGCGCCAAGCCACACGTGTTGTTCTATGCCACCAAGCGTGTTGGCGGCGACGTCAGCGACTTTGCGGCGATCAAAATCCTGAAACTCGGCACCAGCTAAGTCGAGAGCGAACGGACAGGGTGTTTGCTTCCACTGGCACCCTGTTCCTCGGGCGCGCGCCGTATGCCGTCGCGTTGTCTAGCTGCTCCCTCCGTCCGAGCAATGCGGAGGTGGCGCGCGTCCAACTCAATCCCGTCGAGCGGCCCCTTGCTGGCCCCTCGTACCCGCCGCCTTCGGAGAGAAAATCATGATGTTAATCGAAGAAACAGCCCTGCCGGACGCAACCTTGCCCGTCGAAGAGTTCCGCGCTCATCTGCGTCTGGGCAGTGGGTTTGGTGATGAAACACTGCAAGACGCCGTGTTATTCAGCTTTTTGCGCGCCGCCATGAGTGCCATCGAGGCGCGGACCGGGAAAATTCTGTTGGAACGCGGATTTCTATGGTCCCTGACCAAATGGCAAGGCGTGGACGTGCAAGCCTTGCCCGTATCACCCGTGCGCGCCTTAAACCGTGTCACGCTTATTGCGAAAGACGGCAACGGCACCGAGGTCGATCTGGCAACCCTGCGGCTTGAAAGCAGCACGCAAGAAGCCCGCATCATCGCATTAGGGTCCATGCTGCCCACACTTCCCGCCTCAGGATCCGTGGACATTCGGTTCACCGCCGGGTGGGGGGCAAGCTGGGGCGATCTGCCACCAGATCTGGCACAAGCGGTGCTGCTCTTGGCCTCGCATTACTATGAATTTCGCAGTGAAACATCGCTGAGTTCGGGGTGCATGCCCTTTGGTGTGTCCAGTCTATTGGAGCGCTACCGGCCCATGCGCATCGGATTTGGAGTCGGTCAATGAGCAAAATACCGCATTTGAACCGGCGTCTGTCGTTAGACGCGCGGGGGCATCTTTTTGACGGTGCGGGCGGGTACGAGCCGCTTTGGAGCGAACTTGGCGTGCACTGGGCGGAAGTCACCCCGCGTTCAGGACGTGAGCGGCAAGGCAAGAACGCGCCCCTGTCTAACGTGGGGTACAAAATCACCGTGCGGTCCGCTCCAGTTGGCAATCCCGCGCGCCCGCTACCAGAACAGCGCTTTCGCGATGGGAACCGGATTTTTCACATCAAAGGCGTGGCCGAAAGCGATCAGCAAGGTCTGTATCTGACCTGCTTTGTTGAAGAGGAGGTCGTGGCATGAGTTATGCAACCTCATTTGCGCTTCAAAGCAGCGTTTACAGCGCGCTCATCGGTGATGCAGGGGTCAACGCGCTGGTCGGAGACGCCGTTTACGACGCACTACCGCCGGGACACCTGCCGCCGCTTTATGTGAGCCTTGGAACCGAAACGGCGCGAGACGCATCCGACAAGACCGGCTACGGGGCCTGGCACATCTTTACGATTTCGGTGCTGTCCACCGGGTCAAGTTTTGCCAAGGCCAAGTCTGTCGCAGCCGCCATCTGTGATGCGTTGATAGATCAGGACCTCAATATGGACCGGGGGCGGCTGGTGTCGCTCGGGTTCGACCGAGCCCGCGCCCTGCGCATTCAGCAAGGTTCGGGGCGCCAAATAGACCTGCGTTTTCGGGCGCGCGTCGAAGACAACTAAGCAACTGACAAGATTGGAGACATCCGATGGGTGCACAAAATGGTAAAGACCTTTTGATCAAGGTCGATATGGACGGCACAGGCGCATTTCAGACGCTTGCAGGACTGCGTGCCACACGCATCAGCTTCAACGCGGAGCAAGTCGATGTGACCTCGCTTGAGAGCACAGGCGGGTGGCGCGAACTTTTATCCGGAGCAGGCGTGCGATCCGCAAACATTTCCGGGTCGGGCGTGTTCAAAGACAACGTGACCGACGAACGGGCACGCCAACTGTTCTTTGACGGTGAAACGCCCGCCTTCCAAGTCATCGTTCCAGATTTCGGGATCATCGAAGGGGCGTTTCAAGTGTCGTCCCTTGAATATGCGGGCAGCCACAACGGCGAGGCCAGCTATGAGTTGGCGATGGCCTCTGCGGGCGCGCTCACATTCACGGCCATCTGAGGATGGGCAATCCGTGGAGGGGTGAAGTGGCGTTAGTCATCGACGGGCAAAGCCACAATCTGCGGCTCAGCCTTGGGGCGCTTGCGCAACTTGAGGACGCATTAGACGCCGGGTCATTGGTGGAACTCGTACAACGATTTGAAAACGGGGCCTATCGCAGTCGCGATGTTGTGTCAGTTTTGCAAGCCGGGCTGACAGGTGCGCAAATTGTTCCGATGCCAGATCTGATGCACGCAGACATCGAGGGCGGGCCAATGCGGGCCGCTCAAGTCGCCGCGCAACTCTTGGTGCGTGCCTTCACCTTGCCCAACCCATGACCAGCTTTGATTGGCCAGCTTTGATCCGGGCGGGACTGTTGGGGCTGCGTTTATCGCCCGAGCAATTCTGGGCGTTAACGCCAGCCGAATTGAAGCTTTTGCTAGGTGTTGAGGGCGGAGCCGCCCCACTGCAACGAGAGGGTTTGGACGCGCTTATGGCGGCGTATCCTGATCCACCGAAAGGAGACAGCACATGAGCGATTACAACGAGATAGACGAACTTGAAACCCGCGCTGACGGGTTGTCGGACACGCTGGGGGCCGCCTCTGCGATGGTGGCGGGGTTTGACGGTGAGTTACGGCGCATGCAAAGCAGCCTATCTGCCACCGGCGCGGACATCGCCAGCCTAGAACGTGGGTTGTCCAAAGGATTGCGCAAAGCCTTTGACGGCGTGGTCTTCGACGGCATGAAGCTATCAGACGCGCTAGACACAGTCGCGCAGTCGATGATCAACGCGGTCTACAACTCAGCAATCAAACCAGTCACCAATCAACTTGGCGGCGTGCTGTCACAAGGTGTTGGCGGGTTTGTCGAAAAGCTGTTTCCATTCGAGAACGGCGGCGCGTTTTCATCCGGCAAAGTCACACCCTTCGCCAATGGCGGTGTTGTAGGTTCGCCCACAATGTTCCCAATGCGCGGTGGCACCGGGCTGATGGGCGAAGCCGGACCAGAAGCGATCATGCCGTTGACGCGCGGCGCCGACGGAAAACTAGGCGTGCGCAGCGATGGCAGTGGCGGCGGTGGGCCAACGATCGTGATGAATATCACAACGCCGGATGCGCAAAGTTTCCAACGCAGCCGTGGCCAGATCGCCGCGCAGATGAGCCGGGCGATGGGCCGTGGCCAGCGCAACAATTAAGCAGGGAGAGCAACGATGAGTTTCCATGAAGTCAGGTTTCCAGCCTCTTTGAGCTTTGGGTCCGTGGGCGGCCCAGAGCGGTTGACGGATGTGGTCACGCTTGCAAACGGGTTTGAAGAACGCAACACGCCGTGGTCTCATTCAAAGCGCCGTTATGATGCAGGGTTTGGCATGCGCAGTCTTGATGACGTGGAAGCGCTAATTGCCTTCTTTGAGGCGCGTCGCGGACAAATGTACGGGTTTCGTTGGAAGGATTGGTCCGATTTCAAATCATCGCTCGCGAGCGGAGAGCCGGAAATCGGAGATCAGTTAATCGCGTTAGCCGACGGATCGACCCGTGACTTTGAGTTGGTCAAAACCTATTCGTCGGGTGATTTCAATTACGTGCGCCCTATCCGTAAGCCCGTTGCCAACAGTGTTGTGGTCGGTGTTGACGGCGTCGCTTTGAACGAAGGCACCGAGTTCAGCGTCGATCATGCGACAGGAATGATTTCACTCGCCAGTGCACCCGCACCACAAGCACACGTTACAGCCGGCTTTGAATTCGACGTTCCCGTACGATTTGACACCGGTCAAATCCAAACATCTGTGGCAAGCTTTAAAGCCGGACAAGTGCCAAATGTCCCAATTTTGGAGATCCGGGTCTGATGGTTGGATTTTCAGCAGAACTGCAATCGCATCTGGACAGCGGTGTTTCGACCTTATGTCGGTGTTGGGCCATAACGCGAAAAGACGGCGTTTCGTTTGGGTTTACGGACCATGATCTGCCGTTAGAATTTGAGGGATTTGCGTTCAAAGCGGAGACCGGTTTGACGGCCTCAGCTTTGGCGCAAAGCACCGGACTTTCGGTAGATAATTCGGAAGCAATCGGGGCGCTGAACGATGCCGCGGTAACCGACGCTGACATCGAGTCCGGTCGGTTTGATGGGGCCGAAGTGCAATCTTGGTTGGTAAACTGGGCCGCACCTGATGAGCGCTGGTTACAATTTCGCGGTTCCATCGGCGAGTTGCGGCGCGGCGGAGGTGCATTTTCAGCAGAGCTTCGTGGGTTGACGGATGGATTGAACCAGCCAATCGGCCGCGTGTATCAAAAGCCCTGCACAGCAGTTCTGGGTGATGGCACATGCAAGGCCAATCTAGATGCGCCGGGAATGCGTATCGAGGTGCAAGTCATGCAAGTCGAAGACGCGCGCGTCTTTACTTGGGGCGAATTGCCGGGCTTTGCGACGGATTGGTTTGCGCGTGGGCGGTTAGACATTCTTGATGGGCCGGGTGCGGGTTTGTGGGGATTGATAAAGCGTGACGTTGCATCTGAGTCCGCGCGTCATGTTGAACTATGGGAGCCTATTCGTGCCGTCTTAGTTCCAGGCGTGCGGGTGCGTCTTACCGCTGGATGCGACAAGCGGTTTGAGACCTGTCAGGTCAAATTCAGCAATGCGGTTAATTTCCAAGGATTTCCCGACCTTCCCGGAGAAGATTGGATGGTCGCTGTCCCCAAAAGCAGTGGGTCAAACTCGGGAGGGTCACTGCGATGAGCGGAGATATTGTGTCGGTCGCCCGAACTTGGATTGGAACGCCTTATGTTCATCAACAATCCATGCAAGGTGCCGGGTGTGATTGTTTGGGACTTTTGCGTGGAGTGTGGCGCACGGTTTTAGGCGAAGAGCCCGAAACAGTTCCTGCCTATTCGCGCGATTGGTCTGAGCCGCAAGGGGATGAGCGTCTTTGGCGGGCGGCTTTGCAACATTTGATCAGCAAAGAAACAAGTGCGGCAGCGGAGGGCGATGTGTTGTTGTTTCGCATGCGCGATGGATCTGTGGCCAAACATCTAGGGTTACAAGCCGAAATCGGAGCGCGTGCAAGCTTTGTGCACGCGTATTCCGGTCATGGTGTTGTGGAAAGCGCATTAAGCGCGCCATGGCGTCGTCGGATTGTGGCGCGGTTTGAATTTCCGAAAGGAGCCTGAAAATGGCGACGATACTTCTTTCTGCAGCAGGGGCCGCCGTGGGCGGCTCTGTCGGTGGTACGCTTGCGGGGCTATCTTCTGTCGCGATCGGTCGCGCGGTTGGCGCAACATTGGGTAAAGTGATCGATCAGCAACTTATGGGCTCTGGCTCACAGGCTGTGGAGACCGGACGTGTTGATCGCTTCCGCATCACAAATGCTGGGGAAGGTAATCCAATCACGCAAATCTACGGGCGTGTGCGGATTGGTGGGCAAGTCATATGGGCCTCAGACTTTTTGGAAAGCAAAACGACGTCAGGTGGGGGCAAAGGATCATCGCCTCAAACCAGTACAACCTCGTATAGTTATAGCGTGTCCTTGGCAGTCGCTCTTTGCGAAGGAGAAATCACCCGTGTTGGTCGCGTATGGGCAGACGGTGAAGAGATCGCGTTGACCGATCTGAACATGCGTGTGTATCTCGGGACGAAGGATCAACAACCAGATTCAAGCATTGAAGCCGTAGAAGGTGCAGGGAACGTTCCGGCTTATCGCGGGACTGCCTATGTCGTCTTTGACGCTTTACAGCTGGCCCAGTTCGGCAATCGGATTCCGCAGTTTTCATTTGAAGTTTCGCGCCCCGAGCAACCGGGTGGAGACGTGTCATTGGATTTGACCCGTGCAATCGAAGCGGTCGCCGTGATGCCCGGAACAGGGGAATATGCCCTTGCGACCACACCTGTGCATTACACAGACGGGCCCGGCAGTCGTTGGAGCGCCAATGTCAACACGCCGGCGGGTGTGACGGATTTTGATGCATCTTTATCTGCCTTGGATGAAGAACTGCCCAATGTTGGCGCGGCCTCATTGATCGTTTCGTGGTTTGGCAATGATCTAAGGTGTCAGCATTGCACCGTGCGTCCAAAGATCGAAAAACGTGAAAATGAGGGCGAGAACATGCCATGGCGTGTTGCTGGCATGGACCGTGCCTCGGCAGAAGCGATGGAGTTGGTTGACGGAGAACCGATTTACGGCGGGACACCAGCGGATCAATCCGTAATCGAAGCCATCCAAGCGCTGCAAGCTGCGAACAAAGGGGTCATGTTTTATCCGTTCATTTTGATGGATCAAATGGATGGAAATACGTTAGCCGACCCATATGGGGCTGATGCGCAACCGACCCTACCATGGCGCGGCAGGATTACTTTGGACGTGGCACCTGGGATCGCAGGGAGCACAGATGGGACATCGAACGCTGCGGACGAGATCGATGCCTTTTTTGGTGCCGCGCGTGCTAGTGACTTCACAGTAAGCGATGGAGCCGTCAACTATGCAGGTCCAGCTGAAGATTGGGGGTTTGCACGTTTTATTTTGCACTATGCAGCGTTATGTGCCGCCGCAGGTGGGGTGGATTCATTTTGCATAGGCTCAGAAATGCGTGGATTGACGCAAATCCGAAGCGGCGCAAACACTTTCCCATTTGTAGGCAAGCTGATGCAATTGGCCAGCGACGCAAGGGTGTTGTTGGGTTCATCCGTGAAGATCGGATATGCCGCCGATTGGTCCGAATATTTTGGTTACATGCCGCAAGATGGCAGTGGTGATCGGTTGTTCCACCTTGATCCGCTTTGGGCGGATCCAGACATCGATTTTGTGGGTATCGACAACTATATGCCCTTATCGGATTGGCGAGAGGGCGGGGATCACGCGGATGTAGGGGCTGGGTCGATCTACGATTTGGATTACCTGCGGGGTAATATTGCCGGTGGTGAAGGTTATGACTGGTACTACGCATCTTCAGAAGATGCCGAAACGCAGACGCGGTCCTTGATCAGCGACGGGGTGCATAACGAACCTTGGGTGTGGCGATATAAGGACATCCGTGGGTGGTGGGAGAACGCGCATCATGAGCGTATTGCAGGTGTTCGTCAGGCTTCATCTACCGATTGGGTTCCGCAATCAAAACCAATTTGGTTCACAGAATATGGGTGTGCAGCCATCGACAAAGGGGCTAATCAACCCAACAAGTTTTTGGATCAAAAGTCGAGCGAAAGTGCACTACCTGCGTTCTCGAATGGTGGTCGCGATGACCTGATGCAAATGCAATATTTGCGGGCGACGACTTCTTATTGGAGCGATAGCAGTGTCAATCCGACTTCGGGCCTCTACGGTGGCCCGATGGTCGATATGAGCCGTGCTTTCGTGTGGGCTTGGGATGCGCGGCCTTATCCGTTCTTTCCCAACAACTTGGGCCAATGGAGCGATGGCGAGAATTATGCGCGTGGACATTGGCTGTCTGGACGCACGGCTGGACGCCCTCTGTCCTCCGTTGTTGAGGAAATTTGCACGCGGGCGGGTATTGTCGCCTTTGATACATCAGGTCTCTTTGGATACGTGAGAGGTTATACCGTAGATGCCGTCAGTTCAGGGCGTGCGGCCTTACAACCTTTGATGCTTCGATATGGGTTTGATGCTGTTGAGCGGGACGGCGTGCTGCGATTTACGATGCGTGGTGCCAATACTACGACAAATCTAGATCCGGCGTGGTTGGTGCGAGCCGATGACATCGAAGGGTTGATCGAGCAGGATCGCGATCCTGAACTAGAGATGTCAGGACGGATGCGGTTACAATTCGTGCAAGCCGACGGTGACTACGATGCCTTGTCGGAGGAAGCCGTCTTACCCGATGATGCAACACATGGGGTAGCGACATCTGAGCTGCCTTTGGTGATGACGCGTGGCGAAGGACGCCAAACAGTCGAACGCTGGCTGGTCGAAGCGCGTGTTGGACGTGACCGGGCAAGATTTGCTTTGCCGCCGTCTCAGTTTCGGATTGGTGCTGGGGATGTTGTGACGTTGCCGGATGAAGCCGGGGAAGGACTTGTACAATTCCGTATTGACCGGATCGAGCAAGGTCCGCTCCAGATCATTGAGGCGGTGCGGATCGAACCTTCGCTTTATGTCCCTGCGGATGTGATCGAAGATCAACCCGCTCTCAAACCGTTTGTGCCGCCAGTTCCGGTGACGCCGCTGTTTCTTGACCTGCCTTTACTGGGAGGGGATGAGACACCGCACGCACCACATGTCGCGGCAACTGCATCGCCTTGGCCGGGGTCGGTGGCTGTTTATAAATCGTCCTTGGATGCGAATTATGCACTAAATTCGGTTCTCGAGGCGCGCGCAGTTGCAGGGACGACCAAAAACGACCTCGCGCGGGCTCCGCATGGTATTTGGGATCATGGTCCAGGTTTGGTTGTGAAAATCGCGGCAGGAATACTCGAAAGCACGGAACCTGACGCAGTTTTGGCGGGGGCTAATCTTGCTGTGATTGGCGATGGGTCGTCAAGCAACTGGGAGGTTTTCCAATTCACGTCTGCGGAATTGATTGCACCCGCAACCTATCGATTGACAGGAAGGTTAAGGGGCCAACAAGGCACAGATGCGTTGATGCCTGACATTTGGCCAGAAGGATCATGGTTTGTGCTCTTGGATGGTGGACCGCAGCAAATCGATTTGAACGCAAATCAACGTCAAGTGTCGCAGCATTTTCGGGTAGGGCCTGCGCAACGAGGGTATGATGACACCAGTTACACACATCTGGAAACGGCGTTTGATGGCAATGGTTTGCGTCCCTACGCGCCAAGTCACTTGCGCACCGAGATTAATGCCAGTGGGGATGTTAACGCAACTTGGGTGCGCCGGACGCGGATAGACGGTGATATATGGCTTGGTGAAGTGCCGCTCGGTGAAGATACGGAAACATACCGCATTCAAGTGTTAAGTAACGACGTGGTTTTGCGCGAAGTAGAAACCTCTTCGCCAAATTGGACCTATTCATCGTCGGATCAGTCGCTAGATGGGGCAATTGGACAAATATCACTTTCTGTTGCTCAAATTTCTGCACGCTATGGGCCAGGTTTGTCCGCACAAACTCGTCTGGATTTGTAACAAATGATGTGTTGATCGCTGCGAATTGGTGTTTATGGCGCAGATTGGCGCGACCCTGTTTGACAGGCTTTGGAGTGGTCGTGGCTTCGAAGATATTGGAACCTGAAAAAGCTGCTCTTTTTGGGCGGTTTTTTTTGGGTTTGGCGACGCGGTATCTCAAAGTGGAGACTGCATTTTGGTTCGAACGACGCTGATTTTTCAAACATGACGAGACTTTTCTGTCTCTGGTAGCCTTGAGCTTTCGGTTGAAAATAGAGCACCCGGTGCTTCAAACATCCAACCGCCATTAACTTTCTTTCCCATTCACAAGCGCAATGTCCCTTATCACGGTTTTGCATTTGGCAGATCGTGCTTATGTGAGGTATCCAAGTCGGAAAGAAGGAAGCTAGCTTATGGCCCAGCCAAAACAAAACCTCTCCTCGATTGATCCTGTTTGGGATCGGATTTCTGAAGAAGCTCGCCAAGCTGTTGTCGATGAGCCGTTGATGGGTGGGTTGATCCACGCCTGTATTCTGCACCACAAAACGATTGAGCGTGCTCTAAGTTATCGGGTGGCTGCGAAATTGGCATCTAACGAGATGTCGATGGTCGTGGTGCGCGAAATCGTGGAAGCCGCTTATGCAGATGCTCCTGAATTGGTCGAAGCCGCGCGTGCGGACTTGGCTGCCGTATTTGACCGTGATCCTGCGTGCCATCGTTTGTTACAACCAATTCTATACTTCAAAGGGTATCAAGCCATGCAAGCCTATCGCGTGGCGCATTGGCTGTTTTCGGATGGACAACGCGATTTGGCATATTTTTTCCAAATGCGGATTTCCGAAATATTCGGCATAGATATCCATCCTGCTGCAAAAATTGGCAAAGGAATTATGATTGATCACGCCCACTCGATTGTTATCGGGGAGACGGCCGTCGTTGGTGACAATGTCTCCATGTTGCATTCTGTGACGCTTGGCGGGACCGGAAAAGAAGAAGAAGACCGCCACCCGAAAATTGGTGACGGTGTGTTGATCGGGGCCGGGGCGAAAGTGCTTGGAAACATCACGATTGGCCACTGTAGCCGAATAGCTGCTGGTTCTGTGGTTTTAGAGCCGGTTCCGCCAATGAAGACAGTAGCCGGTATTCCAGCGCGGATCGTGGGCGAAGCGGGCTGTCCGCAACCCGCAGTCTCGATGAACCACATGCTTGGTAAGAACGACTGATTTGTCATTCTGAAATTGCTCGGCGAGCTTGATTATCTTGCTCGCTGACCGATTTGCTTTTAATTAAAAAGCCCGGCTGCCAACTTTGAAAGTGGCGACCGGGCTTTTGTTCTTTTAGTCTAAAAGATTCTTTGGCTTATGCGAGCATAGCCAAAGGATTTTCCAAATTGTCTTTGATCGCGCTTAGAAGTTGCGCACCCAACGCGCCGTCAATCACGCGGTGATCCACGGATAGCGTGACGGACATCACTGTGGCGACGATAAGGTCCCCATCTGGGCCAACCACTGGTTTTTTCACGCCAGCACCAACGGCAAGGATCGCACCATGGGGTGGGTTGATGACAGCGTCGAAATTGTCGATGCCGAACATCCCCAAATTAGAGATCGCAAAGCTGCCGCCTTGGTATTCATGCGGCGCGAGTTTGCGATCACGCGCCCGCGTCGCGAGGTCCTTCATTTCAGCCGACAAGGCCGACAAGGATTTGCTTTCCGCATCTTGAAGGACCGGTGTGAACAGGCCTCCATCGATTGCAACTGCGACAGCTACATCTGATGGCTTCAATTGCAACACGCGGTCCCCGGCCCAAACTGCATTAGCCGTCGGAATCGTTTGAAGCGCCAAAGCACAGGCTTTAATAATGAAGTCATTGATCGACAACTTCACACCGCGATCCACGAGCTTACTGTTCAAATCCGCACGAAAGCTCATCAGGTTGTCCAGATGAATGTCACGGCGCAGATAAAAATGCGGGATCGTCTGTTTGGCTTCGGTCAAACGGGCGGCAATGGTTTTGCGCATTCCGTTCAATGGGATTTCTTCGTAGTCCCGACCGTCATACATTTTTAGGATCGCATCCGCAGATGGCCCGGCAGATGCAACGGCTACAGGAGCAGGCGCCGCAGCGGCAGGTGCCGTGGCGACAGGCGCTGCGGCTGCGGCACCTTCGACATCGGCCTTCACAATCCGACCACGCGGACCTGATCCGGTCAAAGACGCCAGATCGATACCTTTTTGTGCTGCGATACGACGCGCCAGAGGGGATGCAAAGATGCGTGTTCCGTCAGCGGCTTGTGGTGCTGCGGGCGCAGGAGCAGAGGCAACCGGGGCGGACGCGGTTTCCGCCTCGGCGGGCGCGGGCGTAGACGCAGGTGCGGCTGTTGGGGCGGATCCGATGTCAGATGCGGACTCGCCGTCTTCGAGCAACACCATGATCGGTGTGTTGACTTTCACGCCTTCGGTACCGTCTTCGATCAGGATCTTGCCGACAATGCCTTCGTCGACGGCTTCAAATTCCATCGTGGCTTTGTCAGTTTCGATTTCCGCCATCAGATCGCCAGAGGAGACGGTATCGCCTTCCTTCACGAGCCACTTGGCGAGGGTGCCTTCTTCCATCGTTGGCGATAGGGCGGGCATGAGGATTTCAATTGGCATCTGCGCGCTCCTTATTTGTACGTGACTTGTTTCACGGCTGCGATCACTTCGTCAGTGGTCAACAGCGCGTGTTTTTCGAGGTTCGCCGCATAGGGCATTGGAACGTCCTTACCGGTGCAATTGATCACGGGCGCGTCAAGGTAGTCGAACGCTTCTTGCATCAAAACGGATGAGATGTAGCCGCCGACCGAGCCTTGTGGCCAACCTTCTTCAACGGTGACGCATCGGTTGGTTTTCATGACCGACTTGATGATGGCTGCAGTGTCCATTGGGCGAATTGTACGCAAATCCAGAACTTCCGCAGATATGCCGTCTTCGGCCAGTTTGTCCGCTGCCGCGAGGGCGTATTGCATCCCAATCCCAAAGCTGACGATTGTTACATCTGTCCCTGTGCGCCAAATACGGGCTTTGCCAAAGGGCACTGTGTAGTCCTCGATGTCTGGCACGTCGAATGTGCGGCCATACAAGATTTCGTTTTCAAGGAAGATCACCGGATTTTCGTCCCTGATCGCAGTTTTCATCAGACCTTTGTAGTCGGATGCGGAGTAGGGCATCGCAACTTTCAGACCGGGAATTTGCATATACCAAGCCGCGTAGTCTTGCGAGTGTTGCGCACCAACGCGCGCGGCAGCACCGTTCGGGCCGCGAAACACCATGGGCGCGCCCATTTGGCCGCCTGACATATACAGCGTTTTGGCCGCAGAGTTGATGATGTGATCAATGCCTTGCATGGCAAAGTTGAAGGTCATGAATTCAACGATGGGACGCAAGCCGGCCATTGCTGAGCCGGTTGCGATTCCGGCAAACCCGTGCTCGGTGATCGGTGTGTCGATGACGCGTTTGGGCCCAAATTCGTCCAACATCCCTTGCGAGATTTTGTAGGCACCTTGGTATTCGCCGACTTCTTCGCCCATCAGATAAACGCTTTCGTCGTGGCGCATTTCTTCGGACATGCCTTCGCGCAATGCTTCGCGCACGGTTTGTTGCTTCAAGGTGGTGCCTTCAGGCCAATCGGGGGTCTCGTCAACTTGCACAGCGGCGGGCGCTGCGGCTGCCGGGGCAGGGGCCGCTAGGGATTGGACTTCGGGCGCTGCCGCCGGAGCAGGTGCCGCGATGTCGTCTGCGCTTTCGCCTTCTTCAATCAGTACGGCGATTGGCGTGTTTACTTTGACGCCTTCGGTGCCTTCCGCGATCAGAATTTTGCCGATGATGCCTTCATCGACGGCTTCAAATTCCATCGTGGCTTTGTCGGTTTCGATTTCGGCCATGATGTCACCAGAGGCAACGGTGTCGCCTTCTTTGACCATCCATTTCGCCAATGTGCCCTCTTCCATTGTGGGGCTTAGTGCGGGCATGAGTATTTCAGTTGCCATTGTTCGTGTCTCCTCGTCCCGGTCTTCAGGCGTAAATGTCTGTCCACAGCTCTTCGAGCGCAGGCTCGGGGCTGTTTTTGGCGAAATCGGCGCTGTCGTTGACGATGCCTTTGATCTCTTTGTCGATGGCCTTCAAGTCGTCTTCGGAGGCGTGCTTGCCCGTTAGCAAAAGCGTGCGTACGCCTTCAATCGGGTCACGTTCATCGCGCATTTTCTGCACTTCTTCGCGGGTACGATACTTGGCCGGGTCCGACATAGAGTGGCCGCGATACCGGTAGGTTTTCACCTCAAGGATGTAGGGGCCTTTGCCAGCGCGGCAATGTGCTGTCGCTTTCTCGGACGCTTCTTTGACCGCAAGAACATCCATGCCGTCCACAAGTTCGCCCGGAATGCCAAAGGGTGCGCCGCGTGTGTAGATGTCGGCTGTGGATGTTGAGCGGGCTTGGCTTGTGCCCATTGCGTATTGGTTGTTTTCAATGACGAAAATCACTGGAAGGTCCCAAAGAGACGCCATGTTGAAGGTCTCGTAAATCTGACCTTGGTTGGCTGCGCCATCGCCAAAATAGGCGAAAGAAACGTTGTTGGTGCCGTTATACTTGTCAGCAAATGCCAGACCGGCGCCAAGCGGGACCTGTGCGCCAACGATGCCGTGGCCGCCATAGAAATGTTTCTCTTTCGAGAACATGTGCATGGAGCCGCCTTTGCCTTTGGAATATCCACCTTCGCGCCCGGTGAGTTCGGCCATCACCCCGTTGGGGTCCATGCCGCATGCCAGCATGTGTCCGTGGTCGCGGTAAGATGTGATGCGTTTGTCACCCTCAATCGCGGCGGCCTCAAGCCCGACAACAACGGCTTCTTGACCGATATAAAGGTGGCAAAAGCCGCCGATCAGGCCCATGCCATAGAGCTGGCCAGCTTTTTCTTCAAAGCGGCGGATCAACAGCATGTCGCGGTAGTAGCCAAGAAGCTCCTCCGCAGACACGTTTGGTTTCTTGGTGGTCTTGCGGGCGGCCATTAGGCGATCCTCCGTCACGAGATAGTTTAGCATTAAACTATCTTTTACAGAGGTCGCGCCCAAAAATCGAGACCTATAACGTCGCACCAGCCATGCAATGTTTGCAAAGCTCTAATATTATGAAATTATTTAATTTTAGCGGATGACGACTTCGTCTGCGCGGATCATGCCAAGAACCGAGCGGGCTTGTTCATCCAATAGGTCGACATCAAGGAAATCATCGGACAAGCGTTTGGTATGGTTCTCCATGCGCGCGACTTCTGCGCTGACTAATCCAAGCTGTTGGCGCAGATCGCGTGCTTCGGCGTTGATTTCAGCGCGTCGGAACAAGCCAAAATCACCTTGCACGGCGGCAAAAGTGAAATATAGCCCAAGCGCAAAAGCCACGGCGAAAAAGATCAACGGTCCAAATGCGGGACGCCTGCTGCGGGTCATTGGATATTCTGCCTCGTCAAGCGCCTCTTGAACGGGCGCGTGCTGTGTTTATGGCACAGGCGAGTCGTTATGTGAATCCTAAATCGAAATTTTTTCTGCGTTTTCCTGAGGTTTCATCGATTCCACAGGAGTGATTCATCGCGCCGCCAGCGTCAGGTCCTTTGCGACCTTGTCTCTATGTGATGCCGTGCAAGCATGCGGATTGGGCTTGCGATCGCGTTCCATGTGGTGGCGCGCCACCTCAGCATTGCTTGCAAGATGCCGCGCCATGATCCTATCCGCCGAGCGCTGCAACGCCGGGCAGGGTCTTGCCTTCCATCCATTCCAGAAAGGCGCCGCCCGCCGTCGAGATATAGGTGAAGTCGTTTGCAGCGCCCGACCCATTCAAGGCTGCTACGGTATCGCCTCCGCCCGCTACGGTGATCAGCTTACCTTCGCGGGTTAAGCGCGCCGCTGCACGGGCAGCCGCGTCTGTGGCTGTGTTGAAAGGCTCAATCTCGAACGCGCCAAGTGGACCATTCCAGACGACAGTTTTGGCCTGCTGGAACAAGTCCACAATCGCAGAGACCGCCATGGGGCCCGCATCCAAGATCATCTTGTCGGCGGGACATGCGTTTGCGGGCACCGTTTCATTGGCGGCATTGGCTTTGAATTCTGCACAGACAACGACGTCGGTTGGCAATTGCAGTTTGCAATTTGCAGCCTTGGCTTTGCTGATGATTTGCAACGCGGTGTCGATCATGTCGCGTTCGGCCAAAGAGGTTCCGATCTCATGGCCTTGGGCGGCCAAGAATGTGTTGGCCATGCCGCCGCCGATCACGATCACATCTACTTTGTCCACGAGATTGCCGAGCAAGTCGAGCTTGGTCGAGACCTTCGCCCCACCGACCACGGCCACAACGGGACGTTTGGGCGTTGCGAGCGCGGCTTCAAGGGCGGACAGTTCGGCTTGCATCAATCGACCCGCGCAAGATGGCAACAAGTGCGCCACGCCTTCGGTGGACGCGTGCGCACGGTGTGCGGCAGAAAACGCATCATTGCAGTAAATATCCCCCAGTGACGCGAGAAATTCTGCCATTTGCGGATCGTTGGCTTCTTCCATGGATGTAAAACGGGTGTTTTCAACCAATATTACCGCGTCCGAGGGCTGCGCGTCGATCCAGTCACGTGATGGACGTTCAATGAAGGTGACGGGACACCCAAAGGCGGCCTCTAGGGCGGGCACGAGGGGGGCGAGCGAGAGTTCAGGAACGGGTTTGCCTTTGGGACGGCCAAAATGCGCCAAAAGGATCGCAGAGCCACCTGCGTCGCGAATGGCTTGGATGGTAGGCACGATGCGCTCGATGCGCGTGGCATCCGTGATCTGGCCGTCTTCCATCGGTACGTTGATATCGACGCGGGTGAGAACCCGTTTGCCGCCAAGATCCATATCATCGAGTGTTTTCCAGCCCATGTTCACGTCCTTTTGTCTGTCATTGCCTCGTGGTTCATTGCCGGAAGTCGCGCGAGGGTCAATGGTTTGCTTGGCATTCCGGGCGGAAGCGCATAATCCTTTCCACAACGTTAAGATAAGAAGAGGAGAACGCCAAATGGCCGAAATGAAAGACCCAGAAAACACAATTCTGATTGAACTTAGTGGCGGTACCGTCACCATCGAACTCATGTCCGATGTTGCGCCGTTGCATTGCGCACGTATGAAGGAACTCGCGCGCGAAGGAGCATATGACAATGTATGTTTCCACCGTGTGATCGAAGGGTTCATGGCGCAAACCGGTGATGTGGCCAACGGGAACATGGAAGAGGGGTTCAACCTTCGCATGGCGGGCACTGGCGGGTCTGACAAACCGAACCTTCCGGCAGAGTTTTCCAAATTGCCACATGATCGCGGAACAATTGGTGCGGCGCGCTCTGCCAGCCCAGACAGTGCGAACAGCCAGTTCTTCATCAACTTTTCGGACAACAACTTCCTGAATGGACAATACACCGTTTATGGTCGTGTGACGTCGGGCATGGAACATGTTGATGCCATCGTGCGCGGCGAGCCACCTGCCGAGCCTGATCGCATGATCTCTATGAAAGTTGCAGCTGATGCGTAATTGGATCGCTGCTTTCGTTTTGATGGCATCGCCAGCGCTATCTTCCGGTCTTGAGATCACCGTTGCAGGCGAAGGCGCCAATGGCGTTATCACGATTGATCTGCTCGAAGACGTTGCGCCGCAGCATGTTGAACGCATTACAACTTTGGCCAATGAAGGCGCTTATAACGGGGTGGTTTTCCACCGCGTGATCGAAGGCTTCATGGCACAAACAGGCGATGTGGCATTCGGCAAATTGGGCGGTGATATGCGGCGGGCAGGGACGGGCGGGTCAAACTACCCAGATGTTCCAGCAGAATTCTCAGACATCAATTTTGCAAAGGGTGTCGTCGGAATGGCGCGCTCGCAAAACCCGAACTCTGCAAACTCGCAATTCTTCATCATGTTTCAAGAAGGTAGCTTCTTGAACGGTCAATATACTGTCGTTGGTCGTGTGACTGGCGGTCAGGATGTTGTCGACGCGATCAAGCGCGGCCAAGGTCAGAGCGGATCCGTGGCAGGACAACCCGATGCCATGCAGTCGGTTAAAGTGATCGAGTAAGTCAGCCGTTACATCACGTTCTGAGCGATGATGCACAAGAGATAACAACGTCCGCTCCCACAATCGGGGCGGGCGTTTTTTCATGTCCGCAATCCTGTGCGCGACCAATCCGCTTTCAACCAAGAAAAATCCGCCGAAAGCACACGCTCTGGCGGATTGAATTCTTTTAGACGTCGCGTTGTGCGATGATCAGGCGGTTGGCTTAGGCGCAGCACCCGGAGGCGGCGTTTTGCTACCTGTGTTCAAGGGATCGTCCTGACGTTGAACAGACCCTTCAAAATGAGCACCAGATTCAATTGCGATTGTCTTGTGGATGATGTCGCCTTCAACACGTGCTGTTGAGGTCAAGCGCACTTTCAGTCCGCGTACACGGCCAACGATGCGGCCGTTGATCACGACGTCGTCTGCAACCACTTCACCTTTGACAGTGGCTGTTTCGCCAATTGTCAGCAGGTGGGCGCGAATGTCGCCTTCAACGGTGCCTTCGACATTGATGTCGCCGGTTGTTTTTACATTGCCTGTGATGTGCAAGTCAGGCGACAGCGTGGAGGCTGGTGGCTTGGCTTTCGGCGCGCTGGCCTTGAATTCACTCGCTGGCGGAATCGAAGACGCTGGCTTGTCAGCTGAGGCTTCGGGCTTAGAAGGGTCTCCGGCTTTAGGGCCGGGTTCGTTGATTTTGCTCTTAGAAAACATCGTTCGCTGCCTTGATATAAATCATTGGGTTCACTGCATTGCCGCCGACACGCACTTCGTAGTGCAGATGCACGCCCGTCACCCGTCCAGAGGCTCCCATATCACCAATTCGTTCACCGCGCGAGACCCTTTGTCCGACATTTACACGCATTCTGGACAGGTGTGCGTAGCGTGTCTCAATCCCGAATTCATGCTGGATTTTGATCAACCTACCATATCCTGAAGACCAGCCAGCATGAACCACAACACCGTCTGCTGTCGAGTAAATCGGCGTGCCATTGCTGGCTGCGAAATCGACACCTTTGTGCATGCGTCGCCCGCCCGTTTTCGGATCACGGCGGGGCCCAAACGCAGATGTGAAGCGGAATGCATCTTTGACGGGTGTCGCAAACGGCGCTTTTTGCGCGGCGATGCGGTATAAGTTCAAACGATCCATCTGGTTAAGCAGGCGATTGGCCCGAGATGCATCAAGCGACGGTTCTTCACCACGTGTCGACAATGTCAAAGGTGTCAAAGGGCCGCCTTGGCCGGAATAGCCACGGCGGACTTGTTCCAGAATGCGATCCGTTGGCATGCCGGCCGCGCGAAACATCTTGTCAAGCGGGGCAACAGAAACGGTCATGGCTTCTTCTAGGCGGCGAAAAATCTGATCGTTTTGGTCTTGCATGGCTGCAATCTCAGATTCCATTTTGTCCGCGCGCCGCAACGCACTTTGCGAGTCCGCAACAACCTGATCACGCTCTGCAGCGGTTCGGGCGAGGGCGTCAGCAAGAAAGTCCATCGGGGCACCAGCCCCGCCAGAGGCCGCGGCCACAGACGAATCGCCACTGGCGACCTGTTCTTCAATTTCGGCAAGACGGCCACTAAGACCTTTGCGATCTTTCATTGTGTTACGTAATGTGGCTTGGATAACTTCGATACCGGTTTCCAATTCGCGGCGGCGTGTCTCTGATGACAGCAATTCCGATTGCATGACCGAGATTTGAGCCAGCGCTGCGTTGAAACGTTCTTGCGCGGCAAGGGCTTCATCAGCACGCAAGTCGCGTTGTCCGGACAAATCGTTCAAGCGGGCCTGGTATGTTTTCTGATCGCGTTTGGCTTGTTCGCGGAAGTTTCCGGCGCCAATACTGTCCATCAGTATAATTGCTGTTGCAACAATCGCCCAAGCGACGACCATGGTGCTGCCGATAAACGCCACAGCTTGCGTGCTGGGGCGCAACCGAATGAACCGCGTGTCGTTTTCTGATTTCAAGAAGACTCTGCGCTCGGGAAAGTACCGCTCAAGCAAAGCGTTCATCGTGATCGCGAGTTTAGTCCTCACAATGTGTTTCCTCGTCCCATCTCAATGCCGCGGCTCGGCTCCCCTGTATCCGGCCCCTTAAGGGGCACTGTTAACCTTACCTGACTCTGCGATCAAGGGGGACGCGGCGGCATTCCGCATCAGCGGTGCGGAATGTGTCAAAAAGGCAAAAAATCGCGCATGTCAAAGACTTGGCGGAAACGTCTAAGTCTCTATGCACGCCTGCGTTGGGTTCGCGGTGTCACTGACCTTGCGCCAGTGGCCAATAAAAATCAGGTGGAATGCCCGCTTCGGCGCGTTTTTCTTCATTAAAGGGAGGTTTCAAGCCGCCATGGAAGTAACGCTGCACAAGTTCGTGAAATACGACAACAGGATCAAGGTTCTCCCGTCCACACAGGAAATGGAACCATTTAGACCCGTAGGCCACGTGGTGCACCTCTTCGGCGTAGATAACCTCCAATGCCTCGACGGCCTTGGTGGCTTTGGCGTTTTGGAAAATCTTGATCATACCGGGCGTAACATCTAGTCCGCGCGCTTCCAAAACCATGGGGACTACGGCCAATCGCCCCATTAGATCAGTGGCTGTGTCCTCGGCCGCACGCCACATCCCGGCATGGGCTGGCAAGGCGCCATAATGGCTCCCTTCCGCTTCAAGACAGTCGCACATCAAATTGAAATGCTTTGATTCTTCGTCTGCAGACTTTACCCAATCATCATAAAACCCAATCGGCATTGGCACATGCCCAAAGCGCGCAATGATATCCCAATGCAGATCCACTGCGTTGAGTTCGATATGGGCGACCGCATGTAGCAAGGCGATCCGCCCCTCTGGGCTTCCGGGGCGGCGACGGGGCACGTCACGTGGGCTGAGCAATTCGGGTTTGGGCGGGCGCGCAGGATGCATCGGCGGCGTTGCGGTCCCGATTGCAATGCCTTCCCCAGCTTCCCGCGCCGTCTGCCATTGCTTTGCATAAGCACGTGACAGGGCAGTTTTTTCACGCCCATCTGCACAATTCAGCACTTGAGTTGCCATATCGGTGAGGGTCAGGGCATCGCTCATTGCGTTTGGTCTGCCATGTTTTGCACGAAATCCAACACGTCCTCTGCGTGGCCGGGCACCTTCACCTTACGCCATGCGCGCGCAATCTTGCCTGCGCCATCAATCACAAACGTGGCGCGTTCAATCCCCATGAATTTCTTGCCATACATGTTTTTTTCGACCCAAACGCCGAAATCTTCGCTCGTGGAGCCATGCTCATCCGACAGTAACGGTGTTGTTAGATCGTGCTTGGCGATAAATTTATCGTGGCTTTTCAGGCTATCCTTAGAAATTCCGAACACTTTCGCGCCAATTTGAGCGAATTCATCCATCAACCCTGAGAAAGCAATGGATTCCTTTGTGCACCCCGAGGTATCATCACGCGGATAAAAGAACAGCACCACCGTTTGGTTGCGCAATCCAGCAAGCGTCACAGTCTCGCCGTCATGCCCAGCTACGGGTAAGGTGAAGTCCGGGGCGGTTTCAAGGTTGGTTTCAGGGGCATCAGTCATCGATGAAAGCCTTATGCTATACTCTGCGTGGATCACTTATGGGCAGTGACACCATTGTTCTAGGTCGGGAGCAAGCCGATTAAACCCGATGACGCGCCAAAAAAAGATACAACAGAGCGGGTGCCGCAACCAGCCAAGCGTTCGCCGTGGCGGCTTTTGCGACGCAGCTTGCTGTATTTTTGCGCGATCGTGTTCTTCAGCCTGACAGGATTGCTGCTTTGGTTGCTCGACAGACCCGTTGAAGCCCCTGATTGGCTGCAAGCGCGCATTGAGGCACATATTGCGGCGCAAGCCCCGGACATAGCGATCAAATTTGGCGGCATGGTGATGACTGTGCAAACCGGCTGGCGTCCGATGTTAGAGCTGCGCGATGTGCGGTTTGAAAATGCGGGTGGGGTCGAACTGTTATCTGTGTCTGATCTGCAAGCAACTTTGGCGATGCGGCCTCTTCTGGACGGTTTGGTTCAGCCAAGAACCGTTTCAATGACCGGTCTGTTTGCAACAGTGCGGCGCAGCACAGATGGGCAAGTCAGTGTCGTCGTGTCTGCAAATGGCAATTCAGGCAGTCTGCAAGCGGCCACAATTCCCGAGCTGATCAATCAATTGGATGATTTGTTCCTGATTCCCGAACTGGCGGCCCTTAGTTCTGTCGACGTAAACAGTGTGACCTTGCGATATGAAGACGGGCGCGCGCGCAGGGCTTGGACCGTGGATGGTGCGCGATTACGGGTTCAACGCGACCAAACCGATTTAACGGTGTCCGCGGATTTGGCTTTGTTGAGCGGTGGTGCGGACGTGGCCACAATGGCGGGTAATTTCACGTCTCCCTTGGGCGCGGCTGAAGCCGAATTTGGGGTTACGGTGACGGATGTGGACGCACGCGATGTCGCGGCATTCACACCTGCTTTTGGGTGGTTGGACGCATTGCGCGCGCCGATTTCGGGAAGTTTGCGGGGCGGCGTCGCCGCAGACGGGACGCTCACGCCGCTCAATGCAACTTTGCAAATTAGCGAAGGCGTGTTGCAACCTACTGGCGACACTCGCCCAATGCCCTTTCAATCTGCGCGCACCTATTTTTCCTTTGATCCCAGCAGCAATCAATTGGTTTTTGACGAATTGTCATTGGTGAGCGCTTGGGGAACAGGGCGTGCGGTGGGGCGGGCAACGTTGACAGGGATTGAAACCGGACGACTGGAACAACTGGTTGGCCAGGTTCAGGTCTCAGCTATGCAGGTTAATCCACCCAACGTGTATGACGCGCCCCTAGATTTAGAAGGCGCAGAGGTCGATTTCCGACTGATCCCACATCCGTTCCAGTTTGATTTGGGCCAAATGCGTATTGTGGATCAAGGGCGTTCGCTTCGCTTGGAGGGTGCGTTGAAGGCTGCGCCGGGGGGATGGGATCTTGCCTTGGATGGACGCATGGAAGGTTTGACACCTAAGCGTTTGATGGAACTTTGGCCACCACGCGCTGTCCCGAAGACACGACAATGGCTGGTCGAAAATCTGTTGGGTGGCAACCTAAAAGACATCGATTTTGCGCTGCGTACAGTGCCGGGTTCCAAACCCAACAGCTATCTGAGTTTCGCCTTTGATGAGGCCAGCATCCGCTACATGAAGCATTTGCCGCCGATCACGCATGGTCGCGGTGTGGCGTCCATTTTGCGCGACCGATTTGCACTCAACTTGGATTCCGGGGTCGTGGAAACACCACAAACCGGGCAAGTCGACGTCTCGGGCAGCAGTTTTGTGATACCAGATGTCAAAGTAAAAGGCGGTGTGCCGGCTGAGGTCCATATCCGCACGAGCAGCAAGGCGACGGCCTTGATGGCGGTTCTGGACCGTGAGCCCCTTAACATTCTAAGCAACGCCGGGCTGCCCATAGATGTGGTGGATGCAGTGGCAGATGCGCAAGCCACAATCAAGCTGCCGCTAAGGGCCGATTTGAAACCACAAGACGTGCTCTTTGATGTCTCAGGTGATTTGCGTGAATTGAGCTCAACGACGTTGGTGAAAGATACAGACATTCGGTCCGCCAATCTCAAGCTGGTTGCCCGCAACATTGGTGATGATCCACGGGTTGAGATATCTGGTCCGGGCACCTTTGATGGAGTCCCGTTTGATGTGGTGTGGCGCCAAGCATTGGGCGCGCAAGCAGCCGGGGGCAGCACAGTTTCTGGACGTATGGAGCTGTCAGCCGACAGCACAAAAGCGTTGAACATCGACCTTCCCCCTGGAACGATAAGCGGGACCGGGAGTGGCCAGATAGATATCGCGTTGCCCAAAGATGGCGTACCGCAATTTGATCTGAGCAGTAATTTGTCAGGTGTTGGCCTGTCGATCCCGGCATTGGCCGTATCCAAAGCGCGCGCTGGAACTGGAACATTGCGCGTTTCAGGAAGCTTGGGGGAGCGGCCGCGTGTCGACCGTCTTGAACTGAATGTTGCAGGTTTGTCTGCGGCAGGTCGCGTTGATCTACGTGCAGATGGCGGTTTGGACGAAGCGCGGTTTTCACGTGTTAAAGTCGGCAATTGGTTGGACGCGCCGGTATCCCTTGTTGGGCGCGGGGCCGGGGCTGCGCCAAGTGTTGTTGTGCGGGGTGGTCAGCTGGATATGCGACAGGCGGCATTCGGTGCCAGCAGTGGCGGCGGCTCGGCGGGCGGTTCCGGCGGGGAAACTGGACCGCTCAGCCTAACTTTGGATCGTTTGCAACTGACCGACACAATTGCGCTGACCGATATGCGCGGGGATTTTAACTTGCGGCGTGGCTTGCAGGGGAAGTTCTCAGGCAAGGTCAACGGTCAGGCGGCTGTTACCGGGGAAGTTTTGCCGCAAAGCGGACGGAGTGCTTTTCGCATCAAGTCAAGCAACGCTGGGTCAGTATTCGCCGCTGCAGGCCTTTTGAAGCAAGCACGTGGCGGAGATATGACGTTGCTTATGAACCCTGTTGGGACAGCGGGTGCTTTTAACGGTGCGCTGACAATTACCAATACACGGGTGAAAGACGCGCCCGCGATTGCGGCCTTGTTTAATGCGCTGTCAGTTGTCGGTCTGCTAGAGCAAATGGGTGGCCAAGGGCTGCATTTTTCGAATGTGGAAGCCGCGTTTCGTCTGACACCGCAGCGCGTAACTTTAACTCAGGCGAGCGCTGTTGGCCCATCTATCGGATTGTCGATGGATGGAACATATGATGTGAACACGTCACGTATGGATATGCAGGGGGTGTTTTCGCCAATCTATCTGATCAACGGGATCGGCTCTTTGTTGACCCGCAAAGGGGAAGGCTTGATTGGTTTCAACTTCCGCCTGACCGGACCCGCAAGTGGGCCGCGTGTGCAAGTTAACCCGCTCTCCGCACTTACCCCAAGTATTTTCCGCGAGATTTTCCGTCGCCCGGCCCCCAAAGTGCAAGTGGAACCCGGTGAAGAACCAGGTGCCACACCGCGCGTGCTGCAAACGCCAAAACGCTCAAACCGACCGGTTGCGCAAAGTGGCGGAGATCGTTAAGCGCGCGCCATGCAACTAAGCGATTTTGATTTCCATCTGCCTGAGCAGCTTATTGCCACACGTCCGGCACAACCGCGATCTTCGGCAAGATTGTTGGTTGCGGATGGCGCAACACTTGGTGGGCCGATCCTTGATCAATGCGTGCTCGATTTAACCAAATGGCTGCGTCCGGGTGATCGATTGGTGTTGAACGATACCAAAGTGATCCCTGCGCGGTTGTCTGGAACACGCACACGGGACTCCGCCCAAGGGCGGGTGCAGGCCAAGATCGACGTCACGCTTTTGTCGCCCGAGGCACAAGGGCAATGGACGGCGTTGATCAAACCGCTGCGCAAAGTGAAAATCGGCGAGACAATTGCGTTTGCCGCCGGATTGGCCGCAGAGATGGTTGATGTGCAAGACGGGCAGGGCGTGCTGAAGTTCAACTTGGAGGGTGACACCTTTCAAACCGCATTAAATGCTGCCGGGGCCATGCCCTTGCCGCCTTATATCGCGGCCAAACGCCCTGCAGATGCGCAAGACAAGACCGATTATCAAACAGTGTTTGCCAAGCAACTTGGGGCTGTCGCCGCGCCGACCGCGTCATTGCATTTTGATGACGCCTTGCTGGATGCGCTGAAAAAACTTGGGGTCGCGTTTTCATTTGTGACTCTGCATGTGGGGGCAGGTACGTTCTTGCCGGTCAAAGTTGAAGATGTGACCACACATAAAATGCATTCGGAGTGGGGACGGGTCAGTGCACTAACGGCTGGCGAAATTCTGGCGACGAAGGCGGCTGGGGGGCGCGTGATCCCGGTGGGCACAACGGCATTGCGGTTGATCGAAACGGCGGCCCGTGAAACCGGTGAAATCGCAGCATGGGAAGGTGATACTGATATCTTTATCTATCCGGGCTTCTCGTTTCGCGTGGCTGATGGATTGATGACCAACTTTCACCTGCCCAAATCCACCTTGATGATGCTGGTCTCCGCACTGATGGGGCATGACCGGATGATGGAAATTTATGCGCATGCGGTAGAGACCGAATACCGATTTTTCAGTTATGGTGATAGTTCGCTACTTTTTCCGGCAGGCACTGCACGCGATACGTGAAAACGTCACCCTTTGGTCGTAAATAGCGTCGACACTGCAGCGGATTTTCGGTCACACGGAAATCAGGGCCAGACCACAGAGTCGCTATCGGCACCGACGATTTCAAAAGGGTGTTAACATGAAACAAGTGTTCTCAAGCGCGTGGGCGCTGCTACTCGGAATGGGCTTGCTGATGATCGGCAACGGTATGCAAGGCACAATGATCGGTATCCGAGGCGAGATCGAAGGATTCTCTACTTTGCAGATGTCGATCATTATTTCTGCTTATTTCGCGGGGTTCTTGGGGGGCAGTAAAGTCGCGCCCGACATGATCCGGCGTGTTGGGCATGTTCGTGTGTTTGCGGCCCTTGCTTCGCTGATTTCTGCTGTGATGATCCTTTACCCGACCCTGACGGACCCTTGGGTTTGGACCGCTGGACGCGTTATTATCGGATTTTGCTTTTCCGCGGTTTATGTGACGGCCGAAAGCTGGCTGAACAACGCGGCCACAAATGATAATCGTGGGCAGGCTTTGTCGGCCTATATGATGGTGCAAACTTCCGGTATTGTTCTAGCACAGGTGTTGTTGCTGACAGCGGACCCGACTGGATATGTGTTGTTTGTGATCCCATCGATTCTGGTGTCGATTGCGATTACGCCTATTCTGCTCTCTATTAGCCCGACACCCGCGTTTGAACGTATTCAATCCACAAAACTGCGTGATTTATGGGCGTTTTCTCCACTCGCGTTTGTTGGGATGTTCCTTTTGGGCGGCATTTTCTCAGCGCAATTCGGGATGGCACCTGTTTATGGATCGTTGGCGGGCCTGAGCGTGCCGCAGATTTCCACATTTGTGTCGATGTTTTTCGTCGGCGCGATGATCACTCAGTTCCCAATTGGATGGATGTCTGATCGGATGGAACGACGTGTTTTGATCATCATTGTCGCTGCAATCGGGGCCGGCGGCACAGTCATTGGCGCTGTCTTAGGGGACAATTTCGCGATGTTATTGGTGGCTGCATTTGTTATGGGCGGGACAGCTAACCCATTGTATTCGCTTTTGATTGCGCACACGAATGACTTCTTGGACCCAGATGACATGGCCGGAGTGTCGGGTGGTTTGATCTTTGTAAGTGGCTTAGGCGCCATCACGGGACCTTTGATCACTGGACAGGCGATGGACGTGGCGGGGCCTGCGGGCTTCTTTGTCTTTTGTTTCGTTTTGTTCATCGCGATGGCGGTGTACGGACTATATCGTTCAACGCAGCGCTCTGGCACAGCGGTCGAAGACACAGGCAGTTATGTGGCCTTGTCACCCTCAACAGGCGCTATGGCTGTTGAGGTTGCTCAGGAAATCGCGATAGAGGAAGCACTTGAAGATGAAACCACTTTAAGTTGAAAATGCGATCAATGTGTCGGGGATGTTAAAATTTGTGACATATTCCCACTATCTAAGAGACAAATCCTTTGTAACGGTGGGGTGACAGATTTGTGTCGGCGGCGATCAAGGGAGTTTGTTATGGTCGGTCCGGAAGATGTTTTAGAGTTTTGGCTTGATAAGATCGGGCCTAAAGGGTGGTACAAAGAAGATGCGGCATTGGACGCGCGCATCTTTGAGCGATTTCAATCCTCGTTAGAGGGGGCCATAGAAGGGCGATATTCGCTCTGGCTTACATATCCTACGGGCACGTTGGCCTATATTGTTCTGACAGATCAGCTGTCGCGCAATATGTATCGTGGGACCGGGCAAGCTTTTGCAAGTGACAAGCTGGCATTGGCAGCTGCGAAATCAGCAGTCCAAAAAGGGTGGGACCTAAAAGTTGACGAACCTGCGCGACAGTTCTTCTATCTTCCGATGATGCATTCTGAATGTTTGTCGGACCAAGAACAATCTGTGCGCTTGATCTGTGAGCGGATGCCGGAAACAAAGGCTATGAATTTGCCCCATGCACGGGCACATCGTGAGGTCATTCGTCAGTTCGGGCGCTTCCCATATCGCAACGCCGCCTTGGCGCGGGATACGACCCAAGCGGAAGCAGCTTATCTTGCGACCGGCGGCTACGGAGAAACACTGCGCATGCTGGACGCCAAAAAAGCGTCCTAAATCAGAGTTATAAATACGGACTTGGGCGCGGCTGATTTGTCGCGCCTCATTCGGATTGCTGCGATGTCAAAACTAGTTTAACACTAAACTAGTTTTAGACGGACCAACAAGCGGACGACACATCATGGCAGCCAAATCCTTTGATCTCATCGTAATCGGGGCTGGCCCCGGCGGATATGTGGCGGCTATCCGTGGCGCGCAAAACGGTCTGAATGTGTGCGTTGTCGAACGCGAACATCTGGGTGGCATTTGTCTGAACTGGGGCTGCATCCCAACAAAAGCCATGCTGAGATCTTCGGAAGTGTTTCACTTGATGCACCGTGCCAAGGAATTTGGCCTAAAGGCTGACAATATCGACTATGATCTAGATGCGGTTGTGAAGCGCTCGCGCGGTGTGGCGGGGCAGTTATCCGGCGGTGTCGGTCACTTGCTGAAGAAAAACAAGGTCACTGTCGTGATGGGCGAGGCGACGATCACCGCGCCTGGCAAAGTCAGCATCAAAACCGCGAAAGGGTCAGAAGACCTTGTCGCGAAAAACCTCATTCTGGCGACGGGTGCACGTGCGCGGGAATTGCCGGGCTTGGAAGCCGATGGTGATCTGGTCTGGACTTACAAACACGCGCTGCAACCAAACAAAATGCCAAAGAAACTGCTCGTTATTGGGTCGGGCGCAATCGGGATCGAGTTTGCAAGCTTTTACAACACATTAGGGGCTGACACGACCGTCGTCGAAGTCATGGACCGCGTGTTGCCCGTGGAAGACGCAGAGATCAGCGCGTTTGCGAAGAAATCCTTCGAAAAACAAGGCATGAAGATCATGCAAAAGGCCATGGTCAAACAGCTTGATCGCGGCAAAGGCAGGGTCACCGCACACATCGAAGTGGGCGGCAAAATCGAGAAGCACGATTTCGATACGGTCATTTCAGCTGTGGGGATCGTGGGCAACGTCGAAGGGCTTGGTCTTGAAGCGCTTGGTGTCAATATTGATCGCACCCATGTGGTGACAGATGAATTCTGCCGCACCGGCGTCGAGGGCTTGTATGCGATTGGCGACATCGCAGGTGCCCCATGGCTGGCGCATAAAGCATCCCATGAAGGCACAATGGTGGCGGATTTGATCGCGGGCAAACATGCCCATCCTGTGAAACCCGAAAGCATTGCTGGATGCACATATTGCCACCCGCAGGTCGCCTCGGTTGGATATACCGAAGCGAAAGCGAAAGAGCTGGGCTTTGACATCAAAGTCGGACGGTTCCCATTCATGGGGAACGGCAAGGCTATCGCGTTGGGCGAGCCAGAAGGCATGATCAAAACAGTCTTTGATGCCAAAACCGGTGAACTGCTTGGCGCGCACATGGTGGGTGCGGAAGTCACAGAACTGATCCAAGGCTATGTGGTTGGTCGCCAGTTGGAAACCACCGAAGAAGACTTAATGAACACTGTCTTCCCGCACCCAACCCTGTCGGAAATGATGCATGAGGCAACATTGGATGCGTATGGGATGACGATCCACTTTTGATGGTGTGGCTGTAACCCGCTGGTGGCTCTTGCCTTGGCGCTATCGCCTCTCCATAGATAGCGCATGGCCAGTCTCAACCGTATCGTGATGCAGAAATCCAGCCGCAAGATGTTGCGCGCTTTGGGTCCAGAAAACTTGGATGTGGCTGAAATTTCGGGCAAGTGGGGCAGCTATATGTCGTTCCGCTCGTATCAGCGGTTCCTGTATCCCGAGTATGACATCTGTGCCGGGCCATATGAAAATGAAGTTGGCAAACCGCGTAAGTTCGATTTGATCCTTGCCAATCAGGTGTGGGAGCATCTGGACCGTCCTTATGCTGCGACCAAAAACGTGCGGCGCATGTTGAAAAAGGGTGGTCACTTTTGGGTGGCGGTGCCGTTCCATGTGCCGTTTCATGCCGCGCCGATGGACAATTCACGATGGTCGGCTCGGGGGTTGAAGAACCTCCTGATCGAAGCGGGTTTTGAGGAAAACGCCATTCAGGTTGAGCAGTGGGGCAATCGAAATGCGGCGGCTCGCAATCTTGAGATGCCGTGGCCGCCTGAATATCGCGAAGGTGAAGACACTTTGGAAAATGATCCCGAAATGCCGATTTGCGCGTGGGCATTGGCGCAACGAACGTGAGCCGCGACACCACATCTTTCGGTTTGATTTTCTTGCTCTGGGGGGCAGGTCTTGGGGCCGCCGCGCAATATGGCAAAGTATCTGTCATCTATGATCAATTGCCAAATATCTACCCAGGTGGTGGGGTCGGGATTGCCTTTTTGGTGTCGGTCGTCGGATTTGTGGGCATCGTCTTTGGTGTTGTTGCGGGGCTGATTGTTGCGCGCGTTGGCTATCGACGGGCGCTGCTTTGGGCTTTGTGGGGCGGCGCGGTGATTTCCGCCGTCGAAGCGGTTTTGCCGCCATTGTCTTTCATGCTTGTTCTGCGGGTCTTGGAGGGAATTTCCCACCTCGCATTGGTCGTAGCAGCCCCCACCTTGATCGCGCAACTTTCGGCGGCGCGTCACCGTGGCTTTACGCTTACCTTATGGAGCACGTTTTTCGGCGTCGCCTTCACTGTGTTGGTCTGGGGCGGTTTACCTATGGTTGATGCTCTTGGCGTGCCGTCGCTTTTTGCAGCACATGCTGTGTGGATGGCTGCTTTTGCAATTTTGTTGACGCTGCGGTTGCCGATGGATGCGGAGCAAGCGCAAAATGACGTTATTTCGTTCAGGTCCATTCTACGCGATCACATGACGATCTATCGCTCGCCCTTTATTGCGGCGCCTGGTTTAGGGTGGTTGTTCTATACGTTTTGTTTTCTCGCGTTTTTGACACTGTTACCGCCCTTCCTTGCCGACAGTGAACGGGCGTTTGTGTTAGGGTCGATACCGCTTGTGTCGATTTTTGTGTCGATGACGCTTGGAGTATGGCTGCTGCGATATATCAGCGCTGTGAATGTCGTGTTGATCGGGTTTGCGACTGCGATGCTCTGTTTGATCTGGTTGCTGTTTGATCAAGGCGGCGTGGTGCCATGTTTTGCGTTGGCCGGAGCCTTCGGGCTGGTGCAAGGGGCCAGCTTTGCGGCAGTGCCACAACTGAACGACACGCCAGCAACGCAAGCCAATTCAAACGGTGCGATGGCGCAAATGGGCAATATCGGCAACACGTTGGGCACGCCTGTTTTGGCGGCGTTGATCTTGATTGGTGGCTATGACGCTTTGATCATCAGTTCAATTGTGGTGATGGGGGCAGGGTGTCTTTGTCATCTGTGCATGGCACATTGGCGGCGTATTAGTTGATGTTCTGTTAATGTTCTCTCTTTTCGATTGGAGAATCTTAGCCCGCGGTTTATGTAGAAAGTCCTAACACAGACGCGGATGAGAGAAGCTGTCATGGCCGAGCTGAAACATATTGAAGTACGCGGTGCGCGCGAGCACAATTTGAAGTCTATCGATGTGGACATTCCGCGCGACCAACTGGTGGTGATCACAGGGCTGTCAGGCTCTGGTAAATCGTCGTTGGCGTTTGACACAATCTACGCGGAAGGACAGCGACGTTACGTTGAATCCTTGTCCGCCTATGCCCGTCAATTCCTTGATATGATGCAAAAACCTGACGTCGATCACATTGCCGGCCTGTCGCCTGCGATTTCGATTGAGCAAAAAACAACGTCTAAGAACCCGCGCTCGACCGTGGGGACTGTGACCGAAATTTACGACTACATGCGGTTGCTCTTTGCCCGTGTTGGAACGCCGTATTCCCCAACAACAGGCAAGCCGATTGAAGCACAGCAAGTGCAAGATATGGTCGACCGTTTGATGGCGCTGGACGAGGGCACGCGGGGGTATCTACTTGCGCCTATCGTGCGGGATCGCAAAGGCGAGTACCGCAAAGAATTCTTGGAACTGCGCAAACAGGGGTTTCAGAGGGTCAAAGTCGATGGCGAATTCTACGAACTTGACGAACCGCCCACTCTCGACAAGAAATTTCGCCACGATATTGATGTTGTCGTAGACCGTCTTGTCGTCAAAGAAGGGCTGGAAACGCGACTTGCCGACAGTTTGCGAACGGCGCTGGATTTGGCCGACGGGATTGCTATTTTTGAAACTGCCCCGACAGAAGGCGAGCCGGAGCGCAGTGTATTTTCCGAAAAATTTGCCTGTCCTGTCAGCGGCTTCACAATCCCGGAAATCGAACCAAGATTGTTTTCGTTTAATGCGCCGTTTGGGGCATGCCCTGAATGTGATGGATTGGGAAAAGAACTGTTCTTTGATGAACGTCTCGTGGTGCCTGATCAGTCGTTGAAAGTGTATGACGGCGCATTGGCCCCTTGGCGCAAAGGCAAAAGCCCATACTTTTTGCAGACGATTGAGGCGATCGCGAAGCATTATAAGTTCGACCGTAATACCAAATGGAAAGACCTTCCCGACAACGTAAAGAAGGTGTTTTTATATGGCTCAGGTGAGCAAGAAATCCCGTTTCGCTATGATGAAGGGGGCCGCGTATATGAGGTGACCCGTGTGTTTGAGGGCGTGATCCCAAACATGGAACGCCGCTACCGCGAGACGGATTCAAACTGGATTCGGGAAGAATTTGAGCGCTATCAAAACAACCGACATTGTGGCTCTTGCGACGGTTTTCGTCTGCGCGAAGAAGCGTTGGCTGTGAAGATCGCAGGCCTTCATGTTGGCCATGTCGTACAGATGTCGATCCGTGAAGCATTTGAATGGTGTCAGGCAGTTCCTGAGACTTTGACAGCCCAGAAAAACGAAATTGCCAAGGCGATCTTGAAGGAAATTCGCGAACGCCTTGGATTTCTGAATAATGTTGGATTAGAATATCTTACGCTATCGCGTTCAAGTGGCACATTAAGTGGCGGGGAAAGCCAACGTATCCGTTTGGCTTCGCAAATTGGGTCTGGTTTGACGGGCGTTCTGTATGTGCTGGATGAGCCCTCTATTGGCTTGCACCAACGCGACAATGATCGCCTGCTGTTGACGCTGAAAAACCTACGCGACCAAGGCAACACTGTAATCGTTGTTGAACATGACGAAGAGGCGATCCGCGAAGCTGATTACGTCTTTGACATCGGCCCGGGTGCGGGTGTTCACGGTGGCCAAGTCGTGGCGCACGGTACTCCTCAGGAAATCGCAGCGCATCCCGACTCTGTCACCGGTAAATATCTGACAGGGGCCTTGCAGATCGAAGTGCCGGCCAAACGTCGCGCGGGCAAAAAGAAAAAAGTCACGATCAAGAACGCGACGGGCAACAATTTAAAGAATGTGACCGCTGATTTCCCGTTGGGTAAATTTGTCTGCGTTACGGGCGTTTCAGGGGGCGGCAAGTCTACACTGACGATTGAGACGTTGTTCAAGACGGCCTCTATGCGGCTGAACGGCGCGCGTCAGACGCCTGCGCCTTGCGAGACGATCAAGGGGCTCGAACACTTAGATAAAGTCATCGATATCGACCAACGTGCGATTGGTCGGACGCCTCGGTCGAATCCTGCGACCTATACTGGGGCCTTCACGCCGATCCGGGATTGGTTCTCTGGCCTGCCAGAGTCCAAGGCACGCGGATACAAACCGGGCCGTTTCAGTTTCAACGTCAAGGGTGGACGATGCGAGGCGTGTCAGGGTGACGGCGTTATCAAGATCGAAATGCACTTTTTGCCGGATGTCTACGTGGAGTGTGAAACCTGTAAAGGCGCGCGTTACAATCGCGAAACTTTGGAGATCAAATTCAAAGGCAAATCAATCGCGGACGTGCTCAATATGACCGTTGAAGATGCGCAAACATTTTTCCAAGCGGTCCCGTCGATCCGTGAAAAAATGGACGCATTGATGCGTGTTGGTTTGGGTTATATCAAGGTTGGCCAACAAGCGACAACGCTGTCTGGTGGCGAAGCACAACGTGTGAAGTTGTCCAAAGAACTTGCCAAAAGGTCGACAGGGCGCACCTTGTATATCTTGGATGAGCCAACGACAGGTCTGCATTTTGAAGACGTGCGCAAGCTGTTGGAAGTGCTTCATGAATTGGTAGACCAAGGCAACTCAGTTATCGTGATTGAGCACAATTTAGATGTGATCAAGACGGCGGATTGGTTGATTGATATTGGCCCTGAAGGTGGCGAAGGCGGCGGGGAGATTGTCGCTTGTGGCACGCCGGAAGATGTGGCCGAAGTAGAAGCCTCATATACGGGCCGCTACCTCAAGCCGATGTTGAATGGTGCGAAAGTCGCGGCGGAGTAACCCTTAGCCGCGACCGCGTTGTTCAAACCTTGGCAGCATGGCGCTGAAGTCTTTGCCCAATCCGTCCTCATCTTCGACGAATTGCTTATAAAGCTCTAACGCGCGCGCGCCCATCGGCGTGTCAGCATCAACGGATTGCGCAGCTTGCTGGCTAAGGCCAAGATCTTTGACCATCAATTCGGCAGCAAACCCAGGTAGGTAACCGTTATCTGACGGGCTTTGCGGGCCAACACCGGGGGCAGGGCAATAGGCATTCATCGACCAGCTATACCCGGAGGAGGTGCTAACAACATCGAACATCTTTTGACGATCCAAGCCCAACTTGTCGGCCAAGGCAAACGCTTCACAGGTTGCGATCATGGTCGCACCAAGGATCATGTTGTTGCAGATCTTCGCGGCTTGTCCGGCACCCGCTTCACCGCAATGCACAGCCTTCTGGCCCATAATGTCAAACAAAGGCGATGCGGTTTCAAAGGCTTGCGCACTTCCGCCCGCCATGAAGGTCAGCGTACCTGCTGCTGCCCCGCCAATGCCGCCTGACACGGGCGCGTCAACGAATTGAAGCCCTTTGCCTATCGCGTCTGCGGCGACCACGCGGGCGCTGTCCACGTCAACTGTTGAGCAATCGATCAGCGTTGCGCCAGATTGCATCACCGGCAGGATGTCTGCGGCGACACTGCGTAGGATTGCGCCATTGGGCAGCATCGTGATGACGATCTCTGCAGCTGATACGGCCTCGGCGGCGGAATTTGATGTGGTCACGCCGTCAGCGGATGTTCCTGCGACGTCAAAGCTGGTGACGGCGTGACCCGCTGCGGCGAGGTTCTTTGCCATAGGGGCACCCATGTTGCCCAATCCGATGAAACCGATATTCATGAAGATTCTCCCTGCAAGTTTAGCGCGTTTGGCCCCAAAGGCCGTAACATTTGCGAAATGGCCGCGATGGGAACGTCTTGTTCGGCATAGCGCCAGTTTGGATTTCGATCTTTGTCGATGATCTGAGCGCGTATACCTTCCAAGAAATCGCCGTGTTCCATAGCGCGGAAGGTGAAGCGATATTCTAAGTCGAGGGCCTTTTCGATACTCAGATCAGTTGTGTCGCGCAGACGATGCGTGATCTCGATTGAGCAGGCCATCGCAAGCGGGGCGTTGCGGCGCATTTTCTTCAAGCAATCTTGCGCAAACTCTGACCCATCATGGCGTAAATTTCTGATCGTGTCGTTAAGCCCTTCGCCCCCGAACAAGTGATCGATCTGCTCTTGGTGTCCGCGCAACGCACCGACGGGCGGGGGCGTGCTTGCGGCCTCAAGGATGGAAATATCCCCAGAGTTTTCCAACCTTGAGATGGTATCATTCCACTTTAGCTTTGGAATGTAGGTATCTGCAAAGCCTGCATAAATGGCATCATCTGGCCCCATGCGAGTGGCTGTCGTTCCCAAATACTCCCCAAGTCGACCGGGGGCCAAAGCGAGCATCAAAGAACCGCCAATATCTGGCACAAGCCCAATGCCGCATTCCGGCATGGCAATCTGCGTGCTGTCGTCAACTATCCGGTGTGTCCCATGACATCCAATGCCAACGCCGCCGCCCATAGTGAAGCCTTGTAGAAAGCTCACAACCGGTTTGGGATAAGTGAAAATCTGAGCATTGAGACGATATTCATCGGCCCAGAACTTTTGGCCATAGGCGAAGTCGCCCTTGGTGCCCGTTGCATAAAGTTCCGCTATATCCCCGCCCGAGCAGAAGGCGCGATCACCTTCGGCATCCAGAACAATAAGATTAACGGCATCGTCGGTTTCCCAATCTGTGAAGGCCTGTTCGATAGCCAAGCACATCTCGTAGGTCATAGCATTCAACGCCTGCGGACGTTGCAATGTGATACGTCCTGCACGGCCAACTTTACGGATCGAAATATCGCTCATCTGTTTTTCAGCATATCGCGGGCGACAATGACGCGCATGATTTCGTTGGTGCCTTCCAAAATCTGGTGGACGCGCAGATCCCGAACGAGTTTCTCAATTCCGTAATCTGCCAGATATCCATATCCACCATGCAGTTGCAGACACTGATCCACCACGCGTGACCCGGTATCGGTCACCATTTTCTTTGCCATGGCGCAGAATTTCGTAGCGTCTGGGGCCTTGGTATCAAGTTTCCATGCGGCTTGGCGCAAAAACACACGAGCTGCTTGAAGTTCGATCTCCATGTCTGCGAGACGGAATTGCAGGCCTTGGAATTGATCAATCGTTTTCCCAAAGGCTTTGCGCTGCCCCATATAATCGAGGGTCGCAGTCAGGGCGGTTTGTGCCGCTCCAAGCGAGCAAGCCGCAATGTTCAAGCGTCCGCCATCAAGACCCATCATCGCATATTTGAAGCCTTGTCCTTCTTCGCCGATCAGGTTGTCTGCAAGAACCTTGCAGTCATCGAATTGTACCTGTGCTGTCGGTTGCGATCGCCAGCCCATTTTATCTTCCAAGGCGCCAAAGCTTAGACCTTCGGTTCCGTCCTCGACATATATGCTGGACACGCCTTTGGGACCGTCTTCACCTGTGCGAACCATACAGACATAGGCATCAGAATAGCCGCCGCCCGAAATGAACGCTTTGGTTCCGTTCAGTGTGTAACCCTCATTGGTGCGCTCCGCACGGGTGCGCAAGGCCGAGGCGTCTGAGCCGGAACCGGGTTCTGTCAGACAGTAGCTGAGGACTTTGTTCATCGTCAAAATGTCAGGAAGTACACGGGCCTTCATCGCATCATCAGCGAAATTGTCGATCATGCGCGCACACATATTATGGATCGACAAGAATGCGGCGACAGACGGGCAGGCCATCGATAACGCTTCAAATACTAACGTCGCGTCTAAACGGCTTAATCCAGCGCCGCCGCTGTCTTCGCTGACGTAGAGGCTGCCAAACCCGAGCTCTCCGATTTGTGGCCATAGCGTCTTTGGGATGGTTCCATCCTGTTCCCATTGTCGGGCGAACGGGGCAATATGTTCCTGGCCAAACGCATAAGCCATATCGAATATTGCGGTTTGCTCATCACTAAGAGCGAAATCCATGCTGTTTTCTCCCGCTTTGGTTTGCGCGATACCGCGCAGTAATTGAACGTGTGTTTAATTTCTAACCTGCGCCGCATAGCATGACAAGTTGTGAGGTTCCGTATTTGATTATGGCTCGGAAACTTGGAGAAAGCCGTCCGAGCTTTGCAAAAGGTTTTCAAAACTGCCATCGGTTTGCCCAATGAGTTCAAGCGCGTCCGCCTCTGTGGTGTCGACAACGCGCGCTGCCACATTGGGAACGGCGTCCCAAGATCGACAAATAATATGCGCCAAGCCTAAAGCCGTCGGGGTTGGGGCGTAATACACGATAAAAGATTGGGCCATCGCGTTGATCAGCACTTCAGCTTTGCGCATCTGAAGTTCGAAAATACGTGGAAAGTCCCGTTCGTACCCGGTGACATATTGCAGGTCGATCAATTGTTTTTGTGCAGGCTGAAATTCAGGATGACTGACATATGCGCCGAATGCACGTGCGCTTGCATCAATTAGGGCGGTGCCTCTGTAGCGCACAAACACAAGGCCTCGATTGTTAAAGATCGTGAACTTAATACTCATACTCATCACCTTAGTTAAGGAAAACGCATGCCGCCAGACAGCGACATGCCAGAATTTCCAAGAAACAGCGGGCGATTATTCCATGACTGGAATAGAAAACTCGCCGCCTTCTTTGATGCCGGATGGCCAGCGTGCGGTGATCGTTTTTGTGCGCGTATAGAATTTGAACGCGTCCGGACCGTGCTGGTTTAGATCGCCAAACACAGACTTTTTCCAACCGCCAAACGTGTGATACGCGAGCGGAACAGGGATCGGGACGTTGATGCCAACCATGCCAATGTTGATCCGGTTCGCAAAATCACGCGCGGCATCGCCATCGCGTGTGAAAATCGCGGTGCCATTCCCATATTCGTGATCCATCGCAAGACCAATGGCTTCCTCATAGGACTGGGCCCGCACGGTTGCCAAAACAGGGCCGAAGATTTCCTTTTTGTAGATGTCCATATCCTTGGTCACCCGGTCAAACAGGTGGGGGCCAACAAAGAAACCATCCTCATAGCCTTGAAGTTGGAAGCCACGGCCATCAACGACCAATTCGGCGCCCTGATCGACACCAGATTGCACCAGCCGTTCAATGTTGGCCTTCGCGGCAGATGTGATGACAGGGCCATAATCTACATCATCACCGGATGTGTAGGGACCAACTTTCAGTTTTTCGATCCGTGGCACCAAAGCAGAGATCAATCGATCCGCGGTCTCGTCACCCACTGGAACAGCAACCGAAATCGCCATGCAACGTTCGCCCGCTGCACCATATCCGGCACCAATCAGCGCATCAGCCGCTTGGTCCATGTCTGCGTCGGGCAAAATGATCATGTGGTTCTTTGCACCACCAAAACATTGTACGCGTTTGCCGTGGGCGCAGCCTTTGCCGTAAATGTACTCAGCAATGGGCGTCGACCCGACGAAGCCAATCGATTGGACAATTGGGTTTTCCAAAAGTGCATCAACTGCTTCTTTGTCGCCATTCACAACTTGAAGAATTCCTTTCGGCAACCCGGCTTCTTCCATTAATTCAGCCAGCATCAGTGGCACGGATGGGTCGCGTTCGGACGGTTTGAGGATAAACGCATTACCGCATGCAATCGCAGGGGCGAACATCCACATTGGGATCATCGCTGGGAAGTTGAACGGGGTGATACCCGCCGAAACACCAAGAGCTTGGCGCATGGAATACATATCGATCCCGGGGCCAGCACTGTCGGTGAATTCACCTTTCAACAATTGTGGTGCACCGATGCAGTATTCCACAACTTCAAGACCGCGTTGCACATCGCCTTTTGCATCCGGCAGGGTCTTACCGTGTTCGCGAGACAAAGCTTCAGCGAGCTTGTCCATATCGCGGTTCAACAGATCGACAAATTTCATCATCACGCGTGCGCGACGTTGCGGGTTAATCGCGGCCCAAGCTGGCTGCGCGGCGGCTGCTATGTCTACGGCTTTGTTGACTTCATCGCTTGAAGCAAGCGGTGTTTTGGCTTGAACTTCGCCTGTCGCGGGATTGAAAACATCGGCGAAGCGGCCGGACGTGCCAGCGATATGTGCGCCATCAATATAGTGGGTTAGGTCGGTCATGATCGGTCCTCCATAATGCCGGGGCGTCGTTGGGGTCACGATCCTACCCGGTCTGGGTTTACACTAGCATTGCGAAAAAGAAGGTAGTAGTTGGTATATGGCAAGTTGGCTTTGCGTTTTTGCAAGAGTAATATGCCGATGGCAGGGACTTCCGAAGAGAAACTTTGCAAATAGATTGAGCGGAATTTGCAAAGTGAAATTGCGGTTTGCAAAGTAGCAAGATTAATTTTGCAAACTTTGTGCGGTTGCGAGTGAGTTTAGGTGTGTTTTGATCCTTAGAATATTGATTTTGTTGATGTATATCTTTCCAGGAGATGGAGTATATGACGAATTGGGATGACCTCAGGTTGTTCTTGGCTGTGGTGCGTGCCCAAACTCTTTCTGGGGCCGGAAAACTTGTTCGCCTTGATCCAGCCACTCTAAGCAGACGCATCGCCCGACTAGAGCGTGATCTAGGTCAACCATTGTTCATTAAATCTCCACTCGGTTACGTTCTCACGGAAAATGGTGCGCGATTATTGCCGCAAGCTGAAGCGGCAGAGGCAGCTTTGATGACTGCTGAAACCGGGTTTAAGGCCAAACATGCTGATGCAACTGGGGTTTCTGGTTTAGCGGGGCAAGTGCGAATTGGGGCCCCGGATGGGTGTGCCAACTACTTGCTGCCCCAAGTTTGTGCACGCATCTCGCGGGACAATCCGGCGCTGGATATTCAAATTATTGCGCTTCCCCGGGTCTTCAATCTATCGCGGCGTGAAGCGGATATGGCGATCTCGGTTTCGGCCCCGACCACGGGTCGTCTGACGGTGCAAAAGATCGGAGCTTATCACCTGCACTTGGCTGCGGCATCGACCTATTTACAAGGTCGATCCCCAGTTCTGACATTGGCTGATCTTGGGGATCATCCTATCGTTGGTTACATCCCCGACATGATCTTCGATAAGGAGTTGGATTACCTAAACGATCTTGGGGTGTCGCGGGTTGCTTTGGGGTCGAACTCTGTTGCGGTGCAATTGAATTGGATCAGGCAGGGGGGTGGAATTGGCGTGGTGCATGATTTTGCCCTGCCAGTTGTCGGTGGTCTCACCAGAATTCTGACTGACAAAGTATCTTTGCGTCGGCATTTTTATTTGGTGCGCCATGCAGATGATCGACGTGACGCGCGATTAACGCACTTCTCGGAATTGTTGATGCGTGGCTTTCGGGCGGAATTAACACGGTTAGAAGCGCTGGCGTAATGCGGCTTCTGAAGCTTTATCTTGACAGATCACGTCTGTGTGAGGGACGCTGAAGGACGGGCGATCCTACCCGCTCTGCGGGAATCACTGTTTGAATCTGGGATCGTAATTTTGCTGAAGTCATGCGCGGTGGCGTTGTGGCGGGTAGATCGACCAAAAGGAGCTTGGCCTATGCGTGTGCATCAAATTCTGAAATCAAAAGCGGATGATGCGGTGGTCACTGTACCCCCCAGTACAACCATTCGAGAAGCGGCCGACGTGCTTGCCAAGCGGAAGATCGGGACCGTTGTTATTTCAGATGATGGGCAAAGCGCGCGGGGCATTCTGTCGGAGCGTGACATTGTGCGGGAACTCGCGCAACGCGGCGCGGGAATCTTAACTGAGTCAGTCGAGACCTACATGACCTCAAAGCTGTTCACCTGCACACGGGATCATGCGGCCGATGACGTGCTGTCCACGATGACCAGTAAACGATTTCGTCACATGCCTGTTGTTGAAGACGGGCAATTGATAGGGTTGATCACCCTCGGCGATGTGGTCAAGGCACGCCTGAGCGAGCTGGCAATGGAAAAAGATGCTTTGGAGGGCATGATCATGGGGCATTGAGCCCAACGGCTATGTCGGTTTCAAAGAAAAACGCAACGATGTGGCTCTATCGCAAGTTCACGCGTTGCCGCCCCTTGCCAATTCTGACCGCATTTGTTCCAAAGGGTCCGAATTCGATCACGAAAGGATAGACCATGCGTGTCGGTCTGTATCCGGGCACTTTTGACCCGATCACCCTAGGCCATTTGGATATTATCCGACGTGCGTCTGCATTGGTGGATAAGCTTGTCATCGGCGTTGCAATCAACCGGGACAAAGGGCCTTTGTTTTCTTTGGATGAACGGGTCGCAATGGTTGAGGCAGAATGCGCTAAACTAACGGCGCAAACTGGTTTGGAAATCGTGGTTCATCCATTTGAGAACCTCTTGATCGATTGTGCGCAGGATGTTGGCGCCACAATCTTGATCCGCGGACTTCGGGCCGTTGCTGATTTCGAATATGAATTCCAGATGGTTGGTATGAACCGCGTTCTGGACGACACCGTTGAAACCGCGTTTCTTATGGCCGAAGCCAAGCATCAGGCGATCGCATCGAAGCTCGTGAAAGAGATTGCGCGGCTTGACGGTGATGTCAGCAGCTTTGTGACACCAATGGTGAATGACGCGCTGAAGAAGAAATATCCCTGATATTTCAAAAGCCTGCGGGTGGACCCTAAGCTGATTGCTTAGGATTCACCAATTTTAAACACACTGTGCGGAATTTCGCACTAAAGGTGTTTGCCGATCTCTGCAGCCGTGTCCAGCATACGGCAAGAGAAACCCCATTCATTGTCATACCAAGACAGGGTGCGCAGCATATTGCCTTGCATCACTTTAGTCTGATCAAGCGCCACGCACGAGCTAAGAGGCTGGTGATTGTAGTCGATCGAAACAGTCGGGCGCGTTTCTACACCCAAGATGCCGACAAGCGGGCCTGTTGTCGCCGCAGCAGTCAACACAGCGTTGACCTCTTCAACTGTGACTTCGCGCGAAAGTTCGCTGACCATATCCACACAAGACACGTTTGGCGTCGGAACGCGGATCGATTGTCCAGTCATGCGACCCAACAACTCTGGCAACACAAGGCCGACCGCTTCGGCAGCGCCAGTGGACGTTGGCACCATGGACAAGGCCGCTGCGCGCGCACGGTTAAGGTCTTTATGCGCACTGTCATGTGTCGGCTGATCACCTGTGTAGGCGTGAATAGTCGTCATCATCGCACGATTAATGCCGAACGTGTCGTTCAGAACTTTTGCAACTGGGGCCAAGCAGTTTGTGGTGCAGCTTGCGTTGGACACAACGAGGTCATCGCTGTTCAATGTTTCGTGGTTTACACCATAAACAATCGTTTTGATCGCAGGCGTGCCTTTTGCTGGTGCGGAAATCAGAACGCGTTTTGCGCCGTTTTCCAGATGCGGTTGCACAGCATCAAAACTGGTGAAAATACCGGTGCATTCCATCACAATGTCAACATCAGCCCAAGGCAGATCGGCCGGATTGCGTTCGGCGGTAATGCGGATTGGGCGACCGCCAACGTGCATCGTATTGCCATCGAGCGTCACGGTGTCTGCAAAACGGCCATGTACGGAATCGAATTGCAGCAAGTGCGCGTTGACCTCTGGGGCCGCGAGGTCGTTGATCGCAATGACTTCAATGTCTTTACGGCCCGACTCATGCAGCGCGCGCAGGACATTGCGTCCAATGCGGCCAAATCCATTGATACCAACTGTGATGGTCATAGTGCCTCCATATTCCGCAAAAACTGCGGATCATCTAGGGTTTTTCTGGTTAGCGCTAACAATTCAGATTTGGATAGATTGTCAACCACAAAGCGAAGGAAGGAGACATTGGGTCACCGCCAAAAAGCAATCCATTCGATGAGTTCGAGTAGCTTCTTGCCAAGGAAAACCAGATGTTCCGCCCCGTAAATCCATGCATCCAGCACGATCCCGCCGACAATGAGCAGGCCCAGCACGATGGCAATTGAATTGGTCATAGGGCAGGGGCTCCAACGAGAAACGGCAGGGCTGTGATGCCAGCCCTGCCGTCTTTTGCCAAGTTATGTATGAACGCCGGGTTAAATACGTGTGCCCATCGCCACAGCCACATCAGCCATTCGAACCGAAAAACCCCATTCATTATCGTACCACGCCAGAACCCGAACGGTGCGACCGCCCACGACTTTGGTTTGGTCGGGCGCGAAGATTGATGAATATTCTGTGTGGTTGAAGTCGATGCTGACTTTGGGCGCTGGATCAAAGGATAAAACGCGGCCCATTTCGGTTTTTGAGGCAGCCTCCACCGCGGCGTTGATCTCTTCGACGGTCACATCGCGCGACGCCTCAAATGTTAGATCGACCGCAGATACGTTTGGCGTTGGCACCCGGATAGCTGACCCATCCAACTTGCCCTTCAAATTGGGCAACACTTCGCCCAAGGCCTTTGCGGCCCCTGTTGAGGTCGGGATCATCGACATGGCAGCCGCGCGAGAACGGTAAAGGTCGCTATGGCGGGTGTCATGCGTGGCTTGATCACCTGTGTAGGCGTGGATTGTCGTCATGATGCCGCGTTCGATGCCAACCGCTTCGTCGAGAACTTTAGCCAAAGGCGCCAAGCAATTTGTTGTGCACGATCCGTTAGACACCATTTTGTCGTCGGCTGTCAGCTTGGTTTCATTGGCCCCGTAGACAATCGTCTTGTCGACATTGCTCGCCGGGGCAGAGATCAACACCTTTTGCGCGCCACGCTCAAGATGGGTTTTGGCCTTTTGGCCGTCATTGAACGCGCCAGTGCATTCAAGAACAACATCACAGCCATTCCAGTCCAATTCGTTCAGATCACGCGAAGATTGCACCTTCATGGGGCCACGGCCCATATCGAGCCAATCGTCACCATGTGTGATGTCATGTGGGAAGCGCCCGTGCACCGAATCGTAGCGCATCAAGTGCGCGGCTGTGTCCAAAGGCGCTGTGGCGTTCAGCTTTACGACCTCGATATCGTTGCGCCCAGAGGCCACGATGTGAGACAGAGTGCAGCGCCCAATGCGTCCAAACCCGTTAATCCCTACTCTGATCGTCATCACACTGCTCCTAATCGCGTCATTCGGTTTTGTTTGCTCTATAGAGGGCAATGCTGCGTCGCGGAACCATAGAAGCCTTGGGTTTTCATGATGTTAGCGATAAACGTTGTGGCATGGTTAAGGGTTGCGCTAACGGCGGCGCTAACATTCACGCAAGACGTGTTTGCATTATTGCGCGGCGGCCCTAGCATGACGAAAGAAACGTAAAAAGGTGAGCAAATGAGTGGTTTATTGGCCTTGTTGGATGATGTTGCGGGAATCGCCAAGATTGCCGCATCCTCCGTGGATGATGTGATCAGCCAAGCGGCGAAGGCCGGGGCAAAGGCGGCAGGGGCCGTGATCGACGATGCGGCGGTGACGCCGAAATACGTGCAAGGCTTCAAAGCGGAACGTGAGTTGCCGATCATCTACCGTATTGCCAAAGGGTCGATGATCAACAAGCTTGTGTTCTTGTTGCCCGCAGCACTTGCGTTGTCCAACTTTGCTCCATGGGCCATTGCGCCCTTGTTGATGCTGGGCGGGGCTTACTTGTGTTTTGAAGGGGCCGAAAAGATCGCACATGCGATTGGGTTTGGTGGGCATGGGCATGATGACTATGCGGGCAAAGAGCTTGAATCTCAGGACCCGGCCCATCTGGAAGAGCAAAAAGCCAAAGGTGCGATTAAGACGGATTTTATTCTGTCGGCGGAAATTATGACGATCTCGCTTGCAGCGATTCCTGAAAGCAACTTTTGGATGGAAGCGGCAACATTGGCGACGGTTGCAATCATGATCACTGTGACTGTTTATGGGGCGGTTGCTTTGATCGTGAAGGCCGATGATGTCGGATTGGCTATGACAAAGCACGGACGCTTAAGTGTGACCCGCTCTGTGGGGCGTGCGGTGGTTCAGGCCATGCCGGGGTTCCTCAAACTTCTGATGGTCGTGGGAACAGCCGCAATGCTTTGGGTTGGCGGAGAGATCATCGTGCACGGGATAGCGGAACTCGGCTGGCATGGCCCAGAAGAGGTGATCTATGGCATATCGAAAGCTGTTGGGGGCGAGTCTGGCTTCGTCAAATGGCTCGCAAAAGCCGCACTGAATGGACTGCTGGGGGTCGCGATTGGCTTTGTTCTGATCCCAATCGGCGAGAAAATCATCACGCCAATCTGGCGTGCGATCTTTGCGCGTAAGGCTGCTTGACGTTAGGCCTGCACAAAGATTTAGGGCGCCCAATGAGGCGCCCTAATGTTTCGTCTAAAGTTTAGGCGTCTTGCCAATTCCCGGCAAGTAAATCACGGACCTTTTGCGCGGTGGCCTCGGCAGTGATGCCGAACTGTTGGTAAAGCACATCGGCCGGGGCAGATGCACCAAATCCTTGCATACCGACGAAACCAGATTTTTCACGCTTGCCACGCTCGCCATAAAGCCAGCGGTCCCAGCCCATACGAATGCCTGCTTCAATACCCACGCGCACAGGACCCGCAGGCAAGACTTTGCGGCGATATGCTTCGTCTTGCTCTTCAAAGAGTTCCCAACATGGCATGGACACAACGCGTGTCCCGATGCCCTCGGCGTGCAGGATCTCACGTGCGGCCATCGCTAGGCTGACTTCCGACCCTGTTGCCATCAACACCGCTTGGCGTTTGCCTTCCGCATCCGCGAGAACGTAAGCGCCTTGCGCGGACAGGTTTTTGGTTTTGTGCTCTGTGCGAACGGTTGGCAAACCCTGACGGGTCAAGGACAGAACAGACGGAGTGGATTTCGACGACAGCGCGATTTCCCAAGACTCGGCCGTTTCGACCATGTCAGCAGGGCGGAACACATAGGTGTTTGGTGTCGCGCGGCTGATCGCAAGATGCTCAACGGGTTGGTGCGTTGGGCCGTCTTCGCCAAGGCCGATGGAATCATGGGTCATCACAAAGACAGTCGGGATTTGCATCAAGGCTGCCAGACGCATCGCAGGACGCGCATAATCGGTGAAACACATGAACGTGCCACTGTAAGGGCGAATACCACCGTGCAGCGCCATGCCGTTCATTGCTGACGCCATACCGTGTTCGCGAATACCCCAATAGACGTAACGCCCACCGCGATTGTCGGTGTCAAACACACCAAGATCAGCCGTTTTCGTGTTGTTGGACCCTGTCAGATCCGCAGACCCGCCAACCGTTTCGGGCATGATCGGGTTTACAACTTCCAACACTTTTTCCGAAGCGGCCCGCGTGGCGAGTTTTGGCGCGCCTTCAGAGGTTTGCTTTTTCAGCGCGCGAATGACTGTGGGAAGCTTCTTGGGGGCTTCCAGGTCAAAGGTGCGGTTGAATTCGGCTTGTTTTGTGTCGGACAAGGTTGCGAACCGTTCGGACCATGCCGCGTGATCTGCGCTGCCTTTAGACCCGATGTCTGACCAAGCGGATAATGTGTCTGCAGGAACTTCGAACGGACCTGTCGTCCAGCCCCACAAGGCTTTGGCGGCAGCGTTTTGCTCGTCATTGGTGAGCGCGCCGTGGCCTTTGGAGGTGTCTTGGGCTGCGTGACCTAACGCGATATGCGTTTTGCAGGCGATCATGGACGGTTTTTTGCTTTTCTTGGCCTGTGTCAACGCGGCATCGATTGCAACAGGGTCGTGGCCGTCGATCTCGATGACGTCCCAACCCGAGGCTTTGAAGCGCGCGACTTGATCTGTGCGATCAGACAGCTCAACTGTGCCGTCGATTGTAATGTTGTTGTTGTCCCACAAGACGATCAACTTGGACAATTCATGACGTCCAGCTAGCCCAAGGGCTTCTTGGCTGATGCCTTCCATAAGGCAGCCATCGCCTGCGATCACATATGTATAGTGGTCGACGACTTTCTTGCCGTAGCGCGCCCGCAAGATTTCCTCGGCCATCGCAAAACCGACAGAGTTCGCGATCCCTTGCCCAAGTGGGCCGGTGGTCGTTTCGATAGCCTTGGCTAGGAAGTTTTCTGGGTGGCCCGCAGTTTTGGCCCCCCATTGGCGGAAGTTTTTCACTTCATCCAATGTGATCTCGTCAGAGCCTGTAAGGTAAAGCAGGGAGTACAGCAGCATCGAGCCGTGTCCGGCGGACAGAATGAAGCGATCCCGGTCTGGCCATTGTGGCGCCTTGGCGTCAAACTTCATATGCTTTTCAAATAGCACTGTGGCGACGTCAGCCATGCCGATTGGCATACCAGAGTGTCCAGAATTGGCGGCGTTCACGGCATCAAGCGCAAGTGCGCGGATGGCCGTGGCTTTTTGCCAATGTTCAGGATGGGCGGCGCGCAGCGCTGCAATGTCCACGGATTCGGTCACGGGGGAGGTCTCCCAAGGCTGTGTGTTAAGGATGCAATTAAACGCTGCATATCAGCCGTCTGGGTAAGGTCAAGCAGTGCCCGTAGTGGCATATGTCCGCCAACATGAACTGCGTCTTGCAAGCCCTTGAAAGGAAAGGGGCGCAATTTCCTCTTGGATTGGATAAACTAATCACATCGTAGAGCGGAGCGATTCGCGCAACGCCTAATCTGATGAGACTATCGAGCAGCCAACACTGTGACACGGCAAGAAAAAACGGATTTTTGGGGATGAGTGACATCGAACAATTACATCAGCGGATCAACGCCGCGATGGACAGGGTTGCCTATGGGCTGACCCAATTGGACAATACTAATTCTGGCGAAGCAGACGCATTACGTGCGCAGCTTGACGAGGAAAAAACGGTCAACGCGCAGCTCGAAGAGCGGGTGCAAGCGCTGAAAGAAAAGCAAGCTAGCGACCATGAAACGGCGGTCGCCACGGCTCAAGAAATATCGGGTAAAGTGGAAACGCTTGATCTTGAGTTGCAAAAGCTGCGTGAAACGAACGACAAACTACGCCAAGCCAATCAAGCCTTGCGCGACGCCAACGAAGCTGGTGTCGGTGAGCCGCATTTGATCAACGCCTCCGTCCTTGCCGAACTCGAAGCTTTACGCGCAGCACGCGGCGTTGAGAGGGCAGAAGTTGAAGCGATTTTGTCAGCGTTGATGCCCATTCTAAATTCTCAGGAGGGCACAGCAGATGCCTGAAGTCACAATCACCATCGGCGGCCGTAACTTTGAAGTTGCCTGTCAGTTGGGCGAGGAGTCTTATCTCCACGCGGCGGCAAAAATGCTGGACGATGAGGCGCAAGTTTTGTCCGACCAAGTCGGTCGGATGCCAGAAGCGCGCATGTTGTTAATGGCAGGACTGATGCTTGCGGATAAAACCGCCAGTTTCGAGGACCGCGTTGGCGAAGTAGAAGCCAAGCTCGCTGAACGAGACGCCGAATTGGCAGGATTGCGCAATATGGCAGCCCCAACACCAGAGCGCGTCGAAGTTGCCGTCATTCCAGACAGCGTGACAGATACGTTAGCTGAACTGGCTGCGCGGGCAGAATCTTTAGCTGCGGAAATGGACGAAAAAGTAAACTAAGCGAGCATGTTACGGAGGGTGGCTTGTGCAGCGCATGAAGCCAAACTTCGCGCGCCACTTCGATTTTGAAGCGGTAGTTCGGCAAGCGAAATGTAGATGTAATGAATGGTGTGTACGATGCCCGCGCGCTGGCGAAGACCGTTCATCATTTCGGATTTGCGTAAAGCTCAGGATTTTTAAGCTCCTTGAAGGCGCTCAAACTCCGCGACCATACCGCCGAGGCGAACAAGCTCTGCTTCGGACAAGGACCTTTGCGATAGATCGTTCACAATTTCGCCAACAGCGTAATATTCCACGTCGTTGGCGATTGTCCCCCTCTTCATAATCGACCGTAGAGCTTGTTCCGTGTCGATCACATCTGCATGGAACTTTCGACCTGTGCGCTCGCGATAAAACGCTAAGAAACGGTTTGCGTCGGGGCCGCGTTCCGCAAGCGCGCGCAAATAATGCGTTTCCTCGTTGAAATCACTTAACCCCCTCTGGAAATCATCAATTGCAATTTGAGTGCCGCTGATAATTTGGCTCAACGTTGCCTTGCCGAGCGCGACAGTGTCCCTCATTTCCTCCGTGCTTGGGATTAGATCGAGGTATTCGGCCATCTCCGGCATTTCTTGACGTTGGAAATCGGTTATCACCTGAAAGATTGACGCCACTCTTTCAAACTCGCGTTCCAGATCTTCTTTTGTTCGCCGGGGCATTGTTTGCTCCAAAGCTATTCACAGGATTGTCAGAAGGTAGGCGATTAGAACGATCAAACCCCAACATTCACTAAAGGTTAGGCCATCCTTTAGAAATCACTAAGTTCTCGTCATGGCGCAAGAACGCATTTGTTCGTGCGAGATTGGCAATCTCACGTCAAATTTGAACACAAAGCCGGCTCAAATTTGATCCATAAACGAAAACATCCCCGCCCACGGGGGCAGGGATGGCGTTAGATGATGTTTCTACTCAGGGCGTGATTACACCCTTTTATGCAGAATTACTCGTTGGCTTCGCGAATTTTCGCGGCAGCGTCTTTGTCGAAATTCACACCGTTTTCTTCAAACAACGTGTCCAACTCGCCCGACATGGTCATTTCAGTGATGATGTCGCAACCGCCGACAAATTCACCTTTTACGTAAAGTTGCGGAACTGTCGGCCAGTCGGAAAAGTCTTTGATGCCTTGACGGATATTCTCATCCGCAAGAACGTTCACATCCGCAAATTCAACGCCCATGTAGTTCAGAACACCGGCTACACGTGAGGAAAACCCACATTGCGGCATGGTTTTTGTGCCTTTCATGTAAAGCACGACGTCATTGGATGAATTGGTTTCTTCGATTTGTGTTTTTGTGTCGCTCATCTGTCAGGAGCCTTTCTTCTTAAATGCACGATGATATCGCGCGGCATAGGTTTCATCGTCTGGCATCAAAGCCACATGTGTGGCCAAGTTTTGTGTTTGTTTACCGCCAAGCGGGGCGGAACCTGCGCCGGGCGCAGAATGTATACGCTCCAACGCGTCGTTTTGCCGATTGGACCGCGCCACAGCTTCCAAATCCATGGCTTCTAGTCCTAAGGGAACTTGCCCATCCAAATCGGTAGCGCGCTCGGGCTGAATTGCAGACAAAGGTCTGCGTGGTGCGCTCCGAAAAGGGTATGATAGCATGTCCCAAAGTGACATCAGGGGACCTTTGTTGTCAGCGCCAATGCATGAAGATCACCATGCGCGCCGTCCATTTTTCCTTTGAGCGAGGCGTAAACCATACGTTGTTGCTGCACGCGGTTTTTACCAACAAAAGAAGCGTCGATCACCTCTGCCGCATAGTGATTTCCGTCCCCTGCAAGATCAGTGATTGTGATCTGGGCATCTGGGAAGTCCGTGCGGATCAGGTCTTCGATTTCCTGTGCTTGGATGGGCATATGTTGGCTCCGATTTTTCGCTCGCTTTGCCAAGATGTAGGGCGCACAGGGCGGGGGTGCAAGCCATGAGCGTCCGACCAATCGCCTATTGAACCTCATCCCATGCAGAGTCACAGTCCGCACCATGACAGATACAATGATAGATCAAGCGCCCGAACAGGCGTTAGCATGGCACAAAATGAAACGCGGCGTTGCTTTGGCGACCGTCGTTGAGACGTGGGGCAGTGCGCCGCGTCGGGTCGGCGCGCAACTTGTGATTTCGGATGACGGAGAGATGCAAGGCTCGGTCTCGGGGGGATGCGTTGAGGGCGCTGTGATGATCGAAGCGATTGATGCCATTGCAGACGGGAAATCCCGTATGCTGACCTACGGCGTCAGCGATGATGATGCGTTTTCGGTGGGGCTTGCTTGCGGTGGTACAATCCGCGTTTGGGTTGAACCGATTGGCGCGGGAATGCCAGTCGCGTTGCTGGAGGAATTGGTATCCAAACGAACGACCCGCGAAGGTGTCGCCTATGTTGTGAACACCAAGACCGGCGCGCGTGAATTAGTTGCAAATGGGTTTGAGGAGCGCTTTGCAAAGGACCGTTCTGGAATCGAGGCGGATGAGGTCACGTTTGTTGCAATCCACAACCCACCCTTGCGGTTGGCTGTCGTGGGCGCGGTTCACATCGCGCAAGCTTTGGTGCCGATGGCTCGTATTGCCGGGTTTGATCCAGTTCTGATTGACCCGCGCGGCGCATTTGGCTCAGAGGCGCGTTTCCCCGGCGAAACAATTTTAGACGATTGGCCCGATGAAGCCTTGCAAACCTATGGGTTGGACGCACGAACCGCATTGGTTTTGTTGACACATGACCCAAAACTGGATGACCCAGCATTGCATATCGCGCTGCGTTCCAAGTGCTTTTATATCGGCGCACTTGGATCCAAACGCACCCATGCAAAACGAGTTGAACGGTTGACGTCTGATGGTTTTTCAAAAGATGAAATCGCCCGCATCCATGCCCCGGTTGGGCTTGATATTGGCTCGGCGAGCCCCTCGGAAATCGGCGTCTCTATCCTTGCGCAAATGTTGCAAGTTTTGAGGCAAGGCGCGTGAAATTTGGCCCAGTTCCGGTTGGGCAAGCCGTCGACGCTGTTTTGGCGCATTCGATGGAGGCACAGCACCAACCATCTGAAGGTACGGGTGTCTACCGGATTGCAAAAGGCACCAAGCTAACGCCTGCCCACATCGCCGACTTGTCGTTGGGCGGTCATGTTGATGTGACTGTGGCGCGATTTGAAGACGGCGATGTCGAAGAAAACACCGCCGCAACGCAGCTTGCACATGCATTGGTCCCAAATCCTGAACAGCTTAACTTGCGGATTGCGAAACCCGGTGCAGGGCGCGTCAATCTTTATGCAACCCATCCGGGCGTCGTGATGATCGACCGTGCCAAGATTGATGCGTTCAATGCTGTGAACCCGATGATCACGATTGCGACCGTGCCCCCGTTTCACAGGGTTGATGCGCAAGGGATGATCGCGACCCTTAAGATCATCGCCTATTCCGTGCCCGACAGCGCCATTAAGGCCGCGATGCAAGGGGTTGCAGGTGCGCTGCGTATTGCGCGCCCGGCTTATCGCACGGCCAGTTTGATCGAAACTCAGACGGGTGCACGCGCGCCAACAGGCAAAGGACGGGCCGCGCTCACGGCGCGCTTGGACCGCTTTGAGATGTCCTTGACGCCACGTTGCGTTGTTCTGCACCAAATTGACACCATCTCACAGGCTTTACGTGATGCACCGGGCGATGTTCTGTTCGTTCTGACAGCGTCTGCGACGTCTGATCCAATGGATGTCGGACCCCAAGCGTTGCGAGACGCAGGCGGACATGTCGAAGCATTTGGCATGCCGGTTGACCCCGGAAATCTGCTGTTTTTTGGTGATCTTAAGGGCAAACCGGTTATTGGTCTTCCGGGATGTGCACGCTCTCCGGCGTTGAATGGCGCGGATTGGGTGATGGAACGTCTGATTTGTGCAGTGTCGGTGACCCAAGCCGATATTGCTGCGTTGGGTGTCGGTGGTTTGCTGAAAGAAATTCCCACAAGGCCGCAACCGCGTCGCTCTGGGGAATGACTGTTCGGGCCGAACGGCTCAGATTCACACAATAATTCAGATTTTAGTTCCTTTCTGTGAAGTGCGATGTTTAACTTCGTGCAAACAAGACGAAATTTCGGGAGGAAAGAGATGTCTAGAGTATCGTTGACGGTGAATGGTGTTGAGTCTGGAGGGGATGTTGAGGGTCGGACGTTGTTGTCGTCATTTTTGCGTGATCAGTTGTATTTGACTGGGACGCATGTTGGGTGTGACACGTCTC
>JBDWAL010000019.1:0-35185 GCA_039978895.1 Aliishimia sp.
AGGCAAGTTGCAGAGATCCAGGTCCGTATCGCTGTCCGCAACCGCTACACGGCTCTTGGCATACCTATCACTGAGCCCGTAGGATAACACCGTCTAGGGTAAGGCGCAGAACGTCCTTCACCTGATTTGTGCAACAAAGCCATTTGGCATGTTGAAATAACGGGCTTGACACCTGTGAAGTAGGAAAAGTTCAAGTGGGTCCTAAAAATCCGCCCTGCAAAAGTGAAGGCGTATAATGATCTGCGTTGTCATTTCGGCACAAAATGTGAAGCGGATGGAAGAGGGGAAATTCGCCGTTGACATGAGCTAGTGCTTCACCTCAAGCTTCATGGAGTATTTTTAGGCCCGTTTTCGAGCCTCAGTGCTTCCAAACTTGTTTGTTTGGTCAATCGCGCCTTTTTACACCAGTAAAATAGCTCTTGTTCTTTCGGCGGTGTGGTTTTGTTGCGTGCCTCCTTCTCATTTTCCATCAACTTGTTCTCTCATGTCATCGGATTCAGTGTTTTGATGTAGCCTAACGGCGCGCAGCACCTACTGTGAAATCGATCACTAGTTTTTGAGCACTTCTATCAAATGTTCGAGGTGAAAATTTCTATTATAGAGAACATATCGTACCACTGGACATTGCGTTGTCGGTGAGGTTTGGCTGCGTACAGCACTCTCGAACTACAGTAGGGATTCTAATCATGTCGGATGAAAACAAAACTACAACTCACTTCGGGTTTAAGACTGTACCTTTAGGCGACAAAGCGAGTCATGTTCAGGGCGTCTTCAACGCGGTCGCCAGCAAGTATGATGTCATGAATGATGTCATGTCCTTGGGTATCCACCGAATTTGGAAAGAGGCTATGATGGACTGGCTTGCGCCGCGAGAAGGGCAGCGATTGCTTGATGTCGCCGGCGGCACTGGAGACATTTCCTTCAATTTCCTCAAGCGAGCGAAGCAAGCCCATGCAACAGTTCTCGATTTGACGGAACCCATGTTGGTTGAAGGTAGGCAGCGTGCTGAGGCTGCTCAGATGGAAGATAGCCTTGATTGGGTGACTGGTGATGCAATGGCACTCCCTTTTTCTGACAACAGTTTTGATGTCTATACAATTAGCTTCGGGATACGGAATGTCACACTACCACTAGTTGCGTTACGGGAAGCTTATCGCATTTTGAAGCCTGGTGGGCGATTGATGGTCCTCGAGTTCTCTCAATTGCCTAACTCTGAAATGCAGCGTCTGTATGATCTATATTCATTCAATGTTATCCCACGGATGGGACAGATTGTAGCTGGTGATCGGGATAGCTATCAATACCTTGTTGAATCTATAAGAAAATTCCCTGATCAAGACACGTTCCTTGGGATGTTGCGCGAAGCGGGGTTTGGCAACGCCAAGTATCGCAATCTAAGTATGGGTATCGCCGCCCTACATTCAGGATGGAAAATTTGATGCAGAGTCAGATGTTTGAACATTCGCTTGAAAGAATGGGGTCGTAGATGCGTGGACCGCACAACATTCTGCGTCTGATCAGGACCGGCGCAACCCTAGAGAGAACTGGTGCGATGAGTGTTGTGCTTGAAGCTTTTGACGCTCCAAAATCGTTGCGAGTTATTGCAAGGACACTTGGCTGGACATTCAAGTGGCTTGGATACAAGGGCGACTCTACAATGCCGCCGGCGTCACGTGCGTTGACTGCATTGGGGCCAGCTTACATCAAATTCGGTCAAGTCCTTTCGACACGCCCTGATGTTGTCGGGGAAGACATGGCTCTGCAGTTGCGAGTTTTGCAAGACAAATTACCGCCGTTTTCAGTGGAAATTGCAAAGGCTGAAGTCGAAAAAGAGCTTGGTTTGAAGGTCGATGATGTTTTCGCGGATTTTTCTGATCCTGTCGCGGCGGCGTCGATTGCCCAAGTCCACAAGGCAACAGTGGTTGCGACAGGCGAAGCCGTCGCAGTCAAAGTCTTACGGCCAAATGTGGAGCGCGCATTTCAAAAGGACGTGGATGCGTTCTATTTTGCTGCGGGCATCATCGATTTGTTTGCGCCCAGTGCTAGACGGTTGAAGCCACTTGATGTGATTGAACATTTCGACGGTGTCGTGAGGGGAGAATTAGATTTACGTCTGGAATCATCGGCTGCTAGTGAATTTCTGGCAAACACGCAGAATGACGAAGGTTTTCTGCTTCCAGACATTAAGTGGGACTTGTCAGCGCGGAGGGTTATGACGTTAGGATGGGCGGACGGCGTTCCAATGGGTGACAACGATGCAATTGATGCGGCAGGTCACGACCGAAATGAATTAGGTGAACGTGTTTTACAGCTCTTTTTGACCCATGCTTTGCGCGATGGGTATTTCCATGCTGACATGCATCAAGGGAATATGAAGGTATCTCCGAACGGTGATGTAGTTGCGTATGATTTTGGGATCATGGGCCATATCGACGAATACACCCGACGTGTTTATGCAGAAATTTTGTATGGTTTTATTCGAAAAGATTACAATCGGGTCGCAGAAGTTCACTTTGAAGCTGGATATGTCCCGGCTGATCGCGATGTAGATGAGTTCGCTCGAGCGTTGCGGGCTGTTGGGGAGCCGATTTTTGGTGTTGACGCATCTAAAATTTCAATGGGGAGGTTGTTGAGCTATCTCTTTGAAGTCACAGAACGTTTTGGCATGGAAACACGAACGGAATTGATTCTTTTGCAACGGACAATGGTTGTTGTGGAGGGGGTGGCGAGATCTTTGAATCCGCAGATCAACATCTGGGAAGTCGCAAGCCCCATAGTTTCAGATTATATTCAAAATTCGATTGGACCAAAGGCTGTGATCTCAGATCTGGGGAAAACACTACGGGTTTTGAGTAGATTTGGTCCTCGCCTACCAACTCTTGTTGAAACTGCCTTGATCCGGCAAGCAGTCGAAGTCACACCTAGACGCCCTACATTTTGGCGCTGGATATTGCTGTCCACGACTTTCGGTGCATGTGTAAGCGTTGGAACTCTCTTGGCCTTGCAGCGCTTGATCAATTAGAACCGTTGATGGAGACGGGATTCTGTAACCAGCGCCGATGCTCTTCGTGATCAACGGTTTGGGTCCCTGAATATGGTGTAAGTCATACACAGCTTTTACCCGATTTTCACATGTCAGTTTACTGCAATGGGCATCGCAATGAAGATTTTGACATTTCCCATCTTGCGATTAGAAACTGCTGTGCGCGGTTCTTGCAGAGACAAGACATCTACTGAAAGATAATCGCTTAATTTGCAGGTGTTAGGAAAAGACGGGTTTCAAGAGTACACGGCCGGATTGAGTCAACAAGTAACAAGCGTCGCCGTCAAATACACAAGCCGACAAAGGTTTGCCATAGCCTGCTCCAGCATCAAGGTTCATCCGATTTCCATAATGAGTTGGTGTGTCGATTGGTGTATGCCCATGCACAATGAGTTTAGGGTGTGCATCCGTATAGCTATGGAATTCCTGGCGAATCCAGATCAAGTCTTCATGTGACTGAGTGGCCAATGGCACTTCAGGACGAATGCCTGCGTGCGCAAAGAACAATCGATCTGTTTCAAAAGTCAGCTGAAGGTTAGAAAGAAAGTCCAAATGTGATTGAGGAACAGACTTCAATGCCTCGGCGTGGATATCTTTGACACGGCGCGTTCCTTCAACCTGCACCCCGTAAGATGCCATTGTCGTGTCACCGCCCAATCGCGGATGCAGCCAATACAGTTCTGCCATGAGATAAGGGTCTGACTGTGGTGGGTTTTGCATGAACAGACTGAACATCTGATCATGATTCCCCATTAAGCAGATCCAATTTCGATCTTGTGTTTGCCCTTCGATCAAAACGTCCAGAACCCCCCGACTGTCGGGTCCACGATCCGTGTAATCACCAAGGAATACGACGTGCGCTTCTGGACCGCCATCGGCTTCAATCAGCGCCAAAACGCGCTGCAGTTCACCGAGTTGACCATGAATATCGCCTACTGCGTAGATTGGGTTAGACATATCGCACCTTGCACAAAAACGCCGCCCAAACGCTGGGCGGCGCAAATTTCTATCGCACAGATCGCCCGGTCAGGCCACGTTGAATTCCAACGGTTTGACCTGTCGAAACATTCCAGTGCCTTCAAGCGTTTTCAATACGTCCGTAGGGATGGGATTGTCGACGTAAAGTAACGCAATCGCTTCACCGCCAGCGTCGGAACGGCCAAGCGTGAAGTTCGCGATGTTGACCTGATTCTTGCCCATCGTGTTGCCCAACAAACCAATGATGCCCGGAACGTCCTCGTTGGTCGTGTAAAGCATATGTTCACCAATCTCCGCATCGATCTGAATGCCTTTGATCTGAATGAAGCGCGGCTTGCCATCTGAAAACACTGTCCCAGCAACCGAGCGCTCACGTTTTTCAGTTACGACAGTTACCTTAACATATCCTTCAAAAACACCGGACTTATCTTGGTTGGTCGTCGAAAGCTTGATGCCTTTGTCCTTTGCAATCACAGGGGCCGAAACCATGTTCACGTCAGGATTTACCCGCGTCATTATCCCAGCGACCACAGAGCAATTGAGTGCTTCAAGGTTCATGTCAGCGACTGCGCCATCGTACAGAATGTTGATGGCTTTGATCGGTTCATCAGTCAGCTGCCCAATAAAGCTGCCTAAATGTCCTGCAAGTTGGACCCAAGGCCCCATAACTTTAGCTTCTTCGGCCGTCATCGAGGGCATATTCAATGCATTTTCTACTGCACCATTAAGGAGATAGTTGGACATCTGTTCGGCCACTTGCAAAGCGACATTTTCTTGCGCCTCTGTGGTGGCGGCACCAAGGTGCGGGGTGCAAACAACGTTTGGCAAGTTGAACAGTGGATTTTCTTTGGCTGGCTCTTCTAAGAATACGTCAAAGGCCGCTCCGGCAACATGGCCGGATTTTAGAGCTTCTGCCAAGGCGACTTCGTCAACAAGCCCGCCCCGCGCGCAGTTGACGATTCGTACACCTTTTTTCATCTTTGCGATCGCGTCGGCGTTCAACATGCCGCGAGTTTGATCGGTGGCTGGAACATGAAGCGTGATGAAATCTGCGCGAGGCAAAAGTTCTTCGAGTTCAACCTTTTCAACACCCATTTTGTCGGCTTTTTCGTGACTCAAGAAAGGGTCATACGCGACCACTTTCATTTTCAAGCCGCGTGCTCGATCACACACGATTCCACCAATATTCCCGGCACCGATGACGCCAAGCGTCTTGCCTGTCAGTTCGACACCCATGAATTTGGACTTTTCCCATTTGCCCGCGTGTGTTGACGCGCTGGCTTCTGGGATCTGACGGGCGACTGAAAACATCATAGCGATGGCATGTTCAGCGGTGGTAATCATGTTGCCAAAGGGCGTGTTCATGACAATCACGCCTTTCTTGGAGGCGGCGTCTTTGTCGATATTGTCAGTGCCGATTCCAGCGCGACCAATAACTTTGAGATTGTCTGCAGCTTCAAGAATTTTGTCGGTAACTTTAGTTGCGGAACGGATTGCTAAGCCGTCATATTGGCCGATGATTTCGCGCAGCTTTTCTTTGTCTTTTCCAAGGTCAGGCATGAAATCTACATCGATGCCGCGATCGCGAAAGATCTGTACGGCTGCTTCAGAGAGTTTGTCGGAGATGAGTACTTTGGGGGCCATGTTTTTGGTCCTTCCGGGGCGTCAAAATTGAATTTGAGAGATGCATGAGTCGCGCGCATCCATGCCCGCGATACACATTGCGTCCATAGGTTTTGAGGTCAGGCTGCCTTGGCGATTGCGTCCAATTCGGCAGCATATGCCCAGTCGAGCCAAGGCAACATTGCTTCAATGTCGGCTGTCTCTACTGTGCCACCGCACCAAATCCGCAATCCGGCCGGTGCGTCGCGATATGCGCCCATGTCGAGAGCTACATTCTCGTCTGACAGGCGTTTGGCCACTGCTTTCGCGAAACTAGCCCCATCCTGAATAGCTGGATTTGTGAATTTCAAGCAAACCGATGTGTTCGAGCGTGTCGCTTGGTCGACAGCAAGGTTGTCGATCCATTGACGGGCTGCACAGAAATTCCATATTGCCTGAGCGTTTGCTTCTGCACGTCCAATCAGCCCCTTGAGACCGCCCACGGCGCGCGCCCATTTCAAACAATTCAGGTAATCTTCTACCGCAAGCATCGATGGGGTGTTGATGGTTTCTCCGCGGAAAATCCCTTCGATCAACTTTCCGCCTTTCGTCAGGCGGAAAATCTTTGGTAAGGGCCAGGCAGGTGTGTAGGATTCAAGCCGCTCTACCGCACGCGGGCTTAAGATCAACATGCCGTGCGCCGCTTCGCCACCCAGTACTTTTTGCCATGAAAACGTGGTAACATCCAACTTGTCCCATGGCAGATCCATTGCAAAGGCGGCGGATGTTGCATCGCAGATTGTGAGACCGCTTCGACCCTCAGGGATAACATCGCCAGACTGCATCCGAACGCCCGAAGTCGTGCCGTTCCAAGTGAATACGACATCTGTGTCGTAATCTACGGCGGCCATATCGACGATTTCACCGTAGTCAGCTGTTTTGACTTCAGCATCGATTTTCAGTTGCTTGACAACATCGGTTACCCAGCCTGCGCCAAAGCTTTCCCACGCAACCATAGTGGCTTTGCGTGCACCAAGAAGAGACCACATAGCGATTTCCATAGCACCAGTGTCCGACGCCGGAACGATCCCGATTTTGTAATCTTCAGGAATGCCAAGCAATTCGCGGGTTTCTTCGATCGCGGCCTTCAGCTTTTCTTTGCCAACAGCAGCACGATGAGAGCGGCCCAAAGGAGCATCCGACAAATCGCCAAGTGAAAATGTGGGGGGTTTGGCGCAAGGGCCAGATGAGAAACGCGGGTTTGCCGGCCGCGATGCCGGTTGTTCAATAGCCATTTATGCTATCCTTCCAGATAAGCGCCCTTCGTTGGGGAAGGGTGTCCCACGGTCGAAATAATCGAAAAGCGTTGGATGGCACAAGGCGTAATATGTCGCTATAGCGCCGCTTATTCGCGAAAATGCGACCTGCTTTGTGCCCGATAGGAAACCTCATGTTCACAACAACGCTGTTAACCGCTCCCAAAGCGAACCCTTTGGATCAGGCTTTGGTGGAAAACCTCCGTAACGCGTGGGGAGGGGGGGACGCTATTTGGTTGGCAACGGATGAGGCCGCTGAATTCGCAATTCCACATATCCCTGATAACCGTTGGGAGATTTGGGCTGAGCTGCAATCGCTTCGCGTAGACCTCGTGGTGCAACCGACAGATGGACGTCGCAAGGCTATGTTGTTGGCCGATATGGATAGCACGATGATCCAACAAGAATGTATCGACGAGTTGGCCGAGGAAGCAGGCGTGGGGGCGCGGGTTAAAGATATTACTGCACGCGCGATGAACGGCGAATTGGACTTTGAGGGCGCTCTAACGGAACGGGTTGGACTTCTGAAAGGGTTACCAGAAGCAGTTATCGATAAAGTTCTGTCAGAACGGATTACCTACATGCCCGGCGCTGTTACTTTGCTGGCGACTATGAAGGCGAATGGGGCCTTCGCTGCACTCGTGTCAGGTGGGTTCACAGCCTTTACGGCTCAAGTAGCAGAAAAATTGGGATTTGATGAAAATCGTGCCAACACATTGAAGGTCGCTGACGGGCATTTGACCGGCGAAGCGGGACGTCCAATCCTAGGAATGGCCGCAAAAGTCGAAGCTTTAGAGCAGATCACAAATCGACTTGGAATTTCGGAAGCGGACGTTCTGGCTGTAGGGGATGGAGCAAACGATCTTGGCATGCTGAAGCGGGCAGGAACGGGTGTGGCTTTACATGCCAAGCAATCCGTCGCTGCGCAGTGTGATGTTCGGGTGAATCACGGTGATCTGACTGCGTTGCTCTACATTCAAGGCTACACGCAGTCAGAATTTGTCGAACGCTAGGTGAAATACCGCGTTCTAAGTAGTTGCTTTATCAACCACAAACGAAAGGGAGCGCCCCAAGATGGCAAAATTCCTTTTGGCGTATCTCGGCGAACACACGCCTACGGAACCAGATGTCAGTCAAGCGACCATGACCGTATGGAGGAAATGGTTTGAAGGTATGGGCGAGGCAGTTGTTGACGGTTGCAATCCTGCTATGACGTCTAAAACAGTCACACGTCAGTCGGTTGCCGATGATGGCGGCGCAAATCCAGTCTGTGGATATTCGATCTTGCAAACAGATAGGTTTGAAGCAGCCTGCGAAACGACCAAGACCTGCCCTATGGTGGTGGATGCGGCTGGATCAGTTGAGGTCGCGGAAATCCACGAAATGTAACGTCAGCACATGGGCGGGGCGGCACGCAACCATCCGGTTTGAATCCCATTCCAGTTGCGGATCGCCGCGTTTAGGTACTTAGCAGTTTCGGGGTGATCGGCTTCCAATACGCCTAACTTGACTAAAATTGCCGCGATTGCGCATTCAGCCGCGCGAGTTGTTCCGTCTGAGATTTTGAGTGCTACCCCCAGCTTCTTTTCAGGGATGATGGCGACAAAGAAGGCTTCAGCGCCAGTTTTTATAGCAACGCGATGGTTCATTGCTCGCATGAGATTGGTACAAGCGCGGCCTTCGCCCGCGACGAGTTCTGGATGCATCGCCATAGCGTTGCGCAACATGGCGGGGGGGCTGTCGTCTGGGGCAGATGCGAAATGCGCCATCGCGCGGGCGACACCGTGCAAACTGGTTGCAAAATTCGGCGCCGAACATCCATCTATCCCAAAGCCCGCGACGGTTTCTTGGGTGCATCGCTCCCACACATCGACCATGGCTTTTTGGACCGGGTGATCCAAGTCAACATAGTTTTCTCCGCCACCAATATGCTGATTTAGCGTCAAAAACCCTGTATGTTTGCCAGAACAATTATTGTGAATCTGACATGGAGCCTTTCCGGCTACGATCAATGCATCACGCGCGGCTTCATCGGTCGGAACCTGTGGGCCGCACCGAAACGCATCATCAGTCAATCCGAGGGCTTTCAACCACGCTGATACGCGCGACGTGTGAATATCGGCGCCCTTATGCGAAGCGCATGCCAGTGCAAGATGTTCGGAGGTGAGGTTGTGTCTGGCGGCAGCCCCGCTTTCGATCAACGGTAAAGCTTGGATCATCTTGGAGGATGAGCGTGGTAAAACAAGCGCGTCCGGATCACCCCATGCTTGCACGATTTCACCGGCTTCATCGCAAATTACAGCGTGCCCGTGATGGATACTTTCAAGGAAAGGGCCACGCCAGATTTCGGCCATCGGAACGGGTGCTGTCATTCTTGCCTCACAAGTTGGCGAAAACATGCCCAACTGGGTTTCGTTCTCAGCGGAATTTCGATACAGATATTCTTGATGTGCTAAGCGCCACATATGCGCAACTCGAAATGCCCGGAAACAGGGCAAAGCGCAGGTGACGAGATTGAGGTTAAGGACAGTCCGGAGGCTGTAGGAAAATGACACGTTTTACGTCATGGGTTCGCACCGCATCAATTGCGGCGCTTTTCGCAGGTACGAGTGCGGTCGGTGCCAGTGCACAAGATAGCAGCACCAACCGCGTTGCAGCAAAGACCGATTGGAGCGTCTTTGTAGAAGAAAACCCAACTGAATGCTGGAGCGTATCCACGCCCAAGGAAGTTTTGAACACGCGAGACGGTCGTGCCGTGGCTGTGACACGTGGCCAAACCTTGCTTATGGTTTTCTATCGCCCTGAGGCTGGCGCAAAAGGCCAAGTGGCCTTCACAGGTGGATACCCTTTCAAAAGCGGTTCGACTGTGAATTTGAACATTAGCGGCAACGAATATGAGATGTTTACGGATGGTGAATGGGCATGGCCCGCTACGCCAGCGGATGACAGCAAGATTATCACGGCTATGAAGCGTGGCGCGCAAGCTATCGTAACGGGTATTTCCGGTCGTGAAACATCCACAAAGGACACGTTCAGCTTGCTGGGCTTTACGGCAGCCGTGGAAGACGCCGGAAAGCGCTGTGGTGGCTAAATCGAATTAGGTTACGCGGAACATTCGTTTGTGACGCATGTGGTTGTGACTTGCGGTGCGTATCCTATATAGAGGCGCATCTTATCTAAGGACGCAATCCAATGACCGCGCCAATCACCCAAGACGTGCACACGATCCCTCGCAGGTTGCCCGAAGGCCCCCAGAACCTTGTTGGCCTGACGCGAGAACAGTTGCGTGAAGCGCTGATTGCGCATGGAACACCTGAGAAACAAGCCAAAATGCGCGTTGGCCAGATCTGGCAATGGATCTACCAATGGGGCGTGCGTGATTTTGCTGAGATGACCAATCTGAGTAAGGCGTATCGCGCCGAGTTGGCGGAAAACTTTGTGGTCGAGGTTCCTGAGATCGTTTCCAAGCAGGTCTCTGTTGATGGAACACGTAAGTACCTTGTGCGTATCGCGGGTGGGCATGAAGTCGAAGTTGTTTATATTCCTGAAGAGTCACGCGGCACGCTTTGTGTGAGTTCGCAGGTCGGATGTACTTTGACATGTTCTTTCTGTCATACTGGTACGCAGAAACTTGTCCGCAACCTCACAGCTGGTGAGATCGTTGGCCAAGTTATGCTTGCTCGGGATGATCTGAATGAATGGCCGATACCGGGGGAGCGAAACTCTGAGACGAGGCTCTTGTCGAACATTGTCCTGATGGGCATGGGCGAACCTTTGTACAATTTTGAGAACGTCCGCGATGCGATGAACATCACAATGGACCCGGAAGGGATTTCCCTGTCGCGTCGACGAATCACCCTGTCTACATCTGGCGTCGTGCCAGAAATTGCCCGCACCGCAGATGAGATCGGTTGTCTATTAGCTGTGTCATTCCACGCGACCACGGACGAAATTCGCGACGGGCTCGTACCGATCAATAAAAAGTGGAACATCGAAAAGCTGCTCGATGCGCTGCGAGCATATCCACGGGTGGCCAATTCAGAGAGAATAACTTTTGAATATGTCATGCTGGCGGGCGTGAATGATAGCGACGCGGACGCTCATCGCTTGGTTGAGCTGATCAAAGGCATCCCGGCGAAAGTAAATTTAATCCCCTTCAACGAATGGCCCGGAGCCCCTTATAAACGGTCTTCGAACAACCGTATTCGTGCATTTTCTGACATCATTCACGACGCGGGCTACGCCTCTCCTGTGCGAAAGCCCCGCGGCGAGGACATCTTTGCAGCTTGCGGACAGTTGAAGTCTGCAACAGAACGTGCGCGCAAATCGAAAGCCCAAATTTCACAAGAAGCAGGTCTGACCTAAAGCTTGATTGTCCATGGTTTGGCCGCAATCGGTCTCGATAATTTCCAATTCCTGAACGATTAACGCCATCTAGAGATTCGAATGTTCTACTCAGGAAATGAGGAAAGGAATTCGAAAATGGCTATTCATTTTGGGAAAGATCCGTTCATCGCAACGGAAGTAATGAAGATCGTTACACGCGAACGCGAACAAGCTTTGTCCGCACGTGAATGGAACTTTCGATTGGCAGGCTATGGTTACGCTATCGAAGAAACCGCGCATGGTAAGGTCGTCACGACAGTTCCAAATGGCGAAGAAATCTGCGATTTGCCAGAAGAACTGTCGTTTTAAACCCAATTTACCGACCTGGGATTGTGTCCCGTTTCGTTTGGGACGGCCATGCGTCTAGCAAGGCGACTGCTTCTTCTGCGCTATCTACAAAGCGGAACAGATCTAGATCTTCGGCGGAAATCGTTCCTGCGTCGCTTAATGCGTCCCAGTTGATGATCTTTTCCCAGAAGTTCTTGCCGAATAATAAGAACGGTACTGGCTCCATTCTCCCGGTTTGGATCAGCGTCAGTGCCTCGAACATCTCGTCGAGGGTGCCGAAACCACCCGGAAATACGCATATTGCCCGAGCCCGCATCAAGAAATGCATCTTGCGGATCGCAAAATAGTGGAAGTTGAAGCACAGCTCGGGTGACACGTACTCGTTGGGCGCTTGTTCGTGCGGCAACACGATGTTCAATCCAATTGATCGCCCACCTGCATCGATGGCCCCTCGGTTGCCCGCCTCCATGACACCAGGACCGCCACCGGTGACGATGATGTTTTCCCGACCACCGGTTTCGTTGCTTCGTTCTGTCATCAGTCGCGAAAACGTCCGCGCCTCTTCATAAAACTGCGACAGGTCTGCCAAAGTTTGCGTACGTGCCTCATCCTTTTTGGCAGGTTCTGGAATGCGGGCGCCGCCAAACAAGACGATGGTGCTGTCCACGCCTGCTTCGTCCATCATCAGTTCTGGCTTCAGCAATTCAAGTTGAAGGCGGACAGGACGCAGATCATCTCGGCACAAAAATTCGTCGTCTGCAAAGGCAAGCCGATACGCTGGCGCACGAGTTTGCGGTGTGTCTGGGACACCGTCCATTGTTTGACGGTCAGTCTGCGCATCGCGGAAACGGCTGTGTCGGTCGTCATTCATTGGGAGGCTCACTTTTGATATAGGTTGTGAATTACTTATCGGGTCGCGTCGTGCTTTGCGAGTGCGCATTGCCTCCGGATGCACACAGGGTTATGTGCCACACAACAAGTTTAAGGGAGATACCCATGTCGAACGCTGCATTAGAAACTGCCATCGAAGCCGCGTGGGATGCACGCGATACAATCACACCCACAACCACAGGCGAGTCCCGTGACGCGATCGAAGACACATTGAACGCGCTCGACAGCGGCAGTTTGCGTGTCGCGGAAAAGCAAGATGACGGAAGCTGGCATGTAAACCAATGGGCCAAAAAAGCTGTTTTGCTTGGTTTCCGCATCAAGGACATGGAACAACAAGACGGCGGACCACAAGGCAGCGGCTGGTGGGACAAAGTTGACAGCAAATTTAAAGGTTGGGGCGATAACCAGTGGAAAGCTGCGGGTTTCCGTGCTGTACCCAATTGTATCGTTCGCAAATCCGCCTACATCGCACCGGGCGTGGTGTTGATGCCATCTTTTGTTAACCTCGGTGCCCACGTGGATGAGGGCACCATGGTTGACACATGGGCAACGGTTGGGTCTTGCGCGCAAATCGGTAAGAATGTGCACCTATCCGGTGGTGTTGGGATTGGCGGCGTTCTTGAGCCCATGCAGGCTGGACCTACAATTATTGAAGATAATTGCTTCATTGGCGCGCGTTCGGAAGTGGTCGAAGGCTGCATCGTGCGTGAAGGATCTGTTTTGGGTATGGGTGTTTTCATCGGCCAATCGACTAAGATTGTGGACCGCGAAACAGGTGAAATCATGTATGGCGAAGTGCCGCCGTATTCCGTGGTTGTCGCAGGTTCGATGCCCTCTAAGAATAATGTTAACCTGTATTGCGCGGTGATCGTGAAACGTGTGGACGAACGCACCCGTTCAAAAACAGGTATTAACGAGCTACTGCGGGACTGATATCTGGACATGGCAAACCCCAAAAAGCCAAGCAAACAGCAAGTCTACACTCTTTTGGTCGAGATTGGGCGCAAGGCCGGGGACGGCCTGCCCAAAACGGCCACGGGCGCGGCCCTAATGATCTTTTCCAGTGGTGTGGACGAGGCAGAAGCCGTGCGTGAAACCGTGGCGATCTTGAAACAAGCGGACACTGCGCCGCTTGATGTCACCGGATACGGCACTTTGGAAGAACGTTTGGAGCAAGGGCACGAAATTGAGGCCGATGAACGTGCCCTTATGCAACGTGCTTTGGACGAGAATTCCGTAATTGTCGCACAAATGACTCCATTCTTTGGGGATACGAAACATGAGCACTGATGCTGTCGCCCTAACCCGCGACTTGATACGTTGCGCATCGGAAACGCCAAAAGATGAAGGCGCCTTGCCACTATTGGAAACAACTTTGTCAGCAGCGGGCTTCGAATGCACTTGGGCCGATCGCGGCCAAGTTCGGAATTTGTTCGCGCGCTGGGGAAAGAAAGCTGATCCCAAAACATTTGGCTTCAATGGTCATACTGACGTGGTGCCTGCGGGTGATATAGCTGCGTGGACGTATGATCCATTTGGCGCCGAAATCATCGATGATGTTTTGTATGGGCGCGGCGCGACTGATATGAAGTCTGGTGTTGCTGCGTTTGTGGCGGCAGCGATTGACTATGTGCAAAACACACCGCCAGACGGCGCGATCATCATCGCAATTACAGGCGATGAAGAAGGCGATGCCGTAGATGGAACGACGGCACTGCTGGATTATATGGATCATGCTGGCGAACAAATGTCCGATTGCCTTGTCGGAGAACCCACGTGTCCGGCCGTGATGGGCGAAATGATGAAAATTGGACGTCGCGGGTCGATGACAGCTTGGTTTGATGTCGTCGGCAAGCAAGGGCATTCCGCTTATCCACATCGTGCAAACAATCCGCTGCCTGCGATGGTGCGGTTGATGGATAAGCTCGCAAGTCACGAGTTGGATCAAGGCACCGCGCATTTTGATGCTTCGACACTGGCTGTTGTGACCATTGATACAGGGAACACGGCGACGAATGTGATTCCCGCACGCTGTTCTTCGGCTGTGAATATTCGTTTTAATGATACTCATTCTGGGGCCAGCTTGTCTGAGTGGCTCAAGGCGCAAGCCGATGAGGTCGCGGATGATTTTGGGATCGAAATTTCCGTAAAAATCAAGATTTCTGGAGAGAGTTTCTTGACGCCCCCAGGCCCCTTGTCGGCGCTGGTTGCAAATGCTGTTCATGCTGAAACAGGCACTATGCCTGAAATGTCGACCACTGGCGGCACGTCTGATGCAAGATTTGTCAAGAATCACTGCCCTGTTGTCGAATTCGGTTTGGTTGGACAATCGATGCATCAGGTGGATGAACATGTGGAAGTGGCCCATATCGAGACGCTAAAAGCCATCTATGGGCGCGTTTTACGCGATTATTTCGCGTGACTTGGACGATCGAAGAAACGCGTGATCTTGTGATCTGTCATGACCTACGGCGTGTCGTTTTTATCGACGAACAAAACGTGCCAGCCGAGGAAGAAGTTGACGGGTTGGATGATACGGCGGTGCACCTTTTGGCTCAGGTTAATGGGCAGCCTGTCGGAACGGCTCGCATTGTTGTGCAGAACGACAACGCGAAAATCGGCCGTGTTTGTGTGCTAAAAAACCAGCGCGGCACTGGACTTGGGGCTGCCTTGGTTGATGCTGCAGTCGGCGCCGCAAAGTCGCGCAATGCCAAGCAGGCATTACTTGGCGCGCAACTTCATGCGCTGGGATTTTATGAACAGCTTGGGTTTGAGGCATTTGGTCCTATTTTTGATGATGCAGGAATTGATCATCGGATGATGCGGAAGGGACTGTGACCCCGAAACAGCGACTCGTTGTTATGGCCAAGGAACCACGCCCGGGGCATGTAAAGACGCGGCTCGGTAAAGATATCGGGGTTATTCCAGCCACTTGGTGGTTTCGCCATCAAGTAAATTCGGTCCTACGACACCTCAGAGACCCTCGTTGGGAGTTGGTTTTGGCTGTTGCGCCGGATCACAAGGGTCTACTCAGCAGGTTCTTCCCTGCTGACCTGTCGCGAGTGCCGCAGGGACGCGGCGACCTTGGTGAACGGATGACGCGTCAACTTCGACAGGGTACGGTTTGTCTTATTGGCGCAGATATTCCTGATGTTCGACGTACACATATCGCCAAGGCTTTCACGAGCTTAGGTCGACATGATGCCGTTTTTGGACCCGCATGTGATGGCGGGTTTTGGCTTGTGGGTCATACAGCGCGGCGCGCTTTACCGCAGGGTGTTTTCAAGGATGCGCGTTGGTCGAGCAAGTACGCGCTCGCAGATTCTGTCGCATCGTTGCCAGATCATCGAATAGGTTATGTCGACGTTCTAGACGATGTAGATACGGGTGAAGATTTACGCATGACCCGGTCGCAGGGCCATGATAGCACGGCGTATGAGCAAAATCCCAAGCAAATCAGCCATCCTTGAATGGATTTCAGAGCACCCGACGCAGACGTCTAAGCGCGATATTTCGAAGGCATTTGGGATTAAGGGCGCGGACCGCATCGACCTGAAGCGCCTTCTTAAGGAACTTGCCGATGAAGGACATCTGGAGAAACGCAAGCGGAGCTATAATGACCCAGATCGGTTGCCTCCTGTCAGCGTGTTGCAGGTGCTGTCGCCAGATGGTGATGGAGACTTGTTTGCGCGCCCGCTAGAGTGGCACGGCTCAGGAGCGGAACCAAAAATATTGGTCGTATCGCGCGCCTCAGATACAGCACTAGGTGCGGGAGATCGTATTCTTGCGAGACTGACTGCCGTTTCTGGCGGAGAAATAAACTACGAAGCGCGTTTGATTCGTCGGGTCGGCTCAACAGAACGTAAAATCGTCGGGATTTTCCGAAAGCGGAGCGAAGGCGGGCGAATCTTGCCAATCGACAAAGGTTCGGACAAAGAATGGCAGGTGCTTGAGGGATTAACGGGGGACGCGAAAGATGGCGAACTCGTTGAGGCTGAGCAAGCAGGACCTAAAGGTCGTTTGGGCTTGCCGCGCGCCCGAATTGTAGCGCGACTTGGTGATCCGAGTGCACCGAAGGCTGTTTCACTCATCGCTATTCATCAACATGGGATTCCAGATGATTTTCCCAACGACGTGATGGCTGAGGCGGACAATGCGACACCTGTCGGCTTGGAGGGACGCGAGGATTTGCGCGATCTACCGTTGATCACCATTGATCCTGCGGACGCGCGTGACCACGATGATGCCTGCTGTGCTTTTCCCGATGAAGACCCTAAAAATCCTGGCGGGCACATTTTGTGGGTCGCAATTGCTGATGTCGCCGCTTATGTGACGCCCGGCTCTAATCTGGATCGAGAAGCCAGAAAAAGGGGCAATTCCAGCTACTTCCCAGATCGCGTTGTTCCCATGTTGCCGGATCGCTTGTCTGGGGATTTGTGTTCGCTTCACGAAGGCGTTCCACGCGCATGTGTCGCGGTAGAAATGGTTTTGGATGCTGAAGGACAAAAGCTGCGGCATCGTTTTGTACGGGGTATCATGCGTTCTCCGGCGTCTTTGCATTATGAAGAAGTACAGGCGGCAATGGACGGGCAACCGAATGAACGCACGGCTGCCTTGCTGGGGCCGGTCATAGAACCGATTTATGCCGCCTATGGTGCATTGGTTCATGCACGAAAGTTACGGCAACCGCTTGATCTTGATCTACCGGAGCGCAGGGTCGAACTGGATGACGAAGGGTTGGTGCACGCCGTCAAATTCAAGGACCGTTTGGACGCACATCGCTTGATCGAAGAATTCATGGTTTTGGCAAATGTGGCTGCTGCGGAAACCCTTATTGGCAAGAAAACTCCGCTACTTTTTCGAGTCCATGAAGAACCACCTGCCGAAAAATTAGAGAGCTTGAGGGATACGGCTGAAGCCGCCGGGTTCACTTTGGCAAAAGGACAAGTTCTTAAGACGGCGCATTTGAACAGTTTGCTCAACCAAGCTGCTGGTTCAGAAGAAGCCGAGTTGATAAATCTGTCGACGTTAAGATCAATGACACAAGCCTATTATAGCCCAAAGAATTTTGGGCATTTCGGTCTGGCATTACAAAGTTACGCACATTTCACATCCCCCATTCGCCGTTACGCAGACCTGATCGTTCATCGTGCCTTGGTCACGGCCCATGGTTGGGGCGATGACGGGCTAAGCCCATGGGACATTGAAAAATTGGAGGCCACGGGGAGCCACATCTCTGATACAGAACGTCGCTCAATGATGGCTGAGCGGGATACAACAGATCGATATCTGGCTGCGTATCTATCCGAACGGGTGGGGAATGAATTTGCGGGAAGAATTAGTGGAATCGCCCGTTTCGGTGTTTTTGTGAAATTAGATGAGACCGGCGCGGACGGCCTAATTCCTATGCGTAATTTAGGTCGTGAGTTTTTCCACTTTGACGGTGACACTGGTACGTTGATGGGGGCTGATACTGGCATCATTATCCATATTGGCCAAAGAGTTTTGACACGTTTGACCGAAGCCGCGCCAGTGACTGGTGGGATTGCCCTTGAACTGTTGGAGCTTGAAGACGCAAAAATGCCGTCAGGCCCCAAACGGGGACGTGGGCGTGGCGGCCCGAAACGGAAATCAGCACGTGCGAAGATCAAAGCAGGCAAGATCAAGAAGAAGGTCCAGCGCACGCGTAAGTAACCAATTCTTTGAACTTCCCACTGTGTTCGGCGGCTTATTGGGGCCGCCGAGATTTACATACATCCCAGAGGTTTTGAACGTGTTTGCGATGGCGTTGGTTACTGATTGTTTTCACCTAATGCGCGGCTGACTCTGGCACTGTATGAAGAGAGCTTGATATCCTCTCGCACCCGCAGAGAGAGATCCGTCTTGCCGGGCGTTGCCATTATTCCAGACAAGAAAGGTGCAATCGCTGCATCTGCATTGCTAGGCTTATCACCGAACAGGTAGGGTTTGTCTCCAAGTTGGTTTGCCAAAGCTGTGAAGTCTTGGTTTGCTCGTTCCATGCGTTCTGACCAAGTCAAACGCCCGAGTCCCTGCATATGCATACCTTTTAACATTGTGCGACGGAGTCCGCCGGTGACGATGGGCCTGATTAGGGACGGTATCTCGTGGAAATATGCATCTCGCACGATCGGCCAGATTTCGTCGCGTTCCCAGCGATCGAGCGCTAACAAGAAATAAAGATGTTCCTCGGTCATACGGATCATGGCTTGGGATATCGCACGGTCTGATGTCGAAAGGCTCCTGTCGAGATCATGCCCGTGTTTCGTGAGATATAAGCAGATGTTGTCACTGCCATGGATCAAATTGGTGTCTGTGCGCAAGACGGGTAATTTTGCCCGGGGCATTTTGCGTGGATCGTTGGTGTCTTCCCGATCCCATGGCAATTTGCTGCCATTCAACATATAGATTGCCTTCACGCAAAAAGGGCTCGCTGCGGGTTCCCCAAACTTGGGGGGGAAAGTGATTAGAGTCAGCATATGTCGTTCTTTCTATTTTTGATCCGTCTAACATCGAGTGCTGACAACTCCTGTCAGTATGGGTAAAATAAAATTATGACTCGTACTGCGCGACTTTTCCAAATGATGAACGCACTGCGTAGCATGCCAGCGCCTGTGACAGCGGAGCAGTTGGCAGATTCAATGAACGTTTCTATGCGCACGATTTACCGTGATATCGATGCCTTGCGTGGACTAGGTGCTGTGATCGATGGGGAAGCAGGATTTGGTTTCACGTTGATCGAAGATGCAAGTTTGCCCCCGCTTGGGTTTGAAGACGATGAGCTGGAAGCTTTAGTGTTGGGTCTACGGGATGTCGTTGTGATAGCAGACCCGGAATTGGCAAAGGCCGCACGATCCGCTTTGGCAAAGATTACAGCTCGAGTGCCCGCGCGCCAAGCGCACCGCCTTGATCACGCGGTTTTAGATGCTCAACGGTATGTGCGTCCACCCGCGCCATCAATCCCTGTATCCAAGTTGCGCAAAGCCACATGGGATGAACGTGCTGTCAGATTTTCTTATTCTGATGGATTTGGAACAGGGACGGAAAGGACAGTATGGCCATTAGGTATTGTATATCACCAGTCTTCGAGCGTCTTGTTGGCGTGGTGCCTTCTACGAAGCGATTACCGTATCTTCCGTTTGGATAGAATGCAGGACCTTCGTGTTCAAAACGACAGCTTTCGTCCACGCCGAGTACAAATGCTACGTGAACACCTCAAGCTTCTCCGTGCCAAGACCTCATGACTTAGGACGGAGCGGCGTGCATCATGTCATGTGCCACCAGGTAATCGTGCGTCTCATCGAGTGCTTTTCGGGCTCTTGTGACCAAAGTCTCGATTTCCTCTGCTGTAATGACAAGCGGCGGAGATACCACCATTCGATCGCCTACGTGACGCATTACCAAATTATTCGCGAAACATCTGTCGCGACAGATTAAACCGACCGTGCCGGCATCAGTGGCAAACTGCGCGCGAGTGGTCTTATCGGGGGTTAACGCGAATGAACCGATCAGGCCCATGCAACGGGTATCTCCTACCAAGGGGTGATCAGCGAGAGATTGCCATGCCTTTTCCAGCGCAGGTGCAGCCACATTGTTGACATGCCCGATAACATCTTCTTCTTCGATAATACGCAGATTTTCGAGAGCCACCGCGCATGCGACTGGATGGCCCGAATATGTATAACCATGGGGAAAGTCATCCTTGTCGATGATTTCTGCTATCCTGTCGGAGACCATCACACCGCCAATTGGTTGGTACCCAGAACTGAGGCCTTTTGCGATTGTCATAATATCAGGTGTGATGCCTAGTGTCTGGCTCCCAAACCACGCGCCAGTGCGGCCAAATCCACAAATGACTTCATCCGCTATCAGTAAGATGTCGTATTTGTCGCAAATTCGTTGAATTTCGGGCCAATAGGTTTGCGGAGGGATAATCACACCGCCAGCGCCTTGAATTGGTTCGCCAATAAAGGCCGCGATACGATCAGCGCCATGTTCCTCGATAGTGGCTTCAAGTTCGCGTGCCGTTTGTAGGCCAAACTCTTCCGGAGTTGTGTCACCGCCCTCAGCCCACCAATTTGGCTGGTTGATATGGACGATGTTTGCGATGGGCATTGAATTTACGTCGTGCATAAAGGCCATGCCCCCAAGCGATCCGGACCCAACCGAAGAGCCATGGTAGGCGTTTTTGCGAGATACAATAATGTTCCGGTTCGGTTGACCCTGTTTTGCCCAAAACGTGCGCACCAAACGGATGTTCGTATCATTTGCGTCAGAGCCGGATGTACCAAAGAAAACATGGTTAAGGTCGCCTGGCGCAAGTTCAGCCAGTTTCTGGGCAAGTGCAACTGCTGGAATCGTCGTCGTTTGGAAGAACGTATTATAATAAGGGAGCTCGAGCATCTGGCGGTGCGCTGCGTCGGCAAGCTCGGCGCGGCCATAACCGATGTTTACGCACCACAGGCCAGCCATACCATCAAGGATTTCGTTACCATCGCTATCCGTAAGGAAGACACCCTTGGCGCTCTTGATGACTCGGACACCTTTCTCGCGCAACTCATTGCCGGATGAGAAGGGGTGCAAATGGTGAGCTGCATCAATGGCTTGCAATTCTGCCGTCGGCATGTGGTTGGTGATCTTGTTCATTGGGTTTCCTTACAGCGATGCGCTCGGTGACCATATGATGAAAGAAGCCACAGTCAATGTTATGTGTAGAAGCTGCAACGCAAGATTGAAAGCGTTGCTACTGTTTTGAACTTACAGGTTCTGAACACGTGAAAAGCAGGCCTAAATCCATACGCCACAACTTGCTAACAACGGAAAAACTTGTTTCTGTGGTAGCCAACCGGGATCAACCCGGCATTCTGCATGGGAGTTACCTTTGAAACAGACATTGCTTGGCACTGCTGCCGCCCTGGCGTTAGTCGCGACATCCGCGTTGGCCGACGAAGTCCGCGTCTATAACTGGTCAGATTATATTGACGAAGAGTTACTGACAAAATTCGAAGACGAAACTGGTATCAAACTGATCTACGATGTGTTTGACAGCAACGAAGTGTTGGAAACTAAGATGCTTGCTGGCTCATCTGGATATGATGTCGTCGTTCCGTCGGGCACATTCTTGCAACGCCAAATCTCGGCTGGTGCGTTCCAGAAACTAGAGTTGGCGAAGTTACCAAACCATGAGAATATGTGGGATGTGGTTGAACAGCGAACTGCTCAGTACGATCCCGGTAATGAATATTCGATCAACTACATGTGGGGCACCACGGGTATCGGGGTTAACGTCGCTAAAGTAAAAGAGGTCTTGGGCGACGCCGCACCGATGAACTCATTGGAATTGCTGTTTAATCCGGGGAATATGGAAAAGTTGGCCGCGTGCGGCGTGCATTTCCTTGATGCGCCTTCTGAGATGATCCCGGCGGCATTGAAATACATTGGTGAAGATCCGGACAGCCACGACCCCGACGTCATTGCGAAGACTGAAGCCGTATTGTTGGCCATCAGACCCTACGTCCAAAAGTTTCATAGCTCGGAATACATCAATGCGTTGGCAAACGGGGACATATGCGTCTCATTCGGGTGGTCTGGTGATATTTTGCAAGCACGAGATCGCGCGGCAGAAGCGGAAAATGGGGTTGAAGTAGCTTATTTCGCGCCTGTGGAAGGTGCTTTGATGTGGTTTGACCAGATGGCAATCCCGGTGGATGCCCCAAATCCAGCTGCAGCGCACACGTTTTTGAATTTCATAATGGATGCGCAAAATATGGCACAAGCCTCTAATTTTGTATATTACGCTAACGGCAACGCGGCCTCTAAAGAGTTTTTGGTTGAGGACGTTATTGGGGACTCGGCGATATACCCTGACGAGGCGACGCTGGAAAATTTGTACACAACGACGCCTTATCCGTTAAAAGTACAAAGATCAGTCACCCGACTTTGGACTAAGATCAAGTCTGGAACTTGAATTTGGTTGGGGCAGCTTTCAGAGCTGCCCCATTTCTTAGAAAGACACAGCTGTGAACCAACCCATCTTTGCACCATGGAACGATCCTGCCGCAAAACCGTTGATCCGCTTTGAGAACGTTACCAAAAAATTCGGCGACTTCACCGCGATCGATGACTTGTCGCTAGATATTTTCGAACAAGAATTCTTTGCGTTGCTTGGTCCATCTGGTTGCGGGAAAACGACGATGATGCGGATGCTCGCAGGTTTTGAAGAACCGAGCACGGGTCGGATCGAACTTGCTGGCAAAAATATCGCCCATGTTCCGCCAAATCAGCGCGCTGTGAACATGATGTTCCAATCCTATGCGCTGTTTCCGCATCTATCTGTCTGGGAAAATATTGCCTTCGGTTTGAAGCGAGAAGGTATGCCAAAAGACCAGGTTTCGACCCGCGTTGAAGATATGTTGGCGCTCACTCGATTGGACAAGTTTTCCAAGCGTAAACCACATCAGATTTCTGGCGGGCAACGTCAGCGTGTAGCTCTTGCGCGAGCACTAGCCAAAGCGCCCAAGTTATTATTGCTCGACGAACCTCTTGGAGCATTGGACAAGAAACTACGGCAAGATACTCAGTTTGAACTGATGGATATTCAGGAAAAGACGGGCACTACGTTTGTTATTGTGACGCACGATCAGGAAGAAGCCATGACAGTGGCTAGTCGAATAGCCGTCATGGATGAAGGCCAGATCATTCAAGTTGCGACACCTGACAAAATTTATGAGGCACCAAATTCCATCTATGTTGCTGATTTTATTGGGGATATAACGATTATTGACGGTAAGGTTCGATCGGCAGGCGAAGGGATGTATCACTTACATTTTGCGGAAGGCCAAACGCCATTGGTCGCCACCTCTGAGAAGCCAATTAGTGATGACCAGCCATGTAAATTCGCAATTCGACCCGAAAAAGTAACAGTTCATTCGGAAAAACCCGATTTGGTCGAGAATGCACTGAATGGTAAAGTTCTTGATATCGCATATTTGGGGAACCTGAGTACTTATCACGTGCAGTTAGCGGGTGGGCAAATCATCAAAGTTCAAATGGCAAACACGCGAAGATTGTCGCGTCGCGATATTACATGGGAAGATGAGGTCTGGGTCAGCTGGACGAAAACGGCAGGAATTTTGTTTCCGGTATGAGACGGTCTCTCCTCATAGGCGTGCCATACGTGTGGCTGTTGGCATTGTTTTTGATCCCTTTTGCCATTGTTTTCAAAATTTCGTTGTCCGATGCAGCATTGTCGATCCCGCCTTACTCACCGACGATGAAGGATGGCTTCGCGGCTTTGATCGGAGGGTTGGATTTTGAGAATTTCCTTTTTCTGGCCGAAGATGACCTGTATTGGAAAGCATACCTTAGCTCGTTAAAGATCGCCGGACTTTCGACAGCGATTACTCTGTTGGTCGCTTATCCAATGGCTTACGCGATGGCACGTGCACCAAACGAATGGCGTGCGACGTTGATGATGCTGGTCATATTGCCATTTTGGACTAGTTTTTTGATCCGCGTTTACGCGTGGGTGGGGATCTTGAGCACGGAAGGATTTTTAAACAAATTCCTGCTTTGGCTTGGCGTAATCGACGGGCCACTTACGATCTTAAACACTCAAGTCGCGGTCTACATAGGCATCGTCTATACATACCTGCCTTTCATGATTTTACCAATTTATGCCGCTTTGGACCGTTTGGATACATCTTTGATCGAAGCCGCAGAAGACCTTGGGTGCTCCAGATTATCTGCGTTTTGGTTAATAACGGTACCGTTATCCAAGAATGGAATTATCGCCGGATGTTTCTTGGTTTTCATCCCAGCATTGGGAGAGTTTGTGATTCCAGCTTTGTTAGGCGGGTCACAAACGTTGATGATCGGGAAAGTTCTGTTTGAGGAGTTCTTCTCTAACCGTGACTGGCCAGTCGCCAGCGCCGTCGCTGTAATTTTGCTTTTAATCTTGATCCTGCCTATTGTTCTGTTTCAGTTGAACCAACAAAAACAAGCTGAGGCAGAATAATGAACCGTCTGTCTTCTTTCAACGTCGTGTCGCTCACGTTGGGTTTTGTGTTTCTGTACCTTCCGATTCTGATTCTCGTTGTATTTAGTTTCAACGAGTCCAAATTGGTCACCGTCTGGGCAGGGTTTTCGACCAAGTGGTATGGCGAACTGTTTCAAAACAAAGCGTTTCTTAGTGCAGCTTGGGTTACTGTCAAAGTTGCTGTGCTATCGTCCACGATTGCCACTTTGCTTGGAACTATGGCCGCCTACGCTCTTGTTCGCGGAGGTCGGTTTTTTGGACGGACCCTGTTTTCGGGCATGATTTACGCACCATTGGTCATGCCTGAAGTGATCACTGGTCTGTCACTCCTATTGCTTTTTATCGGAATCGATCTCGACCGTGGTGTTCTGACAATCGTGCTTGCACACACTACTTTTTCGATGTGTTTTGTTTCAGTAGTTGTATCTTCTCGGCTGGCCAATTTTGATCAAGCTTTAGAAGAAGCCGCGCTGGATCTTGGATGTACGCCGTTCACAGCGTTCCGATTAATAACATTGCCAATCATAGCGCCGGCGGTGATTTCTGGTTGGCTTCTTGCATTCACTCTAAGCCTTGACGATCTAGTGATTGCATCCTTCGCGACGGGACCATCTGCGACGACTTTGCCAATGAAGATTTGGTCCTCTGTGAAGTTAGGTGTGAGTCCTGAGATCAATGCATTGTCCACGATATTGATCGCACTTGTTTCGATTGGCGTGATATCTGCTTCTCTAGTATCAAAACAGGCTTTGGTTCGGCGGCAGAAAGAAGAACATGCTGCTACTCGTACACAATAACTGAATTTAGCCGGCGCTAGCTTTCCTCGTTGCGCACCAACAAAACGGGCTTCTACCTATCTACATGTAAGGTCTACAACGGTTTCTAGGGCCAGGTCCCTTTGATTCCATCGAGATGTTATGATTCACGTGTCTCAAATTGCGCGGTGATATGAAGGTTCTTTTCCTCAATTGTAACGGGCTACGCTGGCGGGATGCCCCCAGAAAATATGGACCGCACACGCCCCTGTACAATCGCTGGAAGCGATGGAGTTAGAAAAATGTCTTTGCGCAGATCATGATGGACCTGGCCGATGAACACTGAGAAGAAAAGACTGTCACGATTGATGCCACCTCTTTGAACGCTCATCGTGCAGCGATCAGCATGGGCATCAAGAAGGGGGGTGTGGGCGTTTGATTGTGCAGACCAAAGGGTGTGTGATTGCGAAGCTTCATACCGCCTGCAACAGTCAGGGACTGCCCACCAGCTTCTTTGTCACCGAGTGCAGGGCGCGATTACATCGGTGCAAAGGCACTGTTTGGCGGCTTGCTAACCGTGGACGGGCTGCCTGGTGATTGTGGCTATGATGCAGATTGGTTCGGAGAAGCCCTTCAAGACAAGGGCATATGACCATGCAACCCGTACCGAAAATCTCATGCCAAAGCTATGTGATATGACAAGCGCAGATCCAAAAACCGCAACCGCGTTGAGATCATGTTCGGGAGACTGAATGACTGGCGACGGATCGCAACCCGCTGCCACCGATGCCCCAAGGTTTTTCTCTCAGTAAACGCTCTCGCCGCAACCGTCATCTACTGGTTGGGAGCCCTGCCCCTAGAGGCCTTCATTGATCTTAGGTCCCGAAAGACGGAACCGGCCATCACGTTGTCAAAGGCGTAAACCCATGGTTTGTGGATTACAGTGCGGATCGGTGATGTTGACGAGATTTTTATTTTGAATTTATAAGCGATAACATAGGGAAGTCTCATTTATAATGAACTCGCGGCAAATAATCTCTCCTCTCTGGGAAGTAACGTTCGTAGGGCCTTCAAGCATTTGTAGTGCTGGCCATCTATGAGATGCGAACTGGCGGAGTTCAAAATTTTTCTACTATCTAAATCAGTAAAAACTTGACTCAAATCTTCTATCTGTCGAAGTAGAGACAATTGGGTTTCTTGAGGTAATACATCCCCGGACAATACTAGCTGCACTGCGTAACAAACACGTCGAACGGGGGTCTTTGCCTCTTCGGGGTGGATGGCGTCTCGCAAACGTAAGATGTTTGCTCCTGGTGTCATTATTGATAAACGACTCCGTCGATCTCCATTTTCAATTACAGCACCATTCACCAGAATGCGTTCTTTTGGGCTCAATTTTAATACAAGACCACTCATTTGGATGGATTTTCAAGGCTGAATCCGCCAAGGATTATTGCATTTATTTCCAATAAGGAAACTGCTGTGGTTTCGTTCCTTAAAACTTTACGGGAATGAACATTTACGAACTCTGATAAGTAAAAGATACGAGCCCTCAAGTCGGTTGGTAAGCCATTTTCAGGAGAGGCAACATCTGCTGCCAGAAGGTTCCAAAGTCGCCTATTTTCATAGATTGATTCAATCAGCATAACCTTGTTGTCATCAGTTATTGCCTTCTTCAACCTGTGAGTTATTCGCGCAATCACTTCATACTCGATACTTCTAGGGGATCGAATAGACTCTCTATTTGGAGCGTAAGCGCGTTGCGCCATTTTCATTGCGGACACAGTCTATCAACCTTATTGTATTTACGTGATGCGCATTTGGTGGTGTGGCGCGTAAAAACACGCCACACCTTGGAACTTATCTAAAAAGCTGCAAAATTGATTGTGGAGCTTGATTTGCGATTGACAGAGCCTGTACGCCAAGTTGTTGTTGTGTTTGTAAGGCTTGAAGTCGAGCAGATGCCTCTTCCATATTGGCATCAACCAAAGAACCAATTCCAGATTTTAAGGAGTCAGTCAGTTCTGAAATGAATTCAGCCTGAATGCTGATGCGTCCTTCAGCTGAACCAAATGCCGCAGATGCATCAATTGACGTATCAATCAAAGATTCAATCGCTGTTAGCGCTGATGTCGCACCAGCATCATCTGTTACGTCAATTGCTGCCACAGCGGCCAAACCACCAGAACTTGCTCCAGAAGTGTTCCCTGTTGAATCTGCTTCAATAGCAGCGGTTAGAACATTTGCCGCGTTGGCAGTGGTAAGGCTAATCGTATCTCCGCTCAATGCTACTGTATAATTGGATTCATCAGTCGCTGAGAAAAATGCCGAAATCTGATTAGATAGTTCTGCGGCAACATCTTCGGTACTTTCGTCACCAGATGCAACGTATTCGAACGTTCGAGATCCGACCGAATTTGCTGAGGCAGTGTCATCTAATACGACTTGATATCCGAAACCGTCACCAGTAGAGGCGATTTGAATGTCAATCGTTGTATTGCCTCCAGTAGTCGTGGCTGTTGCGCCCGAACTGCTTATAATCCCGCCGACGTCTGTGTTGATAATTGTAGCGTCAGCAGATGCGCCAGTTGCGCCGTCATATACTTGAGTCGCGACAGAACCTGTTACAGATAGATTCTGTCTTGCTACTGTGATTTGAGAGGCAGAGACTGATCCGCCTGAATCTCGATCGAGTGATGAAAGGATATTGACATCATCAGTAGAAGAGCCATCGACTAAGTTTAATCCGTTAAATTGTGCAGCGCCGACGACACCTTTAATTTGATCGACCAGAGCATCAATATCTGTTTGAATTTTGTCTCGATCAACATTCTGTTCTTGTGCGGCAACAACTTTACCCTTAATATCAGTCAATAGGTCAGTCACAGTTTCAGATGCGTTTCTTGCAACCGCGACTGAAGATTCCCCCAAAGCGAGACTATCAGAGATGTTTTGAAATCCTTTAACGTCGGATTCCATAACTTTTGAGATAGCCCAAACTGCGGAGTTATCTGCTGCGGTCGCAACTGCCTTACCTGTTGAAATTTGACCTTGGGTTTCGGACAAATTGTTGTTGATTGATTTCAAAGTTTGAAGCGCGACCATTGCGCTATTGTTTGTCAGAATACTCGACATACTGTTTCCTTCAGTCTTTGGCATTTTTGCCAGTTTCATCCCGCCACAAAAGACGGACCAAAGGTCTTTCTGACCAATGCATTGATTGGAGTTCCAATCTTGCGCCATTCGTTGTTTTGAATGCAACGCCACGATGACAGTAAAACCCTAACGGTCTACTAAGGAAACTACCTTGACGGCAAAATTTCTCCTTAGTTCGGGTTACGCGTGTTTCTCCACCGATGTCTGTGTGTCTGGTTCTATTCGATTTTTCTGCCCTCTGTAATCATATGTATCGAATGATCGCTTTGCCTGTCTTAGGTCTGCCAGCTTGCTTGCCGCTGAACGTATTCCATCCATAGTTCGTTCCAACAAGGCTTGGTTTCTTTCGGCTTTTTCGTTCAGTGGTTGCAATGATGCGGGTGACATTTTCTCAGAGGCATGCAGTGTGTCCATGATGTATTCTTTTTCAAGCAGGAACTTCGATAAGTTCGAAAAATCCCCTTCCAAAAGGGCTTGTCGCTCAGAGTCCAGCAAAGTATCTAATTTTTCATACAATTTGATTTGACTATCCACGGACCGAAGCCTCCTTTAATGACTCGAAGATTGCTTCCGACAACCCAATTCCCCCTGACGCAACCATCTGTTTTGCTTGAGCCTGTACTAAAAATGACCCAAATTGATCTTCACCAGCTCCCCCACCAAATTCGCTCCTAACTTTGCCAAGTCCGGCGGCTTTTAACATCTCTGCAAGAAAGCTGACTTCTAGTTCTTGAGAAACTTCCCGCAGGGGATCATGGGTTGATACATCAGATGTTCGAAAAGAGGGAGGGGAATGAACAGCCTTCGCGGACATAGTTTCAATCATAACGATTCCATGAAATTGTTTCTACTTTTGTCAATAAACCACAAATATGTAAAAATAATGGTAACTAATTTCGCTGTAAACGGTACCGTGGAAGAATTCCCGGAGCATATCACGTGACAATACAAACCATGAATCAAGTTCTATTGAGCGCAAGTGGAAATGCCGCGAACGGCGTTGATCGGCAGTCGAGAGGGCGATTCGATGATGAAAATCAGCAGCAAGGACAAGATTTCGACAGACTTGTCGCTGAGAGCCATCTGAGTTCAGGGAAGAGTTTGGTAGAAACAGAGGGTCTTCATGAGGATTATGCAGACGTCGAAGAAGACGTTGCCGACTTCGCGGATAAGGATCAAGGACTATCGGAAAATGAAGAATCTGATGTCTTTTCCATTCTTTTGGTTAGTGACAGTCGGACTTCCTTGCCTCATGGACATCAACAAAATTCTGAAAATGTTCATACTGGTACGAGAAGAAGTTTCCCTGAAATTCCAGATTTGGCGGGAGATAAACTAACAAATGGAGGTGTGATTACTTCACTAGAGACATTAGAGTTTTCTCAAGAAGAAGTTCCATTAGCTACTTCAAAAGAAGTACCAAAATTTCAAGATGTTTCGCTCCCTACTGCAGTCACGGAAAGTGTGCAAGAAAGGAGTCTTGAAGGAAAACGAATGCGAGATGATTTACATTTGTTCGAAGCAACAGTATCAAGCCAAAGCTCCATCAAAAACGAAAAGGTTCAAGGTGTTGACGCATCGGGAAGTAAAAGTTCGTTTCGGGTTACGCATGTTGACCCGCTTCAAGAACAGCGGCGATTAGATAGTGAACAAGTTCATTTAACTCAAGATGTCAAAAGTTCGGAAAAATATCAATCGGCGCAAGAACTATCCTTTACAAATGGTTCCGCAAGAAATTCTGACATTGCTTCGCTTGCTGCGAACTACATAGTGCGTGACAATCCCTCTACTGAGTCAATTCTCCCTTCTGCACAAAGAAAAGAGCGTGGGCAAGACGCCGGTGGAACTAACAGACAAAAAGCAGACGTATGGTCGGGAGACCTTTTGACGGGGAGCTTGCCAAGGGAATCAGAGATACCGAAAACCGCTTTACAAGCAAAGCCAATGTTCGTTTCTGCCTCCGCGGCAAAAGCAGATGTGGACACGATTGCCGCTAGCACGTTTGAGGATTCGTTGGACGCCAAACTAGAATATTCAAACCAAACAGTTAAGCCAAATTCCTCGTTGAGCACTCCCCCTAGCGGATTGCAGCGTGTAGATATTCCGCGCCATCTTGCTTTCCAGTTACAGGATATTTTGCGGGCAATGCCTGATCGGCCGGTTGACATATCTTTACGTCCTGAGGAGCTGGGCCGCGTACGATTATCAATTATTACCAATGACTCAGGTGTAACGTTGAGTGTTTTAGCTGAACGCCAGGACACACTTGATCTGATGCGACGACATGCAGATGCTCTTGCGAAGGAATTTTCCGATATGGGTTTTACGTCCGTTGATCTAGCCTTTGAGCAGGGAACAGACTCCGGTTTTCAGAATGATGATGAACCTGACGGGAACCAGTCCAGCAACATTTCACTTGAATACGAAATCAAAGAGAATGTGGGATTAACTGATGGCCGGCAATCCGATCTTGATCCAACACGCGCTCTCGATAAACGAATTTAGGATGCTCTCATGACGACGATTCAAACGCCAACAATTTCTTCAGTATCAGCGGGACAATCGGCTCAGCCTACTGTCGAGTTAGGCACAGCTACTGCGCTGGCCTCTGACTATGAAACCTTCTTGAAAATGCTGACTACACAAGCGAAGTATCAGGATCCATTGGAGCCGATGGATTCATCAGAATATGCATCCCAACTTGCGCAGTTCAGTGTCGTGGAGCAACAGGTTCGGACCAACGAATTGCTTGAGGCCATGGTTGGTCAATACAGCGCCAATGACATGTCCAAATATGCGAATTGGATTGGGTTGGAGGCTAGAACAGCCGCACCGCTGGCATTTGATGGGACACCGATCACGATCAATCCGAACCCGGCGGCTGTATCTACGAGCGTTCAAATGGTAACTTACAACAGTGAAGGCATCGAAGTGCAGCGAGAAACTATCCCAGTGTCTGCAGACCCCGTAGTTTGGGCTGGAGTTAACGATAACGGCACCCCTTTTGAGGAAGGATATTACAGCTTCGGGATCGAAAGCTACTTTAATGGCGAACTCATTTTGAATGAACCAATAGAAAGCTACACTCGAATCGTAGAAGCTAGGACCGAAAATGGTCAAACGTTGCTTTTCTTGCAAGGTGGCGGAGCGGTTCTGGCGTCGGAAATATCTGCCTTACGTGACCCGAGTTAGGAGTTTTTTTGTTTCTGAGTATGTTTTATTATTCGTGCGTTGGGCAAACGCCTTTGCAATTTTTCGCAACATTCTCCATTGCAAAGACGAGAGGTTACGTAGCGTATTGTATACTACGCTGGTAACCGAGAGCTCAGCGGGAGGGCGAAATTTTGGATTTTCGTAAGTATCGCTCATCTAATGCTTGTTTTGCGATCAAAATGCATTGACGCAGTTAGTCTCTTCAATGATTGGTGAGACGTACTTTGGTCGCTGGTGTGTTTATATATTGCGCTTAGGATTTCATGGTTTTACATATCAAAATTGATCTAACACGGAAAATAATAAAGTTGCTGAGGAATCGATGAAGATCATGTTGAATTGATTATTTATGGATTGAGCACTTGCTCGACTTGCCAGAAAGCCTGCAAAGTGTTGGAAGAAAATGGTAAGGTTTTGACTTTTCCCGACATTCGCGCTGACCCTTTGATCGAGCAAGAATTGGCCGAGCTGATGGACACCTTTGAAGATCGCTTGGTAGATAAAAAATCAAATGACTTTAGGGGATTGAGCAATTGGTTAAAAAACTCTGAAGCAGACGCGCAAATTGCTGCTAAGCCCAAAGTGATGGCTCGTCCAGTCATACGAGATCGAGAGATATTGCATCTAGGTTGGGATGAAGCCGTTCAAAAAGCGCTGCTCGTCGATGGATTTGAAATAAAGAGGCGAAAGGCGTTAAATAGCTGTTTTTTACGTGACTTTTATGAAAAACTGACCGGTATTTAATGTATTGTGGTGATGTGGGTTAGTGGCCGCACTCGTTCTATTGAGTCCTGCAAGGCAAGCTATGTTGTGTTAGCGGCTTGAACGCCGATTTGATAACTCAAAGGAATAAAATTAAAAATAAGATGACTGATCAATGCATCCACCCTTAACTGCAGAAAATGATTTGGACTTTGTGGCCTAGGGTTGTTGTGCCCTCCCCGAGGTTCCCTCGTTCATGGCAAAAACTCAGGGGATGCGGTTTCGATTTCCTCGGTTTCTTTCGGGCAAGTTCATCGTGCCCGGAGGCCTCAAGTCGTTCAAACGCTCGGCGCATTTTATGGGTTAGCGACGGATGAGGGCAGACTTACTTAGGGTCGTTCTATAAAAACATCAGTTTTCTATGCTTCATTTGGTTTGAAGAGCCTTCCTTATTCCAAAGCTTGTCATAGATGCAAACTTCGGAAGTCCTTTATCAGCAAACGTTTCAGCTTCGCATTCTGGTAATCCTTTGGAAATTTAGTGGTGTTCTGAAGCAGCATTTTTTCGAATGGTGAAAGAGGAGATTCTGTTGAAGAAATCGAAATGCAGTGCGCTCAGATCATGGCTATCCTGAAGCAGGCGGAAAATGGTGTGCCTGTTTCTGATCCATGCCGTGATCATGGGATTAGCAGTGCGAGCGTCAGAGCGTGTTGTGCGGACGCTGAACCAGGTTATTGCTTAGCGTGGAAAGCCATTGGCCATTCGCGTTGACAACGGCCCAGAATAGGGCAGTGGCAGGCTTCAGAATTGGGCCGAAATCGCTGGGATTGGCATGATCCACATCCAGCCCGGCAAGTCGCAGCAAAAACACTTATGTTGAGCGGTATCACTTCGACAGCATCGAAGAGGTGCAGGAACACGCCACACGCTGGTTCTGGACGTTCAACAACGAAAGGCCAAACATGGGGATCGGAAGCGTGACCACCATACAGAAACTAAAAGCAGCATAAATTCCACTGATGTGCGCCAAAAAATTAAGGGTTTATTTTGTGAGGAACGAGAAAGATGGCGATTTTTTGCAATAGGGCGAGTTACGCCTTGCAAAAATCTGGAAGATGCGAACTCCGTCCTCCGGCAACTTCTCACTAGAGGACTGAGTTCGCTCTACACTTCTGCATTTCAGAAAAATTTTGTGACGAGCATGGATTGATCATCACGACCCACGCGACACATGTTCATAAAGTATCTAAGTTGTTGAAAACTGGATTCGGTCTTCTTGTATATTTTTCAAAGCACTTTGGAAATTCCGTTGGAGAAATGATAACGGCAGGATTCTTGCCAATCCTTTTTGATGATGGCGATATTTCTCGATTGGTCACTTGTGAAAAATTTGAACTTGCCTCGCTATCTCGTTTATTGGAAAAGTCACTTACTTTATGTGAGTTTTCCATGTTAGAAACAGAATAAGTTTGTCGTATTTTGCAACAAAGTGCGTCTTTTAGAAACGCCCGACGTTTCCGTGAAATCCTGATTTCGCCGTGCGTTGATTTCTTTATGACATTTGAAGATTCCTCTATGAAGGCATTGTAGGTAATGCCGCCTTGATGAGACTTTTTGTAAGAATTTCGCCGTCGATGCTAGTATCTAACTGCAAAGTTTTCCTATTTTTGCAACCTATGAATTAATTAGAAGCATTCAGTTCATCACCTTTACAGGTACACCTTACTAGATGTTCATCAAACATACGTTACTTAACAGCGATATTTTTGTAAGATTGTTAAGGTCATGCATATTATCTCGCGGGTAGTTTGTAATTCAAATTTGGATTTCTTATTCGCAATTCTTACGATCCCCTTATTAGATATAACATTCAAAGGCCATTTTTCGCCGTCTGTTCTTACAGAGTTTCACATTATTTGTAATCGCTTCTGTTCGACTCTTTGATGACAGATGCTTTTTGCAGCGAAATTTACGAATTTTGGTTACAATTTTTCCTTCTATGTTGTCGTCACGATTCGATGGCGGGTTTGCACTTTCGCTGAAGTGTCTACATTTAATACGCATTGCGTCATGGTTTTCAATTTCAACTTGCAGACAGAGCTGCATGAGGAAAATACTCCCGAGAAATACGTCTATCTCTGGAACTATCCTTTCCTTTATTGCAAGAGCTGCTACTCACACGCTCTTCGGACTATGATAATCTATCTCCTTAGTTCGATCGCCCTGACTATCATCACAACTCTAAGATTGAACCCAAATTCTGTCCTATTAGTGATTTTGCTATGGTTATAATTTCGTCCTGTATTAAACGTGTTTTTATTTAGATCGGCAAGTTTCAGAAGCAGTCATACGGTCTGCAGCCATGCGATTATCTTCAACCCTAGGTCGATTATCCCCCATTCGGAACGAGGAGATACTAGGCATGGGAATCGGCGAAAACTCAAAGGCCTCTTATCAAGAGCATTTCATCGTGCGTGAATTTTCCCCAAGCTCGGTCGATATGCTAATCTGCACTAATTTGTATTTGGTTTCATTTATCTTTGACGAAGGTTGGGCGACGGTGTCGCATACTGTTTTGGGTTTACTACTGCTGTTGAAGGTTCAGAGTTCAATTCGTAGCACACCTGACGTTACCATGCTTTTCAGTCTAGGGTCAGGCCCCATTAATCTGGTTGCTGCTGCCATTGCCGCATGATTCAAACCTGCAAACTGTAGGGGGTTTCATGAGTAATCTATTTTGGCTGAGCGAAGATCAAATGGTGCGATTGCGACCATACTTTCCCAAAAGCCATGGTGTGCC
>JBDWAL010000020.1:0-5758 GCA_039978895.1 Aliishimia sp.
TGATCTCAACCAAAACCTCACCCGCGCGCGGACCTTCAAGGTTCACCTCCATGATTTCGAGTGGCTTTCCAGCAGCAACGGCAACGGCGGCTCTTGTGCGCATTTCTTCATTCTCCCAAAATTTGACTTGCTTTATGGCAAAATCTTCTCATCATTTGAGACGCAGTCTCACAAAGCAAGAGTTCTTCGTCAACATGCATCTCGAAAGACTTATCAATTTACTGGAAATTGTCGCCGTGGCTGGCCGACCAGTCTCTGCGGTAGAAGTGCAAAAAGCGACGGGATTGCCAAAGCCAACTTGCTATCGACTTCTTCAATCGCTCCAAGAACAGAAGCTACTTGATCAGCCTGTTGAGGATGGGAAGTTTGTGATCGGAGATCGGATGATCCGGATCGCATTACTTGGTAAATCAGATGCGGATGTGCGCCGCTGTGCAGCGCCGTTGTTGCGATCGGCAGCAACCAATTTTAATGAAACCGTCTTTCTTGCCCGTTTCCGCGACAGCAAAGTAGAGATCATTCACGTAGAGACGCCAGATGATCCCGCCCGCGCGTTTATTCATCCGGGTTTGGGGGAACGGCCTATGCATGCTTGTTCTTGCTCAAAGGCAATCGCAGCTTTCGCAGAACCTGAATTCCAAGAATGCATACTTTCGCAAAGTATGAAGCAATACACGGATCACACCAAAATTAGCAAAGCTGAGCTACGCCGCGAATTTACGGAGATCGTAGAACGGGGGTTTGCCGATTGTGATCAGGAAATCGACCTTGGAATTGCCAGTGTCGCGGCCCCTATATCCATCGGAAATATTGGTGCGACATTCAGTGTCGGCGCAGTCGGACCCATTCGCAGATTCGAAAAAGCATACCGCGCAGAGATCGGAAAAAAACTGACTATTTTGTCAGAAAAAATTAGCGGAGCCATTCAGCTTTGCAATGTCGCAGACGTGTAGGAGGCACGTTGCGATTTCGGCTGCTTCGGCGGCTGAATCAAGTTTGACCGCATTGCGGCCAAAAATTTTAAAGGGAGGACTAAATGAATTTACGACCAGACCCGACGTTCCACGCGTCACCCAAACTTGCTATGGAAGCACCGATTGAGAATTATGCATTCACTGTGATGCTCAGTCCGGATGGTTCGCAATCGGATGGCATCGCGGTGATTGATCTCAAACCGGGCTCACAGACCTATGGTGAGATCGTTCATCAGGTGATCGTTCCCAACACAGGCGACGAATTCCACCACTTTGGTTGGAATGCATGCTCGTCGTCACTGTCACCACTGTCCGGCCACGCGTTCCTTGAACGTCGCTACCTTATCGTGCCGGGGATCCGATCCTCGCGCATCTATATTATTGACGTCAAAGAGCCGCTTAAAGCACATATCCACAAAACGATTGAGCCTGAAGAACTCAAATCCAAAACAGGTTATTCGCGACCACATACGATCCACTGTGGCCCTGAAGGTATCTATGTGTCCTGCCTTGGCGGTGGGGGAGAAGACGGGACTGACGGCCCTCCGGGTATCTTCATCATGGATTGCGAAACGTTCGAGATCATCGGCCAGTACGAAATGGATCGCGGCAAGCAGGACAAACATTACGATTTCTGGTGGAACTTGCCTCAAGATTACATGGTTAGCTCTGAGTGGGGACTGCCGCCGCAATATGAGAATGGGATCGTGCCCGAAGATCTGCTGAGCAACAAATACGGCCATTCTATTCATTTTTGGGATTTGCGTGCGCGCAAGAACATCCAAACCATGGACTTTGGTGAACAGTACCAAATGGCATTGGAAATTCGCCCGGCCCATGATCCAACCAAATCCTATGGGTTCTGTGGTGTTGTGGTTGATACCACGAATTTGCAAGGTGCGATCTTCACGTGGTGGCGCGACGATGATGGTGTTTGGCAATCAAAGAAGACCATCACTATCGATCCGGTTCCTGCGGATGCAGATGACCTACCAGAGTTGTTAAAGGGGTTTGGCGCGGTGCCACCCTTGGTCACTGATATCGACCTAAGCCTTGATGACAAATACCTTTATGTCGCGTGTTGGGGACTTGGTGAGATGCATCAATATGATGTAACCGACCCAATGAAACCTGTTCTGGCGGGCAAGGTCGAACTTGGCGGGATCGTTGCCGACACCAAGCATCCTAATGGTCGTGATTTTGCCTTCGGCCCGCAAATGGTTGAGATCAGCCGCGATGGCAAACGCGTCTATTGGACCAATTCGCTTTATTCGACTTGGGATGACCAGTTTTACCCCGATGACGAAGGTGGCCAAATGGTCATGGCGGACGTGGGCGAAAACGGAGGCCTGACGTTGAACAAGGATTTCTACATTGATTTCCCCAAAGGCCTACGGTCGCATCAGATCAGGCTGGAAGGCGGCGATTGTTCAACAGACAGTTTCTGCTATCCGTCCGCCTAAATGATGGGCGATGCAACTTCAGTGACGGCCCTTTGGTGGGCTGTCATTTTTTCTGGCATCTATCATGGTATCAACCCAGGAATGGGGTGGCCTTTGGCTGTCTCGGCTGCCTTGATGGAGCGAACTCACACCGCAATGCCTAAGGCACTTGCGATGCTTGCTGTTGGGCATTTCCTCGCCATGATCGGGATTCTTCTGCCCTTCACGATGATGATTGTCCTTGTCCAATGGGAAATGGAAATCCGCATCGGGGCGGGGCTTTTGGTTATCGCAATGGGCATCTACCTGATGATCAATCGCCGGCACCCTAAATTTCTGGCACGGGTGCATCCGGCGCGGCTGGCTTTGTGGTCTTTTCTTGCGGCAATGGCCCATGGTGCAGGGTTAATGTTGGTGCCAATCTTTCTTGGAATATGCGCCATTGGTCCTGACGAAACAGGGCATGTTGCAGCGCAAACCTTGATGGGCAGCAACGTGTTAACTGCATTTGGCGTTGCAGCAATCCATACGTTTTCAATGACCATAGCCGGGGGCATCCTAGCCATTGTCATCTATTTCTGGCTCGGATTGAAATTCCTATCAAAGACTTGGTTCAACCTTGATCTTGTTTGGGCGATCAGTCTTGTTGTTGTCGGGACTTTTGGGATTTATTCCGCCTATGCTGGTCACTGAAATCGCGATTGGGCCAGTCATGACTTTCGATCAATGGGTCTAGGTTCCAAAAACCGCCTTGCCACGAAGAAAGTAGGCAGGCGGTTTTTTCAATGAATTCACGATCGCGAGCTTTGTTGTCGTTAGATGTGAAAACCAAAGATCGGATTTCTGTTTATTTGCTGAGCCATTCTAGGCTTCGTGCCAGACTTCTTGTGGCAACTTTGGCAAAGAACTTTTCACCCAATGTGCCGTGACGCCCAAAGCCTGTTGCCCCGTCCAGATCACGTCTACGCCCTCAAGGATAGCACTTTACTGAAATGCATAGGTGAGTGGAGCAAGCTGCCCCTCCCTGATACGTTCAGACAATTCGGAGAACGGTAGTTCCCCCCAGCCAAAGCCTTGGTTGGAGCACGAAGTCTACGATCAAGTCCGGGCTTTCAGCATGCCAAACCGACGCATCTTTGCGTTCTCCAAGATGACCAGCGGCTGCTAAGGAACGGCTGCGCGACATCAGGTGCTGGTATTGCCGCAAGTTGCAAAATCCAGCAAGTCATGGAAGCCGACCTGCGGCAGCGCGGTAAGGGGATGCGATGGTGCGCAGACGGGCACCCGTTTGGAATAACCAACGCCTCGAAACTGAAACGCCATGACGCATTAAGAAGCGATGAGTGGTCCAATGTTAGAGACGTCGATCTCTTTAGCGGCAAACGCTTGTCATAGTTTGCCCGTAAGTTCACCTAATATGTTGGGGTGGTGTTGAAGATGCAAGGAAGGCGGAGGGCCGTACCCAGCGTGATTCCTTTGGTGTCCATGATCAACTGCTCGTTGCGTGTCCGAGGCATATCCAGATGGTGAGCAAAGACATTTACCCCCATGTCCAGTGTGCAAAGCAAAGCTTTTTCAGGACTTCACTTGGGTGCATTGGTTCTTCAAACAGCCTTCTCAGCGTGTTCTCTCTATGGCAATCGACAATCTCGACATCGGCAGGTCCGTTCGGAGGCCAAACAAAGCAAATGCGTCGTTGCCCGTTGATCCGCACGGAATGTTGTCCAGCTCGATCACCTTTTAGTTCCTCCAAGTGGTTCCCTGTTGGAAAGCGTAAATCCTCCACGACAACCGCAGCATTCAGCACCATGCGCATCGCTCGCGTGCGCTTCACCAAATCACCGAGAAAGCCTTTGCCGTATTTGCCTTTGACGGCACTGGTTGTGTGCTAAGGTTTAGCTTTGTCGTCGAAATAGAGGTGTTACTGAACTGATTCAAAGGCGCGCAGCATGAAGAGTGGAAGCGCCAACTTCTAAGCTGGTCTAGGATGACCTGCTTCATTTTAGCCAACCTCACTAACGGGCTGCCCAACTTCGCTTAGTAAACGCTTGGGTGCCACTCCAGTCGTTCGGAAATCAGCAACTTTCTGACCTCTGTTGCAATGATTTCAACCTGGTTTTGCTGCGGGTCGATCTTTACATCCGAGTAGGTTACTTCGTCCCCGTTGACGGTTTTGATCGTCACAATGAAGGGCTCCGATACCCAGCGTTCGATGACCACACCTCCCTCGGGGGCGATAAAGACACCTGCAGGTGGGAACTCAGGGTCCAACTCCAGACTTGCGCCACTCACTGTCTCTATATTGTAGAAAACCCTGTTCGTGCCGATCAGTACATTGGCCGTAAAGCCGCTTGCGACATTGTCACCCTCTGCCAAGGCAAGCGAGATCGGGAAGGTATTGGTGAAATTAGGTGTAAAGACATCGAGCAGTTGGCGCTGCAAGTCATCCAACTGGTCATTGGTGTCGTCCACAGGGGCGTTCGTGCCCGTGGTGCCGAACATCTCGATAGGCTGGATGTTTTCCAAAGCATCCAAAATCACAATCGTGGTGATCCGCTCGATGTCTTTGGCCGGAATGTCGTCTTGCAGGGCATGAAGCGGGCTGGCGTTATACCCACCCGAGACAAAGTTCTCAGGGGTTAGCTTCCCGTCTTCAGGAACCGTTATGACAAAATTGACAGAGGCGGTACTGCCTTCACCATCAGTTGCTGTGACCGTCACGCTGTAATCACCTGGCTCGGCTGTCCTCGCGATACTGCCCGATATGACGCCGCTTTGACTGTCAATCTGCAGCCCGTCAGGAAGGTTTGTGGCCGCAATGACCAGATCATCCCCGTCAAGATCAGAGAATATATCTTGCCCGATCGTTGGGATTTCCTGCCCAAGGTTTATAGTGATATTCGAAATTGTCCCCGTCACGATGGCAGGTGTGTTCAGCGCGGTAAGGGTAAAGCGGCTCTCGGCGCGATCCCCGTCCGCATCTGTGGCGATCACTGTGATCACAAAGGGTCCAAATTGCGAGGCATCACTGTTGATCGTACCGCTGATAATCCCGCTGAGTGGATCGATCTGCAACCCTTCGGGTAGGCCAATAGCGTCAAAGAGCAGGGCATCGCCATCAGGGTCAGAGAACACAGAGCCCGCGTTGACGCTCAGGCTTGACGCGTCATCAACTGTCACGTCACCAATCACCCCGCCAACAGGCGGTGTGTTTGCGACATTCCAGGTAAAGGAGCGGATGATGGTGCCGCCCTCATTGTCTGTTGCTGTGACGCTGACGGTGAAGGGTGCGTTGGTCGATGCGGCGTTTGAGAAGGTGCCTGAGATCACACCTGTTGCGGG
>JBDWAL010000021.1:0-87552 GCA_039978895.1 Aliishimia sp.
GCCAAGAACCAAGCGGAACATACTGACGGTGTCAGAATGTGGACCAACGAGCAGGCATACAGATGTTTTTGCGGTCTCGTAGATAATTTTAAATAAACGCTCTTTGGCAACTTTGCGACCCACGACTTCCCAAGCCTCAGCGATGAACGCCGCCCTATCCACCGCTGAGATCAAATGGGGCGACGGATAACGTTCCAGAGAGGCAAAGAACCAGTCACCGCGCGAACTGCGATGAAACCGGTCTGCTTCAGGAAAGTATAGCGGCAGATAATGCGTCAGGATGCGGTGCCAAAGCTCGGTGTTCGAATTGGATACAATGTCAGGGGTTTTTGACAGCTCTTGTATGTCATTGGTGCCGCAGGCCAATGGGCGTAATTTAACTGGGTGTTCCCGAACTCCATCATGTAGAGGATGACTTGGGCGTCCTTGGGATCATTTTCGTCCCAACTATTGTGCAGGGCTTCGCGGGTGCGGGTCAAGGACACCGAAGATCCCAACTTCATCTCAAAGCTTGCTGCGGCCAGATGATAGGCTAAGGCGCGATGGTAATTGCCCGTTGCCTCAACGCTACCTGGACCAGGAAGCCGTAATTGGCCAATAAAGCGATCAAGCGCTTGAAGTCGTCCCGTTGGTCAAGACCGTCAATCTACGGCGTCGTTTCTTGCCAGGAATGGCAATCAAAACTTCACGACGCGCTTTCGCGATATCGATAGCCACCAAAATGATCGCGTTCCGTGTAATGCTGGTCTCGGTCATAGTCGGTCTCCTTTGCAATGTGATTTGTTTAAAACCACTGTAGGAACCTGAGGCACGGCTATCACCACCTGCTTCGTTATACAAAGCCTACGTAGGCGCTCAAAGCCCCTCAATCAATGACATTCCGAAAGTGTTACGGGACCCGAATATATCAGTGGCACACTCATGGCATGGACCGAAAAACGCAACATTCGGCTTGGCTACATCGAGCGATACAATCGCACAGTTCGCGGTGAATGGCTGGGCCAATATATTTTTGAACTATCAAGGAGGCGCAAGACCAAGCAACCGAATAGCTCTGGACTTACAACAACGAGCGACCCAACATGGGCATTGGCGGCATCACACCCGCCATGAAACTGAAAACAGCCGCTCGAATTCTACGGCTGAACCCCGTTAAAATTGGCGGGATTACCGCTCGACACACGATTTCGCAGCCATTGCATGCGAGTTCTCGCCCCAAACGTAGCACCGGTGTAGCATCAAGGAATTAGATAACGAAAAAAGCTGCCGGCAGGTAGCTTGTAACGTATTGTTCTTCAATCAAAAATCTTGGTTGCGGGAGTAGGATTTGAACCTACGACCTTCAGGTTATGAGCCTGACGAGCTACCGGGCTGCTCCATCCCGCGCCAAGTTCGTGCTGTCTAATCCGAGTCGGTAGGGACTGCAACCCAGATAAAGCGATCCATTGAAGAAATTCACTTTTGTTTGAAATTACCCTGCGCAGATTGTGAAGTTATGTCCGTTAGATTGTTGAAAATAGGTGATTTTTGCGCCCTTCGAGAAACTAGACTATCTAGGGCACAACCGATTTTTGCAGGGATGTGAGTTCTTCTCTTAGGGCGAAATGCTGTGTGTTAATCGCGTAACGCTGGAAGACCGATCCCTGTGGCTTCGAAGCCTCCGTCTGCGGCAAGGATTTGGCCCGTGATGAAGCTCGCATCTTCGGAGAGCAGAAAGCTAATGGCGGCTGCGATTTCGTCTTCTGAGCCATACCGGTTTAAGGGCAGCGCATCGTGGTAGGCGGTGATGATTTCAGGTGTGTGAACGGCCATTGCGAGTTTGGTGCGCACTGGGCCGGGGGCGACAGCGTTTACGCGGATACCGTATTCGCCCAGTTCTGCGGCCTGTTGGAGGGTCAAGTGCGCAAGGGCTGCCTTTGATGTCCCGTATGCGACGCGTAAAGTTGACGCGCGCAAGCCTGAGATCGAGGTGATGTTAACCACGGCACCTTTTGCTACTTTTAGCATTGGCGTGAAGGCTTGGGTCATCAAGAATGGGGCGTCGAGGTTGTTGGCCATAACGGCGCGCCAACGTGCAAAACTCGTGTCTTCGATCGGGCCAAAATCGGCGAGACCGGCATTGTTTACCAAAGCGGTGAGGTGGGGCCACTGATCTTTTAGGGCGGCTTTCAAACTATCGACTTGGTTAGGGTCTGCCACATCTGTGTCAAACAACGTTGTACCAGCGAGGCCTTTGGATTTAGCAAGTTCTGCGCTGTCATTATCGACCATCGCTACTTGAAAGCCCATTTTCAACAAGCGGTGGGTTGTTGCCAATCCGATGCCGCGCGCGGCGCCGGTTACGAGTGCTGTTTTCATCATGTTCCCTCCAGAGTTCTTAAAGTCCTACACTTTACGAACCAGCGACACAGCACAAAGTTACCTGCCGCCACGGGTGACAAGTAACTTTGTGCGTGGAAGGGCAGGGAGTTTGGTACTAAATCTGTAAGAAACGCTGGGCCAGTTTGGGGAGCAATCCCGTGAACTTTAAAGGTGCGTCCGTCACTGCTAGGCAAATGCAGTCTTCGTGAATATCTGCCACCGGTGTATGGTGCAAATCACTGTCAGCAATTTCTACGTCACCTCTGGCGAAATAGTCGTCTTCGTCCTGAAATCCGCCCTGAAGCACCAAGGTCATTTCAAGACCATTGTGTCCGTGATCCGGCATAGCTGCACCGGCCGGGATGAACAGCAACCGCGCCGTTGCTTCCGAAGACGTTTTCAAGATTGCTTGCTTTACACCCATTCCAACGGGCTTCCATTTGACCGCAGAAACGCCACCACCAACATAATCCTGCAACGGGGCAGGAAAGGTCGCGTCGGTTTTTGCGGGGGTTTTTGGCAATTCGATACGTCCGTCCGCGATCAAGGATAAGGTTGCATCCAAGCTGCCCGCAGCCATCGCCTCTGTTTCGAGGTTTTGATCATCCAGCAGGGCCCCGCCGACAGTGTCGTAGCTTTCGGCCTCTGCGCGACAAGCGTCACAAAGGGATACATGCGCGGCGACCAAAAGGCTGAAGGCCTCGGGGAGGGTGCCTGCAGAATATGCCATTAGAATGTCTGGCGTCAGGTGATGCTTTATTTTCTCTGCCATCTTCACATACTTTACTTCATTGCGTGGCGCAGTCGATCCAGCGCCAAACGTAATCTAGATTTAATCGTGCCCAAAGGCAGACCGGTTGCTTGAGCGATCTCTGAATGGGACAATTCCCCGAAATACGCTTTTTGTATCAGTTCTCTTTGTGCTTCTGGCAGGTCTTGCATGGCCTTGCTCAAAAGTTCGCATTCTTGCTGCAATCCGACAACGTCGTCTTGCTCTGGCTCGGCTTGTGGCCCCCAGGTCATTTCTTCGGGTTCAGGACGTCTTTGTTTTCGCAGGATGTCGATCCGGCGGTTCCTTGCGACGGTGAAAATCCATGTTGCCACCGAGGCCCGAGAAGGGTCGAACATATGGGCCTTGAGCCATACAGTCGCCATGACTTCTTGTGCGCATTCCTCCGCAAGGCCGGCATCCGCGCCCGACTTTATCAAAAAGCCTTTCACCCTTGGTGCGAAATGGCCAAACAACTCAGAGAAAGCTGCTTTGTCCTGCGCATCGCGAATTCGACGCATGTGGTCAACCCATTGCATTCGCGCACTGTCTGCACCGTCTTTACTCACGTTACGCGACCCTACCTTTTTACGTGCCTGCACACTTGTAGCAGCTTCCGAACCGACCCTGTACTGGGTTTGGTGTCCGGATACGCTGAGTTTTGGGGCGGTATCAAGTCCGATGAACATAACAACGATACGTCGTACTCAGAACGTTGGATCACTCGCGTTCGAAAATAACATCATTTGAGTTGAGAAGTCGAAAAAATGCCCTTTTGGGCAAGGCCAAAACGTCTTTTGAACAAAGGTGCCAAAGAAGAAACGATTTTCTTTCAAATCCAACTGGCAAGTTCAAACGTAGTGTTTTCAGTATCGAACACACAGGACCGCATTAAATGCCATTTGAAGCTCAAAACAACATTCCAAAGAAGATAGCCGTCATCGGCGGGGGCATCTCCGGAATGGGCGCTGCGCATCGGTTATCTCGTTCGAACCGCGTTACTTTGTTTGAAGCAGAGCCTCGATTGGGTGGGCATGCGCGCACGATCGTTGCAGGCAAGCGCGGCGATCAGCCGGTCGATACAGGCTTTCTGGTTTTCAACTATGCCAATTACCCGTTGATGGCAGAATTATTTGCCGAACTCGATGTTCCAGTGGTCAAAAGTAACATGAGCTTTGCAGCATCCATCAAGGGCGGTGCTCTTGAATACGGATTGGCGAGCCTTGGTGCGTTGTTTGCCCAACCCCGCAACGCTGCGAACCCGCAATTTCTACGCATGATTCGAGACATTTTGCGTTTTAACAAGCACGGCTTGGCGGTTGCGAAGTCCAACCCTCGGCTGACGATAGGGGCGTTTCTGAACAAGTTGGGGACAGGGATATATTTCCGAGACTATTACCTTTTGCCTTTATCGGGCGCGATCTGGTCAACACCGATTGAGAAAATCATGGATTTTCCCGCCTATTCAATGATGCAATTCTTCGAGAACCACGCGCTTCTGAATACAACAGGGCAGCACCAGTGGTACACGGTTCAAGGTGGTTCCATTCAATATGTTCAACGCTTGCAAGCTGCTTTAACCGCGCGGGCAGTGGATTTGCGTTTGGGAGCCCGGGTGCAGTGCGTTGCACGTGTTGGCGGCACGGTTCAAATCAAGGTTGAGGGTGCTGCGCGACAGTCTTTTGATGAAGTCGTCTTTGCGACGCATTCAGATGATAGCTTGGCGATGCTTGGCGACCCAGCCTGTGAAGAGGCTTTGGCTTTAGGCGCTGTGAAATATCAAGCCAATGAAGTCGTGCTGCATTGTGACGAGAGCATAATGCCAAAGCGTCGAAAAGTTTGGTCGAGTTGGAATTACACCGAAACCAGTGGCAAGCTCGCAGAGCAAATCGATCTGACGTATTGGATCAACAAGTTGCAACCAGTGCCAATGGACGACCCACACTTTGTGACCCTGAATTCAAAACGCGCCATTCGAGATGACTGCATCTACGATCAAACGGTTCTGCGTCATCCAGTTTATGATCTCGGTGCTCTAGACGCACAACAAAAGGTCCGTAATTTTAATGGCTCACGCAATACATGGTTTTGCGGCGCTTGGATGAAGAACGGTTTTCATGAAGACGGGTTGGCCAGTGCTGTTGAAGTTGCTGATGCGATCCTTGCGAATGACACTGCGCCGATAGCTGCGCGATGAATGCGAGGGTCGATCATATTGAAGGGGTGACGTTTCACGGGCGTAAAGGCGCTGTGGCGAATGCGTTTCGGTATTCGGTAGACTATGTTTTGTTGGATGCGGAAGCCGACCTAGAAACACCAGCCTTGTTTTCGCGCAATGCACGCAACCTGACGGGTTTAGATGACAAAGATCACGGAGGAACGCCCAAACAGGGGCGGGGCGCGATTTGGGTGCGCGAAATCCTGACGACATATGGTGTCTCAGATGCCTCTAAAGTCGAGCTTTTGGCCCAACCAAAAATGCTCGGTTATGTATTCAATCCTGTGTCGTTTTGGTTGTGTCGGCGAGAAGACGGCGCTTTGATTGCAGTCATTTCGGAGGTCACGAACACCTATGGCGACAGACATTCCTACCTGTGTTGCCACGATGATTTGCGCCCAATTGAGGCCACAGATCGATTGGTGGCCCAAAAGTTCATGCATGTATCGCCATTCCAACCTGTAGAGGGTGGATATGAATTTCGCTTCGATATTACCGATACCCGGATCGGTATTTGGATCGACTACTCGCGCGGAAACGGCGGTTTGATTGCGACCCTGACGGGGAAGCGTGCGCCGATGACCAACCGCTCCATCGTTCGGTTCGCGCTTCTGCGTCCGATGGGCGCGCGCCGTGTAATGGCGCTGATACATTGGCAGGCACTTAAGCTGTGGTTCAAAAAAGCAACGTTTCGATCCCCTCCTAAGCCACCAAGTGAAGACGTAAGCAAAGGTTGGTCGTCACCGCATGGGGTTGCTGGGGAATGATTGCCGGTTCGCACAGATTGCCTGCTTATGGGGTGTTTGCGGCGATGCTGTCTGCAGCGGGATTGCCGCTCTATATTCATGCGCCGAAGTTTTATGTGGACGAATATGGTGTTTCGCTCGCGGCCTTGGGCGTTGTGCTGTTCGGATTACGGCTGTTGGATGTGGTACAAGACCCACTTCTCGGCAAGTTGAGCGCGGCGATGGCTTCGCATCGTTCGTGGGCTGTATTGATTGGCTGTGGAACCCTTGTCGCGGGGATGTTCGGGCTTTTTGCCATCGAACCGCTGTTTTCGCCCGTGGTTTGGTTTGGGTTCATGTTGACGTTGGTGTTTTCGGCATTTTCCTTCTTGACGATCTGTTTCTATGCGCAGGGCGTGATCAAGGCAGATATGTTGGGCGACAACGGCCATTTGCGATTGGCTCGCTGGCGCGAAACGGGCGCGCTGTTGGGGGTTTGTGTGGCCGCGATTGCGCCTATGGTTTTGGGGGCTTTGATAAATGCGCCGTTCACGGGCTTCGCGCTTGGCTTTGCAGTTCTTGGGGTGTGTGCGGCGCTGGCAATGCGCGGAGAATGGCAGACCAAACATGTGATCCAAGAGAGCAGTGGGTTTCGAACGGTGCTGCAAGACAGCCAAGCGCGCCGTTTGTTGGTCATTGCTTTTGTGAATGCGGCCCCAGTTGCGGTGTCTTCAACGTTGTTTCTGTTCTTCGTGGAAACGCGGTTGCAAGCTCCGGGTGCCGAAGGCGCTCTTTTGTTGCTCTTTTTCCTGAGTGCGGCTTTGTCTGCCCCGTTTTGGGGCGCATCGGCGCAGAGATTTGGAACCAAACCTGTGCTTTTGTCAGCGATGGGTCTGGCGATTATGGCGTTCGGTCTGGCGGTGACTTTGGGTGCAGGGGACGTGTGGCCATTTGCAGTGATTTGCGTAGCCTCTGGCGCTGCAATGGGGGCTGATCTTACCCTACTGCCAGCTATTTTTGCGCGCCGCATGGCCGTGATTTCACCCGCTGCATCCGAAGGGTTTGGACTTTGGGCGTTTGTGTCGAAGTTCACCCTCGCCTTTGCAGCCGTATTGCTTCTGCCAGCTTTGGAACGGGCGGGTCTGGACAGCGGAACTACGAACAACCCCGAGGCCGCATTGACCTTGTTAAGCTTACTATACGCAGGGGTTCCCTGTGCATTGAAATTGATCGCGATTGGCTTGCTGGCCACGACCGATCTGAAAGAGGATTAGGACCATGGATATTTTGCTGTTGATCCTGCTGGGGGCGGTTTTTGCCTTTGGTGCTATATGGATGCATACGCTTTTCGCGGGTTTTTTGGCACAAACACCGGAAGATTACGCTGAAGGCCGTGCTGGCCAGTTCGATGTGCGCACGCATTTAAACGGTGCAATCCAATGCGAAGGGTTGATTTACGGACCAACGGGTCGCGTATCGTCGCGCTTTGTGGCGCGGTTTGATGCACAATGGACCGGCAATGTCGGGGTCATGAAAGAAGTGTTTGATTATGATGATGGCACTCAACAAAATCGTGAATGGAATTTGATGATTGGTAGCGATGGCAAGATCAAAGCACGGGCTGCGGATGTTGTTGGGGAAGGAACAGGGCATCAATCTGGTGATTCCGTTCAATTAAAATACCGCATTCGCTTGCCAGATGCGTCAGGTGGTCATGTTTTAGACACTGTCGATTGGATGTACCTTGCGCCGAATGGAACCATCATCAATCGCTCGCAGTTCCGGAAATTTGGTATTAAAGTGGCGGAACTGGTCGCAACAATGCGGCCAATTGATGAAGAGATAAGGCGGGCCGCGTGAAAGACTGGGTTGGAAAAAAGTATTGGTTGGTTGGTGCAAGTGACGGACTAGGCGAAGCGCTTGCGCGAAAGTTGTCGCAAGCTGGAGCGGAAGTTGTTCTGTCCGCCAGAAACGCAGACAAATTGGCGGAGATCGCGGCGACGTTGCCGGCACCAGCATCTGCGCATCCTATGGACGTAACAGATGATGAAAGCGTGCGCGCTACCGCTGAAGCAATTGGGCCGGTTGACGGTGTCGTGTTGCTCGCCGGGGCCTATTGGCCGTTTTCGGCACGCAATTGGGATGCAGCACAAGCTGTTGAAATGGCAGACGTTAACTTCACTGGATATATCCGTGTTTTGGGGCAGGTTGTGCCAGACATGGTGTCTCGCGATGCGGGACATATTGTTATTACATCCAGCCTAGCGGCGTATCGCGGCCTTCCAGGGTCAATTGGGTACACTGCTTCCAAAGCCGGAAATCTGTCCTTGGCTGAATGCATGTATGCGGATTTGAAAGATACCGGTCTCGACGTGCAGGTCGCCTTGCCGGGGTTCATCAAGACGCGGATGACCGACAAGAACACCTTCAAAATGCCTATGATCATGGAACCCGAAGAGGCTGCGCAAGAAGTGTTTGAACTGATGAATTCAGATGCCTTCAAGAAAAGCTTCCCAGGTCTACTAGGCGCCATTTTTCGCGCCGCGCAATTCCTCCCGAATTGGCTGTACTATCGTATCTTTGCGTAATCTTCTCAGACCGAACAGGTTCGAATCAGTCTAATCAACAGGCCTCTCCACGAACGTGGGGTGGCCTTTTTTGGTTAGGTCGTGATCGCTTGGATATGAGTCTCGAAAATGCTGTTGGCTCGGCCCCAGACGCCTTGGGTCAGATCCTGCAAAGTCAGCAACGAAGGCAGCAATTGATCTGCGAAGTCTTCCGAGCTTTCTGCAGGCAGCATCGAAGGCAAATTGTCGATTGCCGTGACGTCCAAAGGTGGCGTGTCATAAACCCGCAACGCTGGGGCATTCCAAGTGGTCGTGCGGTCATAAACTTTGATCGGCGAGAAATCACTATCCGGATCGCAGGCAATATCGCCGATGACGCTTAGAGCTCTTGGGCTGGATGTGGCGTTGGCGGGGACAAAAACAGGGGTGCCGGGACGCGCTAGGATGCAATTCAAAAACAGGTTGTGCGCGAGCACTTCTGGAAAAGGACCGCCGCTTGCGGTTTCTGCCATGTCCCATTTCGTTACGGGTACGCCCATGGCTGTACACAAATCTGCCGCGCCGGTTCCCACACGGCCAAGGGCGCCAATGACAAGTGCTGTGGGGCGCTGCGTTCCGATTGCGACCAATTCAGATTGGAGGTCTGCCAGCAAATGGACCGAGGATTTGAAGGTACTGACAGGGCCGCAAATTTGATTGCGATGTTGCGCTGCCCAACATTTCAAAGCGACAGCTGCGCCGGCATATCCTGCCCAATATCCAAAGGCCGCAACGCGACGGCCTGCGTCATCGAGAAGATATTCTAAATCAAACATCGCGCCGCCGCCTTGGGCGAACCGGCTCAGCAGAACTTGACCCGAAGGTTGACCCTTATAGGCGTGCCCAAAGAGGATGTGACGGTGCTTAAGAGCGGTGCCATCATCGGGCAGCTCTTTGAGGCCAAATATGATCGCATCATCCGGAGCGTCTGGCCAACTGCCTTCAGGGGCGATTTTCGCACCCGATTTGGCGTAAGCGTCGGTCGCAACGCATCGTGTGCTGCTGTCCTCCACGGTCACGTCAATGCCAGATGCAATCAACTGCGCTGCTCCGCGTGGCGTCAATCCCACGCGGTCCTCGTTTTCACGTTGTTCCGCTCGGACCCAAAGATGCGTCATACGAGCACTTTGGTGTCGCGCATTTTCTGAACAGACGCGCGCGCGTTCATGGCCGCCATAAAGGTTGTGATTTTTGGGAAGTTCGCGACGTCGACGCCGTCGCCTTCTAGCCAGCTACACACTATAAACAAATACGCGTCGCCAATTGTGAACTGCTCGCCCAGAATGAACGGGCCGTGCAAGCACTCCGCCTCAAGATACTCAGCGCTTGTGGTCATGGTTTGAGTGACCTTGGCCGCCATATCAGCATGGCTTTCAGGCAGATCGGCCCAACGAGATCCCCGCATCTTGTGGGCGTGATTGATATGCATAGTAGAGGCGAGATAATACATCACGCTGCGCATTTTTGCGGCCTGCAACGGATCGCTGGGGATTAGATCGGCTTCGGGCGCAAGTGCGGCGATAAAATCCAGCAAAGCGCCTGTTTCCGTCAAAACTGTGCCACCCGCTTCCAGCGCCGGAACACGGCCTTTTGGATTTACGGCCAGATACGGCGCTTTTGTCTGTTCTGCGTCTGCGAAGCTGACTTTGGTCAGTGTGTAGGCCTGTTGCGCTTCTTCGAGTGTGATCGCAACGGCGACAGAGATTGTATTCGTAGCGTAATGCAAGTTCATCATGTGTAGGCCTCTTCAAACATGTGTTTGGGCGTAATGGCGTTCAGGGTGTTCAAGATGCGGGATGGCGTTGAACAAAACCGGAGACCAAGTGCCGTTTTCGGGTCCGCCAATAGGATACAAGCGGTGCAGAGATGAGTTAAAGATTGCCAGCGCGACATGGGCCATCGCATGGACATCAAGACGCAAATGCGACCGCATTGTCATCGCGATCAATCCGCCGGACGTCACGACAAAGGCAGGGCCGTTGCCTTGACCGATTTCGCGCAGCACATCGTTGATGCGGGCTTCAAAATGGGAAAATCGTTCCGGTGCACCTTCGATCTTGTCGTCTTGCCAATATTGCAGAATGACTGGGAAATGTGCGATGAAATCTGATTGTTCAACAGGGGCACTGATGCCGTGTTCTTCTTCCAACGCGCTGGCCATTGTGAAGTATTCCAACTCGTTCAGGCGGGCATCGCGTACGGCGTCTAGGCCAGTGGCCATGCCATCAGCGGTTTCGATGTGGCGGCGCAATGTGCCGGTATAAAGTCGGCTATGGTGTTGATGCATGTCACGCAAATGGGCGCCCAACCATCGCGCTTGCTGGTGACCAAGGTCGCTGAGACGGTCGTAATCCTCCTCGGTGGTGGCATCGCTATTGGCCTGCCCGTGACGGATTAATGTGATGTGAGACATATGGCACTCCCCTTGGGGACTTGATTACGCGGGCGAGGTGCAGGTTGCCAGTGGGAGATGTTCAAATGGTGGCTTTTGACGCGACGCTTGGATAACAAAAACGGCCCCATCACGCCGGACGAATGTCGCGATATCCTTTTACGATCAAAAGCAGGCCCACGCCAAACAGCCCAGCCCCGCTGAGTTTATCCATATTAATGCGGCTGCCAAATCTGGATCGTGCTGCGGTTAATGCCAGCATGGAATATCCAATAATCGATGCCCCATCCAGAACCACAAAAATCGCGCCATAAATAAAAGATTGGAACACAACGCTCGCCTCAGGCGAGATGAAGCCGGGGAACAAGGCCGCAAAGAAAACAATTGCCTTTGGATTGCTGACACAAGCAAAGAAGCCACTGATAAAAGCCGAGCGATAGCCTTTCTTTTGCACGGATACAGGGTCAGCGCTGGGTTTGGCGGTGAAGGAAGAATAGGCTAGATAAAGAATGTAGAAGCCGCCCGCGATTTGCAGCACGGGCAGCACTTGATCCGCGACACTCAGCAAGGTTTGCAGGCTCGCAACGGCCACTACTATATGCACCACTGAACCAAGCGCATCGCCCATGACCGTCGCAAACATCGCTTTCGGGCCGTATTTGATGGCTTGGCTGGAGGCCAACGCGACCGAAGGGCCGGGTGCAACGATGATTACCAAAGTTGCGACAATAAAGGTGAAGAATAGGGCCGGATCCATCGTGCTGCCTTTCAAAGTGTTTGGTGAGACAATCGGAATTGCGAAAGGGGGTCAACGCCATAGTTCGCAACAAGCTGCATCATATCGGAAACGTTTGATTGCAGTGATGGCGCGAATCCGGCGGGAGGTGTCGGGAATAGGGCTTTGGGAGAAGAAAGCGGCGTCGTATATATTGCATCACCATCAGGGAGACAGGTGCGATGTCAGACACAGTGCGATTCACGCTCGACGGGCAAGACGTTGAAGCCGACGCAGGCATGACAATTTGGGAGGTGGCCAATGGCCGTGGCCTTGTCATCCCGCATCTCTGTCATAAACCTGCGCCGGGATATCGCCCCGACGGGAATTGCCGCGCATGCATGGTGGAGATCGAAGGCGAGCGTGTTTTAGCGGCCTCCTGCATCCGCGAACCACTGGATGGGATGGTTGTGACCACCAATTCGGCACGGGCTGAAAACGCACGTAAGATGGTGGTCGAGATGTTGGTGACCGACCAACCAGATCGAGACGTAAGCCACGATACGTCTTCGCATCTGTGGGACATGGCCGATGCCAATGGTGTTTCCGAAAGCCGGTTCCCCAAATTAGAAGACGGACGCATCCCTTTGCTAGATGACAGCCATGTCGCGATGTCGGTCAATTTGGATGCATGTATACAGTGCGGCTTGTGCGTGCGCGCGTGCCGCGAAGTGCAAGTCAACGACGTGATCGGCATGGCGGGTCGAGGGCAAGATGCTTACCCCACATTTGATTTCGCCGATCCGATGGGCAACAGCACCTGCGTGGCATGTGGTGAATGTGTGCAAGCTTGCCCAACCGGGGCGCTGATGCCCGCATCTGTAACGCCAGGCGCGGGAGTTGGTGACAGCAAAGATTTTGACGAAGAGGTCGACAGTGTTTGCGCCTTCTGCGGTGTTGGTTGCCAAATTTCGATCAAGGTCAAAGACGGCAAGGTCAAGTATGTCGAAGGTATCAACGGTCCGGCCAACGAGGGACGTCTTTGCGTCAAGGGGCGGTTTGGCTACGACTTCATCCACCACAATCACCGCCTGACAAAACCGTTGATCCGTCGCGATGACGCCCCCGCAAAAGGCTTGAATGTTGATCCGGCCAATTGGCAGACGCATTTCCGCGAAGCCTCCTGGGATGAAGCGCTGGATTTTGCTGCGAACGGTCTGAAAGGACGCGGGCGCGAGGTTGCAGGTTTTGGGTCGGCCAAATGTACCAATGAGGAAGCATACCTGTTCCAAAAGTTCATTCGGGAAGGGTTCAAGCACAACAATGTCGATCACTGTACACGGCTGTGTCATGCCTCCTCGGTGTCTGCACTGATCGAAAATGTCGGTTCGGGGGCTGTGACGGCAACCTTTAACGAAATCAAGAATGCGGATGTGGCAATTGTGATCGGGGCGAACCCGATTGAAAACCATCCTGTCGCGGCGACTTATTTCAAACAGTTCACCAAGCGCGGCGGTAAGCTGATCGTCATGGACCCGCGCGGCCAAGCCTTGAAACGGTTTGCCACGCATATGCTGCAATTCCGGCCGGGTGCGGATGTGAGTATGTTGAACGCGATCTGTCACGTGATCGTCGAAGAAGGGCTCTACGACGAACAGTATATTAAAGCCTACACAGAAAACTGGGAGGCGGAGAAGGCGCATTTGGCGGGCTTCACCCCAGAGAAAATGGCCGAAATCTGCGGAATTGATGCAGAAAGCCTGCGCAATGTTGCGCGGGACTTCGCGGGTGCCAAGTCTGCGATGATCTTCTGGGGCATGGGCGTTAGTCAGCACATCCACGGAACGGATAACGCGCGCTGCCTGATTTCACTTGCTTTGATGACTGGCCAAGTGGGGCGCCCGGGAACTGGATTGCATCCTTTACGCGGACAAAACAACGTGCAGGGTGCATCGGATGCGGGCCTCGTCCCAATGTTTTTGCCCGATTATCAAACTGTAACGGATGACGGCGTGCGGTCTGCCTTTACGGATGTGTGGGGCAGTGGCGACTTTTCGAATGAAAAGGGTCTGACCGTTACTGAGATCATGGATGATGTGCACGCTGGCAACACTAAGGCGATGTATGTCTTGGGTGAAAACCCTGCAATGTCAGACCCGGATGTGGAACATGCCCGCGATGCACTGGCCAAACTGGACCATCTGGTGGTGCAAGATATCTTTGTGACGGAGACTGCGAACTACGCGGATGTGATCCTGCCAGCCTCAGCGCTCTATGAAAAGTCAGGAACAGTTTCCAATACCAATCGACAAGTGCAAATGGTGCGCCCTGCTGTGGCGCCTCCCGGAGAGGCACGCGAAGATTGGTGGATTGAAGTGGAACTTGCCAAACGGTGTGGGCTGGGCTGGACCTATACACATCCAAGCGACGTGTTCGCGGAAATGGCGATCAACATGCGCAGCCTCGACAACATCACGTGGGACCGCCTTGAGGGCGAAGCTGTTACCTATCCGTCGCTCTCACCGGAAGATCCGGGGCAAGCGGTCGTGTTCGGCGACGGTTTCCCGCGTCCAGAAGGTCGTGCCCGGTTCACGCCAGCCAGCGTGATCCCGCCGGATGATGTTCCAGATGCAGATTACCCGATGATCCTGACCACAGGGCGACAGCTGGAACACTGGCATACAGGGTCCATGACACGTCGGGCGAGCGTATTGGACGCCATGGAACCAGAGGCGAACTGCTCGTTGCACCCGTCGACTTTGCGCAAGCTCGGGGTAGAACCGGGGGGGATGGTCCGCCTGACCACCAAACGCGGGTCTATCGATATCATGGCGCGTATGGATCGCGCGGTCGCCCCGGATATGGTCTTCTTGCCGTTTGCCTATGTCGAAGCGGCTGCGAACATCCTTACGAACCCCGCGATCGACCCTTACGGAAAAATTCCGGAGTTCAAGTTCTCAGCCGTGAAAGTTGAGAATGCAGAGGATGAGGTGATAGCGGCGCAGTAACTGATGATGACCTGATTGCCTTGTGTGTGCAGGATGCCCTAAATGCCGAAAGGACTTTTTAGGGGGATTGTACTTGAGCGACGTTCACAACACAGCAGTCATTGGACTTGGATCAATGGGCTACGGGATGGCGTCGTCGCTGTTGCGTGCCCAGCACCGAACCTTTGGGTTTGACATCAATCCGGATCAAGCGGCTCGTTTCCAGTCAGAAGGCGGCGCTGAGGGTGCTTTGCGTGAGGTTGCTGGCGACTTGGACACTGTGATGGTTGTCGTCTTGAATGCGGCCCAGACTGAAGATGTGTTGTTTGGGCCAGATGGCGTCGTTCAACACTTAAAGGCCGGCGCGGTTGTGATGGCCTGCGCGACCGTACCCCCAGAATTTGCACGTCTCATGGAGGCGCGCTGTGTCGAGGCTGGTGTCCACTATCTGGATGCACCCATTTCTGGGGGATCATTGAAGGCGGCCAATGGTGCCTTGTCGATCATGGCTTCGGGCACATCGCAAGCGTTTGCAGCTGCGCGTCCTGCTTTGAATGCAACTGCAGAGACCGTTTTCGAACTGGGGGACACGGCGGGTGCCGGTTCGGCGATGAAAGCCGTGAATCAATTGCTGGCCGGTGTGCATATTGCAACGATGGCCGAAGCGTTGACGTTTGGGATGACGCAAGGTGTGACGCCGGACAAGTTCGTTGAGGTCATCAGCAAATGTGCTGGGACATCTTGGATGTTGGAAAACCGTGCACCTCATATTGTCGCTGGGGACTACGCCCCGCATTCCTCGGTCAATATTTGGCCCAAGGATTTAGGAATTGTATTGGATATTGCGAAAACGGCCAATTTTGCAGCCCCAATTACAGCCGCCGCACTTCAGCAATTTGTCGCCGCCGCAGGTATGGGGCATGGCAACGAAGACGACGCGGCAGTTGCCAAAGTTTATGCCCGCAATGCTGGGCTGCGCCTTCCGGGGGACAGCTGATGTTTTTGGGATGTATTGGGGATGATTTCACAGGCTCCAGCGATTTGGCGAACACACTTGCCAAGCAAGGCATGCGCACGGTACAATATACGGGCGTTCCAACTGAAGACGCGGCACCAGACGTGCAAGCCGGTGTTGTCGCGCTGAAATCCCGGTCAATTGATCCGCAAGATGCGATTGCCAAATCGTTTGAAGCCTTGGCGTGGCTGAAGGCGCAAGGCTGTCAGCAAATCTTCTTTAAGTATTGTTCGACTTTCGACAGCACTGCGCTGGGCAATATTGGACCGGTCGCAGATGCCTTGGCTGAAGCTTTGGACGCGCATCAGGTCATCTTTTGCCCGGCCTTCCCCGGCACGGGGCGTTCTATCTATCAGGGGCATTTGTTCGTAAATGATGCATTGCTGAGTGAATCTGGGATGCAAAATCACCCTCTGACGCCCATGACGGACCCCGACATCCGTCGATGGTTGAGCCCACAGACAAAGTATTCAGTTGGTCACGTGGCTGCGCAACGGGTGTTTGCTGGAACGGATGCGATCATCACGGGATTGGCCGAACAACACGCCCAAGGGCATCGACACATCATTGTCGACGCGATCCGGGATGAAGACTTGATGCTGATTGGCGCTGCCGCTGAAGGCTTGCCGCTGATTACGGGTGGCTCAGGTGTTGCACTCGGCTTGCCTGCGAATTTCGGAATTTCGCCAAAGCCAGTACCTTGGCGCGGGCAGCCCGGAAAGGCGATTGCCGTATCTGGGTCGTGTTCCATTGCCACGCGGGCACAGGTGGCGCGGCACAAGGCCGACAACCCCGCCCGTGAGATTGTCGCGGCAGATGTGATCGAAGGTCGTCTGACGGCCTCAGAGATGGCAGAATGGTTGATCGCACAAGATGGGCTGCCATTGGCCTATAGCTCGGCTGATCCGGTTGTCGTGAAAGAGGTGCAGGCGCAATACGGGCTTGAGGTTTCAGCCAACGCTTTGGAGGGGTTCTTTGCGGATGTTGCTCGGTTGGCAGTTCAAGGCGGCGTGACCAAGGTGATCACCGCAGGCGGGGAAACGTCGGGCGCGGTTATAGAGGGCTTAGCGCTTGGGCAGTTAGAGATTGGCCCCGAGATCGACCCCGGTGTGCCTGCTTTACGTGCGCACCCTAATCTGGTGGTGGCCCTGAAATCGGGTAACTTTGGCGCTGAAGACTTCTTTGCTAAAGCCAATAATGTGTTGAGCGGGGCATGAGCGAAACTCATCTGCGTGAGCACATCTGCTTGCTGGCCAAGTCGCTATTTGATCGTGGGTTAACCCATGGAAGTACCGGAAATATTTCGGCCAGAACCGAGGATGGTGGGTTGCTCGTCTCTCCCACGGGGAGCAGTTTTGGTCGGCTGGATCCCGCTCGGTTGAGCCGTTTTGATGCGCAAGGTCAGCAGATCAGCGGAGATGCGCCGACCAAAGAAATGCCGCTGCATACTGCGTTTTACGATACGCGAAGTAGCGCAGGTGCGGTCGTTCACCTGCATTCTTGCCATTCCGTTGCGCTGTCAATGTTACCGGTGGAAGATGACGGAAACTTCCTTCCACCACTCACGCCATACGGGATTATGAAGCTTGGGAAGGTGCAATTGTTACCCTTTTTCTTGCCCGGTGACCCTGCAATGGGCGCGGCTGTGCGCTGTCTGGCGGGCAAGCGAAGCGCCGTCATGTTGGCCAATCATGGGCCAGTTGTGGCCGGTAAGGATGTGGAGGCCGCGTGTAACGCAATTGAAGAGTTAGAGGACACAGCGCGGTTGTCTTTACTTTTATGGAATCAGACGCCCCGATCTTTGACTAAGAATCAGGTGCGGACAGTGGTGCAAAAATTTGACATTGAATGGGACGATTAATGCCACAATTCAGCAAAAATACACGCTATTGTAGAGGTAATAAAAAATTAATAATAACAATGCATTGGGTGGCGATTTAGGGGTGTGTGATAGATTTGTTGAACACTGGGCAAAAAAAGCAGTTTCAACAGGACCGTTTTGGTTGACTCGAAGGGGTGGAAGTTAATAAAACCATAATATCTCTAAACAAGTGGGTTAAAAATGACAAAATTTATGGGTAAAGCGGTAGCCTCCGTATTCGCTCTTGGTATGATGGCGTCATCCGCATTTGCGGTGACACAGACCATTTCTTTCACAGATACAGACGCAGCCGGTGGTTTCGAAGTAAGCTCATTCAACAGCGCGCTCGGCACGTTGTTGTCCGCAGTTTACGAAGGTGAACTGAACGCTCAGTCGACTGTTGTAACAAGCCCTGCCGGCGGCATCGGTGACGGCTTCGCTTTCGCCTCCATGACGTTCTTGGGCGACAATGCCACAGCAGTTGTCAGCGCGCCTGGCGTTGCAGACGGCACAATCGTGTCCGCTCAAGCAACATTGGGACCGACATCGGTTGGATCACTCGCGTCGGTTACAGACATGGGCACTTTGGTTGCCACCTTGTCTGCTGCCAACCAATTCGCAGCAACTCCGGGCTTCCTGACCATCACGTACACGTATGATGATGGCGTTGCCGCTCCTGTGCCACTGCCAGCCGGTGCGCCTTTGTTGGTTGCAGGTATGGGTGCGTTTGCATTCATGCGTCGCCGCCAAGCAAAAAAATAAGCAAACTCTTCTTCTAGAGTTTGGAAAGGGTCGCACTTCGGTGCGGCCCTTTTTCTTTTGGAGGATCGTGTTTTCAGGTGTTGCGAACACAATTGAGGACGCGATCAAAGAAGACGCATTGAGGCCGAATAAGTTTCCGTGTTGACTGTATCCAGCTCGAAACAGGATATGCATTATGAAGATCATCGCTTTGGAAACACTGCGCCTGGGCGATCACCCGAACCTGTTATGGGTCCGGATACATACGAACGAGGGTGTGACCGGTTTGGGCGAGACCTATTTCGGGACAGCTGCTTCAGATGCCGATCTTCATGACCGGATCGCGCCGCTTTTGTTGGGCCAAGACGCCCGCCGGATTGAATACCTGAACATGAAAATGCAGCCCTATACAGGGTTCACAGGGGCCAGTGCCGAAGTGCGCGCCTTATCGGCCGTCGATGTCGCGCTTTGGGACATAGCGGGTAAAGTCGCAGGCATGCCGTTATGCGATCTGCTGGGGGGACGCACACGAGAGCAGATACAGGTCTATAATACCTGTGCGGGACCGAACTATGTCTCCAAGACTTCGCAAGTGCGGCCCGATAATTTCGGGGAAAAGGCGCACCCCGCTGCTGGCCCCGCCTTCGAGGATTTGGACGGTTTCCTGAACCACCCAGAAGATCTTGCCGCGTCCTTGCTTGAAATGGGCATCTCATCGATGAAGATTTGGCCCATTGATCTTGCTGCGGGGGCTGTGGACGGGGTTGATATCTCGGTCGAGGATTTGAAGAAGGGCATTGAGCCATTTGAGCGAATACGTGCAGCGCATGGCGACAAGATGCGCTTGAAGGCGGAACTGCACGGCCTCTGGAGTTTGAACGCGGCCAAGAAGATTGCCGCAGCGCTTGAACCAATTGGAATGGATTGGATCGAAGACCCGATCTACATGGATCGCACCTCCGAAATTGCTGAACTTGCACGCAGCACATCTGCGCCACTAGCTGGTGGTGAAACGCTCGCAAGCCTTGGGCAGTTTGCGGGGTTGATCAATGAGGGCAACATTGGCACGCCCATTATGGATGTGACTTGGGCCGGGGGGATTTCAGCGGCGCGCAAAGTTGCGGCTTTAGCTGAGGCGCGGGCACGCCCGATTGCGTTTCATGACTGTTCTGGTCCGGTGACGCTTGCCGCCTCAACCCATCTGGCGTTGAGCCTGCGCAACGTGCGCGAACAAGAGATCGCTCGGGGGTTTTATTACGGCTGGTACGGTGATTTCGTCGACACCTTGCCCCCCATCGACAATGGAATGATCACAGTGACTGACGCGCCCGGTCTGGGGCTGGATTTGCAGCCAGATTTGATGTCGCGCGAAGATGCGATCCACCGGGTCACATGGGGTTAGATCGCCCCAAACCAATCAGGTAGTTTGGTGCGAAACTTGAAGCGAACCGTGCGCGCGCGGACCAAACGGTCGTTCTGATCGCGCACTGGATTGGAAGATAGCTTTTCAAAGGCTTTGGCGCGCCCGTCTTCCCATGGTTTGAACGGCATCGCCTCTGCACGGGCCAAAAAGTCCGTTGCCGCATCTTCGGCATCTTCCCAAGCCGGGCCGGGCATGCCTTTACCGGGGAGGGCTGCGATCTCCATCCGGTGTTGATTGGCTTCCTTTAAGGCGTCGCTATTTGCGAATTTCAAATGCGCCAGATAGCACCCTTCGGGCATGACAAAAGGGAAACGCTTCACCCGTGGTTGTCGCACTTGCACACCGTGACGCATCAACGCCACGCTATCGCGAACGGCAAAAGCCTTGCTGTAATGGCCAGTGAACACACAGTGCTTGCGGGTGTCGAACACATTTGCGTCGCCCAATGTCATATCATCGGGCAGTTCAATCACATTGAGCCCAAGGGCAAACAGGGCAGGTGCTGTCTGACGCGCAAGAAAATCTTGTAGCGTCGGTGCAATTTCGGGATCGACGCAGATCAACTCATCTGTGTCGGTACGAATAACCCAATCGTAAATTTGCCCAAGGCCATCCTGAAAGCTGTTCAACATTTGGCCGCGCACCTTGTCGAAACCCGTCAGATCATCACGTGGGATCGTTATGATATTCGCGCCGGGGCACATGTCAGAATATCGCGGATCGAAACCATGCGAGACAATGTACAAGTGCTCAGGGCCAAGTAACGCGCCATAATGACGATACCATTGGGTCAAAGCCCAGTAATCGCGGTAAACCATCGTGATTGCGCAAACTTTCATGGTATCTTTGTGCAGGGTCGACGCCCTTGGCACAAGGGAACATTGCCAGCCGGTAACGGACTTTCTAGGATCGCCTTAAACAGAAGGGGACGCAGATGCCAAATCATACAGACACGCTGAAATCGCTGCGTCGCGAGTTGCATCAATATCCTGAACTTGGGTTTCAGGAAGCGCGGACCAAAGCCCGCATCGCTGACATCCTGCGTGGTTTGGGAATGGAAGTGCATGAAGGCGTTGGCGTTGTTGGAATTCTAAAAAACGGCAAGGGGAACCGTGCGATTGGGCTGCGTGCAGATATGGACGCTTTGCCGATCAATGAAACCAGCATGCACGACTATGTTTCGCGCCATCATGGGGTGATGCACGCTTGCGGTCATGATGGGCATATGACGATGCTTTTGGGGGCTGCAATGGCCTTGGCTGAGGACCCTCAGTTTGACGGAACGGTCGCGTTCATTTTCCAACCAAATGAGGAACACGGGCTTGGCGCGCAAGCGATGCTGGACGAAGGGTTGCTGCAACGACATCCAATTGACGAAATCTTTGGTCTGCATAATTTGCCGGGTGCGCCGCTTGGGAAAATGTTGACGCGCAATGGAATTATTTGTTCAAGCGAAAGCCTGTTTGAGATCGATGTCTCGGGGCAGGGTGGGCACGCATCGATGCCGCAAGCCGGTCGTGATGCGTTAACAATTGCGGCGGAAATTGTGCAAGCGTTACAAACGATTGTCGCGCGCAAGATCGCGCCCGGGGCCGGTGTGGTGGTCTCTGTCACCGAATTTTTGACCAACGGACAACGCAATGTTCTGCCGGGGCACGCGACACTCAAGGGGGATGTTCGCGCGCGCGCAGATCAAGATCGCAAAGATGTCGAGCGCTTCATGCGTCAGATCGCCAGTGGAATTGCTGCCGCTCATGGGGCCGAAGCTGCTGTCACATTCAAAACTGAGTTCGTGGAAACGATCAATGCAAAAGCACAGGTCGCAGCGGTTGCCAAAGCGGCCCAATCCCTCGGGCTAGAGGCTGACGCCGATTGTGCCCCAATGAGCTTTTCCGAGGATTTCGCGCATTTTGCTTTAGCGGTTCCTGCGTGTTTCATGATGCTTGGCAATGGGGAAACAGGCGCAAATGCCAAACCGTTGCATGCCGCAAGCTATGATTTTAACGACGATCTTATCCCAATTGGCGTAGATGTCTGGGCGCAATTGGTCCGCCAACAACTACCGATTACGGCGTGATAAGGGTGCGCCAGACACCAAACGTTTGATTAAAGCTCAGCGGCGATGTCTTTGGTCTGCTCGTAAAGTCGTTTGAACAACACATGAGCCTTTTCATAAACGGGGTTAGGATGCGCCGTGATTGTTTCGGCGACCGGGTTCCACTTGGTGATGTCGCCGCGTTCGACCAAGCCAACGGAAAGTGCCGCCAAAAACGCATCACCGTAGCTTGCCCCGACGGTCTTTTCACAGACGATTTGATCGATACCCGTGATGTCAGATGTGGCCTGTAGCCACAGAGCGTTCTTGGTGCCGCCGCCAACTGCCAGAAGCCGGGTTGGGACTTGGCCAAGGTCCGCGAAAGTGTCGGTGACATGACGTGTGCCGTGAGCGATAGCTTCGATCAATGCGCGGTACATGTCGCCGCGCGTATGCGTCAGGTTCAGGCCAAAGATTGCGCCTTTGGCATTGATGTTGTGGACCGGGGTTCGTTCACCTGAGAAATAGGGCAACATCAGCAAGCCGTTCGCACCTGGCGGCGAAAGGGAGGCTTCTTGGGCCAAGGCGGGGAAAGCCTCATCCGTATCCAAGTCTTGGGCGATTTGATCTCGGAACCAATGGGTCAGCGTCCCAGAGGTTGCAAGGCCCGCCATCGATGCATGTTCGCCTTCAAACAGCCACGGCGCGTACCAGATACGCGGGTCCGATACACATGTTTGCGCCCGTAGAATAATGAAAATTGTCGAGCCATACATCATCATCATGTCGCCCGGCTTATCTACGCCAACAGAGAACGCTTCAGCCGCCGCATCAATGGTGCCAGCCGTGACTGGGGTCCCTTCAGCCAACCCCGTCTGAGCCGCAGCGGCGGACGTGATTTGACCAGCAATCTCGTTGGACCACATCAGTTTTGGCAATTTTTCGAGCGGGACAATGTCATCCGCGAGATCATCGACCCACGACTGGGTTGCAATATCATAGAGCGGCGAAAAGTTGGCCGCCGTGTAGTGATCTATAACCACTTCACCTGTCAGGCGTTGCACCAAGAAACTGGTCGAGGTCAAAATATGTGCCGTTTGCGCATAAATCTCGGGGCGGTGTCGTTTCAACCAAAGGATTTTGGGGCCCACAGATTGCGAGGTCAAAGCGTTGCCGCAACGTGCGATAATGGTGTCTTCGCCAATCCGATCGGTCAGTTCATTTACTTCCGCGTCGGCCCGACCATCAACGCCATAAAGCACGCCGTTCATCAATGGATCGCCCGCTGCGTTGACAGGCAACATGCAAGGGCCAATCGCGCTGCAGGCAACAGCTTTGATGTCTTTGGGGTCAATTTTGCTGTCACGTAAGATCGCTTGGCAGACAAAGACGAAGTCGCCCCACCAATCTTCCTCGGGTTGATGTTCCGCCCAACTGGGTTCCGGCACCAACATCTTATGGCCACGCGCGGCTTGTGCGTGTACGACGCCTGTCTCGTCAACCAGAACGCCTTTGGTTTCATATGTGCCGATATCAATGCCGAGCGTGTAAGCCATTAGGTGTAATCATCCCGGTCGAGAGAATAATCAGGTCCAATTTGAGCAAGGGCAGCGTCCAAAAGCTTGGCCAAAGACACGAGATCCCCAAGATCACAAACTTCGCGCGCAGAATGAGAATACCGCATCGGGAAGCCCATATCGATTGATGCAACACCTTCCCCAACGAGCTGGACGTAAGACAAATCCGTCAGGACACCGACCTGAGCACTGCGCTGAAGGGAGATGTCTTGTGCCGCGGCGGTTTTGTCAAACAAATCCACCATCGCTGGGTGTGGGATGACGCCATTTAACGTGCCGCGCCCATGGAAGGAATAAAGGCTCATACCCGGCCCCCCGCCAAGCACCATATCCCCCTGTTCGGCCATGTCAGGTGTGTCTGTCGCGAGCATAAGATCAAGTTGGATGGCGATGTCCGGCTCAAGTTTCTGGGCGAGCGGCAAAGCGCCACGCAAATTGAACTCTTCCAAGACAGTAAAGGCCAGATGAACCGGCGGCCCACTGATGCGGTTTTTTAGCAAGCGCGCGACCTCAAGCAAAACAGCGCAGCCTGCACGGTCGTCCACACTGGTTCCTGCAATGCGATCATTGGCCAATTTCACGACTTGCGGCGCATAGACGACGGGGCTGCCGATGCGAATTCCAGCGGCTGCGACGTCCTGCGCTGAAGACAAACCTGTATCAACGTACAAATCTGCATAAGGCGTCACCGTGTACTTTTCTGGCGGTGTCGTTGCATGGTGGCTTTTGTTGGCAATTATGCCGGGAACGTCTTTGCCTTCGCCCACGCAGATCAGCACGTCTTGCGCGGCCAATGCGCGTTCTGGAACGCCACCAAGTCGCTCTAATCGGATCAGACCATCGGGTTCAATGCGACGCACAATGAAGCCGAGTTGATCCATATGCGTGAACAACATTACGCTGGGCCCTTGCCCGGGAAAATGCGCAACCAGATTTCCAAGACGGTCCGAAGTACTGTCTACACCGATGGCGTCCAAGCGTTGCCGCAAAGCCCGCCGCACCCGGTCTTCATACCCGGAAAGCCCGGGAACCTGCATCAAATCCATCAAGTCGCGCTGAATGCGATCCTTCATCTGCGTGCGTCTTTTGCGCGACGCATAAAGTCTTTGGCGCGGTCAGGGTCGATTGGGTTCCATGTGTCGCCATCAACCTTGAGCGATGATCCGACAATGCATCCATCTGCAATTGCGAGAACATCCGCGACCGTTTCGTGCTTTACGCCTGTGTTTGCCATGACGGCCGTGTCGGGCAGAACGGCTTTTACGGCCTCTAGATCGGATAACGCGGCTGCCTCTCCGGTGATTTGACCTGAAACCAAAACCGCGTCAGGGATCGATGAAAACACAGCACTTCGGGCCCGGTCGGGCAGGGACCGTTGATCAAGGGAATGCGCGAATTCGGCGGATACGTTATAGAACATTGCCATATCGGAACGTCCCAATCGGTCGCGGTAACGCATGGCTTTGCCCGCATCAGGTGTCCAAGGCCCCATGTCAGACGCATAAGTTCCGGTGAAAATTTCGCGCACAAAAGCGGCACCTGTGGCTGCGCCCAAGGCGATGCTCGACATTGGGTCCCACAGGACGTTGACGCCAAAGGGCACAGTGATGTCAGACTTGAGCTGGCCGATGAGTGCCGCCATGGTCGCAGTCGACGCGACATCGACGTTGAATTCGTAAGGTCGGTCGTTTTCATTTCCAAACATGACGGCGTCAAATCCAGCGGCTTGCAAAGCCAGCAAGTCAGATCGCGCTGCGTCGAGCAGATCAACAGACGGGTCAAACAGCGGAGCACCGGGCAACGCGCCAATATGCACCATTCCTATGACGGGTTTTGTCGCGCCGAAAACCCGTTTGAAGTTCATTGTCATGTTCTACTCTCCCCCGATAAACATTATGGCTGGCGACCTGTTCATGCAAAGGGAAACTGGGCTAAGCTGACGGCAACGCACAAGGAGATCGAGATGGGCTTGAAGACACGACACTGGGATCGAATTGGAAATGGTGGCCTGACCTTCACTGAATTGGGCTTTGGAACAGCCCCTTTGGGCAATCTCTACCGCGCGATTTCAGACGAGGATGCGCGTGCCACGTTGGATGCGGCTTGGGACGGTGGGGTGCGTTACTTTGATACCGCGCCACTTTATGGGCTTGGCCTGTCAGAAACGCGGCTGAACCCTTTCCTACGTGGGAAGCCCCGTGACGAATATGTTTTGTCGTCTAAAGTTGGCCGTTTAATCCAACGGTGCGACCCTGAACACCGGGCAGGTGTGGGAAAATGGTTTGATGTACCGCAGCGCCGGGAACAGTTTGATTATAGCTATGACGGCGTGATGCGGTCATTTGAGCACTCTTTTTCGCGGCTTGGTGTTGATCAGATCGACATTTTATACGTGCACGACCTTTGCGTTTTCTCTCATGGCTCTAAAGAGGCATCAGATATGCGCATTGAAGAATTTTTCGGCGGGCGTGGTTATGACGCGATGATTTCCCTGCGTGACCAAGGGCTGATCAAGGCCATTGGCGGCGGTGTGAATGAGTGGGAGGTTTGCCAAACCCTTGCGGAACGTGGCGATTTCGATCTGTTTCTATTGGCCGGACGCTATACGCTTCTTGAGCAAAAGGCGCTCGACAGCTTTCTGCCGCTTTGCCAAGAACGCGGGATTGGGATTGTCACGGGCGGGCCTTACAATTCGGGGATTTTGGCAACTGGGGCCAAACCGGGAGCTTTCTACAATTACGACCCAGCACCGCAAGATGTCATCGACCGGGTGAACAAGATCGAAGCGGTCTGCACGGATCATGGCGTGCGTATGGTCGATGCCGCCTTCCAATTTCCGCTGCTGCATCCGGCGCATGTCGCGGTGATTCCGGGCGGGCAGGGTGTGTCTGAGATGGCGGGCAATCTGCAGGCGGCGCAAGCTGACATTCCTCAAGCACTTTGGGCCGATCTAAAATCCAAAGGTTTGATGCGGGAAGATGCGCCAACATGAAGATCGACGCACATCAGCACTTCTGGCAACCGTTGCGTGGTGATTACGACTGGATGCCACAGGACAATCCAATCCTGAACCGTGCATATCATCCGTCCGATCTTGCGCCGCATTTGGAGGAGCACAAGATCGAAGGCACCGTCTTGGTGCAAGCGGCGGCCAGCGTGCACGAAACCGAATACATGCTGGGACTCGCGGATGCGACGCCATCAATCAAAGGCGTCGTCGGATGGATCAATTTTGAGAACCAAAATGACCTTGCGCACCTTATTCGGTTCGCATCGCACCCTAAGTTTCTTGGTGTGCGTCCAATGATCCAAGATATCCCGGACCTAAATTGGATGCTGCGCGATGACGTTCAATGGGCCTACCGGGCTGTGGTCGATCTGGATCTGACCTTTGATGCGCTTGGCTTCCCTCAACACATGTCCAACTTCGTGACACTTATGACCCGTTATCCAGAGATGCGCGTGGTCTATGATCACTGCATGAAGCCGCAAGTTCGTGACCATCAAGCGGGTCAGGATGCATTTTCTGAATGGGCGGATGGGATATCACGCTTGGCACATGAAACGTCCGGGTGTTGCAAGCTTTCTGGTCTGGTGACCGAGGCGCAAACCGGTTGGACCCCGGATGATGTGCGCCCCTTTGCTGAACATGTTTTGCACGCCTTTGGAGCAGAGCGCGTGATGTGGGGATCGGATTGGCCTGTGTGTCGGCTGCAGTCAGAATATGGCGATTGGCATGACATTGCGCAAAATTTGACGCAGCACATGTCTGAGGCCGACCGCGCGAACATTTTTGGCGGCACTGCCTCCAGATTTTATCAATTGGCCTAAGCGAGCCTTCATGCAAAGACGACTCCATGTCTAAAAAGACCCTCAATGAAGCAAACTTAGCGGCTCTTGGCGCAGATCGTCTTGCAAGCCTTTTGATCGAGGTCAGCATCGGCAGCGCAGTGATCAAACGCCGTCTGCGGCTTGAGCTGAGCCACAGTTTGGGGCCTGAAGAATTGGCGCGGGATGTGGTGAAGCGGTTGGCGTCAATCCGTCGTTCGACCAGCTTTGTGGGGTGGCGCAAGCGTAAGGCGTTGATCAAGGATTTGCAGACGCAATCGGAAATGATCACCACCAAGATCGCGCCAGATGCACCCGCTATCGCCTTTGATTTGCTGTGGCAATTCCTTGAGATGGCCCCTTCGGTTTATGGACGTGTCGATGACAGTCGCGGCGAGGTCGCTGAGGTGTTTCGGGCCGCTCTGGAACAAGTAAAGGATATCGCCCCGAAAGCTGAGTTGATCCCTGACGTTCTGGCTGTTCGTGTATGGGATGCTGTGCGCGACAACCGATACGGCGAATTCGATGGGCTGATTGGGTTGATTGCGCCGGCGTTAGGAAGCACAGGGCTGGAGCATTTGAAAACGTTGGTATTGGTGCATGCCGACACCCCTGTTGAGGAGGGCGAGGATCACGCTGCGCTTCAATTCCTGCGTGATTTGCGCAGCAGCAGTGGCAACTATGCGGTCGAGCAAAAGACACGTCTGATCCAATCTAGCCTTCAGGATATCGCAGCCGCGCAAGGTGACCTTGATGCGTATATCGCGCAGTTTTCCAAACGTGACCTGAGACGTGCGCAGATTGGTGCCGAAGTCGCTGAATTACTTATGGACGCAGCACGCCCTGAAGAGGCGCTTGAACGTCTGAGGGATGCAGAACCAAGCGGGCAGGTGGCACATCGCGCGGAATGGGACACAGCCTATATCTCTTGTTTACTTATGTTGGATCGGGGGGACGATGCACAACACCATCGCTGGGCGTGCTTCCAAGAGACGCTAAACGTCCAACATTTACGTGATTTCCTTAAGGTTCTGCCGGATTTTGACGACCTAGAGGTCGAAGATGAAGCCAAAGCGCATGCATTGCAGTTTGAGAGCATGTCAGCAGCTATGCAGTTCTTTCTTGAATGGCCTGACCTAGGGTTTGCAGCGCGTTTGGTTCAAGATCGCCTAAAGGAACTGGACGGAGATCTGCACGACGTCTTGATCCCCTGCGCTGAAGCTTTACGCGGCAGACACCCGTTGGCGGCAGTTTTGCTGTGGCGTGTGATGATTGAACAAGCATTGTATGACGGTCGGTCCAACCGCTACGGGCTTGCGGCAGACCAGTTGCTAGATTGTGCAGCGGCAGACATGGAAATCGAAGATTATGATCGGTTTCAACCACACCAAAGTTATGTCGAAGGTTTGCGTGGTCGGCACAAACACAAATTGTCCTTTTGGGCACGCCTCCCTTAATCTTGGGTGTCGGTTAAGCGTTCAGCCCGATCATTGCAATTCCGCAAGCCATCAAGACTGCGGCGCTCAATCGCCGCTTCCAATTGCCTTCTTTCAGCACCAAGAAGCCGATTAATGTGGCAAAGATCACGGACGTTTCGCGCAAAGCGGACACGACCCCTAAAGGGGCGAAATTCTTTGCGTAAAGTATCAAGCCATACGCGGTCATGGATACCATTCCACCCGCAATTCCCAACGCCCAAATGCTGATGGGCAATTTGGTCAAAGTGTCTCGTTTGCGCCAACCACAAAAAACAGCGATGAAGATATGAAGGAAGGCCCCCCATGCCCAATAGCTGAGGGTGTTTCCTGAAAGGCGGACTCCGACGCCGTCTACGAGCGAATAGATTGAAATGCACAACCCTGTGCCCAACGACAGGGCCAACGCCGGCATTCCGATCCCGGATCGCAAAGCCTTCCAATTGCTCAATAATATTCCGGTGATGATCAGCCCAATTCCGATCCAAACCATTGGAGGTAAGACCTCACCAAGCAGTAAAAAGGCCCATAGGGAGACCAAAGCCGGTACCACACCTCGTGCGATTGGATAGACGACGCTGAGGTCCCCATGCTGATACGCCCGGCCCAGCATGTAAAAATATCCAAAATGCACGATCGTAGAGATCGCGACATAAAGGAAACTCTCTGCGCTTGGCAGTGGTAAAAGTGCGATCATCACAGCGCCGGGGAGCACATGACCAAATGCGACAAGGCCCAAAGTGGTTGTTTGGTCTGCCGCCGTTTTAACAATTGTGTTCCATACAGCGTGCAACATTGCTGCGGACAAGATAACCAAAATGATCGACAGGGACATGGCGGTCCTTAGGTTTTGCCGTTTGAACAGCCGCTGTGATTAGCTGACGGCAGGTGAAATGCGTTGATATCCCTTTTGACCGCTTTGACAGGGAAAGTCGATTGATCCAAAAAATGCACGATAATCTCTCTTTTCAGGTGACATTTTATGGGCGTTATTTGTGGCGTCGATGTCAGGAAGGATTCGCAAAATGGGCAGCGCTAAGAACGTTCTGTTTGTCGTGATTGACCAGCTGCGCGCTGATTGTGTGTTCGGTGATTTGGCCGCGCATTTGAAACTGCCAAATTTACAGGCGTTGATGGATGATGCGGTCACGTTCCAGCGCCATTTTTCGGTTGTGAACCCGTGTGGACCTTCGCGTGCGTCGCTTTTGACCGGGCAATACGCTATGAACCATCGCTCTGTACGCAATGGTACGCCACTGCGCCACGATGTTCCCAATATTGCAAGTGAGATGCGTAAAGCGGGATATGTGCCAATGCTGTTTGGCTACACTGATACCACGCAAGACCCACGTATACATGATGCCAATGACCCGGTGTTGCAGAATTATGAATCCCCTATGAAGGGCTTTCAAGAAGTCGTCGAAATGCAATCTGAACACTCTTATCCTTGGCGGTCTCATTTGATCAAACAGGGGTACGAATTCGACACCTTCCAAGATGTTTATCGACCAGTATCGCCGACCGGAGGCGTTCCCAAGATCGACGATCCTGCTCTTTATCGCGCAGAAGACAGCGACACCGCGTTTCTAACCGACCGTTTTCTTGCGCATATGTCCGCCCAAAAGACGAAAAACTGGTTCGCTCATCTCACGTATTTTCGACCACATCCCCCCTTTGCAGCACCTGCACCTTACAATCAAATGTATGCGCCTCGTGAACTTCCAAGACCCGATCGCCATGATGATCCCGAAGTCGAGGCGGCAATTCATCCCTTTCTGAGGGCAACTATTGCGCAGAAGAAACCAGCCGGATGCGTTGTTGGTTTCCCTGCCTTGGAACCTTCGGATGACGTCATCCAAACCCTGCGCGCGCTCTATTTTGGGCTGATCACAGAGGTTGATGCGCAGATCGGTCGGATCATCCAATTCCTCAAAGACAGCGATCAATATGACGACACACTTATAGTGGTGACGTCGGATCATGGTGAAATGTTGGGCGATCGGCACAGTTGGAGCAAGTTTACGATCCACGATGCGGCTTACCACACACCGTTGATTGTTCGACAGCCCGGCAATGACGCACGCGCAGGAGCCGCAGTATCAGAACCTGTTGAAACAATTGACATCACGCCAACCATTTTGGATTGGATCGGGCAAGACGTCCCCAATTCGATGGATGGCCAGTCCTTGATCCCACTTCTGAAAGGAGACGTGCCAGAAACTTGGCGGACTTATTCGTTTTCGGAACTGGATTTTGCTGAACCAAAGGCCCCAACGCTTTGGGAACAAGCCCTTGGCACAGGTCCTAGCGATTCTTCGTTGTCGATTTTGCGAACCAACAGGTTCACATTGGTCGAATTCGCCGCCGACTTAGCGCCAATTTTGTACGATCACGAAAAACATGGCGAAGCGCAGAATGTGGCGGCGTTCCCCGAGTATCAGAGCGAGCTGAACGCACTGACCCGCCAAATGCTAAAGCACCGCATGAGAAACATGGATCATACATTGTCTTTGGTTTCGATCACAAAAGATGGCCCGCATACACAAAAGCGCCGCCCAACGCCTTGAATAATAAGAAGTCTAAGCCACTCAGCACTTAGGCATGATGCAAACACATGGATCGAAGATTAAGACGCGTCCAAGTGACGGGGCGAAAACCACGCTAGAAATCTGCGCACATTTCAAGGCATCTGAAGGTTTTTTCGACTGATCACTTCTGAACGTTTTGATTTACGTAACGTCCCAAATTTGGCTTTGGGACGGCCCAAAGGGATGCGGATATCCGCGATATTCGACTGGGCGTGTCTGTCGATCTTTCCGGTCTGACCAAAGATCTTGGATAGCTACTTTTTATTCAGCCAACTCAACAGGCGATTGGATGTTTCTTAAATTGCGATACCACGAACGCTGCCCAGAAAATAACCGCTGAGGAACGCGTCACATGGCCTTGTGCGTTAAAAAGATATGCTGGAATTCGGCGCATTTTTTGGTGCTCAGGAAGGGCGATCTCTTGGTCACGTGTCGTTGGATTGACCGCTTTTGTCACAGTGGTTGAAGTGGTGAAAAGGGGATGGGCGAATTATTGTAAGACGGCCAGAGACAACTGCTTGGGGTGTCCATTTATGACTTTTCAAGAAATGCAAGACAACAGAACGTGTTGACATCTTAAAAGGAAAAGCCCCTACTTCCTTCATCGCCGGGGGTTTTTCAAAGATAAGTTCATTGCGCGCGTACCTAGTTGGGGTGTGCACGCCGCACCAAAATATAAAGCACAAATTGGACAGACGCCGTTTGCAATCAGGCTGTCGAATTTACGTTCCGGGTCGTGGGGTGTTTTTGCTCAGGTCCAAAACGTTTTGCCATTTTTGTTAGACCTCGGCTAAAAAAATTGGCGATAATCGCCTGAAAAACAGGCATGTCGTATCAAGTTTACAACGATGTGTTTGAGACAGGTCGCATCCTAGAATTTCTAGGATAAACCTGTCGAAACAAATATGGGCACAAAGCCCAAAGATTGAATTCACGCAAAAGTTGTGAATACCAACAAGGAGACGATTGATGAAGAAGATACTCTTATCCAGCGTGGCACTATCTGCCTTTGCTGGTGCGGCGATGGCAGCCTGCCCCGCTGTCACCGTATCAGATCCAATGGGTGTCGCTGCCGGGGCGTTCCCACAGCAATATGAGCTCTCTGAGTTCCAATCGATTGCCGATTGTACGCTCGAAATGTCCGAAAACCCTGACATTGCAGCGATGAACGCACGTATTCGCGGTAATCCTGAGATGCCAGCTTTGGCGGCACGCATGCCAGCAGAGCCGTTGGTTGTCGCACCTTATGACATGATCGGAACCTATGGTGGTCGCTTCGATGCGCTGTCCAATGCGACTGAAGCTGGCACGTCCGACTTTATGTCTGTGCGTCACGTCAATCTTGTGCGCTATTCTGATGACCTCACGACAATCGTTCCAAACGTTGCAAAAAGCTGGTCTTGGAATGATGATTTCACTCAGTTGACGTTTGTCCTACGCGAAGGTCACAAGTGGTCTGACGGTCAACCTTTCGGCGCGGAAGATGTTGAGTTCTGGTACGAAAACCTCGCGCTGGATTCCAACGTGATTGAAAGCCCGAAAGACTATGTCTTGGCTGGCGGTGAGCCGATGACAGTGGATGTGCTTGACCCGCTGACTGTGCGTTTCAACATGCCATCCCCAAAGCCCGGCTTTTTGGCACACTTTGCCAACCACTACGCGCAAGGGTTCCAGCCAAAGCACTTCCTTGGTCAATATCACCCTGACATCAACCCAGATGCCGACACATTGGCGCAATCTTTGGGCTTTGAGAACGGGTATGATCTTGTCAAAGCTTACTATGGCAGCTCGGACTGGATGGACACGCCGACACCAATGTTGGCCCACCCTGACAAAGTCGCGAACTTGCCTTTGGATGCGGCACCTACCTTGGAAAGCCACATCGTTATTTCCGAGTCCACCGAAGGGCGCCAATTCGTGGCAAACCCTTATTTTTACATGGTCGACACGGCAGGCAACCAGTTGCCCTACATCAACGAGATGGACGAAATCTTCGTTGGGGAAAGCGAAGTTCGTTTGCTCAAATTGGTCAACGGCGAAGTTGATTACAAAGCGCAGGCTTTGCAAATCGACTATGTTCCGTTGCTTATGGAAAATCAGGAAAAAGGCAGCTTTGTTGTCGATCTGAAACCTGACATCACAATGCCAACGTTTGCGTTCAACGTCACATCTGAAGACCTTGAGAAGCGCAAAGTCTTTGGCGATCTGAAGTTCCGTCAGGCGATGTCTGTTGCGATGAACCGCGACGAAATCAACGAAGTGGCCATGTTCGGTCTGGGCACGCCGCAGCAATATGTTGGTTTCTCCCCAACGCCTGATTTTGTCACACCAGAATGGGAGCAGCATTACGCGCAGTTCGATCCTGAGTTGGCGAAGTCTTTGCTCGACGAAGTCGGTGTGGTCGACACGGATGGTGACGGAATGCGCGAATTGCCGAATGGCGAACCGCTCATTTTGAACCTGCAAGTCGCCACGCAAGGCATTTCGATCAAGATCGTTGAACTTGTCGGTCAAAGCTGGCGTGATGTTGGGGTCAACAACACGGTCAAAGAGGTCACCTCGGACGAATATCGTTCGTCGCAATCCTCTAACCAGTTGGATGTAACCCTTTGGGAAAAAAGCGTTCCATTGGCCGTTGTTCTTGGAAATGGCGAAATCTTCATTCCACCATATGACAACTACTTCAACATGCGCACCGCGATGCTTTGGGGTGAGTATGTGGATTCGAATGGTGCATCAGGTGTAGAGCCACCTGCTTATGCAAAAGAGATGATGGCAGACATCAAAGAGTTTCAGTCGGTCGCCGTTGGCACACCTGAATCTGATGCATTGGGCCTGAAACTGGTAGCAAACATGACCAGCAACTTGCTGTTCATCGGGACTGTGAAAGAGCAAAAGCCAATTTATCGCTCTGCTGCTTTGAAGAATGTAACATCATTCCAAACAGCGTCCTATGCGTACTACCGGACATATCCTTACCGTCCATCGCAGTGGTTTCTTGCTGAATAGGCACGACGCTACCTGATTATGATCTCGTTGCGGGCCAAATGTTGGGCCCGCAACCTTCTTCAATAAACGCGAACCCAAATGGGTCGCACATCTCACTGGGGCGGTAACACGGATGGTCCAATTTCTTCGATTTGCTACGATCCGCGCAGCGCTCGCTTTTTTTACCCTGTGTCTGGTGTCCTTCATCGTCTTTTCGTTGATGGAATTGGTGCCGGGGGACTGCGCCGAACGCTACCTTGCCTTTAAGAACTCGCAAGGTGCGCAGATTTCAATTGCAGACATCGAAGCGGAACGAGTGCGGCTCGGGTTAGACCGTCCTTATTTGGAACGATGGACCAGCTGGATATTCAACGCGTTTCAGGGGGAGTTCGGCGACAGCTGTATTTTGCGCCTGAACATCAACCAATTACTGGGTCAGAAAGTCTGGTTGAGCATCGGCATTTGCCTAGGCTCGCTGCTTTTGGCCTATGCGATTGCCATTCCGGTTGGCATCATCGCCGCCACGTCGCGCAACCCATTCTTGAACAACAGCTTGCGCTTGGTGAGCTACCTTGGGTTGGCTCTGCCAAACTTTCTGCTGGCGCTGATGATCATGCTGTTCTCGACGGTGATGTTTGGGGACAGTCTGACGGGGTTGTTTTCGTCGCAATATAGGGACGCGCCTTGGGATTGGCCTAAGATCAAGGACTTCCTAAGTCACGTCTGGTTACCTGTGTTCATTCTTGGCTGGTCCGCCACAGCATTTGCCATTCAAACGGTGCGTGCGTTGATGTCAGATGAGATCGGCAAATTATATGTGACCGCGGCTTCCGCGCGGGGCGTGTCCGGACGACGTTTGTTGATGCGCTATCCCGCGCGCCATGCATTAAGCCCGATCATAAACTCGCTTGGGTTCGATCTGAACCGGATTTTCAACGAGCTGCCAATTGTGGCGCTTATCTTGACGCTTACGGAAGCTGGGTCCCTTTTGATCGAGGCCTTGGCCCGCTCAAACGACCAACAGCTTGCAGGAGCGATCATCTTTTTCCTCACGGGGAGCATCGTGGCGATCAACTTTATCACTGATATCGTTCTGGCCTTGGTCGACCCGCGTATTCGCCGCAGCATCTTGGGATAACGGATATGACCAAAACAAATATCTATGATGCTGCCGTGGACCAAAGCGCCAAGGATGCATATTTCACAGCCTCACAAGGGCAACTGATCTGGACCCGTTTCAAGAAGCAGAAAGCGGCGGTGGTTGGCGCTTGGGTGCTCGTGTTCCTGATCCTTTCGGGCATCTTCGCTCCTTTCCTGACGCCCTATGATCCAACGATTGCTGGGCGCGACAAAGACTATCTAAATGGCGCGCCAACAGTGCCGCAATTTTGCGATGATAACGGATGTTCATTGCGCCCATTTGTCTATGGGCTGGAACGGGAACGTTCGGCTCAGACCAACTTCAGATGGGTTACAAAGATCAACACAGACGAACGCCTTTATGTTCAGTTCTTCGTTGAAGGGTCGTCTTACAAGATGTTCGGAATGAATTTTTCGACCCATTTGTTTGGGCTCGATGAAGGATATGTCCACATCTTTGGGACCGACTCCACGGGCAAAGATATCTTTTCGCGTACCTTCCACGCCATCAATACCTCGCTTGCGGTTGGAACGATTGGTGTCTTTATCTCCTTTGTGCTGGCTTTGATCATCGGTGGCTTGTCGGGCTATTATGGGGGGTGGGTGGATTCCTTCATCCAAATGGTGACGGACGCCGTGCGAACCATTCCCGCAATCCCGCTCTTTATGGCGCTCGCGGCCTTTATTCCCGACACTTGGAGCGCGGAAGAGAGGTTTTTCTTCATATCAATCATATTGGGATTCATCGGGTGGCCGACCCTTGCACGACGTGTGCGCACCCACTTGTTGACGGAACGCAATCAAGAATATGTGCTGGCTGCGCAATTGTGCGGCGCGACCTCGGGGCATGTGATCCGCAAACACCTGCTGCCGAGCTTCACCAGTTATATCATCGTCGATCTTGTGATCTCTTTCCCTTACATGGTGTTGTCTGAAACCGCGCTAAGTTTCATTGGACTGGGCCTGAAAGACCCGGTCAACTCGCTTGGGGTTATGCTTCAAAACGTGACGAGCGCGGATGTTCTGTTGAATTATCAGTGGTATTTCATACCGGTGATTTTCTTCATTGTGCTGGTTATGGCATTTGTGTTTGTGGGCGACGGGCTAAGGGACGCCGCTGACCCGTATGGAGACACCAAGAAATGAGCCGCCTGATTGACGTCGAAAATCTTACTTTGCAATTTGATACGGATGAGGGGCGCATCACGGCTGTTGATGATGTGTCTTTTAGCTTGGAAGCTGGCGAAGTTATGGGGCTAGTCGGGGAAAGTGGGTCCGGCAAGTCTGTGACGGCCAAATCGCTGATGAAGCTCAATCCGCGCAATGCGATCTATGGCCCTGACACCAAAATCACGCTGCACCTTGATGATGGTCCGGTGGACGTCATGTCCCTGCAAACCGATCATGACATGAGGATCGTGCGCGGCGGGGCGATATCCTTGATCTTTCAAGAACCAATGGCCAGTTTTGCGCCAGCGATTTCCATTGGCGATCAGATGGTCGAGCAATTGTTGATCCATACGGATTTTTCCAAGCCGCAGGCCAAAGAACTGTCTGTCGAGATGTTGGACCGGGTTGGGATATCCGACGCGTCCACGCGATTTGGGCAATACGCATTTGAGTTGTCAGGCGGTATGCGGCAACGCGCGATGATCGCTATGGCACTTTCAACCAAGCCCAAATTGTTGATCGCGGACGAGCCAACCACAGCTTTGGATGTGACCATTCAAGCGCAAGTGATCGACTTGATGAAAGACCTCGTGTCGGAATTTGGGATGGGAATTATCTTTATCACGCACGATCTTGGCGTCATCGCACAAACCGCTGACAAGGTGGCCGTTATGTATCTTGGCCGTCTGGTCGAACAGGGAAGCGTTCGCGACGTGATCCGGCGACCGGCACACCCCTATACACGCGGCCTGCTGGCTGCTTTGCCGACACTTGACGATATCGACGCCCCGTTGACGCCTATTCCAGGCGATATCCCGTCACCGTTAGAACGGCCTTCAGGATGTGTTTACAGCACGCGTTGCCAAGAAGTCGTGGGGCCGCAATGCTCGGCTGCCGTGCCGCGTTTTGAGCGCGTTGATACAGATCACATGGCGGCTTGCCATATCTACGATGCGAAAGAGGGCGCCGCATGAGCCAGAAGCCACTCATCACCGCACAAGGCCTATCGGTGCATTACCCTCTGCGCGGTGGGTTGATTGGGCCTGCACCGTTTGTGCGTGCCGTTGAAAACATCAGCCTTGAGATCGCACCAGGCAGTTTCTTTGGTCTCGTGGGGGAGTCAGGTTCCGGAAAAACGACTCTTGGGCGAGCCATGTTGCGCGCCGCTCCGATCAGCAAGGGGGATGTCCTCTTTGATGATGACGAAGTGTCCTTTTCGCTGAAAGATCTGGGGAAGAAAGAGCTCAAAGAGTATCGCAAACGCGCGCAATTGATTTTCCAAGATCCCTATGCTGCGCTCAGCCCGCGGATGACTGTACGCGATATCATCGCTGAACCGCTTGAGGTAATGGGGCTGACGAATTCTCGTGCGGAAACTGATGAACGCGTTCGCGAAATTGCTGCAAAATGCCGGTTGAATGTTGAACATTTACGGCGATTTCCACATGCGTTTTCCGGCGGTCAACGGCAGCGGATTTCGATCGCGCGCGCCTTGGTGTCTGGACCCAAATTCATTGTGGCCGATGAAAGTGTGGCGGCCCTTGATGTGTCCATCCAAGCAGATGTTCTAAACCTGCTAAAAGCCATCCAAGAAGACATGGGGCTGACCTTTCTGTTCATCAGTCATGATCTGAGTGTTGTGGCTCATGTGTGTGATCATGTGGCGGTGATGTATCTTGGCCGCTTGGTCGAGACTGCGCCAACACGCACTTTGTTTTCCGGGCCCCGGCATCCCTATACAAAAGCGCTGCTATCCGCGATCCCATCACTTGATCCGGATGATCGTGGCAAAGCGCAAAAGTTGGAGGGCGAAATACCGTCCCCGACCAACCCTCCGCCGGGGTGCAAATTCCAAACGCGCTGTCCTCACGCAATTGATCGTTGTCGGGTCGAAGAACCTGTACTTGAATCGGTTCAGTCTGAACACAATGTTGCATGCCATCGCTGGGCGGAATTGGTTGATTAGATCGGCCGCTCTTTTGGAGCAGTTATCTTTAGTATCCAGTTGTGCGGTCAGGCGAGACTGAAAGAATACGCCAAATCAGCTGCAACACTGGGGTCGTGACATTGATCGAATTTACGATCTGAGGACGGTGCGGCTGATGCTGATTTCAAACCTGTATATGAAGGTGTTCAGCGGGAAACTGACGTTTGTCAGGTGATCAATGGCCTACACGCTTAACGGGAGTTGTGAAAGTTGTTCTGGGGATTGTTTACAAATAGTTACAAATATAATTGACATGTGACAGATTCTAACAACATAAATCGCCCAACCCGCTGCTTGGCACCTATGTCGATGCGCGGGAAGTTAGGGAGAAAACAATGACAGCTTACAAATCAGCTACTAAATTTGTGCTTGGCGCCCTGTCAGCACTTGCCGTGACAGCGACGACTGCCTCTGCTCAAGAGATCACCCTGCGCGGTGCAAGCCTGTTCGACGAAGAGCACGCCTACACACGCACGCTTCGCGAATTCGAAAAAATCGTTACAAGCAAGTTTGACGGTGACATCGCATTCGACATCCGCCTGAACGGCGAATTGGGTGACGAAAGCGATTTCGTGACATTCCTTCAGCAAGGCGTTGCGATTGACTATGCGGTCATGGCGCCGTCAAACATGGCTGTCTTTGCACCATCCATTCCTTTGATGGACATGCCGTTCTTGTTCCGCGACTTGGACCACTGGAACGAAGTTCTGTCCAGCGACGTTCTGGCGCCCTTGGAAGATGAATTGCTTGCCAAAGCAGACATCAAAGTCATCGGTTATGCAGGTGGCGGCGTTCGCAACCTTGCATCCGCAGAGCCTATTGCGAACCTTGATGAACTGACGGGCCACAAAATGCGCGTTATGGGTGCGCCTATCCAAGCGCAAATCTTTGCGGCGATCCAAGCGGCCCCAGCGGCAATTGCATATAACGAAGTCTACAACGCGATCCAAACTGGCGTTATCGCTGGTTTCGAAAACGAAGCTGCTTCTATCCAAAACTTGAAGTTCTACGAAGTTGCGCCACACATCACATTGACCAAGCACGCGATCACTGTGCGTCCAATCGTGATGAGCGGCAAAACATTCCGCAAGCTTCCAGAAGCACTGCAAGCTATCGTACTTGAAGCTGGTGCAGAAGCAGGCGCATTCGGTCGTAACATCGAAAGCTCTGAGGACGGTATCAAGTTGCAAGCGATGGCCGATGCAGGTCAGGTTGTTGTAACTGAGTTCGCCAACCGTGACGCATTGTTGGGTATGGTTGTTCCAGTGCAAGACGCTTACGCGGCTGAGCTGGGTGCAACAGATTTGCTTACAGCGATCCGCAGCAAGTAATTTGTACTGACGACACGACAATCGACCGCTGGCGGGTAACTTCGCGCCAGCGGTCATCTTAATTCTAACGAGGGGTTGCATCGCGTGGGCCGTATTCTTGAGACATTTTGCATCGGATTGCGGATTTTGCTGGGCACGCTTGTCGCGGCTCTTGCTGTTCCGGTCGGGATGCAAGTCCTTGCACGTTATACGGGGATCATCCCTGTCTACCTGTGGACCGAGGAACTGGCCACTTTCATGTTCGTTTGGCTTGTCATGATCGGTTCAATGGTAGCCGTTTGGGACAGCACGCATTTTGATGTGCGCGTTTTGCCGGATGCCCGTTCTCCGCTTTTGAAGCTCCTTCAGGACGGTTTCGTGCTTGTTTTGATCCTTTGTTTTGGCCTGATTTTTGTCTGGTACGGGATTGAATATACGAAGTTTGGAATGTTGCAGAATTCGGTGATGATGCGGGCCAATATGGCGATCACCTTTATCTCCGTTCCAATCGCAGGTGTCTTTTGGACGCTTTTTGCTGGCTACCGGCTCTATGAGGCCATTGGCGCATTTACCGCATCGCGGAAGGCAACATCATGATCGTTTCCACTGGCCTTGCATGCGCCATTCTTCTTATCGGGTTTCTGTTCTTGGTGCTCATGCGCGTTCCCGTCGCCTTTTCGCTTGGATTGGCGACGATCCCGCTTGTTCTGTTGGATCTGCGTTTGACCCCGTTCATCGTCTTGGATCGGATGTTTCAATCGTATAACTCGTTCATCCTTTTGGCTGTTCCGTTTTTCCTGCTTGCTGCCAATTTGATGAATTCCGGCAAGATCACAGACAAACTGATTGATCTTGCACGTGTTCTCACAGGGTGGATGCCGGGGGGCTTGGGCCATGTGAACGTAGCGGTGTCCATGCTGTTTGCTGGGATCTCGGGATCGTCCACAGCGGATGCGGCGGGTTGCGGGAAAATCCTGATCCCAGCGATGGTCAAAGAAGGATACGACACCCGTTTCGCCATTGCCATTACGGCTTGTTCGTCTGTGATGGGGGTTATCATCCCACCAAGCATTTTGATGATCGTCTGGGGCGGAGTGATGCAAATCTCTGTCGGGGCGTTGTTCTTGGCTGGGGCTATTCCGGGCCTGATGATCGGGATCGCCTTGATGACGACGGTCTATGGCTATGCCAAAGTTTATAACTATCCGATTATCGGCAAGCCAACATTGGCAGAAATCTGGAACGCACTGCGTGGATCAGCTTTGGCAATGCTCACCCCAATCTTCGTGGTTGGCGGCATTGTGGGAGGGATCGTAACACCGACCGAAAGCGCAATCATTGCAGCTGGGTATTCGCTGATTTTGGGCCTGTTTGTCTACAAAACCGTGACTGTGCGCGACCTTGGTACGATCTTATATGACACTGGGCGCTTCGCTTCGATTTCGCTGTTTGCGATTGGCACTGCATCTGCGTTTGGTTGGTTGTTGGCTTTCTTCAATGTGCCACGTTTGATCGTGGATTTCATGACAGGTTTGCAATTCGGCCCGTTCGGAACCGCGCTTGTGATTGCTGGTTTGTTTCTGTTGTTCGGCCTGTTCATCGACGCGATCCCGACGATTATCATTCTGGGCACTGTGCTGATGCCTGTGGCGGCAGCGGCTGACATTCATCCGGTCGTCTTCGCAATCATCGGTATTATCTCTTTGGCGTTTGGGTTGGTGACGCCGCCCTATGGGCTCTGTTTGCTGATATCTGCGGCGATAGGGGGGATGAACGTGGTGCAAGTGATGCGCGATGTCGTTGTCATTTTATTGCCAATGTTGTTGATCTTGCTGATTATTATTGTGTTTCCTGAGATTGCTCTTTGGTTGCCAAAGATAATCATGCCAAACACCTTTCAGTGAGTGAACCTGGGGAGGACATAAGCGATGCGATTTGGAGATAGGCACAGAATTCGCAGACATTTGATGTCTGTTCTTGGTCAGAAGTCGCAAGGATGACGGGCGACAGCATCAAAACTCAGGGTAAAACACGCGGCGATAGAACGTTGGCGGATCAAGTTTATGAAAGCGTGTTGCAAATGATTGTGGAAGGCGTGATCGCCGTTGGTGACAAGTTACCAACCGAACATGTGCTGTGCGAAAAACTCGAAGTTTCGCGACCCATCCTTCGTCAGGCTCTTAAACAATTACGCGAGGACGGCGTGGTCGTCTCGCGTCAAGGCTCAGGGTCGTTTGTGCGCCGCCGACCAGATAGCGCTGTGCTTGATATCGCCCCGGTCGGATCGATTGCCGACATACAGCGCACGTTCGAATTCCGCGCCGCAATTGAGGGCGAAGCCGCCTTTCTCGCGGCCGCGCGGCGTACTGACGAAGATATCGCGCAACTTAAGCGGGCTCTTGATGAACTTGATCGGTGCATCCGCGTTGGCGAGTTGGGGGTTGGCGCGGATGAGGCGTTTCATGTCACTGTATGTGCGGCGTCTGCCAATCAGTATTTTCAGGCTGCGCGTGCCTCTATGACGTCAAATATTCTTACGGGTATGAACCTGACACGAAATCTGTCGCTGACCAAACCTCAGGAACGACTTGCGTTGGTTCAAGCCGAGCATTTCGCAATTTTGGACGCAATTGTCGCAAAAGATGGCGATGCGGCGCGCCAAGCGATGCGCGGTCATATCGAAAATGCCCGTGATCGGGTCTTCGAAGGAACGGTTGTTTAAAATACCCTGTGACTGGCAAATTAAGATGTTCATATTTGTATTGAGGCGTGTCTTCGAACCAAATTTAAGCCAGCTCAAATGGCGTTATTCACATGGGTTTCCCCCCTAATCCAATCCACTGGAGAACTGCCAGTGAGCTCAAGAACAAGACCGCCATCGCAATAGGCGGTAGCCGCGATATCGAGCACGTTTGAACGGCATTTGTCTGCAAGGGCACTTTGCAAGGCGTCGGGAAGTTGGCCGCCTTCTTGGCGTTTGATGACTTCGGGTTCATGACGGGAGCAGACGTTGATATCATTGACGGCATGCTGTTCTCATAAGCGGGTGAACGAACGGTGGAAATTCGGAAGGTGTGCAATTGTGCCTTGCAGACCTTGGCGATTGTTCCTATTTTGTTCTCAGGTCAAAACATGAGGGAACGAGCATGACTGTGTCTTCAGAATCTGCCTCTAAGGTCCATTACATCTGTCAAACCTACGTCGAAAAGGCGGGCAGAAGTTCTGGACAAGTCTCCTTGGAGATCGGCAAGCAGTTCCAATACACTACAGCCGCAGATGCACAAAGCCGGGCAGATCGTGAATGCCGGGCTGAAACTTGCGTTGGGGCAGATGCCTATATGGTGGTCGAAGACCCGAATTCGGGCGAAGTTGGCTCCCCCACATTTATTGCGCGTCATGGGACAGTTCCCGAGGTTGAAGCCTTCTAAGCTGCCGCCAGTCGACATTTATCGCGAACGAGGGCTTGGCGACCTTTGCATGCAGCGCTATCACGGCCCTCCGACCATCTGAAGGAGCCAGCTATGACCGCCGTCGCAGATCGCATTTCCCGAAATATCGCTGACGATATCGGCGCGCGCCCAGAGCAGGTTACTGCAACGGTTGCTTTGCTTGATGGTGGTGACACGGTTCCCTTTGTCGCGCGGTATCGCAAAGAAGCAACGGGTGGCTTGGATGACACGCAGTTGCGCCGTTTGGCGGAACGGTTGGAATACTTGCGCGATCTGGAAAAACGCCGCGCCAGCATCCTTGCTGAGATCAAATCGCAAGACAAACTGACCGACGCGTTGGCCCGCGATATCGGAATGGCGGATACCAAAGCGGTGCTCGAAGACCTTTATTTGCCGTTCAAACCAAAGCGGCGCACAAAGGCGATGATTGCTCGTGAAAACGGCCTTGAACCATTGCTGCGGGGCATCCTTGCGGATCGTGCAGCGGATCCGGTGGAACTGGCGCAAGCCTACATCTGCGAGGCGGTTGCAACGCCAAAAGATGCACTGAACGGCGCACGCGACATCTTGGGTGAAGAGCTGGGCGAGAACGCCGCCTTGCTGGGGCGCCTGCGTGAGGTCATGCAACAAGAAGCTCTGATCACTGCCCGTGTGAGCACTGGAAAAGAAGCTGTTGGGGCGAAGTTTTCGGACTATTTCGACCACAGCGAAAAGTGGGCCGCGATCCCGTCGCACCGGGCTTTGGCCATTCTACGTGCCGCTAAAGAAGAAATCGTGACCATTAATATTGCCCCTGATCCAGAACTTGGTTTGCCCCGCGTTATTGGCATCATCGCATCCGAAATCGGAACCTCGGGCGAGGCAAAAGGCGATCTATGGCTGCGGGACGCGGCAACTTGGGTTTGGAACGTAAAACTTAGCCTGACGATGTTTATGGACCTTATGGCGGATTTGCGCAGACGGGCGCATGCTTCGGCAATCGATGTTTTTGCGCGCAACTTACGCGACTTGTTGTTGGCTGCCCCGGCGGGCGCACGTGCAACGTTGGGGCTTGATCCGGGAATTCGAACTGGCTGCAAGATTGCGGTCGTTGATGAAACCGGGAAACTGCTCGACACGGCAACGATCTATCCTTTTGAACCGCGCAAAGATGTACGCGGCGCAGAAGAAACCCTGATCCAAATGATCAAACGGCATGGCATTGCTTTGATCGCAATTGGCAACGGGACGGCAAGCCGTGAATCTGAGCGTTTGGTTGCAGATGTGATCAAACGTTTGCCCGCAGATGGCCCACGGCCGACACCCGTCATTGTCTCCGAGGCGGGCGCTTCGGTCTATTCCGCATCTGAATTGGCATCCTTGGAATTCCCCGATATCGACGTGTCGTTGCGCGGTGCGGTCTCTATTGCGCGCCGCTTGCAAGATCCGCTGGCTGAGTTGGTCAAGATCGAACCACAAGCCATCGGTGTCGGGCAATATCAACATGACGTGGATCAACGCCGTTTGACGCAATCGCTTGCTGTCGTGGTCGAGGATGCTGTGAACGCTGTTGGTGTCGATCTGAATATGGCGTCTGCACCGCTTTTGTCACATATCGCGGGTTTGGGACCATCTTTGGCGCAAGCTATCGTTGCGCACCGCGATGCAAACGGACCTTTTGCCAGCCGGAAAAGCTTGCTTAAGGTGGCCGGGTTGGGGCCAAAAGCCTATCAGCAAAGCGCTGGTTTCTTGCGGATCACAGATGGCGATGAACCACTTGATGCCTCATCTGTGCACCCCGAAGCCTACGGTGTGGCGCGCAAGATTGTCCAGGCTTGTGGCCGTGATATCCGCGCAATTATGGGACAAAGCAGCGCCCTTGCGGGCGTAAGCGCCGAGCAGTTCGTTGATGACAGCTTCGGCCTGCCCACTGTGCGGGATATCCTGACAGAACTGGAAAAGCCGGGACGTGACCCACGTCCAACGTTCAAAACTGCGACCTTTGCGGAAGGCGTCGACAGTATCACCGATCTCAAATCGGGCATGTCGTTAGAAGGTACTGTGACCAATGTTGCGGCTTTTGGCGCGTTTGTTGACATTGGCGTGCATCAGGACGGTTTGGTGCATGTTAGTCAGCTTGCAGATCGATTTGTGAAAGACCCGCATGAAATTGTGAAAGCGGGCGATGTTGTGCGCGTGCGGGTGACCGAAGTTGATGTGCCGCGCAAACGCATTGGCCTGACAATGCGCAAGGATAACGACACATCTGCGGCACCTCGCGGACGTGATCAGCAAAAATCAAAGCCATCACGGGTTCAAAAAACCATGAAAGCTAAACCCGCCGCGAGCAACGATCAAAGTGCTTTGGGCTCAGCCTTGGCCGAAGCCCTGAAACGAACAAACGGTGGGACCTGACGGAAAGAGAACGCGACGCGCCATGCGATATTGGGCTTTGCTCTTTGAGCGCGTACACTCGGCCCTCAGAAGCCGCTGGAATTCATATGTCTAATCGTCCCTCAGACTTGCCGCAAATACAGTCCTTGTTAACACTGCCCTCTATCGCAGAGGTCAAAGACCGCTACAGCCACACGGAAACGGTAACAGCGCTTCGCGAGATGACGGCAAGCTTGCGCAAAGACCTTTTGGCGGACAACGACGCAGTCTTGCCTGACTTTTCCCACCCAGATTTTGCGACCAAGGTGGCTGGGGCAATCAAAGCTGCGCGCGCGCCGTCGTTAAGGTCCGTGATCAATGCGACCGGCATCATAATCCACACGAATTTGGGCCGTGCCCGGATGGCACCCGAAGCGATCCGAGCGGTGCAAACCGCGGGGGAGACGTCATCAAATCTCGAACTTGACCTGGCAACGGGCAAGCGCGGGTCGCGCCATACACATGTGGAAACCTTGATTTGCGAGCTGACCGGGGCCGAAGCGGCTGTGGTGGTGAACAACTGTGCGGCGGCGGTGCTATTAAGTTTGATGGCCACCGCAACAGGGCGCAGCGTGGTTGCATCGCGTGGAGAGTTGATCGAAATTGGTGGCTCTTTTCGGTTGCCCGATGTCATCGCCCAAAGTGGGGCGACGCTGCGCGAAGTGGGCGCAACCAACAAAACGCGGCTCAGTGATTATGAGGCCGCTATCGATGATGACACGGCGGTTTTGCTCAAAAGTCATACCAGTAACTTCAAAATTGTCGGGTTTACCTCATCGCCTGATCGCAAGGACCTTGCGCGGTTGGCAAAAGACAAAGGCGTCATTTTGATGGAGGACCTTGGCAGCGGGGTTCTGATCGACCTGTCGCCATATGGCCTTGTCGATGAACCCGTTGTTGGCGACATCCTCAAGGCTGGCGTCGATTTGGTAATGTTTTCCGGCGATAAGCTTTTGGGCGGTCCGCAGGCGGGTATCATTGCGGGGCGGCGCGATGTTGTTGCCAGCCTGAAATCCCATCCGCTGATGCGGGCGGTGCGTATCGACAAGCTGTCTTTGGCAGCACTTGAAGCAACTTTGCGGCTTTACCGGGCGCCGTTTGACCCGATATCCGCTGTGCCGGTGCTGCACATGCTGTCCGAACCTGTCGACGATGTTCACAACCGCGCCAAAGCGTTGGTCGATGCTTTCTTGCAGGTCGGGATAAAGGATGTGTCGGTTCAAGAAAGCGCGGCTTTTGTCGGTGGCGGGTCACTTCCCGAACAAGACTTGGCCAGTTATGCGGTGTCTGTTTCTGTGCCGAACCTATCTGCCGATGCGTTGAGTACAGCATTGCGCAAATGCGCCCCCCCAGTGGTTGGGCGGATCGAACAGGGGCAGATTTTACTGGATATGCGCACTGTGCGGGACGCGGAATTGCCCCAGATTGTCAACGCGGTGCAGCTGATATCAGAACAATGAAGACCTGTTGCGTTGTGGTGATCGGGCATGTGGATCATGGCAAAACATCATTGGTACGCGCCTTGTCTGGGATCGAAACCGACCGTTTGCCAGAAGAAAAAGCGCGTGGCTTGTCCATTGCGCCGGGTTTCGCGCATCACTCATATCCTGTTGGCATCATCGACTTCATCGACGCGCCCGGGCACGAGGACTTTATCCAAGCCATGATCTCGGGGGCGACAGGGGCAAGTGCCGCACTGATCGTTGTTTCCGCCGTTGAGGGGATCGGGGCGCAAACGCTGGAGCATCTGAACATTGCTCAGTTGTTGGGGATCGAGAACGGTGTGATCGTCGTGACGAAATGTGACCTGCTCGCCCCGTCAGATCATGCGACGCGATTGTCAGAACTTCGCGCGGACTTATCACACACGCAGTTTAGCGACGTCCCAATAATTATGTGTTCTGCGCTAACCGGGGAGGGGCTTGAAAGCGTGCACACGGCTTTGCAAAACGTCTTGTCAAAGGCCACAGACACACGAACCCCGTTGCAAAGCTTCTTGCCGATTGATCGTGTGTTTTCTGCGCCGGGGCATGGGACGATTGTCACCGGGACGTTGCTTGGGCGGAGCCTGCATGTGGGTGACCCGGTTGTGGTGCAGCCACAGGCACGTAAAACGACGATACGCGGTCTACAAAGTCGCGGCTTGCAACGTGACCACATACACGCGGGTGAACGCATCGCGGTGAACTTGCGCGGTCTCGCAGTTGATGATGTTTCGCGCAGTTCTGTACTGTGCGTTGGCAGTTCTGATTTGCCGTCAGAAACGATCGATGTGACGTTGGATGTGCAGCCCAATGCGACACGAGCTTTAAAACACATGGAAGACGTGCGTGTCTTGTTTGGCACGACCAGCGAGGTCGCAAGCGTTCGCCTATTTGGGGGTGGGCGGGTCGCGCCCGGGAAAACGGGTTTCGCGCAATTGCGGTTCAAAAAGCCTGTCATGGGTTTCGCCGGACAGCGTGCGATCTTAAGGTGTTTGTCCCCTGCTGAGACACTTGGCGGCGCTATTTTTCTTGACCCGCAAGCGCGCCCAGCCCGGTCAGGCGACAAAGGGCGTTTGCGTGTGTTGGAGGCGGCCCAGTCCTGCGACATGGGACGTATCGCGCAAGCCTTGTGCCAAACAATGGGTGGTGTTGCTAACGTGGATGACATCGCGCGTCTGTCACGCACTCACTTGGACAGCGTGCGCGATACGCTTGGGGACGGTTTCCAATTCATCACGGCCAATTTGGTCTGTGCGCGTGCGAATATCGAAACTTGTAAGGCCAAACTGCTGGCTGCACTTGCAGCGTTTCATATAGAAAACCCATTGTGCGCGATGGCGGATCGTCAGGCGATTGCTGACCCAAAAATATCACTTGATCTACAGCGTTTTGTGGAAGCTGAACTGATCGAAAGTGAGGATATTCGCCGGCACGATAATAAACTGGCCCTCGATACGCATGATCCGATTGCGACGTTAAACGCCGATCAACTGGCTCGTTTGGACGAGATCGAACATGCGTGGCGGCAAAGCGGGTTGGCCCCACCGTCGATAGAGAGCTTCGCGCAAGGCCAACATGATAAGGACCTGTTCGCGCTGTTGGTGGATTTGGAACGCTTGGTTTCTGTTCGAAATGTCTCCCTGAAGCAAACTTTGGTGTTCCATAAAGATGCGTTGCGCAGCGCGGCAATTTCGCTCGCCACATGTTTTCCGTCGCCACAAGACTTCACAACTTCGGATGCCCGCACGGCCCTTGCCACAAGTCGAAGGGTTATCGTTCCTGTGCTGGAGCATCTTGACGCGAATGGCGTGACGGTTCGAACCGGGAATGCGCGCCAGATGGTTGATCCGAATTTGGTTTCCCCGACCAACTGAGCTTGCTAGGCTGAACCTATTCGGAGGTGACTGGAGTCTGGTGGCTTCCCTGGTCTTCAAAACCACGGACGCGTCGAAACGGCGTGTGGTGGGTTCGATTCCCATCCACCTCCGCCAAAGCCTGCGCAGGCTAGATCGTGCGTGTAATTTACCCGGCCACATAAAGGGGCAAAGATGAGCGACGTTAAGCCTAAGTTTTCATTGAGTGATCTGGCGGGAGATTCTCACAGTTTTCCGGTGCAGGGGGCAAGTTTGGTTTGCTTTGTCAAAGAAGATTGCGAGACTTGCAACACGGCTGGGCCCGTCTTGGAAGCGTTGCACAAAGCCTACGGTGATAAGGTCGAAGTCCTACTTGTCGCCCAATCAGGAGACGCCAACGCCACATATGCCAAACGTCATGATTTAACGATGCCCGTGCTTGATGATGGATCGTGCATGACTGCGTATGAATGGGACATTGAAAGTGTGCCGTCCGTGTTTTGGATCAACCAAGCTGGTGACGTGCAATCACAATTTGAGGGCTTCATCCGCGCAGATTGGGAAGCGCTTGCAACCGATTTGGCGGCGCAAACAGGGTTGCCAACAGTGCAGATTGAGTGGGCGAGCCTTCCAGAATGGCGCCCTGGTTGTGGCTCCAAGCACCTTGATCCGGACATTTTTGACAAATTGCACGCTCAGGCTGAAGGCAGTCCGATCAGAGCACGTCGCATCGACGTTGCAAGTGGTGACGATGTTGCGGAATTTATGTTCGATCAGGGTTTTTCCGACGGCTTGCCACTGGTCCCACCGACACCAGAACGGGTAATGCGCATGCTCGGCGGTACGCACCGCGATCCTCAAGACGTTGTTGCGACGGTCGCCCCAAATATGGGAGAGGCCACGGTCGAGAAGATTGCAATCAACGCTGTGATGGCTGGGTGTAAACCGGAATACCTTCCTGTTGTCATCGCCGCCGTTGAGGCCGTGTGCACAGATGAATTCAACATCCACGGCGTCACCGCGACCACGATGGGTGCCGCACCTGTTATGGTCATCAACGGCCCGATCCGTGAAAAAATTGATATGAATATGAAGCTTGGCGCTTTGGGGGCTGGCAACCGGGCGAATGCAACGATTGGTCGTGCGCTCCGGTTGGTGGTGCGCAATGTTGGCGGCGCGTCGACGGGTGGGGTCGAGCGTTCGACGCTTGGCAATCCAATGAAGTTCACCATGTGTTTTGCGGAATGGGAAGAGCGCTCCCCGTGGGATCCGCTTCATGTGGAACGTGGCTTTGCGCCAGAAGATTCTGTGGTCACAGTCTTTGCAATGACGGGTGGGCCGGTTCACATCGTCGATCAAACCTCGCGTGCGCCGGATCAGATCGCGGGGTCTTTGGGCCTTGGACTTGAAGGTGTGTTTCTACCCAAGCTTCGGAACTTGTCCATCGACGCGCTTTTGGTGGTGTGCCCGGAGCATATCGACACGCTGATGCGCGAGGGGGATTATTCCAAAGACAGGTTGCGACAACGCATTCAGGAGGTCACAACCCGGCCGCTCTCAGAGATGTTGATTGATGAAAACTGCGGCGCTGGCATATCGCAGGATATGGCGGACAAATTGGGGCCTGAGGCGATGGCGGGATCGGTCGCCAAGTTCGCAAGTACGGACTTCATTCACATTCTTGTGGCAGGTTCGGATGCAGGAAAGTTCTCGTCCGCGTTTCACGGATGGGCCACGGGTGCGGTTGGATCAGCATCTGTTTCCAAAAAGATCGACCTAGGCTAGCTTGGTATTCACAGGAGGGATAATATGACAACAATTCTCGATCCTACAGACGAACGCGTTCCCGTTGAGCGACAGATATCGCAACGTAGCGGTAGCTTAACGGGCGTGATTGGTCTTTTGGATATCAGCAAACCGCGCGGCAATATCCTTTTGGATGAGCTGGAAAGCTTGTTGGCTCAAAAGGCCCCTGGCGTGGCAGTTCAGCGGTATTTGAAGCCAACTTTCGCGAAACCGTGTCCAGATGCGCTGCGTCATGAAATTCGCGAGAATTGCGATTTCGTGATCGAAGCGTTGGCTGACTGAGGGTCCTGTACGACGTGCAGTATGCACGACACAGTCTGGTTTGAAATCCAGGGACTCCCAACAGTGTCAATTGCCTCAAGCGGGTTTGGCGAAGCAGCCGAAGCACAACGTCGTGCACTTGGCATGAATGATGCGCGATTTGTACTAGTGCCGCACCCAATTCAGGATGCGACTGATGATGAAATGCGGGCAAAAGCCGCAAAAGCTGTCGAGCAAGTCATATCTGCGTTGACTGATAATTAGACGACCAAAGTTTCTGGGCTGAGCGTTCGCGCTTGGCCCAAATCACAGATGCGCGATGGGGCTTGGATATCGTCTGCATCACAGGCAAATACGCTCCATGATATTTGCATTTAAAATAGAAACATTCGTTTCATGTTGAACCAAGTGCCTTTGACCCGTGATCTGGTGTTTGTTGGTGGTGGTCACGCGCATGCTTTGGTGTTGCGCAAATGGGGAATGTCCCCGCTGCCCGGCGCACGTTTAACGGTCATCAATCCCGGTCCCACGGCCCCCTACACAGGCATGTTGCCGGGCCATATTGCGGGCCATTATAGCCGCGACACACTTGAAATCGACCTGATGCGGCTGACGCGGTTTGCGGGGGCTCGGTTGATCTTAAGCCATGCAATTGGGATCGATCGCGAGGCACGTTTGATCCATGTCGAAGGACGAGAGCCGGTTGCCTATGATACGGCCTCTATTGATGTTGGCATCACGGCGCGCATGGATATTCCGGGTTTTGCAGAGCATGCCGTTGGGGCCAAGCCGCTCGACATCTATGCACATACATGGCGCGCATTTCGGGACGCTGTTGGCAAAGGCACGACGTCACCAACAATCGCCGTCATCGGTGGCGGCGTCGCTGGCTGTGAACTGGCAATGGCCATGGCGTTTTCCTTGCGTGAGAAAGGGGCTGCGCCAAGTGTGACTGTCCTTGAAGCGGGGCCGGAAATTTCAGGTGTGGCCGCGCCCGCGCGTTTGAAATTGTTGCAGGCGATGACGGATTTGGGCGTGTCAGTCTTGCCAAATGCAAAGGTCCTTGAGATCACAAAAAGCCAAGTAAGACTGGCCGATCATCCTGCGATTGATGCGGCTTTGTGTGTTGGGGCGGCAGGTGCGTTCCCGCACGCTTGGATCGGGCAGACAGACCTGCCATTGCATCAAGGTTTCATCGAAATTGACCCCAACTTGCGGGTCAAAGGGGAAGCAAACTTGTTTGCGGTTGGGGATTGTGCGCATATGCCGTTTGCCCCGCGCCCCAAAGCCGGTGTTTTTGCGGTGCGCGCGGCACCTGTTCTTTACAACAATCTGCGCGCGTCTCTTGCCGGGGCACCGCTGAAAACGTTTCGACCACAAAAATCTTACCTCAAGCTGATCTCTTTGGGTGGGAAGTCGGCGATGGCAGATAAGAAGGGCTTCGCGTTTGCGGCCCCAATCTTGTGGCGTTGGAAAGACCGGATTGACCGCGCATTTATGGATAGGCTGGAACACCTACCACATATGAAGCCGCCCGCGTTACCGCGCGAGGTCGCTTTGGGTGTGCGTGATGATGCGCAAGCGGATCCGCTGTGCGGCGGCTGTGGTGCCAAAGTCGGCAGGGCCGCATTGGAACAAGGGATCACACCAAATCAGGGTGAGCTGCATCCAGATGTTGTTGCAGGCCACGGCGATGATGCCGCAATCTTGCGTCGGCCCGATGGCGGCTTTCAGGTGTTAAGCACGGATCATTTGCGCGCTTTCGTGGATGATCCGGTGCAAATGACACGCATCGCTGCAATGCACGCTTTGGGCGATATTTGGGCGATGGGGGCGAGCCCTCAAACGGCGCTAACGAGCATTATCTTACCGCGCATGTCGCCGCCTTTGCAGGAACGAACCTTGCGTGAAATCAGCGAGACCGCGCAGGCGGTGTTTGGCCAAGTAGGGGCAAGCGTGGTTGGTGGCCATACGAGCATGGGCGCGGAAATGACAATCGGGTTCACCGTGACGGGGACGCGGGTGCAGATGCCGATTGCCCAATCTGGGGCCAAAGACGGGGACGTGTTGTTGCTGACGCGGCCCATTGGCACGGGCGTCATATTGGCCGCGCATATGGCAGGACAAGCGTCTGGGCGCATCGTCGCAAACATGTTGGCGACACTCGAACGAACCCAAGATATCGCCGCGGCTGTGCTAAACAAAGCGCATGCAATGACGGATGTAACGGGCTTTGGCCTTGCTGGGCATGTTCAAGCGATCTGTTCCGTGTCCCATCTGCGGGGCGAAATCTGGCGCGACAAGGTTCCTGTCTATGAAGGCGCGCGCGAGCTTTCAGAACGCGGGGTGCGGTCATCCTTGTTGCAAGACAACATTGCAGATACGCCCACTGAAGGTATCGCTGATCCGCTGTTGCATGATCCCCAAACCGCCGGAGGGCTGCTGGCCGCGTTACCGCAAGACGCTGCAAAAGCCGCTTTGATCCGTTTGCAATCTAAAGGATCGCAAGGCTGGATCATTGGGCGTCTGTCGACGGGGAGGGGACCGCTAAAGGTCGTGTAATTGGTGCGGTTGCCCGACAGTTCAAGGACGCGCCGACCGCACAAAACCTACCAAGCATCTGGATAGCGTGGCCCCGGTGCCCCCGGTCCTGCAGACGCCAAGGCGCGATCTATTTCTTCGCGGGTGGCGGCAGGGTCGATAACTGCATCAAATTCCAACAAGCTGGCCGCATTAAGTGCTTTTCCACGTTCATAGAGTTGCGCGACCAAGCGTGTGTATTCGCGTTCCTGTTCAACGGGGTCTTTGATGGCCGCAAGATGATCGCGATGACCTAACTTGACAGCCCCCTCAAGGCCCATCGCACCCACTTCCCCAGTGGGCCACGCGCAGCAGTAATGCGGGCGGTCAAACCCTCCGCCAGCCATGGCCATTGCACCTAAACCATATGCTTTGCGCAAAATGACTGTCACAAGGGGTTGCCCAAAATGCGCCCCGGCGAGAAACAAACGCGAAATATGCGCGACTTGCCCAGTTTCTTCGACATCGGGGCCGACCATAAATCCGGGGGTGTCGCAAAGGGTGACCATCGAAACGCCCCACGCATCGCACAGTTGCAAGAAGCGCGCGCCTTTGTCCCCGGCGGCGGCATCAATGGCGCCGCCTAAATGTAGCGGGTTGTTGGCCAACAATCCAACAGCCCGTCCTTTGATCCGTGCAAACCCCGCGATCATACCGACCCCAAAACCGCGACGCAGTTCAAGGAAGCTACCGGGATCAACCATGGCCTGCACCGCGTCGCGCATGTCATAGGCGCGTGTGCGATCCACTGGAACGATGGATTGCAGCGTCTCTGTTGGTGTATCTACGTCCTCAGTTGGTGTTTGAAGCGCCAGCAAGGTTTTTGTGGCGGCAACTGCTTCGCTTTCGTCTTTGGTCAACAGATCGATAACGCCGTTCTTTACTTGCACGTCGCTTGGGCCGATATCCTTGGGCCGAACAACGCCAAGCCCACCGCCTTCAATCATTGCCGGACCACCCATGCCGATCCAGCTGTTCTGCGTGGCAATCCGCACATCGCACACGCCAAAAAGGGCGGCGTTGCCGGCAAAACAATACCCGGCCACAATACCAATCTTTGGCCCCTTATGCGCTGCAAAATGCCGAAAGGAAGCCACGTTGAGCCACGCAGCCATGACATGTGCAACGTCATAATCGTTGGGGCGCCCGCCACCGCCTTCGGCAAAAAGCACGATCGGTAAGGCGTCACGCCGTGCTACTTCAATCAATCGATCCATTTTGCGGTGATGATTGTAGCCTTGTGTCCCGGCCATCACCATGTAGTCCACGGCCATCGCCGCAACGGCGCGTCCGCCAACGGTTCCGACACCACATAATATGCCGTCGCCTTGGGTGCGGGCTTGCAGGTCGGGCAGGGGCCGCTCTGTGCGCTGGGCGGCGATTGCGAGCGCGCCGTATTCTGTGAAGGATCCTTCATCAAATAGGTCGATTATGTTCTCGCGCGCGGTACGAAATCCTTGTTCGTGCCGTTTGGCGACGGCCTCTGGTCGTGCGTCGTCAGATAGCAATGCCATGCGCGCTTCAAATTCTGACAGATCAGAACGCGCGTCTGATGTGTCTTGGTCTGGGACGGCGTCGACTTCGGCGGGTTCAAGGGTCACCAGTGCTTCGCCGCCGCGCAATTCATCGCCTTGCTTGACATGAATTGCTGTCACCACAGCGCTTTGCGAGGCACGGATTTCGTGATGCATCTTCATCAATTCGGTCAGGATTAAGCTCGTGCCAGCCGTCACCTGATCCCCCACGTCCACAAGAACTTGGGAGACGATGGCAGCGCTTTCGGCTTTGATGATGATCACGTTGGTTCCCCGTTCGCTTGCAAGAAGACGTTGGCCCGGCCCAAATCGGACATGACGCTGTGTTTCGCTGTCCTAACCCAAAGCCTGTGGCGTCAATTCGACCAACTCCGTTAATCTCAATGGCCGTCATACCTTGAACAAAAGAGATCAGATCACAGTAACGCGCCGGGCACAAAGCGTTTCGCTTTGGGTTCTGAAATTACATCTCAAAGCAGTGCGTTGGTCGATTAGGTTGCGTTTTAGTCTGTGGTCTGCGGCGGGCGCAATAAGAAGGCCAAGGCAACCGCGATAAGGGCTGCGATCCCGGCGCTGGCGTAACTGGCGCTAAACGTCCCGCTGCGTTCGGCAACAAAACCAGCGATGACCGGACCTGTGCCTTGCCCAACAGAAAAGACCATCATCAAAATCGCCAATGCGCTCGCGGCGGCAGCTGGGCCGAAGAAATCCCCACACGAGGCGGCCATGATGACAGGGATGCTCCAAGCGGCGATCCCGAACAAGAAGATGGACAGGTACAATGCCATGATCGAGCTGCTAAATCCGACAAGCAAATAGGACGTGGCCAGTACCGAAAACGCCACCGCCATGCCCATGCGCCGCCCAATTTTGTCAGAGATTGACCCGAAGACCACACCTGAAAAGATGCTCAACAGCCCAAAGATCGCCCATAACCAACCTGCATCTTGTTGGCTCATGCCATAGCTGTCGACCATGCTGGTGACGATGAAAGTGACATAAAGCATGTAGGTCGCGCCGTAGATGCCAAAGACGATCCCCAAATGAGCAAGCAGTTTTACCCGTGCGCGCGGGGTAAAGGTGGGGACGTGTTCCGTAAGCGTGCCGGGTGTCTTGCCAAACGCATCAAACCCAAGATCACGCGGATGATTGCGGATAAACGCGTAAGCCAGCAGCGATACGGCCGCTGTGATTGCGCCAAAGATCAGCCATCCGCTTTGCCATGAATGAAGCCCCGCAAATGGTATTAGTTTTGGCACCACGAACCCGCTTAGGATGATCCCAAATCCCGGCCCAGACATAGCAATCCCCGACGCCAACCCGCGATGTGACGGGGCAAACCATTGCGACATGACGCTCATTGTTGGTAACACGACACCGCCGCTGCCAAGACCGGTGAATAAGTAAAATGAACATAAAACCAAGAAGTTCTCGCTTAGAGCCATGCCGAACATGGACAGGGCCATCAGGACCAAACTGAAGGAAGCGGTCAAACGGGTGCCAAGTCGGCGCAACACAAACGGCATGATCAGGACAGAGAACAGGTAGCCAAGCATGTTGGCAAAACCCAAGAGGCCGCCTTGATCATAGTCTAATCCCAATGAGATCGACATGGATGGCAACATCATCCCAAAGGCGAAACGCCCCAAACCTAGTCCGCAAAAGATCGCAACAGCGCCAGCGAAGGCGACACCCCAAGCGGGATGTATCTTACGTGCTTTGTGCGTTTGGGGGGCGCTATCCATGATGGCGCGCGAGAGAAGAGGGCAGTTGGTTCTGGCGATTAATCATACAGTTGTTTTCACACGCAATGTCTCAATTTCCGCGGCCATGTCTTCGGCCAGTTGGGTGAAATCGTTTGCTTCAAGCCCTTGGTGAACCGCTAAACGCAACGCTGTGATGTTGGCTTGAAAGCGGCGGGCCAGACGCGCGGGGTCTGCGTCTTTCGCCATCTCGCCTGCGTTTTGAGCGGCGGTAAAAACGGCGGCAAATTCGGTTTGCATGGCACTTAGATAATCGCGCGTGGTTGCTGCAATCGCCGGGTCGGTTGTGCGCGTGTCGACCAAGGTTTTGGTCAACATGCAGGCTTTGCGCGACGCGTCATTTGGGGCCATCTGCGCATAGGCGCGAAAGTGATTGGCCATAGCGCCCAGCGACGTGTCTGCGCGCGCCACTTGTTCACGGAACCCTTTGCGCGATTTTTCAAAATACCGTTCCAAAGCAAGAAGGTATAGGTTCTCTTTGCTGGTGAACGCCGCATAGATGCTGCCGGGTTTCATAGTCAATGTCACCTCTAGGTCCTTCAGAGATGTGGCATGAAACCCCTTCTGCCAGAACAGCGCCATCGCCGCATCAAGGGCGGCGTCACGATCATATGGCGCGGAACGTGGCATGGTCTAAGCGGTGTCCTGTGTTATGTGGCGGTAGTCAGTTGGCCAAGGATGTTGGTGTAATTGTCGACGCCTTGCGCGCCTGTGACAAGGTGCTGGCGGTCAAAAACCACCGCTGGAACGCCCCGAATTCCTTGTTGAATCCAAAAGTTCTCGGTTTGGCGCACGTCGGACGCGAAACGTTGATCTTTGAGAACCTCCAATGCCTCGGTTTGGTCCAAGCCAATTTCCCCGGCCACGTCGGCCAAAACCGCGATATCAGACAGGTCACGCCCTTGAGTGAAATGCGCTGTAAACAATGCCATCTTCAGGTCGTGCTTGCGCCCATGTTCATCAGCCCAGCTGAGCAATTGGTGGGTGTTGAATGTGTTGTGCATGCGCTTATCTTCGGTGAATTGGAAATCAAACCCCAAATCTGTGCCCAATGCGGTCATGTTGGCTCTGCTCTTGTCGGATTCTTCGGGCGTGGAGCCGTATTTTTCCATGATGTGCTCACGGACGTTTTGCCCTTCGGCGGGCATTTCCGGGTTTAGCTCAAAGGGGTGCCAATGAATGTCATGCGGCGTCCCTGTCGCCTCAAGCGCTTGCGCCAACTGGCGATATCCGATGATGCACCATGGGCACATGACGTCCGACACAATGTCGATGCGGAGAGGCTCTGTCATAGGGTTTTCCTTTTCGTCGGTCGGCCGTGCGACCATGTTGATCACAAGTTGCACATATTAGTGAGCGCAGTTGTCGTCCATCTAGAGGTGGTTATTTGCAAAATGCACGTGTGTCGTGTCTGTTTCTTCGAAACGCTCAAGGGTTTGCAAAATGTCTCGGCAATGGGTGTTTCGGGCGTTGTGGGGCAGAAGGTCCTCTGCCCCACATTGCGACTTACTCGGCGGCTTGGGCGGTTCTTTCCCAAGCGAACTTTTGAAACACTTCGTCAACAGGCGTCTTCGCAAAGTGATTTGTGTAGTTCGACATCAGTTTCTGCGCAGCACCCAAGATGACTTCCAGAATGTTTGTCGTGGTAAACCCGGCAGCCAAAAAGGCTTGTGTGTCAGCGTCGTCCACAAATCCACGGTTGCGGATAACCAAAAGCGTGAAGTCCCGCAGGGCTTCTAGTTTGGCTGTCGGCAGGGGTGTTTCGTTGCGCAGGGCTTCCGTGATCGCGTCGTCCACCTTCATCATCTTGGCGATGCCTGTATGCGCGGGAACGCAATAGTGGCAGTCTTGTTCAACGTTAATTGTTTGCCAAACCACTGTTTTCTCTTCGACTGTCAGGCTGCTGGCCATGAACTGTTGATGGGAAAAGTTGTAAACCGCCAAGAGACCGGGCGCGTCGGCCATGATGCCGTGCAGACCGGGGATGCGGCCGTTGTTTTTGAAAGAGGTCTCAAGATACGGCTTGGAGGCCTCGGGAGCAGATTCGATGGTGTGTTTGGTGAAGGTGGCCATTGGCGTTTCCTTAGGTTGGGTTGCAGCGTTGGGCCGCAGATAAGGAGGTTTGAGTGATCACTCAATGCTTCATTTTGAGCAATCACTCAAACGTGAGATGCGCCAAACCAAATGGATCAACCTCATCACAGGATAAGAACCATGACAGCCGTGTTTTTGTCGGTGCATTTGATGCGCCCAAATGCGCGGCGGCGTAGCTTGGCTTTTGCCAACGGCTGACTGATTTTAGATTGTCAGGCGATCCGTTCAAAGTGTGAAGATCACCGCTGCCATTTTGATCACTCGGCCAGAACAGACTGCGCAGCTTGTGCCGCCAAATTGGCCATTTCCATGATCGCCTCACGAGAGTCCGCTACCGCAATAAAACGCGCGTTGTGACAGAATTTCGCGCCTTTAACGCCGCAAGCCTCTTCCAGATCCGCATCCGTCAAACCCGCCCAAGCTGCGGGCAGATCGGCGCGTTGTTCGAAGGTATCGCTTGAAAGCTTGATACCGCCCAGCGTCCAATCATCACCGCGTGGATTGACGACAAACAAGATGTGATCCGCTTCTGCCTTATCCAATGCAGACCGGAACGGCATACCCATGGGTAGTTCAAGAATGGCTGAGGTTCCGGCGCTCTCGATTGCCTCTTCCACAATGCTTTGCGCCCGTGCCTTCGCCGCGAAGTTCTGAATCTGCGCTTCGACAAAAGCCCGTGCAATCGGCAACGCAGTTAGAAACGCGTCGTCATCAGCGGTTGGTGATGTGTTATCAAACACTGGTTTCAGACTTCCCAACAATGAAGGCAGCGTTAAGATCGACAGCGGCCCTGCAACAGATGGCTCTATTGCGCCGTTGTCCAGCAGGTCAATTGGCAAGACGAACTTGGTGTCAAATTTGGTGTGAATGGCTTCAATGTCATCCGCCGGAACGTCCATGGCTTGCAAATAAGCCACCCCATAATGCGCCCAGATCAACCCAAAAGAACTGAACGGTTGGCCGTCTTCCCGCAAAGGGCCTGGGCGTTGGTGGTGGTCAAATATCTGCGCGTCCGCATCAAAACTTCCGCCCACATCGTAGATGATTTTTCCCGCAGAAGGCACCAAAGAGTGCCGATCACGGGTCCGCAAAAGCTTGGCCTCAGGGAACAATCGCGTAAGCACGACGGATGACAAAAGCTCATCAGCATGAAAGCCGCCAGAGTGGGTGACCAGATGGGTGATGCTCATAAGTTTGCTCCAAAGGTGGGGTCAAAACCGAAAAGGCGACCACATCGGCCGCCTATCGCATGTTGCTTGGGTGAGCCTGTCCCAGATGACAGCGCGGAGATCAAGCTTCTGGGTGTGGATGGGCACAGTTATCAACAGGAAAATGCGTGCGTTCAACACCTAAGGACCTGAGCTGGAGGGGGTGCAAATTTATAGAGCTTTAAATTATTATATGTAAATCAATGTTTTATAGATACTGGCGGGGTTGATTTTGAAACTTGTTTGGCGTGCCGCGCAAGGACGACCACGTGTTATAAATCGCACATTATGGCGTTGTGCAGATGATAACCCAAACACCACGATGCGGATTTTGTGCAAGGTTTCGCCGGTAAAGAAAATTCAAGCGACGGAAAGCCGGTCTTGCCCCGTTTTAAGAAGGAACCCTTCTGCGGAGAATTTCCATGATACGCCGTATTTCAATCGTCTTAATTTTGGCGGGCTTGCCTGTCTCGGCATTGGCGCACGACAATGTTTCGAAACAAAGCCAAGTTGGCAAACTGACATGCATCACGTCAAACGGTGCGCCAAACCACGACATGGGCAAATTCCCGAACCGCGCGAACCCCAACGCATTTCGGTCCCAAAATTTGAAGTTCTGCTTCCCAAGCGCGCCTCAACGTGTGGGGTCTGTGACAGACGGGTTGATGACGGTTGGCGTGTCACTCACTGGTGTGCCGTTTCGCCCCTACACAGCGGGATATTATGATCCCGACGGACGGCGCGGTTTTAGCCGAGATCCCTCAAGCGGATGGCGTCAGCAGGCGATGCACGCCCCGCGTCGATTGGGGATGGATGATCAAAATGCGCATGTAGATCGCTCTGGGCTATACCATTATCACGGTGTGTCGTCCGACTACCGGGCATCGCAACCGGGCACTAAGATTGGATACGCGCCGGACGGGTTCGAGATTCATTACAGCCCAAAGTCGGCCAGTTCCTCTTGGGCGTTGAAATCAGGAACACGTCCAACAGCCCCGTTTGGGTCATATGATGGCACCTTCGAGGAAGATTTCGAATATCGCGCAGGATCAGGGGCGCTTGATGAATGCAATGGCGGCCTGGTCAACGGGACATATACCTACTTTGCCACCGACACGTACCCATTTTTCCCGCGTTGTTTTAAGGGCGTTGTGAACGCCAATTTCATGACACGCCGGTAAATTTGACGCATTATAGGGGACCTCTTTCGCGGTATCAGAGCAGCGTGCGCGTCAGAATTTGGGTTGTGTGCCGCTAAAATATTCAATGTCGATTTCACCGCGCACGAAGACGGAGAACCGCGCAACCCCTTTGCCTGTTCCCCAAACACGCCCTGTGTTCAGTTCAAGCACGGCGGCCACATCATTGACTGGAAATCCCGGCGATGCTGTCCAAATTTGACCCGATTGGCACAAAGCGAATGGTTTTGGGAAAAAGCCTCCGCCGTCTTCGCCATCAAGAACGGTTTCTAAGTCTTCTAATTTGGGCAGACGCCATCCGGTTTCTTTAGCCAACTGATCCGCTTCCAACCAAGGAACTTCTGCGGCCACACCGACGCAGCCTGTGTCTTCCAGCGTCTGGCCATGCAAACACATTTGCCATTCCAGACCGGTTTTCGGATCAGCAATGATGTCATCTGTCACCACCAAACGGGCGCTGGTCTGCGCGAGCTTGCATTCGGCCCAAGCGCTTGAGGCGGCAGCAAGAACCATGAAGCTCAAAATGATAGACCTTTTCATGGCCAAGAAAGTAACAATGGAACATCCCAATTGGAATGCGACCATCGTCATAGTTCCGAACCGTATTGAAACCATCACCTTTGGCCGCAGCAATCCGAGACCAATCCGCAATGAAAACCGACTGGTCTGTGCAAGCCAGCCGAGACATAGCAGACATCCGTGCATTTTTCAGCGAAGGTCTCCCTTGAGCCCAGTGTGACTGATGCTGTGTACTGTACAAATGGGTGCTTTCGCGCTAAAATTGAACTACGTTATTTTCAGCCATAGCCAATGCAACAATCTCTTCGGGCGAAGGGTTATAGTCTGCAATATCGCCGCTGTACTCCTCTGGTGGATGAAAAATCAGGTTGGAAGCGTTTGGCATCGGCACGTTCTTATCGAAGAGCTCCATGTAGTATGCAGCGTCCCAGTTCGTCGCATTCATGGCCCGCTCAACTATTTCCTCCAACTCTTCACGAGTCAGGTCGCTAACTCGTTTTGCGCTTGGCAAACTAGCCACGTTGGCAAATTCTTGAACACTTGAACACTTGAACACTTGAATGTGAATGTAGAGACCGGAAGTACTCTTCATCCAAATAATGAAGACCGGTGAGGCCGGTGATCTTTTCCAACAACAAGGTGCAGTCCTGATCACGATCAATGTCACGAATAATCTCTTGTGCTAGAGCTTCCAGATCGGACACTAACTTTTCATTCGGACGGTCTGCTATCAACTCTGGGCGAAGGTGTGTCATTTGGACTTTCTCATAGGGTGGAGAAAATGTTACCCAGTTCCGTACAAAACAGCTAGAGTAGTCATTGGCGTAGATGCGGCGAAATAACGCTTTGTCCGCAGTGCAACCATCTGCTCAGGCAAAGACGCTGCACCCTGTATCAATGAACGCTTTCGCGGTGGCGACGGATTTAACTCGCTTGCAGTTGAATGTCCGCTAACGGGATGTTCTTCTACGACGGCTTCACCCAGCAGGTTAGGCCAGCTTACCTCACAAGCGAGAGCATGAAGCACTTCGCAGCAAGAATTCGGAATTTCATGTAAAGAAAGGGCTGGTCGGTTTGTATCATTGTTACGGGAAACCTACCTTCACAAAAGTTGATGCGCACGTTTTGCTAACAGATGGTGCTGAAGTCTTGTTTTCGGTCAAATACGATGAAAAATCGCGGAGGCCAGCATATTTGGCGGAGGTCGCTAATGCCGCAAGCCAGTGTAGCGTTGATAGCGCGACCCCCTTCGCAGTTGGATCCCACTATGCGTTTCATCCGATTTACCGAGAATGCGCCTAAAAAACTTTAGCTAGCTCGGCGTGGTTGGAATCCCGAAGCAGATGGAATCTTTTTAGAAGTTTCCTCAAAGCTCGGTGAAGAAATTACATCTGGCTCTTTGATTGAGACATCCGAACTTACGCAGCGTGGCTTCCGCGCAGCAGTACGGTTACGCTTGGCGGTTTCGCGGGGCAGTGAAAGGACTCCCCTATGATCAGTACAACTTCACTGGCCAGTTCCGCAATTTCATGCAGAGCAAGCAATGGCCTGTCTGTATCATTATTAACTGAACCTCCGAAGCTAAAACGATCATCAATCAAGATGAGGCACTGTTGCGTCGGACAGAGGCCATCGAAGTCTTGCCTATGACCATCCCGAAGGATTGCACTCTGGTCTGAAATTGATCAAGGAATTGTTGGCGCAGACGGGCCTGAAGGATGATGGTCTACTGGACGAGAATGGGTTCATTAAAATCCTGATGCAGGCGTCGGCGGTTCGTTTCGGAATCGCAATCGAAATCTTCATTTCGGGCACTGGCATTGCTCAGAAGCACGACAGCGACACCCTCTTTCTGGAGCACTTCGCCGAGACCTACTATGAGCGCATGAATTGTGATGACGCGTTGAATCCGTTCCTCAGCCATGATTGGAGCAACATCAACACAACTGTCGCAAGGGATCGGTATCTTGAAGAAATGCGAGCGACTCGGAGGAAGCCTCGCAAACGTCAATTGCGCAAAATGGTCAAAATCCGAAGCCGCTTAGGGATGGGCGGCTTTTTTCGTGCCTGAACGAAAAAAATGTCAGGAATTACTTTGTCGAAAAACGAGATTAGTGTGTCACAGAGCGCAAACAGGTTTGCCGATGTGCTACATTTTATTATTAAATAACAATGAGTTATGCTTTTATAGACCAGTTTTTAGATACCGAACACCACCATGTCTTGAACCCATAAGAATGCGAATTTGGGACCATAAATTTGCAAGTAGGTGTCAACACCTTTATTTTTGCACATCGTGCTGGCCGAATTCAAAACAACCTTTGACCGAAGAGAACTGATTTTCAGGACCTGCTATGCCGTTATTTTTATATGATGATAGATGAAAATTGTGCTTCGTACGGCCCATGCCGGACTTCGGGTCCGCCTGCAGCGAACGGCAGGTTCGAGCCCCAGCTGACCAAGGCTGCAACGCAGAATAACGCGAGGTGCTTTTCTCCGGGGCCATTAAATATCTGATTTTTTCATGCAAGGGTTGACGCGAACACAGCTTATATCTTATTAAGTAATAACCTAATTGGATATAAGATATGATTGACCTTGATACCTACGCAAAGCCCAGTGTCGCAGTGGACCTCGCGATCATGACTGTGATTGACGGCGACTTGTTCGTTTTGCTGGTGGATCGCCCTGAAGATAATACAGCAGGTTGGGCGATGCCCGGCGGTTTCGTTCACATCGATGAGGCACCAGAAGACAGCGTTGAACGTGTGCTGAGCGAAAAGGTTGGCATCAAGCCCATCCATTTTGAACAGCTTGCCACCTACGGCGCGCTTGGGCGCGACCCGCGTGGCCGAGTGGTCAGCATCGTTTATCTCGCACTTTGCCCATCTGAAGTGTTGTGCGACGCCGATCTTGCAAAAGTTATCATCGATTGGGACGGCGAGATTGGCGGCCCAGCGGCTGCGCAGATGAATGGTGCACGTTTGACCCTTGCCTTTGACCACGCCGCCATCCTTGGCGATGTAGTCAAGCGGCTGCGCGGTAAGCTGAACTATTCATCCATTGGCTTTGCCTTGCTGTCTGACCGTTTCACTCTGCGTGAAGTTCAAGAAGTCCATGAAGCCATACTGGGCAAGCCCCTGAAGAAACCCCCTTTTCGGCGCAAGTTGCTGGATCGCGGAATAATCGTCCCAACAGGTGAGTTTGAGACCGGCGGCGCATATCGCCCCGCCGAACTATTTGAAGTCAAGTCGAAGGAGTAAGGACTATGGCACAGATCAAACGCTACGTTTTCGCCAACCAGTTGCGCGCAGAGGCGTCGCAGCACATTCAATATTTCCGCAAGGGGACGCTCAAGAAATCCGGCAAGGGTCTGTCATTCTGGTTTGATCCCAATGGCGCGTCTTTGACTGAAATCCCTATGAACGATCGCGAACTGATCTTCATGATCAAAGGTCAATCGTCTGACTATCAGGATTTGGCTGTCCAAGGCTCTGTCATTTGGCGAGTTGGTGATGCCGATAAGATTGCGTCTCGCGTGGATTTTGGCATCGACATCAACAAAGGCGGTCGCTTGGGCAAACCAGAGGAACAAATCAAGTCGGTTCTGACTGGGCTGGTCCGTGAATTTGCGGACGCTTACCTGAAAGACAAGGGTGTGCGTGATTTGCTTGAGGCCGGGTTGTCCCCAATCCAAGCTACGATTGCTGCGGGGTTTGAGGCTGATCCAACTTTGGATGCGATGGGCTTAGAGGTGGTGAGCATTCGTGTTTCTGCCTTGTCCCCAAGTTCAGAGCTGTACCGCGCCTTGCAGGCTCCAACTTTTGAAAGCTTGCAGCAAAAGGCGGATGAGGCGACTTTCTCACGTCGTGCGTTGGCTGTGGATAAGGAACGGGCGATTGCTGAAAACGAGCTGCAAAACCAGATTGAGCTGGCGTCCCGCCGCAAAGATCTGATCGCGCGCGAAGACGCAAACGCACGGTCCGAGGCCGAAGCGAAAGCCGGTGCAAAACGCATCATGGTTGAAGCTGACAGCGCAGCTAAAATCGTTGGCGCGGAAGCGGAAGCCAAGCGTATCCGCGCGGTCGAACAGGCCGCCGCTGATATGGAAAAGGCCCGCATGGACGCCATCGCATCGGTTCCCCCTGCGGTCATGTTCGCCCTTGCCGCACAAGAGTTCGCGGGCAAGCTTGAGAAGATTGATAACTTGACTGTCAGTCCTGACATGCTGTCCGGGATCATCCAACAGGCCAAAACGTTGATGGCCCCACAAGTGATGGAGACCTAAGATGAGTAGCCTGAACCCGCGTGTCGTGCTTGTGTCGAGAGAGACAGAATATGCCGCCCTTTTGGCCAAGCACGGGACACGTGGACAGGCCGAGTTCTTTCTGTCCACCCGAGGTCAGAAGCTCGCCGAATTGGAGGTGCGGGACGCATTGCAATCCCGCGCCCTGAGCGTTGCCAAAGAAGCCGTGCCTGCCAATTGGTCCTTTGTTCATGTTGTCCGCGAGGATTTGAACCGTTTTCTGTTTAGCCCAGAGGACATTATCGTGCCTATCGGTCAGGACGGGCTTGTTGCGAATATTGCCAAGTATTTGGATGGTCAGCCGGTGATTGGGGTATCCCCTGATCTGGCTTCATCCGAGGGCGTGTTGACCCGCCACGGCGTGGATCGTTTGCCGGGGTTGTTGAAATCAGCAGCGCACGCCGATGTCGACATCCAAGCCCGTGCGATGGTGGAAGCCAAAGTAGGCGAAGGTCAGTCATTGTTGGCCTTGAATGAACTATTCATCGGTCATCGTTCTCACCAGTCCGCTCGGTATGTTGTGCAATCGGGCGGAGCAGAAGAGTTTCAATCTTCGAGCGGGATGATCGTTGCCACTGGCACCGGGCTGACGGGCTGGGCCAAATCGATCATGACCGCCACTCACCGCTCGTTTGAAATTGCTCCAGAAGATAACCGCGCTGCGTTCTTTGCCCGCGAACCTTGGCCAAGTCGCACCAGCGGCTGCGAAATTGCAGCGGGTGAGATCAACGGTGACGCGCACCTGTCGATGCTGTCGCGTATCAACGAAGGCGGCGTGATATTTGCCGATGGGATCGAACAGGACTTTCTACCATTCGATTGGGGCGTCCAAGCCGAGATCAGAATGGCCGGAAACCGATTGTCATTGGTGGTTTGAAACGGTGCGCGCTTAACCATTGTGTTTCAGTCAAATGTTGAAAGCCGTGATTGCCATTGAGCCCAAAGTTTGAGTCCGATTTTCTCGCCGCGTTTGCGTGAAGCAAAGGCTTTGTTGCGACAGCTGCCTATCAAACAAAGTCAGACAACCGGAAAAGCGGCCGCTGATGAATGCAAACGCCGAACCAAGACTAGCATGTCTGCCCTTCGAACAATTTAAAGCCAAGATCGATTGCACGCGCATTGTTTTCAGAATCATCATCGCTTGGTCGCGAAATAAACTTTCCGGCTTGCCTGCCCATTTCGTAGCGCGGTGTTTCGATGGTCGTCAAACGTATCGGAAGAGCATCCAGAAAGGGCAAACCGTTAAATCCAGCCAACGCAATGTCGTCGGGCATCTGAATGCCCTCTGACAGGCAATGCATGATGCCGCCCGTCGCAAGGTCATCATTGGAATAATAGATCGCATCGGGTTTAACCGATCGCGCCAGAATGTCAGACGTCATCCGACGTCCTTCCATCATGGACGATGGTTTGTCACTGATGTCCTGTGATAGCAGCGACGCGCCAGCCTCGCGTAGGGTCTGGCGGAACCCTTCAAGTCGTTTGCCTGCCCGCAAATCCTGCCCACTGTGGCTGCCGACATAGACAAAACGCCGATGTCCCTTTGCCAGCATGTGTTTGGCCGTAGCAACACCTGCCGCAGTCTGCGACAGGCCAACCGCCACCGAAATCGGCGTGCCGTCGACATCCATGATTTCGGCAACACGGACACCAGCCGCTGCAATCGCTTTGCGCGTGATGTCAGAGTGTTCCAATCCGGTTAGAATTATCCCCGACGGCCGCCAGGACAGAAGGTCTCTCACCAATGCGTCTTCTTTTTGCAGCGAGTATTCGGTTACGCCGAAGACCGGTCGGCATCCTTGGTCGGTCAGTGCATCGGTAATTCCCCTAAGTACATCGTTGAAAACAGAGTTTCCCAAGGTGGGTAGCACGACCGCAATCAAGGGGGTTTTTTCCGACCTTAATCCCCGTGCAAGCCGGTTTTGGACATAGCCTATTTCTTCAGCCGCAGATTTGACGCGGTCGCGGACTTCTTTGGAAATATAGCCTTTGCCGTTCATGACACGCGAGACGGTCATCTGGCTAACACCCGCTTTATCCGCGACGTCATCCATGGTCGGACGCGTAACTTTATTATTCATCGAAAGCCTGCCCCGCAATAATTGCATCACGCAATTCAAGAAATTCTTGACATATGTTTACGTAAACATGTACCGAAGGTCCAATATGTTTACGTAAACATATTTCGAAAAGGATGATCTGGGAGGATTTCAAATGAAAAAGCTGTTTTTGGGAACGGCATTTGCCGCGCTAACGTCGACGGCTGCGATGGCAGAAACTCACCGCGCAGAGTGTTTTGCTCCCGCGCCGGGCACAAGCACAATTCAGGGTGTCGCCAAAGATGGACCCTACAAAATAGCATTTGTGAACGGGTTTGCCGGCAATGATTGGCGTATTGCAGCTATTCAGGCCTCAAAGGCGTGGGCAGCGCGGCCAGAAAACGCGGCGAACATCGAAGAGTTCACAGTTGTCTCTGTCGGCAATGACAGTGCCGCCCAGATTGCCGCTATCGATAATTTTATCGCCGCCGGCTATGACGCCATCACATTCATCGCTGTGAACCCGAGCGCGTTTGAACCGGTTATCCGCCGCGCAGAGCGTGCTGGCACAGTTTTGGTGCCGTTTGACAACGTCTTGGACACGGATCGTGTTGTTCAGATCAACGAAAGCCAGCTCGAGCTTGGGCGCCTCAAGGCGCAAACGATTATGGATGAGCTTGGCGGTAAAGCCAGCAAAATCCTGATGGTGAATGGTCTTCCCGGCAACGCTACTGACCGGGACCGCCGCCTTGGCATGATGAGCGTGCTTGAAAACGTGGATGGCCTTGAGATCGTCGAAGTGGTTGGCAACTGGGACACAGGCACAAGTCAGAAAGTCGTCGCCGACGCACTTGCGACACATGGCCAGTTTGATGCGGTTGTATCGCAGCACGGATCTGCAGGTACGATCAACGCAATGCAGGCCGCAAATCACCCCATCGTGCCGATGGGCGTCGACGGTGAGAACGGTGTGCGCATGTTGATGGACGAACTTGATATCCCAGGCATTTCTGCGGCGCAGGCACCTGCTATGTCGTCGATCGCACTCGAAGCAGCCGTTGCTTTGCTTCAGGGCAATGAGCTTCCACAAACGGTGTTTTTGCCAATCCCGCAAGTCATGGCGGGCGATCTTGAAGCCGGGGTGAATTACTTCCCCGACCTGCCAAAGTCGTTCAACACCGGCACAGGTTTCCCAGATTGTTTCGCGGCCTTCACACCAGAAGAACTGCTGGGTCAAAGCGCCGACGACACCTGAACTAACATCCCACTCGCCACTCACTGTAACACTTCCCCGGCGGTAAATCTTGCCGCCGGGGCCTTGCGACTCTGATCATTTAGGTGGACCATTCGTTATGCCGCGACCTGACACAGCTATCGTGCACCTTTCAGGTGTTTCGAAAATCTATGGCGCGACTAAAGCACTATCTGAGGTGGATTTCTCCTGCTTTGGCGGAGAAATCCATGCGATCCTAGGTGAAAATGGCGCGGGAAAATCGACCCTGATGAAGCTGGTATCAGGGGTGATTCAACCGACCATTGGGGCTGTTCATATTGATGGCAGCCCTGCAAAGCTAGTGTCGCCCGCTGATGCCATGTCACGCGGACTGATTTGCATGTTTCAAGAACTTTCTCTGGTCCCTGACCTGACCGTGCGCGAAAACCTTATGCTGGGCGCACCCGGTACAGGGCTGGGCCGACTTAACACGAAGGTTGTTGCGCGGGCGCAAGACGTCCTGTCAAGGATTGATGGCGCATCGATCCGTATGAACACACGCGTAGCTGACCTTACGCTCGCCGAAAGTCAGCAGGTGGAGATTGCCAAAGCACTTTCGCGAAACCCAAGACTGCTGATCCTTGATGAGGCCACATCGGCGCTGAATGCATCGGTGGTTGAAAAAGTTTTTCACCTGATCAGAGCAGAACGTGACCGCGGTGTTGGCGTTCTTTTCATCTCACATCGGTTTCACGAGATCGAAGCGCTGGCTGACCGCATTTCGATCTTTCGCAACGGCGCGCACGTCGAGACATTTGATAATGGTGCTTATGATTATGGTGCCATCATCAGCAAGATGGTCGGGCAACGGATTGATGATCTGTTTCCGCCAAAGCCAGAAGCTGACCCGAACGCAGAAGACGTGATCGCAATCAACGGTTTTGGTTGGGGTGAGCGTTTAAAGGACGTCAGCATCACCTTGCGCAAAGGTCAGATTACCGGCCTTGGCGGGTTAGACGGCCAAGGCCAGGGGGATGTCCTGCATGGTCTGTTTGGTTTGCTGAAAGGGACAAACGGCACCTGCGTCATGGGCGGCAAAACCCTATCGCTTACGCACCCCAAGACCGCAAAATCACCAAAGCTGGGCATTGCGCTGGTGCCAGAGGATCGCAAAACTGAGGGTCTGATTTTGGACCAAAGCATTGCCCGTAATCTGGAGCTTGCAGCCCTTGGTGTCGACGGAATCGATGCGGGCGATCCTGCGATTTACCAGCAGTTTCTGGATGCACTGGAATTGAAATGTGACAGCCTTGATCAGACGATTTCGGAACTGTCAGGTGGCAATCAGCAAAAAGTAGCCCTAACGAAATGGCTCGCCCTTGGGCCACGCTGCATGTTGTTGGCCGATCCGACACGTGGCATCGACGTGAAAACCAAGACCCAGATTTACGCCCTATTGCGCAGGTTGGCCGATAGCGGCATTGCGATTCTATTGTTGTCCACGGACTATGAAGAACTAATCCACCTGTGCGATGAGACGCATATTTTCTATAATGGCCGTATCGTCCAGCATTTGTCTGGTGCCGATATTACGGCTGAGAATATTATTGCCGCCTCTTTGAATATGCATGTTGGCTCAAAGCAAGCGGAGGCCGCACATCATGCGTGATCTCTTGCGCTCAAATCAACGAGAAGCCTTTGCCGTCCTCGTGCTGGCCGTCTTGGTGACCTTCTACCTTGCAACACATCCGGCGGGCCCCACAACCTATGTGACAACGATCTTGGCAAACCAAGCCTTGATCCTTGCCCTTGCAGCCATTGCACAATTCTTCGCCGTGATCGTGCGCGGGATTGATCTGTCAGTTGGCGCTGTTATGGCACTGACCAATTGTGTTGCGTCATACCTTGTGATTGGTTCCGGCCTTGATATGGCATTCGGTATCATCGTTGCCCTCTTGGTGGGGGCAGGATGTGGGCTGCTCAACGGGCTGCTTGTGGTTTATGGCCGCATTCAGCCCATTGTTGTCACTTTGGCCACGGCATCGCTTTTCGTGGGCTTTGCGTTGCTCTTGCGTCCCACACCGGGTGGGCAAATTGACTATGATCTCGCGGATGCAATGACGCTTGATCTATTTGGCATACCAACCGCGTTGGTTATCACCGCTGCTATCATCGGATTGATCTGGGTGCCATTGCGGCGCACCGGGTTGGGGCTTGGACTGTATGCTGTTGGATCCTCAGAACAAGCTGCATTCCAATCCGGCATGCCGGTGGTCAAAATCCGGTTGGCGTCATTTACATTGGGTGGCTTGTTCGCCGGCATAGCAGGGCTTTACTTTAGCTTCGTGACGACGACGGGCGATGCGGGGATTGGGCCGAACTTTACACTGAATTCAATCGCTGCTGTTGTCTTGGGCGGCGTGGCATTGCGCGGCGGCGTTGGCACGCTGACAGGCGCAATTGCCGGCGCATTCATTCTCAAAACAATCGGCGCACTGATGTTCTTTTCAGGGCTTCCCCCGCTCGCACAACCATTTGTCGAAGGGCTGATCCTAGCGACAGCAATTGCAATTGGCGGTGCTGACGTTCTGCGCGTTAGGAATCGGTTGGAGGTCTTCGGACGATGAGCACTCTTGCGCAACGCATACCAAGCCTCGATAGTTTGGTGCCCTATGCCGGAACACTCTTGCTGATTTTAGGCGGCAGTTTCTTTTACCCACAGATTCTCGGATTTGAGTATCTGACACAGCAGCTTCAGATTTCAGCATTCCTTGGACTTCTCGCACTTGGGGCGACGTTGGTCATTCTGCTGGGTCACATTGATCTGTCGGTTCCATGGATATTGGGCGGTGCGGCGATTGTGTCGACCTCTTTGGCAGGCACCGGTGACCCATTTCTAACGGTGCTGGCTATTCCCGTGGCGTTGTTATTTGGTGCCGTGATCGGGATCATAAATGGTGTCGGCGTCGCAATCTTGCGGATTCCTTCGATGGTTTGGACTTTGGCGGTGAATTCGATGTTGCTCGGCGTCGCGGTTCTGAACACTGGCGGCTTTAATCCCAAAGGGGAAGCGAGCGATACTATGATCTGGCTAGCGACGGGTGACATTGCCGGTATTCCGGCAGCTTTCATTGTCTGGATGGCGATGGCCGCCGCGATGGCGCTGCTATTAAAGCGCACAGCATTTGGCCGGTATTTATCGTCGATCGGGTACAACGAAAAGGCAACGTTCCTTTCAGGTGTCTCGACCCCATCGGTCATCTTCGCCGCTTTCGCGATTGCCGGAGTGTGTTCGGCCTTTGGTGGTGTGCTGTTGGCGGGCTACGCGAACCAAGCCTATCAATCGATGGGCGACCCATTCTTGCTGCCCACAATCGCGGCAGTCGTGATCGGTGGTACGTCAATCTTAGGCGGTCGCGGCAGTCTTGTCGGTACAATCGGTGGCGTGTTGTTCATCACACTTCTGACCTCCATTCTGTCCGTCATGCAAATCTCAGATGCGTGGCGCAACATCATCTTTGGCGTAATTATTCTGGTAATGCTGCTGCTTCAAACTCTGCGCAAGAAGGCTTCTTGATATGGATGCATTCTATGAAAGTTTCGATGCGTCTTTTGCGGAAATGGTCGATATCAGCCAGCCCCCTGAACTGATCGCAAGTGGCTTTACCTGGACCGAAGGGCCGGTCTGGCTGAATGACACGCTTTATTTCAACGACATTCCCGCCAAGCGGATGATGAAATGGCAATTGGGACAACGGGCTAGTATTGCGTTGCCGGAAAGTGAATTTGCCAATGGCAACACGCTGGATGGCCAAGGTCGCATGGTGTCGTGCGAGCATGGCGGGCGGCGGGTGATCCGACGGCTTGATCCCCAAGACGCTGATGCAGTTGAAGTTATCGCAGACAGCTATCAGGGTAAAAAGCTCAACTCTCCCAACGATGTTGTTGTGAAATCCGATGGCTCCGTTTGGTTCTCGGATCCGCCATATGGCATCAACTCTGATGTCGAAGGATACCCTGCGGACAGTGAAATTGGCGGATGTTACGTTTTTTGTGTCACCCCTGACGATTCCATAACGGCGGTCGTCACCGATTTTGACAAGCCTAACGGGTTGGCATTCTCACCTGATGAAAGCCAACTTTACATCGCTGACTCAGGAGCCATTCGTGGGGCAAGTTTTCCTGGGATTGACTACACCCTACCGCACCATATCCGTGTGTTCGATGTCGATGGGACCACACTTTCAGGCGGGCGCGTCTTTGCCGAGATTATGCCCGGCATTCCTGATGGTTTTCGGGTCGATCATGGTGGGCTGATCTGGACCAGCGCTTTGGACGGTATCCATTGCCTCGACACCGCAGGGAATTGTTTGGGCAAGATCAGACTGCCGTCGCAGACGTCTAACATCTGCTTTGGAGGAGCATCCGGGACAGATATGTTTATCACCTCGTCAGATTGCGTTTGGTGGGTGAGGTCTAACCGCTCCAATGCGGCGCATATCCTCAAATTGCAAACCTAGCAAAGGAACGCAGTATGCAATCGAACATCGCAGTTATTGGCTTGGGGTCGATGGGTTACGGCATGGCGCAGTCGTTGCTGCGCGCAGGTCACACAACATTTGGCTATGATATCGACGCCGAGACGACGCAGCGGTTTCAGCAAGAGGGCGGCGCTGCTGGCACTTTGGCCGAAGTTGCCGACACTTTGGATGCGGTAGTCGTGGTGGTCCTGAATGGCGCGCAGACCGAAAGCGTTTTGTTTGGCCCAGCCGGGGTCGTTGGCATGCTGAAACCGGGCTCTGTCGTCATTGCATGCGCGACTGTCGCGCCTGACTTTGCGCGGCAAATGTCTGCGAAATGCGCGGCGTTGGGCCTCCACTATCTTGACGCGCCCATCTCGGGCGGGTCGGTCAAGGCAAGTGAGGGCGCCTTAAGCATCATGGCTTCTGGCACGAATGATGCCTTTGCTGCCGCCCGCCCCGTTCTGGATGCAACGGCCGCGACTGTGTTTGAACTGGGCGATAGTGCGGGTGCCGGATCGGCGATGAAGGCAGTGAACCAGCTGTTGGCGGGCGTGCACATTGCAGCGATGGCCGAAGCGCTGACGTTCGGAATGACCCAAGGGATCGAACCTGCGCAATTCGTTGAGGTGATCAGCAAATGTGCGGGAACATCGTGGATGTTGGAAAATCGCGCGCCGCATATTGTGGCCGGTGATTACACGCCACATTCGACCGTTGATATCTGGCCCAAAGACCTTGGGATCGTCCTTGATGTCGCCAAGTCTGCCAAGTTCGGAGCGCCTTTGACGGCTGCGGCCCTGCAAATGTTTCTGGCTGCATCGGGGTCTGGTCTTGGCGCGGAAGATGATGCCGCTGTTGCCAAAGTCTATGCACGCAATGCGGGTCTGACCTTGCCGGGTGATTCCTGATGTTGCTGGGCTGTATCGGGGATGATTTTACCGGGTCGTCCGATCTGGCGAATACTCTTTCGAAACAAGGCATGCGCAGTGTGCAATACACAGGCGTGCCGTCAGAACCGGCCCAACCGGACGTCGCAGCGGGCATTATCGCGCTCAAAACCCGATCAAACGACCCAAAAGAGGCAGTGCGACAATCACTGGAGGCATTGGCTTGGCTGCAAGAGCAGGGATGTGAGCAGTTCTTTTTCAAGTATTGCTCGACCTTCGATTCCACCGCCCACGGCAACATCGGACCTGTGGCGGACGCACTGGCCGATGCACTGGACGCGCACAAGGTCATCGTCTGCCCAGCGTTCCCCGGAACCGGACGATCGATCTATCAGGGGCATCTTTTCGTAAATGATACGCTGCTGAACGAAAGCGGTTTGCAAAACCACCCTCTGACCCCAATGACTGATCCTGATCTTCGCCGCTGGCTTGCACCGCAAACCCGGCACAGCGTTGGTCATGTTGATGCAAATGCCGTTCTGAAGGGCACACAGGCCATCAAGGACGCGTTGAGTGCAGAACATGACGCTGGCAAACGGCTGATCGTCGTTGATGCTTTGCGCGATGAAGATTTGTTACAAATCGGAGCGGCCGCAGATGGTTTGCCCTTGATCACTGGCGGCTCCGGGGTGGCATTGGGGTTGCCGCGCAACTTCGCGAAACGCGGGCAGATCGCAAATGCTGGCGGTGGCTGGCGGGGCGAAACCGGTAAATGCGTTGCCTTGTCCGGCTCCTGCTCAAACGCGACGCGGGCGCAAGTTGCCTTGCACAGCAAAACCAACCCGTCTTATGAAATCAACGCCAGAGACGTGATCAACGGCGTGTTGTACGCGCGAACTGTGGCGGATTGGTTGATGGACGCCGAGGGCATTCCTTTGGCTTATAGTTCGGCTGATCCTGCAGTTGTTGCTGATATTCAAGCAGAATTCGGACGTGAGCAAAGCGCAGACGCCTTGGAGGCCTTCTTTGCTGAAGTATCGCGTCAATTGGTTGTTGGGGGTATCCGTAAGATACTCACTGCAGGGGGCGAAACATCTGGTGCGATAGTTGAGGGGCTGCAATTGACCACCCTTGAGATAGGCCCAGAGATTGATCCGGGCGTCCCTGCTTTGCGCGCAAGCGAGAAGCTGGTCATTGCGCTCAAATCCGGTAACTTTGGCGCGCCTGACTACTTTATGAAAGCTGCTGGTATCCTTGGGGCGGCCGCATGACCGAAACCAAACAGCGTGAACTGATGTGTACTTTGGCAAAGTCCATGTTTGATCGTGGGCTGACAGGTGGCTCAACCGGAAATATCTCTGCTCGCACGGATGATGGCGGCTTGCTGGTATCCCCCACAGGCACAAGTTTTGGGCGTCTTGATCCGGCACGTCTGTCGCGGTTTGACAGCACAGGTGCTTTGATTGATGGTGATCCGCCGACCAAAGAAATGCCTCTACATGCAGCGTTCTATGACACGCGCAGCACGGCGGGTGCCGTTGTGCATCTGCATTCATGTCATGCGGTCGCACTGTCGTTGATGCCTGATGCGGATCCAGATAACTTTCTTCCTCCGCTGACCCCATACGCGATAATGAAACTGGGCAAAGTACAATTGCTGCCCTTCTTTCGGCCTGGTGACCCGGCCATAGGGGATGCCGTCCGCGGCCTTGCAGGCAAACGCAGTGCTGTGATGCTGGCCAATCACGGTCCGGTCGTGGCTGGAAAGGACGTGGAAGCGGCCTGCAATGCCATCGAAGAGCTTGAGGACACCGCACGCCTTGCAATGATGATGCAAGGGTTGCGCGCCCGACAACTGACGCCTGCGCAGATCACTGATCTGGTGACACATTTCAATGTGGAATGGGACGCATGACCAAATTTACCGCCAACCTTGGGTTTCGATGGGCAGATCCGCCATTGCCAGACGCAATCCATGTCACGAAAACTGCGGGTTTTGATGCGGTTGAATGCCATTGACTTTATGACGTGCCAAGCTGTTTCCTTCGTACCACAAATCAAGCAAGGGCTGTCATTACAGAGGTCGCAAAGTCAAATATCGCGCTCATGTTCGACTTTTACCATGTGCAACTGATTGAAGGCGATTTGGGTCATCGGTTAAAAGAATTATTGCCTATTATCGGACATATTCAATTCGCATCGGTTCCGGGTCGAGGCGCACAGAATGATGGTGAGATCAACTACCCCTATACATTCGAAGTCATCACCAGCTTGAGCTACAACGCACCGCTTAAGGCGGAATACAAGCCCAAAGGCCCAACAGAAAAGACGCTGGCTTGGTTGGCAGTTTACTCGCCGTAGGGCTTGCCAGAGGCGTTTCAGTTCAGGCGGGAAGAGAGTCATAGGGCGGCCAGAACAGTGTTTCAACGTTAGACTGATTGACCAGTATAACGACATTGGCTGAGATGCATCGGCAAAAATTTGTCATCATCTAGCAAATGCTGCGTCAGCAATAGCTGCACCTAAACAAGTCGGCTTTGTCCCGCCAAGCAGATTTCCGCAGATCGCACAATGAATGGCTGCTCAGAGCTCAATGTTTCACCAATTTAGCATTGGACCGATGTCTACTTTGGTGGCTCGGGCTGTTTAACGGTAGCTATAACAAAAAGCATAAGCTAGACGATTCCAAAAAGCGGGGATGTTTGGCTGAAATAAGCCGTGTGATCCTCTGGCTTTTGCAATGTACGCCCGACCGAATGGGGAACATGATGACCAAAACTATACTGCTAACAGGTGCGAGCCGCGGCATCGGCCATGCAACGGTAAAGAAGTTCACGCAAGAGGGCTGGCGCGTTCTGACCTGTTCACGTCAGGCGTTCGATGACAATTGTCCTTGGCCGGGGGGGCAAGAAAATCATATCCAGCTTGATTTGTCTGATCCGGCAGACACGATAAATGCAGTCGAAATCATTAGAGACCGACTGGACGGCAAGCTGCATGGTTTGATCAATAACGCGGGTGTGTCGCCCAAAGGTCCTGATAACACGCGACTGAATACAATGAATACCGACCTCATGGATTGGGGAAAGGTGTTCCATGTCAATTTCTTTGCGCCTGTTGTCCTGTCCCGGGGTTTAAAGACAGAACTTATGGAGGCTAAAGGGTCCATCGTAAATGTGACTTCAATTGCTGGGTCACGCGTACACCCCTTTGCCGGGGCCGCCTATGCAACATCAAAGGCCGCACTTGCTGCCCTGACACGGGAGATGGCGCATGATTTCGGGCCATTCGGTGTCCGTGTAAACGCAATCGCACCAGGTGAGATCGAAACGTCGATTTTGTCCCCCGGCACTGATAAAATCGCTGAAAAATTGCCGTTGCAACGGATGGGCAATCCTAACGAAGTTGCAGACGTGATTTTCTTTTTATGTTCGGATGCATCTTCTTATGTCAGCGGCACAGAGATCGAGATCAATGGCGGACAGCATGTTTAACTCGCTCGGTCTTTCCGATGGGGGCTTGAAGTAAAGGCATGTTTGCTCTGTCGTTGCGGTTGGAGCCGTTCAGGCGAACCGGGAAAAACGGGGCACGGGCTTAAGTGCTGCACATACGAACTTCGCTCTGCCCAGCAGAACCCGGCATGAAACCCCGCGCGGTGCATCAAGGGTCAAGCTAAACCAGAGGACGTCGCACACGGTACCTATAAGCAGGCGGTGCTTTCTTATTCTTCGAACCAATCAAGGGTGCGTTCAGACCAACCTTTGGGGACACCATGTCCGCCTTGATGCAGCATCAATTCAATGTCAGCCCCTGTGCAATCCGTCCAATGACGGAACCACAGATCGCCCTCAAAGCTGTTGGATTCAGGTTGGCGTTTGTCACAACCATTGGTTTCGCGCAGAATTTTGAGCGACGCCCACACGTCGCCTTGGGTTACTCTGCCACGTCCGAGGCGGCTAAACGTGCGTCCCTCCAGTGGGACTGTGCGATCTGTCCAGCCGTGCGTGTGGAACAATTTGACAGGTGCCGCGCAAGTGGTGGGCAAATCATCCCAAAATGCACCCGCAATAGGGGCGTAGGCCGTTGCAAAGTCGGGGGCTTGGCAGGCAACATCCCAGACCATCGATCCGCCACGCGAGAAGCCGGTCAATAAAGTGGGATCTGCAGAGACGTTAAATCTGTCGCGCACATCTGCCAGAACATCCTTGAGAAATGCAACATCATCGCGTTCAAACACGCTGTTATTGGCCTTAACCGCCCAATTGCGCACGAACCGCGAATTTGGGTGATACCCGTCTGGCGCGACATAAACATACCCGCGTTGCGTGGCCGCACGCGCCATGCCCGAATTAAGCAAGGTTTTGCCACGTCCGCCGCCACCATGCAGGAAGAACACAACGCCTTTTGGCTCAGAGTTCGGCGCAACAGCGTGATACGTGCCGCCATCGATGACGCAAGGCGTGTCGGCGTCGCCGCAGGTTTCGGTTTGGGTTTGGGCAACGGCGGGGTTGGCCATGAACGTCAGAGCAAAGACGACTGCGAGAAAACGGGATTTCATAATGGGTCCTGACGTTCTTGGGATGGGAGGGATGTGCCACTTTCTCAAGCGAGGTCCAAATCACGAATGGCTTACTGACGGCTTGCCAGTCCTGGGACCACAAACCACACGTCCAGCCAGTCAAACAGCTTCGTTGGCAAGTTCCGGATGGGCGTAGGCATCAGGATAAGGCATCGGGTGGAATGGCCCCAGCGGCACAACATTGTTCCAAGACCGCCCAAAATATCCCTGTCGACAATGCACCAGTGAATTGCTGTCAGCGACACCCGGCAGCGCATACACTCTGCACAACCAACGCCAAAGATGCGGATAATCCAAAATCTTGGCCCCGTTCAGCTTCATTCGCACATAATAGACCGGATCATGGCGATAAAGCGTGGGAAACAGACGAAGGTCGGCTTCCGTAAAGGTGTCACCTGTCAAAAAAGGGCGGCCATCGGAGGCAAATCGCGCTTCTAGCGCGGTCAGCTGTTCAAAATAGTTGGAAAAGGCCGTGGCATAGATTGCTTGATCGGAAGAAAAGCCGGCTTTGTAAGCACCGTTGTTGATATTGACGTAAACCTGTTCGTTCAGCAGATCGATTTGGCGTCGCAAATCGGCGTGTTCGGGCCCCAACGGATACAAATCCGATCTATCCTCATCTGCAATAGAGCTGCCAAGGGCGCGGGCTTGCGTGTTTAACATGCGCACGATGTCCGCGCTTTCATTGGTGACAATCCGCCTACTTTGCTTGTCATAAAGGATTGGAACCGAGGTTTCCTGCGACCCCTCAGCCTCGTAAATCTGCTTCGCGAGGCGGACATTCTGACCTGTGGCCGTTTCTGCGGTGCATTCGGGCAAAGTTGCGCCCGTCAAGGAGGCGACGCGGGCCGGATTAAATTCCCAGCGATTTGGTTCAATCGGATCATCATCCGTGGTACGGCTGGGGAACGCGATATCCATTGTAATGCTGTCTTGCAAACCCAACACATTTCGGGCCAGCGTTACCCGGTGGCACCATGGGCAATTGAGCGCCACAAACAGGTGATATCGCCCGGCTTCGGCAGGAAAATCAGGGTCTTGGCCCAAGACAGATCGAAACCCACTTATGCCGCGCACGAACTCCCCCTTGGCCCGTCGGGCCGCGACGTTTGCTTGGGGCTCTTCGATGGATGTTTTCGCCACGTGTGTCTCCTGCCTGTGTGAGCAACCGATGATAAGGACTGAACAAAACCGTGAGGTCAGGGTCGTTGGCTGTCGGGCCTTTTTTGCGCGACAATGGTCGCAAAGCGCAAGCCCACGCAACCCATGACGAGATGACCTTGAACATCAAATCGTACAACACATGGTGGAAAGCTTGATATCAGTTATCAAACAATCTTGTTTCTCATGACCGTGTAATGCGGCGTTTACTCCCAATATTAAGAACCCCAACCGGTTCTTCCGGCAATCACTGAACTACGTTCTAAGGAGACGCCAATGCAAAACCTGAATATTGAAACGCTAAAAAAGATCGCCCTCGCAGGCTTAATCGGAGAGATCGTTTTTGAGGCCTATTCATGGTTGTTGTCACCCGTAATTTTTGGTCCCATTCTTGAGCCGGCGAAATTGGTGACTGCGGTTGTCGCTAAAGTTAGTGGGATCATGCTGCCCTATAGCCTCGCCTTTATCATCCATTTTCTGATCGGAACGATCTTCTTTGCACTGCTGGTGTATGTGGCGAATGGAATTTTGCGCAAAGGGTATGTGTTGGCTGGTTTGGTGACAGGATTGGTCTTGTGGTTTGTGGCTCAAGGGATGTTGGCACCGTTCATCGGACGACCCTTCATGATGAGCTTTGGCGCGTATACGCAATCGTCGTTTGTTGCCCATACCGGCATGATGATCGTAATCGGTTTGGTGCTGTCGAAACTGTTAGCGGATCAAGCGGCCAAAGCTTGATCTTCGGTCCGATTTCACACGGAAAGGCGCCCCTTTGACGGGCGCCTTAAGGCGTTGAATATGAGTGTTATTATCAAAAATCCGGATGCGGCTTCAAAAGATGGCTTCTCACTCAATTGTGCATCGCCAGCTTTCTGATCCTTGCCTAGAAAACAGCCCATAAACATCAATCAGGAGGTTTAAAATGTCTAAAGCTTCACTTTTATTTGCCAGTTTCATGACGCTGTCTGTCGTCCCGCCAATGGCCTTTGCTCAGGACGCAACGCGCGCGATCACCAACGTTGCAGGCGATGTCTATCGGTTTCAAAACAACCGCCATTATTCGCTTGTAACCGTCACCGGGAATGGCGTGGTTATTGTGGATCCGATCAATGCCGACGCGGCAACGTGGTTGAAAGACAACCTGAGCCAGATCACAGATCAAAAAATCACACATTTGATCTATAGCCACAGCCACGGCGATCACGCCTCAGGTGGTGCAGCTTTTGACGCCCCCGCTGTTATTGCCCAAGCAAACGCGCCTGCTGCAATTGACGGTGTGACACCCACAAAACGTTTTGAAGAAACCTTAGAGTTGGACATCGGCACCAAATCATTTGAGCTGACCTATTTGGGCGAAGGTCACGGCAAGGATTTGATTGTCGTTGTGGTACGTCCCGAAAATGTCGCCTTCATCACCGATGTCGCTGCGCCAAATCGCTTGCCATTCAGAAACATGCCCGGTTCGAGCCCGGATGCATGGATCGATCAGGCCAAAAAGGCCTTTACCCTCGATTTTGAGATATTCGCGCCAGCGCATGGCAACGTCGGAACCAAAGCAGATTTAGCGGGTTCCATCGCGTATATGGAAACGCTACGGACTGACGTTTTGGATGGCTTGAAGGACGGGCAATCCGTCAGCGAATTGCAGACATCCGTAACGATGGATGCCTACAAAGATTGGGCCGGGTACGGCGATTGGCGGACAGAAAATGTGCGCGCCTTTGCGGACCATTTGATCGCGACAGACGCGGCAAAATAAAAGGTGCCACGTGCAGCGCCCAAACACCAAGTGAACGGCGCTGCATTTATGAGACATCGGGGCGTTTTCGATGGGCTATGATCCGATGTACGCGGTCAAAGGCCGGCATATTTCCAGCCGGGTCTGTATCATTGCCAATTTTGATCCCACCGGCAGTTCCAAAGAAACCAAAGCCATTCGAGAACGTTGCAGACCGACTTTGGATAGCGATTGAATATGCAAACGGGCTTGATCGATGAAGCGACAGTATGCGCCGGGTCTCACGTCACTCGGCTGTACACGCAAGAAAGTGTGGATTGGCTCAAGTAATGCGGGTCTTGCGGCTAAGATACTAAAACTCACGCTAACCGACATGGATAAACATCGATTCCCATCATGCGTAAGCCTTAGAAACCGACGCCCCGATGCACAGCGGACACACGCATTAATCGGCAAGGCTACCCGATGCGAGGGCCAAGTCTGCTTTCGCGGTGGTTGCAGCAATGGCGGCTCTGGGGCGCAATCGTTAAGTCGGCACAATGCTGGTCTAGCAGCGCCCGATCAGGGGTCAGCATTGCATATATGAGTTGAACGATTGGATGCACCTGTTCAGCAATGGCCCCATTCCAATATCGGTTTGCTGTGCTTGGCATGGCGGGCCGCAAGCAACCCTTGTTGCTTCCCCGATACAACTACGCGTGCAGGAAGGGATGCAATATCGGGTGCCAAAAGATTAGGGAAAAGCGTTAGAATTTCAGCTCTTGCAGCGCAACCAAGAGCTTCAAGCGCTTGTGGGCCGGTAAATAGGCTCTCGCAAGGAGCGCCGTTTGCAAAAACCACTTGATGGTCGTCAAATAGCATGTGGTAATACTCGACCTCTTCCACGTTTTGATCCACGAAGATGTTCGGCAATTCGGTGAGCTTGATCGCGGCAACAAGTGTTTCGCTTTGGCCAGTTATGCGCTTGGCGATTTTGGAACGGACCAGCATGCGGTGTTGTCTGGACACCAACAGGTCAGTTCGCGGCACCCCTTGTCCGCATGCCCCGGCAAGTATCCGAATTGGGTACAGCTTTTGATTTTGCCTCATTTCTTCGTAAGAAACTTTGCTTGATCCAATCCATCTGATCGGTTTGTCTCTATTGTCTATATTTTTTATTAGATCTCCGACGCGAAGCTTCTCAATCGCGATTGCACCGCACTCGGTTTCAATGAGCGTACCGGAAGTAAAACAAGCAATCAGCGTTTCAAGTTCGGAATATTGTAACTCACCGTTACCATCATATCCAATGATGCCGTAGGACGCGCCATGAATAAGTTCATCGGAAAAAAACAGGTTGTTCCAGTTTGGAAAAACCGTTCGCACCATCTCAATTGTGCCAAAATCTTCACCCAATGGCCCAGTTACCTGAAGCGTCCATTTCCCGCCTGAGATTATGCCGGTCGACGTGCCATCGATAACCTGATTTGAATCGGCCCCGGTTTGCATACCAACATCGTCATCAAACGTGGCATCATCATCGTTGACCTTGATCGAGATGATAGGCGTACTGTTGTCATGGACAAAACCGCCCGAAGTTTGGTTCCAGTTTAATGTACCAAAGGTGTTGGAGACAGTGTACCCGGCTAGACGATGGACCGCCATGCTTAGACCTTCCTAATTCAGTCACAGACCGCAATGCAGCCATCCATGCGCCTTCACGACTGAGCGCGTCGTGTTTCAGCATTGAATAGAGAAGGGGTGTTAAGAAATGGTAGGAAAAACCAACGTTCATTTTCTCAAGTGTTGGCCTGTGTCAGTCCTAAATATTGATAAAAGACTATTTGAAAATTGGTGAAATTAGCTAGGTGCCTTGGCAAGCAACCGTTGGCTGCTGTGCAGAAAAATTGAAAATTGGGAACAAAGGAGACATCGGCTTCGGTGAGCGCCGATAGACTGCGCCGCGGAACAAAGCGAAGAAGCTTAGAACGGTGCCACGTCGACTGCCTGCACCCACTTTTTGCGCCACTCCGGAGCTGGGTAATCATCCGGCCAGTATTCTTTCTGACGTAAGATCAGCCCATCGTGAAGGGTATGAAACGTAATCGCTCGTGCCTTCATTGCCCCGTCGGTAATCTCAACATCTGACACGGCACTTTTCCCATCTGAAATGATAGACTGAACAGAAAACCCCCATTTTCCGTCAGCGGGATAACCATCGTTCAACGCAACGAAGTTTGCTCTGCCCCGTAGGTACTCACGGGTCTGAGGCATATAATACTCAAAGTCGGCATGCAGCCATGTGCTGGCGAACGTAAAGTCATTGGTGCTCATAGCATCCCAAAAATCCGCAATTGTCTTTTCCGACACTTTATTCGCCCCCTATGCAGCACTTGTCTGATGGTGATGCCCAACAATCGTCTAAGTCAAGAAGGGCCCAAAGCCGCCGACACGCTAAGGTATCAGTTTTGTGTTGATCTCCAGCTATACAGTGGTCCACGATCGCCATTGTGGGCAAGCGATGGCCCAATCAAAAACCCTAACGGCCAAAGAACTTTGTTGAAAAGAGAGGCAGTTTTTTGAAGACCTTCCCTAAGCTTGCCGCTCTGGCGGTCGTGATAAAAGACGACCAATTGCTTCTCGTCAAACGCCGCAATGAACCCGATGCAGGATTATGGGGATTTCCCGGTGGGCATGTGGAATTGGGCGAAACTGCATTGGACGCTGCGGCGCGTGAATTGCGCGAAGAAACAGGTGTTATCGCAAAACCGCTACATTATCTCACCAATGTTGATGTCATTGTTCGCGGCGATGCGGATGAGGTTCGGTTTCACTTCCTACTTGCTGCTGTGTTGTGCGAATATATTTCAGGAATTCCGATAGCCGAAGATGATGTTAGCGATGCGGGGTGGCATACAATAGAGACCATCCTGAACGGCCAGCTTCCTTGCAGCTTACATGTCGATGACGTCGCCCGGGTTGCGACGAGTGCATGAATGCAGCAGTAATTGCTTGCTCGATTTGACCGGCAAGACGACGCCAAAAGCTGAAACCGAAGGTAGCAACCTATGGAGTTGACGCAAGAAGACTTTACTCTGCTAAGAACCCTTGAGGAAACCCTGTGGCGAGCGGAAACGCGGTATGACCCCGCGCTTATGGACCGCACATTTGCGTCGGATTTCTTCGAGGTCGGCCGCTCCGGTCGTCGCTACGAAAGGTCAGAGATGTTGTTTGATCCTGATGAAGGCGCGGTCATTGATGCAACGCTCCCTCTGCCCGGTTACTCCGTGAGCTTAGTCGCTCCGGGCGTGGCACTGGCGACTTACATGAGCGAAGTTCGGTACGGAGACGAGCTCGAAGTGGGGCGCCGCTCATCGCTGTGGACCCAAATAGAGGGGCGCTGGCAACTTCGTTATCATCAAGGAACACCGTGCTGAAAAACGACGATGCTGAACCGGTGATGCAAAAAACAGTTGGAACGTCGCGTACCTTTTACCCGATGCAGCGGTTTTTTTGAATCCTATCAACGGACTTGCGTCATGCAAAACTGGCCCAAACGCCAAGCAATCCTGACCCAGATCCGGCCTTCACCGAGACTTATCCCAAAGCTGGCCATGCGGACATATTGTGAATTCGCTATGACTATGACTGCTTTTGTTATCGCACTTTCAATTGGACAGGATATAATCAAGGTGCACGGCTCTGATACGATGTGGTCACACAGAGGTTAGTTAATTGAGTTATGATTTTGAGCTTTACACAAATCGCAAGCTTATACTTGATCCACCTGTAACAAGCGGCGGCAGTAGTGTTCGTGTCGATGGCCCTGAACGTATCGAAGACGAGAATATACCTGCCAACTATCTAACCATCTTGGGCAAGAAACGCGTACTGTTTCGAATTCACCTCGAAGGTAATGTTGTTGCATCCGATCAGAATGCCGTGGACGGTTGGCTTCGTGCAATCGTCTTTGAAACAAAGGGCGTATTGATTGATCTCCAAACTGAGCATTTTGAATCCCCAACAAAATCGGGACAGCTAGAAGCGCAGGCTGGCCAACTGTCTTCCAACGGCTGGATGTCATTTTACTTCGAAAACGGGGAATCATTCTACGAGAGTGGATTTAAGGAAATGCTTCAGGTGGTTTCCCTCCTAATGCCCGAAGCCGTCCCCACAAGATACGGCTACTACGAACCTTTGCAAAGTCGAGTTGAAGACGGTGACATTTCAGGGCTTGTTTCATCCTTCAAGAGCGAAACAGATATCTTCATGAAAGCCAAAACGCCTTTTGGTCATATTTTCACGAGTATTCCATGTAAGAAAACACTCGAAAACTGGCATCCCAAACACTTCGTTCGTCGGGAATTTCTATTGTGCAGAGTGTGCTTTGAGCTCCGACCCAAATTATTTACCCATCCAGGCAGTCTTCGCCGCCTAAATTCTCTTTTTGAAAAACTGTGTGTTACCTTGGACGTCGTCTACGCAGATATTGTTCAAATTAATGATTGGGGCAGTTGGGTTTGGCGCGGATTACCGGAGAATAAGGCACACACTATTTGTTTGGGACGCGCTTACCAAGATGTATGGCCGGATGCCTTAAAGACGGGCCAAAAAATCGGTAGTCATCATCACCTCGTGACGACTGATCGCTTTGGGAACGAGCCCCCACGCCCACCGCGAGACCTAATTGCACCCCGTCAAATAGACAAAAATCCGGGGGGTAAGACCGATTATGCGTCAGTTTTTCCATTCGATTACGAATTCAACTATAATAAGTACATTTGGTGACAGCGTTCCTCTTCTGACGACCCGCACACTGCTAACAGACTTTCTTACGAATTGCAGCCTTCAACAATTTGGGCTCCTTGCAGTCATTCACTGCATTTGCGAACGGTCCTGAGGCCTTCTGGGCCAAGGGAGACAGAAGATGGATTACTATGCTGGATTAGATGTGTCGCTGTGATCGTGCGCACTTTGCATTGTTGATACGAAAGGGACGGTGCTGTTGGAGCGCGAGTTGTCGTGCGAGGTCAGCGACATCGCTGAATGCCTT
>JBDWAL010000022.1:0-12330 GCA_039978895.1 Aliishimia sp.
TATCCTTCCAGAAGATCCGACAGAGCTGCGCGAAGTCAGTGAACTTTTGGTGTCAGAAGTGAAGGCTTTGTCGCTCAAGGTCGAGCAGCTTCAGTACCAACTCCACGGACACAACCGCCACCGGTTTGGATCGAAGTCGGAGGGCCTTGATCAACTCAACCCGACCTTCGCGGAAGACGAAGAGATCAGCAAAGCCGCCACAGACCAGACCGAACCTGCCATTGAACCTGATGAGGATCAAAAGCCTCGCCAGCACAGCCGCAAGCCATTGCCCGATCATCTGGTTCGACATGACAAAGTGCTGTCGCCGGGCGATGAGTGTGGCCGTTGCGGTGGGCATCTCAAAACGTTGGGCGAAGATGTGACCGAAGAATTGGAATATGTTCCGGGACGGTTTGTTGTGAACCGCATTGTGCGTCCCCGCAAAGCCTGCACGTGCTGCGAAGCCATCATGCAATCGCCACTGCCCTCGCTGCCCATCGAGCGGGGCAGACCTGGGCCGCGTCTTTTAGCCCACGTCTTAGTCAGCAAATATGCGGATCATCTGCCGCTCTATCGGCAGTCACAGATCTATGCCCGCGAAGGCGTTGATCTGGATCGCTCGACCATGTCTGACTGGGTGGGCCGTGCAACGGCGTTGCTTGAACCACAAGCCGACTTAATCGGTCGCATCGTCCGCCAGGGGGCAGCCATCTTTGCAGACGATACGCCGGTGAAGATGCAAGCGCCCGGTCATAAGAAGACCAAAACGGCGCGGGTCTGGGCCTATGTCCGGGACGAGAGGCCATGGGTCGAGCAATCGCATCCTTGCGCATGGTACAAGTTCACCACTGATCGCAACGATGAACATCCCGAGAACCACCTTTCTGGTTACAAAGCCTGGGTGCATGCGGACGGATATTCTGGCTTCAACGGTGTCTTGGCTAGGTTGGCACGTGCGTGCTTTGGCTTTTAACAACTCGGGATTGTCTTCCAACTGCACTCAAACCAAGTTGCAGGTTTCACTTTATAGTTGCGCAAAATTGCTTGGGTGAAGCACCCTAAGTGTGCGTATTGCGGGGTTAGCTCTCTAGTAGGGCTTCAATCGCGTCTACATCATTGGACAAATTGGCCGCCACGCGTTTGAGGTCGCTGACCGTCGTGGTCATGGTTTTACGCCCATCATAATCGAGGGTGACCCCCTCGCCTTTGATCTGCACAACTAGTTTTTCAGGGCCGCTGCGAAATTGATAGGTGATATCCGCACCCGTTTCGAGTGCGTGGCCAAGCCCGCGCGACATGAAACCGGCAATGCCCCAGAATGAATCCTCGAGCAGCATGAAAACCGGACCTTTGGAGATCATCACAGCGCCATTGGGATCGTCGCGCGCGTCTTGGTTCATTGCGTCAAGCAGCGCTGGGTCCAGTTCAAGGTCATCCAATGTGCGCAGCCCCTCGCCGGGGACCACAACAGAAACTTCCGCGGTCAAGTTAGCCATGTCGTGCCTTTGTCATGTGAACTCATTTGGATACTCCGAGGGCCTTGGCAATCACCAAAACATCAGGGGTTGATAACTTGTCACCCTCATTAGGGTAGAACATGCGCGCATACACCCCGCTAAGTCCCGGCGCTGCTCCTCCGGGATTAGATTTCAGTTTGACGCCAATTGTCGCCCCGATGTTGGGGGGGATGTTCAGAACGATAGCGTCATCGTCATGGAACGCACCTTTCCAGCTTGTCTTTTGTGTACGTGGCGGCAGTGGTGGGTCCAGCGTTTGGCGGAAAAGCATACCTCCTAAAGTGTTCGTAGGGGGGGCGTTTGTGCTAAGATTGGCTTGAGCTTGTGTCATGGCTGAGGCCGCCAATGTCTTTGCCGCAGCCGCGTCAACCGCTTCGGGGAAGAATGAATTCGGCTTGTCACGTCCGGACTCTCGGATCAGGCGTTTTTCTTCAGAACTTCCTTCCAGCCCCGCAAGTTGTGCATTGAGCAAGAAGCCCATGTCTTTTTCCGACCCTTTGGGGCAAGATTCATTGTCAAATTGGTAGGTGCTGCGCACGTGGCGTTCGGTAATGTGTCCCATGTCGACTTCGGTCGTGTCTGTGCCAACGGTGATGTTGTCTCTGGCCGGGCCTGTATAGTTCTGATTGATCATAGAGGGGGCAACGCGGATCAGATCGGCTTCGCTGACAGGTTGATATTTGAATGAATCCGCCTCCGCGGCCGCAAAACCAGCTACAGCTTGAAAATCAGCAGTCGCCGCGTCTGTTGGGTGTTCTGAGTTCGCCCAAGCCGTCCATTCAAGCGCACGTTCAGACACTGTATCAATTGTCCTAAAGATTAGGGTTTGGCCTTTTTCAAGGTCTGTAACAATGGTGTCTGCGCCAGATTCAATTGGTGTGATGTCCGCAATTGTCTTCGTTTCACCAGCCGTCGGTTTTTTGACCGCTTTGGCCTGAGCCAGCATTTTGGTGGATTGGGACTTCACTTGCTGCGCTGCCGTCAATGCAGCAACAAAAGCAGAGGAGGCACATTTGCCAGAGGTCAGAGCCCTTTGAAAATCTACTTGAGCATTTGGTGGCATCGCAACTGTGCCAGACAATGCGACTGGCAAGGAAAGCACGACCCCGCCCGTGGCAACTACCGGGTTTGGTGGAACATTGGGGTAGGGCGCATTGAACCCATTGAAACGCAATTGCGCCTTATGTGCGAGTTTGATCGCAGCGTCGCGCGTGGCAACCAGCGCATCAAGTTTGGCGAACAAATCGGCACCGGGAAGTTCTGCAAGGATTTGTTTCGCCTCCGCAGCATCGCGCAGATCGCGCACTTCGATTTCCGTTTCTGACAATTCGGCTAGATCGGCAGAGACGGCAGCCACCAGAGCTGTTTTGCCGCGTTCTACCGCTGCGATCATCTCGGTGTGGCGCGTTGCTAGGTCATTTCGGTCATCTAAAGTGTCGGCTGCGACAGTCGCCATCGCAGTTCGTATCGCCGCAGAACCGTTCTCAACTTCTTGCAAGGCCGCTTGTCGGGTGATTTGATCATTGCAGGCTAAAGCAAGCTGGATGAGCTTCAGACCTTTGAGCCGCACAGATTCGATCAGTTGGCTGGCACCCGTCGCGTCTGCCTGAATGTCGGCTCCTCCAAGGGCAACGATCTCGGCTTGTAGGACGACCGTGGCATTCGCCGCAGCCGTGACCGCACCAACTAGGGCATTGGCAGTCTCAAGCGGGGTGAGCGCGGCCCCTTTTTCCCTTGTGGCAGCAGCTATCGTTTTGGTGTCAGCGTCCGCATCCAAGGTCGATTGATCAGCCGCTGTACGTTTCCCATTTGCGCGGTTTTCGGCGCCAGTAGCTTGAGTGTCTATCTTGACGCTGTTGTCGAACAAGGCCTGCGCATTCGCGGAATTGGCCATGTCGTCACGCGGGCCTGCAGCATTTTTGAGATCAGCGTTTTGCTTTTTGAATGCAGCTTCCTTGGCCTTGGTTTGGTGGTGCAATGCCAAGGCTTTTGTCGCTACAGCGGCAGCCGTTGCGCATTCTTTGGCCTTATCACGTGCGTTGTTGCGTTTGGTTTCATCTACGGCACCTGCAGCAGCCGTTAGGGCGGCCTGAGCTTTGTCGGCAAGGTCTTTGATTTTCGCGGCGTAATCCGCTGTATCGGTGGCCATTGTCAGGCCGGCTAGGGTGGTGCGGGCCAATTCGGCAGCCGAAGTCGCGTCCACAGCAGCTTTGTCGGCGGCAGCTATGGCAAGTGTGACGGTTTCGTCGGAAGGCACGCCCACGCTGGTTGCCGCTGCGCTCCGGTAGGCGGCGTCTTTGGCAGCCTGTTCGAGAGCCGCTTTATCGCCCCCCGTCATTGCATCCGCGTCCGCGCCCGTGAGGGCGGCATTGCGGGCGGACGTGGTCGCGACGTCCAGATCAGCTTTGGCAGATTGAGCTGCGGCAAGAACTTCGAATTGGGGGAGCTTGGAAGCAGCATCAACCGCATCAAGGCAATCTTTGGCAGCGGTCAGCGTGAGGGCGCGTTCGCCATCATCGACGACCTTTTGGGCTGCATTGAATGCCAGTTCCCCGGCATCAGCGGCGGTTTTGAGCAAGGCATTAAAGGCGGTTGGGTTTGCAGAAGGGTTCGCAGCTTTTAACGCATCGCGGGCTTTGTCCGCATCTGTGCGAGCGGCAAGTGCCGCCGTTTGCAGGTCCAATTGTTCTTGTGTGATCTGGGCTGGGCTTGCGGCCCCACCGTTCTTGGCGTCAGCGTCTGCTTTCGCGGCGGCTTGTGCTTCGGCTTTCTGGGTTGCCGGAATTTTCGCCGTAAACAGGCCCAATGCCGTGGTGCTTGCTTGGGCCGCGGTGACGTCAGTTTGTGCACCTGCGAGAACGGAGATGTTGGTGCTAAGGACTTTGTCGGCGGTCGCAAGTCCCGCATCCGCTGGGGCGAGGTTTTTCATCGCCGCCTTGCCCGTTGTGCTTGTGCTAACGCGCAGGGCTTCAAAGCGCATTGCGGCCTCAGTCACGGCATCGGCGACGGCTTTAAGGGTGGTCACAGCGGCGTCGAAGGCCGCTTTGCCGATTGTTGCGTCGGGGGCTTTGATGCCTGCTGTCTGCGCACTTTGAGCCGCGGATTGAGCGCGTTTCAGCAGGGCCGGATCGACTGGATGGGCGGCGGCAAGTACCAGTTGCGTGATGGCTATCGCGGCCGCGGTGGCACGAGCAGCATCTTCGTTATTCTTTGTTATCAAAGTGCCCGTATCTGCGGATGACTCCGTTATTTCCTTCAGCGCAGCGGCTGCGATTTCAGCACTTTTTGTCGAACCTTCTGCACTTGCGGCTGACCCGACCGCTGCGGACATGGCCAGGTCGGCATAGTCCTTGGCTTGCTCTTTTACGGCAACGGGCAGTGACGCGGGCAAGTATTTCAGCGCTGATTGTGCGGCCTGCGCGGCTGCTGCGCCGTCGCTCTTGGACATTGCAGTTGCTGCTGCGCGCGCCATGGCAGTTTGCGCGGCAAGGGCGGCCTTGGTTGCGGCGTCAACAGCGTCTTGGCGTTGCTGCGTAAGTGGTTCGAGTGCGGCAGCAGCCATGGCGTCATCCGCGGTTTTGAGCAAAGCTGTGATTTCGGCCGGTGTCGCCCCTTCGAGCCGCTTGTTCATAATATCAGCGGCTTCATTCGCAGTTTTGGTCGCGGCCTCTGTCAGAGGGGTTTGTTCGGCGTCCCCTTCGGCGTCAGTCTTCACAAGTTCTGCGCCGACACCTGCCATCCCCGCAGCGAGTGTGGTGGCAGCAGCGATTTCCTCGCGTTGGATAAGATCGGGCAGGGTCGCTGCAAAGATTGCACCGGCGTCCTGAACGGGGATCGCTGTGCTCAGTTGGCCTGCAATTACAGCGGGCGCAGGCGGGGTGCGGTTGCTAGCCGTTTCGATAGTTTTGGCGGTATTGGCTGGGCCACCCATCGGCAGAACGCCTGCTGACGCATTCATTTTGGTGATTGAGGACAGGTACGGGTCCTTCATTTTCGCAGCGAGTTGCGCGTTGGTCAGGGAGCTATCGCGTTGTGTGTAGGCCCCCATGAGCGTGCCCATGCGCTTGCCGCCTTTGCCATCATCACCGTCAAAACCAAGCACCAGCCTGTCGAAATCATCTGCCCCTGCTTTGGTGTTGCAGTCAAAAGCGGTGTGCATTTCGAGCAGGCGCGCGGGATCCCCGCCAAGACCATCTTTGATCACATCCTTAAGTAATTCGGGTCGACCAGGGGACGTGCCATCTAGCGAGGTGCCTGTAAGCAAGTCGTTGAGTTTTTTGCGTTTTGGAGCGTCGTCAAAGTCTTCCGTTAGCTTTTTCAACAACAGACCTTTGTTTTCGCCCGCAAGCCCAGCCAACGCATCAGGGGCCATACCAAGCCCACCTTCATTCAAGGCCCGTCCTAGTTTTTCACGCGCAGGCGTGTCACCAAAGGTACCACAGAAGGTCTTGAAGGCTGCGGGCTCGCCTTCGCAACCAGTGGAAAAGACAGCCGCCATAGCATCGGGATTCTCGCCAAACCCGCCTTCACCTATCATGTCTTGCAAAGCTGTTGGGTCTGCCTCGAACGCAGCGGCGAAGGCTTTGAGCTTCGCTGGATCACGTTCGCAACCATTGGCGGCCATTGCAGCCAACACGTCGACATTGCCGCTGAGGGAAGTGTTTACGAACTGTTCCAACTTTGCCTCTTCGCCCTTGAACGCTGCCATAACTGCGCTGGCAGAAGGGGTTTTGGGCATCTTTTGCACAAATTCATCGAATTTTTCCGGGGAGGGGAACGTTTCGAGGATCGCAAGTACATCTGCTGGGCTTGGCGGGTTTTCGGCCAAGGCTGCGCGTGCAGTGATTGCAGCGGAGGTTATGGCGGCTGCCAATTCGTATTCTTTGGTGCGTGTGGCGAGGGTTGCGAGGTTCATAACTCTGTCACCTCATTCAGGGCATCTGTGGCGGCTTTTTTACTTGCCGCAAGCGTTGCTTTTTCCTTGGTTGTCATCTGCGCAAGGTCGGGCGGAACCACTGCATTGATGCGTTTTTCATACGCCGCAAGTGATGCGGAGAGCGTATTCATCATGGTTTGAATTGACTTCAAAGCCGGGACCACAACCGAAGCGGCGCTCAGATCAGCGTCGGTCTTGTCGGTTTCCACTTTGATCAGCCCTTCAAAGGCCACCGTTTGGGTCGGGCTGAACTTGCGCCCTTTGGGAGTTGTGAGTGTTTTATTCGCGTCGTCAACAGCAACCTTGATTTCTTGAAGTTTCACTTCGATTGCTTGGGTGATGTCGCTCATGCGCTTTTCGAGTTCGGTAATCTGGGGTTCCAGCGCTTCTGCGGTCAGGTTTTGCGCCTTTATCTGTGCCAAGTCGTTATAAATCGCACTATCGTCCAGCAGCTTGGTGGCTGCGTCGAGGATTGTTTTGGTATCTGTTTCTGGCGCGCGCGCGTGGGGAATAAGGGCCGGCGCTGTCGTGGCAAGGCGCTTAAGCTTTTCCAATGCGGCGTCACGAATAAGACGCAACGCGTCCATTTCTTGAGTAATTTCGGTGAGCTTTTGCAACAATGTGTTATGTTGCGATGCGGCGGCGGCGAGGGCGTCTATTGTGACAGGCTCGGGCACCGTGGCTTCGATATTGCGAAACAATTCTGCCATCTCTTCCTTGAGGGTGGGCAGAGCTTCGGGATCTATTCCATCCGCTGCCAGTTTCGCACCTTGCACTAGTTTTTTGGCATCCTCATTGCGTTTGATCTGTTCCTGTTCCAACTGCGTATTAAGCGTCTCGATCGCGTCTTTTAACCTTTCGATCAGTGCAGGGGCAGCCGCGAGGGCTTCCTTGGATACGGGGTCAGGTAGGGTATCCAAGACGGTTTTAACGAGCAAATCGATGTCGGATTTCATCGTTTCGGTGGCATCTGTGCGCAGGGTGGGTTTGAGTTCTTGAGCGGTTTGGATCAGGGCTTTGGCGTCGTTATTTCGTGCTTCTTGCTCTTCGAGTTGAGTGTTGAGCTGCTTGATTGTTTCGTCCAGCGTCTTGATCAAGCTTGGGGCGGCACTCAAAGCGTCCTTGCTTACCGGCTCGTTTAAAGTAACGGCGACATCCTTAGCCAATTGATTGATCTGCGAAATCATCGTGACGTCGGCATCCGAACGCAGCGTGGTTACGAGCGTGTCGACGGTTTCAAGCAGTTCTTTGGCTTCTATATTGCGAGCTTCCTGCGCCGCCAACTCAATGCGAACATCTTCGGCGATTTTAAGTTGAGCGTTTTGCAATTTTTCAATCACGTTTGGCATCGCAGCGAGCACTGCAGGCAATGGCGCGCCAGACAAGTGCGCGAGAGCTTTGGCTGTATTGTCCAAGAACTTTTGCTTGACTGCTTCAGGGGCGCCGGGATCAACGGTGTCGATCAGGTTTTGGATTTGCTGAACAAGCAGTTGGGCATCTTGGGTCGATTGGGCGATGCGTTGGGTCGAGGCCCCAACCATAGCAACGGCTTCATCAATGAGTACCTTGGCGGCCAGCAATTCTTTGTCGGTTGTGGAATCGTCCAGCAACGAACGTCCACTTTTCATTTTTGCAAGGATTGCATCCTCTTCATCCTTGCTTGCCAGTGGAGGGATCACAATCGTAGCGAGCAAGGTGAGCAACGTGCTTTGGCCAGCGATGCGAAGGTCGGCAGTCTGAGCGAGGTAGTTATTGCAAAAGATTTGCTGGGCCGGAGTCAGCGGCATAGGATCACCTTAGTTTGTATGCAAAAGTCGCAAACGAGTTCCGGTCAATACTGCGTGGCGCGAGGTTAAAGGTTATTGCGTCACACTTATTCTACCCAGACTAGAGAAAGAATTCGCGTTTCACCAGAGCAAAGAGTGATCATCTTCCGTCTCGAATCCGTTCCTCTCTAGGACTGGATTGGACGTCATGTTAGGCGGAAGGAGGCGTTTAGAAACGGCAAAATTTGCCCTTTGTGTTTGCGTATAATTTCCGTCGCCCAGAGAGTTACGAAGGGGCCATGGTAGATGACGCATTTACATCGCGAGAACGGATGAAATCTTCATATGGGCAGACGTCATCCTCGAACGGGACATGACGCCATCGAAATTTTTGATCTGTCAGGATTGCTGATCCGATCCATTCGAAAGTGTCGAAAATCGTCCCGCGTTGGGTCCCAAGCCACCAAGTACCAAAGCGGCTGCAAGATCAACATGGCTTGGGGTTCAACCGTTCGATGAGACTTGGCGCCTTTTGCGTCACAGTAATCGAACTTCAAACACACCCTGTCCAAGAACCCGCTTTCAAATACGGGTAACAGCTCGGGATCCATTGGCCCAAGATCGGATAGGTCCTGAAATGGGGAGAGCTGACCAATATGTAAACATTCCAGAAATCGCCTCAAATCGCGAACTTTGTCCGAAGGCAGCGCCTTTTAGATCTTAGCCAACCCGGCGTCGGCAAGGTCAGAAAATGGCAAGTTTAGCGCCGCGCACATCGCGGACACACTGATAAGAAGGGCAAACACCTCTGCCACGGACAGCCGTGCGGTCGTTTGCATGGATTGGGGATCAAGTTGAAGCCCGCCACCGCGACCACTTTCTGAATGAATAACAAATCCTTCATCCCTAAGTGCGCTGATGTCGCGCAGAACAGTGCGGCGCGATGTTCCAACCTCTTTGGCCAATTCATCAACGGTTGAAGTTCCGTTACGGCGAAGGGTGCGCACGATGGCGTCATGTCGGTTTCTAATTCTCATTTTTCCACTGTATCACCTTTGGTGACAAAATTTGGCACTAATCAGTTTTATCCAAGTTTCAGGCACATGAACAAGGAGAAATCACAATGAATCGCATAGCTGTAAACCCATGGGACTGGTCATTGAAGTTGGGTTATAATCAGGCTGAGATCATCACCGACACATCGCACCAATTCATATGTGCCAGTCAAACAGCCGTCGACGAAGAGGGCAACCCGCAACATCCAGGCGATATGCGAGGCCAAATTGGACTGGCATTGGACAATCTGGAGGCCGTCTTGGCCGCCGCAGACATGGACCTGACCAACATCATACGACTTGGGGTCTATGCAACAGATGTTGACGAGGCATTGAAGAACTTTGATCTGATGGGCATGCGGTTCGGTCCGTTGCGTTGCGCGCCTCCCATGACTTTGCTTGGCGTGACCCGCCTTGCGATTCCGGGTTTGCTGTTCGAAATCGAAGCGACGGCCGCAGCCTAGCTTGTCGCATCTAAACAACTGCCCCGTTCAATGTGGTTGTTGAGCGGGGTTACTGTTTTGAGCCAGTGCATTTTCTACACTTGTGTGTAGGGCTTTCCTAACATTGAAATCTCTTATTTGCAGTGGAGCAGTTCCAAACTGTAGGCCTTTGGCCGTGTGGGTTTCTAGGTCGCCGCACACGTAAATCAGTGTGTTCTTAGTTTATGCTCGCCTATATTGGTCGCGAAAGCATCTGCATCGTTTTGGCCAAACGCAGGCCACAAAAGTGAAAGTGCCCCCGCGGCGAGAGGGGGTTCGCCGCGACGATACTTACTTGAGCGAAATTTTCTTATCCCAAGCCGTTCAAAAAGCCGAGTTTTGGAAACTGTCGTTGATTTCAGGTCGGTGATACTTTGAGCCGCTTAGGGAGGAGAAGTCTGGAGCTTCGGTCAGGTAATGAGGGAGGTCGAGCGGGTGTTTCATCCATATTCTCGGCAATGACTTGAATGGCGGCTTGGCGACAGAAGCGGCAAGAGACACTTTGTCCGCAAACTGTGAGTTCGCTCATCAACGGATTTCGCAGTTGCGGCGAATGTCCGGTCTGACGGGCTGCGCCGCAGCATGCGATGTGGTCGTTGGATGTCGGCTTTGGGCCGTTCGCGTCGACGGACACCCAATTAGAGAAGCGGTCAATCGCTGCAGCTTAACGAAGGGCAGCTATCCGACATAGCACTCAAGCTGTTCGCGGACTGGAAGGTTGGCCTTTAGGCGGCTTGCCAACAGAAACATGCCACCAAATTTTCGCTGTAAATACAGGTTATCTAGTGACAAAGGCGGTGGTACATAACCTGATCGGGCAAGCGCTGTGCTGTCTTGTGTTAGTCTGTTCGATAGAGTGCTATCAGAGAAATCAAACTTATCTTTGGTGCGCAAAGCAACAAACACGGCATCAATCATTGCCAAAATATATTCATCATGTGGACTATTGCCGTCAATAAATTTCATTTGAATGGCCGCGTTGCGCAAGCCTTTAGTGTCTCCTGCCAAGCCCGCTCTCGTTAAGTCGCGATAATTGTTAGTCAACAATGGGTCTAAATAGCGTGTAGCGCCAAAGTCGAGGAGGATAATCTTGCCTGTCGTGGCATCGTAGCGATAGTTGGCAAAGTTGGGATCGCTTTGTGTAGCGGCAAATTCGAAAAGCTCACGGAGTGTCAGGTCAATCAGCACAGCTGCGACGCGATTGCGTTCGGCCTGCGTGGCCTCTGCCGCGGTCTCAATCGGGGCACCTTCGATATAAGACATGGTAAGGATTTCTGTTGTGCTCCAATCGGCGTGCAGAGCGGGCACCACTAAGTCGCCATCATTAGCCAGCAGGGTCGCAAAATGATGCAGGTTTTTTCCTTCACGGATGTAATCGGTTTCCTCATGCAGTTGGTTGCGAGCTTCCTCCATATAGGGTGTGAAATCGAACCCCTTGGGGAGAAGGCCTGACATTTTAATTAGGCGGGCCACATTGGCGACATCACTGTCGATACTGCGCGCGATGCCAGGGTACTGTACCTTGATCGCGACATCCCGGCCGTCGCGCAGCAAGGCCCGATGCACTTGTCCAATGCTGGCAGCGGCGATGGGCTTTACATCGAAACGTGCGAACGCACGCAACCAGTTGTCCCCCCAGTTTTTAGTCAAAACTTGTTTAAGTTGGCGCGGAGGCATGAAATGAGCCTGATCGCGCAAACGGGCCATGATATCCGCGAGTTCGGGCGGTAGAACCTCACCCGCATCCATTGAGATCAGTTGACCCATCTTCATGGCTGCACCGCGCATTTGGGCGAGTTGGCCTGCCATGCGGTGCATATTGGCTGGTGTCAGTAACAGGTTTTGGATGTTCGGGCGCTTGCCACGCCCAGCCTCACGTAAGGCTTGGATCGCCATATTTCCTGCGATACCTGCCGACATTGTCCCTAGCCGTGTTAACCGGTTCAGACGACCGGCGGGAACCGACATCGGGAGGGAGGTCAGGACTTGTTTTGTCATATGATTGGATGTGTGGCGAATATTGCAAAAAACAAGGTCTTGGAGCCAACACTTTACACACAACTTTCCTGTCAGACACTCGGTTCATATGTAGCGAAAAATAGTGTGAGCGATACCTGAACCGCAACTCCTATTGGGTTTGAGGGTAGGGGCTGCGGTCCATTTCCTCCATCATCTTTTCACGGAAGACCTCGGCGGGTGTTTTCCATCCCAAACATTTGTGGGGCGTGTTGTTGAGCTGATCGCAGATAGCTTTGATATCTTGATCCGTCATTGCCCGGATGTCGCGCTTGCGGGGAAGCCAGCGTCTGGCGCGTCGATTGGTGTTCTCGACAGTTCCTTTTTGCCACGGAGAGGAGGGATCACAGAACCAGGTTTGTGTCCCGATCTCGGCCTGCAAATGCGGCCAGCTGACGAACTCGGTGCCACGGTCGAAGGTGATGGATCGACGGGCATCCGGAATGCGATTCCAGACTGATCCTGGGCGCAGCGAATGATCCGCCAACCCATCTAGGCCACCGTCGACATATAGATCATACCACCGATAAAACGTGCTGCGCGGAATGCGCAGCATATCAAGTGTCTGTTTGACTG
>JBDWAL010000023.1:0-46766 GCA_039978895.1 Aliishimia sp.
CGTGTCCTTTGGTGTTGAGCTGATCGCGCCAATCGCGATGGAAGACGGTCTTCGCTTTGCGATCCGCGAAGGCGGCCGCACAGTCGGCGCCGGCGTGGTTTCCAAAATCATCGAGTAATCGATACAAAGAGAGGCGCAAACTACACGCGCCTCTCTGTTCGAGATGTGAGATGCACCCAGCGTGCATCATGACCAAAACGGTTCGAAGAAGGGTGTCGGTGGTCGACGCTCTTCCTCTCAACTGACAAGACCCGAAAAGGGAATGGAAACATGGCCGCACAAAGCCAAAATATCCGCATCCGCTTGAAGGCGTTTGACTACCGTGTGCTGGATGCCAGCACTCAGGAAATCGTCAACACTGCCAAGCGGACAGGCGCCTCCGTCCGTGGGCCGATCCCGCTGCCGAACAAGATCGAAAAGTTCACCGTTCTGCGCGGCCCCCACGTCGACAAGAAATCCCGTGACCAGTTTGAAATCCGCACGCACAAGCGCTTGCTGGATATCGTTGATCCGACCCCCCAGACCGTTGACGCGCTGATGAAGCTCGACCTCGCCGCTGGTGTGGACGTCGAGATCAAACTGCAAGCGTAAGATAGGGAGTAACGAACATGTTGCGCTCTGGCGTTATTGCGAAAAAAGTGGGCATGACCCGCTTGTTCATGGAAGACGGAAAGCAGATTCCTGTGACCGTTCTTCAACTCGACAACCTGCAAGTTGTGGCACAACGTACCTCTGAGCGGGATGGCTACACAGCTGTTCAACTCGGTGCAGGTACCGCGAAAGTCAAACGCACAAGCAAAGCCATGCGCGGTCACTATTCCGCAGCCAAGGTTGAGCCGAAGCGGAAACTGGCGGAATTCCGTGTCGCCCCTGAGAACCTCATCGCCGTTGGCGAAGAGATCTCTGCGGATCACTATCTGGCAGGTCAATTCGTTGACGTGGCGGGTACATCCATCGGTAAAGGTTTTGCCGGTGCGATGAAGCGTCACAACTTTGGCGGTCTTCGTGCGACACACGGTGTTTCGATCTCACACCGTTCGCACGGTTCCACCGGTCAGTGTCAGGATCCGGGTAAGGTTTTCAAAGGCAAGAAAATGGCCGGTCACATGGGCGCAGCTCGTGTTACCACGCAAAACTTGCAAGTTGTGAAAACTGATACCGACCGTGGCCTGATTATGGTCAAGGGTGCGGTTCCGGGTTCCAAAGGCGGTTGGGTCACGATCAAAGATGCGGTTAAGAAAGCTGCACCTGCTGATCTGCCAATGCCAGCGGGTTTGAAATCTGCGGCGGCTCCGGCTGCGGCCCCTGCGGAAGAAGCTTCCGCGGAAGGTGGTGAAGCATGAAACTTGATGTGATCAAACTGGATGGCGGCGACGCCGGAAGCGTGGAATTGGACGAGTCCCTGTTCGGTCTCGAGCCCCGCGCGGACATCCTGCACCGTGTTGTGCGCTGGCAGCGTAACAAAGCGCAAGCTGGCACGCACAAAGTCAAAACACGGCGTGAAGTTAGCTACTCTACCAAGAAGATCTATCGCCAAAAAGGCACCGGTGGCGCACGCCACGGCGCTCGCTCGGCACCGATCTTCCGCGGTGGTGGTGTCTACAAAGGTCCAACCCCACGCAGCCACGCACATGATTTGCCGAAGAAATTCCGCAAATTGGGCTTGAAGCACGCGCTGAGCGCAAAGCTTAAAGCGGGCGAGCTGGTCGTTATCGACACAGTCGAAAGCGCAGGCAAAACCGGCGTGCTGGCCAAACAGTTGAAAAGCCTTGGCTGGAAGCGGACGCTGATCATCGATGGCGCAAGCGTGAACGAAGACTTCATGCAAGCGGCACGTAACATTGAAGGTTTGGATGTCCTGCCGACAATGGGCGCAAACGTGTACGACATCCTGCGTCGTGACACCTTGGTGCTCACGAAAGCCGGTCTCGAAGCATTGGAGGCTCGTTTGAAATGAGTGCGAAAGCAGAACACTACGACGTGATCCGCAAGCCGATCATCACGGAAAAAGCGACAATGGCATCCGAGAATGGTGCCGTGGTTTTCGAAGTCGATATCGCAAGCAACAAGCCGCAGATCAAGGAAGCTGTTGAAGCTCTCTTTGGTGTCAAGGTGAAGGCCGTGAACACGTCCATCACTAAAGGTAAAGTTAAGCGGTTCCGCGGTGCCTTGGGCAAGCGGAAAGATGTCAAGAAGGCGTATGTCACGCTTGAAGACGGCAATACAATTGACGTTTCGACTGGTCTGTAAGGGCTAAGGTCATATGTTTTTGGGAAACCCCGATCTGGAAACAGGTCGGGGTTTTCTGGTTTGTGGTCCCCACTTGATTTGGGTGCATAGATGAGATGCGCTTCCATTAAAGCGTCGATGTTCAAATGGACGTCACCCGTCTGGTCATAAAAAGGCTAGAGATCGGCCAGTAGGTCATTGAGCTTTGGAAACCGTCCCATTCGCCAAGCTAGATTTACCCGTATTTGAGCACCTTCTGGGGTGTCTAACGTGGCCCTTACATCGCCTTTAAGATTTTTATATTTCTCAGGGACCACCACAAATGGGCCGCGCATGAAGGTTCTGTCTTTATCGGTGCAAATTATCTCTCCGACTCGATAGCCTTCTTCGTTCGATTGGGTTTTGCCATGACATTCTACGCCAACGGATTTGTTCCAAAAGGCATAGTTCGACGTCCCATCGCGTTTGCCCACGATGTATCCGTAAAGCCCAGTGATTTCACCATCAGGCTGGCGGAAAGCTACAGCAGCGGGCAGGGGGAAGCCGCGTATTCGTTCACCCAAGTAGTTTACTTTGGGAATATCGCCCGGTGTTGGTTTGGCTGGCGAGAGTGCGGGATTGGCGGCAGCGGATAGCGGGAAACAGAGAGCCATACATAGGGTTGTACCCAAGGTCTTCCATTTCGTACGTGCCATGGTACTTTTCCATTGTTTATCTTGTTAAAACGCTAGGTCGTGAGATGCATTCGGTCAAACCCAACGAGGGATGGATTGTTGCTTGACCCTTACCCTTAACCACCCTAAACGAAGCCATCCACAAAGCCCCGGATTCGTTCGGGGCTTTGTGTTTGCGCGTATGGGGCAACTTGTTGCCTTAGGCGTCGCAACCGGTAGGGGGGATTTTAATCCGTCAAACCACACCAACTCGGGCACCTAAGGGGGCCTATAACCAAAGGGCGGCACACGTGCTGCTCGCTAAGCAAACGGAAGACAGTGAACATGGCACTCAAGTCGTATAAGCCGACGACGCCAGGCCAGCGTGGGCTGGTACTGATCGACCGTTCGGAGCTGTGGAAAGGTCGCCCTGTAAAGGCGCTGACTGAAGGTCTCACCAAAAATGGTGGCCGCAACAACACCGGACGGATCACGATGCGCCGCAAAGGCGGGGGCGCTAAGCGTCTTTATCGTATCGTCGATTTTAAGCGTAATAAAATGGATGTGGCGGCAACCGTCGAACGCATCGAATATGACCCCAACCGGACAGCGTTTATCGCGTTGGTCAAATACGCAGACGGCGAGCAGGCCTATATTCTTGCTCCGCAGCGTTTGGGCGTTGGAGATCAGGTGATTGCAGCCGCAAAAGCTGACATCAAACCCGGGAACGCGATGCCCTTCAGCGGCATGCCCATCGGGACAATCATTCACAACATCGAACTTAAGCCTGGTAAAGGTGGTCAGATCGCACGCGCAGCTGGCACATATGCCCAGTTTGTCGGTCGTGATGGTGGATATGCTCAGATCCGTTTGTCTTCGGGCGAACTGCGTCTGGTGCGTCAGGAATGCATGGCCACCGTTGGTGCCGTGTCCAACCCTGACAACTCCAACCAGAACTTTGGTAAAGCGGGCCGTATGCGTCACAAGGGCATCCGCCCCTCTGTGCGTGGTGTTGTTATGAACCCGATCGATCACCCACACGGTGGTGGTGAAGGTCGGACATCTGGTGGTCGTCACCCGGTTTCACCTTGGGGTAAGCCGACAAAGGGTGCACGCACTCGGAACAAGAACAAAGCGTCCAGCAAGCTGATCATCCGCTCGCGGCACGCCAAGAAGAAAGGGCGCTAAGATATGTCTCGCTCTGTTTGGAAAGGCCCTTTTGTGGACGCGTATGTCCTTAAGAAGGCTGAAGCTGTCCGCGAGTCGGGCCGCATGAACGATGTGATCAAGATTTGGTCCCGCCGCTCAACGATCCTTCCCCAATTCGTGGGTTTGACGTTTGGCGTCTATAACGGCCGTAAGCACATCCCTGTTAACATCTCGGAAGACATGATTGGTCAAAAGTTCGGTGAGTATTCACCAACGCGGACCTATTACGGGCATGCCGCCGACAAAAAAGCGAAGCGGAAGTAAGTCATGGGCAAGGAAAAGAACCCCCGCCGCGTGGCAGACAACGAAGCTATGGCCAAACTCCGTATGCTCCGTACAAGCCCGCAGAAATTGAATCTCGTGGCTCAGATGATCCGTGGAAAGAAAGTTGACAAGGCGTTGATCGACCTGACTTTCTCCAAAAAGCGGATCGCTGGTGACGTGAAGAAATGTCTTCAGTCAGCCATCGCGAACGCGGAAAACAACCACAATCTGGACGTGGATGAACTGATCGTGGCGGAAGCCTGGGTCGGCAAGAACCTAACACTCAAACGCGGTCGTCCGCGCGCACGTGGCCGGTTCGGCAAAATCATCAAGCCGTTTAGCGAGCTGACCATCAAGGTCCGCCAGATCGAGGAGGCCTCGTAATGGGTAATAAAGTCAATCCAATCGGTATGCGCCTGCAGGTTAACCGCACGTGGGACAGCCGCTGGTACGCCGATACCAAGGATTATGGGAACCTTCTTCTGGAAGACCTGAAAATCCGTGAATTCATCGGCAAAGAGTGCAAACAAGCGGGCATCGCCCGTGTGATCATCGAGCGTCCGCACAAAAAGTGCCGCGTTACGATCCACACAGCGCGCCCCGGTGTCATCATTGGTAAGAAAGGTGCGGACATCGAAGTTCTGCGCAAGAAACTTTCAAACCTGACCGACAGCGAACTGCACCTCAACATCGTAGAAGTGCGCAAGCCGGAACTTGACGCGATGCTGGTTGCAGAAAGCATTGCACAGCAACTGGAACGTCGTGTGTCTTTCCGTCGTGCCATGAAACGCTCTGTGCAAAACGCGATGCGTATGGGGTCCTTGGGCATTCGTGTGAATGTTGCAGGACGTCTGGGCGGCGCGGAAATCGCGCGGACCGAATGGTATCGTGAAGGTCGCGTGCCATTGCACACCTTGCGCGCTGACATCGATTACGCACACGCAGAAGCGATGACAGCCTACGGCATCATCGGGATCAAAGTCTGGATCTTCAAAGGCGAGATCATGGAACACGATCCAGCTGCGCGTGACCGTAAAGCACAGGAACTCCAAGACGGCCCAGCACCTCGCGGTGCAGGCGGTCGTCGCTAAGGGGAACAAGTAGATGCTTCAACCAAAACGCACAAAATTCCGCAAGCAGTTCAAAGGCTCCATCAAGGGTCTGGCAAAGGGCGGGTCTGACCTGAACTTTGGCACCTATGGTCTTAAAGCCCTTGAGCCCGAGCGGGTAACAGCGCGTCAAATCGAGGCGGCTCGCCGCGCGATGACACGTCACATGAAACGTCAAGGCCGCGTCTGGATCCGTATTTTCCCAGACGTACCCGTGACAGCCAAACCCATCGAAGTTCGTATGGGTAAAGGTAAAGGCTCCGTTGACCGGTGGGCAGCGAAAGTCAAACCTGGCCGCGTGATGTTCGAAATTGACGGCGTGAACGACGACATCGCGCGTGAGGCCCTGCGCCTTGCCGCAATGAAGTTGCCAATTAAAACACGGGTAGTTGTGCGCGAGGACTGGTAAGGTCCGCCGCAACCGCTAACCCGGTAAACGTTCGAGAAAATAACCCCGTCGCGAAAGTGGCGGGGTTGTTCTTTTCCTAAGTGCATGTTGTCTGCGCTAGAAAACTATTCGGAGCGCTATCATGTGGAAAATTGCAATCGGTGCAGTCTTTTTGACAAGCCTATTGGCGTGTGTAGCGCCTTCATTTACCCAACCCGTCGACAAAGATTTCGCTGTCAGCGACGTGATTGATGACGGAATTACGATTAAAGGCCGTTACGACCCGGCTGGTTTTACGTCTGCCAATGGGCGCCGGATGGCGTCTTTCAGTTGTAAGGAAGCGGCTCTGGCGACCTATGGCGAAACAGAGGTGGATGGGCAGATCGTGTTTCAGGCAACGTGTCGTGACGGGACGGTTCATGGCGCGGGATCTGGTGTGAACTTCATACGCGTAGGCCCGCGAATGGCCACGTATTCTTCTGTATTCACATTGAATGGCCAGATTACGTTTGCGGACGGCGACTTCCCTTTGTGAGGTCTTGTTTGACGCAATGGCGTTAATCTGACCGGCTGGTACGGGCGATGTTTGCACGGATGAAGTGTCATTGTTTTTTCCGTGTCGGCCGGTAAGTTCGTTCGACAGATCGCACGATTTGCTAATTCAGGCTAAGACCAAAGACACCCTCGACAGGACGTACAGTCTTATGTGACGCTCTGAGGATGCGCGTTTTTACCCCAGCTCTTTGTTTCGCCCTCACTGCCACTTCAGTGGCCGCCACCGACAATTGTGCGGAAGACGCGATGATTGTTTTCGACGGATCAGGGTCGATGGCGGAAGTTGGGTTCAATCAAATAGACGAACCTCGGATATTCGAAGCCCGAGAGGCCGTGCGAAAAGCGGTGCCGGACATTGCGTTGCACCGTAAGTTGGGATTGATCGTTTATGGACCGGGTGGGGCAGACGAATGTTCGGGAGTCGACTTGCGCTTTGGCCCAATTGAAAACGCAGCGCCGCATATTATTGAGGCCGTTGATGCCTTAGAGCCGGAAGGCAAAACCGCATTGACACAGGCTGTGCTTAAAGCCGCGCAAGCCTTGGATTACCGCAACAAGCCATCTGCAATCGTGTTGGTGACGGATGGTAAAGAAACCTGCGGTGGCACCCCGTGTCGGTTGGCCGCGGAGCTAAGGGCGGACGGGCTGGACACCACCGTCCATGTGATCGGGTTTAAGGTCCGTGGGGACTTCTTTGCATGGTCGAGCCAAGGCCAGACCGATTATTCAAACGCTGAGACCGTGTCGCGCTGTTTGGCGGATGATACAGGCGGATCCTATGTCAGCGCGGAGACCGTGGACGACTTGGTGCATGCGCTGCGGGTCACATTGGGTTGCAACGTGTTGTTTTGAAGCCCGAGCTAAGCACTTGGTCCTGCTCTGGCAGGACTAGGACCAGCTGTAGTTAAAAGACACCGAAATCCGTTCTTCTTCCGCGTTGTTCAAAGGAACCTCGTGACGTAGCCAGCTTTCCCAAAGTAACACATCGCCGGGTTCTGGCGCGACATAGTGGAACGTGCGCAAATCTTCGCGTGCATCCGCCGTGCGGGCAGGGGCCGCCATCATCATAGCCAACCTTGGGTCTTCGAACTTGATGGCGCTCGCGCCTTCAGGAACCGCAACATACGTCGTTCCCGAGATCACAGAATGGGGGTGGATATGAGATGTGTGGATGCCGCCGGGAGGCAGAATATTGATCCAGATGTCTTCCAGTTTCAGGTCTTTGCCATCTAGATCGAAGTCTAGATCCTTTACGAAATCTGCAACATGATTGTCGAGCGCCTTCACAAGGTCAGCAAAGATCGGGAAGCGCCATGGCAAGTCGGCCAAAGACGCATAACTCGTGTAGCCGGGAAACCCGTTTTCTTCGCTCCAGTTTTGACCGGCTTCGTCATCCTCTGCGATGGACCAGCACGCCGTTTCTAGATCGCTGTGCGAGATAGCATCGCCGTGATCAGCAAGTTTTGCGTGATACAGGCGGGTGACAAAGAGGGATTTTATATCTGACATGCGGTTCCATAGCGTAGCGAGATGTCAGATGCGAGAGGGGCCGTGCTTAGCTTTCAAGTAATTGCTTTTTTGTTGGCACTAAGGACTGGGCGTAAGCTTGATCTAACGATGTGTTTGAGACGGCATATTGGCAGTCCGCGATCAGCCACACACCAGCTACACGCTTGATGATCGTGAAGACCACGCTGGAATCATGCATGATCTGCGTTCCATACATCCCGCGGCTTTCATGCGTCGACCAGATCAAGTCATCGGATTGCATTTCAGCCTCAATCACACGACGCTCAAGTCGCGTAACGCCGAACTTCTGATACGTGCGGAACACGGAGTTAAAAATCTCCAGGAAATCTGCGTCGGTATCGACGACTCGCTTCCCACTAAACGTTTCCAGAGTGAAGGGCATCGTGAACCAAGGGACAAATGCGTCGAAGTCCCCTGAGATGAGCGCGTCACCTGTTCGCTTCAACAGAGCTTCAGCGATAGAGGACGCTGTGTCTTGCTCTAGATCGGTAGAATATTTTGTTTTGAACGAATTTTGCAAATGGTGGGCCTCAACTACTGGCCGGAAAATGTTTCACTCGTGTGCACAACGCAAGGGGTTCGTTACATATACGCGAATAAATGCTTACCAAACAGTGAATTACTACCTAAGGTTGCTGTACAGTGTGTGCTCGACACTTTGAGAGCCAGTTTTGAGTGGAAATTATAACCCGTTTGATGAATCCGAAGGCAATCCTTTAACAGGGGTTGCTTTGCGCGGGAGTGCGGCGTAAACGGCGAACTCATCATGAACTCCACTGGAATCAGGGTGACTTATGCATGTTGCATGAGGCCCCCCAGTGATGTTGGAAAGGACATGGTCAATGAAGGCCAACGAACTGCGTGAAAAAACGCCGGATCAGCTTGTCGAAGAGCTGGCCAACCTAAAGAAAGAAAGCTTCAACCTACGTTTCCAAGCGGCCACTGGTCAGCTTGAAAACCCGTCGCGCATCCGCTCGGCGAAACGGGATGCGGCACGGGTCAAAACGATCCTGAATGAAAAAGCCCAAGCGGCTGCGGAATAAGGAAGCTCACCTATGCCTAAGCGTATTTTGACAGGCGTCGTGACATCCGACGCAAACGCCCAAACAGTAACCGTGTCTGTAGAGCGTCGCTTTACACACCCAGTTCTGAAAAAGACCATTCGTAAGTCCAAGAAGTATCGGGCGCACGATGAAGCCAACACCTACAAGGTGGGAGATCAGGTCCGCATCATAGAATGTGCCCCGAAATCCAAAACAAAACGCTGGGAAGTTCTCGCGGCGTAAGCCAACAGACTTTTCAGTTTGATCGAAACCATGGGGAAACGGCCGATAGAGCCCCCCAAAGGTCAGGAGAAACCATATGATCCAGATGCAGACCAATCTGGATGTTGCTGACAACTCCGGCGCACGCCGAGTTCAGTGCATCAAGGTCCTGGGTGGTTCCAAGCGTAAATACGCATCCGTAGGCGACATCATTGTTGTCTCGGTCAAGGAAGCCATTCCACGCGGCCGCGTAAAGAAAGGTGACGTCCGTAAGGCCGTCGTCGTGCGCACCGCAAAAGAAGTTCGCCGTGAAGACGGCACAGCGATCCGTTTTGACCGGAACGCGGCAGTGATCCTCAACAACAACAACGAGCCAGTCGGCACCCGTATCTTTGGGCCAGTTGTTCGTGAGCTTCGCGGCAAGAACTTCATGAAGATCATTTCGCTGGCGCCGGAGGTCCTGTAACCATGGCAGCTAAACTCAAAAAGGGCGACAAGGTCGTCTTGCTCGCCGGTAAAGACAAGGGCAAAGAAGGCGTCATTGCCTCCGTTGATCCCAAATCCGGTAAAGCCATCGTGGACGGTCTGAACATCGCCATCCGCGCCACACGTCAGACACAAACAGAACAGGGCGGTCGCATCCCCAAAGCGATGCCGATTCAACTGAGCAATCTGGCTCTGATCGACGCAAACGGCAAAGCAACCCGCGTTGGCTTCCGCATGGAAGGTGACAAGAAGGTTCGTTTCGCAAAGACAACAGGGGACGTGATCGATGCTTGATACAGCAAACTACACCCCGCGTTTGAAAGCCGCATACGCTGACACTATCCGTGCAGCTATGAAAGAAGAATTCGGTTACACAAACGACATGCAAATCCCACGTTTGGGCAAAATTGTTCTGAACATCGGGTGTGGCGCAGAAGCCGTGCGTGACAGCAAGAAAGCCAAATCTGCTCAGGAAGATCTGACGCTGATTTCCGGCCAGAAAGCATTGACGACCATCGCCAAGAACTCCATCGCGGGGTTCCGCGTTCGGGAAGACATGCCTTTGGGTGCAAAGGTTACTCTGCGCGGCGATCGGATGTACGAATTCCTTGACCGTCTGATCACCATCGCAATGCCACGTATTCGTGACTTCCGGGGTGTTAAACCTTCCTTTGATGGTCGCGGCAACTTTGCCACCGGCATCAAAGAGCACATCGTGTTCCCTGAGATTGATTTCGACAAAGTCGATGAAGTCTGGGGCATGGATATTGTCATCACCACGACCGCGGATAACGACGCGGAAGGCAAGGCGCTGTTGAAGCTATTCAACATGCCCTTCAACGCGTAAGAGAGGGAGACGAAAATGGCTAAGAAATCCATGATCGCCCGCGAAGTGAAGCGCCAAAAGTTGGTTGAAAAATATGCCACTCAACGCGCTGCTCTGAAGGAAATCATCTCGGACGAGAGCAAACCAATGGAGGATCGCTTCCGCGCTTCTCTTAAGCTTGCAAAACTGCCGCGCAACAGCTCGGCAACCCGTCTGCACAACCGCTGCCAACTGACCGGTCGCCCGCACGCTTACTATCGTAAGCTAAAGGTATCTCGGATCGCGCTGCGGGAACTTGGCTCATCAGGCCAGATCCCCGGCATGGTTAAGTCAAGCTGGTAAGGAGGGCATAGATTATGAACGATCCTATCGCCGATATGCTGACCCGTATCCGCAACAGTCAAATGCGCGGGAAATCCACAGTCTCGACACCAGCTTCCAAGTTGCGTGTTTGGGTTTTGGACGTACTCGCGGATGAAGGCTATATTCGCGGCTATGAAAAGACGACTGGCATTGACGGTCACCCCGCAATCGAAATCAGCCTGAAGTACTACGAAGGCGAGCCTGTGATCCGCGAACTTAAGCGCGTCTCCAAGCCCGGCCGTCGTGTTTACATGGCTGTGAATGACATCCCATCGATCCGTCAGGGTTTGGGTGTGTCGATTGTCTCCACGTCGCAAGGCGTTATGTCGGATGCAAATGCTCGTGCCAAAAACGTTGGTGGCGAAGTACTCTGCAGCGTATTCTAAGGAGGGTTTTATGTCTCGTATTGGCAAAAGACCGGTTGATCTGCCCAGTGGCGTGTCTGCGTCCGTTTCGGGCCAGACTATTGAAGTAAAGGGGCCAAAAGGCGTCCGGAGCTTCAAGGCAACCGATGATGTGACACTCATCGTTGAAGACAACGTTGTTCGAGTGGAGCCGCGTGGCAAGTCTAAGCGCGCCCGTCAGCAATGGGGCATGTCCCGCACACAGATCGAAAACTGTGTGACAGGCGTGACCGCCGGCTTCAAAAAAGAGCTTGAAATTCAAGGTGTGGGTTATCGGGCCAACATGCAGGGCAACACCCTGAAGTTGAACCTGGGCCTCTCCCATGATGTGGACTACACCGCGCCCGAAGGCGTGACTGTAACCGCACCCAAGCAAACTGAAATCATTGTGGAAGGCATTGACCAACAACTTGTTGGCCAAGTGGCTGCTAACATCCGCGCGTGGCGTAAACCCGAGCCCTATAAGGGCAAAGGCATCCGCTACAAGGGTGAGTACATCTTCCGCAAAGAAGGCAAGAAGAAGTAAGGACGAAACAGATGGCAAACAGCAAACGGACACTGTTCCTCAAGCGCCGCCTGCGCGTCCGGAACAAACTGCGCAAGGTCAACGCTGGCCGCGCACGCTTGTCGGTACACCGTTCAAACAAGAACATCAGCGTTCAGCTGATCGACGATGTGAACGGCGTAACTCTGGCAGCAGCCTCTTCCTTGGAAAAGGATCTGGGTATGGTTGGCAAAAACAACATCGAAGCAGCCACGAAAGTGGGCGCAGCGATCGCCGAACGTGCCAAGAAAGCCGGAGTGAACGAAGCTTATTTCGATCGCGGCGGTTTCCTCTTCCACGGCAAAGTGAAGGCCTTGGCCGACGCTGCGCGTGAAGGCGGCTTGAAGATATAATCGACTGGTGGGCGGCTTTTATCGGCCGCCCCGATGACCAGGGCGTCATTCCGGCGCACCAGGGTCGTGACAACGGTGCATCAATTGCACCAATGAATTGAAGGATTGCCACATGGCAGAACGTGACAACAATCGCCGTCCCCGCCGCGATCGCGACGAGACACCTGAATTTGCGGATCGCCTAGTTGCGATCAACCGCGTTTCCAAAACTGTTAAAGGTGGTAAACGCTTCGGCTTCGCCGCTCTTGTCGTTGTTGGCGACCAAAAAGGCCGCGTCGGCTTTGGTAAAGGTAAAGCGAAAGAGGTCCCTGAGGCCATTCGCAAGGCCACCGAGCAAGCCAAGCGTCAAATGATCCGCGTTCCACTTCGCGAAGGCCGCACATTGCACCACGACATGGAAGGCCGCCACGGCGCCGGTAAAGTTGTGATGCGGACCGCACCTGAAGGTACAGGCATCATTGCTGGTGGTCCAATGCGTGCGATTTTCGAAATGTTGGGCATCAAGGACGTTGTGTCCAAGTCGCTCGGTTCGCAAAACCCATACAACATGATCCGCGCCACAATGGACGGGTTGAAGAAAGAATCTTCACCACGTTCCGTTGCTCAACGCCGCGGTAAAAAAGTGGCCGACATCCTGCCTAAGCGCGATGAAGCCCCTGCGACTGAGGAGGCCTGAGACACATGGCAAAAACTATCGTCGTCAAACAAATCGGTTCACCGATCCGTCGCCCCGCGAAGCAACGCGCAACGTTGGTCGGTCTTGGCTTGAACAAGATGCACAAAACACGTGAACTCGAAGACACGCCATCCGTACGCGGCATGGTCAATTCGATCCCTCACATGGTTGAGATCATCGAAGAAAAGGGCTGATAAGCTCTAATCTGTCGGAAGTCTTTGAAACGCCCTGCTCTATGTGGGGTGTTTTTCGTTTATGCTCATGCTTATAGATGAGAAAAACTGTTGAAACTCTTCACACGTAATTTGGTTGCGTGTGTTTTAACTGGTTTTGTAACAATCGTCTCTTCGGATGAGTTCGATATGACATTGATGCAGGTCGGTGAGGTCACGCAGTGGCGTGCTCACAATGGAACGGTTGCAGTCACCTATCAGGGTGAAAAGCGTGGCCTGCACAAATACCGTTACGTGCGGGACAATTCACAAGGTGCAGCGCTGAAAGTGTCAGTATGAGCTAGAAAAAGCGGAGAAACAGTTCGCGTCAAAGATGGACCTAACAGAACAGATTTCTCACCGCATGATTGCTCATTCGCGCGAGGAACATGTGAATAGACTGAAACGCACTCAAAACGAGGTAAGCGACGTGGAAAGTGGATTGCCAACGTCAAAAACGGGGTTTGGTTATACAAACGGCTGATATTGGATGGGTCTGCTTGGGTGCTTTTTGAACAAGGTGAGTTCACCGTCGAGCCATCAGGATGTGTTCTGAACCGCGATTCCACATTTTATGAGGGCGGTGATGTGCTCGAAAAAGGATGGCTTCGGCGGATTCAATAGGTTGGACGGGCAAAGCAGATCAAGTGCACAACTGCGCACTTGATCTTAGGCAAATTGGGGCAGATGATCGCGCACATGCCCACCATTCATTACATCTACTCCGCGCATTCCGCTTACGCCTATCTGGGTTCCAAAGCGCTTTATGATATCTGTGCTCGACATAACGTCACGCTGATCCACAAGCCGATTCTGCTGTCCCCAGTCGTAGAGGCGCAAGGGTCGATGCCGTTTCGCGAACGCACACAAGCCCATGTGGATTACTTTTTTGGCCGTGAAATCGAACGTTGGGCAGAATTACGGAACGTGCCAATCGTCAACTTTCGCCCGACCTATCACGACGCGGATTACACGCTCGCATCGGGTATGATCCTCGCTCTTGGCGCGCAGGGACCTGAAGTCGATGCGATGGCCCATGCGATTCTTGAGGCGCATTGGCGCGATGATGCGGATCTGTCCAATCCGTCGACTTTGGCTCAAATCGCGGTGGGGCAGGGGCATGATGCGCAACGTTTGATTGCAATGGCAGCCTCTAACGAGGTGCAGTCCCAACTTACTGCGAATTCAGATCAAGCTCGCGAAAACGCTGTTTTCGGATCGCCCACTTATATTTTAGACGGTGATTCCTTTTATGGCCAAGATCGGCTTGAACTGGTGGAGCGTGCGGTAAAACAGCCTTTCAAGCCATCGCATTGGGTCAATCCACCAGTGAACTGACCCGTGTCACACGCGTGACAACATTGACGTGTCGCGGGAGCGCCCCATCAGCGTTGCGGCAACGATGGCGCCTGTTAACCCGCAAAGATATAGCGGGTAGGCGAGCAAGATGATATCCAATCGCCCAACGGCCAAAACTGCGAAGCCAGCCGCGACAAAAGAGCAGACCCATGATGAAAGTGTTTCACTTTGTGGATGCAGATAGGCTTTGCGCACTGTCACAAATCCACCCAGCAGACTTACGGATATCGTAATGGCGATTGCGTAAACCGCCGTGCTGGTCAGATACCATGCCAAAAGTCCTCCGGCTGCGAAGAGCAAAACGTAACAATCTTGCCGATTTAAGAAGCCGCCAACACCAAGCCTGATGGATAAAAGGAAGACCACGATCGTGCCGCTCACCTGAACCCCGGCAAACCAGAGCGAGTCGGTTGCGCCCTCATAGAGTTGCGATGCAAAGGCGATGGACCCCAGAGCCGACCAGATCAACCACGACGCGCGTTGCGGGTGGGTACGGCCACGCAAGGTGTCGTTGATATAGGGCAGGTATGCAATGGTGCTAAGCGCGGCGGAAAGCATGCCGAACAGCGCCAATGAATGAGAAGCGTCCATCATCGGATAAAGCCCTTTTCAGAGGGTTGAATATGAATTGTGCGACCAGAAAAATTTGCTGCAGGTGTTTGAAACAAAGCTGTAAAATACGTCTTGTTGATCTGATCATGCGATAAAAAGGTGCTGTTGAGAAAGTATGGAAACCCTTACCCAACAATAGGTTGTTGGATCGGTGGGGGGATGCGCGAGAGACCGGTTGTATGGTCATCAAAACGGACACTTGATCCAAAGACGCCCGCCCGGTATACGCGCCCGGTGGCGTAAGCCGTCACTAGAATCAAGAAACGCCGCGGTTGGCCCGTTCTCGCTTCGAGGGCCACATCCGGCAAAGGAGAAGCGATATGAAACTCAACGAACTACACGACAATCCAGGCGCCACGAAAAAACGCAAACGCATTGGCCGTGGTCCGGGCTCGGGCACTGGTAAAATGGGTGGCCGTGGTATCAAAGGTCAAAAATCCCGCTCAGGTGTGGCGATCAACGGGTATGAAGGCGGTCAAATGCCATTGTACCAACGTCTTCCAAAGCGTGGCTTCACCAAGCCGAACCGGAAAGCTTATTCGGTTGTGAACCTTGGCCTTATCCAGAAATTCGTAGACGCAGGCAAAATCGATGCCAAAGCAGCGATCACCGAAGATGCATTGATCGCATCCGGACTGATCCGTCGCAAAAAGGACGGAATTCGCATTCTGGCCAAAGGCGACGTGACAGCGAAGCTGAACATCGAAGTAACCGGTGCGTCTAAGTCGGCGATTGAAGCCGTTGAAAAAGCCGGTGGTTCGCTGAAAGTTGCGACCCCAGAGGTGGCCGCGGCGGAATAAGAGGTTGTGAGCAGTCGCTTGGCTGCTTAAGTATCCTCAAAGTTGTCCAGACGCCGCCGGCCGGGTAACCGACCGGCGGCGCTTTTGCAAAGAAAAGAGCTTATTCCGCATGGTATCTGCCGTCGAAAATATGGCCGCCAACACGAGCTGGAGTGCTCTTGGCAAAGCCACTGACCTACGCAATCGCATCCTTTTTACGCTTGGCTTGCTGATCGTCTACCGTTTGGGGACATTTATCCCTGTTCCCGGTATCGATGGTTTGGCCTTGCAGCAGTTCATGGATCAAGCCGGCCAAGGTATTGGCGGAATGGTGTCCATGTTCACGGGTGGTGCGCTAGGACGCATGGGAATTTTTGCCCTTGGGATCATGCCATACATCTCGGCTTCGATCATTGTGCAGCTTTTGACCTCTATGGTTCCCAAGCTTGAGCAATTGAAGAAAGAAGGCGAGCAGGGTCGCAAGAAAATCAACCAATACACGCGCTACGGCACCGTGTTCCTTGCCACATTGCAATCCTATGGGCTTGCGGTCAGCTTGGAAGCTGGTGATCTCGCGACCGATCCGGGCCTTTATTTCCGCGCAGCTTGTATGATTACGCTGATCGGCGGCACGATGTTCTTGATGTGGCTCGGTGAGCAAATCACAGCGCGCGGCATCGGTAACGGTATTTCTCTGATCATCTTCGTGGGCATCATCGCGGAAGTTCCTGCAGCATTGGCTCAGTTCTTCAGCCAAGGACGCTCAGGTGCAATCAGCCCAGCCTTGATTGTGGGGGTGATCTTTATGGTCATTGTCACGATTATGTTCGTCGTCTTTATGGAGAGGGCGCTGCGAAAAATTCATATCCAGTATCCGCGCCGTCAGGTGGGGATGAAGGTTTATGATGGCGGGTCTTCGCACCTTCCAGTCAAAGTGAACCCGGCAAATGTTATTCCTGCGATTTTCGCGTCTTCCTTGCTGTTGTTGCCGATCACGATCAGCACCTTTAGTGGGAATTCCACAGGGCCGGTAATGTCGACCTTGCTGGCATACTTTGGTCCCGGTCAGCCGCTGTACTTGCTGTTCTTTGCTGCAATGATCGTGTTCTTCGCTTATTTTTACACCTTCAACGTCTCGTTCAAGCCAGACGATGTTGCGGACAATTTGAAGAACCAGAACGGCTTCATTCCGGGTATCCGCCCAGGAAAGAAAACGGCTGAATATCTGGAATATGTTGTGAACCGTATTCTTGTGCTTGGGTCGGGATATTTGGCTTTGGTGTGTTTGCTGCCGGAAATTCTGCGCGGTCAGTACTCGATCCCGTTCTATTTCGGTGGGACATCAGTTTTGATCGTCGTCTCGGTGACCATGGATACGATCCAACAAGTTCAAAGCCATTTGCTGGCACACCAGTACGAAGGCCTTATTGAAAAATCTCAATTGCGCGGAAAAGGTGCAAAGAACGGCAAACGCCGGACCAAGAGGAGCCCTGTGCGCAAATGAACATAATACTACTCGGGCCTCCGGGCGCAGGCAAAGGCACACAAGCGCGTTTCCTAGTCGAAGAACGCGGTATGAAACAACTCAGCACTGGCGACATGCTGCGTGCTGCGCGGACGTCTGGCACTGAAATGGGCCAAAAAGTTGCGGCGATCATGGATGCAGGCGAACTTGTCACCGACGAGATCGTAATTGGTCTGATCCGGGAACAACTGGAAACCAAATCTGAAGGCGGCTTCATCTTTGATGGCTTCCCGCGGACCTTGGCGCAAGCTGTTGCATTGGGTGAATTGCTCGAAGAAATAGGCGATTCATTGCACGCCGTTGTTGAAATGCGCGTTCGCGACGAAGCGTTGATTTCACGGATCACAGCGCGCTCCACCTGTGCGAGCTGCGGTGAGGTTTATAACGACAACACAAAACCAATTCCTGCTGACAACAAGTGTACCAACTGTGGCGCATCCGAGTTCACCCGCCGTGCGGATGATAACGAAGAGAGCCTGCGGACAAGATTGATGGAATACTACAAAAAGACATCGCCGCTTTTGGGGTATTATTTCGCGCACGACATGCTGAAGCGTGTTGATGGGTTGGCAGACATGAGTGTTGTAAAATCCAGCATCGCGGCCGTTCTCGACGCCTAAAGGGGCTTGCGATGAGGTCTTGCTTAACTTGGGGTTGACGCGACTGTGCGTAGGCCCTAACTCACACCATCTCTAACGAGAATCGCTGGCGTACTGTGTGCGACGCGGATCACCTGATCAACGGCAGGCCCAGGGGCAAAATCCTTGGGCTTTATGTTGTGAAAAAAGGGCCTGGAACCACGGGCTCGCAACGAAAAGGAATACGCCAAGTGGCACGTATTGCAGGGGTTAACATCCCCACAGGGAAACGGGTACCGATTGCCCTCACCTATATCACAGGTATCGGCCATACATCGGCCAAGTCCATTTGCGAAGCTGTCGGGATTGATTCCTCACGCCGCGTGAATGAACTGTCGGATGCCGAAGTTTTGCAAATCCGCGAACATATCGACGCCAACTTCACTGTTGAAGGTGATCTTCGCCGCGAAGTGCAGATGAACGTCAAGCGCCTGATGGATTTGGGCTGCTATCGTGGTCTTCGCCATCGTCGTAACCTGCCCGTACGCGGTCAGCGCACACACACCAACGCACGTACTCGCAAGGGCCCCGCACGGGCAATTGCTGGTAAGAAGAAATAAGGGAGGGCTCGGTAAATGGCACGCGATACACGCAAACCTAAGCGTAAGGTCTCCAAGAATATCGCAGCGGGCGTTGCCCACGTGAATTCTTCGTTCAACAACACCAAAATCTTGATTTCGGACGTGCAAGGCAATGCCATCGCATGGTCGTCAGCTGGTACCATGGGCTTCAAAGGCTCACGGAAATCCACACCTTATGCGGCTCAGATGGCTGCAGAAGATGCGGGTAAAAAAGCTCAGGATCACGGCGTTAAAACTCTTGAAGTTGAAGTGCAGGGCCCGGGTTCGGGTCGTGAAAGTGCACTTCGGGCCTTGGCCGCAGCTGGCTTCAACATCACATCGATCCGTGATGTTACGCCAATGGCGCACAACGGTTGCCGCCCGCCTAAACGCCGTCGCGTTTAAGCAAATTCAACATCTGAGAAATCGCAGGGGGTGTCTGCGGTTTCTCATGCGCATTTTAGAAACCTCGGGCGCCTGAGCCTTCGGACATGAGGAACGGGCAAGAATGGAGGGACGCATGATCCATAAAAACTGGGCTGAATTGATTAAGCCAAGTCAACTCGATATCAAGCCAGGAAACGACCCTGCGCGTCAGGCGACAGTTGTCGCTGAGCCGCTGGAGCGTGGCTTTGGTCTGACAATGGGCAACGCCCTGCGCCGCGTGCTGATGAGCTCGCTGCAAGGTGCTGCAATCTCAGCCGTTCAAATTGACAACGTTTTGCACGAATTTTCATCTGTTGCAGGTGTGCGTGAAGACGTAACCGACATCATCTTGAACCTCAAAGGCGTAAGTCTGCGCATGGAAGTCGAAGGGCCAAAGCGCCTGTCGATCAATGCAAAAGGTCCAGGCGTTGTAACTGCTGGCGATATCTCTGAAAGCGCCGGGATCGAGGTATTGAACCGCGATCACGTTATCTGCCACCTCGACGATGGTGCAGACGTGTACATGGAACTGACCGTGAACACGGGCAAAGGATACGTCTCAGCCGACAAGAACAAGCCGGAAGACGCGCCAATTGGGCTTATCCCGATCGATGCGATCTATTCGCCGGTTAAGAAAGTGTCTTACGACGTGCAACCGACCCGCGAAGGTCAAGTGTTGGACTATGACAAGCTGACCATGAAGGTAGAAACTGATGGTTCCCTGACACCAGAAGACGCTGTCGCTTTTGCTGCGCGTATTTTGCAGGACCAATTGGGTATCTTCGTGAACTTTGACGAGCCAGAATCTGCGTCTCGTCAGGACGACGACGATGGTCTCGAATTCAACCCGCTTCTACTTAAGAAAGTAGACGAGTTGGAACTGTCTGTCCGCTCAGCGAACTGTCTGAAGAACGACAATATAGTGTATATTGGCGATCTCATTCAGAAGACCGAAGCGGAAATGCTACGCACACCAAACTTCGGGCGCAAATCTTTGAACGAGATCAAAGAAGTGCTGTCAGGTATGGGTCTGCACCTTGGTATGGACGTCGAAGATTGGCCGCCAGACAATATCGAAGATCTTGCCAAGAAGTTCGAAGACAACTTCTAAAGACGAATTCAGATGCACAGAGGCAAAACGCACTGTGCATCTGAAACAATGGGCATACCGCCCCAAGGAGAGTTCCGGGCACGCACCCTGAACCAGACAAAGTAAAACCGCCCGTAGAGGGCACATTCGGAGAAATCACATGCGCCACGCAAGAGGCTACCGCCGCCTAAACCGTACCCACGAACACCGTAAAGCTTTGTGGGCCAACATGGCCGGCTCGCTCATCGAACATGAGCAAATCAAAACAACTCTGCCCAAGGCAAAAGAACTGCGTCCGATCATCGAGAAGATGATCACGCTCGCCAAACGTGGCGATCTTCATGCCCGTCGTCAGGCACGTGCCAAGCTGAAAGAAGATCAGTACGTCACGAAATTGTTCGACATTTTGGGTCCACGCTACAAAGACCGTCAAGGTGGTTATGTGCGTATTCTTAAAGCAGGTTTCCGTTACGGTGACATGGCGCCCATGGCGATCATCGAATTTGTTGACCGTGACCGCGATGCAAAAGGTGCCGCCGACAAAGCGCGCGTTGCAGCAGAAGAAGCCGCAGAAGAGTAAACTCTTCTTACGCGTTCAAGTTTTGAAAAGCCCCGCCATTTGGTGGGGTTTTTTGTTTTTAGGAAAGACTTGCATCACAACAGTTTGCGTCCCTATTTGGGGGACATGAAAAAACTCATCTTCGCCCTTTGCCTTTGCTTGCCATCCTTTGTGCAAGCCCAGACGCAAGTCCCGCAAAGCGCAGGGCAAATGCAACTCAGTTTCGCGCCTTTGGTCAAAGAGGCTGCCCCAGCGGTTGTGAATATCTACGCCAAGCGTGTCACCGAGGCACGGCGCACCCCGTTTATGAATGACCCGTTTTTCGAACGGTTCTTTGAAGGGTTCGGGCGGCCTCAGCCACGGGTGCAAAATTCGCTCGGGTCTGGGGTGATCCTAAGCCGTGGCGGCATAGTTGTGTCAAATTTTCATGTGGTGGGTATGGCCACAGACATTCGCGTGGTCCTTAAAGACCGACGTGAATACTCGGCGCGGGTGCTGCTTGGTGACGAAGACAGTGACCTTGCGATTTTGCAGCTTGAGGGGGCCGAAGACCTGCCGAACCTGTCCTTGCGCGACAGTGATGAGGTCGAAGTTGGCGAGCTGGTTCTTGCCATAGGTAACCCGTTTGGTGTGGGGCAAACAGTGTCCAGCGGGATCGTGTCCGGGCTGGCGCGTTCGGGCGGCGCATCAGGAGGTGGGCGGGGGTATTTCATTCAAACGGACGCGCCGATCAATCCCGGTAACTCTGGTGGTGCGCTGATCGATATGAATGGGCAACTGATCGGCGTGAACACTCGGATTGTGTCGCGCTCCGGTGGGTCAAACGGCATTGGTTTTGCCATTCCGGCCAATCTTGTCCAGGCCTTCATGCGGCAGGCTCAAGCTGGCAATGATCGGTTCCTGCGCCCGTGGGCGGGGCTGGTTGGGCAGCCCGTGGGAAGTGATATGGCCGAAAGCCTTGGTCTGTCACGTCCAGAAGGTATCTTGATTTCGGGTATTCATCCGCGCAGCCCGTTTGCGAAAGATTTCAAGGTTGGGGACGTCATCACGGTTGTGAACGGCGCGCCGGTGAACTCTCCGCCTGAGATGATCTATCACATGACCGTGCGCGGAGTGGGTGAGACGTTGCGCGTAGTGCGCAACCGCAATGGGCGTGAATTGGGCCTGAACGTGAGGTTAACAGAGGCACCTGATGACCCGCCCAGCGACGCGCGCACCTTGCCTGAGGCGTCGGGCTTGCCGGAATTGGCTTTTGCGAATGCGAACCCCGCGCTCATGGCGCAGTTTGATCTGCCTATTGAGATGTCAGGTGTGTTGATCACAAACCCCGGTCCTTACGGCGCACGCGTTGGCGTGCGGGCAGGGGATTTGGTGCTGTCGGTCAATGGGCAGACCGTGGCGAATTCGAAAGATGCGGCGGCTGCACTGGAACAGCGTGGCCGCTACCGACTTACTTTACGCCGTGGCACGCAGCGCGTCGAACTCTCATTTCGGTCCTGAACGGATGGCAGACCTGTTCGACGGCGGTGCGACGCACGAGAATTCAAACAGACACCGCCCTTTGGCAGATCGGCTTCGTCCGCAAGCTTTGGCAGAGGTCATCGGCCAACAACAAATCCTTGGCCCTGACGCGCCGCTTACAGTGATGTTGGCGTCCGGTGCGTTGTCGTCCCTGGTGTTTTGGGGGCCGCCCGGCGTCGGCAAGACGACAATTGCGCGGCTTTTGGCCCATGAAACCGATTTGCACTTTGAACAGATCAGCGCGATTTTTACCGGTGTGCCAGACCTTCGCAAAGTCTTTGAGGCGGCTAAGATACGCCGGGCCAATGGCAAAGGCACGCTTCTGTTCGTCGATGAGATTCACCGCTTCAACAAAGCCCAGCAGGACGGTTTCCTGCCGCATATGGAGGACGGCACGATCCTTTTGGTGGGGGCGACAACGGAAAACCCATCGTTTGAGTTAAACGCAGCCGTTTTGTCACGTGCGCAGGTTCTCGTTTTAGAACGATTGGATGATGCAGAACTCGAACAGATGATCGAACGCGCTGAGGAAGAACTGGCGCGGTCCTTACCATTAGACGCTCAAGCGCGGACGGCTTTGATTCGTATGGCTGACGGGGATGGTCGCGCGCTCCTTAATCTGGTGGAACAGATTGGGTCGTGGAATGCTGAAGCGATTCTCGACAGGGAGACGTTGACGACACGTTTGATGCGGCGAGCGAGCAAATACGACAAATCAGGGGACGAGCATTACAACCTGATTTCGGCTTTGCATAAATCTGTTCGCGGCTCTGACCCGGATGCGGCGCTTTACTGGTTTGCACGTATGCTCAAGGGGGGCGAAGACCCCCGCTTTTTGGCCCGTCGTATCACACGCATGGCAGTCGAGGATATCGGGCTTGCTGACCCTCAAGCACAAGCGGTGTGTTTGCAGTCTTGGGAAACCTATGAACGACTAGGTTCACCCGAGGGGGAGTTGGCCTTGGCGCAAGCGGTGACGTATATCGCGCTCGCACCTAAATCCAATGCAACTTACGTGGCTTACAAGGCTGCGATGCGTCTGGCGGAGCAATCAGGATCTGCCCCGCCGCCCAAACATATTTTGAACGCGCCCACGTCGTTGATGAAAGATCAGGGGTACGGCGTGGATTACGCCTATGACCATGACGCCGAAGATGGCTTTTCGGGGCAAAACTACTTTCCCGACGACATGGCGCGGCCTGACTTCTACCAACCTGTCGAACGCGGTTTTGAGCGCGATCTGAAGAAGCGAATGGACTATTTTGCGAAACTAAGGGCCAAGCGCGACACTTGACTCCGCGCGCAGCAAGGCTGACAGAGCGCGCATGGTATCAACTCTTTCTCTTGTGGCCCTTGGCGGGGCGATCGGCGCATCTTTGCGTTGGCTCACAGGGCTCGCTGTACTGCGCACTTTGGGGCAAGGGGAGTTTCCATTGGCGATCATCACTGTGAATGTGATCGGATCGTTTTTGATGGGTGTTTTCGTGGTGTTTGCAGCACAACGTGGCCTAACGCATCTAAGCCCGTTCGTGATGACCGGGTTGCTTGGCGGCTTCACAACGTTTTCGGCGTTTTCGTCGGAAACTGTGACGTTGATAGAGCGCGGTCAATTCGGATCGGCGCTTCTTTATATCGGTCTATCGGTCGGTTTGTCAGTCGGCGGGCTGGCGTTGGGTTTGATCGCAGCACGGGGAATCGTGACATGAGCTACGTGCAGACAATTATGGTAGAAGAAGGCGAAGGCGATCAGCGTTTAGATCGTTGGTTGAAGCGCCGCTTCCCGCAATTGAATCAGGGCAGCATCGAGAAGATGTGCCGCAAAGGGGAATGCCGTGTGGACGGTGGGCGTGTGAAAGCATCGACCCGGCTGGAAGAAGGCCAATCCGTGCGTATTCCGCCTTTGCCGCAAGGCGAAGCCCCTGTCTACGAACAGGTGAGAATTTCGCCAACGGATGCCAAGTTTATCCAAGGCTGCGTCATCTATCGCGACGATCATGTAATTGCTTTAAACAAGCCGCCGGGCTTACCCGTTCAAGGCGGCAGCGGCCATTCACGACATGTGGATGGGCTAGCGGAAGCGCTGCGCTTTGATCTGGAGGAAAAGCCACGCCTTGTGCACCGTTTGGACAAGGACACGTCAGGTGTTTTGTTGTTGGCGCGCACACGTCAAGTTGCCGCGACTTTAACGACCAATTTTAGGCACCGTGAAACGCGCAAAATCTACTGGGCAGCGGTTGCAGGCGCGCCAAGCCCTCGAAATGGGTCGATCAAATATGGCGTTGTCAAAGCGCCCGGCCACGGCAAGGGGGGCGAAGGTGAAAAGATGCATGCCGTGCACCCGCGCGATGTGGACAGCACACCCGGTGCAAAGCGTGCGATAACAGACTATTCCATGATAGACTCGGCGGCCAAGCGCTGCGCTTGGATGGCGTTGCAACCAGTCACCGGACGCACGCACCAATTGCGCGTACACATGGCTGAAATCGGGCACCCGATTATCGGAGACGGCAAATACGGTGGCTCTGGTCAGGACAATCTTGGCGACGGGTGGGGCGCACAATTGGGCGGAAGCATCAGCCGGAAGTTGCATTTGCATGCGCGCTCGTTGACCGTCGAGCATCCTGTAACAAAGAACCCATTGCACCTTATCGCGCATCTGCCGCCACACATGAAGGATACATGGGATACGTTCCAGTGGAGCGCTGCTGATGCTGAGGACGATCCATTCGCAGAAGGTTGGGTATGAGTGATCTACGACTGGTGATCTTTGATGTCGACGGCACGCTTGTTGACAGTCAGAACCATATTTTTCAGTCGATGGAGGATGCGTATACGTCTTTGGGTTTCGCGGTTCCAAGCCGTACGAACATCCGTCGTATTGTTGGGCTGTCGTTGCCACAAGTCTTCGCGACTTTGTCTCCTGAGCTGTCTGCAGCGGATCGCGACGCGCTCTCGGACGGATATAAGACGTCGTATATGACCATCCGGCAGAAAATGGGCGCAGCCGCTGGTAGTCCCCTTTTCCCAAAGGCTCGTGAAGTTTTGGATCAGTTGCATGCCCAACCCAACACATTGTTGGCCGTAGCAACCGGGAAATCCAAGCGCGGGTTGGACCATTTGATCGACGCGCATGGAATGCAGGGCTTGTTTGTGAGCACTCAGGTCGCGGATCACCACCCGTCAAAACCTCATCCGTCGATGATTCTCCAGTGCTTGAACGATGCAGGTGTTGAACCGCATCAAGCGGTGATGATCGGGGACACGACCTTTGATATGGATATGGGGGCCGCAGCGGGCGTGAGCACCATTGGTGTGAGCTGGGGCTATCACCCGATTGAGCAACTCAAAGCAGATCGCACGATTGACCGCTTCGAAGATCTGCCTGCGGCGCTAGACACGCTTTTGGAGCCTGCGAAATGAGTGAATGGAAGCTGAAACGGTTTTGGACCAAAGCGGGCGTCGCACACATCGAAGGCGGTTGGTCGGTCACGTTAGATGGCCGTCCTGTTCGTACCCCTGCAAAGAACCTTCTGACGATTAGCAGGCAAGCGCTTGCCGAAGTTGTCGCTGCAGAATGGGATGCGCAAGATGGAGACGTCGATCCCGGTGCGATGCCGTTCACGCGGCTTGCAAATTCAGCGCAAGACAAAGTGGCTGTTCAACACAATGCCGTGACCGCATTGCTGGCAGAGTATGGCGGAAGCGATCTGTTGTGTTACCGCGCGCAGACACCGCAGGAGTTGGTTGAACGCCAAGCTTTGGCTTGGGATCCTCTGCTTGAGTGGATCGCGAAGACACAGAATGTCATTCTGGAGGTGCAGTCTGGAATTATGCCAGTTCAACAACCTCAAACATCTTTGACGAAGATACACGAACTGACAGAAGCGATGAGTCCCACTGTTTTGACTGGGTTTCATGACCTTGTTTCAATCTCAGGTTCTTGGGTCATTGGGTATGCGGCGGTGTCTGGCGCCTATGCCCCAGAAGCACTTTGGGACGTCGCGCATGTCGATGAAATCTGGCAAGCAGAGCAGTGGGGCGACGATGACGAAGCGACCGAAATGTTGGCTGTGAAGCGGCAATCTTTCATGGATGCATTTCAGTTTACCCAGCTCGGCGCATGACTTTACGTAAGGACATGCCCTTTTTAGGGGCCTTCCACTCAAAATTGTAGCGCTTGAGCCGGGTCTTTGCTTGACGTTTTGACGTTAATACGCCCAAAATCGCAGCTATCTTGCGGGAAACATCGCGAGAATCGTTTCCGGTTCGAATCGAGCCGGGTGATGAGCTGCTACGGGAGTGGCAGTTAAAACAGGAAGAGGTAATCATGAACAAATCCGTCTTTTTTGGTGCGCTTGCGCTCTCAGGCCTTGCGGCCGGTGTCGCAGCAGCCGGTACGCTCGACGACGTGAAGGCACGCGGTAAGCTAAACTGTGGTGTATCCACTGGTCTTGTTGGCTTTGCAGCACCAGATGCGAACGGCCAATGGAATGGCTTCGACGTGTCTGTCTGCCGTGCTATCGCAGCGGCCGTACTTAACGACGCGACAGCAGTTGAATTCGTACCTACAACAGGCAAAACACGCTTCACAGCGCTTGCGTCTGGCGAAATCGATCTGTTGGCACGTAACACAACATGGACTTTCAGCCGTGACGTCGATCTGAAATTCGATTTCATCGGTGTGAACTACTATGACGGCCAAGGCTTCATGGTTCCAAAAGAACTGGGTGTGTCTTCTGCAAAAGAATTGGACGGCGCGACTGTCTGCATTCAAACAGGCACAACAACAGAACTGAACTTGGCGGATTTCTTCCGTTCCAACAACATCAGCTATGAGCCAGTGCCGATTGAAACCAACGCCGAAGCACAACAGCAGTACTTGGCTGGTGCGTGTGACGTCTACACCACAGACGCATCTGGCTTGGCTGCCACACGTGCAACTTTCGAAGCACCAGGCGAGCACGCGCTTTTGCCTGAAATCATCTCCAAAGAGCCACTCGGTCCACTGGTCCGTCACGGCGATAACGAGTGGGGCGACGTTGTTCGCTGGACTCTGAATGCTCTGATCACAGCTGAAGAGCTGGGCGTGACATCTGCAAACATGGCAGAAATGGCAAAGGGTACAAACAACCCTGAGATCAACCGTCTGCTGGGCACCGAAGGCACACTGGGCGAAATGCTTGGTCTGGACGCAGAATGGGCCGCACGTGCGTTGGCCGTATCTGGCAACTACGGTGAAATCTTCGAAGACAACATCGGTGAAGCAACTCCGATCGGTTTGGCCCGCGGCCTGAACGGTCAATGGACAGATGGTGGCCTGATCTACAGCCCTCCATTCCGCTAAATAGCTAACCAAGGGGCGCAGAGTAAAATCTGCGCCCCTTGCGCTTATGCCAATCGGCAAAGCACATTGTGATCCGACCATTCTGTCCAACGAGGCAGTGAAATACCAAAACGGTCAGGCAGACGGGGAATACCACATGACAAGCATTACCGACCCCCCAGAGGGTGCGTTTCGGCTTTCTATGCTGATCAACGATACGCGATATCGTTCCTACACATTTCAATTCATAGCTTTGGTTCTACTAATCGCCATTATGGCGTTTCTTGGGATCAACCTTGTTCGCAATCTAACGGCTGCGGGCTTGAACATTTCGTACGGCTTCTTGGGCGAGCCTGCGGGCTATGACGTTCAACAGACGCTAATCGAATATGACAGCCAATCTTCGCACCTCAGGGCTGCATGGGTCGGGATCATTAACACTTTACTGGTGGCCTTTTTGGCCTGTGTGACGGCAACAATCTTAGGCGTTATCGCTGGGGTGTTGCGGTTGTCACCCAACTGGTTGGTGTCCAAATTGATGTCGGTTTACGTTGAAGCTTTCCGCAACGTACCAGTTCTGATCTGGATCTTGGTGATCAACACGATTGTCATCTTGCTGCCAGCACCACGCGCCTATCGCGGCGAAACCCCAGATGCTGAGATGCTGTTTGGGATCATTGCCTACACAAACCGCGGAATTTATATCCCTGCGCCAACTTGGGGTGCGGGATCAGGCGTCGTCGTTTTGGTCTTCTTGGCCTCGATTGCGTCGATCTTCTTTTTCCGGCGGTATGCACGCAAACAATTGTTTGATCATGGGCGGGTTGTGCCGGTTCTTTTGCCAGCTCTTGCGATGTTCTTCATTCCTGTATTGCTGGCATACTTCGTAATGGGACGTCCCATTGGGGTCGATCTGCCAGAACTGAAAGGATTCAACTTCCAAGGCGGCACCCAAATTGGGCGACCTTTGATTGCGCTTTGGCTGGCTTTGTCGGTCTATACAGGGGCTTTCATTGCCGAAAACGTTCGCGCAGGAATTCAAGCGGTGAGCAAAGGCCAAACGGAGGCTGCGGCGTCCTTAGGTTTGCGTCCAAACCGCGTTATGAACCTAGTGGTTTTGCCCCAAGCATTGCGGGTGATCATTCCGCCGCTCATTTCGCAGTTCCTTAACATCACCAAGAACTCATCGCTGGCAATTGCTGTTGGGTATGCGGATGTCACAGCGACATTGGGGGGCATCACGCTCAACCAAACGGGTCGTGCGATTGAATGTATCCTGTTGTTGATGTTGTTCTATTTGACGATCAGTTTGCTGATTTCAGCTGTGATGAACGTCTACAACAATGCTGTTAGCCTGAAGGAGCGTTGAGATGAGCGATACACCTAACTCTCAATTCGCTTTTGTGCGAACAGAACAACTCCCGCAACTCGCGCCACCCTCGACAGCAACCGGACCGGTTGCTTGGGTGCGAACTAACCTGTTTTCGAATATTCCATATTCGATCCTGACATTGGTCGCGCTTTACTGCATCTTTTCAATACTGTCTGGCTTTCTGCCTTGGCTATTGAACGGGGTGTGGACCACCAGTAATATTCGCGAATGTCGCGAAGTATTAGATGGCGTGTCGGGGGGCTGTTTCTCTGTGTTAACAGAGCGCTGGCCTCAGCTTGTTTACGGTCTGTCGTATGACAGGAACGAATACTGGCGTCCGAGGTTGGCGTTTATCCTGCTTTTCATCGCTGCGGCACCGGTGCTGTTTGTTAACTTACCACGTCAAATGTTGGGCTTTACGGCGTTGTACCCGTTTGTGGCGTTCTATTTGATATGGGGTGGCACGATTTTCGCGCCTTTGATGGCCTTGGTGGCTTTTGCTGTTGGTTACAAAGTCTATAGCCACCTTGTGGCGGGGTCTTTCGCGGCTGGCTTCTTTGGCGGGGTCATCGCAACAGCAGTCATGTTGTTTATCGGTGGTTTCATTGTTGATGTGATCGCGCCGGAAGAAACGTTTCTGTCGGCGGTGCCCTCTCGCGACATGGGGGGCTTCATGCTCAACATGATCCTTGGGGTTGTTTGCGTTTCGTTGTCGTTGCCCATTGGGATTGCTTTGGCTTTGGGACGACAGTCATCCATGCCAATCATCAAATGGATTTGCGTCGTCTTCATCGAGTTCATTCGTGGCGTGCCACTGATCACCTTGCTTTTCGTTGCAAGCGTGGTTCTGTCGTATTTCTTCCCGCCGGGTTCGAACTTCGATCTGATCTTGCGGGTGATCATTATGATCACGATGTTCTCAGCGGCCTATATTGCTGAGGTGATCCGGGGTGGCCTTGCTGCCTTGCCACGTGGACAGTACGAAGCTGCGGATTCGCTTGGACTGGATTATGCGCAAGCCATGCGTCTGATCATCTTGCCACAAGCGCTCAAGATTTCCATTCCAGGGATCGTGAACGTGGCGGTAGGACTGTTCAAGGACACCACGCTTGTGTCGGTTATTTCGATGTTCGATCTTGTGGGTATGATCCGCGGACCGATCTTGTCCTCTACCGATTGGAACGGCGTCTATTGGGAGCTTTGGGCCTTCGCGATCCTTCTCTTCTTCGTCGTTTGTTACGGCATTTCGCAATATTCGCAGTGGCTTGAACGCCAACTTGCGACCGGTCACCGCTAAGGAGTGGATGATATGAATGACACTGCAACACAAATGAACGTCTCATCGGATATCGCTGTTTCCATTGAGAAAATGAACAAATGGTACGGCACTTTCCACGTGCTTCGCGACATCGATCTGACTGTCTATCAAGGCGAACGGATTGTTATCGCGGGACCATCTGGGTCGGGTAAATCGACACTGATCCGCTGCATCAACGCGTTGGAAGAACACCAACAGGGGCGGATCACGGTCGACGGCACAGTACTGTCGTCGGACGTGAAGAACATCGACAAAATCCGTTCGGAAGTCGGGATGTGCTTTCAGCACTTCAACTTGTTCCCGCACCTGTCGATCCTTGAGAACTGTACGCTGGCTCCGATCTGGGTGCGTAACACGCCCAAGAAGGAAGCCGAGGAAATCGCGATGCACTTCCTTGAGAAGGTGAAAATCCCTGATCAAGCGGACAAGTATCCGGGTCAGTTGTCAGGCGGTCAGCAGCAACGTGTGGCTATCGCGCGTTCGCTATGTATGCGTCCGCGTATCATGTTGTTTGATGAACCGACATCAGCGCTTGATCCTGAAATGATCAAGGAAGTGCTTGATACCATGGTGGAACTTGCCGAAGAAGGCATGACGATGCTCTGCGTGACGCATGAGATGGGCTTTGCCCGTCAGGTCGCGAACCGAGTTATCTTTATGGATGAAGGTCAGATCGTTGAGCAAAACGAACCAGAAGAGTTCTTCAACAACCCGCAATCGCCGCGGACAAAGTTGTTCTTGAGCCAAATTCTCGGCCACTAACTAACACACCAAAATTGGCGGGCTTTACGGGTCCGCCAATTCCCGTGGTACAGCAAAGTCGATTGCAGTGCCTTGCCCCCATGTGATTGAGCGCCAATGCTCGGCTTCAAACGTCACAACAAGGGTTGCACAACTCGGATAGGCCTCAAACTTGGGGTGAGATGGCGACCGAGACACAACGAGTTGCGCGAAATCTGCGATTCCCGGATTGTGCCCAATCATCAAAACAGTTTTCGCAGTCAACACGGTGAGCGCGGCTAGCATTGTATGCGCACGCGCGTGGTAAAGCTGGACGGAGAACGCGACCTCACAGTCAAATCCTAGCCCCGCAAAGGTCTCTCGTGTGCGCTGAGAACTGCTGCTCACGGCAACCTCGGGCACATGTCCCCGCGTTCGCAGCCAATGCCCCATACGCCGCGCTGAAATCTGACCCCGTTCATTCAAAGGGCGCTCGTAATCGTCGAGTTCGGGATTGTCCCAGCCAGACTTTGCGTGGCGCATCAAAATTAAAGTACGCGTCATGAAGGATTAAAGCTTCTCATATGAAAGGCGGATTGTGCTGGGTCACGATTAAAGGCGTCACTCACCGGGCATGCTCGGCGTGTGTGGCACCCTTGGGTCATACAGGATTGCCCATCGGGTGTATTCAAATAACCTTTGCATGCGGGGACGTCATAGAACGTCTCACTGGACAACGCGCCAATAGGGCAGGCTGACACGCAGGGCTGGTCTGCGCAGGTGTCACAAGGGCTTGCCGCGGTGGTGGTATTGGGCAGTGTTACCAAGCCGGGAATACGAAGCGCCCCCCGGATTGAAATCATTAAACCAGCCACATCATGTATCAACATGCCTGTTGGGCTTTGCCAGAACCGCTTGGTCGCCGTGGCCCAAGCAATGAACGGTGCATAGGGCGGCCCGTCGGACGGAAAGATCGCATCCCAGTGATGGGCTTCACAAATCGTGCCAAGGATGCGTTTTGACCAACGATCCAAGGGATCGGCTTGAGCGTCTGAGGCCTCAGCACTGGATTGGAATGCGGGCCACATGCCGGAGCTAGCACCAATAAGTATCAACGTTGAGCCGTCTTCATGCAGCTGACCCATGACAAACAAACCATGCGGCGCTAAGTCCGCGTCAAGTTGAGGCCAGTTCATTTTCGCATAAACGGTAGCGCGAGGCTCCATCCTATTCGGCTTGGGCGTTCATCTTGCCATTCCAACCCGATTTGCATGTCGTCATGCCCTTCGGCGGGTTGCGGAATATATGTATGGAACAGTCGGTCCCAGATGGACAATGCGAAACCGTAATTACTGTCATGTTCATGCCTGTGCACGGAATGATGTACCCGATGCATATCTGGAGTGACCAAAACCAATCTTAAGATGCGGTCCATCTTGAGCGGCAGTTTTATGTTGGCGTGATTAAACATTGCTGTTCCATTCAACATAATTTCGAACAAGATGACAGCCACTGCAGCTGGTCCAAGTGCGTAAACGAGGCCAATCTTTAGGCACATTGAGACTGCGATCTCTATCGGGTGAAATCGAATCGCGGTTGTGACATCAATGTCCACATCTGCATGATGCACACGGTGAAACCGCCAAAGCAGAGGTACTTTGTGGGTAATCAAGTGCTGTGCCCAGATCATGAAGTCCAGCACAAGGATGGCTGCAATCACTTCGATCCACACGGGAAGGGCGATGGCATTCAGCAAACCCCAGCCATTTGCGTGTGCATCGACGGCTGCGCCGACTGCCAAAAAGGGCATACCGATGGCTAAAGCGCGCAACGCGACGCTGTTCAAGACGGTGATGCCCCAGTTGGTTATCCATCGTGTGTTTCGCGATTGGCTCCGAACACGCCGAGGCGCGAGCGTTTCAAGTGCAGCAAAAAGCCCAAATAGGCCGATGAACACAACGAGGCGTATAGTGGTTTCTTGTTCCATTACAGAAGTCTACGCGTCACTCCGTGCGGCACAAGACGGCAGGTCGACACATCTTCGCGATTGAATGCGTCCGCGAGCTAGCGTGCACGAATGATGGTGCCAGCGCCGTGTTCGGTGAACAATTCTAACAAACATGCATTTTCCACGCGCCCATCGACGATTACAACCGCCCGGACACCGCTGGCAATCGCGTCTAGCGCAGTTTCTGTCTTTGGGATCATACCGCCCGCAATCACACCGTCATTGGTCATTTGACGTATTTGTTCTGCCGTCAGTTCTGTCACGATTTCATCGTCGGAATTCTTTACGCCTGATACATCAGTCAAAAGCAACAAACGGTCCGCCGCCAAAGCACCTGCAATAGCGCCAGCGGCGGTGTCGCCGTTCACATTAAAGGTTTCTCCGTTGTGCCCCGCACCAAGTGGCGCGATCACAGGGACCATTTCGTTTTCGAACAATGTGCGCAAAACAGTCGGGTCCATCTGCGCGGGTTTGCCGACGAGCCCAAGATCTTCATTGGCAGGGTCGCAAAACATGAGGTTTGCGTCCTTACCAGACAGACCCACAGCGCGCCCGCCTTGCGCATTTATTGCTGCCACAATGCGCTTGTTAACAAGGCCTGATAGGACCATTTCCACGACTTCCATGGTCGCTTGATCGGTGACGCGTTTGCCGTCTTTGAATTCGGATTGAATGCCCAACCGGTCCAGCATTGCGTTGATCATCGGTCCACCACCATGCACAACAACTGGGTTCATCCCAACTTGGCGCATCAGCACAACGTCCCTTGCAAAACTGGCCATCGCCGCATCGCTGCCCATTGCGTGACCGCCAAGTTTGATGACAACGACGGACCCCGTGTATCGTTGCATGTAGGGCAGGGCCTTGTTCAACGTAGCGGCGGTTGCAATCCAATCTTGGTTCATATCACGTGGTTTCATTTGCGAAGGGCTTCATTGGTTAGCTGACGGACAGAGAATGACTATCTTTTGCCGGGGATTGAAACCCCAAGCAAGAGGGGTAATCAGGTTTCCAGCCCCGCAATAATGCTGCGAAGTGTTTCAATGCCATCGCCTTTTTCGGACGAGGTCAGAACGATTTCGGGATAGGCGGCTGGATGTTTAGACAGTGCGGCCCGCACTTGGGTCAGCACTTTCTCGCGGTCTTCAAGTTTCACTTTGTCGGCTTTGGTCAAAACGCATTGAAACGTTACGGCTGAGCTATCGAGCAAGCTGAGAATTTCAGCGTCCACAGGTTTGACGCCATGCCGTGCGTCAATCAAAACGAAAGCACGCCGCAGATTTTGGCGACCGGACAGGTATTGCTTCAACAAGTTTTGCCATTTTTTGACGACGTCCACGGGCGCGTTTGCATAGCCGTAACCGGGCAAATCGACGACATAGTGAGTGTCGGCCAACATAAAGAAGTTGATTTCCTGCGTGCGACCCGGCGTGTTTGACGCACGCGCAAGCCCCTTGCGGCCTGTTAATGCGTTAATCAGGCTCGACTTGCCGACATTTGAGCGACCCGCAAAGCAAATCTCCAATCGATCTGCTGGAGGCAGGCCGTCCATCGCAACGACGCCTTTGAGGAACTCTGCCCCGCCGCCTGCAAACAGTTTGCGGCCGGTTTCCTTTGCGAATTCATCGGGCGCGTCGGCTATCGGGAAGGGGAGGGATTTCATAGTTGTGTAACCTTGTCTGCAATGGCCATGCGACCACTTACCTTAACACGTGCGTTTACACCAAATTCAGAATGGCCAAAATGCTCTTTGAGAAGCTGCAATGTTGATACATCGCGCAAACCCGTAGCCGGATTCGCTTCCGTGGCGCGGCACCGTGTGATCGGTTCGACTACTTCCAAGCGCACTTCACCAATCGATAGAGTTTTGCCAATCAGATCAAACTCTGCCCAGGGGTCTATGTCTTCAAGCCAAATGTTACCGCGAAATCGCCGCACATCCATCAATTGGCCTGCTTTTTGCGAAACAGCCTGTAGAGATGATAAATTCATTATCGAAACCGAAGCGAAGGACACATCAGCCATGCCTTCTTTGGGGGATTCGACAACTTCCATAGGTTGTTTTCGCTCAGCCGGGTAAATCGGAGCAAGCCAGTCGAAGAACACATCTTCAGTTTTTTGATTGCCAGGCGTGAATGCGAAATCTGGACGATCTGGGTGACTGAAGTGAATGGTTTCACCTTCAGTACGTGCCTTCAGCGCCATCAAAGATGGACCTTTTGCGCCACGCAAGAAGTTCCGGCAAGGGCGCCAACCGCTGGAGGTGTCCCCTCCGTTTTCCAAAACGGCCCAAGCCCGATCTAGCGGGAAGGGACGTTCTGGTGACACTTCAATGTCTTTCAGACTTTCTGCCCCGAGGCCCTTAATCGGGTAACGCCAAAGTTGAGCAATTTGTGACATCACGCCTTGTCTTTGGGTTTGCGCGCGAAGCTTTTCCGGATGTTGCCGAACACGTCCGGCGAGTAACCTTGGCTGCGCATAATTGTATATTGCTGTGTGAACGTGATCGTGTTGTTGGCGATCCAGTAAACAACCAAGCCACTCGCAAATCCGCCTAGCATGAACATGAACACCCAAGGCATCCACGCAAAGATCATTTGTTGCGTGGGATCAGTGGGGGCTGGGTTCAGTTTCTGTTGCAGCCACATGGAGATACCCAACAGCAACGGCAAGATACCGATAAAGATGAGCGCAACAATTGAGCCGGGCTCAGGGGCGCCGAAAGGGAGCAACCCGAAGAGGTTCAGCAATGATGTCGGATCAGGCGCTGACAAATCCTGAAAGGGGCCCAGCCACGCCGCATGACGCAGTTCGATCGTGACGAAAATGACTTTGTAGAGCGAGAAGAAAATCGGAATCTGCATCAGAATGGGTAAACACCCCGCTGCCGGGTTCACCTTTTCCTTTTTGTACAATTCCATCATCTGCGTTTGCAGTTTTTGACGGTCGTCACCCGCGCGCTCTTTGATCTTCTCCATTTCAGGCTGAAGCTCTTTCATCTTCGCCATTGAAACGTAGGACTTGTAGGCAAGCGGGAACAGTAGAAGTTTGATCACTAAAGTCAGACCGATGATCGCCCAACCCATGTTGCCGATAAGTTTGTTAAGCTCGTGCAGCAACCAAAAGATCGGCTTAGTCAGGAAGAAGAACCAGCCCCAATCGATACTGTCGATGAGTTTGACGACGCCGCCCTCTTGGTAGTCTTTCAAGGTGGCCCATTCTTTAGCACCAGCGAACAGTTGAGTGCTGACGCTAACGGTTTTGCCCGGTTCGATTGTCTTTGTCGGCAATCGGGTGACCGCGCGATAGACCTGTGTTGGGTCATCATAAGTCAACGCTTGGTCAAAGGTATCGTCGTTGCCTGGTATCAAAATAGCCTGCCAAAAATGGTCGGTGAACCCGATCCAACCGGCATTCAGGTCTTCATAGACGATCGCTTTGCGGCCCCATTTGGAGTTTACTTCGGCATCGGTGATATCTGACCAGTCGGTTTCGAAGTATTCCTCGTCAGCAATCGCAACTGCGCCTTCGTGCAAAATGAAGAAATTTTCGAGGTCGTCGGGTTCTGTGTGCTGAACCACCATTCCGTAGGGTGCCATCGCGACTGACGAATCGGCGTTATTTGTCACGCTTTGCGTAATCGAAAACATGTAGTTTTCATCGATGGCAATTGTGCGATTGAAAATCTGTCCTGCACCATTGTTCCAAGCCAATGTTACCGGTGTTTCGATGCCAAGGGTTTCGCCGCCGGCAAGGCTCCAAATGGAGTCAGGCCCTGGAACCAACGTTGCATCCATACCTCCTGCTGGCGCCCAACCATAAAGTGCATAGTATGCGTCCAGAGTTCCCTGTGGCGAGAACATTGTGACGATTTCAGCACCTTCTTCTACGTTGATGCGGTAGTCTTTAAGCTTAAGGTCATCAATACGACCGCCACGCAAGGAGACAGAGCCACTGATCCGGCTTGTTTCTATTGAAACACGTGGTGCATCTTCGGCTTCGGAGCTGGTTGCTTCTTGTAAAAGAAGCGGGGCGTCCGTCGCAGGCGCGGCCGGAATTTGCGAGGCCTGTTGAGACGTCGAAGCATCTTGAGTCGAATTGGAAATGGCTGTCTCAGGCTCCGGCGGAGGAAAGAGGACAAACCAGACCAAAATAACAATGAAGCTCAACGCCGTTGCTAGGATGAGATTTTTGTTCTGATCATCCATTTCGGACTGCCACCTATCGCGATTTTTTGTTCCTCGGCCATCAACGCGAGACTGCCCCAAAGGTCAAGGGCTTTAGGCGTTATCAACAAGGAGTTTTCGCAATATCAATTGGTATTCACTCGAAAAAGAAACAAGCCATTGGCTTTCAAATTGTTCGCCGTGTGACAATCGACCGCTCTGAAAGGGTGTCTTTGAAGGTGTGTAACCTTGAAATGTGGTCAGCCAGCAGTCCTGCCTATCGCAGGTGGAACTTGTAGCTTGTTGTTATGCTTTTGAATCCAAGACAAAGTTTGATCGAAAGGCATAGGGCGCCCGATGCCGAATCCTTGAACATGAGTACAACCCAGTTGGGCCAACAAGGCGTGCTCGCCGACTGTTTCGACACCTTCGGCCAAGGTTTCTAAGTCAAGACGCTCGGCCATGGTCAATATGGCACGGATCATCCGTTGTTGTTCGGGATCACGATCCGCTTTCATTACAAACGATCTGTCGATTTTGATTCTGCCGACACCAAAACGTCTGATGGACGCCAGCGAGGCATGCCCTGTCCCGAAATCATCCAAGTCAATTCGGCACCCAAGATCCGACAAGCCTTTGATATTTCGCGTAATGACATCATCGGGGCCTTGCGCAACCACCGTTTCCAGGATTTCCACAGCCAATCGATCGGGCGCAACTTCAAATCGGTCAAGTTCCCAAGCGATTTTGTCGATTAAGCTTGGGTCGCTCAGCTCTTCGGGGGAAAAGTTGACGCCGATTTGCTGGATATCCAAGCCTGCTTGATCCCATGCTTTCACTGCTGTCATTGAGTGGTACAACATGACTTCAAGCAAACGGCCCATTTTGTTGGCTGCTTCAAGTTGTGGTAGAAATTCCGCAGGAGAAATTGGGCCTCGTTGCGGATCAATCCAACGTGCTAGACTTTCAAAACCAGTTATGAAACCGGTATCTGTTGAGATTTGAGGCTGGAACCATGGTATAATCTCGCCGTTTTCTAAAGCGTCAAGAACACGTTGCTCGGTGTGCGCGCCTTGATTGCCACGGGCTTTCATATCTGGTGAAAAGGCGCGGATCGCAGAGGGGGCGACAGTCAAAGCAGCCTCTAAAGCGATGCTCGCACACAAGGTTACGGGATCTTGATCATCAATCGATGGTTTTAAGCCTAGAAGCCCATTTTTCTTGTATCGGGATGTGTCCCTGCCAAGTTGGCAGAAACCGATGCAGCAAGATGTATAGATGCCTACGCCATCGATGCTGAACGGTTCTTCAATGCTGGCGCTGATACGTCCGGCGAGTTGCAAGCAGACTTCGAGGTCTAAAGTTGGTTGCGGCGCTAGGCAGACAGAAAAGCCATCCGTACCCCGTGAACTTATGAGATCATCGTTGCGCAATGCAGATCTGATCCGTGTTGCAGTTTGTTCGATGACCGCGTCGGCAGCAGCCTGGCCGTGTCGGTCTAAAAGCTCTTCAAAGTCGTCCAATTTGATCATTAGAACGGCTGTTTTGCGGCCTTGGGTACGACATTTTTCAATTTCTTCGTTCGACAAACGTGTAAAGGAGTCCGGGCCGATCAATCGAGCGGCATTGCCGCTACTTAAGTCTGAAATGAGCGGTTCTTTCAAAATAGACAGTAAACCCGCGATAAGCGGGCACCCAAGTGCGATTGTGAGCAAAGCAACTTCACCACCAATCCAAAAGGCCATGAGTGAGAAAGCTGGAATCAAATACACAAGGTACCGTGCCTTGACCAAATTTTTGCCAATTCGATTGGTAGTATGATTCAAGATGGACGAGTTGTTATTTGACACACGCTTTCTCGCTTCCGCTGACGTGAGAAGCTTTAGGGCGTGGGCGTGAGTCAGAAGTTAATCTTCAGGGCTCGAGGTGTCGGATAATATTTCGAATTGTTCCGAATTTGTTCTTTGCAGGCCGATGAAGTCAAATAATTGCGGATCAAGTAGGTGGGAGGGGCGCGCGTTCATCAAGGCGCGAAACATCACTTGGCGCCGACCGGGGGCGTTGCTTTCCCAACCATCAAGGATTTGTTTCACTTGCTGGCGTTGAAGACCGTCTTGAGATCCGCACAAGTCACAAGGAATTATAGGATAATTCATCGCATGGGCGAACTTTTCGCAATCGGCTTCGGCGACATGAGCGAGGGGGCGGTAAAGAAACAAATCGCCTTCTTCGTTCAGCAGTTTAGGCGGCATTGTCGAAAGGCGTCCACCATGGAAAAGGTTCATGAAAAACGTTTCCAGCATATCGTCGCGGTGATGCCCTAGAACGACGGCCGTGCAACCTTCTTCTCGCGCGATTCTATACAAAGCGCCGCGTCTTAAGCGTGAGCACAAAGAACAGAAGGTTCGCCTTTCCGGCACCTTGTCCATCACAACCGAAAATGTGTCTTGGTATTCTATTCGGTGAGGCACGTCTCGTGCCTTGAGAAATTCGGGCAGGACTGTCGCAGGAAAATTGGGTTGGCCTTGATCAAGGTTACAAGCCAGCAACTCGACGGGCAAAAGGCCCCGCCACTTAAGTTCGTATAACACGGCCAACAAGGTATAGCTGTCCTTGCCGCCGGACAAACACACGAGCCACTTCCCGCCGGGTTCGATCATGCCATATTGATCTATGGCTTCACGAGTTTGACGTACCAACCGCTTACGGAGTTTTCTATATTCCGTGGACTTGGGCGCGCCCGCAAAAAGGGGGTGAATATCGTCGGCTTCATCTAGCATGTATTCGAGGTATCGCAGGCTTGAGTTTCCTACAAGCGGGCTGTTGCCTGGCTACAACCGAAAATCGGTGTTTTGAGGAGACGGAGTGTGCTTTGGGGGACCGTTGATTGGTTATGTCGCGGTTTTTCGGGGGGAGGGCGGAGATCGAAAAATCCCCGCCCCTTGGTTCAAGTTCCTTCAGGGTTCAATTTGTCCTGAGTATTGGTGTCGAAATCCCTGGCGTCATGACGTTCGTGGAGTTGCAACGCAGGTTCACCAAAGGGACGGTTGACCATGCGGCCCCGTAAAACAGCGGGGCGCGCGTCGATGGCTTTGGCCCAGCGTTGCACATGCGTGTAGCTTTCCACATCAAGGAACTCTGCTGCCTCGTAAAGTCGACCAAGTGCCAATTGCCCATACCAAGCCCATATAGCGAAGTCGGCGATTGTGATGTCATCACCCACAAGATAGGTTTTGTGTTCAAGCTCGCGGTTCAGAACATCTAATTGGCGTTTGGTCTCCATAGAGAAACGGTTGATCGGATACTCCCATTTCTCGGGGGCATATGCATAAAAGTGACCAAACCCACCGCCGAGATAGGGCGCGCTGCCCATTTGCCAAAAGAGCCAACTCAGCATTTCAGGGCGTTTGTCTTTTGGCCCCAAGAACGCGTCAAATTTTTCCGCGAGATGCAACATCATTGCGGCAGACTCAAAAACACGAACCGGGGTGTCACCGGAGCGATCCATGAGGGCTGGAATTTTGGAGTTCGGATTAACATTCACAAAGCCAGAGCTGAATTGGTCGCCCTCGCCAATATTGATCAACCATGCATCGTATTCAGCATCGCTGTGACCTGCCGCGAGTAACTCTTCGAACAGTACTGTGACCTTCACACCATTGGGCGTCGCAAGGGAGTAAAGTTGGTAGGGATGTTCGCCAACGGGCAAGTCTTTGTCGTGCGTCGGACCTGCAAGTGGGCGGTTGATATTAGCGAATTTTCCGCCGCTGCTTGAGTCCCAAGTCCAAACTTTGGGGGGATCGTACGTGTCGGTCATTTGGTGTCTTCCTAACTGTCAGGAGGCATACGTATGACCATATGCCGTAATTACAATTGGTTATCTTTGTCCGATGTGTCTGTGCAATGTCGACACGGAACCGGATCATAGCCAGATGCGCCCCATGGATGACAGCGTGCAATCCTGCGCAAGGTCAGCCACGTGCCAACAATCGCGCCGTGTTTTTCAAGAGCTTCAAGTGAATAGGCTGAACAGGTGGGTTGGTAGCGACAGCTAAATCCGACCCATGGAGAGAAAACCAAACGGTAGAAGCGGACAGGCAGGGCTACAATGTGAGCAAGTGGCGTCATTGGCGCAACGCCATCGCAAGATCACTTCGCAATTGATCTAAGGGTAGGTTCGCCGTGAGTTTCGCGCGTCCAATCAGCACATAGTCATGCCCCGCGGCGGCATGTTGTGGCAGTGTGAGGTGCGCAATTTCACGTAGTCTGCGTTTCGCGCGATTTCGGGCGACAGCATTCCCGACCTTTTTGGAACAGGTGAATCCGACACGAACCCGTGGATCATCATCATTTCGGTTGCGAATTTGAACAATGAAACCGGGCATCGCTTTACGCGGACCACGTGCGGCTTTCAGAAAATCGGATCGGTTCGTTAATGCAGTCAACTTTGGACGCACCAAAGCCGCCGCTGAGTCATTCTCTGCGGCGGCTAAATCTGTGTTTGGCGTTGTCATGATGACACCCGCCCGAGTCGCCTTAAGCGCTCAGGTATTTCCGGCCTTGAGCGCGACGTGCGTTCAAGATCTTACGACCTGCTTTGGTGGCCATGCGTGAACGGAAACCGTGACGCCGTTTGCGCACGAGGTTCGAGGGTTGGTAAGTGCGTTTCATCGCATCGTCTCCGGATTGAAAGCCGCCGCACGAATGAGTCGGGGCCGCGTCATGTATTAGAAGTCTGCGCAATAAACGGGGTTGTTGATCAAGTCAAACCCTTGCCGCGTAGTTTTATGTCGTGTTGGTCAAATTTCCCATCGTTTTCGAAGCGATGTGCAAGGATTTCGCGTTTCACGCGCGTCCAGAACCCATGTTTTCCCGCTCCGTTGTGGCCAAGCTTCAGCAGTCTTGCCATTTTGGTGTGTCAAGCGGATCTAAATTTTCCTAAGGGTCACCGTAAGGCCGCATTTTTGGGGTGAAACACCCGTTAGCCACACAATTTGTTAGGTTTGATCCGACATATTAGGCGAAAATGCGCATACGTTTAAGGCAATTGAAAATTCGAACACGTACGTTGATCAAATGTTTCAAATTCGGTGAAATGCTGGAATTCTCGTCACCTATGTTCAAGCGACCGTGATCTGACTGTCATGTGGGGTGCGTTGGGTCCATGTGATATGTCAGGACGGGCTTGAACGTGGGCCGAAGTGAAATCTTTGACGGGAAATACGAGATAGATGACTGATATGACCAATACACCGACATCAGGTTTTGCCCGAAGGCTTCCGTTGTTGATTATTATCGCGGTCGCCTTAGTAGGGGCCTTCACACTTAAAGACTATGTCAGCTTCGAAACGCTGAGGGATAATCGTGAAGCACTTCTTGCGTTTCGGGATGCAAATTACGCGCTGACGGCGTTGGCTTTTGTAACGATCTATGTGCTGTTTGTCGCGTTTTCGTTGCCAGGAGCGATCATAGGCACACTTACAGGTGGATTCTTGTTTGGAACAGGGTTGGGAACGCTCTTCAACGTGACGGGCGCAACGGTCGGTGCAATTTTGATCTTCCTTGCCGCGCGGTATGGGTTCGGCAAAGCGCTGGGCGCAAAGATGGAAGCATCAGATGGGGCAATCAAAAAAATCAAAGATGGAATCGACGAGAACCAATGGTCTATGTTGTTCCTGATCCGCTTGGTGCCCGCTGTACCATTTTTTGTCGCTAATCTGTTGCCTGCCTTTTTGGAAGTCCCTTTACATCGCTATGCTGTTTCAACCTTTTTTGGGGTCATACCCGGTACGCTGGTTTTCACATCCGTCGGTGCGGGTCTTGGAACCGTCTTTGCCGCTGGCGAGACACCAAATCTTGGTATCATCTTTGAACCGCACATCCTTGGACCTATCCTTGGATTGAGCTTTCTTGCATTACTGCCCATCCTGATAAAATTCGTCACCGGCAAGAAAGACATCTGATAAATGGAAAAGATCAAAACGGACGTCCTGATTATCGGTGCAGGATCAGGTGGATTGTCTGTCGCGGCGGGGGCCGTGCAAATGGGGGCGAAAGTTGTTCTGCTTGAGGGACATAAAATGGGTGGCGACTGCCTGAATTATGGTTGTGTACCGTCGAAGGCCTTGATCGCAAGCGCGAAGGCCGCCCACGCCCAATCGAATGCAGGCGCATATGGTGTGTCAGATGTCACCCCGTCTGTGGATTACGCGGCGACCAAGGATCATGTCGCAGAGGTGATCGCAACGATTGAACCCATGGATAGCCCAGAGCGTTTTGAAAAGATGGGGGTAAAGGTGATCCGTGAGTTCGGGGAATTTGTGTCCCCTACGGAAGTAAAAGCTGGTGACCATCTTATCACGGCGCGCCGGGTGGTCATCGCAACCGGGTCACGCCCCTTCGTGCCGCCGATCCCGGGGCTGGATGTCGTACCTTATGAAACAAACGAAACCATCTTTGAACTTCGCGAGAAGCCAGAACATCTGTTGATTATAGGCGGCGGCCCGATCGGCATGGAAATGGCGCAAGCTCATATTCGGTTGGGATCTCAAGTAACTGTCATCGAAGGCGCCAAGGCATTGGGCAAAGATGACCCTGAACTCGCAGAGGTGGTGCTGAACAGTCTCCGGGACGAAGGCGTCGTCATTGAAGAAGACGCGTTGGCAGACAAAATCCAAGGCAATGTCGGGGCAATTGAAGTCCATGCCAAGGATGGACGTGTCTTCGAAGGATCGCACTTGTTAATGGCTGTTGGCCGCAAGGCCAATACTGAAAAGTTGAACCTGGATGTTGCGGGCATTGAACCCACACGGGCAGGAATCAAAGTGGATGATAGCCTGCGTACAAGCAATAAACGGGTCTATGCGATTGGCGATGTGGCAGGTGGTCTGCAATTTACCCACGTTGCAGGGTACCATGCTGGCGTCATTATCCGTTCAATGTTGTTTGCTTTACCGTCAAAGTCAAAGACAGCGCATATTCCGTGGGCGACGTATACGGATCCAGAACTCGCGCAAGTCGGACTGACCGAGGCACAAGCACGAACTGCCCATGCCGACGCGTTGGAGGTTGTGCGTTTTGATTATCACCACAATGATCGCGCCATCGCAGAGCGTAAAACCAAAGGGTTTATCAAACTCATGGTCGTGAAAGGTCGCCCCGTCGGGGCATCTATTGTGGGGTATCAGGCGGGTGAATTGATCACGCTTTGGTCCCTGGCTATCACCAATAAAATGAAGATGAGCCAAATCGCTGGCATGGTCGCCCCTTATCCAACGATTGCGGAAATTAACAAGCGTGCAGTGGGGGCCTATTTCACACCGCGTCTTTTTGATAACCCTACAGTCAAGAAAGTTGTTGGCCTCGTTCAACGCTTCATTCCTTAGACACTGCGTAAAAATATGTTGAATTCGCTTTCTGGCCGCTTCCTTATCCTGACAACGATTTTCGTGATGTTAGCGGAAATCTTGATTTTCGTGCCATCAGTGGCACGTTTTCGGGAAGATTATCTTCTTGCCCGTCTTGAAAGAGCGCAAATCGCATCTTTGGCGCTGTTGGCGAACGACATGATCGATGCAGAGTTGGAAGCTGAACTGCTGAAAAACGCTGACGTGCTGAACGTTGTTTTGCGACGAGATCAAGTGCGGCAATTGATTTTGTCATCCCCGATGCCGCAACCCATAATTGGAACTTTCGATCTACGGGAACCAAGTGCCGTCATGTTAATCCGTGACGCGATGATGCGCATTTTGGAGCCGGATAACCAAGTCATCCGTGTCATAGGAGCACCCGTTCGCGAAGCCGGTCTGTTGATCGAAATTACGATGGAAACAAAGACGTTGCGCGTTGCAATGTTGGACTACGGAATTCGGATTTTGGTGTTGTCGGCTGTGATCTCTGTGATCACTGCGTTTTTGTTGTTCCTTGCTGTGGGTCGTTTGCTGGTGCGTCCGATCAAAGGCGTCGTGGGGTATATGCAAAGTTATGCAACGGCCCCGGAAGATGCTCGGAGAATCATCCAGCCGACGTCTCGTGTTACGGAGTTGCGCGAAGCTGAGGATGCGCTACACCAACTACAAACGGAACTAACAGGCGCTTTACGGCAAAAAGAGCGACTTGCTCAGTTGGGCAGTGCCGTTAGTAAGATCAGCCATGACCTGCGCAACATTTTGACTTCGGCGCAGTTGTTTACGGACAGGATCGAAAGTTCTGAGGACCCGCTCGTGGCGCGTTTGGCGCCAAAATTAGTGAACTCGATCACACGTGCTGTGCATTTGTGTGAAAGTACACTCGCATTCGGGAAAGCTGAGGAACCTGCGCCGCGATTATCAATGGTGCCACTATCACCGATTGTAACGGATGTGATTGACAGCGAAAGGTTGGCCATCGAAGATCACGACCTTAGTTACTCAGAGGATATTCCTATTGGTATGGCCGTACGGGCCGATGGTGAGCAGTTGTTCCGTGTGATCTCCAACCTGGTACGTAACGCCCGACAAGCCATTATTGCTACCGGCAAACCTGGGGAGATATCCGTTTCTGCTCAAGCGACAAACGACACTTGGATTATCAAAGTCTCAGATACAGGCCCAGGACTGCCCGAAAAGGCGCAAAAACACCTGTTTACCCCATTCCAAGGGGGGATGACTAAAGGTGGCACTGGCCTAGGTCTAGCGATCGCAGAAGAACTTATCCGAGGCCACGGTGGAAACCTCGATTTGACGACAAGCGGACCGGCAGGAACGACCTTCTCGATGCATCTTCCCATGGGTGACGCGTCTATTTGAGAAATGAGTGAATTGAGGGGTTGCAAAGCTGACGCCGCACACGTAAATCCGCGCTAACGGACCGATAGCTCAGCTGGATAGAGTACCTGACTACGAATCAGGGGGTCGGGGGTTCGAATCCTCCTCGGTCCGCCACCACCTCATTTTCTCCGATTTAATTTGGTCGCCTTGGGCGGCCTTTTTCTTTTTTGTAATGCTTTGGTGTTACCCTCGGGCGAGTTTTAGTTTCTTTCGATCGCGTTAATATTCTTTCCTTGAGTGGTAGAGAATGTGGTATTTTCAAAAGGCCTTATCTGGAAAGCTGACAAAGAAGCTGGTGGAGAATCTTGGCGCTGGGCGGCATGGCTGATGGCGGCGGTTTGCATTTGGTGGTTGATCCGTCTGGTGCGCGGCGTTGGATCGTGCGCGTTGTGGTCAAAGGTCAGGTGAATAAAAACGGTGGACCTCTGCGAACGGACTTTGGTTTGGGCGGAGCCGATATTGTCACCCTGAACCAAGCGCGGGAACGCGCGCTAGAATATCGCCGTATGGCGAAGCAAGGGCTGAACCCGCGCTTCAATGTGCGTCAAGAGGTCCAGACTTTCGAGGAGATGGCGCAACAAGTGCATATCGACCGGATGCCGACGTGGAAAAACGCCGAACATGGTCAACAGTGGATTAATACGTTGCGCGACTATGCCTTTCCCAAGATCGGGCGAATGCCGATTGATAGTATCGACCAGCCTGAGGTGATGATGTGTCTCGGGCCGATCTGGACGGAAAAGCACGAAACAGCCAAACGACTGGCGCAGCGGATTAAGACGGTGCTGGACGTGGCGCGCTCCAAAGGGTTTCGATCTGGTGAAAATCCTGTGACGGCTATCAAAGAGGCGCAGGCGTTGCCCAAGGTGAAAGCGAAAGTGAAGCACCATAAGGCGATGGATTGGCGCGACGTGCCT
>JBDWAL010000024.1:0-94534 GCA_039978895.1 Aliishimia sp.
CCATAAAACCACGCCAAAGATAAGAAGGATCATATGCTGCTCTCCGCTGTTAGGGCTGCGATGGCCTCCGCCTTGGCCAGTGTTTCGCGCGCAGACACGATGTGCAGATTTTCAACGATGCGTCCATCAACAACCGCAACACCTTGGCCTGCGGCTTCGGTTTCCTCAAAGGCCGCGATTTGGCGGCGCGCAAGGTCGATGTCAGCCTCAGACGGGGAAAAGACCGCGTTGGCAACGGCGATTTGCGCCGGATGGATCAGGGTTTTGCCGTCAAAACCCATGTCGCGCCCCTGCGAGCACTCAATTTCAAGCCCGGCATCATCCTTGAACGCATTATAAACCCCATCGACGATTGCCAGCCCATGCGCCTTGGCCGCCAGCAGGCACAGCCCCAAACCGGTTTGCAGCGGCAAGCGGTCGGCCCGATGACGGGTTTGCAAATCCTTCGCCAGATCATTGGTGCCCATCACCATCCCGGCCAGCTTGGGATGTGCCGCGATTTGGGCCGCATTCAACATGCCCAAAGGCGTTTCCATCATCGCCCAAAGCGGCATAGGCCCAGTGATTTCAGCCAGTGCATCAAGATCAGCAGGGGTCGAAACTTTGGGCAGCAAAATCGCATCCGCCCCCATCGCTTGCGCGGCTCTGGCGTCCTCCCGACCCCAAGGCGTGTCCAACGCGTTGATACGAATGATCTTCATCCGCGCGCCATAGCCGCCCACGGCCAACGCCTCGGCCAATGTGGTGCGCGCGGCCGCTTTTTCATCGACGGACACAGCGTCTTCGAGGTCAAAGATGATGGCATCAACAGGCAATCCACGCGCCTTATCCAATGCGCGCGGTTTGGAACCGGGAATATACAAGGTCGATCGCAGCGGGCGCGCAACTGTCATGGGAGTTAAATCCTCAAAGTTATAAAGTTGCGCAAAATGGGCATTTTTTGCCAGATAGTTCAAGGGCGATTGTGCCGCAGTGCAGAAAAAATACGCACGACCCGCAGGCAACTCAAATGCGAACTATCTGCGTACGCCGAGTTAACCATTAATTCAGAGCCACGCGGCACCCTAAGCGCATTCCGATCTTGCGGGAGGGCCGTTTCAGCTGGGCCGCTGAACAGTTTACGGAAAGTAAGAAAGCGGAATGCATTATGAACCGGGGCTGCCCGGTCATCGCCGGGCTGCCGGTTGGGCCAGATGACCAGAGGTGACGCCTTCCATACGTGAAGGGCTGAACGCGATGAAACGGAAAACAACTTTGACGACGATGGGCGCTCTGGTCGCGGCCGCTGCGCTGAATATGGTGACGGCTGGAGTGGCGATGGCGCAGCAGGCGCGCAATTGCGGGCCACGCGAGCTGGTGGTGAACCGATTGGCCGAAGGGTTCGGCGAAACCCGCCAATCCATCGGGCTTGGAACCAACAATGCGGTGATCGAAGTCTTTGCCTCAGACGAAAGCGGCACATGGACGATCACGGTAACAACCCCAAATGGGATGACCTGTCTGGTTGCCAGCGGGCAAGCCTTTGAGACCTTGGCCGAAGCGCTGCCAGCCAAAGGCAACGACGCCTGAAATCACCAAAACACGACAAGTAAGGCGCACTTCGGTGCGCCTTTTCCGTTCACAGTGGGCGTTTAAACAACCTGTGCAAGGCGCAGCTCGCTGCGCCATCGCCTCAAGTCAGCCCGTCCCAGATCAGTTTCGTCCCGGTCGCAACCAACAACACATAAGTCAGCACAAAAAACGCCCGTTCCGGCACCAAATGATGCGCCTTGACCCCGATCCACGTTCCAAACACTGCAAAAGGTGCCAGCACCAAGTTGGCGGTCAACGTCTGCGCCGTGAACATACCCAAATACGCGTAAGGGACAAATTTAAACACATTGATGGCGGTAAAGATCAGCACCGTATTGGCCTGAAACTGCGTCTTTGTCAGATTCAGCGACAGCAAATAAACCGCCGCCGGAGGGCCACCTGCATGGCTGACAAAGCTGGTAAACCCCGCGACCCCACCCGCTACCACCCCCATCCAGTCCGGCAAAGCGCGTTGCGCCAACCGTATCCATCCCTGCCCGCGTCCCAGTTGCCAAATCACAAAAGCCACCGAAATTCCGCCGATTAAAACCCGGAACTCATCCGCGTCCGTGCGCGAAAACAACCACGCGCCCAAGGCAACACCCGGCAACCCGCCCGCAATCATCAAACCCGCCACGCGCCAATCCCAACTGCTCCGATACGGGCGCAGGGCTGTCGCATCAATCAGCATAAAAAGCGGCAGCATCACGCCCAAGGCCAGGCCCGGCTCCACCACCAACGCCAGAATCGATGCCGCCGCAAAAGACGCGCCAGAACCGAATCCGCCCTTGGAAATTCCTGCAAAGATGACAGCCGGGACCGCCAGCGCAAAGAACCAGAGATCGAGCTGCAGCATGGCGAACCTTCCTGAAAAACACTGCGTTCCCCAACCCTTACCCGAATTTACGCCCCCCCGCCAGCGATCACGATTACCTACGCCGCAGCGCAGCAGGCTTGCGCGGCGCGTAGATGCAGGTTACGCACCGCGCCAACGAAAACCCCAAGTGCGGAGAACTTCACACCATGGCCAGACCCAAAATCGCGCTCATCGGCGCCGGGCAAATCGGCGGCACGCTCGCCCACCTCGCAGCCATCAAAGAACTGGGCGACGTGATCCTGTTCGACATTTCCGAAGGCACGCCCGAAGGCAAAGCCCTTGATATCGCGGAATCCGGCCCCTCCGAAGGGTTTGACGCCAAGATGAGCGGCACGCAGTCCTACGCTGACATTGCTGGCGCAGACGTGTGCATCGTCACCGCAGGTGTTCCCCGCAAACCGGGCATGAGCCGCGATGACCTGCTGGGCATCAACCTCAAAGTGATGAAATCCGTCGGCGAAGGCATCCGTGATCACGCGCCAAACGCCTTTGTCATCTGCATCACCAACCCGCTGGATGCGATGGTTTGGGCGCTGCGCGAATTTTCGGGCCTGCCCCACGAAAAAGTCTGCGGCATGGCTGGTGTTCTGGACAGCGCGCGCTTCCGTCACTTCTTGGCCGACGAATTCGGCGTCTCCATGCGCGATGTTACGGCCTTTGTTCTTGGCGGTCACGGCGACACGATGGTGCCATTGACACGCTATTCGACTGTTGGCGGCATCCCGCTGGACGATATGGTCAAAATGGGCTGGACGAGCCAAGAAAAATTGGACGCCATTGTTCAGCGCACCCGTGATGGTGGCGCTGAAATCGTTGGCCTGTTGAAAACAGGTTCGGCGTTTTATGCTCCCGCCACCTCGGCAATCGAGATGGCCGAAGCCTTCCTGAAAGACCAAAAACGCGTGCTGCCTTGTGCCGCCTATGTGGACGGTGCTTTGGGCCTGAAGGGCATGTACGTCGGTGTGCCAACCGTGATTGGCGCCGGCGGCGTCGAAAAGGTGATCGACATTCAGATGACCAAAGACGAGCAAGCCATGTTCGACAGCTCTGTCGCGGCTGTCAAAGGTCTGGTTGAAGCTTGCAAAGGCATCGACGACAGCCTGAGCTGATCAGCAAAGCACTGATGAAAAAATTGGCCGGTCGCCGTCGCGTCCGGCCTTTTTTGCGGCTATAAGCATCTCAATGCCCCATACACGCATCATAGAACGCAAACTCACGACCATTTTGGCAGCAGATGCAGCCAACTATTCTGGCCGAATGAACCGCGACGAAGAAGGCACAGTGCGTGCCCTGCGTGCCGCCCGCGACGTCATTGATCGTGCGATTGCACAGGCAAATGGGCGCATCGCGAACACGTCGGGCGATGGGTTGATCGCCGAATTCCCATCGGTGGTCGGGGCGGTACGATGCGCGATAAACATTCAAAAAACGCTCAATCAGGGCGATGAGATGCTGCCATTCCGCCTTGGCGTGCACTTGGACGATGTCATCATTGAAGGCGCGGACCTGTTGGGCGACGGCGTAAACCTTGCAGCGCGCCTACAAGAGATGGCCGAGATCGGCGGCATCCTGATCTCGCAACAGGTGTTTGATCATGTGCGCGGCAAACTCAGTGACGTCGAATTGCGCCCGCTTGGGCCTGCTACCCCCAAACACCTGACCGAAGTGGGCCTTTATGCCGTCGTTTGCGATGGGATAAAAGCGCCACCCATTCTGGACAATCTCGGACCCAAGGTCGATGCACGCCAGCCGGCCCCCGTCACCGTGCCCCAAGATGCGGTCGCGATGCGCACATCGTTTGAAGCCTATCGCTTCAAGGTTGGTTCAGGCATTGCAGCCCTTGTCGCCTTGAACATCTTTACCAATATTCCGTCACAAGCCACCGTGTGGCCTGCATTGATTTTTTCGTTTTTTCTGTATCGGCGCTGGCGCAAACTGCAGCGCGCCGAAAACGAACAAAGTTGATCCGACGGACCAGCGACCGCGCAGCGCATCGCCACCCTGCCGCAATGCCACTTTCGTAGTGTCATTTTCGTGAGGATACACAGGCCTTTGATTCCTAATCGCACGGCATTTCCAATTTTGTGATCACAGTCTTTTTCCTAGTGATCACAAAATTCACTTTTCTCCGCTAAAAACCCGCTCCAACCAATTTGTCCGTTTACCCCGCCTTTAGTCCTGTTCGTATAAGAGCAACAACAGATGCATCAAAACGGGACCCTACGCTCATGAACATCCACGAATATCAGGCCAAAGCCCTTTTGCGCAGCTACGGGGCCCCTGTTTCGGACGGGCGCGTTGTGTTGCGCGCCGAAGACGCAAAAACCGCCGCAGGCGAGATGGACGGCCCCTTGTGGGTGGTCAAGGCGCAGATCCACGCAGGCGGACGCGGCAAAGGCACCTTCAAAGAAGCTGACGCAGGCGAAAAAGGCGGCGTACGCCTGACCAAATCCGCCGCCGAGGCGGCCGACGAAGCCAAGAAAATGCTGGGCCGCACTTTGGTCACGCACCAGACCGGTCCGGCAGGCAAGCAGGTCAACCGCATTTACATCGAAGATGGCTCTGGCATCGAAACCGAATTGTATCTGGCGCTTCTGGTGGACCGCCAGACCAGCCGCATCAGCTTTGTATGCTCGACCGAAGGTGGCATGGACATCGAAGAAGTCGCCGCCTCGACCCCTGAAAAAATCCTGAGCTTCAGCGTTGATCCGGCCACGGGCTATCAGGCGTTCCACGGCCGCCGCATTGCCTTTTCGCTGGGCCTGGAAGGCAAACAGATCAAGCAGTGCGTTGGTCTGATGGGCCTGCTTTACAAAGCCTTCACCGAAAAAGACATGGAGATGCTGGAAATCAACCCGCTGATCGTCACAGACGAGGGTGATCTCAAGGTATTGGATGCCAAAGTCAGCTTTGACGGCAATGCCATGTATCGCCACGGCGACATCAACGAATTGCGCGACGAAACCGAGGAAGACCCCAAGGAACTCGCCGCCTCCAAATACGATCTGAACTACATCGCGCTTGACGGTGAAATTGGCTGCATGGTGAACGGTGCGGGTCTGGCGATGGCCACCATGGACATCATCAAGCTGTACGGCGCCGAGCCTGCCAACTTTTTGGACGTTGGCGGCGGCGCGACCAAGGAAAAGGTCACGGAGGCGTTCAAGATCATCACCTCTGACCCACAGGTCAAAGGCATCTTGGTCAACATCTTCGGCGGCATCATGCGCTGCGATGTGATCGCGGAAGGCGTTGTAGCGGCTGTCAAAGAGGTCGGTCTGAAAGTCCCCCTCGTCGTACGGCTTGAAGGCACAAACGTAGACGCCGGCAAGGAGATCATCAACACTTCCGGCCTCGACGTGATCGCAGCGGACAACCTCAAGGATGGTGCTGAGAAAATCGTTAAGGCAGTGAAAGGCTGAAATTGATGCGGTTATTTTCAGCATCCGTGGCTCTTGCGGCTGGGCTCGCGCTCACCGCATGCACCCCAGAACCGCAACAGCCTGTGGGCACGCAGATTGTCGGCCTACCCAAGGCGTTATCGTTGCTGGACAGCATTTGCCTCGCGTCTCGGCCGTCTTTTGACGGAGCCGAAGCTCGCATGGCGGCAGCTGGGCTGACCGTAAAGCGAGGCGATCGGCTCTATGCATCCGATATCGCGGCCTCGGCAAATGTCGCGACGGCCTCGGGAGGGCGCAAGATCTGCTCAGTTCGCGCGACTTACGCTGGTGACGTTAAAGCGCTTCAGAACGATCTGGCTGCACGCTTCGGACGTCCGAATGTTAGAGACAGTGTAGGCCCCGGTTTGCTCACCTACCGCCGGGGCAACAAGGGCAAAATGGTCCTGCTGTTGCAACCTCGAGACAACAACCCAGACGAGAGTGTGTTCGACATCGCTCTCATTCAGGACCTCTGATTTAACGCGGCGCCGCCCCGCATATAGGTAGCGGCACCGCAGACCAAAAATCTAGCGCGGTTGGCACGTCCACCGCAGCACATACGAAGGAAGCAACATGGCCGTCCTCATCGACGAAAACACCAAAGTCATCTGTCAGGGCCTCACCGGCTCGCAGGGTACATTCCACTCGGAACAAGCCATCGCCTACGGGACCAAGATGGTCGGCGGCGTGACGCCTGGCAAAGGTGGGCAGACGCATCTGGACCTACCAGTGTTCAACTCTGTGCACGAAGCCAAGCACGTCACCGAGGCCAACGCTTCCGTGATCTACGTGCCTCCGCCCTTCGCAGCGGACTCGATCCTTGAAGCTATCGACGCCGAAATGGAAGTCATCGTGTGCATCACCGAAGGCATCCCGGTGCTCGACATGATGAAAGTCAAACGCGCGCTGCAAGACAGCAAGTCCATCCTGATCGGCCCTAACTGCCCCGGTGTGATCACTCCGGATGCGTGCAAAATCGGCATTATGCCCGGCCATATCCACAAACGTGGTTCTGTCGGCGTTGTCTCTCGCTCGGGCACTTTGACCTACGAAGCGGTCAAGCAAACAACGGATGTGGGCCTTGGCCAATCAACATGTGTTGGTATCGGCGGCGATCCAATCAAAGGCACAGAGCACCTCGATGTGCTCGAATGGTTCCTTGCAGATGACGAAACCCAGTCGATCATCATGATCGGTGAAATTGGTGGTTCCGCGGAAGAAGAAGCCGCGCAATTCCTGATCGACGAAGCCAAAAAAGGCCGCAAAAAGCCTGTCGCTGGTTTCATCGCTGGCCGCACAGCCCCTCCCGGCCGACGCATGGGCCACGCAGGCGCCATCGTCGCAGGTGGCAAAGGTGGGGCGGACGACAAAATCGAAGCCATGCGCCTTGCAGGTATCACAGTCGCAGATAGCCCAGCACAATTGGGCGAAGCTATGCTGAAAGCTATTGGTTAACCAACACACGCACTGCGCCCCGGACAAAATCCGGGGCCTTTGCCCCAACCTCACTAAAAAGACTCCGGATCAAGCCCGGGACATGTAGGAGAAAATGGCAAACTACGGCGATCAGGCTCAACAAGTACAATCGGCGCATTGGCTTTTGCAATTGCAGCAAGGCATTGTCGCGTTCCGCTTGCACCTGAAAGCTAAGTCGCGTGAAGGCATTCAAACATGACAGTGATCACATTTGTCTTGTTCTTAGCGGTTTGGTCCTTACTATTTTTCTTCGTCGCACGTCGTCTTTTCATTTGGCAAAGGCTAGTCGTAGCGCTCTTTTTTCCCATCGTATTGGTAAGTACGTTCTTTGCGACCCAAGCCTATTTTCTCGCCACCCTTGGCCCCATAATCGGACCTTCCGATGACGGGCGTGGCTTCGGCACTGCAATCGTCTTCGTTTTTGCAATTCCCCTCGGACTTGCCATGAACATCGCCATCCTATGGTTCTTTCTTCGCCAGCACAAACAAAGTCAGAAATTCACATCCAACGAGGTCCACCAATGACCGACCACCCAGCCAACGACCAGTTCCACGCAAGTTCCTTCATGCAAGGACACAACGCGGAATATCTCGAACAAATGTATGCGCGCTATGCCAACGACCCAAATGCGGTCGATGAAAGCTGGCAAGCATTTTTCAAAGCGCTTGGTGACGATGAAATATCGGTCAAACGCGAGGCCGAAGGCCCGTCTTGGGCACGCGCCGATTGGCCACCCATGCCCGGTGACGATCTGACAGCAGCTCTTACAGGTGAATGGGCACCCGAAGAGGTCAAATCCGCAGGCAATAAGATCAAAGCTAAAGCCGTCGAAAAGGGTGTAGAAGTCAGCGACGAAGCGATCAAACGCGCCGTGCTGGACTCCATTCGCGCGCTGATGATCATCCGTGCCTACCGCATCCGTGGCCACCTCGCTGCGGATCTCGATCCTTTGGGCATGCGCGCAGCAACACCGCATCCTGAACTCGAACCTTCGTCATATGGCTTCACTGACGCCGACATGGACCGCCCGATTTTCATCGACAACGTTTTGGGACTGCAAATCGCTTCGATGCGCCAGATCATGGACATCGTGAAGCGGACCTATTGTGGCACGTTTGCGCTGCAATACATGCATATTTCCAACCCTGAAGAAGCTGGTTGGCTCAAAGAACGTATCGAAGGGTTCGGCAAAGAAATCGCCTTCACCCGCGAAGGCCGCAAAGCGATCCTGAACAAGCTGGTCGAAGCAGAAGGTTTTGAAAAATTCCTTCATGTCAAATACATGGGCACAAAACGCTTTGGCCTTGATGGCGGTGAATCCCTGATCCCCGCGATGGAACAAATCATCAAACGCGGTGGCGCGCTCGGCGTACAAGACATCGTGGTGGGCATGCCACACAGGGGACGCTTGTCGGTCCTTGCAAACGTGATGGCCAAACCGTACCGCGCAATCTTCAACGAATTCCAGGGCGGTAGTTTCAAACCAGAAGACGTGGATGGCTCAGGCGATGTGAAATATCACCTCGGCGCGTCCTCCGACCGCGAATTTGATGGCAACACTGTTCACTTGTCACTGACCGCAAACCCATCCCACCTAGAAGCCGTCAACCCGGTGGTGCTAGGCAAGGTTCGCGCCAAACAAGACCAATTAGGCGACGAGGAACGCGTCAAAGTCATGCCAATCCTTCTGCACGGCGACGCCGCGTTTGCCGGTCAAGGCGTGGTCGCTGAGTGCTTTGCTCTGTCAGGTCTGAAAGGGCACAAAGCTGGTGGCACGATGCACATCGTGGTCAACAATCAGATTGGCTTTACCACAGCGCCCCACTTCTCCCGATCATCGCCTTATCCCACAGATAATGCACTGGTCGTCGAGGCGCCAATTTTCCATGTGAACGGGGATGATCCGGAAGCCGTGGTGCACGCCGCGCGCGTGGCGACTGAATTCCGCCAAAAATTCCACAAAGACGTGGTCCTCGACATCTTCTGTTATCGCCGCTTTGGCCATAACGAAGGCGATGAGCCGATGTTCACAAACCCGGTGATGTACAAAAAGATCAAGGGCCACAAAACGACCTTGTCCCTGTACACGGAACGCCTCGTGAAAGACGGTCTCATTCCCGAGGGTGAGATCGAAGACATGAAGGCGACCTTCCAAGCCTATCTCAATGAAGAGTTCGAATCTGGCAAGGAATACAAACCCAACAAAGCCGACTGGCTTGATGGGAAGTGGTCGCACCTGGATCGCAACAAAGAAGAATATGTGCGCGGCGAAACGGCCATTGCCACGGAAACACTTGCGGAAATCGGATCTGCCTTAAGTACTGTGCCAGAAGGCTATCCTGTGCACAAAACTGTTGGGCGTCTACTGGAAACGCGCGGGAAGATGTTCGAAAGAGGCACAGGTTTTGATTGGGCCACAGGCGAGGCGCTTGCGTTCGGTTCGTTGACAACAGAAGGCTATCCTGTTCGTCTCTCCGGCCAAGACGCTACGCGCGGCACGTTCTCGCAACGCCATTCTGGCATCGTGAATCAAGACACTGAAGACCGCTATTACCCGCTCAACAATATCAGAGCCGGCCAAGCACAATACGAAGTCATCGACTCCGCATTGTCAGAATACGCAGTGCTCGGCTTCGAATACGGCTTTTCGCTGGCTGAACCAAACGCGCTTGTGCTGTGGGAAGCTCAGTTTGGCGATTTTGCCAATGGCGCACAGATTATGTTCGATCAGTTCATTTCATCAGGTGAATCTAAGTGGTTGCGCATGTCTGGGCTTGTTGTTCTGCTGCCTCACGGATTTGAGGGGCAAGGCCCTGAGCACTCTTCTGCACGCCTTGAGCGGTTCTTGCAGATGTGTGGGCAGGACAACTGGATCGTGGCGAATTGCACAACGCCAGCCAACTATTTTCACATTCTACGGCGACAACTACATCGTGATTTCCGCAAGCCGTTGATCCTGATGACACCCAAATCTCTGCTGCGCCACAAACTTGCGGTTTCAAAAGCAGAAGAATTCACCACAGGGTCATCGTTCCACCGCGTCCTGTGGGATGATGCCCAGCATGGCAATTCCGAAACCAAATTGGTCTCGGATGACAAGATCAAACGGGTCGTGATATGCTCGGGCAAGGTCTATTATGACTTGCTCGAAGAACGCGACGCCCGCGGGATCGATGATGTCTATTTGCTCCGCTTCGAACAGTTCTATCCATTCCCTGCGATTTCGGCCGTTAAAGAACTTGAGCGGTTCCCAAATGCTGAGATGGTCTGGTGTCAGGAAGAGCCAAAAAATCAGGGCGCTTGGACCTTTATGGAACCCAATATTGAATGGGTCCTGAACCGCATTAAAGCCAAACATACGCGTCCGCGTTATGTAGGCCGCGCCACATCAGCCTCCCCCGCAACGGGGCTGGCCTCACAACACAAAGCCCAACAAGCCGCGCTCGTGAACGACGCGCTGACCATCGAAGGATAACCTTATGACCATCGAAGTGCGTGTGCCCACTCTGGGCGAGTCCGTGACCGAAGCCACTGTCGCCACTTGGTTCAAAAAGCCAGGCGATGCCGTGGCCGTGGATGAAATGCTGTGTGAATTGGAAACCGACAAAGTCACCGTTGAAGTTCCGTCGCCGGCAGCTGGGACCATGGGCGAAATCGTTGCGGCAGAAGGCGAAACCGTTGCCGCGAGCGCCCTATTGGCCACAATTTTGGCTGGGGACGGTGCCGCAGCGGCGCCAAAAGCAGCCGCATCTGCGCCAGCAGCAAGTGCTGCAACCGTCGATGTCATGGTTCCAACACTCGGAGAATCCGTAACAGAAGCCACCGTTTCTACATGGTTCAAAGCTGTGGGCGACGCGGTCGCGGCTGACGAAATGCTGTGTGAATTGGAAACGGACAAGGTCTCCGTCGAAGTCCCTTCACCCTCGGCAGGTATTTTGGCCGAAATCTCCGCCTCTGAGGGCTCGACCGTAGATGCGACAGCTAAATTGGCTGTGATTTCCACCGATGGAAGTGCCGCAGCACCACAAGCTGCCCCTGCAGCAGCGGCCCCTGCCCCTGCGGCAGTCGCCGCATCGTCCGTAAAAGACGGCCCAGCTACAGAGAAAGCCATGGCCACAGCAGGGATTTCACGCGATCAGGTCACGGGCACAGGACGTGACGGTCGGGCGACCAAAGAGGATGTCGCTAAAGCCGTCGCAACTGCGGCAGCTGCTCCGGCTCCAGCCGCTGCTGCACCACGTGCCCCGGTTGCTGCAAATGATGCGGTTCGGGAAGAACGCGTTAAGATGACCAGACTGCGCCAAACCATCGCGCGCCGTCTCAAAGACAGCCAAAACACAGCTGCCATGCTCACCACATATAACGAAGTGGATATGGGCGCAGTTATGGATTTGCGAAACGAATACAAAGACCTGTTTTTGAAGAAACACGGCGTTAAGCTTGGATTCATGTCCTTCTTCACCAAGGCCTGCTGCCACGCCTTGCAAGAAGTTCCTGAGGTTAACGCAGAAATCGATGGCACGGACATCGTTTACAAAAAGTTCGTCCATATGGGCATTGCGGCGGGTACCCCCACTGGCCTCGTCGTGCCAGTTATCCGCGACGCTGACGCCATGTCCTTTGCCGCGATCGAAAAAGCTATTGCTGAAAAAGGCGCGCGGGCGCGTGACGGCAAGTTGTCGATGGCCGAAATGCAGGGCGGCACCTTCACGATTTCAAATGGCGGCGTCTATGGATCATTGATGTCATCGCCCATTTTGAACCCTCCGCAATCGGGAATTCTTGGCATGCACAAAATCCAAGATCGCCCGATGGCTGTTAACGGCCAAGTGGTGATACGTCCCATGATGTACCTCGCGCTTAGCTACGATCACCGTATTGTAGACGGAAAGGGTGCTGTAACATTCTTGGTTCGGGTCAAAGAAGCGCTCGAAGATCCGCGCCGTTTGTTGATGGATCTGTAAAATTTGGGGCGGGGGTAACCTCGCCTCATCCACCAAAAGGGCGTAATTTCACGTCCCACGCCAGTCGAACTGACAGCCAGAAAGGCCACTTTGTAAATCATGGCGTATCTCAAACCCAAAACGCTTACCTGCGAAACATGCGATTTTTCAGCGCGCATTCAAATCGTAATAGGCGTCGGCCCCAATTTCAAAAAGGGCGACACCCCATATAGAAACTTCCGCGCCCCGGGGCCTTTTACTGCAGAAAAGACCCCTGATGGGAAACGTACCGGTCGCTTATTATGCCCCACAGATGGCACTGTCGTCTGGGAAAATCAGCGCCTGCAATCCGCGGATGCTCCTAAAGGCGAATTAAAATGAACCCCGAACTCACGGTTCTTGCTCTGGCGGGCCTACTGCAAGTCATACAATTTCTCTTGATGTCCATCCCCGCCAACATTGAGCTTGGTCCGGGCAAAACAATGTCGCCACGGGACCAATCACGCTTGGGCGGCACGCTTGATGCGTTGATGAGCGAAAAAACAGCGCGCCTTTATCGGGCAATGAACAACCACTATGAAGGGTTGATTTTATTTACCCTTGCTGTTGTCGTTATTAGCCTTGGCGACCAATCTACTTCGTTCACCGCGACCTGCGCATGGATCTATTTGATCGCACGCGTGGCATATGTTCCAGCCTACGCCTTTGGCCTATCACCGTGGCGCAGCATAATTTGGATGACAGGTTTTACAGCGACAACACTTATGCTGATTGCAGCCCTGATATGACCCACAATTCCCGAACGCTTCGCGCTCATGCGCGCACCAAACACCCCACCATGTGCCAGTCACGCAGTTACGATGAATGTACGACCTGCACACAGGACTTATACGACGAATCCAAGGAGATCTAACCCATGGCAAGTTACGACGTGATCATCATCGGCTCTGGCCCCGGCGGCTATGTTTGCGCTATTCGTTGCGCCCAACTCGGCCTAAAAACAGCTGTGGTCGAGGGCCGCGACACGCTAGGTGGAACCTGCTTAAACGTGGGCTGCATCCCTTCCAAAGCACTGCTGCACGCAAGCCACATGCTGCACGAAGCAGAGCACAATTTTTCTGCTATGGGCCTCAAAGGCAAATCCCCATCCGTCGATTGGAAGCAGATGCTGTCTTACAAAGATGACACTATTGCGCAGAATACCAAAGGCATCGAATTCTTGTTCAAAAAGAACAAGGTAGATTGGCTCAAGGGGTGGGGTACCATCCCTGCAGCGGGTCAAGTCAAAGTTGGTGACGAAGTCCACACTGCGAAAAACATCATCATCGCATCTGGTTCGGAGGCAGCTTCGTTACCCGGTGTCGAGGTCGACGAAAAAGTCGTTGTGACCTCTACTGGCGCGTTGGAGTTGAACAAAGTTCCCAAACACCTTGCTGTAATTGGTGCGGGCGTGATCGGCTTGGAACTTGGGTCTGTTTACAAACGTCTCGGTTCGGAAGTCACCGTCGTCGAATTCTTAGATGTTGTGACCCCCGGTATGGACAAAGAAGTTCAGAAAACCTTTCAAAGGACTTTGAAAAAACAGGGTATTAACTTTGTTATGGGGGCCGCAGTCCAGAAAGTTGACGCCAGCAAAACCAAAGCCAAACTCACCTACAAATTGCGTAAGGATGACAGCGAACACGTCATGGACGCAGACGTCGTCCTTGTCGCAACGGGCCGTCGCCCCTTCACCGAAGGCCTTGGCCTAGGCGATCTCGGGGTGCAAATGTCAGACCGCGGTCAAATCAAAGTCGGCGCCGATTGGCAAACGAATGTCCCCGGAATTTATGCCATTGGTGACGTAATCGACGGTCCAATGCTCGCGCACAAAGCAGAAGATGAAGGCATGGCGGCGGCTGAACAAGTCGCTGGGAAACATGGCCACGTGAATTATGGTGTCATTCCGGGCGTGATCTACACACATCCCGAAGTTGCCAATGTGGGTGTCACCGAAGACGAGTTGAAGGAAGCCGGCGTTGCCTACAAAGTTGGCAAATTCAGCTTCATGGGGAATGGACGGGCTAAGGCAAACTTTGCCGCTGATGGCTTTGTGAAAATTCTGGCTGACAAGGCGACGGACCGCATCTTGGGAGCCCACATTGTTGGCCCGTCCGCGGGTGATCTGATCCACGAAATATGTGTCGCAATGGAATTTGGGGCTTCGGCTGAAGATTTAGCCCTTACTTGTCACGCACACCCGACCTACAGTGAAGCCGTGCGTGAAGCGGCCCTTGCCTGTGGTGATGGCGCGATCCATTCGTAACTGGGATGGTCTTTTTGTCAAAAAGACTGCCAGCAGATTTTCCAAAATCTGCTGCGCCCCCTTCAAAAGTGGTGTCACCACATCGTCTTAGCGGCGCGCGCGCTCCATGCTTGATCATAGGGCGCGCCACCTTCTTCCCCGGAGGTTTGTTCAGCGAGAATCTCGCCTGCACTCGGCAAACCTTCAGATTGATCCCCAGAACTCCATGTCTCAGATCGCATCAACGCGCGTGCACATTGGGTGTAAATTTCACCGATCTTAATGACGATCACGGACCTTGGATGCCGCTGATTGACCTCAAAACGTTGCACAACATCTTCATCTGTTGTCACACGCGCCTGACCATTCACACGCACAACCGTGTTTGAGCCTGACACGAAGAACAGCAGCGAAATCCGCCCATCAGACACAATATTACGCAATGTATCCATACGATTGTTGCCGCGCCAATCGGGCATCAAAAGTGTGTGTTCATCAAGTTCCTGCACAACGGGTCCGGTGTCTCCACGGGGACTTCCATCGGTTCCAGAATCCCCCGCAGTCGAGACCACACAAAAGCGAGAACGCATGATCCAAGCCCGATACAGCGGTGTCATTTGAAACGCGACTTTGCGCAACGACGCGACCCCTGGGGTCCCGTAAATGGCTTCTAACTCAACAATATCATTGACGTAATTCATTGAACCCAGCCTCAGCCATCAGCACGTTGGACTGGCCTTCTACGACCTCTTCAAGATGCTCCATGAACGCGTCACGTTCCATTCCAGGCTCGATCACGGGTAGGAATTCGACAACTGCCACGCCGGGTTTACGCCAAATGCCTTTACGCGGCCAAAACACGCCAACATTTGTTGCGACTGGGATGCATGGCTGCTGCAACTGCTCGTATAAAACGCCTGTGCCAACCTTATAAGGTGCCTTCACCCCCGGTGCGACGCGCGTTCCTTGCGAGTAGATAATCAGTTGACCCGCTTCAATTTTCTTGGATTTCACATCGGCAATCATCTGATCGATTGCAGCGCCTCTTTTACCGCGGTCGACCGCGACACAGTTCAACCGCTTGGCATAAAGACCAATCACTGGGGTCCACAGAATTTCCTTTTTCATAATGAATTTAGCCGCGGGGAGCGCGGTGAATATCATCATGATATCAAGGAAAGATTGGTGTTTTGACGCGATCAGAACTTCACCAGTCGGCGGGGTTCCACGTACCTCCACCTTCAGGCCAATCATCCAACTCGCCGTCCAAAAACACCAACGAGAATAGAATTTGCAACACGCCCGCGCCCCGTGGTGAGACACCAGAGCCCAAGGCGCAAACGCCAAACCAATGATGGGCATCATCAGATAAATCTGCCCCACAAATAGCAAAGATCGCAGCCATTGTATCATTAGGTCAAACCTTCCAAACTGCGCGCAGCCGCAGCGCGGGTTGCGAAAAAGGCGACCAAAGCGGCAAGCGGGGGCACCAAGAACGGCAAAAACCAAGTCAGCCCGGTCAATCCCAAGCCTGTTAAAATTCCAGCGCTTGTTCCCGCTGACGGTAAGGCAAGCAAAGCTATCACCCCAACAACGACCCCGACGCAGGCTCCAAGGCCCGCACGAAGGGTAAACCGCCGCACGAACGCGTCCGCGATGTAGGCATCTGTGGCACCGACCAATCGCAACACTGAAATCACTTGCGAATTCGCGGCAAGTGCTGCGTTGGCGGCCAATGTGATCATTGTGGCTGTCGTCGCTGCGATCAGCACCAAAGACAACCAGCCCAAAAGCCGTAAACGTGCAGCGGCGCGGGTCAGCGGATCGCGCCAGCGGCTGTGATCATCCAAAACCGCACCCGGCGCTTCCGCTGTTAGACGCAAACGCAATCCATCAAGGTCAAGCCCATCGCCATCTTCCTGAACTTCAATCAAACGCGGCACCGGCAGGTCAGCAAGATCTAAGCCCTGCCCAAACCAAGGCGCCAAAAGGGCCTGTTGCTCTGCGTCATTTAATGCTCGTGCAGACGCCACGCCTTTTGTCGTTTCAAGAACCCGCAATGCAGCTTGAACTTGAGTGATTTGTTGCTCGGCGGGCGCGACAATCCGTACGGTCGCACCGCGCGCCAATTCCGCCCCCCACCTTTCAGACAACCGCCCCGCAGCAAGCGAGAGCGCCAAAGCAAACACCGCTAAGAACGCCATCGCACCGGCAGCAAACACGGTCAACCTTGCGGTAAAGCCCGTCGGAGGCACAATACGGTCCGACTTAGGATCCCGTTGCAACAATGCCAAATACGGTCGAATTCTTTCAGATACAGTCACAGAACCGCCCCCGCCAATTGAACCCGTCGATCTGATATCCGCAGGACACGCGCCTGAACTTGTGCTTTGGCCGCACGGATCAAACCAAGGTCATGTGTTGCGATCAAGATCGTTTTGCCCATTTTATTCAACTCGACCAGCAACGTCAAAAGGCGTTGCGACATCTCCCAATCGACATTCCCAGTGGGTTCATCCGCCAAGACAACATCGGGCGACAAGATGATTGCACGGGCCAAGGCCGCACGCTGTCGCTCGCCACCGGAAAGTTCGGGAGGCATCGCTTCTGAGCGCTGCGTCAATCCAACCCAAGTCAGCAATTCGTTTAAATTCGCCTGCTCCGCCCCGACATCATACCCCGAAACGGTTAGTGGCAATGCGACGTTTTCTTCCACAGAGAGGTGATCAAGAAATTGGCAGTCCTGATGCACGACGCCGATCTTGCGTCGCATAAACGCGACATCATCCCGACTTGTTTGACGCAAGTCTTTTTCAAAAACCCGCACAACGCCAGACGTCGGCTGCAATGCGCCATAACACAAACGCATCAGCGTAGTTTTGCCTGAGCCAGAGGGGCCTGTTAGAAAATGAAAAGAGCCACGGGCAAGCTTCAAAGAGACTGACGAGAGCAGTTCAGCACCGCTATAGCTATAGGCCACATTGTCCAGCTCGATCACGGCCTAATCTCTTTGCGTTGGTGTGTTTCGTTGTTGTCTCTTTTGTGCCTCACGAAAGCTTGGGTTTCAATCCATGGCGGCAGCGATGCGTTGCAATTTCTGCACGCAGAGCTACAACATGTGGGGAAAGTTACAGGCGGGGGCACGATTATCGGGCCTCAGGTGGTGGGAACATAGCGCAGATGCGAATAATCTGTCCTAATTGTGATGCACAATATGAAGTGCCAGCGACTGTTGTACCGGCAGACGGTCGGGACGTGGAATGCTCAAATTGCGGCAAGACATGGTTTCAACACCACCCAGATCACATGCCAAAGTCCGGGATCGACCAATCCGAAGAAGAATGCGTTCTGGTTGAACACCCGGCCCCTTCAATTGCGGACGAAAAGCCAGAAACACCGCCCGCGACAGGTCTAAAACGCCGTGAAATCGCCCCAGAAGTCGCCGATATTTTACGTGAAGAAGCCCAACGCGAAACGATCGCTCGCGAGGCAGAAACGCTCGAAGTTCAAACCGATCTCAACCTAACACAAGGCGAGGATCGCGCAAAAAAACGAGCATTGGAAAGCAAAAATCTTGCCGCCCAAATGCGTGATGACAACGAATTAAGCACAGAGCAATCGAGCAACGACGACGCAGCGCAAACTGCCGCAATTGCAGCAACGGTTTCAGCGGCTGTCAATTCACGTCGAGAATTGCTGCCAGATATCGAAGAAATCAACTCAACTTTGCGCTCAACCGGGGATCGCGACATTGCTGGCGAGGACACATCGCACGCAGCCCCCATAAAAAAACGCAAAAAGCGCAGTTTTCGGCGTGGGTTTGTCATGTCTGTGGCGCTATTTTCGATAGCGGTTTTGACCTACGTGTTCGCCCCGAAAATTGCCGAAACGGTCCCGCAAGCCGACCCGTGGCTTAGCAGTTACGTGACATGGGTGGATAGCTCTCGTGTCTGGTTGGATGGCAAGTTCCAAGATGCGGCCCAATGGCTAGACGCAACCGCTGCCGCATCTAGCTTATAAAGCGAGTGACCTTCCAACCGTAATGGACGCATGCGTCGATCTGAAAATCGACACAACGCAGATCAGATCAAAAGCGATCCAGTAACCTGTTAAGATAATCGCGTTCTTCGTCTGGGCGTTCAGCTTGCGCTGAACGGCGACGTATTTCGTCCAGTAACTCTTGGGCCCGGCGATATACATCGTCCCCTTGCAGCAAGTTTTCCTGCGTACCAACGTTGTTGCCATTTCCAGAATCGCGCCCTAAAGGGTCCTGCCCTTCGGCGCGTTGATCACCCTCGGACGTTCCTTGCCCTTGCTGCCCCTGAGACTGCTCTTGCTGCATCGCCTCGCCCAAATTGCGCATCCCTTCGCGCAGAGCCTCCATCGCCTGAGACTGGCTGTCAATTGCACCAGCATAGTCGTCACTTCGCAGTTGGTCTTCGGCGTTTTCCATCGCATCGCCAGCACGGTCTAGCGCGTCACGCGCGGCGTCCCCTTCAGGCGTTCCAGCCCCCGGAAGACGGCCTTGTTGGCGGTTCAATTCATCGCGCAATGAGCGCTGACGCTCCGCCAAAGACTCCTGCATTCCCTCGGCATCACCACCCTGCCCACCATTTTGTGACTGGCCCTGCTGCTGACCTTGGCCTTGTTGTTGGCCTTGCCCTTGTTGCTGCCCGTTGCCCTGCTGCTGGCCTTGTTGCCCTTCGCTTTGCTGGCCGGGTTCATGGCTTTGGCCTTGGCCTTGGCCGCCATTGCGGCCTTCGTTGTTTTGATTTTCACCGGATTGAGCGTTCGGGTTGAATTGCTCTTGCAGGTCGCGAAAGGCTTGATCTGACAACCCTTGCTGTTCGCGCAGTGTCTCGGCGAGACCTTCCATGGCTTGCTCACCGGGGCTTTGGCCTTGCCCTTGTTGCGATTGCGCCATTTGCATGTTGTCGAGCAATTCTTGCAGCTCTTTCAAGGCTTGTTCGGCTTCGGCCATGCGGCCTTCTTCCATCAGCTCCTGAATACGATCCATCATGCGTTGGATGTCGTCTTGGGTCATTTGCATCGCGTTCGGATCAGATTGTTGCTGCTCGCCCTGCTCACCGTTTTGTCTGTCACGCTGGGCCTGCTGGCTCAATTGCTGCATGTAATCTTCCGTGGCTTGACGCAATTCCTGCATCAACTCGGCGATTTCTTCTTTCGTCGCACCGTTGCGCATGGCTTCTTCTAAACGTTCCCGTGCCCGTTCCATACGTTCACGCGCATCTTGCAAGTCACCTTCTTCAATGGTGATCGCTAGCCCCCAAAGATCCTCAGCTAGGTTATTTTGCGTCTCATTTGGGTATTCAATGCGCGCCAGAACCTCCATTCGGTCAATCAACTTACGCACTCGCAAAGACGTCGTCGCGGATCGAAAGATATCATCAGGTCGATGAGACGCTGTCCGCAAAATTTGCGCGGCTCGGGCTGTATTGCCACGGTTCCACAACACATCGCGACGCATTTCGATCACGGCGGCTGCTAGCGGATCAAAAAAGCGACGGCCGGGCAGCGTTATCGGCTCGGGCTGCGATAGACCTTCTTGTTCGGCAGCATCCAAGGCGGACAATTGAACAATGACAGGTAGGTTCGCCCAAGGATGCTTAGAAAAATCTTCGACCAAGTTTTCCGTAAAATCGCCACGCCCGCCTGAAATTGGAATCGGCAACGGCACCACAAGGTCCGGGCGCGGTTCAGGGTCTAACACCAAACCATAACGGCGATCAGCAGCCGTCAAATCAAGCGTAAAGCGGGCTTCACCGGATTCCACACCGTAATCATCCGTGGCGGCAAAAGGCATCGTGACTTCGCCCATTGCAGATGTTTCCAGGCCATCCAACCGCGCCACTGTCGGGGCACGGTCAGGTTGCATGAGCACATCCCAAACGCGGCCACCGGGGCCTGCGATCTCTAGTTGGCCCGATTGGCGCACAATAAAATCTTGCGAGGGCTGAGACGCTGGCGGCACTTCGCCGATAATCGCAGACACCGTTTCAGACATGGTCAACAGACCGACCTCGCCGTAGAGCCGCACAGTCACAAGGCTGCCTAACGGCACTCGCATTTCGCCAGCCGGCAAGTCATTCAGGTAGAGCGTTGGCATGCCCGTATAACGCGGCGGCTCAACCCAGCCTTCCCAAACCGGGCCTGTTGCTAGCGCGTCCGTTGCACCCGGTGTCATCTCAACGACGGACCCGACGCGCCAAATCGATCCAAACAATAACGCAACCGCAAACGCCACCATCGCAACGTAGCGCAGCGCAAAAGGATCGCGTGATGCCGTGTTAACATCTGGCAATACAGGCTGCGCATGAGCCGCGCGCTCTGCCATCCGCGCTTGGTGCGCGCGCCAAACAGCGGCGGTCGCAGCGTCTTGTGTTCCGATTACTTGGTCATCCAACAAAGATCGGATCGGGCGATCAGGTAAAGATTCGTCAAGACGTTCCAGCGCTTCGGCTTGTGAGGGCAGTCGAAATCGCCTCAATCCAAACCCCAAAGCAACAATCGCGCCCAAAGCCGACACCACCGCTGTGCCCCAGACGATTTCGATGGGCAACAGGTCTTGCAAGCCCAACATCAACAACGCAAGCACAAGTAAAGAAACGGAAAAAAGCGGCCAAAGGCTGGCGACCAACCGCTCTGCCAACATGCCAAGACGAGTCAGTAAGAGCGGCATGCGTACCGCTTTTAGAGAGCGTCTACGGTCGTGTTGCGAGAAACTTGCCATGCGGCGCTCCTGTCGAGGACGTCGTTACGGCATCATAGCCATTCAGGTATGGTATCCCGATTAATCATTTCGTCAAAGGTCGGACGTGGGCGAATAACCGCGAATTGATCACCATGCACCAAAACTTCGGGAATCAAGGGGCGCGTGTTGTATTCGCTCGACATCACCGCGCCGTAAGCGCCCGCCGAACGGAACGCGACAAGATCGCCGCTTTTCACGCATGGCATCCGTCGTTCTTTGGCAAATGTGTCGCCAGATTCGCAGACCGGGCCAACAACATCATATTGAGCGAATTCTTGTCCCGGAATCGGTTCTATCACAGGCACAATATCATGGTGTGCCTCGTACATTGCCGGGCGGATGAGGTCATTCATCGCCGCATCCAAAATCAGGAAATCCCGCCCTTCACCAGATTTGACATAAATCACCGAAGACACCAACAACCCGGCATTGCCAGCAATCAAACGTCCGGGTTCAATTTCAATTTCACAGCCCAAATGTCCGACGGTCTTTTGGATCAAAGCCCCGTAATCATGCGGCATAGGTGGGGCTTCGTTTGAACGTGCGTACGGAATGCCAAGCCCGCCGCCCAGATCAAGGCGGGTAATTTCGTGGCCATCTGCACGCAATTGCTCAGTCAACTCCGCCACTTTTGTATAGGCCAGCTCAAACGGTGTCAGATCAGTAAGTTGCGAACCGATGTGAACGTCAATCCCGATCACTTTGAGGCCCGGCAAAGACGCAGCAAGCGCGTAGACTTCGCGCGCGCGTGCGATCGGGATGCCGAACTTATTTTCAGACTTTCCTGTAGCGATCTTGGCGTGGGTCTTGGCGTCGACATCTGGGTTCACGCGGATCGTGATTGGGGCCACCAGACCGAGTTCCGACGCAACCGCAGACAGAACTTCCATTTCAGGTTCTGATTCAACATTGAACTGACGAATCCCTCCGGTCAGAGCCGTGCGGATTTCGCGTGCCGTTTTGCCAACCCCAGAGAACACGATGCGATCACCAGGAACCCCGGCGGCTTTCGCACGCAAATATTCGCCTTCGCTGACCACATCCATACCCGCCCCGGCCTCAGCCAAAGTCTTTAGGATCGCCTGATTGGACGCTGCTTTCATTGCGTAACAGACCAAATGCGGCCCCCAATCTAGGGCCTCGTCAAACAAGCGGAAGTGGCGCAGCAACGTCGCGGTTGAATAGACATAGAACGGCGTACCTACTGCACGGGCAATCTCGCTGAGTGGGACGTCTTCGGCATGCAGGGTGCCGTTATGATAAAGAAAATGATCCATGCCGTCCGCCTATCGCGAAAGCGCATCCGGTTCAATCAGACTTGCGCGCCGCCCCCCGGTCAGCCCGGTCAGGCTTTTTTGGCGGCCTGTCGAGAGTTATGTGTTTTGATACGATCTTGAAGCTGGCGCTTAGTCTCCGCTGCGGCAGCCTCTAAGCGCGGTAGAAGGGTTGGATTGCGCACGCCCTTGTCCGCTGCAAGTTGGTAAAGCGCGTGGAAGGGGTTGTCATTCGCTTCAATGATAACAGGGCCTTGCGTGCTCATACCGATGTCCCAACCGATAATACCGAACTCAGGGAAGACACCATGAGCCTGAACCGCCACTTCAAGCAGACGATCCCAATGCGGAACTTGGAGGCCTGAAAACGTCACGCCCGAAACCGGATGCGCCTCGATCTTTTTATATCCCGGTCCGGCGCCGTGAGCGCACCCAACGATCTGTCCTAGATCATCAACCTCGGCAATCATTGATCCATCTTGCCAATAATTGTCCGACATGGCCGTGGGCGACGGGATTTTCCACAATGTATAAAGCGGCTTGATCCCGGTTTCATCCCGCGTTGTCACAACACGCAACGTTCCCACGGCATCGCCTGTCACCGAGCGCATCACGTCATGTTGCTGGATAGCGGATTGGACAATGAAGCCTTCCGGGTAATCCGCGATGACCTCATGCGCGAACGCATCCATGTCCAGATCACGCCCATTGCCCAAACGCAGCATCCCGGTTTTGGCATCAACCGACAAGATCAGAATAGAGCCGACGCTGCCTGATCCTTCGACTGGCTTGCAAAACAACGGATATTTTGCACGGGTCAGCAAGAAAGCCATAACGTCTTGGGGATTTCGCAAGGTTGGAAGATCACCAACATGACGCGCCGTGTGCACCAAAGCTTGAGTTTGCGTCGCCGGTAGCCCAAGCGAGCGAAGAAGTTGCGTATATAGGATTTTGTCCCGCACAAAGCCGCGCGACACCGTCAAGCTGTGATCATTTGGGCCGATATTGAGCAAATACGAGCCTTCACGTCCAACAAACTCTTTTTTTGCTTCCGCGTCGAACGTTGGCCGGAACGCGCCCGTTGACACGTATTCTTGCGCCGACAGTTTCCCCGGCCCACGTCGCAACGTCAACATTTCACGCAATTGTTTGAAAGGGCTGACCCCAAAATCCCGGGCAATCCGGACCAAAGTGTCCGCAGCAGGTGGTTTTGGTGTCTTTGGAGCGGCCAAAAGGGCTTTTTCTGCGGGTGCGATTGTGCTCATTTCAGCCTCACTGCATAGATTTTGCAGTGTAATTACTAAGCGATAATGGTCAAAATATGGCGCTATTGTTTCGGATTTGGTGTAAATCGAACCAAGTTGCCCCGGCGCTTCGCGGTCATAACACCGCCATAAAATTCAATCCGGACGGGAACGCATAAAGAGATACAGCGGTAAACCGCAGCTCACACCGATGCAAAATGTCGCTGGAATTGCAACCAAAGCAGGCCAGTTTCGCCGCGCGATCACTTCCGCCACGATCCAAATTGTCAAAGCCAGCGCTGCAATCGTCAAATCCCAAACCAGACCTGAAGACGCCGAATTACTATGCCATGCATCGACCATAGCCATTATATCATAGCCATTTTCGTTAAACCACGTGATGAAATAATACATCGGATGGATCGCACCCCAAATCGCAAACGCGAGAAATGAAAGGCGTAACGGCGAGGGCATCAATCGAAAATATTCCAATTGATGCTGAGAGGTCCTTTGCTCACACCGACACGTGCGCCGGTGTGTACGCCAGAATTTGAAACACTGACACCAAGATTCGCAGTAGGTTGCACAGGCTCACCATCCGCGCCGCATCCCATAAGACCAACGCACGCAACTAAAGCGAAAATTTTCCGTGTCATGATAAGCGTTCCTTCCATCGGGCGATTTGCGCACGCACCTGAGTTGGCGCAGTACCGCCATAAGATATACGGCTTGCAACAGAATTTTCCACGGTGAGAACATCAAAGACGTTCCCCGTGATGCCTTCATGCACCGATTGCATGTCTTCCAACGTCAATTCGGGCAGATCACACCCCTTGGCTTCGGCCATGCCCACAAGGCTACCTGTGATATGATGTGCATCCCGGAAAGGCAGTCCAAGAACCCGCACGAGCCAGTCAGCAAGGTCCGTCGCTGTCGAGAAACCAGACCCTGCCGCCACCGCAAGAGATGCCCGGTTTGCAGTCATATCGCGCACCATGCCTTCCATCGCTGCCAAGGCGAGCATCCAATTGTCGACGGCATCAAAGGTAAGCTCTTTGTCTTCCTGCATGTCCTTGGAATAGGTCAGCGGCAGTCCTTTCATCACCATCATCAACGCAGTTTGCGCACCAAAAATCCGGCCAATTTTAGCGCGGATCAACTCCGCAGCATCTGGGTTTTTCTTTTGCGGCATGATCGATGAGCCCGTCGAAAAGCTGTCCGACAAGGTCACAAAACGGAACTGCGCCGATGACCAGATCACCAGTTCTTCTGACAGGCGGCTAAGATGCATCGCAGAAATCGAAGCGCAGGACAGGAATTCCAATGCAAAGTCACGATCTGCGACAGCGTCCAGCGAATTGCCCATCGGGCGGTCAAACCGCAACGCTTGTGCCGTCATATCCCGATCAATTGGAAAACTTGTCCCAGCCAAAGCGGCAGCCCCCAAGGGCGACTCGTTCATCCGCGCACGCGCATCGCGAACGCGCGACAAGTCACGCCCCAACATTTCCACATACGCCATCATGTGATGACCCCATGTTACCGGTTGCGCAGTCTGCAAATGCGTAAATCCCGGCATGACCCAATCTGCACCCGCGTCCGCCTGCGTCAGCAATGCCCGGATCAACGCTTCGAGACCGCTTATCGCCGCATCACATTGATCGCGCACCCACATGCGGAAATCCAAAGCAACTTGGTCGTTGCGCGAACGTCCAGTGTGCAAACGCCCAGCGGGTTCGCCGATAACTTCTTTCAGGCGGGCCTCTACGTTCATGTGGATGTCTTCCAACGCGGCGGAAAACTGAAATGTTCCACCCTCGATTTCTGACAACACCGTGAGCAGGCCTTCCCGAATGGCTTCAGCATCGTTATCCGTAATAATGCCTTGTGCTGCGAGCATCGCTGCATGGGCCCGCGAGCCTTCGATGTCTTGTGCGGCAAGGCGCTGGTCAAAGCTTATCGAGGCATTAATCGCCTCCATGATAGCATCTACACCAGTGGCGAACCGTCCGCCCCACATTTGGTTCGAGGAAGTCTTGTCTGTCATTGCGCGCCTGCGTTCGGAGAAAACATGAAAAGAATGATTGCTGCGGTTCTTTATACCGCCCTGAGCCTCGCGGCTAGCCCCGCCCTAGCCGATCTTGACGCCGCCGCTGCTGCGCGCGCAGGGGATATGAAAAAACTGGTGATCCATTCGAGCCCGCAAGAGGTCAGCCAAGCCGCTTTCGAATTGGCTGACGGCGCCGGGACGATGAATTTGGCGGGCTACAAAGGCAAAGTTGTGGTGCTTAATTTCTGGGCAACATGGTGCGCACCGTGTCGCAAAGAAATGCCGCATCTGTCTGAATTGCAAACCGAATTAGGTGGTGACGATTTTGAGGTCTTAACAATCGCAACAGGCCGAAATTCCCCAGTGGGGATCGAAAAGTTCTTTGGCGAAATTGGCGTCACAAACTTACCGCGCCACCAAGATCCGAAACAAAAGCTTGCCGCTGAGATGGCCATTTTCGGCTTGCCAATCACGGTCATCCTAAACGCCGAGGGTCAAGAAATCGCACGATTGCGCGGGGATGCGGACTGGGCATCCGACAGCGCAAAAGCCGTCCTGCGAGCATTGTTGCCCGCTGAAAGCTAGGCTCTAGGCGTGGTTACCATTTTGCGCTAAACTGTCCCGAACAAAGATAAAAACGAGCAGGCAGTCAAACATGAATACGGGCTTTTCAGGCACGTTCGTGATTTCGTGGGCGCAAACCGAAGTCGATGGCATTCCAGCCGCGCCTTTGAACAGTATCATCTCGGGTGTCAGCTGGAGATGGCAAGGCAAAGCCCTGCGCGTCGACGGCCCGCAGGATTTGTTACGCTTACAGGGATCACAAAACGTCAACGATCTGCGCCAACGGGCAGCCCGCCGTGTACATGGAACATCGATCCCCCCCATCGAGTTAGACGAAGAAGACGCCCTTTTGACACGCGGGTTTGTCGTGACAGATGGCGTCCACAGTTACGCAATCGCCTTGATTGATACCCCACGCGTCACATTGTTGATGTTCCAAGACACTCTCCCACCACCGGACCGCAATCTATGGGTTGTGCGGCAATACCTGAGCCCACAGATGGCTTCAACGGTGTCAGAAGATCTGATCTGCTTCACCCAAGATACCTTGATCACAACACAAACAGGATCACGTCGCATCGATAGCTTAAGCGTCGGGGACACAATACTGACGAAGGATAATGGTCCGCAACCCGTGCAGTGGATCGGGCAGCAACGCATGAGCCGCGCGCGATTGATGCTGATGCCAATTTTACGCCCTGTGCGCATTATGGCAGGTGCGCTGGGGATCAAAACGCCGGACACCGAGCTTCGGGTGTCGCCCAAACACCGACTTCTTGCCCACGGCCCCGTTGCGCGCGATCTGTTCAACACCGATGAAGTGCTCGTGCCTGCTTGCGACCTTTTATGCCGCAATCAGATCATGATCGATCACAGCTTGGACCCTGTCACTTACGTTCATCTGATGTTTGAACATCACCAAGTTATTTGGGCAAATGGCGTGGAAACCGAAAGTTTCCACCCAGCAGATATGCCATTTTCGGCGCTCTCAGAAACCGACAGAAAGAGTTTGCAAACCCTCATACCAAGTGTTGCTTCGGACCCTTACGGGTATGGAATGACCGCGCGCCGCACCCTCAGCCAACCAGAGGCCGCATTATTGCAATTTGCAGCCTGAGACGACCGCAACAAGGCAACTTACCGCCCGACAACATTGGTCTCTTATTCGTTCTCAGGCTCGATCATATCGACCCGCGTCGCATGTCGTCCGCCTTCAAATTGAGCCGTCAAGAACGCGTCAACAATATCAAGCGCGAGCCCTTCACCAATGACACGGACCCCCAACGCCAGCATGTTGGCGTCGTTATGTTCGCGGATCATCCGGGCGGAAAACGTATCTGTGCAAACCCCACACCGGATGCCCTTGACCTTGTTCGCGGCCATCATGATGCCCTGCCCTGTTCCACACAGGATGATACCGAATCGGCAGTCGCCAGACGCCACACGCTGCGCTGCCGCTTTCCCGTGCTTGGGATAATGGGTGCTTTCCAGCGTTGTTGGTCCAATATCAACCACATCCCAGCCAAGGGTCTCGATATGCTTGGCAATGATCCCTCGCAAATAAATGGCGGCGTGATCACTAGAGAGGACAATGCGTTTGTCGGAATTCATGCAGGAGGCTTTCTGTTTCAGTCGATGCAAGCCGGGGCCTAATGGATGATTGGGTCAAGGTCCATCGTTAGAGCGTCCGGTTTCACAGATATCCGCGCTCACAATAAGTGATCTGGGTTTGTGCAGGCGTTTTGGCGCGATTGCCCTGCTTGCTCCAACAGCCGATGATTTGATCAGCATTCGCCAAGCAGTTTGGTAAATTGATCCAATGGCAGTGATTTCAGACGCAATACCCGACATATAGTCTTGATCAGCTTTAACGCATGCAAAGTTCAATGTTGAGAAATGCCTCGACTCTTAAGGGGCCAGACTTATTGAGGCAAGTGCAGTCAAGAAAAAGGCCCGCGCATTTCGGCGCAGGCCCCAATTTAAGCTTCAGAGTGGCTTAGGAAACTTTGATCACTGTCTTGCCGAAGCTGCGCCCGGCCAACATGTCGTTAAAGGCTTCAGGAGCGTTTTCTAGTCCTTCAACCATGTGCTCTTTATACTGCACAGAGCCGTCCGCGAGCCATCCGCTCATATCTTTGACAAACTCGGAATAAAGAGACAGCGGGAAGCTATCAAAGATGATGAAACCCTGCATTTTGACCTTCATGCGGAGCAATGTGCCCATGATCGCTGGCCCCATATCGGGACCCTCTGGCAAGCCGGGAAGGTTGTACCAGGCGACAACACCACAGACTGGCATGCGCGCAAACTCATTGAGCAAAGGCAGCACTGCATACAGAACTTTACCACCGACGTTTTCGAAATAGACGTCGATGCCATCCGGGCATGCTGCCTTGAGCTGGGCGGCCATATCTGGTGCGTTGTGATCGATACACGCGTCGAATCCGAGGTTGTCGACAATATGCGCGCATTTTTCGGCACCACCTGCGATGCCAACAACGCGGCACCCTTTGAGCTTGGCGATTTGCCCAACTGTGGCGCCAACTGGGCCTGCGGCCGCTGCAACAACAACGGTTTCACCGGGCTTGGGCTCGCCGATTTTGAGTAAACCTGCGTAGGCGGTGTAGCCCGGCATGCCAAGGATACCGACGCGCCAAGATGGGTTTTGCGGGTCTTTGCCAAGGTTCATGACCATCTCACCGGTCGAGATCGCGTAATCCTGCCAACCAGAGCCGTTCAGGACGTAGTCACCCGCTTCATAACCCTCAAGATTGCTTTCAACCACTTGGCCGACAACCTGAGCCGTCATCACGCCGCCAATGGCGACAGGTTCCGCATAAGATTTCGCGTCGTTCATGCGTCCGCGCATGTAGGGGTCAAGCGACAGATAAACTGTGCGGACCAACATTTCACCGGCGCCCGGTGTGGGGATCGCTGTTGTGTCCATGCGCAGTGTTTTGTCATCTGGTGCGCCTTGGGGGCGTTCGGCAAGGACGATTTGGCGGTTTGTGTCGGTGGATTGAGTCATCATGACCTCCCTTTGGTTGTCGCGCAATGAACCTGTCCGGCTCAGGAGGTGCAAGCAACGTTCGCTGTGACGCCGCGTCCATTTTACTGGACTGGCGCTTTAGAAGGATTGTCGCTTCAGGGCGAACCCTTGATTGGCGAGCATGTTAAGAATTCCATTTTCGCCGGGCAAGTGCGCGGCTCCTACGGCAAGAACGGTCACACCATCCGGAGCAGAGACAATCGCCGGCATCCAAGCAAGATTGCGCTCATCCAAGAGCGTGGACATCAGTTCGTCCATCAACGCGTCGAGCTCCGCTTGGGGTAAGTCGACAAAACGTCGCGCGGTTATCCGGGAGGTCTCAAAAACCTCCGCTGGCTTTTCCTCGAAATAACTTTGTTTGAGGGTGGCAAGGCCATCTTCAGACGCTTCATTGGACATGATACCCAGCGACAAATACTCGATTTGACGTTCGAGCGTTTCGCGCCCCATCAACTTAAACAACGTGTCATAGGGCTCAAGAGAGCGTTGGGTTATGTTTGCTTGTGCGGCGACATCCATAATTTGATGGTCAAAGCCATGCAGGCCTGTGGCCATCTGTTGGATCAAACAGCCCGGCATGGACAGCATCAACGATAAGTACCACGGCTGGAACTTGGCGACCATGAAGGCAGGCAATCCGCGATCCTTGGCGGCTTGCACCAGAGCCAGCCAATCGTCTTCAGGCATCAATTGGGGCAAGGTCGGGGCCGCCGTGAGAAACAATAGCTCGGGGCGAGTCGTAATCGCCTTCTCCAGTTTGGCTTGCTCATCTTGTGTGGCTTCGACGAGCAACAGGTTGGCCGATTGAATAACGGGGGTTATGACGTCTAGCATCGGGGCCAAACGAGGGTCATCAAGATGGATCGTTCCGATTACATGGATGGTCTGTGCGCCGCGCGTGGCCGTCCAATAGTTACCGTTTGGGTAAGGCGTTGCTGCGACGCGGGTGTCCAGTTCGGCGCGTTCTTCTGCGCTGAGACCGGGGCGTAAGTCACTGCCTGCGCAGTTGGCCGCGGCCACGTTAGCGATCAAAGTTAAAGCGAGGGCGGTTAAGAAACGAGCTATCATCATGCATCCATAAGTAGTGCCCCTTCGACGGTGCGGCAATCAGAAGTCAGGGGGCGGGACAAAATTTTTGCAAAAATTTTCCCACTCACAGCGGTTGACTCACGCACGATGCCTCCCTATCTCCGCCTCGTTAGCACTCAGATCGATTGAGTGCTAACGGCGCCCATATGGGCGTCCAAGGGAGAAACACTGAGCCTTAAGGAGCTACAAACGATGGCATTGCAACCGTTGCATGACCGCGTGCTGGTACGCCGCACTGAAAGCGAAGAGAAGACATCCGGTGGGTTGATCATCCCCGAAAGCGCCAAAGAAAAGCCAAGCGAAGGCGAAATCGTCTCTGCAGGCCCAGGCGCACGCAAAGACAGCGGCGAGCTGATCGACATGGCTGTTAAAGCTGGCGACAAAGTTCTGTTCGGCAAATGGTCCGGAACAGAAGTCACCGTCGAAGGCGAAGAGCTTCTGATGATGAAAGAATCCGACATCATGGGGATCATCGTTTAAGCGATGTCCGCGTAGACGGCGAAGTAGACTTCGCCCTACCCCCCCATTTTCCAACCCATATTAATGGAGACAAACCATGGCAAAAGACGTCAAGTTTGGTACCGACGCACGCAACCGGATGCTCACAGGTGTGAACATTCTGGCAGATGCGGTAAAAGTCACCTTGGGCCCCAAAGGCCGCAACGTGGTTCTCGACAAATCCTTCGGCGCCCCGCGCATCACCAAAGATGGTGTATCCGTAGCCAAGGAAATCGAACTCGAAGACAAGTTCGAAAACATGGGCGCGCAGATGGTCAAAGAAGTGGCCTCACGCACCAATGACGAAGCCGGCGACGGCACCACAACAGCAACAGTTTTGGCACAAGCGATCGTTCGCGAAGGCATGAAATCCGTTGCTGCTGGCATGAACCCAATGGATCTTAAGCGCGGCATCGATCTGGCGACATCAACTGTTGTTGAAGCGATCAAAGCAGCGGCGCGTGAAGTTTCCGACAGTGCAGAAGTTGCCCAAGTCGGCACGATCTCTGCCAATGGCGAAGCCGAAATCGGTCAGCAAATCGCAGACGCGATGCAAAAAGTTGGCAACGAAGGTGTTATCACCGTCGAAGAGAACAAAGGCCTCGAAACTGAGACCGACGTTGTGGAAGGCATGCAGTTCGACCGCGGCTACCTGTCCCCATACTTCGTGACAAACGCCGACAAGATGACAGCTGAACTTGAAGATTGCATGATCTTGCTGCACGAGAAGAAACTGTCTTCCCTCCAGCCAATGGTTCCTTTGCTCGAGCAAGTGATCCAGTCGCAAAAACCACTGCTGATCATCGCTGAAGATGTTGAAGGCGAAGCGCTTGCAACTTTGGTTGTGAACAAACTGCGCGGCGGCCTGAAAATCGCAGCTGTCAAAGCACCTGGGTTCGGCGATCGCCGCAAAGCCATGTTGCAAGACATCGCGATCCTGACCGGCGGTCAAGTTATCTCTGAAGATCTGGGCATGAAGCTCGAATCTGTGACCATGGACATGCTCGGTTCCGCCAAGCGTCTTCAAATCACGAAAGACGAGACAACAGTCATCGACGGTAACGGCGAAAAAGCGGAGATCGAAGCACGTGTTGCTCAGATCCGTGGCCAAATCGAAGAAACAACGTCCGATTACGACCGTGAAAAACTGCAAGAGCGTGTTGCCAAACTCGCAGGCGGCGTGGCCGTTATCCGTGTTGGCGGCATGTCCGAAATCGAAGTAAAAGAGCGTAAAGACCGCGTCGACGACGCACTGAACGCAACTCGCGCTGCGGTTCAAGAAGGCATCGTTGTTGGCGGTGGTGTAGCATTGATCCAAGCGGGCAAGACCCTTGAGGGTCTTACAGGCGACAACAGCGACCAAAACGTAGGCATCTCGATCATTCGCAAGGCGCTTGAAGCACCTTTGCGTCAGATCGCAGAGAACTCCGGTGTGGACGGCTCTGTCGTTGCAGGCAAGATTCGTGAGAGCGCCGACGTCAAGTTCGGCTTCAATGCACAAAAAGAAGAATATGGCGACATGTTCAGCTTTGGTGTCATCGATCCGGCGAAAGTTGTACGTCACGCACTGCAAGATGCAGCTTCCGTTGCAGGTCTGTTGATCACAACAGAAGCGATGGTTGCAGACAAACCATCCAAAGACGGCGGCGCACCTGCGGGCGGCATGCCTGACATGGGCGGCATGGGCGGCATGATGTAAGTTACTTTTCCCTAGGAAAAGCTAACGAGCAACCAGACTGACACTTTGCCTATTCGGAAAAAGCGTTAGTTTGGTTCTGCCTAAAAGAGACAGGCCTCCCGTTTTGGGGGGCCTTTTTCTATTTGACGGGTTTTTCCGCAAGAAGACCTCTACTCAAAGTTGAATATTGCCATTTTTACCGCCATTTGTAATTCTCAAGGTTGTCAGATCGACGAGGATGGATACTCTCGAAAATAGAAAATCTCGGGGGACAAAATGAAACATTTGAAAACAGCTTTCACAATAACATCTTTGGTTGCAACTCTTGGCATAGCTTCAATGGCAAGTTCGGCATCCCTCGGCACACTGGCAATACCATTCGACCCGGGCACCGGGAATTCCAATACGAATTTTATGATCGACACAAATTCTGAACTGGGAATTGAGATCGGAATTAAAGCGAAGGGTCGTTTCACAGGCGATTTGCCTGCAACTTCGGCCGGTGTTTACAGTGCAACCGCAGGCGAAGGCGATCCCGGCCTCGCGTTATGGAACTTTGATTACTCTATTGATGTCGGAGAATTCTCTTCTCTGAGCGAATATGATGTATTTCTCTCAATCGATTTCGATCCAGCTGTCGGAAACACAAACATCGCTATTTTTGATGTTAACTTATCAGGCGCATCTGGTGAATCGCTTGTACAAGACTCTCAAAACCTTGGTTTCTCCTTCTGGTCACTACTTGGCGTTCCAAATGCTGGCGGGTTTGATCCGAATGCAACCGGTGAGTATTCGCTCGGGCTGGATGTCTTGTTAAAAGGCACATCAACATCGCTCGCAACCACATCGGCTTTGGTGTCAGTCACAGCCGCGCCAGCCGTACCATTGCCAGCTGGTTTGCCGCTCGCAGTCGCTGGTTTGGGATTGCTTTGGGCAACAGGACGTCGCCGTAAAATCTAGCGGCTCAAACCCAATTCAAGTTGACCAAGCCTTGGGAAAACACAAAGCTAAAAATGACCAGAGCTACGAAGGTAACGACCATTCCGACATCCCTAAGAAGGGACGTATTGTTTGCGCTACAATCAAGCCATTTTCATTCTTCTAGTGTTTTCTTGCTAGGCTCGCAAAACCTTTACCCCTGAACATCTTGACGATTTTCGTTTTTAAACTCGTCAACAATTTTGGATCACTAGGTCAGCCAGAATAACCTTGCAAAGGTCTTCACCGGCTATGTCTTACTCGGCCAGCGGGTTGATCCACTGTTGACCGTCCTGGGGGTTCTTCCGCGTGGGCAACCGTTCGATACGTACCTGCCGCGAAATCTTCTCAAAGCAGGTGATCTCCTGCCCCCCCATTTTAACGCGGTTTAATCCCGGTTTTTGCCAGCCTTCGATATTCCAAAACGCAGTCACGAGTCTCATTCAGGATCACAACATCCGCGCCCCCAACGCGCATTGGAGATGATGCCACAGACCACGCCCCGCGAATTGCAGGACAAAGCAATGGTGGCCCTGCTGTGCCTATACATCAACGGCTTCTATAATCCACGTCGCCGCCACTCAGCATTAGGCTGGAAAGCCCTGTCGCATTCGAACTGAAAGTGGCTTAAACGAGCACTTGGGGCGGCACGAAAGCGCGACGGGTCCAAACTGATCCATCTGGAAGTCTAAGTTCTTCGTATGCTTGGGCGGATAATAACGCCAACGCGTCAAGCGTTTCGAGGTCAAGGATTGCCATATCAAACTCTGTACTCTCTGATTAAAAACGATATTTCTTCAAACCATACCCGACATCCGAACCAAGTGTGCTTGGAGACGGAGGGCCGATTGAGTTAGCTGGGTAATACGCAAGAATAGCTACACTAACAGGCTTTCCAAGCGGTCGCCAGCACAGCATATATTGCTTCGCGCGCTGCCCTTCGTTGAATACCTCGCAAACAGCACCTTTGTTGCGACGCAACCTGGGAATGAATTGTGGAGGAACGTCTACCGGGAGGTTCGCCCGTAAATTCCGCAAAATAGGATCGTTTTCCGGCCGTGGAGAACAGGTTGCCAAAACCGAAACGATTGCGAAAGCAAAAATTACTTTAGAACCGAGCACTGGAAAGCCCCCTACCCATTAATTATCAAAAAACTTGCGCACCCTTAGGTTGAATTTATCCGTATTTTCCCGGACTATAAGTGGAAAATTCACACTCGAACCGAAACGGAAAAATAGCGCTAACATATAACTTTTTCACGGGCTATTCGTAGCCCCGTTTGGCTTTCTGCATGTGCAGCTCGAACCTGGCATCCTTGGCGTTGGCTTCCGTTTCAAACCAATCTGTACGCACGCGCCCACCGCCGCCGATGCGGCCCCATTCACGGATCAGCCCCCAATCACCGAACAGACCTGGCACGTTCTCCATGCGGTAGAAACGGTATTGGTTGGCCTGTGGCTCGATCTTCATTAGGTGCATAGTCCCTAATCCGCACCAAAGGCCGCCGTCGCGCGGTGGTCGCCGTTGCCCGCAAACGCGCCGTTTTGCTCCATCGCATGTGGACGGATGGCACCGAATTCCGTCAGAACCAAGTGGGAGACATGGCATAATGTAGACGCCAACCACCCAACCTGACGGGGTCGTCCCTCACCCGGCGAGGTCTGTGGAAGAAGCCGAAAATGTCTGCTGCGCAACGAGAAGCGCGTCCCAAAGCGAGGCTCTCCACTGCCAATCCGACACATGCGTGCAGCGATGACACCAAGTCATCAGTTAGACTGCGAAGAGAAGCGTGACCCGGATGAGTGACAATGATCCAAAACAAACAAGCAAAACGAGCTTGACCCAAACACCTAATTAGAGAAAGCAGACCTTCGCGGCGCGACGCGGCGGTGCAGCCCGTCAGACCGGACATTCGCCGCAACTGCAAAATCGAGTGATGGGTGAATTCACACAACGGACAAAGCCGACTTGTGGTTTGGTCGTCTCATCAACGATCACCAAATTCTAAATGCTATGGATGAATTTTCGGTGCAGGTCCGCTGCGTTTAGCTTAAGTCGGCGGCACATACTCACGCGGGCAAAGGCAAATCAATATGACACAAGGCAATAGAATAGCGATCGTGACAGGCGGGCTTTCGGGCATTGGGCGCGCGACTGCGCATCGTTTGGCGCAAGACGGAACGACTGTGGTTGTTGGTGCACGCAGCGCTGATGATGCGGATTATGTCCGCAAAATCCTTGGCGCAGATCACGGGACGATTCATGCGGCCGCGCTTGATGTGCGGTCTAGCGAAAGCGTCGATGCCTTTGTGGCTGACGTTGTGCAAAAGCATGGCGGAGTCGACATTCTGGTCAACGCGGCGGGCGTTTATGCGGAGGCGGCTGTGATCGAACACCCCGATAATGTCTGGGAGGATCACATTGACACCAACCTCAGCGGGTCGTTTCGTACGATCCGCGCTGTGATGCCGCATATGAAGGCCAAAGGTTGGGGGCGGATTGTGAACATTGCTTCGGTCGCAGCCCATAACGGGATGGCCAACAACGCCGCCTATTGCACATCAAAGGCCGGGCTATTGGGCCTTGGCCGCTGTGTCAGTCTGGAGGGTGCTGCGGATGGCATTACCTGTGTTTCGATCAGCCCGACGTGGGTCGAAACAGAGATGCTGCGCCGCTTCATTGATGCAGACATCGCGTCAACGGGTCAAAGCCTTGAAGAGGTACGCGCAGACTATGCAAAGTCCAATCCGCAAAACCAGTTGGTGCAGCCATCAGAAGTCGCGGATTTGGCAGCCTTCCTTGTCAGCGATGCCTCGCGTGCCTTGACCATGGAAGACTTTCAGATCAATGCAGGGTCGCTTTGGTAATCTAAGCGGCGGCGCTTCAACAAAGTATCTCCGTCACTGATGCTGCTAAAGTCTCTGTTTGATATCCGTGCCCACGCTATCTGCGCCGCATCGTTGGCAAACTGCGCATCGGCTAGCAGCGTATCGGGGAAGCTTTCGATGACGTTCGCGATGCCGGGATCAAGATCGACCGCGGCCAACCAGTCCTTTGCGGGCAGCGTTTTGGAGTCATCGGGTGTGATCCCACGGTCTGAAATGAGGTTATAGATCGGGCTCTCCGCGCCTGTCACGGGCCCAAGAAGAAACGCCGCTGCGGCGGTGACATCAGTCATCGGGAACGTCAGCGATTGCGGCATGTGGCTGGCCATAAAAGACGCTTTGAGGATGATTTCGTAGATGTCGCGCGGATTCGGCGCGTCCAGATCATAAAGCGACGGCAGGCGCACTATTGCAGCAGGAATACCCGAGGCGCGGATTGTGTCCTCTGCCGCAATTTTGGCCGCACCATAGCCTGTGATCTGATCCCATTGGGTGGCAGGTGCTTCGGCCCATGGACCGCCACGATCAGGGAAAACCGAACTGGACGAGGTGAACCGCAAATCGGCATTGGCTGTGCGACAGAACTGCAAGACTGCGTCCATGCCACGCGCCGACCATTCCAACATGTCGCGGCGCCCAATTGCGAGATTTACCATCGCTGCGCAATGAATGACCTGCGTGACGGACGCCGCAAGGGCTGCAAGTGGTTGGTCTTGCAAACCAAAATTTGGTGTATCCAGCGTTCCGGGAACCATGACGTATCTGTCACTGGCGATGCCATGGGCCAAGGCGACGTCGTCAAGCCGGTCCCGCGCGCCGCGGTTCTTGTCGCGAACAAGGCAATAGACCACATGGCCTTCGGGCAGATCACGGGCGGCTTGCGCAAGAACGTGGCCACCAAGGAACCCCGTGGCCCCGGTCAACAAAATGCCGGGACGGTCGAACCCGTCGGTGGGTGCTGGAGTGTCGGCCTCTTGCGTCATCAATTGATCGAGCCTGTGCAAGGGCACATTCATGGCCAGTTCAAAGTCGATGGGTTGGGTGTAGGACTTTTCCAACTCTAGCATCAGAGTGACGCACATCAGACTGTCGCCCCCCTGATCATAGAAACTGAGCGCCGGATCAATCTGAGAGGGCGCACAGCCCATCGCAGTCGCAGCAGCGGCGATGACAGCGTCTTCGGCCGCATGGTCCGCGTCCATATCGTTGGTAACGGCGGGAAGCGCACGCGTGTTGGCTTTGCCAGAGACCGGATGCAGCGGAAGCGTGTCCATCTGCACCAGAAATGAAGGGACGCAATAGGCGGGCAATATGGCCCGTAACTCTGTCGCCAAGGCAGATGGCATGCGGTTTGTGCCTTCTTTCAGCCCCCATCTATCAGCATTCGCTTGGGTCTGCTGCGCGTCCGCTGCGAAATAGAAAATCAGGCTTTGGCCGCGTGTCCCGACTTCGGCGACCCACGGCACGGCGCTGGAAAAGGCCAGCATGTCGCGCATCGTGTCTGTCAATTCGCGGGTTTGGATTGAAAAGCCGCGCAGCTTGAGCATATGCGCGACGCGCCCTTCGATATGCAGCGCGCCTTTGGCATCAACCCACGCCTGATCACCGGTGTCGTAAAGGCGTGTGTTGCGCCCCGCGATGGTCAGTTCTCGAAACCGCAGCCGGGTTTCTTCTGGGCGGTTGATGTAGCCGCGCCCCAACATGCGCGGCCCCTCAAAGTGAAGCTGGCCAGATGTGCCTGGCGGGCAAGGCGTATCAGTTTCATCAAGGATGACAGCGCTAAGGTGTTTCATCGGAATACCGACGGACACGGGTGCATCGCCTGCGGGTTCGGTCAAATGCGAAATACAGACATCATGGGTTTCACAAATGCTATAAAGGTTCCACAGCGCAGTTTTTGGGAGCTTCTCCAGCGATCCCGTGATCAGATCATCATTTACAACTTCGCCATTCAGAACAACACGTGTCAGCGGCATTTCGGCAGCCTTACCGGGGGCCAACGCCGAAAGAAACGTGCTGTAGAAAGATGGCGTAAAGAGCATCTCATCAACTTCATGTGCAATCAGAAAATCCGCCAACTCACGGGGGCTGAACAAGGTGCGGGCATCGGGAAAACACAGCGCGGCCCCCTTGCGCAGCGGGCGAAACATTTCCCAGATTGCGAAGACGTAAATGCCGACGCGCATCCCCGCATGGTAAGGCGTAAATTCATCGCGCCATGCGTAAGACAGAAAAGCCGCGTCTTGGGCAACGGGAATACATTTGGGCCTGCCCGTCGTGCCCGATGTCGCCACAAGGTAGATGGGATCATCTCGCGAAACAGGGGCCGCACTTAGGGGGGCGGTCATTTCTGAAGCGCTGTTCAGCACCGTCCGTGCATCAACGATTTTGCAATTGCCCGGCAGGTGACCCGTGGCGGCATCTTCGCAGATGATCACCAGACTGACCTGCAACTCGGATATAATATTGTGCAAAACCATTTGCGGCATCGCGGGGTCCAGATGCACGAAAGGACGGCCATGGATTACACAGGCCACAGCGGATGCAGCCATCGCAACCCCGGGCGCGCCAAAAATCCCCACGACCTGTTGTGTGTCCATGAAAGGGCCAAGGTCTTGCACAACCGCACCAACCTTTGCGTAAGTAAGCGTGCCGTTTTGATCCAACATCGCAGGTTCATCGGCGTACTGAGTGATGGCATGGACGAGGGAAAAACCGACTGTTTGGATTGCATTCACGACATTAGGTCCTTTTGGACGCAAGACTTAACAAGATTGATCCTGAATGACACCGCGTTTTTGCGTTAGTGGAATGCCTTTTCTCGTCAGTTGGTCGCCCAACCAAACATCGCCAACCTTGATGTAGAACTTACTGGTCGGACTGTAGGGGGATTACGTACGCATCAAACAGACCTAAGGTGTGTAGCCGCATCCGGTTGTCACGGCCCAAAGCCGCCGTCCAGCGGCTGTCCGGAATGCTGCAGATGCAGCCCGCATTGCCGACATTCATAGCGTGCGAGAATTCATCTGGCAGCGTGAACACAAATTAGCGGGTTCACCTGACATTAGTTGCAACTCATGCTGGAAAACTAGGCAACGAAGAGGTGTTCCATGGCTGTGAAGCGTATCGTTTTGGACATCGCGACGAATTCGGTTGCCGATGTTCAGCAATTCTATTCCAAGCTCTTTGGTCTTGAACCCGTAGTGGACCAAGGATGGATCGTTACGCTTGCACCTGAACATTCGGGCCAAGTACAGATCAGCATCGCTTCTTAAGGAGGCTCAGGAACGCCGGTCCCGGATGCTTCGATTAAAGTCGACGATGTCGATGCCGTCTATCAAAGAGCAAATTTGCTTGGCAGCAAGATACAATATGAACTCAGAGACGAACCTTGGGGCGTTCGCCGGTTTTTCCTATTAGACCCTGCTGGAAAGCTTCTGAACATTCTGTCTCATAACCAATGACCTGGCGGTTGGGGGCGCCTACCAACCAAGGGAACCCGTGAAACATAGCCCCAGCGGTCAAAAATCGGATCCATGAGGACCGCCCATTACGAACATTGGCTCAGCTCATTTAAGCCGCCGGAGCTTTGCCAATACGATCATTGGGACTGAAGCGCAGCATTCTGGGCATAAGCGGACTAAGCGGCCTTATACACGTGCGGCCATTGCTCACGCAGCATTTCCTCGCAGTTGCAGCAAGTTTCATGCTGCGATGCAGCTTAAGTCGCGAAAGCGGCCATTCAATATTGTCGATGTCAGTGGATTTTAGATCGACCCTTCGCCGCATCGTGCACGAACTTTCAGAGAGCGGGACGGAGCAGACTTGTACAGGTGCAGCTAATGCTGGCGCTACATTAGCTGCACCTGTACAAAAGTCTTTGCGAAGTGGCGATTTGCCCCGTACTGGCCGTTCAATCACGACAGAACAGGGCGAGGCCAAATTGACCATTCGCTGCGGTATTTTCCAATCCTTGAGACGCGGACTAGCGTATTAACGTACAGAAAATTTCTGTTCCGGTTTGCAGATGCAGCAGTTAGCCTTCGACATTGGCGGTTTGGGAAACTTTGGTGTTTATGTTTTTCTCGGGGCAGATTTAAACACTGGTTCAAGGGACGAAACCCTAGAACGTCTAAAGAATATCTAATGAGACTTTGACCCTGTCCATAACGATTGACGATGTGAATTTGCTCACATTGGATTCATCGAAGAAATACTCTTGGGTAAAGGCCTCGTATTCGGCGATGTCCTCAACAATCACCACCAGTATGAAGTCGGCTTCACCCGTTGCATAATAGCATTGTTGTACCGTTGGTGCAGTTCGCATTTTGCGTTTAAACGCATCCAAATGCATACGACTTTCGCGTTCGAGCATGACCTGAACAATGACCGTCATTCCCCGCCCCAATTTGGCAGAGGACAGCACGGCAATTTCGCTTTCAATCACACCGGTCTCGCGCAATTTCTTCAGGCGTTTTTGCACTGCCGGAGGGGATAGCCCGATCTCGAATCCCAACGCCTCGGCCGTGAGGCGGGCATCGCGTTGAACAAGTTTGAGAATCTCTAAGTCTTTGTCATCCATGCTCCGATGTAGATCGGAAAATTATCAAAAGGCAACGTAATTAGTCAAAAAAACGAGAATATCGACGAAAATGCTCCCTCATCGTCTCTACCATCGTTGTTGGAAATGGGGGGGAGCTAATTCTAAAAAACTGAACAAGTGCTGAAAACACAGCTTGGGGGCATCCCTTGGTGTGCGGCGCAATCAACAACCCCTTGGGACGTGACGCCTACGGCGCACGCTCAGATCAACAATGGCAAGGAGGTATTTATGCCCATGAACATCACAAAAGGTCTTATCGCGACCGGCTTCTTAATGGCGACCACGGCGACATCCGGTTTTGCGGGCCCACTACAAGACCGCATCGACGCTGGTGAAACTATCCGCATTGGTTTTGCAAACATTCCGCTTTGGGGTTACCCGAACGAGGCCGGCGATGCAGACGGTTTCACAAACGACATCGCAATTGAAGTTCTGGCTTCAATGGGTCTTACGAATGTCGAACCGGTTGTTGGCGACTGGGGTGGCTTGATTCCAGGTTTGAAAGCTGAGCGTTTCGACCTGATTACAGGCGGTATGTACGTTCTGGGATCGCGTTGTGAAAACGTGTCGTTTTCTGAGCCGGTTGCAAGATCTGGTGACGGTATTTTGGTTGCTGCCGGAAACCCTGAAGGCATCAACAGCTATACTGACGTGTTAAACGGCGAACACATCATGGTGACGGGCGCTGGTTACAACACTGTTGAGGCAGCGCAAAACCTTGGGATTGCAGATGCGAACATCATGCAGGTTCCTGGCCCGACAGAAATGGTAGCAGCCCTGAAAGCTGGCCGTGCTAACGCCGCTGTTTTGACCGATTTCGAAGCGCAGCACCTCGCGGCTGATCACGACGAAATTGAATTGGGTGACTCATCGCAGATGGAAGAGTGGAGCAAGAACTTTGCTGCAATCGGGTTCCGCCATGAGGATCAAGACTTCTTGGCTGACTTTAACGCAGCCCTTAAGGATTATCTTGGAACTGAGGAAATGATGGCGAAGGTTGCCGAGCACGAATATTCAAAGGTGCACCTACCGGGTGATGTCACCACTGAGTGGGCCTGCGCTAACCGCTAAGGTTCGGCTTCATTAATGCAGCGATAAGTGGCAGGCCAAAGGGCTTGCCACTTTTCTTGAAATCTCAACGGTCGAGCACACACATGAGCCTTTTTGAATTCTTGAGCCAGTATTGGCCGAGACTATTGTCAGGTACCGGAGTTACGGTCGCTCAATTTCTTTTGGGGGCAGCACTGACGGTCGGCCTCGCACTTGTCTTTGGGTTGATGAAAATGTCCCCAAACAGAATGATCAAAGGATCTGCGGTCACTTACATTGAGCTTTTCCGGGGCACGTCCCTGTTGGTTCAGCTTTATTGGATTTTCTTTGTTTTGCCGTTGTTCGGCGTCACGCTTGAAAAGTTCACAGCCGGTTGGGTCGCAATTGGGTTGAATGCAGGTGCCTATGGTGCCGAGCTTGTTCGTGGGGGCATTATGTCGGTCCCAAAAGGACAGTGGGAGGCGGCAACCGCAATCAACATGAGCGGCGCACGCCGCATGTGGCGCATTATCCTGCCACAAGCATTGGTGAATATGCTGCCCGCGTGGGGCAACCTGATGGTCGAAATTTTGAAAGGCACCGCACTTGTGTCACTAATTTCCGTCACAGATTTGATGTTCCAAGCCAAACAAATCAATGCCAGCACCTATATGTCTGCACAAATCTTTGGCACGGCACTGGTCATCTATTACATTCTGGCGCGCTTCCTGCTGACGCCGTTCATGCGTTGGCTTGAGGGTTTTATGGCCCGCAAAATGGGGAGGGCATGATCCATGTTTGACTGGTTATTGAAAGACGAGTGGTTCCCAAAGTTTGATTGGCGATGGGACTATGCTTGGGAAATCCTTCCGCGCCTGCTTGAGGCGACACTGAACACGCTCATTGCGGCGGCAGCGGGCTATCTTATTGCGCTGGTGCTAGGCTTGGTATTTGCGCTCGCACAACGCAGTGACAGTCGGATTTTGACGTTTGTGGTCCGCGAATTCGTTGAATTCGTGCGCTCGACGCCGCTCCTGTTGCAAATCTTTTTCATTTTCTACGTCGGGCCACAATTCGGTATCACCCTCAGCCCATGGATCTCGGGTATGATTGCCATCGGCCTGCATTATTCGTGCTACCTCTCGGAAGTATATCGCGGCGGTTTGGACAGTGTCCCGAAAGGGCAGTGGGAAGCGGCGACTGCATTGAACATGACGACAATGCAGACCTACAAACGCCTGATCATCCCACAGGCGATCCCATCTGCCATTCCAGGCATGGGGAACTACCTCGTCGGAATTTTCAAAGACACGCCGATGCTTTCGGTGATCGGCGTTGCCGAACTTATCCATACCGCTAACTCGATCGGCTCGGAAACGTGGCGCTACTTGGAAGCTTACACGCTCGTCGGTGTTATCTTTCTGGCGCTTTCCCTGCCTGCCGCTGGGCTTATCCGCGCATTTGAAAACCTCGTGCGCCGCAAACTAGGAATGTAGAACATGGAAGATTTTTCAGGTTTCCCGCTGGAGATTGCGGACGAAAACAAACCGATGGTCAGCTTTAAGAAAGTGCGCAAAGCCTATGGGTCTTTGGTCGTCTTGGATGACCTTGATCTGGACGTTGCGGCGGGTGAAATGGTGTCGATTATTGGGCCGTCCGGTTCTGGCAAGACAACTGTTTTGCGGATGCTTATGACACTTGAGCAGATCAACGGAGGTGTCATCTATGTCGATGGCAAACCGTTGACGCACATGGGCAAAGACGGAAAACTGATTCAAGCTAATGAGCGCCATCTGCGGGAACGGCGCACAGATATCGGCATGTGTTTCCAGCATTTCAATCTGTTCCCGCACATGACGGCGATCCAGAACTGCATGGAAGGGCCGGTGCAGGTACTTGGCATGTCCAAGGCCGAGGCGCGCGACCGGGGTGAGGAACTTCTTGAATTGGTCGGGATGGCCGACAAAAAAGACCAGCATCCATCACGCCTGTCAGGTGGTCAGCAGCAACGGGTTGCGATTGCCCGCGCATTGGCGATGCGGCCCAAGGTGATGTTGTTTGACGAGGTCACCTCTGCGCTTGATCCCGAGGTGATCGGTGAGGTGACAAACGTGATCCGCAAACTGGTGTCAGAGCACAATCTCACCATGCTAATGGTGACACACCAAATGGGCTTTGCCCGCGATATCTCGGATCGGGTGTGCTTCTTTTACGGTGGCAAGATCGAGGAACAAGGCAAGCCAGCCGACCTCTTTGGCAACCCGCAACGTGAGCGAACACAACAATTTCTGAGCGCGGTGAAAGAAGCCGTCTAATTCGCCAAAGGAGGCAGAACCATGTATAGATCCGGGGATGTCATCACGTCCAAACCCCGCACGCCTGAAATGGACGGCGGGCGCTATCACAGGGCTGGGCTGGGCTTTATCCTGATGTCGACTGATCTGGCCGCAGAGCAGGACTTTTTCACCATGGCGCCTGAAGGGGTCGGAGTGCATATCACCCGTCTTAAGACCGACGATTACACGACCCCCGAAACGCTTGCCAAACACATCGCCAACATGGCAGAGGCCGCAGCGCGCCTGCAACCTGATATGAAACCCGAGGTCATCAGCTATTCCTGCACAAGCGGGTCAATTGTGAATGGTGAGGATCGTGTCTTTGAGCAGATTGCGAAAGGCGCACCGTGGACGCAGCCTATGTGCCTTGTCACTGGCGTTGTTGATGCACTGCGCGAACTGGGGGCGCGAGAGATTGTGGTTGGCACCCCTTATCTGGACGCGATCAACGTCGCCGAGGCTGAATTTTTGGTGCAAAAAGGGTTCGAGGTTCTTGATATTCAGGGGCTCAATCTGGAAACTGGTCTGGAGTTTGGTCGGGTCACACCCGCCTACTGGAAGAAGTTCGCACTTGAGATTGATCACCCGCAGGCAGATGCGATCTTCCTGTCATGCAGCGGCATCCGTTCGCTGGAGGTCATCGAAGAGATTGAACAGGCCGCTGGCAAACCCGTTATCACGTCCAATCAGGCCCAGTTCTGGAGCTGCTTGCGCCGCGCTGGAATTACGGACCAGTTGACTGGGTTTGGTCAGTTGTTTTCCCAAGCGGGGACGTCACTTCTGCCTTAGTATCCGCGCGCTTTGTGCCCGAAAAAGACTTTGGTAATATCCTCAGTCACGTCCCAAGTTACCCGACTGCCATCGCGCACGAACAAGCTGTCTCCGGGGCCAAGGCTGCGGGTCATCCCAGTGTCATGTTGGATAAGTTTGCAGCGACCAGAAAGCACTGTCATCAACTCGTCGCCCTGCTCGATACATTCAAATGCACCGATCGTGCAGCGCCATATCCCATAGCGTGTGGTGTGCCCCGCACCACCGGCATCAATACGCCCATAGGTCTTTGGATCGCCCTTGGTGACGCGATACTGGCTTGCCGGAGCATCAAAGGGCCAGAAGTCCAGCGCGCCGACATCATCGCCGGGTTTGTACTGATCCATTTGGCGCTCCTCGATTAAATGACCGGCAGATCTGGCGCCGCACGCGTGCTCAACAAAGTCGCGGCGTCTTTTCCGACGACTATGTTTTCCTCATGTACCATCATCAAACCATTGCCGTATGATAACGAAGGTTCAATCGTCAGCACCATATTCTCGGTCAGAACAGTGGTGTCAAACGATGCGTGTGACGGCTGTTCGGTTAGCTGCATCCCAAGCCCGTGGCCTAAACGCCCGATGTCACCGCCGCTGTCATCCAGCTCGGCAATCACTGCGGACATGACATTGAACAAATCACGGCAGGTGTTGCCCGGTCGCGCGGCTGCAATGCCCGCTTCGGTCGCACGCCACAACACATCATAGGCACGGCGCGAGGCATCATCCGTGCGGCCAATGGCCCAGTTGCGATCAAAGTCACAAAAATACCCATCCCATGTGAGGCCAGTGTCTAGCATCAGCACGTCACCAACTTGCAAAGGGCGGCGCGTGGGTGGCGAGATGACGTCGACATACCCACCCTGATCTGCGGCTCCCACAACATAGGGCGCATCATCAGCGCCTTGCGCCAGTGCTTCGCGTCTGAATGTGCGAAACACGTCTTCGAGCGCCATGCCTTGCGACATAACCTCTGGAACGCGAGCAAACGTTGCTGATCCAATCGCGCAAATGTGGGAGAGTTTCTCGATCTCCGCGGTAGATTTCACCATGCGAAGACCCTGAACAAGTCCGGTGATGTCTGCGATGTCCAGACCGGGAAGCGCTGTGATCAGACGTTCCCAGTCCCCCAAAGGCATCCGCAGCATCGTTTCGTGCCCTTTCATCACCCCGATCCGCGCCTTTGCTTTCGCATAGGGCGACAAGAGCTCTGTCAGCAAACTAATTCCATCGTCATCAGGCGCGGGCGCGCTCCACGTCCGAATGTCGTCGAGCCAAGATTGTCGCATCAAGGCTGCCCCGATTTCGGGGATCACGGCGATTGGTTTGCCCGTGGCGGGAACGAACAAGAACCATGGTCGTGTCGGGCTTTGCCAGAACAGCGTTTGGAATCCGCTGAAATACCGCACGTCAGGCTCGCTCATCAGCAACATGCCGGCCAGCCCTTGCTGGGCCATAAGCGCCTGCGCCCTCTGGGTCCGGCCCTCAAATTCAGCGGTGCAAAATCCGCGCTTCAATGTCTTAGGCGGCATCGCGGCCCTCCATGATCATCTTAAAGATGGCTCTGTCAGTGACCCCTTCGGAACCGATGAGCAACACCCGCGAATTCGCGTCCAATCCTAACGTGTTGGACAACACGCTATCCTTGCGTGCCACAATCAAAGCCGCAAGACCTGCAATGGCGCTCTCTCCCGCCTCAATTGTCGGATCGCCGTCCAATGGCGCGGCCAACAATCGCACGCTTGGTGCAACGAGACGTTCAGGGATTGTGAGGAAGTCACTCGCCTCCTCTTCTAGAATTTCCCACGCGAGGGGCGATGGTTCTCCGCAAGACAGACCTGCCATCAAGGTCTCTCCGTCAATTTTCACATTCGTGGCATTGCCTGACTTGCCACTTTCGAACAAGCACGCCGCAAGGTCCGGCTCTACAATAACAACGCGCGGCGACGCATCGCCATAAAATTGGCGCAAGCCCGCTGCGACGCCAGCGGCTAAGCCACCAACGCCCCCTTGCAAGAACACATGAGACGGTGCCTGGGCCAAAGCTTCGCAAATTTCCTGCGTCATCACCCCGTAACCCGCCATCACATCGCGAGGCGGAAGTGAATAACCCGGCCAAGACGTGTCAGAGACCACAAACCAACCGTTTTCTTCTGCCTCTTGTCTGGCCAAAGCAACCGACGCGTCATAATCTCCCTCGATCCGAATAACATGAGCGCCAAGGTCTTGCATCGCATCCGCGCGCCCCTGGCTGACTTCTGCATGGATGTAGATACGGCAAGGCACGCCGAACCGTTTACAGCCCCAGGCAAGCGAGCGCCCGTGATTGCCGTCGGTTGCAGAGACCAAAATGATTGCGGCGCATTCCGCCGCATGCTTGCCGCCACGCACATCCGCCAACGAGACCTCTTGGCCCAGTCGCTCTGAAATAACGCGCTGCAGGACGCGCAACGCCGCATAAGAACCACCCAATGCCTTGAAACTCCCTAGGCCAAAGCGGGGACCTTCGTCTTTGTAGAGTATTTCTCCAACATTGATTGCCGAAGCCAAAGCACCAAGCGACACCAACGGAGTTTCGGCGTAACCGTCCCATGCCGTAATCTCTGCGCGCGCGATGGCAAATTCGCTTTCGGTCAAAACCCGATACGCGGCATCGCCGGATTTTCGGTTGGCGGGCACATGGCACAATTGAGCGGTTGGCAGAATGTTGGTCATAACAAAGTCTCTCTGGTTGGCAGGCGATCGCGTACCAAACCAGCCCAAAGGGCCGCTCCGATAGGCAAAAGCGCGTCGTTGAAATCGTAATCCGCCGCATGCAGCGGTTGGCCATGCGGGCCATTTTCCCCATTGCCAAGCAATAGAAAGCAACCCGGAACGGCTGTGCAAAAATGGGCGAAATCTTCGGAAAAGCTCATGGCGTCACGATCGCCGATGACCTCTAGCCCAATGGCATTTGCCGCCTGAACAACAGCGTTCACAGGCTCCTTGGCGTTGATGGTTTCGATGAATTCGGTCACAAATTGAACCTTGGCCGTAACCCCATGGGCCGTGGCGATCCCGTCCACGATCTGGCGCATGAAGCGCTCAATATCCAACCGGTCTTGCGGCAACCGTGCGCGCGCGTCGCCCTTTAGTGTTGCATGCCCGGGCAGCACATTGCGTTGTCCATCGGTCAAAAACTCCGTGACCGACACAACCGCACCTGCACCGGGGGCAAGTTTGCGCGATACAATTGTTTGCAACGCCTGCACCATCTCGGAGCCAACTGTGATTGCATCAACACCGACATGCGGCATCGAGGCGTGCCCGCCTTGGCCGCTTATCTCAATCTCAAACAGGCTTTCGCTCGCGCAGACCTGTCCGACGCGCGTTGATACTTGTCCAACAGGTGCGCCGGGTAAGTTGTGGATTGCGTAGACCTCATCAATCGGGAACGTCTCCAATAAACCCGCGTCAATCATGGCGCGTGCACCCAGTCCGTGTTCCTCATTGGGCTGAAAAATGAACACGACTGTGCCGTCAAAATCAGGATCCTTCGCCAGCGTTTCAGCTGCGCCCAGCAACATCGTCATGTGGCCGTCATGACCGCAGGCATGCATCACGCCGGGCGTGTCTGACACATAATCATGAGTGCTGATCTCTAAGATGGGCAACGCGTCCATATCTGCGCGCAGCCCAATGGCCCGATTGCCGTGACCCGCGCGCAACACGCCGACGACGCCCGCGCCGACGTGAACATCAAGCCCCAGTTCGCGCAGATGATCGGCCACCACCGCCTTGGTTCTCAGTTCTTGAAAGCCAAGTTCAGGATCACGGTGAAAGGCATGCCGCAGCGCTGTCAGCTTTTTGTGAAACGTGTTCATCTTCAATCCCTGTACTGATGACGCATAACCTAATGATGTGACGCGAAACCACACATCAAAAAAGCCACTGATCGCGACGAAATTCCGCCGAGTTTCGCACCAATTGAACGGCACTCAGAAAATATGGACGATGTTGCAAGTTTTTCCTGAAGACTTAGCTTTCGGAATTTACTAATGTACGGGCCGAAAATTCAGCCAATTCCCCGCGCCATATCTGGCGGCCAATGCAAAACGCAGTGCCCTCGGCGTCGTGGATGACCTGTTCCAATTCGATACCGGCGGTGTTTTCCGACAGTCCAAGCAGCTTAGCTTCGTTTGCCGATACGCCGCGCATTCGAATGATCACATCGCCAGTATGCGCGCGCGTGTTGTAGTGCTGGCTTAGAAGCTGCGTTGTCGATTGGCGCAGGTCGTGGCGTAACAAATCGGGAAATTGCGCGGCGATCACGAATTCGGTTTCAATGAAAATAGCGTGACCTGCTATCTTAAATAGTCGCGTGTACGCATGCAGCTGTTCTCCGACTTGTACTGACAGTTCACGGGCCAATTTCGCATCTGCATCGTGCGGTCCGGCGTCGATTATTTCGATCTGCAAATCCACATTTCTTGCCTGTGCATCCGCCGCAAAACTAACCATTTGGCTGATGTCATATGTTAGCCGCTGCGGCGATACAAAACGCCCTTTACGCCCGTCGCGATACGCCAATCCTTCGGCTTCCAGTGCTTCAAGTGCGCGGCGCGCCGTCATCCGACTGACATCATAATTTTCGGCAACATACCTTTCGGAGGGTAGCGCTGCATGTTCCACCAAATTTCCAGCTGTGATTTCACCGCGCAGGGCATTGAAAATCAACCGGAACCGTGGCGGATCCTCTGTGGGATTTGTTAAATCGTCAGGCATATTTGAACTGTTCCCGAATTTATTGCTTTGCGTAGCATGGGATCTGGTATATACCAAGATCAATTATCTGGTATATACCAACGAAAGGGACGGATATGGCTTTGACGCTATAGGCTATGATTGCACGTCGAGGGCCACGATGATCCGAGAAGGCCGCATCGCCCATCTTAGCCTAATCAGAGACCTATTTGGGCAGGCTCGCTATCACCAGCAACCAAGCTCTTGGATCGCATCTCGCTCGACTTACAAACCAAACATATTTGCCCGCCAAGTCTTGCCAATTGTTCTAACATTAGGGGGCCATTTCATGACCAAACCACTCCCAAAACACGCGCAAGTCGTCATCATCGGCGGCGGTATTCATGGCTGTTCAGTTGCCTATCATCTGGCGCGAGAGGGCTGGAAAGATGTGGTCCTCCTAGAGCGCAAAGTCCTCACTTCTGGAACCACGTGGCATGCAGCGGGACTTGTAGGGCAGTTGCAAGGCACTCACTCGACAACCGCCTTCGCCAAATACGGCGTTGAATTGCTGCAAGATATCGAAGCCGAAACCGGTCAAAACCCGGGCTTTCGCCAATCCGGTTCAATCTCCATCGCCCTCAACGATGAACGCTACGCGGAACTAAAGCGCAAGGCCGACTTCGCCAGGTTGTTTGGCGTTGAAGCGCATCCAATGACCACAGAGGAAATCCAAGAGCGTTGGCCCTTGATGAACCCAGACGGTGTCTTGGGCGGCATCCATATGCCTAGCGACGGGTCGGCCAATCCCATAGACTTGACGATGGCGCTGGCTAAGGGCGCGCGTATGCACGGCGCGACAATCTTAGAAAAGGTCAAAGTGGAGGAGGTGCGTGTCGAGGGTGGCAAAGTCCGCGGCGTGCGCACCGATCAAGGCATCATCACTGCCGATTACGTGGTCAATTGCGGTGGGATGTGGGCGCGAGAATTAGGTCAGCAAAATGGCGTTGGCGTGCCTCTACATGCTTGCGAACACTATTATCTTGTTACCGAGGCGATCAAAGATCTGCCCAGTGATTTACCCGTCCTGCGGTCTTATTGCGATGGCACCTACTGGAAAGAGGATGCAGGCAAACTGCTGTTCGGCTTTGCTCATTTCCACGCTAAAGCTTGGGCCAAAGATGGCATCCCCGAAGCCTTTGAATTCGACAGTTTACCTTTTGTAGAAGAGGACGTGATGGAGGTGTTGGAACTGGCGATGAACCGTGTGCCGCTGTTGCAAGAAACAGGGATACGCACCTTCTTTAATGGGCCTGAAAGCTACTCCTATGATGGCCGCTTCACCTTGGGCGAAGCGCCAGACATCAAGGGGTATTTCGTCCTCGCAGGCGTGAATTCAACCGGCATACAATCCGGCCCCGGTGCAGGCAAAGCACTAGCTGAGTGGATCATGAAGGGCCATGCGCCAATGGACCTGTCCGAGATGGATCCGAAGCGCTGCGAGGAATTCCAGGCCCGCGACATCTATCTGCGCGAACGTTGTCCTGAAACGCTCGTTTTGACCTACGCGATGCACTGGCCGAACCGCCAACGAGAGAGTGCGCGAAGTCTGCGCCGCACTCCGTTTCACCATGCTATGAAAGCCAATGGGGCATTCTTTACCGAAACCCAAGGCTGGGAACGCCCCGGTTGGTTCGCACCCGCAGGTGTGTCGCCCGAAATTACCTACAGTTTTGGCCGCCAGAACTGGTTCGACTACGCCCAAGCCGAACAAAAAGCGGCCCGCGAAGACGTTGCCATGATCGATTATTCGATGCTTGGGAAACTGATGGTGCAAGGCAAAGATGCCGAAGCCTTCCTGCAACGCATTTGCACGAATGACATGTCGATGAAGACAGGCCGTGTGGCCTATACATTGATGCTTGATGAGCGGGGCGGGATCGAAAGCGATGTCACCGTCGCCCGCCACGGTGATGATAGCTTTATGGTGATGAGCTCGATCTCGCACACGCGTCGCGATTTCCTGCATTTGCGCGATCACATTCAGGCAGGCGAGGACGTGCAGCTGCGCGATGTCACCACCTCCTTTGGCGTGCTTGGGCTAATGGGCCCAAAATCCCGTGCAGTGCTTGCGTCGGTCTGCGACATCGATCTGGCGAACGAAGCCTTCCGTTTCAATAGTTTCCAGTCATTCTACATAGGTCATGCCAAGGTAACCGCCCAGCGGCTGTCTTATTCGGGCGAATTGGGTTGGGAAATTTTCGTCACGCCCGACTTTGCCGAACATGTGTTCGATGTGCTGATGGAAGCGGGTCAGGCACATGGCCTGCGCCTCATTGGCGGCGAAGCTTTGAACGGGCTGCGCATCGAAAAAGGCTTTGTACATTGGGGGCAGGATATGGCCTATACCGAAGCGCCGCATCAGATCGGACTCGACTTTGCGTGCAAGGCCAACAAGGCCATCCCCTTTATCGGGCGTGATGCTTACCTCGCGCGCAAAGAAGCGGCGATTGGGCCATATCTATGCTCGATAAAGCTCTGTGATCCGCAGCCATTGTTGCACCACAACGAACCTGTTTTGCGCAACGGTAAGGTCGTGGGGTATGTGACCTCTGCCGCCTATGGCAATACCGTCGGTGCGGCAGTGGGCTTGTGTTTTGTGTCGCTAGACGAGGGGCAATCGGACAAGCAAAGCTTAGAGCGGGGGCAGTATTTCGTCATGGTTGAAGGACAGGAGGTTGCGGCCTTTCTTAGCCTAACTCCGTTTCATGACCCGCAAAGCAAGCGTATGCTGGGTTAGTCTTTCCGCCCTAATTGGGGAAATATGCGACCAAATTTATCGCAGATCATTTCACCTTTGAGCAATTCGATCCTTCAGACGGCCTAACGTGATGGATGTCACATAGGTTTTTATGAGGGATGCCAAAATGACTGCAGGCTTGGAAAGCGCCATCGTCGATCAAGACGCCTATGATCGCAACGTCAAGAGTTTGGCAGGCACAGACGTTGTCCTGCCTCGCATTTCAGACCTTGCTGATCCCAGTGCTAAACTCGCTGGTAAGATGGCCGAAATTTCAGACGCGGACCCAGATGCCCCCGACCCACGCAATCTTTTTCGTGTGCATTGGCACAACGGAGCTGACCGCCGCAGTCTGGTGTCGGTGCCTGAGCATATCGTCCTCCACGATGCTCTGACAGGTGTGAAAGCAAAAGTGGTTGTCGCCCTCGGCAACCGTTTTCCGATGATCAACACGCATAAGGTTCTGGCCGCCTATGGCTGCCTGATCCCGCGTTTGATGTCGGGCGCTTTTGACGCTACCCGACACCGGGCCGTTTGGCCGTCGACCGGAAATTACTGTCGCGGGGGGGTGGCGATTGCCACTCTGTTGGGTTGTCGTTCGGTGGCCGTACTGCCCGAAGGCATGAGCAAGGAACGGTTTGATTGGCTCAACCATTGGCTGGCAGATCCGAAAGATATTTACCGCACACCCGGCACGGAAAGTAACGTCAAAGAAATTTACGATGCGTGCCACGATCTGGAAACAGACCCTGAGAACCTGATCCTCAACCAGTTTGGCGAATACGGCAATTACATCATCCACCGCGCGGTGACTGGTCCCGCGATACAGCGGATATTTGATCACGTGAATACTGACGGCAGGCAAGCCGCGCGCGCCTTTGTTGCAGCAACAGGGTCTGCCGGAACGTTGGCCGCAGGTGATTACCTCAAAAAGGCACTTGGGACACAGACCGGTGTTATCGAGGCGCTGGAGTGTCCGACGTTGCTGTACAACGGCTATGGGGAACACAATATACAGGGCATCGGCGATAAGCATGTTCCGCTCATTCACAATGTAATGGGCTCTGACTTTGTGATCGGCGTGTCCGATGCCGCCTGCGACGATCTCAACCTCGTTTTCAACACTGGCGCAGGTCGAGCCTACCTCTCCAAGCATCGCCGAATGACCCAAGAACAAATCGCCCAACTTGGTGATCTCGGCCTGTCCTCGATCGCCAATATCATCGGAGCGATCAAATACGCCAAGTTCAACGATCTTGGTGCCGATGATGTGGTTCTGACTGTCGCAACAGATGGTGCGGACATGTATCACACAGAGATGGCGTTGGCTGCGGACAAACATTTCGCGCAGGGCTTTGGTGAAGTGCAAGCAGCCGTGGCCTTTGGTCAGCATATACTTGGTGCAGGCATTGACCACACCCACGAGTTGGGCCGCATCGACCGCGAACGTATTTTCAACCTTGCCTACTACACTTGGGTTGAACAGCAGGGCACATCACTTGAAGATTTTGACCGCCGCCGTGATCAATCTTTCTGGAACGGTTTGATGGATTTGGTGCCTGTATGGGATGGTATGATTGACCAATTCAATGCCGCCTAAACTGCCGATCCAGAATATGCCTTTGACCGCGGCGCATTGGGGCGTGTATCGCGCCGAGGTCGAAGACGGAAAGCTGCGCGCTTTGCATCCGTTTGAGCGGGACCTGAACCCGTCCTCGATTGCGAACGGCTATATGGGTACGTTAGACAATGCACTGCGTATTGATACCCCTATGGTGCGCAAGAGCTGGCTTGAGAACGGCCCAGGAGCCGCAACACACAAACGCGGCAGCGACGCCTTTGTTCGGGTTACATGGGACGAGGCTGAGGCGCTAGTTGCTGATGAACTCACCCGTGTAAAAACCTCTTTCGGAAACGAAGCCATTTATGGCGGGTCTTATGGGTGGTCAGGTGCTGGCCGATTTCACCACGCTCAAAGCCAGCTGCACCGATTTCTCAATTGTATCGGTGGCTATACAAAGTCGGTGAACACCTATTCCTTGGCCGCAGGTGAGGTGATCCTTTCGCACATCTTGGGAAACCCCTCAGAGCTCATCCACAACCCGCCAAGCTGGCAATCGGTGGTCGAGAACACCGAGTTGCTTGTGGCCTTCGGTGGCATGCCGTTACGCAACAGCCAGATCAGTTCTGGCGGCACCGGATCACATCGCGCACGTGCGGCCTTAACAGATGCCAAGGACAATGGCGTCTCCTTCGTCAACATCTCGCCCATCAAGAGCGATGTGGCCGCCGATCTTGACGCAGATTGGATAGCGCCTCTTCCCGGTAGCGACATGGCAATCATGCTGGCCCTTGCCCACGAACTGTTGAAGAACGGCTGGCACGATCAAGCTTTTCTCGATCAATATACTGTGGGTTTCGACACCTTTTCTGACTATTTAGATGGCCATTCAGACGGGATTGAAAAATCTGCAGAATGGGCGGCAAACATCGCCCAGATTCCGATCCATACGATCAGGGATTTGGCCACCCGGATGGCGAAGTCACGTACGCTCATCTCGGTCAGTTGGTCATTGACCCGGCAAGACCACGGCGAACAACCGTTTTGGATGGCTACGACGCTCGCTGCAATGCTGGGCCAGATCGGACTACCTGGGGCAGGCATCGCATTCGGGTATTGCGCCGCCAATTCAATCGGCTTGGAACGGCGGGCGGCCAAGTTTGCATCTCTTCCGCAAGGCGAAAACAAGGTCAAAAGCTTTATCCCCGTGGCCCGCATCTGTGACATGCTGTTGAACCCCGGTGATACATTCCAATTTAACGGCGAGACCCACGCATACCCCGATATCAAACTCGTGTATTGGGCTGGCGGCAACCCGTTTCACCATCATCAAGACCTTACGCGGCTCGAACAGGCTTGGCAAAAGCCAGACACAATCATTGCCCATGAATGGTGCTGGAACGCCTTGGCCAAACGGGCCGACATTGTTTTGCCCTGCACGACGCAATTGGAACGGCGCGATTTGATGATGACACCGCGCGATCCCTATATCGTCGCAATGGAGGCTGTTGTTGCGCCACATGGGGATGCACGAGACGATTATACCATCCTGACGGGCCTTAGTCGTCGCCTTGGTGCCGAAGCAGCCTTTACGCAGGGCCGCAGCTCTGATGATTGGCTAAGCTGGATTTATGATGAGAGCCGCAAAAGGGCGGCACCTCTTGGCATTGATTTGCCGAATTACTCTGAATTTATTGCGAAGGGATGGCATTATGTAGCGCCGGGTGAGCCTGACCCTGGCGGGTTAGCCGCGTTTCGAAAAGCTCCCAAAGAGGCACCACTGAAGACGCAATCGGGGCGGATCGAGATTTGTTCTGGCCAAGTTGCAACATTTGCCAACAGTGATGTTTTGCCGCACCCCGCATGGTATCCTAGGGCAGAGTGGCTCGGTAATGCCGCCCGACAGCATCCCTTTCAGCTGATCTCAGGGCAACCGGCCGACAAGCTTCATTCTCAGATGGACCATGGCCCGGAAAGCCTTGCAGCCAAGGTAAATAGCCGGACCGTCGCTGACCTCAATCCGGTGGATGCGCAAACCCTCGGAATCGCAGACGGTGATCTGCTGCGTGTGTTCAACGATCGCGGCGCCTGTCTGGTGTCCGCGAGGCTTGATCCCGCGTTGATGCAAGGCTGCATTTCAATAAGCACCGGCGCATGGTTGGACGCCGAGCGTCAGCCCAATGGCACGTTATTATGCCGCAACGGCAACCCCAATACTCTTACACGCGACAAAGGGACGTCTAAATTGGCGCAAGGCCCCACGGCGCATAGCTGCCTGGTAAGTGTCGAAAAGTTCGCGGGGCATACGGAGTCAATCGAGGCTTATTCCCCACCAAGAATAGACCCCAGTACGCCAAAAGATGCGTGAACGGGCTCCCGCAGGTTCGGTTGGTTGCACTACGACTTGCTATGTCAGAATCAATCACATCAACGGTTTTCACAAGGGGACCTCAACTTGACACAGACTGGCAACCTTGGGTTCAAAGCGCCTTCGGCTACTAACCTCGAACACAGAATCGAGATTTTGGATTTCGTACTGAACAACGCAGCGAGATTTATTTTTGCAAATGCTGTTAGCAAAAACTAACCACTTCTCCTATGGGCTCAATGCGGATGTTAGATCGACTGCAGCATTCTTGAGTCCGTCCTCTCAAGGAACGGCAGCTTTTGCGGGATCGACCTAGAGGGTTCGCACCCGCGGCGAATGTCTGCTTTCCGCCCCTTGGTGTCGAATGCAGCCAACAAAATGCCTAAATTCCGCGCTGCGGCGAATTCACCTTATGTCCGCACACCGGACCTTAGGGCCGTTCCAAAAACGCTCGTTTTTGACACATCCGCAAACTACCCCGATTTCCGCTGTCAAAAACCCCTTCCAAAATCCAACCAGTTGTTGATGATTTTTGAGAGACCCTTGATAGCGGTTGTTCGTGCACAAGGCATCATCGGTCGAATTCGGCCCATTGCTGCCGTTCACCTCAAGGTCCCAATGCTGCGGGGGCACCCCGCAAAGCGGACCTTGGTCGATACCGCGGCATTTCAGGACGTCCAGATGACCGCAACGCCGGACCTTGCGGGTATTCGCGGCTCAATTGTCGGCGTCTGCTTTGCGGGATACAAGCGACTGATAACCATGAAATGAAAAATACAAAGTTTGTGCGACGGAATACTGTGGCTATCACGTGTAATGCTCACCGACCCATTAAAGGATTTTGTAATGAAGCCTATTCTCGCCTCACTGGCTTTGCTAGCGACAGCGACGTGCCCACTCTCAGCCGAAACCCTTTCTGCTGATGTTTGGGCCGACAATTGGTTCGAGATGCGCATCGATGGCGCACAAGTCGCGGAAGACAGCGTGTCGATCACCACCGAACGGTCTTTTAACGCAGAAAGCTTCACCTTCGAGGCCGAGCGTCCATTTGTGATCGGTTTGGTTGCAAAGGACTTTAAGGAAAACGACACAGGGTTGGAATACATCGGGGCACACAATCAGCAGATGGGCGACGGAGGTGTGATCTTGCAGATCAAGGACGTTACTGGTGAAACGGTCGTGGTGAGTAACGAGGGTTGGCAATGTCTTGTTATTCATTCCGCACCTTTGGACAAATCCTGTGAAGGTTCATCCACTCCTGTGGCCGGTGAAGGCGCCTGTACATTTGAGGCATCCGAAGAACCCGATGGCTGGGATGTGACCGATTTTGATGCCTCGGACTGGCCGCAAGCGGATGTTTATTCCGCACGCGAGGTCGGCCCAAAGGATGGCTTTGATGAGATCACTTGGGTGGACGACGCTGAACTGATCTGGGGCCCGGATCTTGAGCAAAGCAATACGGTTCTGTGCCGTCTGACTGTCGAATAATTAATTGTAAGGGAGTCTTAATATGGCTTGTTCAAAACCTATCGTCATTGCCGCCCTAACGCTTATTTCTTTCCCAACACTTGCCCTCGCACACGAAGACCATTGCAACGCGGTTGCGGCCTCGGTTGCGGACGCGGGTTTTGACGACGAGGTGGTTGTGACCTGTACAGACAGTCATGCGATCATATCGTCGGACACCTATCCTGATCACGACATGATGACGGGCATCGTTGGCACAAACGAACAGGTTCCCGTACCCGCAGAGTACGGCGCGCCGGTTATTCTGGCACCAGTTCTAAGCGACACCCTTCTGACCCGGGATGCTGCCTTGGGCGTCGCCGTGAACGGTGTGCCCATCTACGACTACACAGGCGGCGGCGAAATGAGCCAGGCCGACCTTGCCCACCACCAGACCCAGCACGACACGATCCTCACAAAGCAACTTGATGTCTGTGGCGGCCATGCGGGACGCGGTGACGATTACCATTACCACGCTGAACCAGTTTGTATGATTGAGCAGATGGCCAATGCCGGTGATGCCGCGATCATCGGCTGGGCCTTTGACGGATTTCCAATTTATGGCGATGCAAACCCCGACGGGTCCGCGATTGCAGAGGGAAAGTTAGACGTTTGTAACGGTCAGGCCGACGGCACCTTTGGCTACCGCTATCACACATCGCCAGATGCGCCCTACATTGTGCAATGCTTGATGGGCGAAGTTCCTGAATTTGACAGACTGCCACGTGTACGGCCCCTATCCGCTGCGACTGGCGGTGGTGCGGCACCCGGTCGCCCACCGCGCGGCGGGGTTGAAAACCTTGTGTTCACACAAAATGACGATGGCACGCGCAGCATGGACTATACCTACGAAGGTGATGCTTTCTTTATCCGCTATGAACCGGCGGATATGGATGGTTGTTACACCTTCGCGACTCAAACTGTGACCAATGGCGGTGAACTGATGACCGGCGAGTTTTGTCGTTGAATCGGTTTTGGGGGCATGTGCACCACTGTATCGCTCTGCGCGTCACTGGCAACTGTCAGCGTGGCGCAGGACACGTTCACCCTATCCAGTCCAGAAATTGTGGACGGGGCATGGCTGCCAAAGTGATCACGAATTCACAAATCAGCTTGGAAAATTAGAAAGTTTCTTTCGTTGCGTTATCGCAAAAATTCCACAAAGCTGCCATTCTCTACGGCGCAGAAAAACGGTAGTTTGGGCTTATTCCTGCCATTCGCTGCGCGATGCATCAACTTCCGCTTCGCGGACGAAGCGGTCATTCGAAAGTTGTTAGCAAAAGCCCGCTTTGCTGCTGAAATCAGACGTCCAAAGTCTTGTTTGCAGTTGCAAACGGGCTCCTGACTGGGCCGGACAGACCCCGCTATGTGTTATTCAGTGACAATTTTCCACTGCTTCAGCGACGCATCGACCTCGTTGCAGGTTTCCAGCGAGAGTGGCCGTTTCACCCACGGACCTGCTGGAACTGTTTCCGATACAACCACCACGCAACTATCCTGATCCTCATTCAGTCGCAGAGTTTGATTTTCTTCAACGTAAATGAACTTCTGGCGAGGATGATCGCTGCATTCCAACATTGCAAACTCCGACTTTCCAGTAGCGATCAAGGCCTGCATGCAGAAGCCCTCAAACGGGTAGGATACAACCTGCATCGTGTCTGCATTGTACTCAAAGCGAGTGTCGTTGCCATCATAACTGCGCGGCTCACCCTCACTGGGCGGTTTACAAGAATGGGTCTGCAACAGGTCGGATTGCCCAGCCCCATATGTATCAATGCAAAACCCATATCCGTTTGGTTCGTCATGGTTTTCGCTGAGGACTATGTAGGGTGCTTCTGACGGAACCTGCGGTGCGTCAGCGTTGGCAATGCCTGCCGCACCAAGTAGCATGGCTGTAAATATTGGCAGTCTCATCGTGCGTCCTTTTCTAAGCCAGATTGTTGGACGCATTTTAACGAGGCTTTGATTTACTTTCAAGCGAAACTATTTCGATCAGAACTAATTTGACGATCCGCTTTGAACCCTGTAACTAGTGGGTAGGATTTCTCTAAGTGAACCCATGAAACGCCAGCACGCACAAATCCACCCCTTCCTCCACTCGGCTGCGATTTTGGAAAAGCAGCTGGAAAGCTTGCTTGGGTCGTCGAGAATTCGGCATCGTCAAGCGCTTGTTCTGGATGCGCTTCGGCAAATCGGACCGTCCTCGCAGCAGTATCTCGCCAAACATTTCAGCGTCTCACCAGGCACCATGAGTTCGATGATTTCTAGGCTCGAAGCACTAGGATACGTGCAACGCCAGACCAGCCCTACGGATCGACGCACTGATGTGATCACTATCACCCCTGACGGATTGGCTACCTTGCTGGGTGTCGCGGACGTTTGGGAGGAGGGTGACAAGATTATCGAAAATATCCTCGGCTCAGAGGACGGCAAACGGTTCTTTGCGCTCGCAGACCAACTTAGCAGAGCGCTCGGGGGTGGCCCGCCAAAGGTGGAGGCATCCGACTAAGAAAATGGGGGCAGAATGGTCGCGTGCGTGAGTGTAGGTTTGAGTGTCGAGCGGACGTTCATGCTTTGCGCAGCATCGGTCACTTCGGGCTCAAACCAGCCGTTAGCTGCGACTGCGAAAGCAGAATGGTTCAAATTCACAGGCCGATGACCGCATCTGGGACTTTGCGGCCGTTCGCCTTCAATTCATCGATTTCAGCTTCCTATTCCTGATTTACCATTAGCCCAACTTTGCGCGCTCCGGCGATGATGTCACTGGCGATATAGTGCCCGAGCGCCCGCAGTTCGGAATCGGGAGCGACAATATCAGGGACCTGAACTGTAATTAGGCCTGCCGCATGTGCCGCGCGGACGCCGTTTGGCGAATCTTCGAACGCGACGCAAGTTGTAGGATCCTGACCTAAACGTGCAGTGGCGTGCAGGTAGATATCTGGCGCAGGCTTGCTGGCCGCGACCTGATCACCGCCAACTATGTCTTGAAAAAGAGCACCGAGGCCTGCCCGTTCGAGATGGAGATGCGCTTTTTCTGTCTGGGTACTGGTGGCTATAATGTAGGGGATATCCCGTTCGCGCAGATATTCTGCTATCGCGCGCGCGCCAGGTTTGACAGGGATGCAATCTACGAGCCGTTGCGTAATTTCATCGTCCCAGACGGTCTTAAATTTTTCAAGTGTGACGCGCCCCGAAAGCCCCTCGGTCAATAGCTGATGTCCAAGCAAAAGGTTCGTACCAACTAGTCGCCGGAATAAGTTGTCGTCCTGCGGTAATCCGATAGCGGCAAGCGCGGTGCGGAAGCTCTCGAAGTACACCCGTTCTGTATCAAGCAACAGGCCGTCCATGTCGAACACAACGCCTTTGGGAGAGATAAACTGCATGAGAGGGGTGCTTCCTATTGCTTTGTTGATTGGTAACATCGGTTGTATCGTATCGAAACCGACCTTAGTACAGGTTGCAGCAATCCACACATCGGGCTCGTTGCTGCCATAAGCCCGCAAAACCACGCCCCGTCTTCCTCAGGTTTAACCCAAGAACCGCGCCCCAAAAGACCACCGATCTAGTCGGGCTTTCCGCGCACGTATCACGCATTCGAACGGCTTGGAACGCCCTGCCTTACCTAAGATCTATCTGTTGTCCCAATCTGCATTCGAGCCGCGCACATCCACATGCACGAAGCCGTTATAGATACCGATCCCGCCCTTGAACCCGGTTGTTGCGGATGCGCGTACCTGTTGCGCGGCACGTGCCCAATCCGCGCTGGTGCCCGTTGAACATACCCAATCCGCCGCTTGAAAGCTCTTGTGCAAACTGCCCGACACTCCGCCGACACAGCTGTTATACGCTTGGTTGCGGTAGCAATTGGTGATCCGAACTGATGCCCCAAGCGTGTCGCGGATCGCATTCATGACGACCACCAACGGCTTGACATTGCTCCATAAAGCCTTGTCTGGCAGACTATTTTTACCGCTGCAGGGCCCGTTTGAATGATGCGATGGCCCAAGCACCATGAACTCATCCGCCGAAAAATGCGGCGAGTCGATGCTGTCAAAAAACGCCCGGAACGCGACCATCTCTGGCGTATCCCCGCGTGCGCGGTCTTTGCTCATTAAGCCACCCAGCGCGGCGCCGGTGACAAAGTCGTTTTCGTTGCCTTCAAAAATATCGCTCATGATATGTCCTTTTCAGTTGCTAGGAAGTTTCGGATTTTTGGAATCTTAAGGGCAAGCGCGTCCGCAATTTCCACCACCCGCAGCCCGAGCGTCCTGTTGAAGCCCGGCAAATGACACAGCAGCCGCGCCACGGTGTGCAGATCGCTCACCACCTCCATGCGCCGTCCAACAGAGCCACCATCGCGGAACAATTGCGTAAAGGTCTCAATCAGATCATCCCGCACAGCCGCTCCATCGGACGTGTCGTTCAACATCCCGAACAACCGCGTCTCCGCCAATAGCCGACGCCGCTCGAAACTGGGCATCACGATGCGCTCCTCTGACAGTTCTGCATGCACCCGGTCGATAAGCGGCGCGATAGGTTGCACGTCGCCCCCATCCGTTGGAAGCCCCGAAAAGTTCAGCACATAGCTGGCAAAGGCGCGCCGGATCAGCGCATGGTGGATTTCGAATTCCGGCCACCCCGCAGCATAGGTTTCTGCCTTCAGATACGCCGCCTGCGCTTGCGTGAGCGTGTCCCAGAATGCGCCACTGGGCCGCCGACCATGGGCCTTATTGGCGGCCAATCGTAGAAAATTGTCACCCAAACGTACCTGTCGCAACGCAGCACCTCGCCCGTTGGCGACGGCCTCGTGCTGGTGCAAAATGCTCAGCGCTTCCTCCAAGGCTGCTGCTTCATCGCCCAAGCTGCTTTTGGTTTCGTTTTGTTCGCGCGCCAAAGTCGCTTGCCTGACCCGCAAATGCAGAAGGTTCTCCAAGGCATCGACAGACAGACGTGGTGGTGAGCGGCGCACGGCGCGCTCATAAAAGGTGATCGCCACATCGTGATCGCCGAGTTCCGCGAGAACATCCGCCATCGCCTCATATAGCTCAGGATCGCGGCTCCAATCGGGATGCCCACGCAGGATATAGCCCATATCGTTGAGCTTGTCGTTGATGATCGACGCCTCATGCGGGGCCGCCGCCAAGCGCGCATCAAGTTGCAAACCGCGCAAGGCTAGCGTGGCCTGACCGGGCGACACGAAATGCGTGTCCCGGCGCACAGGCTCCGAAGGAAGCCCCATGTTGCGCAATCGAAACTGCGGATCCCCATAGCATTGATAGGCGCCCCATGTGTTGATGGCGGGGTCCTTGTCAAAGACGACGCGCCGCGCATGTTGGATGGCGTCCGAAAAACTGCTGCCGTCTAGGAACAGCCCATAAAACGTCTCTGCGAACAGTTTGGCCAAGGCATCGTCGACCATCCAACCCGCAGCGATCACCGCCTTGCAGCCTGCGTTGATGAACTCGATGGCGATGTTTGACGCCAGACGTGGCCGCTCGTGCGCGGCTTCGACGGGCTTTTTGGGATCAGCGATGCCGGCATCATCCCCACCGGGAACCTTCCCCGCATAGCAACAATTCAGAAACACGAATTGCGGCACATATCGCAGGTTGCGCACGAAATCCGGCTCTAGAATTGCGTTCTTGCCGATGACAAGGCCGGTTTCCTTGTTTGGCCCCCAGTTGAACAAGCCATGCCCTGCAAAATGCAAGATTTGGTTTTCCTTGAGCGTCAATTCATATTCGAACTGCGTGTCTTGGCCGGTTTTGGATATGACATCGCCTTCCCAGCAGTGCTGCGCCAGCAGCTCTGCCACGCGCTTTGCCTCGATCTGTGCGCCGGGCAGCTTGCTGAAAAAGCTCTCCGGATCACCGACAATGAGCGCCCGCCCCGAGGTCGCAACCAAGGCATGCGCCGTGTCGTCTTCCTTGATCAGTTGGCGCATCAACGCGGCCTGCACGGCGATTGGGTCCTTGGAACGCCCCCAATTGTCTTGCAACATTTCCCACGGATACGCCGCCGCATCGCGGTCCAGAACAAGCGTCAGGTCCCGACCATCAGCGGCACTTGATTTCATTGCCGGAGGCACCATCCACTCATAAAGCAGCTTGCCGGTGTCCTGAACGGTTTGCACCGACTGGGTAGCCTGTGAAATCAACCGATCCAATCGGCGACGGTTGACGCGCACAGCATCGCGCGACACGCTGGCAGACTGGTTCATGCCCTCGAATTGCAATGTGTCCGGGTCGCCGTCCGGAACAGAAATCCGCACGATCTGATCCCAGCTCGTTTGGGCGCCAAACCGATGTCGTTTTCGCCCTGCGATGCCCTCGTGCAGGTCCGGTTGTAACACCAAACTGTCATTCCACCGATTACGGTCGCGTAGCTTGGCCAGCGTGTCTGCGGCATCTATGGCACTGTCCTCATAGCGCTCCAAGAAGGTCAGCCGCAGGATTCGATGACCTTGAGGCAACATGTTGTTGGCGGTGTGCAGCGCCTCAAGGATGGCTTCAATGCTTTGGGCGGGGGTGACGCGGCTGTCGTTTGATCCCACCAAAAGGCTTGTGATGGCGTTTGGCGTGCCCTCGGTATGCGGCCCTGTCCTCAACCCGTACAGCAAAAACGCTTGGGTCATGGTGGCTGTCAGCCCCAATCTGGAAAGCTTCCCGAACGGGCCCAGCCCGACCACCAAAGCGCCTGCGACAGACACATCATACAGGCTTCTGGCTTCGGTCTGCCGGAACAACTCGGCACTGCGCAACGCACCGGGATATAACCCAAGCGCGCGATGGCGCGATAATTGCCCGTTTAGTTGCTGATCCAATGCACGTTCGGCATTTTGCAGCGGTCCGTCCTGATAATGCCCGACGATCACGGTCCCGCTATGCAGTCGCAAATCCCCGTGCAGCACGTCCACATGGCAGGGTTTCGCGGCAGCGGTCGTGCTGTCATGGGGCTTGGTGTCGTCTGCCCCCAGAACCGCGCCTTCCACGTCCTCTGCGGAGGGGTAAAGCTGCGGTGTTGGATGAATGACGATCGGCCCTATGTCGTTGAGTCCTGCCCCAACGCTTCCCCCACGACCTGCACCACCACCTGCGTGATCCGCGCCTGTGTGCGGCGGGATTTGAGACAGGACCCGGGTCTGGCCTGTGCGCAGCAGATCAAGGATCGGACCAAACAGGCGCCGATCACGACACAGATCCCCATGCTTGGTGTCTGGCGCATACCACATCGCAAGCCCGGGCAATTCTCCTGACCGCCACAGGACCCGCCCATCACCGTTGCGTGATCCCAATATTCGAAGCTTGCCCGCATCATCCGTGTCTATGGCCGAGGGCGTTACAGGTGAGGTTCCGGCAATGTAGGCCATATGTGCTGTATCATCCGGCGACAGGTACAAGGCTGTCTCTTGCACCTTGGCGGCACGCTTTAGCGCGGCATCAGAAGGGATCGGCCAGCCGTTGCCCTTGGACTTGGCAAATCCTTTCCACGTGTCATGACGCAGATAAGCGCCCCCGTGATCACTGGGCAACAGCTCAAGCACTCCCGGCATCGGCGCGACTTGTTTGACCACGTCGCGCTCGTCGCGGGTGAAATCGAGCCGCGCGAGCGTGGTTATCATGGCATCGCGCCCTAACAGCGCCGATGCAATCGACACAGATCCTTGATTTGGGGTGCCAAGCATCAAGAAACGCGTACCGCGATCCTTGCCCTGCTTGATGCGCGCCCAGATGTCTGGATGCTTGGCGATCATTGCCCGCACCACAAGCCCGCCCATGGAATGTGCAATGATGCGGATGGGCCGATCCGTGTTACTGGCCCCAGCCGCGAGATCCGCGATGCGCTTGGCCAGAGTGTCGCCCTCATCCACAATGGATTTACGCCAATCGTAGTCGAAGACCTCGACGTCGTGGGTCAGCTGCAAATGGTCGGCCAAACCTCTGTAAAAGCGTCGTAATACACCCGCCGGCTCCACATTCGGAACCAATGCGTTGTTGTGAGTGCCGATCTTGTTCAAAGCCCCGAACGCCATCCGCGGCACGTTCAGCCAAACGGGCTCGTCTTGGCCTTTGGTACGCAGATGGCTCCCCATGAAACCAGGCAAGAGCACGACAATCGGCCGTGTCTTAGTCGCACCGCGCGCGGATGACGTCAGCGGTGCGTCCGTGTTCAAAGGGTCTTTGTCCTCGGGCAGGGATCGGGCCGCCGATGGAGGCGCAGTTTGCGTTAACGCGGCAACAATTGCTGCGGATGTGTCAGAATTTTTCCAATAAGAAAAATGGTTGACCTCGGGCCCAACGGCGCGAATTTCCGCTGGCGGGGTTGTGCGATCTGCCCCTCCGAACATCGCGCGCGTGTTGACGACCAAATCGTGGTCTTCACGGTAAAACAGATCAGTCGCCATTACAGCCAAGGCTTGCAACGTCCCACTGGGTTCAATGTCCCCCGCAACGATTGTCAGCGCGTCATCCAGTTTGCGGGCACCTTGATTGAGCATGGTCACCAACCCGGCTTCCGGACGCATGGCTTGCAACCCCGGCAGAGTGTCAACATCCTTGCGCTCGGCAACGACGGCTTTGACGAACTGTCGGAACGGCGCGACCATCACACGATGCGCACCAGGCACGAGGTTAAGCAGATTGAAAAACAGGCTCAGCGTGCGATCCAACCGATCCGAGGCCAGCAAGGTCCCTTGCATGGGGGCGGCGACGCGCACAAATCGGGTGACCCTTGGCCGCTTTTTGTGCAACAGCTTGCGCAGCTCTTCATAGTCGCGCTTTGGCAGATGTGTTGCGTCTGCCTTGCGCAGTCCATTCGCCCCGAATGCGATCAACTCACCAACCAACCCGCCGCGCGAATGGGTCATTAGATGCAGCTCTGCATCAACTGGCAATTGCTCAAGCAAGGCGATGGCATTGCGCACAGGGCTTTGACTGAGAGTGCGATGCTCGAACGCAAAGATATTGGCGAGGTCATCGGATCCGGCGCGCGCGTAGCGATCCAGCAATTGCGCCCACTGCTGGGCAGCGGTCGTGCCGCGCTCAGAGGGGTGTTGCGTGTCCGGTTGAATCCACGGATCGAAACTACCCCCTGAAAACGATGCGGTCCCGTGGATCATGACCAACATGGGACCGTCCTGTACAACGTTATCTAGCGCCTTGGGCACAGGGATAAGACACCCGTTTTGATCGACCTGAAAGAGGCGGTCTTCTCCGGGTGCGGCAAGCACGCCTTCGATCTTTTTGGTTGCGATATCGACGGCGGCTTCTGCCAATGCCTCACCTGCAAAGAAGCGATAAACCCGCACAGCCCAAGACGACGCGCCGGATCGCGCGCCGGGCACATCGGTCAGATGAAGCACAGATGGCAGCGTGACACCGCCATCTTGGTCTACGCCGCGCGCGCCTCCTCCGCGTTCCAAACTATCGAGCCTGCGAAACAAGGTGACACCGTTGGCCAGTTCCACCTCGATGATGTGGGCGTACGGCACATCGAACCTGATCTGCCCGGCTTCTGGCCCCCGTGCGGTGGACACCATGATTTCACGCAGCAGACCGGGCTCGCCATGTGCTGCGGAATTGGACGTTGTATCGCGCCCTTGTACGCTGACTTCGGTCATTCTTGCCCCTCCAGTTTCGCTTGTGTCATTGGGTCGATCTCCATTTTCGGCGCGTCGTCGGGATCGCAGGCTAAGATCGTGGCGCTGCGGTGATTGGGGTCGATTTCACCGAGTGGGCGCGGCATTCCCGCCACCCAGCCAGAGGAGCCAAGCGACAAGGGGATCAGCTCAACAGGAAGTTCGGGCGCGCCGTTCAGGTGCTGGATGACTTGCCGCGCACGCCGCTTTGCGAGACTCTCGTTGCGCAATTTGCCCCCGGACCCGTCCGCAAGACCCAGCACATAGAAATGCTGTTTGGCATCCGTGCGGGACAGATAATCCTTAAGCAATTGCAACACATCGGCTTCGCGCACAGTGCTGTTGATACCCAACACGCCCCTATCGTTGGTCCACATGTCATCGCGCACAGTATAAGAGCCAAGCGCGAAGTCTTGCCGCGCGATCCAATGACATCCCGCGATGACGGGACCGGGTGTGCCGCTGCCCCCACCTGTGCCTGATATCGCTAAATCCACGTCGACAAGTGGCGCTGTGACCAAGGGGCCGACATGCATTTGGGTCACTGTGGGCGGCGTCTCAAGCCATGCAAGAAGCTTGACCATTGACCGGGTCAAAGCGTCGACTAGCCTTGGGTTCGTCATGTGATGATGCTCTGGTAGCGTGTCGATCAACGCTAAAGCCAAGCGCACTTCGCGAAAGGCCTCCTCGGCATTTGCATAGATCGAAAAGGTCTTATCGTCAGGCAGTGCGTCGATCTTGGCCTCGACCAACCCGATGTCGCGATAGACGTCCTGCGCGTTCGCCGTGACGATCAACTCGTGTCGCTTCGGCAACCTGCTGAGCGCGTCAACAACTGGGCTGATTGCACGATACAAACCCTCTGTATCCGCACCTAACACCACGTCTCGCGGCCCCATCACGCGGGTCAGCGTGGAAGCGAGCAGCGCCAATTCGTCATATAATGCTTGCGCATCGGCCTTGATGGTTATGGTCTTGTCGGTTGGCAGCGAATCTAATGCTGCACGCACGAACCCGATCTCGCGAAAGGCCTCGCCTGCATCCGCCGCGATGGTTACATCGTGCCATGTCGGCAGCTGTTTCAAAGCTGCGTCAACAGAAGCAATTGCGCGCCGCGCCTGCGCCGCATCTGCGTGCAGATCGATTTCATGCGGCGTGGTGATCTTGGCCAGTTGGTCCGCGATGTCCTTGAGTTCGCCTTTGACCCCGGCCAAGTCCCCGGTCAGGGACACCAATTGCCCCGCGCCTAACGTCAAAACCGGGTCTTGCAGACAATACTGCCCCATTGGGAACAAACAGACATTTGTATTGTACACGGTTTGCCCCTCGGGAACCGATACGGGCGTGTTTGCGATTTTGTCCAATAGGGTTGCGACGGTCTCCATGCGTGTTGCGATTTCGTTGCGCACGCTGGTGACGCTGCTGTCCATGCAATCCATCATGTATAATGACCAAAGCAGCTGATCGCTTGGTTGGCTCAGATCGAATTGCGTGATCTCGGCCGCGTTCTTGATCGCACAGTTGCGCGCGCTGAGCGGTTGGTTTTCTTGCCCATCCGCCCCGTAAGCATAGTCAGTCTGCGCCGCATCGATCAGCGTGGTGAGCGCGGCATATCGCACGGGCTCAACGACACCCGGCGCCATCGCGTCGACCCTTGGACGCGCCTCAAGGAATGCTGTAACCTTTTCTTTGAACTGCGTCTTTGCATAGCCGTTGGCATTGGGTTGCATGTTGGCAAAGGGTTGCAACAATCCCACCAAGGCCACGATGGTCGCGTTGGCTGCCGACCCGTTGTCAAAATGCCGTTTGGATTGCTCCCATTTTGACGTCAGATTGGCGCGCAAGACCGCCTTCAACTCTGTGACGGAACCAAACAGCGATGGCACATTGTCATCGCCCCCCACTTTACACGCCGTTTCAAGCCGTGCCCCGGTGGCAACCAACCCGTCCACGCCCCCCAATACTGCCAACTTCCGACGGATCGTGCCACGCTCGGTCACCAACCGGCTCAACATCATGCGCGTCTGGTTCAACAGACCGATACCAAGCACGGGCAAGGCCCAAACACCCAGCTTCATCGCATCGCGAAACGTCGCCTGCTGCGGACCATTCGGCACGTCGTTCACCCATGCGGGCAGATAAGCGATTGGATTGACCACATCGGTGATCGCCACCCCCATTATCGCGAACAAAAGCACAGGCCCCACATACATGCCGGGACAGCGAATATAGGCAAGGTTGGGCACATTGAGCATGAAGAACTGAACGAGTCCCGTGCGCTTTGCATCTACCTCCGCCGCATTGAGCAAACAGTAAGCCGCAACGATCCGCCACACGCAGATGATGAAAAACACCAAGGTGATCCACCACAGCTCCAGCTTGGAAAACGACAGGCTCAACCCGCCCCCAAGGAAGTTGATCGACAGATCAAATACGGACAACAGCACACAAGACGCCCAGACAAAGATCAACGCGGCGGCACTCCGGCTGAAATGGCTCTCCACACGCGACAGGGCGGCGCTGATGCTGGACCCTTTGCGCGAGATTTCTGGCGGGGCTTCGCGTGACATGACACCGACATGGCGCTCTGCGGTTTGGGCAAAACGTGCGATCAATTGGGTCTCAAGCGACTTCTCTGGTCCCAATAGCGGCAGCGCGCCTGCACCCCAGTGGCGGTCCCGCACGGGCGTGAACGTACCTTCCCACCACTCGACCTGCTCCTTGGGAGCATCCCCGTCATTGTCTTGCGTGACTTCCAACGGCCAAACACAGGTGCTGTCCACATGCACGTCCCTGCGCGCCCCGATCGCATAGGGGAAATCGCGCGCGTCCCCGCTTGTGTTAAAGGCCCGATTGATAGTGCCCACGACGCACAACGCCAGCAGGCGGATCATGTTGACCTCATCCCGCGTGCAGACCTCGTCCGTGCCGCGCGCAACACGGATGAACACGCGCCCCGTGCAATCCACCCGAAAGCATATGGCCCGCGCGCCGTCCTCTTTCAGCCAATCGATAATTAACTCAAGGCCCGCATAATCCGTGATGCCATCGATATTGGCGACGATTTGTGCGTTTTCCGGCAGGACGCGCCCTTGTGCGAGTGCGGTGAACCTGTTCGCTTCCATTTGGACGACGGTCTTGGTCCGGATTTCTGCGTTGGCCTTAAAATCGAACGTGTTCGCAAAAACTGATGTGTCGACGACCAGTTTGCCAAGCACCACCTGATCGACGAATAGCATCGTTTCAGGGATACCGCCTGCGGGTTTTGCGGGCTTTAACTCCCCGCGCCCCAACGCTTTGTCTCGCTTGAACCAATGGCGCTCGAAATCAAACGCCCCGCCTTCGTCAAACTTTGCCAGCCGATAGGACACAGGACCCCACCCGCCTTCGTTTTTATCGACCACCAGCGACCATTTGTTGACGGTGCGATCCTCTAAATGCTGATCGCTGTGCATGACGAAATCGTTTAACTGCGCATGCGACACGGGCTCACCGTCGAACATGATCCTTTGGATGGCGGCGGGATCGGTTGTGTGGTCCTGCACGGCTTGAGCAATTCCCTGCAGTTCATTGACCTTGAACAGCGCCAACCGATCCTGAAGCGTCTGTTTGTAAACCCGCTTAATGATTTCGTCCCGCTTTGGCGCCCCTTTACGATCCTTCTCGCTCAGATCCGTATTCAGCGATGACGACTCATTTTTTGCCCTTAGCGTGTCCATCGCATCAGCGATCTGGGACGCATGCTGCTTGTCTTCTGTTGTATCCAGCTCAGTGGCGGCTTGTTCAAACGTGACGATAACAGACCTGCGCTGTTGCGCCGCTGTCTCTTTCGCCGCCCGCAGATGTTTCGCTGCGTCTTCCGCCAAGCGATCACTGACAGTCTGCACAAGTTTGGGCGCGGGCCTCAGATATCCCTCCAGATCGCGCTTTGGATCCTGATACGCCGCTTCGCGCAATGCCGTTAGGCCGCGTTCGTGATGGTCCTCGTCCAGATCAAGCACCTGATCCCACGTGCCACACTGCGCCTGCGCCGCCTCTGTGACAGCCGCATCGCTCAAGCTCGCCTCAAACTGCGACTGCGCCGTGATGTCATAATCCTGTAAATCCTTCAGCGCGACTTGTACCCGCGCCGCGATTTTGCCTGGAATATCGGGGCCTGGAAATAACGCCCTCACAGACTGGAATAACTCTAGCAACATGACCTATCCTCTCAACGTAAAATAGCGACTCTAAAACCTAATGGAGTCGCCTGAGCGTGTGATTTCATAGGCTTTCGTGTGAATTTCCCCCGTTCTAACGCAGAACTAACGCAAGCGCGGTCTTGGCATACGCTTTTGCCCTGATTGGTGCGCCCTCGACCATCAGAAAACTGTTAGTCTTGCCCGCGAATCCTACATCCATCTTGTGTGCGGCGCGCAATTCGGCTCAGCTGATATCAAGTGGATTTCAAAATAACGGGTGACACATGGCGAGCAATGACAGCTTTTTCTGGGACGGCTATTTGCACTGGGCGCGGGTCCTTGAAAAGTCGGACCCAGACGTAAATGGCGCGCGCCCTGATGGCTCCATGTCAGACTTATATGAACCGGTTTTTGTGCGGATTCCAATTGGTACGACGACACTCGATCTGCTCGAACAAACGTTGCAAGGTCTGGAAGACTATTACACAAAGTCTGATACGCACCCCGCAAACTTCGCAACCCAACTGGAATTTTTTAGCGCGACAGACATACTCAGCTTTCTGGCAGATTGGAGGTTTGACCCCAACGAATTGCTTATCGGATTTGAGCACGCGATAGAATATTTCAAAAAACACACCAAGTTGAAGATGCCTGAATTCTTCGCCTACCGACCTGTCGCCTATATGCAAGGTCAGCACAAAGCCGCCCTTTACGAGGTCCTTGATATTGGCGTGCCCGCATTTGTCAGAACGACCAAAAAGGCGTTTTCGATTTCAACGAAGCCCTTTCTACCTGCTCCCGTCGTCACCGCCATTATTGATAACGACATTGGGTTCCTCAATCGCAGGTTTCGCAAATCTGATGGGGAATCCACACGCTTTGCTGCGATTTGGCTGCAAGCCCGTGAAACGAAATCATCCTACCCGACGACGGCCTATCAAGACATTCATATTGGCGATATCCTCCAGAGCGAAGATATTGAAACCCGTATTAAAACCTACCGCCATGACGAACGCCGCGCCTATGAAGAATTGAACGCGCGGCTACATCAACGGCCAAACTTCAAATTGGCCCCGCCTATTGAAAGCCACGGCACGATGGCTGCGGACCTTGCCTTTGGCCATGATGACTACGCTGACCCCGATGCTGATCCCGCTTTGCTGGATGACGTGCCGATCTTTGGCGTGCAACTCCCCCCCGAGGCTGCCACAGATACCAGCGGAACCACCAGTGAAAACTATATCGTGCAGGCCGTGCGCTGGATTTGTTTCCAAGCGCGCCAATCGTTTGCCAACGTACCTGTTGTGATCAATATCAGCTACGGAGTTTTGGCAGGCCAAAAAGACGGGGAAAAGTTCATCGAAGCCCAAATCGCCAAAGAGGTGGAATTGGCAGATCAGCTTTACGGCCAATCCGTGTCTGTGGTGTTCGCCTATGGCAATGGCAAGAATACGCGACAACTCGCAACGCTTGATATCGACAAAAACAGTTTCAAAACCCTTGAATGGCGCGTGCCCCCGAATAACCCCTCCCCAAGCTTTGTCGAAATCCGCACCATCGCAAACGATACTGTGATGGATATATCGGACAAGCTGCGCATATCGCTCGTTGATCCCAATGGCGTTACCGTCGCGCAGGGTCCCGCAAAAACCGGAACCGAAACCGCGTGGCCGGATATTGATCCAAGCACCGATGATGTGACGTCCGCGCGGTTGTATAACGTGCCGCGACGCGCCTTTTGGCCTGGCCTTCTAAAGATGGTCAATCCCGCCTATTCTATGCTGGCGATTGCCCCAACAACGTCGACGAAACATCATTTGAACCTCGCCAAACCCGGCATTTGGACACTCAAGCTGGAAAACACCGACACCACCGCCGATATGTCCTTGGTTCTTCAAATTCAACGCGGCGATACCGCCCCCGGTCTGCGCAGCGGCGGACGCCAATCCCGGTTTGAAGGACCGCTTGTGCCTGTTCTCGACCATGATCTGGCCTCTGTCACGGTGCAGACGCCGCTGACAAATGACGGCACGAACAGCGCCTTCTCAAACGCGCGTTATGTGGATGCGTCGGGGCAAGACTTAATCTATGCCGTTGGCGCGGACCGGTTGGTTTTTGGGCATCAGGTTCCCGCACCCTATAGCGCACAAGGCGCTGATTGGACGGGCAAAAGCACCCCCGACACAACCCAGATAGTCGATAAACTGTTCACCTTTGGGCGGCTCACAACCGGCACCTATTCCGGCACCAAAGCGCGCCTGTCTGGCACAAGTGCCGCCGCCGCGCTCCAGTCTCGGGCATTGATGCTGGCTAAAATTCAGACCAGCACCCCTCCCCCATAAACTTTGATCCCCCGCAACTCCGCACGCGCCCGCAACCATAGCTCTGTCAAAATCTCATGCGGTGGAGTTGCGCCAATAGTCTCGTTCGATCGGCTGATGTTGTTGGATGTGATGGCATTCACCAGCTCAAATATCCCGAAATCCGACCCATCAAAATCACACAAATCACACACATATTTCCCCGTGTGCGGCGCCCCGGACAGAGCGTTCACCAGATACTCGCCAATTGACAATCCCATGACCGCCCCAGCAAAATTGTCCCGTGGAAAGTGCAGCCCAGCGATCGTGCGGTTTTCTGAAATCCGCGCCGCAAGCCGCATAAACATACGGGGCTCTCCGGTGAAGGCAGACGTGGCATCATAGATATTCCACGGCTCTTGCGTGTTGCACAATCCATCAAGAAACGCCGCCACCGCAAAAGCTTCTACAGCATGTCCGCTCGGCATGGAGCCATGGGTCGGCGTCGGCACAATGGGTTGAACCTTAGGATTGTAATCAATGGGCCGCGGCGCTGCGATGCTGTGCTTTATAGGCATTTCCAAATAGGTTCCCAACCGCAGTATCGCATCCAATAAGGTCAGCGTCCAAGGCGTGCGCACCTCGTCCAGAAACGCGATAGCCCCGAAAAAGGACAGCGTATCTGTTTGCTGCAACACGATTTCTTCTAGCCGCTCGCCACGTTCCACAGCCCGTGCGCGTATGACCTTCATCTGGTTTTCCAGCAGGGTTTGATCCATTGCGGGAACGACCACAGACGCCAAGTCCGCTCCGCCCCCTTTCAGTTTAATACTGTGTTTGTCCAACAAATCCAATCGCTCAAACAACGCGTCGATATTGTAATCCACGATATGATCGCGAAAAAAACCTTCCATCGCCTCAAACTGCATGAACGCAGGACTGTCCTTGGGATCGTCCCCGTTTTCGACCAATTTCGTGATATAGCGGGGGATATAGGTTTCCCAACTTTGGATGATCCCCTCCATTGTCGACCCGATGGCTGCACTTACCGAAAAGTCGCTTTCCCCGCCCGCATGTGAAATTGAACTGCCCCCGTTGCGCCCGTTTCTGCCATTGCGGCCATTGCGCCCGTTGCGACCATTACGTCCGTTCAATACTGACATCCATACGACTCCTCGTTGAAATTCAATGTAAAGTGGTCTAGCATGACGCCAGCCTAGTCAATCCTTGCGATACGGCGTTGTCCTAAATGATGGAATACTGACGAACGACTGATTAAATCCAAACGTATTTTCCGAGGTGTGATGTGTTGAGCCGTACCCCATCCGTTTCCATCACGCTGCATGGACAGATTTCGGTCAAATCCAACGATGGCACGGACCTCACGCCGCGCGGAAAAAAGGCGCTCGCAATTCTCGCGATGCTCGCCGAAGCGGATACGCTGAAACGCGCGCGCCGTTGGCTTGAACACCATCTCTGGAGTGATCGCGCCAGCGAACAGGCACGCGGCAGCCTGCGTCAGACCCTATTTGAACTGCGTAAGGCCTTAGGAATACTCGATTCTTGCGTGAAATCGGATCGTATGTCGATTTGGCTCGACAGCACGATGGTCCAGGTTGAGCCCCCCCCGACGGGCGCGCGCCGTGAGTTCCTCGAAGGCTTGGAGGTGTCTGATCCGCAATTTAGCGCATGGGTGTACCGCAAACGATTGCACTATCGCACGACGGGCTCCACGCCCCCGTCTGACGTGCCGCAAATCGGCCCGCACGCAATTAAAATTCAATGCGGAATACCATTGACCAAATCGGGGGCAGAGACAGTTGGCAATCGCATTGTCGACAATCAGATTGGCAATTTGATTTCCGACTTCATTGCCAATTCCCGCTGTTCCGTCATGCAAACGGATGCCGACTTGATTGTGCGCACATCAATTGAAACGCAACCCGGCGGCTCTGCAATCTTGGTGGAGGTGATTGATACCAAAAACGATGAGGTTGTTCACTCGGATCATTGTTTTGCGGAAAGCCTTAGCGCGCTGATGGGGGCGCAAACCAATTTGGGCGGCTTTTGCTGGAATATCGCTGACCGCGCCCTCGAGAAACTCGCAGCCCGCCGACGGTCCTCTGATATCATTGCCCTGCGCAGTGGGTTTTCCCAAGACGCTGTGCGCGCGGTTCTCAGTTTTGACGAAGCTGAAATGATGCAAAGCCTCAATATTTTGGCCCAAGCTACGGACCATTTAAATGACGGCCTATTCCATGCATTGCGGGCGTGGGCGCTTAGTTCAATTGTCATGGAAGACAGGTTGCCCGAAACAAATGACCTGCAAACCGAAATTCGCGAGGCCCTTGATCTCGCACAACGCCTTAATCCCGAAGACGCGATGGTGGCTGGAATTGTGGCGAATGTCAGCGTCATTCTATTCGAGGATTTCGAACGCGCCCAGCCGATTGCGCGCGCGGCCTTGCGCGACCAACCTAACAATATCTTCGCCGTTCAAGCGTTGTCTTTATGTCGTTTGCGCGCCGGTAATATCGAAACAGCCTATCAACTTTCCAAACATAATCAAGGGCTTGCGCGACTGACAAAATATAGCGCCATGTGTGATTTGCACCATGCCCTGTTGTGCCTGCGCATCAAACGCACCTCTGAAGCGATTGAAAGTTCCCGCACCGCCGCCGATGCCACTCCGGGATATCGCGCGCCCAATCGACAATTGCTTGGGCTTTACGCGGCTGCCGGGCTTAAATCGGATTTGACCCGCCAGATCTCGCAATTAGGCGCGATTGAACCCGACTTTACCGTGGACCGCTTTCTATTTGACCGCAGTTATCCCACCAACACCTTGCGCGCGGCGGGCTACCTTGAAACCGCGAACCCGCTTTTATCAGATCTCAACACCGCCACTTTCGACAGACCGACAAAGCGCCCCTAAACGACCCCGCCCCGCAAACTTTTAATACCTACAGCCGTTCCCCGAGATCACTCAGCTCTTTTACGAAATCCGCTATGGCCTCATCTCTAGAAGGCGTCTGAGGCAATCCCATGCTGAGATATACGCAGGTCTCGACAAACGCCTTCAATTTGTATTGGTCTGCGGCGGCTTCAACCAAGTTCACAGTTCGACGTAAATAGCCGCGATATTCACTGTCCACACCGCCAGAATAACCAGACACGCCAAGTGGGTCGAACCGCTCCCAAAGCGTTTCGCATTCCGCCATTAACTGATTCAGTTCACTCTGTTTCATCTTGCTTTTAGCCTAGCTTATTACGCGCTCAAAAACGCCCGGATGCAAGTCTGGTTAAGTAAAACCAGACATTCGTGGCGACCGGAGCATCGGTAAAGATGGGCTCATCTTGCAGAATGCTGCGCTGCAACGATATTCTCGGTTTGAGGACACTGGAGGTGACCAATGATGCATGATTTTGAAATAAGAAAAGCAATGTCAGAAGATGTGGCCAGCGTTCGCAGGTGCGCTGAGGATGCCTATGAACAGTACGTTGCAACCATCGGTAAGAAACCAGCCCCCATGCTGGCAGACTTTGGTTCGCTTATTGCATCTGGTTCAGTCTACGTCGCCGCGGGAACGGATGCAGAGTTGATGGGGTTTATCGTGTTCTATCAAGAAGGTAATCACTTCATGTTGGAAAACGTCGCCGTGCGTTCGAATGCGGCAGGCAGGGGTGTCGGAAAACGTTTGATTGCCTTTTGCGAGGAACAAGCAAAGCGATCCGGTGTACGGTGCGTTAAACTCTACACTAACGAAAAAATGTCGGAGAACCTGTCGATCTATCCGCACCTTGGATATCGAGAAACTGACCGTAGAACCGAAGACGGTTTCAACCGCGTATTCTTTGAAAAGTCTCTATAGTGAACGGCAGCTAAGTCCGCGTTGCGGTCCTTGGTGTTCCCCAGAGATGACGGCTGCTCACGGCCCCAAGCGGACCTTGGCCACGACAGCGCAATGCTGCAGGTGCAGCCCGCATTGCGGACATTGGCTACGAGCATATTATCTGCGGTCGACCAAACTTATAGTGTGCGGACAATAGCCCAGCGCTTCGTCTATAAGCCTATGTGCATTCTTTGCGAGAACTAGGCATCCCTATCGAAACAGTGATGGAAAACCACGATGGCCTATATCCGGGGCAGCACGCGCGCCATGTGTTGACCTGTGATGCAGTCGCCCGTGTTCTTGAGGGTGGGCAATCCTAAGATGACCGTTAGATTTCGCACAGCCCCGCCCAGAGCAGTTCTACGCATCATGCGCAAGCACGGTCTACCGGAACCTGCCGCCCGCCTTATCGCGCTTCACGCTTATGGGGAGGCCGCGCTCAATGCCTAAAGGTGGCAACAAAACTGGGCGCAATGGCCCGAGGTTCGTTCAGATTTTCCACTGGATCATGGACACGGAGGCATGGACTACCATGCCTTCGGGTGCAAAGATGCTCTATATCGAACTGCGTCGACGGTTCACCGGATCGAATAACGGAGAGATTTTCCTCTCCCACCGCGACGCCGCCAAAACGCTGGGCGTGCACCGGAACTCAATCGGTCCTTGGTTCAAAATCCTGCAAGAGCGCGGTTTCATTGAAATGACGCGCGGCCCGCATCTTGATATTCACCAGCACGTCACCGATACGATCATCGCACAGATGGAAGCAGGCACACCGCCTTGGCGCAAGCCTTGGACGGGGGGAGGAGGAGCTGCTGCCTTGCCATTGCGACACAATGGCGAACCCTATCGCGGCGTTAATATCCTGATGCTTTGGGCATCGGCAGAAATCAGCGGATTTACATCGGAGCGTTGGATGACGTTCAAGCAAGCCATTGATCTTGGCGGCAGCGTCATAAAGGGATCAAAATGTGCCCGTTCTGTTTTCTATGGCACGTTTGAAAAAGATGACTCGCAGACTGAACACGTCACAGAGGGCGCTAAGGGCAAGTCGCGCATCCCGTTCGCTAAATGTAACAATGTGTTCAATGCCGACCAGATCGAGGGGCTACCAGATGCGTTTTATACCTTGCCCGAACCTGCGCGTGATCTTGGGACGCGGGCCGACCCAGAGTTGGAGGCGTTTTTCGCCAAAACGGGAGCTGATATTGTGACCACGACCGATCCTCGCGCCTATTATCGACCGTCCACGGATCAAGTTCATATGCCGCCCATCGCAACATTTTTTGAGGCGGCGCGCTACTACGGGGTTTTGGGGCATGAGTTGCCATCACGGCGCGAGACGTCATGCCCACGACTAATAACTTGCGAATGTAGCGATCGCCTTTCTTGGTGATTTTGCCCAATCGTTCCTTGCCGCCGTTGGATTTGTTGAGCGGTGTTAGCCCGAGCCAGTCTGCCAGATCGCGCCCAGTTCTAAATTGTTTTGCATCACCGAAGGTAGCAACGTTTGCCGACGCCGTGATGGGCCCAATCCCCGGCATGCGCATTAATCTGCGTGCATCTGAACTCAGCAAAGCATATTGCTCGATCATCCTTGAATAGCCTGCAATACGCTCGTTCAGGCCGATGAACTGATAGCACTGCATACCGAGCATACCGTTTACGATGTCAGGCATATCTGGTTGACCCCCATCAAGGTGGCGCTTTGCGAATGCAGTCACCGCCTCAACCCCAACCGGTAGAATGTGCCCAGACTCGCGCAGCAAGCTGCGAATCATGTTGGCCATCTGTGTGCGCTGGCGGACGGCAATATCTCGGGTGCGATGGATGGGCAGAATGGCTTGCTGCTCTTCCGTCTTGATCTCAACGAACCGCATGGTCGGGCGCCTGACGGCTTCACATAATTCGCTGGCATCAGCCTGACATCGTGACCGAGCTTGCGCAATGTGCGACCCCAATGGAGCGACGAACCACAGGCCTCCATGCCAACTGTGCAAGGTGGCAACGCTTCAAAGAAAGCGAGTAGCTTCTCAGACAGTACTTTCCCAAAGGCACTGACATATCCAGATTTAGCCAAGCCAAACTCAGCGCTGTTGCACGCCAGCTAATCGAGAGACCAAGAAAGACCTTGCAATACCATATGCGCATCTTGCTGATGATCTATTGCGCCAAGCGGCAGAAATAATGAGGAAAAACGTTTACAAACAGAGATTGACGTCCTTTGGCATCAGGCAACACTCCGAGTTTTCGCGGCCGACCGCCTAGGGAGGTTCGCCTAGCACATATAGATGGCCAGCTCCCCTTTATGTGCAAGGGCCATTCAGATTTGCTGCCATCTTGTAAGAGCGAGATGATTAACGCTAAGCTACAGAACTTAATTTCGATCAAAGAATTTCTGAGACGCATTTTGCATTCTGCAGCAGAAGTATTCGATGGAGAAGAGTTTGGGCTACGATTACGACATTTTTTTTAGCTACAAACGGCACCCTAAAACGGACCCGTGGTTTCTTGCACTGGTAGAGAACCTCGAACCTTGGATTAGCCATGAATTGCACAGGGAAGCGTCGATCTTTATTGACCAAGAGGACATTAAAACGGGTGCAAAGTGGCGCCGCAAGATATCGGAATCATTGAAAAAATCGCGTTGCATTGTTTGCATCTGGTCTCCGCTTTACTTCGAATCCAAATGGTGCGTCGCTGAGTGGGAGTCGTTTGTTCAAAGGTGTCAGTTGTTCAATTGTGAATTGATTGTCCCCGCGCGGTACTTTGATGGACAGCACTATCCTGACCTCGCCAAGGATGTCGAGAGCAGGGACTTCAGTCATTACACATCGTTGTCTCCACGGTTCTGGGATTCCGAGCTATTTCTCGAATTTGAGCAGAAACACCTCAAGGATTTTGCCGGTGAAGTGGCGGATGCAGTTAAATCGGCCCCCCCCTACAGCGACGAATTTCCCATCGTCCAAGATCCCGATGATCGGTTTATGATACCACGGACAAAAATCGGTCGACCAGCGGATGATTGAAGACACAACAACAGATCACCAGTATGGCACGGTTATCACCTTCTATTCTTACAAGGGTGGTGTTGGACGGTCGATGGCGCTATCCAATATCGGGTGCCTTATGGCCTTGGAAGACAAGAAGGTATTGCTGATAGATTGGGATCTTGAAGCACCTGGACTGGAGAAGTATTTTCTCCGTTCAGAAAATCCCCCAAAAGACACGCGAACCGACTCCTTGTTACGGGAGCGTCCGGGCATCGTCGACCTTTTGGAGGGATTGGCAACCGGTTCTTCGGTAACTTGGCAGGAATGTGTGTCAACCGTCGAATTCTTGGGAACTAGCGTTGACATCATCACAGCTGGTCGACGAGACGAAAATTACCGCAAACGGGTACAGTCTATTAACTGGGGGATTCTTTACGAAGAATACGACTTTGGCGCCTTTATGGAGGAATTCCGGGAGGAAATCACAGATGAATATGATTACATCCTGATCGACAGCCGGACCGGGATCACCGATATTGGCGATGTCTGTACTGTGCTCTTGCCAGACGTTCTGGTGACGCTGTTTGTCAGCAACGAGCAGAACATAGAGGGCTCCCTCCAAGTGGTTGAACGCGCGCGCAAAGCGCGCAGCCGTCTGCCGGTGGACCGCTCAAATCTTATGGTGCTTCCACTATCGAGCCGGGACGAAAGTGATGCAGAATACGATCTGGCATCCAGCTGGCGCGCGCGTTACGCAACAGACTTTCGAAAGCTACTTGGCGAATGGTTGCCCAGAGAAGTCTCTGCCGAAGATTACTTTGACCGGATTTATGTCCCCTATGTGGCCGTCTGGAGTTTCGGTGAGCGTTTGCCCGTTATCGAGAGTCGGCGCGAACTGCGAGATCCCAAATCCCTTGGCGTATCGTTGCAGAACGTCTCCCGCCTTCTCGTCAACCAATTGGATTGGTACGCGCTCGGCGATCAACGAAATCTTTCTCAAGTCACAGCAGCCAAAACCGAATTGCGCGCCGTGGAGGAACGCTATGCGGTTGATACGGCCAAGTTGCAGATGAAAGCGAGCTCATTCCGCCGCCGCGCATTTCTTATGGGTGGTTCTGCCGCGGCAGCAATTGGTGCAGGCGGTTTCCTTCTTTGGGACGCATGGTCGAAGCCGGTGCCATCGATCGCGCTGACTCTTTCTTCGCGCCGGTCACTGGGAAGTGGCATCAGTGTCGCGCGGTTCTCTGATGAAGACTTGGCCAACGGTTCGCTGCTGGGGACGGGTCGTTCAGATGGCGCGGTCTTTTTCAACGACCCTGACAGCAACAACGTTTGGGATGCAATACCATGGCATACTGATCGGGTGGAAAGCATCGTGTTTACGCCGGATCATGCGGCAACAGGGGCGGCCGACGGGGGCGTGCGGGTTTGGAATCCTTATGAACAACGCTCAATAGGTGAATCGAAAATTTTGGGACAAGGGAGCATAGTGAACAGCGTCGCGTTCAGCCCCGATGGCCGCCGCATCGTTTCGGGCTCTGATGACAACACCCTGCGCATCTGGGACGTACAAAGCGGCGAGGAACTGCAGGTCTTGCGAGGACATGAGAGCTATGTGACCAGCGTCGCATTCAGCTCCGACGGACGCAGCATCCTCTCGGGCTCTCAGGACTACACCCTGCGCATCTGGGACGCGCAGAGCGGCGAAGAACTGCAGGTCTTGCAAGGACATGAGCGCCCAGTGACCAGCGTCGCATTCAGCACAGATGGACGCCGCATCCTCTCGGGGTCTTATGACAACACCCTGCGCATCTGGGACGCGAAGAGCGGCGAGGAACTGCAGGTCTTGCAAGGACATGAGAGCGATGTGACCAGCGTCGCTTTCAGCCCCGATGGCCACCGCATCCTCTCGGGATCTCGTGACAACACCTTGCGCCTCTGGGACGCGCAGAGCGGCGAGGAACTGAAGGTCTTGCAAGGACATAAGGGCGGTGTGACCAGCGTCGCCTTCAGCCCCGATGGCCGCCGCATCCTTTCAGGCTCTTATGACACCACCCTGCGCATCTGGGACGCACAGAGCGGGGCGGAACTACAGGTCTTGCAAGGACATGAGGGCTGGGTGAGCAGCGTCGCGATCAGCCCCGATGGCCGCCGCATCCTCTCGGGCTCTGAGGACAACACCCTGCGCATCTGGGACGCGTTAAGCGGTGCAGGGCTGCAAGTCTTGCAAGGACATGAGGACTATGCAACCAGCGTCGCCTTCAGCCCCGATGGCCGCCGCATCCTCTCGGGATCTTGGGACAGAACCCTGCGCATCTGGGACGCGCAGAGCGGAAAACCCATCGCGTTCGAAATCGCGAAATTTGAAACTGGTGTAACGTCATTGGCCTATGCGCCAGACAAAAGCCGGCTTTTCGCGGGGACGCGTTCCGGCGAGATCGCAGTTTTAGCCCCTACAGCGGTTGAACCGGTTTTGTCGGTTACAAGAGCGCATGCCACCAGCATAACAGCAATTGTCTTATCGCCGGACGGATTGACAGTCGCGAACGCCGCGGAGCACGCAACGATCTCGCTTCGGAGCGCAACAGACCTATCTCTTCGCATCATGGTCGAAGGTCACACTGCTCCTGTTTCTGACCTCGCCTTTTCGCCTGACGGAACGCACTTGGCGAGCGCGTCCCTTGACGGCACGGTCCGCCTAAGCACAGTTGCGACCGGTATGAGCCGCCGTGAAATCCGAATACCTGATAACATCGGCGCAACCCGCCTTGCCTATTCCCCGGACGGCACGCGGCTTGCCGTCGGTGGGCAAAATGGAACCATTTGGATTATGGACACCGTGGAGGCATCCATCATCGGGACTTTGCCTGCATCGACGACCAATCTCGTCAGCGCGATCATAGCCTTGTCGTACCGACCAGAGGGGCGTTCCATCTCATTCTTGAGCGCTGATGGCGTGTTGTTTACAGCGGACCTTGTAGCACTCGCAATGTAGTATTGGTATTTCAATTGGGACAGCAAGCCTGTGGGTTATTCCCGCCGATACTGCACAATTCCAATCCGGGCGGGCGGTCTATTCGTCGTTTTACGTGCCGGGTCAGATGCCGACCACACGTCAGTAAGGGCCAAGGTTTCCACTCGGCCTAGTTGATTTTCATCATAAACTGCGCAACTCTCTCAAGATAGGACATTTGATTTAATTGAATACGATCAGCTTTCCGACAGAAATTTAGAGGTAAACGGTGCAAGCTTTTTTCAGCTATGCCACACGCGATTGGGACGCCCCTGCTGACGGGGAGCTGGTGCAACAGATCGTGACTGGCATCGAGGCGCAGGTGCGGGCCGAAATTGGCGACGACACCTTCACATTGTGGCGTGATCAAGAGAAATTGCGCTGGGGCGATGATTGGAAGGCGAAATTGGAGGTGGTGGTCGCAGCCTCAGACCTACTTATTGTTCTGTTGTCGCCATCATGGTTTCGCTCTGATTACTGCATGCTCGAATATGATGTGTTCTACCAGCATGGCGCAGACGGGCGAATTCTGCCGATCCTATTGCGGGAAATTGATCAAGATCACCTTTCGGAAATGACACAAACGCAAAGAACCTGCTTTGGTGAATTGCGTCGAATCCAAACAACGAAATGGCCGGACTTAACGACTGCTTCTTTTGGTGAACCGCAAAAACTGCTTAAAAACGCAGCCGTTGCAATTCGAACGTGTTTGGTCAATTTGACCCCATCCGAACAGGACGACCGCGCACAAGCAGACACATCGAAGGCAACTGCAGTCGATCCGACAGAAACGTTCGCACCGATTGATGGCAATCTCATTCCGCCAGTGAGTGGTGACTACTATTGCCCATCCCAAGGGCAAGGCGCTTGCATGCTGCGCTTGGCGGTCGCCGGGCTGGCCGAGGTCGAAACCGAGCATGGCAGTGTGCTGTTTGAGATTTCTGCACTCACAATACAAACCAAAGTCACTGGCGCGCGCATTGTGAATGATCACGCGGACTTCGCGACGGGATGGGACGGGCCAATTGCCCGCGTCACGCGTATTCAGACAGGGGTGTCTGTCACGGCATTGTCTATTGAGGCCCACGGGAATGGGTTGCGAGGCGAGCCGCTTGTGGGTCTCAGTGAAAGTGGCCATGTTCGTCTGTTTGATCTTGAGCCAAAGGGCGACGCGCCCATCAAAGTCGAAGGGACGGTGCGCATTGCGCGCAAAGCGCTACGGGTGCTTCCAGCAGGGGCTGACAGAACGGAAACTGCCACGGAGCGCGAAAAGACGATTACAAAACTGACCGATATCTTGCTGGAAAAACATGTGCATGAAGATACTGCGTTAGAGGGGTGGATCGATGAATGACTCCCCACAGTCCTCGACACATAAATTGGACCTACCCGAACCAGTAACGCGCGGCATCGACACAATGATGGTTGAAACCGCAAATGACTTTGCCACGCTTGCCCGCGCGGCGGAGCTTGATCCAAAGCGCGATTTTCGTGGTCGCGAGTTGCGCGGCATCGACTTTTCGGGCAGCGATCTGTCTGACTTTGATTTTTCTGGGGCTGACCTAAGGGGCTGCACCGGCCTGAACGAGACGTTAGAGCCGAGTAGATTTGAAGGCGCGCGGTTCGACAATAGTGACGCCCGCTATTTGATCTTGCGGGGGCATACAGAGCAGACGAATTGCGTCGCCTTCAGCCCTGATGGACGCCGCATCGTATCAGGCTCGGACGACAATAGTCTGCGCATCTGGGAAGCTCAATCTGGTGAGCAACTGCAGGTCTTGCATGGACATAAGCGCCCAGTAACCAGCGTCGCATTCAGCCCTGGTGGACGCCGCATCATTTCTGGCTCGGGCGACAGTACGCTGCGCATCTGGAACACTCAAACCGGGAAGCAATTGCACGTCTTGCAAGGACACGAGGGAGATGTGTACAGCGTCGCCTTCAGCCCGAATGCTCACCACATCATTTCTGGCTCTCACGACAACACCGTGCGCATCTGGGATGCTCAAACCGGAAAGCAACTGCACGTCTTGCAAGAACATGAGGGCCCTGTGACCAGCGTCGCCTTCAACCCAGATGCGAGTCGCATCATTTCTGGCTCTCATGACAACACCCTGCGCATCTGGGATGCTCAATCTGGTGAGCAACTGCAGGTCTTACATGAACATGAGGGTACTGTGTACAGCGTCGCTTTTAGCCCAGATGGTCGTCGCATCGTATCTGGCTCAGACGACAATAGCCTGCGCATATGGGATGTTCAAACCAGCAAGCAATTGCACGTCCTGCATGGACACGAATCCACTGTGTACAGCGTCGCCTTTAGCCCGGATGCGCGCTGTATCTTATCTGGCTCTCATGACAAGACTCTGCGCATTTGGGACGCTCAAACCGGAAAGCAACTGCACGTCTTGCAAGAACATGGAAGCGATGTCCTAGAAGTTTCTTTCAACCCAAACGGCAATTCAATTGCTTTTGATGCTAGCCAAGGCTCCGTCTGGATCCAGTTTTTGGATGACCAGACGAAAGATGACCCGCAGGATACAAGCGGGTGACTGCGCCCACGCTGTTCCTCAGCCATGCAGGCCAAGACGCCGCCGCCGCGCGGGCGGTCAAAGACAGGCTGCTTGCCTCTCCTGCGGCGCAGGCCGCTGGTCTGCGCGTTTGGCTCGACCTTGATAATCTTGATCCCGGTCGCCCATGGCAGCAACAGTTGGACAACGCCTTAAACAGCGCAACCGCTGGGGCAATCCTTGTCGGGGGACGTGGTATCGCCAATTGGGTGCAAGCTGAATTCGAAGTTCTGAACAGTCGCGCCGTGAAGGAAGCCGATTTCCGCCTCGTTCCCGTGTTGTTGGAGGGCGCACGTACAGATGTCCTGACCCCCTTTGCACGACGCTATCACGCGGTGCGCGACCCATTGGGCGACGACGACGCGATGAGCTTGCTGCTCGCGGCAGCTTTGGGCCAAGACGCAACAACCGGGCGCCCTGCCTTAACAGATGACCCATTCCCCGGCCTGCGTTCCATGGACGAAAGCTGGAGTGATCGGTTTTTCGGGCGCGAAGAAGAAACACAAACCCTGCTCGACAAATTGCGACATACCCCGGTTGTCTCGATTGTCTCTGACAGCGGCGCCGGGAAGTCCTCACTTGCGATGGCGGGTGTTGGGTCGGCGTGGCATGGCGGCGCATTCGAACCAGACCGCACCAAGGCTGACGCCCAGGTTTTTTGGAACGTCGTCACGATGCGGCCACGCAATGACCCCTTCGAGGAACTGAAAACCGCAATCACGCAACTGGGCGAACGATTGGGCCTTCCTGACGACCAGCGCGCGACGCTCCGTCAGCGGGTCGATCCAAAAGACCCGTCAGAGACGTTGTACGCCCTAGAATGTGGGCAACCCGCAGGCAAAACACGCACCCTTCTGATCATTGATCAGGCCGAAGAGCTGGTGACGGCCACGCGCGACGGCGACACGCGCAAGGCATTCGGGCGCATGATCAGCAAGATGGTCGAGATTGGCCAACAGGACGCCCGACTGCGCGTGCTTCTCACCGTGCGATCCGACTACGCGAATTTGGTACAAGGCGTCGACGGTTTGGGCGACCATATCGGCAACGATGACGCCTATCTGCGCCTCGAAGCACCCAACAACGCACAGCTTGCTGAGATGGTCAAAGGCCCTCTGGCGATGACAGACTTCGGCAACCACGACCAAGTCGAACAGCTTGCGAATAAGGTCGCGACGGATGTATCGCAGCGAGCAGGTGATATGGCCTTGGCGCAGATGGCCCTACATATCGCATGGCGGGATCGGGCAAAGTACGCCGACAACCTCGTAACTGCATATGCCGCGATTGGGCGGGTCTTTGGCGCACTTGGACGCGAAGCGGACCGGGTCGAGAAAACCGAACTGGACGAAGCGGATCGCAAACGCCTTATGCCCCTGTTTGTGCGACTTGTCCGGCTTGGCGAAACTGCAGGTGCAACCAGACGCATCGCGCCGCTTGCTGAATTCACCCAAGACCAACGCACCCTGATCGACCGCCTTGCGGGGGACGAATGCGGGCGTTTGCTGCAGGTGACACAAAGCACGGTTGAGATCGCGCATGAATCGCTGATCACCCAATGGGGCAGCCTACACCAATACCTTCAGGACCATCAGGCTGCTTTGCGTCAGTTGGGGCGGCTCATGGACAGCTCTGACCAATGGGTTGCGGGCGCCAAAAAACGCGGCCACCTCGCCAAGCGTGTGGAGATGACCGAGTTTGTGCAATTGCGCGCCCAGAACCCGGAGTTTTTGACCCATACGGAACACGCATTTCTGCAACGTAGCCAATCTACGTTAAGGCAAAGCAGGACACTCAACGTATTTGCGGTATTCGCTATCATAACCCTGAGTGCTGTGAGCTTCGGTCTGTACGTGCTGTCAGAACAGGTGAGAAAAGAAGCGCTGGCCTTCAAAGCGGATGCCGAAATCGCACAGTCAGATGCGATTGTGCAACGAAATTTGGCTGACTTTGCCAGATCACAAGCGGAACAGTTCAGCGCAGATGCAGAAGCCGCCAAGCAAACCGCAACGCAGCAACGCGTCTTTGCAGAGGCCGCCGAAAAAACCGCAGCCAAGGAACGGTTGGCCGCCGAAACCGCCAAACGTGAAGCCGATCTTAGCGAACGAAAGGGTCTAGCCCTGCTCGCGCAGGTCCGTGCAGCACAAAATCCGACTGAAGGGTTAAAACTTGCATTGGCCGCATGGCCACAAGACGGGGTTGTTGATGAAACCTTGGCCGGAAATGCAGCACGCGCGATTTCTGTAGCCCTGTCGAAAACAGCGCCGTCCTCGATCTTGCTCGGCCATAAGCGTGATGTAAATAGCGTCGCTTTTAGTCCAGACGGGAGACGCATCGTGTCCAGTTCGGATGACAATACTTTGCGTATCTGGGACGCGCAGAGCGGCGCCACGCTACGGGTTCTGCAAGGGCATGACGGTGATGTGACCAGCGCTGCGTTCAGCCGCGATGGGCGCTACGTGCTCTCAGGTTCTGACGACAATACCCTACGGATATGGGACGTTCAAAGCGGGGTAGTGCTACAGGTTTTGCGTGGACATGAGCGTGATGTAAATAGTGTCGCATTCAGTCCAGATGGCCGTATGGTCTTGTCAGGTTCTGATGACGACACCCTACGGCTCTGGGACGCACAAAGTGGTGCAGAGTTGATGGTTTTAAGTGGACACAGAAGCGACGTAACTAGCGTAGAATTCAGCCCAGATGGGCGCCGGATTGTTTCGAGTTCTAAAGACAATGTACTACATCTTTGGCTTGTTCGAAGCGGTAAAACGCTTCAAAAGCTGCTCGGGCATGAAGGTGATGTGACTAGTGTTGCGTTTAGCGAAGACGGACTTCGCATTGTATCAGGTTCCAATGACACCACTTTGCGCGTTTGGAACGGACAGAACGGAGATGCTTTGAAAGTCTTACGCGGGCACGTTAATGCTGTAACAAGTGTTGCTTTCGGCTCCGATGGGCAAAGTATCCTATCGGGATCGAAGGATGGAACTGTACGCTCTTGGGATACTCACAGCGGCATACAGAAACAAGTTTTGCATGGACATGATCGGTCTGTCACTGGTGTGGTATTCAGCCCAGATGGCCGCCGCATCATATCAAGTTCAGATGACAGTAGTTTGCGGATATGGGAATCCTCAAACGGTAAAATTCATCGAGTATGGAGAATGAATGACAATTCTGCCACCAACGCCGTGTTCAGCCCAGATGGAAGTCGCATCATCTCAGACTCAGTGGATGAAGCTCTGGTGCTCCGGGACGCACAGACTGGTGCCGTGCTGCGAACTCTAATCGGGCATAACGACTTCATCACAAGCGTCGCTTTTAGTCGAGATGGCCGCCGCATCGTCTCGGGATCTTGGGACAAAACCCTGCGCATCTGGGACGAGAAGAGTGGCGAGGAACTGCAGGTCTTGCAAGGACATGAGGGCCCCGTGAGCAGCGTCGCTTTCAGCTCAGATGGCCGTCGCATCGTCTCGGGCTCTGATGACAACACTCTGCGCATCTGGGACACGCAAACTGGAACAGAGCAGAAAGTCTTACGAGGACATGACACTGACGTGACGAGTGTTGCCTTTAGCCCAGATGGCCGCCGCATCCTTTCTGGCTCGTGGGACGATACGCTGCGCATCTGGGATGCGAAGAGCGGCGTTGAGTTGCTTGTGTTGCAAGGGCACAATGAATCAGTGACAAGCGTCGCTTTCAGCCCAGATGGCCGCCGCATCCTTTCAAGTTCAAATGACAAGACATTGCGCATTTGGAACGCACAGAGCGGTACCGATTTGCAAGTCCTACGCGGGCATGAGGGCGAAGTGAATAGTGCGACCTTCAGCCCAGACGGGCGTAGAATCTTGTCAGGCTCTGACGATAAAACCTTGCGCATCTGGGACGCACAGAGCGGCACCGAATTGCAGGTCTTGCGCGGACATTCGGAGGATGTAGCCAGCGTTGCTTTCAGCCCAGATGGCCGCCGTCTTCTTTCTGGTTCGTGGGACGACACGCTGCGCGTTTGGGGCAACTTCACACTAAATGGAAACTTGCCACAAATCGCCTGTCAAATGCTGCCGCTGATTAATGGAAAACAGGACCTCGACTTGGGGCCCATCGCCCGCGAGATCGGTTTGCCTGATTTGCCGTCCCTGCCACCCTGCAATGCGTACGACCCGCCCCTCCCCGAGAGTTGGACACTTGGCGCCCAAAAATAAACGCCGACATGCAATTACGAAGGAAGACATCATGTCCCTGCCTGCCTCCATAAGCCAACACGTCCGCATCGTTTCACTCACCCAAGGGCGCGAACGCAACGCAGCCATGGCACGGTCCGCAAAAAGCAAATTTCACTGTTCCATCCAGTCCTTTGTCGTCGCGACCCTGATCGCCGCCATTGCAGGTGGTCTTTTGCTCTATGGGATCGAAGCCACAGAAGGCGAACCCACCAACACTGCGTTGGCGGACTTCTTGGCCAAGGATCAATGGCGTACTCCTTTGCTGATCCTGCAGGCACTGAGTTTGGGCATTGCAGCCTTCTGCGGACACCTCGCAAGCGTTCGAGGTTTCGAAAAAGTATGGATCAAGAACCGTTTGCTCGCCGAAGAAGGGCGGCTGGACCTACAACGCGCAGCCTTGGAGATCGGACACGAAAACTCACCCGAAGATTTTGTGCATGCCTCAGACGCGTTCAAGGACTTTGTGAACAGCCAACTGAGTTACTTGGAAAAGGCGCAAGAAAAAAGTGACGCATTGTCCGGCTGGTTGGCCGTTTGGGGTGCCATCATCGCTGGTGCCAGTGCCCTCGCTGCGGCGATTGGTGGTTTGGACAATAAAACGGTTCTCATTCTCATCGCGCTGCTTGGCGTATGCACCCCAGCGTTGGTCGTCGCGCTTCGCTCGTTCTCGGATGCCAGTGCGGCAAAGGAACGAACCAAGTTGCACGCGCACACGTGGCATGAATTGAACAAAATACGCGGCGAGATGACTGCCTTTGACGACGCAATCACGGCACATGACTTGGATGTTGCTCTTGCCTATGTCGAAAACGTCTTTGATGTTTTGAGAGCTGATCATAAGGGGTTCGCGGCTGTGCGTGGTGACTTTGCTAGGAACAGAGGCGCAAACGGTGATCCGTAGTTGCGCCGCAGCTCCACACTGCACAGGGTTGGCCAAATTGAACGGTGACGCCATTGTTCGCCGACATTGCTTGTTGTTCCCCCTAGGCAAAGGCTGATGCGTTGACCAAAGTCTTCCTCTCATATGCTCGCAGCGACGGCGAATCCGCTGCTGAACGGCTTGCCAAGTTTCTCGTCTCCGAGGAGATTAAAATTTGGCAGGACCTTAGAGACATAGGCTCCGGCGAGAGCGTTTGGCCCCAGATCGAACAAGCCTTGGAACACGCGGATCATTTGATTGTCATCGTGACACAAACCGCCATTCGCTCTGAGTATATCCATCGAGAGTGGAAGGCTGCGCGCCGATACGGCGCCACAATCGTGCCGGTCCTTGCAGAAGACATTGACCGAGCTACGCTTCCAAGATGGCTGCGACGCACTGAAGAAATCTACAGGCTGGACAATTCTCACCGCCAGAAAGAATTTCTGGCAACTCTATACGCCCCGACCAAGGGCCTCAGATCAGTTTGGCACGATGGCTTTGCGACAAAAAACATGGTCTCGCGGCCAGAGAAACTGGCTGAGGTCAAACAACACCTGCTGTCAGAAGACCGAGATCCCGTCGCAATTTCATCTGTGCTGCGTGGAAGAGGTGGCTTCGGAAAATCCATATTAGCGTCTGCCGTCGCACAGGATGATGATATCCGAAATGGGTACATAGACGGCGTATTTTGGGTCACCCTAGGGAAAGAGGCGCAAAATGTCGTGCCACAGTTGGAGACGCTCAACCTTCTGATCTCGGGAAAGCCGATGGGTACGACCGACGCCAACACGGCTGCAGAAGAACTGGCCCGTCTGCTCGATCACCGCGATGTGCTTGTCATCCTCGATGATGTCTGGACCGAGGCACAGTTGCGCCCGTTTCTTAAAGTCACGCGCAATGCCTCCCTTTTGATCACCACCCAGCAGCGCGAAATTGTCGAAGATGCAGTTCAGATTGATGTGGAACAGTTGACCGGACAAGAGGCGCTCGCGGTTCTGTCTCGGGGCCTCAATCCTGCGCCCGATGAGCGCACAAGCCTGCAGAACTTCGCCGACGAACATTGGCGCTGGGCGCAACTGCTGGCGATTTGCAACCACGCGATCCTTAAGCGGATGAAACGCGGCGGGCGACTTGAGGCCGTCTTGACTGATGTTCGCCAAGCATTGCGAACCGGACAGCAGATTGGGCGTGACGATAGGGACCTCACCTTGCAAGCGGCGCTCGATCTCAGCCTGTCAGATATGGAACCCGACCTGCGTGACAAACTTCTGCTTCTCGCAGCCCTTGACGAGGATACTGAAGTTCCGACGGATGTGCTGGCAAATCTATGGGATGTGGAGCTTTTCACAGCGCAAGACATCTGCATTGAACTTGAAATTCGATCACTGCTGCAACCGGTCGATCTGACGAAACCTGTTGCGGTGCACGACAATGTTCTGTGGTTCCTCAAGCTGCGCAGTTCAGCGGACGAAACGCGCGAGGCTCACAAACGGTTCCTTGATAAAAATCGACCGGAAACAGGCGTCTGGAAAGACACCCAATCCACCTATATGTGGCACCACGTGATCACCCATATGCGCGGCGCAGGTCTGGAGGGGCAGGCGGACGAATTGCTTGTCGATTACGCATTTCTCAAGGCAAAATTGAACGCCGTTGGCTCAGCTGCACTTTACTCAGGTTTCCTGGAAACTCGATCAATTGATGTGGAAAGAGTGGCGGGGGCGGTTGGCGTGGCGGTTCCTGCTTTGGCGCGCAACAGCAGCAGGTTAGCATGGCTGTTGTCAGAACGCTTGCGTTCTGAAGAGGCAGGCAAAATTCAAGATTTGGTTACCCATGCCACAGCAGACATGTCGAACATTTCTGGGAAATGGCCGATATTGCAACCCGTAGGCCCAGAGGTCCTGCGTATTTCAGGACATGAGGACTGGGTGCGCAGCGTCGCCTTCAGCCCAGATGGACGCCGCATCGTATCAGGCGCACACGACAAGACCCTGCGCATATGGGACACGCGATCCGGGGACCAACTACAGGTCTTGCGAGGACATGAGGACCTTGTGACCAGCGTCGCCTTCAGCCCAGATGGAAGCCGCATCGTATCAGGCTCAGACGACGATACCCTGCGCATATGGGATGCGCGATCCGGGGCCCAACTGCAGGTTTTGCGAGGACATGAGGGTTCTGTGACCAGCGTCGCCTTCAGCCCCGATGGACGCCGCATCGTATCAGGCTCAAGGGACGATACCCTGCGCATATGGGACGCGCGATCCGGAGACCAAATGCAGGTCTTGCAAGGACATGAGAGCTCTGTGTACAGCGTCGCCTTCAGCCTTGATGGACGCCGCATCGTATCTGGCTCAAACGACAACACCCTGCGCATATGGGACGCGCGATCC
>JBDWAL010000025.1:0-405997 GCA_039978895.1 Aliishimia sp.
TTGAAGAGTGTTAGATTGGGCTGGTCGCGCGACGCGAGATACGCAGCGACCAAATCATCCTTGCTCTTGAAATGGTAGTAAAGCGTCTTCTTTGTAAGATCGGCCTTTGCAGCGATAGCGTCCACGCTGACAGCGCGAATATCAGCTCACCATCTTGCTTTGTTAGGGAGCTATCCCAAAGCTGGGCCGTCAATTCCGCTTCAACTTCATCGCCGATAGAATGGCTAATGAGTTCGCATAGAGGGTCTGAATTTGTCACAAAATGACCGTCGATAATACCGCTAGCAACTGTCATCTCCCAAGATGGGAAGTGATTGGTTCCTCGCGCGGATACTTGGACATCGGATAGGCTCTTTGATAAGCCCTTTCCCAACAGGTTTGTTGCTTCGAGCGCAGTTTCTTCTGGAAGGAACAGCTCAAACTTCAGTTTGTTAAATCCAAAGCAAAATCCGGCCTCAAAAAACTGGGCTTCCGCACTTAACGTCAGAAAGAAAGGCAAAGGTTGATCCTGCATTGCAACCTGTTCGGCATCATCGATATCAAAGATATGCCATTCTCGAACGATGAATTTTTGGGCGTTCACGGAAGAGAGTCACTTTTGGAATTTCCGAAAGATCCCATGTCCTCCGAACATAAGCCTCAAACTCCTCGTGCGAGTCCCTTCCAGAATAGCTATGCGTCTGGGCCAGACTATCCGAAGGCGAAACAACGCGGTCAATCCATTCTGGTGCTGAGGTATCAAATCCACAGGAATCAGCCAATTTTTGCTGTATGTGTGGTGTTAAGCTTTCTCTTTTGCATGAAGATTTCAGTGTTGAATAGTCGATTCCGCACTTTAATGCGACGTGTTTTCGCGTAGCCTTTTCTATCTTTCCCAAATCACGAAGAAGAACTGCTAGGACATCTAGCTTTCTTGTCAAATGGCGAACATGTTCACTTTCCCGCAATGCAAATGTCCTTTGTGACTAAAGGTTGTGTAAAAGAATAGCCCACCAAAAGCATCCGGATCAGCAGCTCTGGGTCAATCGACGGGCGACCCGTGTGGCTATAGAAATCGGCCAGTTGCAACCGGATGCTGCTCAGATCAACAAATCGATCAATCGACCGCAACACGTAATCTCGTGGCACGTGATCTTCCAGTGAGAACGCGTAAAACAGCGCCCCTTGCGCTTCCTGCCTCGGTCCCATCATCGCAAATCCTCTCGTTCAATAAGAGAATTGACTCAGCTGTTCCGCCCTCAATCAAGCATGAGTTTTTCAACAAAATCGACTCCTTGCTGCATGATGCTGCACAGCGCACGAATGTCAGCTTTCGCGAAACAAGGCCTGATAGCTGGAGGGCGAAGTGTGCAGATGCCGATGGAACGCCCTTCGCATCTTTTCTTGATCCCGAAAGCCGCAGGCCGATGCGACAGCTTTCATACTGCGATCGCTTTCGACAAGTAAATTCCGAGCAGCATCGACACGCATACGTTCCAGCGACTTTGCCGGGGGCAGTCCAACGCTTGTTGCATATCGGCGCGAAAAGCTGCGCGCGCTCATTCCACACTGGTCTGCCATGTCCGAAACGCTGATCACATGTGCCAAATTTTCAGACAGCCACTCGTGCAAAGCAGTGAATTCCCCTTTGGCATCTTGCGTTTGCCGGGCCAGATCAGCACTGAATTGTGATTGACCCGCAGACCGGATCATTGGCGTCACAAGCGACCTCGCGAGCCGCAATGCCGGGCCTTTTCCAAGATCTTCCTGAACAACGGCAAGGGCCATATCGATGCCCGCTGTGATCCCTGCGGATGTCCAAATTGACCCCTCTTTGATGTATATGGGATCGACCTCAACCTTCACCTTTGGGTATCGGGCGGCCAAAAGATCACAGTCTTCCCAGTGGGTCACCGCGCGCCGAGCATCAAGTAGACCTGCCGCCGCCAGAACGAACGCACCGCAACAAACCGAACATGTGCGCCTCGCTCGTGTTGAGAGTGTTGCAATGGCCTGCACGAGACCACCCTCATGCGCGGCGACTTCTGCTCCATTGCCGCCAACAATCACAAGGGTGTCGAGATCGTCACCCCCAAGTTCGTCCAGAACCTCCAATAGCGGTGCGCTTTCAATTTGAACAATCGTATTCGTTGTGATCGTGCCGCCATCCAAAGATGCCACGTAGGTGCGATAGGCCGGGATATTTTCCCCATCTCGATAAGCGTGCGTGAAGACCTGCAAGGGCCCAACAAGATCAAGCAAGACGATACCGGGATAGACAACGAAGATCACCGTTTTCTGGTCAGACGACGTGCTCGGCGTATTGGCGCAAAAAGGGGGCATGTTGTCATTCATGCCTTAGAGCATGCGCGCTATCAACGTCTGACAACAAGGAGAAATTCAAATGAGAACAATGGCCGCGCTTGTCTTTCCGGGCTTTGAAACGCTTGATTACTTTGGTCCGATGGAAATGCTGGGAAGCCCAGCGCAAGGGATCAAGATCATAACGGTCGCGCAAGGGCTCGATCCCGTCCCAAGCGTCCACGGCCAGCGCATCGTCGTTGACAAGACAATTGCTCAAAAGAACGACTATGATCTGCTGTTTATCCCCGGGGGCGACACTGCATTGGAGGCGGCCAAAGACGAAGCACTGATGCAGTGGATCAGGGACGTATCCGCAAATGCTGAGCGTGTCATGGCTGTCTGTACCGGAACCGTATTGCTTGGAATGGCTGGGGTTCTTGATGGTCGCAAAGCAACTACGAACAAAATCGACTTTCACGAAACAGTCCCTCTTGCCCCGAACGTGGACTGGGTGCGAGAAGCGCGATGGGTCGAAGATGGCAAATTTTTCACATCCTCTGGTGTGTCTGCCGGAATGGATATGTCCCTTGCTGTGATTGCCGACCTATTTGGAATGGCCGCCGCAGACAGCGTCGCCTTGGGTACAGAATATGAATGGCATAAGGACTCCAGACGAGATCCGTTTGCAAAACTGGCGGGGTTGATCTGATGGCCCATGCGATCAAATCAGTTGGCATCATTTGCGGGTCTGCTTCAAGTTTCGAAGATGCCTTCGCAGCGGCGGCCGGATTGACTGGCGCGCAGCTTGGACATCAAAAGCTCTCCCTTGTTTACGGTGGCGAACGCCTCGGGCTTAGCCCTTCAACATCGCGTATGCAGGGACGACCGCTTCCCGCCCTTGTTGTCGGAGCTGGCTTCAAATCCAATCCAATTTCGCGGATACAACGAAAGTTGAAAAAGCCCGCATAGCGGACGGTCGCATGGCAAGTGTTGAATGTCCGCTCAGTTGGGGTCAAACACCGCCAATATCACTTCCCAGTTCTCACCCCCTATGTGAAACCCACTCACTTTCCAACCACCTGTTTTTAGGGACATATTCGAGAACTGGGAAGTCTGGACCCTTTTGGGAAGCCGACTTCCCAGTTCAAAAGGTTATTCTGGGATCTCAATGGCGACTTATACCCTCCCGTAAACCTGCTTTAACGCCTATTTTAATAGGGTTTCAGCGCCATCAGCCTGCATTGCAATTTGGGTGTCACGTTTTTCGCCATTCGCGTCAGAACGCCATTTTAGGGCCAAACTGCAGGACTTGTCCCTGCGCCGCCATTTTTGCGCGCCAGTTCGGCAAAGCCCTTTTTCCTATAGCCCTGTCCGCCATCTTCCCCTTTCTTCGGGGTCCTTCCGGGTACTGCAATATTAAGTGTCACACTACATTGGATCGAACCACGCTCGGATCGGATTAAGATGCCCCAGGGGGGAGACCCCACCAATGGCGAAGCCTGTTTGCCCACGAATAAGGGCGGCATCTGCCTTGCCCAATGCGCTTCCCGCGAGCGCGGCCGCTTTGGTGGCGTCAACCCGACTGCCACCCGCCGTCACAAACAGCACGGCTTGCCCGGCCTCATCTGCAAAGATGATCGATTTGGCGATCTGGTCGACCTCACACTTGATCGCGGTGGCTGCGTCTTGTGCGGTGCGTGCCAAGGGTGTTTCAAGGATGGTATCGGGCAGTCCTGCGGCATCTAATGCGGCGCGAACACGTTTCAGACTTTTGCTCATGTGCATTTTGTGGCGTCTCAAGGCACCAGACGCAAGCCCCTCCCTTGACGCCGTATCCGCAGCACCGCAAACCTTCCGCTATGAGCATATCTAATCGTCTGACCCGCATTCCACGCCCCTTTGATATTGAAGACGGCGCCGAGGGCGAGGCGTTGTTGCGCTCGCAAAAAGGACGGCTTAAATGACCGCTGATGTGCGTCGCTGCATCATTTCTTTGGGTGCAGCTACGCGGACAGTGCGAATACTTCGATCGGAAGATGCCAGTTTTATGAAAGAGAAATCGCTTTGACCGAAAAAGTAGTACTGTCCCTTTCGACTATTCCGCCACGGTTTGGTTTGCTCGCCGACAGTTTGAATTCGCTGCTTCATCAAAAGAAGCAAGCTGACGAAATTCATGTCTATGTGCCAACGCACTACAAACGTTTTCCCGAACATGAATTTCGGGTTCCTGATGTACCCGAAGGTGTTGTGGTCAAGGTTGTGGATGAAGATTACGGACCTGCGACCAAAGTGCTTCCATGCGCGCGCGCGCACAGAGGGACTCAAACACGGATCGTGTATTGCGATGATGATCGGTTTGCAGATCCAAATTGGTTGAAAGCCCTGCTCGATGCGAGTTTGCAAAGGAAAGATGATGTTGTTGTTTCGGCAGGGTGTCAGATGTCGCTTTACGACATAGATCTTGACCAACCAACCTTCCTGCCACGTGCGGTCGAACGGAACATGCGCAAGGATGCGAATTACCTTGTGTCTCGATTGAAACAGAAGATTTCAGAACTTGTGAAACAACGAAAACTGCCCAAACCAACCCGAGCCTATTATGAGGATGCCGGCTATGTCGACATCGCAATGGGAGTAGGCGGGGTGTCTGTGCGCCCGGATTTTTTTGATGATCTATGTTTCGAAATTCCACCTGTGCTTTGGGCCGTAGATGACATTTGGTTGTCGGGTTCTTTTGCGCGCCAAGGGATTGGGATTTGGGCGGATAACACCGTAAGGATGCCAACCGGTACGTCGGCGTCACAAACTGCGGATCTTGCATCCTCGGTTATCGAAGATCATGGCCGGGCCGCTGCTGACCGCCGATGCATTGCCTATATGCAAAAAACATTTGGCGTTTGGACTTAGCCTCATCAACTTGAAACATTAACGTTGCGAACGTTTTTCGACGGTCTCAAGCCACCTGACGCAAGCCCCTCCCTTGACGCGGTATCCGCAGCACCGCAAACCTTCCGTCATGAGCATATCTGATCGTCTGACCCGCATTCCACGCCCCTTTGATGCCGAAGACGGCGCCGAGGGCGCGGCGTTGTTGCCCTCGCAATCGGGACCCGTCAAAGACCTGCTGATCGGGACGGCCGGATCATCTCCCTATTTGTTGGGATTGTTGCGCAAAGAAGCGCAGTGGCTTGAAGACGCGCTCAACGACCCGGATGCGATGTGGGATGCCGAACTGGCCCGTCTGAAATCGCTGCCCGCAAAAGAGGTCGCCACCGGGTTGCGTCAAGGCAAACGGCGCGTGGCACTTTTGACCGCTTTGATGGATTTGGGCGGCGTCTGGAGCCTTGAACAGGTCACAGGCGCGCTTAGTGACTTTGCCGATTTGGCCTGTGATCTGGCCTTGAAAGCAGCACTTTGGCCGTTGATCGCGCGGGGTAAACTGCCCGGAATGACACAAGATGACGTGTCCGATTGTGCGGGCATGGTGATCCTTGCGATGGGCAAGATGGGCGCGGGGGAGTTGAATTATTCCTCGGATATCGACTTGATCTGCTTGTTTGACCAAGACCGGTTTGACCCCGCCGATTTCGACGACGCCCGCGCAACCTTCATCAAGGCGACCCGGCAAATGGTGCGTCTCTTGTCCGATGTCACGGGCGATGGGTATGTCTTTCGCACCGACTTGCGCTTGCGGCCGGACCCTTCGGTGACGCCTGTCTGTTTGTCGATGGGCGCGGCGGAACGGTATTACGAAAGCTTGGGCCGCACTTGGGAACGCGCGGCCTATATCAAAGCACGTGCGTGTGCGGGCGATTTGGAGGCCGGGACGCGGTTCTTGTCTGGTTTGACCCCGTTCGTGTGGCGCAAACATCTTGATTTCACAGCGATCGAAGACGCGCATAATATGCGCTTGGCTATTCGCGAACACAAAGGTCTTGGCGGGCCGATTACCTTGCCGGGGCACAATATGAAATTGGGGCGCGGAGGTATCCGCGAGATCGAATTCTTCACTCAAACCCGCCAATTGATCGCGGGTGGACGCGACCCCAGCTTGCGGTTGCGTGGGACGGTTCCGGGGTTGCAGGCGTTGGCGGATGCTGATTGGATTACGCAAGATACGGCGGCGTCTTTGACGGATCACTACCGCTTTCACCGCACGGTGGAACATCGCATTCAGATGGTCCGCGATGCACAGACCCATGATTTGCCGCAAAATGAAGCTGGTTTTGATCGGCTTGCTTGTCTGATGGCGATGGACCGCCCGGCACTTGAACAAGAAGTGCACGACCGTCTCAGCGTGGTGCATGGGACGACGGAAGGCTTCTTTGCTCCCACAGAGGCGGAGCAAGCCGTAACTGGCCCGGCATTGTTGGAAAACGATGTCATCACGCGCTGGTCGTCCTATCCGGCTTTGCGTACGGATCGCGCGCGCGCGTCACTTGAACGGTTGCTGCCGACCCTTGAAGCCCGCTTGGCAGAAGCAGCCCGCCCAGATGATGCCCTGAATGCGCTTGATGGCTTCTTGTCTGGCTTGCCTGCGGGGGTGCAAGTTTTCGCGTTGTTTGAAGCCAATCCGCAACTTATCGATCTGGTGCTGGATGTGGCTGCGACATCGCCCGCGCTGGCTGAGCATTTGTCACGCAATGCGCAGGTCCTGGACGCGGTGATTGGCGGGGATTTCTTTTCGGAGTGGAAAGGGCAGGCGGCGTTGGAAGCCGATCTGGACCACGCATTGTCGCGCCATCAGAATGATTACGAGGGGACATTGGACGCCACACGGCGTTGGATGAAAGAATGGCACTTTCGGATCGGGGTGCATGTTTTGCGCGGGCTGTCCTCTGCGACGGAAGCGGGCACGCAATATGCCGACCTTGCCCGCGCGGTGCTGCATAATTTGTGGCCTCGCGTTCAAGCCGAATTTGCCCGCCGTCATGGAATTGCGCCGGGGCGCGGGGCGATCTTATTGGGGATGGGCGCGCTTGGGGCGGGGCTGATGAATGCGCGCTCTGATCTGGACTTGATTGTGATTTATGACGCGGATGGGGATGATATGTCCGCGGGGCCGCGCCCTTTGGCGGTACGTCCCTATTTTGCACGACTAACCCAAGCTTTGATCACAGCGATTTCTGCGCCGATGTCCGAAGGGCGCTTATACGAGGTCGATATGCGCCTGCGCCCTTCGGGGAACCAAGGGCCGGTGGCGACAAATTTCGCTGGGTTTCGTGAGTACCAACAATGTGATGCGTGGACATGGGAACATCTTGCCTTGTCGCGCGCGCAGGTGATCGCGGGACCTGATGATCTTGCCCAAGATGTCGAAACGTTCCGCTGTGAGCTGCTGGCCATGAAACGCGATCCGAAACAGATCGCCGGCGACGTCATCGAGATGCGCAACCGCATCGCGGCGGCCAAACCGTCTGCAGGATGGCTTGATATCAAAGCTGGGGGCGGGCGGATGCAGGATATTGAGTTGCTCGCGCAAATGGGTCTAGTCTTGTTTGGTTTGCCAACGCGGGATGTGGCCTCGGGGTTGAACGCTTTGGTGGCAGCTCAAGTGCTCGCTCAGGCTGCGGCGACCGATTTGGCGGATCAACATGCACTTTTGTGGCACGTGCAATTGGCAGGGCGGCTGTTGTCACCGGCATTGCACACAGCAGACGCCTTGGGGCCGAGTGGACGTGAGGCATTGTTGCGAATAACAGGGCAAACGTCGCTTGAGAGCCTGCAAGAGACGCTGCATGTGGGCCAAACGCGTGCGGCGGATGCGATTGATGCGGTGTTGACGCGGATATGTGAGGATGGGGTGGAGACATGAAAAAAGGCGATGCACATGACCCTAAGGGGCTGATCTTCGAATCCTATCGCATGGATGGCATTACCAAATCCGAATGCCGAACGATTTTTCTGGATTGGGCGCTGAGCTTACCGGTGGATCAAGACACCAAACCCGAACTTGAAGCGCTTTTGGCGCAATATGGCAGGTCTCAACCGGATCACCCGATGACTGAAGTGATGACGGAAGGGCTTGGCGCCATGGACAAACCGCGCAGGCGTGGCGGATGGCGTAGTCGAACCAGACCATAACTTGTGCGCCATTGGGCTTTATCTACGGCTCAAACCCGCATAGAGCAGCGAGTTATGAATGATGTATCCAACCGCCCCGTCGTCCGCCTGAAACCCAAAGCCAATGCGCGCGCGCTGCGCCATGGTGCGTTATGGGTGTTTGACAGTGACTTGGTGACCGACCGTCGCACAAAAGCCCTGACGCCGGGCAGCTTGGCGATCCTTGAAGATGCAGGGCGCCAACCGATTGGCTTGGCTGCGATCAATTGCGAGTCGCGGATTATGGCGCGCATTTTGGACCGCGATCTGGAAGCTGTGATCGACCAAGCGTGGTTTGAACTGCGGTTCCGCCGCGCATTGGCGTTGCGTGAGCGCTTGTTTGATGTACCTTTCTACCGTCTTATCAACGCAGAAGCCGACGATATGCCGGGTGTGATCATTGACCGTTTTGGTGACACGGCGGTGTTGCAACCAAACGCGGCATGGGCGGAAGTGCACCTTGATCCTATGGTGGCGGCGTTGGCTGCTGTGACGGGCGTTCAGGTGATCCTCAAGAATGCAGGCGGGCGAAGCCGCACATTGGAGGGGCTTGATGACGTTGCAATGACCCTGCTCGGAGACACGCCCGACGCGCCGTTGCCGATCCCGATGAATGGCGCAACTTATATGGCCGACCTGATTGGTGGCCAGAAAACCGGTCTGTTTTACGACCAACGACCCAATCATGCGTTTGCTGCGAATCTGGCAAAAGATGCGGATGTGCTGGATGTGTTTTCCCATGTTGGCGGTTTTGCCCTGTCGACCCTCGCGGGTGGCGCCAAGTCTGCGATCAGTGTGGACGGCTCCGCGGCGGCCCTTGCTTTGGCCGAAGAGGGCGCTGAACAGATGGGTGTGCAAGATCGTTTCTCCACGCGGCGCGGCGATGCGTTTTCAGTATTGACCGCTCTTGCCGAAGAGGGCGCGCAGTTCGATGTCGTCATTTGTGATCCTCCTTCCTTTGCGCCCTCAAAGAAAGCGCTGGAAGCTGGGTTGCGCGCTTATGAACGTGTGGCGCGTTTGGCGGCCCCCTTGGTCAAAGAGGGCGGCACCTTGGTGCTGTGTTCTTGTTCGCATGCGGCCACTTTGGATAAGTTTCGTGCCGCGTGCGCGCGCGGCATTGGCCGGGCGGATCGCACGGGGCGCGTGATCCACACAGGCTTTGCCGGGCCTGATCACCCTCAAATGCCGCATATGGCAGAAACGGGCTATCTTAAGGCGCTGTTCTTTTCGCTATGAAGCTGCTGTTGGACGCCTGCGTTCTGTACCCAACGGTGATGCGCGAGATGCTGATTGGTGCGGCAAAGGCCGATTTGTTTGTTCCGCTCTGGTCAGAACGTCTTTTGGAGGAATGGGCCCGCGCCGCCCGCAAGCGTGACCCCCTTCAAGAGGTCCAAGCCCGTGGTGAAATCGCGGTGCTTCGGTCCGACTTCCCAAAGGCGGAAGTCTCGTATCCCCCGACGCTCGAAGCGCGTCTGTGGTTGCCTGACCCAGCGGATATCCATGTCTTGGCCGCTGCTATTGCTGGCTCTGCGGATCGTATTGTGACCCTGAATGCCAAAGATTTTCCCAAGAATATCCTTCACGAAGAAGGGCTGACGCGGATTGATCCTGATGCGGTATTGTACCAATTCTGGCTCGACAACGCGGATGCAATGGACGCAGTTGGTGCCAATGTATTGCACCAAGCACAGCATTTGTCCGGTCGAGATTGGGACATGCGCGCGCTGATGAAAAAGGCGCGGTTGCCACGGTTGGGAAAGGCGCTTGGTCGCTAAGTTGGCATCGTCATTTCAATAAGAGCGGCATCGCTTTTGTGCCGGTCTTTTGCAATTCCAAGACCGGATAAGGTGACAGTCGCTATTGCAAATACCCTTCGACAGCTTGATTCAATTGCTTCAAGACCGACTTGTTGTACTTCATTGCCTTTTTCAACGACGCAACGTCCACGGGTTTTCCGGAAATGACGTCTTTAAAGACCGGGTTCATCTTTTCCCAAAACAAACTGGCTGTCCGATAGTTGCGTTTCACACGGGCATTGGGGGCAGGGGGGATATCGGCTGCTCCTTCGGACAATCGAATGAAACCGGCTTCAAATTCGGCCAGATGCATGGCCAATTGCGCCTTCATCTCTGGACCGCCGACGTCGAACATGACCAAACACAGTTCGGTGATAACATTTTGCGACAGTATTCTATGTTTGCCTGCAGCGATCAAACCACGGCGCAAAGCGTCGGTCATGGCATCGCTTTGGTATTGCGACACGATGACTTCTGCCAGCTCATCGGATTGCGCTTCAATAACAGAATGTTGTTCGATCAACTGATGCACCACCACGGAGTGGTAATCCCCGTTTATTATCTGCTCGACAACTGGTTTGAACCTGCGCCATACGTCCTCAGTCGCATCGATCTTCTGACGTGTCACGTCATTGGTTTCGGGCAACAGACCCAACCATTCATGCCCGTCCCTTAATCCTGCGAGCACGGTAGAAAAATTGTCCATGTATTCGCGCGCTGCATCTTGTGATCGTTTGCGATCGACGCCTGTCATGGCAAAACAAGCGGTCTCGGCCATACCGGCAACAAGGGCTGCTTGTGCAATGGATGTGGAGATTTTTTGCGTGGCGTTGCGCGGATCGTTTGCACCAGCGCTCAATTTCGAAGCGGAAAATAAAGTCAAAACGGCTATCAGGTTGAACAATAAAGCGAATAGAAACTTGATATGCATTTGAAAAATTGTCCGAGTAAACTAAGGTCCTGGGAAGCAGTACTCAAAAATATTTGAAAATCAGTTAATTCGGCTATTCCGCTTCTCCCGGAACGCCCCATTTGCGTTCTAGTTTTTCAATAGCCGCAATTCGGTCATGGGTTTTGGGATGATGCAATAACCAAGCAGGTTTCGCCCCGGTATTTCCTTTGTTGAGAGATTCTAGATTTGCAAAAAGTGTCTTTTGCGGCGCGACACCGATCCCGGCCTTATGCAGTAAGGCTGCGGCGTACGCATCTGCTTCGAACTCATCCTTTCGCGATAAACGTGCCATCATCAACGTGGTCAAGCCATCTGCAATCCATCCCCCCACAAACGGGATGAACCGACTCAATACCATCGCAAAAGCGGTGCGCAGGGCATTTTGCCCTGAAAAACTGATCATACGTTTGCGCGAATGACCCAAAGCCATATGGCCCAATTCATGTGCGATAACGCTTGTGATTTCTTCCGCAGAAACGTCTCCCGCAAGAAACTTGTTGTACAGTCCGCGCGTTATGAAGATGCGCCCGTCAGGTGCTGCCAACCCATTAATTGGTTCGGTTTCATAGATGTGGACCTTGATCCGCGGCAATTCCAATGCGCCAGCCAATTGATCGCAAAAGCCCTTCAATATCGGGTCTGCCAATTCGGTGGATTGCTCATCCAACGTTTTTGCCAAACGCCACGCAGAAAACCGATACGACACAAGCCCATAGACCAGAGCAAGCAAAATGGGGGCAAATTTTATCATACCCTAGATATGGGGCAGATGGGTCATGGTTTCCAGCGCACAGGCACAGATAAAGGTCCGCGAAAGGCCCAACCTTGCATGTAAACCTCCCCGTCAAGTTCCAACTCTGGAAGTGCTGCGAATAACATCGGCAAGGCGACCTCTGTTATCAAACAACGCGACGCGGCAGCTCCTGCGCAAAAATGTGGTCCCGCGCCAAATGGAATGGCGGCAGAGGTATTGCGCGTGATGTCAAAGCGATCAGGGGATGCGAAGTAATCCTCATCCCGTCCGGCCGAATTGAACATAAAGAACATCCGGCTCTCGGCGCGGATCGAGATGCCAGAAATGGCCGCGTCTCGTGTCACGCGGCGCGGCGACATACCAATCGGGGAATGCAGCCGGACATATTCGTAAAATGCGTCCGCGTAGCTGGCTGTGCCGGCCTTGATAAGTTGCAATTGCTCGGGATGGCTTAGTAATGCCCACACAGTGCCCGCAATCGCGTCTCGTGGTTCGTTTTGCCCGCCCGAAATGATCAGTTTTATGTTGGCGCGCATGTCGGCCTCGTCTAATCCCGCACTTTGTTGAACTTGCAACGCAGATCGCGGTGCGGGCGCATGAGCGGATTGGCTGATATGCGCGTCGATCAATTGGGTCGCGGTGTGGCAGCGCGCCTCAATGTGCGCGTCCCCTGCATAATTGGCGCATCCGTCGATCATCGCTTGGCTCACGTCGTCCATTTCTAAGGCCGTCATGTCTGTAAGCCCGGTGATCGCCTTGAGGGCTTGTGCGGATATGGGCATCGCAAAATCGGTCACAAGATCACAGGACCCGCGCGATCTTAACGTTTGGATCACGTGATGCGTGGCGCGTTCAAAGATTGGCTTCCAATGCTGCGCCACGGTACGCGGGCTCAAGGCCGGAAACAGCGCTTTGCGTTGCCGCATGTGATCGTCACCATCCCGGCGCATCATGTTTTGTCCCATGAGCACGGTCATCAACCCACCCGGCTGATCCGAGGAAAACAGATCGATCTGTTTTTCATAGCGGTGGATGTCATCGCGCTTGGTCATCAAAATGGCGTCAAGCTGGGGCACAAAGGTGATCGGCGACTGCGCCCGCATCCGCGCCAGATCAGGGTAGGGGTCCGCGGCGAAGTCAGCAAGATTGATGGACGTCATAGGGGCTGTGTTCATGGCGCGAGTGTAACGGACAATGTCGTCAAAACAACCACACACACTGTGGCGCATCGGGATGCGACATACCCGCGTTTGAAGACCATTGTCGCCAGTTCTGCGCCCCAAACATGTGAAGATTTCCTTGCCGCTAAGGCACTCTTCCCGCTAAGGTTTAACCATTCAGACAGTAGGCCGGATTTAGGGGCAAAAGACGTGACGGACGGAAATATTTTCATCAGCTACCGCCGTGGCCCTGACAGCAATGCAGCGGGTCGTCTGCATGACCGCCTTGAGCGTAATTTCGACCAGGGGCAGTTGTTCTTTGACGTGGATGCGATTCCGCTTGGTGTTGATTTTGCTGAATATATTGATGCGAAAGTTGGTGAGTGCCGTGTGCAACTTGTCCTGATTGGGCAGGGCTGGTTGAGCATGACGGACCGGTTGCAGAACCCAGATGATTTTGTCCGCATCGAAATCGAAGCAGCCCTACGCCGCCCTGATATTCCGGTGATCCCCGTGCTGCTTGACGGCGCAGACATGCCAACGCGCGACACGCTGCCCGAAAGCATGCACGCCCTTGTGCGCCGCAATGCCATTGTAATCACCCACGCACAATTCGCCGGGATTGTGGATGGTCGGCTGACTTCTGAGTTGGAAGGGCTGATGAGGGCGGTTGCCTCTTCGTCTGACGTTGATAAGGACGAAGACGTAGAAACGTCTGCAACACAAGCCGTATCTAAGACGCAAGTCCCTATAGATACTCCAACTCCGCCCGAACACATCGCTCCTGAAAAAACAGGCAACAAAAAAACCAAACCCTCTGAAACCCGCATGAGCCCATTGTGGATCGTCGGATCGATGGTGGTGCTTTTGTTGGGTGTTTCATTGTATCAATGGGGCTGGAAAGCTGCACCGCAAACGGAAAGCCAACAGCAAGAAAGTCCAGCGATAATACCTCTAGAAGAACCCATTATTATCAATGAAGCTCAACCGGAGTTGGTCTTTTTTGGTCAGGGCCAGTGCTTAGAAGTAGGGGCATCGAACCACGAATGGCGACTAATCGGGCAAACTGATTCCTCCAAATGTCAGGATGCGTGTCTAAAAGACCAAAGTTGTTCGGGCGTCACAGATGCGATCGCTAAAAACAATAGCTGCGTTTTACATCAAAAAACACTCTTCGGAAAACGAGATGTCGGCGATGGATCCATCTGTTTCATCAAAAGATGAGATTGATAGCCACGTTAACGACTAAGCGCCCGCATCCCCCTCGATAACCCCTCAAGCGTCATTGGCACCATGCGGTCCGCGCCGAATATCTCTTGCACCATTTGGATCGAATGGGTGTAGCTCCAGTAGTTCTCGGGCACCGGGTTGAGCCATAGGTTCGCGCTCCATTGATCGCGCGCGCGCGCCAGCCATGTGCTTCCGGCTTCCGCGTTCCAATGCTCGTTTGCCCCCCCCGGATAGGCGATCTCATAGGGCGACATGCTGGCATCCCCGACAAAGATCGCTTTGTAATCAGGGCCATAGGTGCGCATGATTTCCTCGGTAGAGGTCTGCGCGTCCCACCGCCGCCGATTGTCTTTCCACACGCCCTCATAAAGACAGTTGTGAAAATAGAAGTGCTCGAAATGCTTGAATTCCGATTTCGCGGCTGAAAATAACTCTTCCACGAGCTTCACATGCGGGTCCATTGATCCGCCGATATCGAGGAATAACAGCACTTTTACAGCGTTGCGCCGCTCGGGCCGGGTTTTCACATCCAGATAGCCGTTCTCGGCTGTGGCGCGAATGGTTCCGTCCAGATCAAGCTCTTCTGCGGCCCCGTCGCGCGCCCATCGCCGCAACCGTTTCAGCGCGACTTTGATGTTGCGGGTGCCAAGCTCAACGGTGTCATCAAGGTTCTTGAATTCGCGTTTGTCCCAGACTTTCGTGGCACGTTGGTGGCGGCTTTCCTTTTGCCCGATCCGCACGCCTTCGGGGTTGTACCCATAGGCCCCAAAGGGCGACGTCCCGGCGGTCCCGATCCATTTGCTGCCGCCCTGATGGCGCTTTTCTTGCTCTTTTAGCCGCTCTTTGAGCGTCTCCATCAACTTGTCGAACCCGCCAAGCGCTTCAATTTCCTTGCGTTCTTCTTCGGATAGATGCTTTTCGGCCATTTTCTCCAGCCAGTCGGCAGGGATGTCCACGGCTTCCAGAACTTGCTCCATCGAGATGTTTTCAAGCCCGTCAAAAGCGGCGGCAAAGGCGCGGTCGAACTTGTCGATGTTGCGCTCGTCTTTCACCATGCTGACCCGCGCGAGGTAATAGAAGGCCTCGGGGTCATAGGTGGCCAGCCCGGTTTTCAGGCCCTCAAGGAAGGATAGGAATTCGCGCAGTGACACGGGGACGCCGGATTTACGCAGGTGCTCGAAGAAGGGCAGGAACATGGGGCCTCGCGAAGTGAACTGCCCTGTAAGTACCGTGCCTTGACGCGCGTTTCCAGTGCTCGACACGCGACGTTACGTGCCGATCTTGTTTGGGCGCCAGCGACGCTGATCAAACGCGGCGCGCTTTATGCAAATAGACGTAGGTAAAGGATGGTGACAAACATAAACAAAAGGCCGCACGCGATGCCATATCCCGCGACGTATTGCAGGATGTCAGCCAGATTGCCTTTGCGGCGATAGGCGTTCCAGCCGCCAAGAACTGCGCCGATGCCGAACCCGATTGCAAACATTGTCGCCCCTTTTACACGCTTGGTTTAGCGGTTGTGCTTAACCACTTTGTCCCTTGCTTGGATTAAGAGCAGAGATTTCGCGCAGTTTTGCACGTACCGCCCAATCCGGGCCGAACCCGTAGCGTGCCCAGCCAAGACTGTCCAGCCGCACAGAGCGTGCTTTGTCATATTCGCCCGTCAGGTCCAACGCTTCGGCTTGCAGCAATAACAACGTAGAGAGCAGGGCGGCGTTTTCACCTTTTGTGGCGACATCGATATGTTTGTTTAGGATCAACAGGGCACGTTCCCCGTCGCCTTCTGAAATCGCATGGGCTGCGAGTTGTGTGGCGACATAGGCGCGGTGCAAGGATGTTCCGCGGGCACGTGAGTAATACGCGTCTGCTTGTTGGAAATGGGCTTGCGCGCGTTTGGGATCGTTCAATTGCGCCAAACGGCCTGCTGCATAATGGGCAAAGGCGGCGCGGTGATCTTGCCAACCCATCGCGGTCGAGATTTCCAAAGCGCGCGTCACGGCGGCGCGCCGTTCACGTGTGGTGGCGCCGGGTCCGAGCGCGGTTTGCACGGCTTGGCTCCAGGCGCGCGGGGTGCGCGTTGTGAATTGACCGGGAAGGTTTTCTCCGACGGGATTGATGCGGGCCAAGATGGATGGCAATCGCGAGGCGACTTGCCCGCGTGTCATGCCCGAACGCAGCGTCGGATCATAATAGGCGCGCAGCACCATCATATCAAAACCGGTCAGGACCGTGTGCACGTTGTCGTCGTTGAACACAGAGTCGGGCAGGCGATAGAGATCGTTGAGCGGCCCGATGGCTTGCGCAAGTTCTTCATGCAAACAGTCGCGCACTTCTTGCGGGGATGCATCATTGGGCAGGAAGATCGCCAGCTTTTCACGCGTTTTTAACAGGGTCCAATTGGTCTTGGGGGTGCGCCGCGCTGATTTGTATTCACGGATCGACGAGATGTTGGGCACGACAAAGCACGCAGCTTTGGGCAGGGCGCGCCGGATGTCGGCGCGTGATACGGCCTCGATTGTGATGTTGGCGTCTACGCGGTTGGTGCGTGAGATATCGATCCCAGCTTCTGATTGCAGGCGGTAAATCAGCTTGGTCAGGTCTGGCCCAAGCGAGGCAGGTGGGCGTCCTGTGACACGCACAGAGATCGGGTGTTCGAACCGCGTCAAGATGGGCAATTCACGGCCGGATTCCAATTGGAAGCTCAGCTCCATGACATCCAAGGCAAGGTCGTTGTTTGAAATCTGCGTGGGTTGGTTTTGCGGCGCGCCGAAGGTTTTCATCGGCGGCAACCCAGAGCCGGTCTTGGCAAAGGATGTGTCGGCGCGCGTGGGCGCTTCTGTGGTGGCAATTAACGGGGTGACAGGGGCACATGCGTTGAGCAGTAACGCCAGCGGCAGCACAAATTTCCGCATCAGGGGAGCACCCGACCATATCGGATAAAGGGTGATAGCGCCCCGATCCGATCATAAAGCTTGCGCGCTGTCGTGTTGAAATCCTGTGTGAGCCAATAGACGGACGGGGCTTTTTGCGCGTCTGCGGCGGCATAGACGGCCTCGATCAGCTTGCGTCCAATTCCAGTGCCGCGCACATCCGGCTCGGCATATAGGTCTTGCAGATAGCAAACGCGTTCGATCTTCCAAGCATGGTCGTGAAACAGGTAGTGCGTCAGTCCGACAAGGCGTTCGCCTTGCTGCGCGACCAGCCCGTTAAAGCTGTTTGGATCGGTGCTGAGTAACCGTGCAAAGGTTGTGTCGTACACCTCGGGCGAGACGGTTGTCTCATAATATTCAAGATAAGAGTGCCATAGACCTGACCATTGGTCACGATCGGACTCCTCTAGGGGGCGCACCATGGGTGCGTCTGCCTGTGTCGTCATTGCCTGCCTGCCTCGCCTTTTTGGCTTTTGGATGGGTGTGTTTTCACACTCCATCCCGGCCTTCTTAGGGAGCAAATGCGGCAAGAATGTGGCAATTGGGTCCGGGTCGGACCTAAAAACTTGAAAAATAAGGGGAAAATGGAAAAAGAGGCGAATCTGCCTGCCATTAATGTTAACCGAAAGTTAACGATGTGCCTAGCTACTTGAGGAAAACCACACATACGTGAACAATCCCCGCTTATTTTTCTCGCGCGCGCGAAATCGGCATTCCGTGGCGAAACCCCAATCATTGCATCGCCAACCCGCGTCACAATTCGTCCGGCCCGCAATCTCGAAGGCGGGCGCGTGCGCGCGACAACCGTGACATGACCGTGCCTTTGGGCACCCCAAATTCGGCGGCCAAAATGGCTGGGCTGGTCTCGCCATCTGCGACGCGGCTCATCAAGGCGGCTTGGTCCTCGGGCAGGTGGGTAATCGCGTCTTGCACATCTGCTAGCATCAAACGTGGAAGGGCGTTGGGTTCTGTGGTGGCGCTGGTCTCATCAAGCTCTTCGGTTTGCATCGCACTGTCGCGCCGCCATCGAGAGGCAGACAGGTGGCGCAAGGTGATCATGGCATAGGCTTCTAGATCGTCGATCTGATCGCCACGCTTCAGGCAGGTCCATAACTTTAACGCGCAGTCCTGTGCGAGGTCTTCTGCCAAGGCGGGACAGCGGCTTAGGGCGCGGGCTCGGCGCAATAGCCGCGGCAATAGGGCTTCTAATGTGCTGTTTGAATGGGGGCTGGGTTCGGTGGGGAAGGGGCTGTGAAGGGTCATGGTAGGATCCTAATTAGGGTCTGGACCCTTAGTCAGCACCTCTCGAAAAATGTGTAAATCCCGGGGAAACCCGCCGATGGCAGGCTTGCGCTCTTTTTTGGCGACGCTTCGCTCGTGTGCTGGGCTCAGATCGGCAGAGCCTTGCCCGAGCGCCGCATTCGCATTCGGGCAGGGACGCTGAGCGTGTTTTGCGCGTCTAACCTTGTGAAGGGGCCAGTCGAGCGCCTTCGAGCACAATAACTAAAATCGGAGTAAACACTATGACCAAATATACCATTCACGCGACACTTGCTGCCCTTCTGCTGTCAACATCAGCGTATGCCATGAGTGAAACGGCTTCTGCTGTGGATGCAAATGGCGATGGCGTTCTGACCATTGATGAGGTGCAGGCGGTTTACCCTGATGTATCAAGCGACGGGTTTTCTGCGATGGACTTGAACGCAGATGGCGCGCTGGATTCCAGCGAAGTCACGGCTGCGGAAGAAGCAGGGGTTATGCCGACGGCACCCACCGACGGCTAACACCCATATCGCATTCGGCGGGGCTGCGTGGCCCACAGGTTTTGCGACCACTGCGCAGTCTCCGTCGGGTGGGGGCGCGCGGTCCGACATACCCCCCAGGGTCGGACCGCGCATTATAAAAGCATTCCTTCATACCCCGGTGTGGACCGGGGTTAGCGTTAGGCCAAAGACATCATTTGGATAGCCGTCTTCCCCTATCCAGAATTTGGTTTGGCCAAGATGGGTGAACCCATAGGCGTGATAGAAGGCGATTGCAGGCGTGTTTTCTGAGTTGGTTGTCAACCAGATCGCCTGCATCCCGCGTGCGCGACAGGCTAATCGGATTTGCGCCAATAACCCGGTGCCGCGCCCTGTGCCGTGGTGGCGGGGCTGTACGTATAATGTGGCAATTTCGGCGTGTGGGCCGGGCAATGCGCCGGGTGGCGTGTTTGCCTCGGGCGGGGATGCGTCGAGCGTTGCCCGCACGTAGCCGTCTAAGCCGTCTTCATTTAACGACACAATCATCAGCTGGCGCGGGTCCGCGATCAGCGCTTCCATATGTGCGGTTGTGTAGGTGGCCAGCGCATAGTCCGCAAAGCTCTGCGCGATGCCACGCTTAAGGTATGTGCCGATCCACACTTGGATGGACAACGCCGCAAGTGCTGCGGCGTCGCCGTGTTGGGCCGGGCGAAACTGTGGTGTCACGTTTGATCGTGCCCTTGCTGCGCCCCGTGATCACAGGGGCAGGTGGATGTTAAACTGCGCTCGGATCGCCGCATCAATGGCGGGGTCGAAATTGGCCGAGGACGCGGTGCTCAGAATTTCATTCTTCTTAGCAATCGCTTTGTCGATCAAGTCCGGTTTGTCCAGTTCCGCCCATTCTTTCGGGCTCGTGCGGTCCCCAAGTGCGGGATAGATGTATTCAGTTTGCATCAAGGCCAAGGTTTGGCTCGACCCAAGATAATGGCCGGGACCGCCAATGCAGGTTTCGCGAATGGTCTCTAAGCTGACATTGTCTTCAGTCACTTCGATGCCGCGCACACAGCGCAAGGCTTGGCCGATCAGATCATCGCCAAGGATCAGGCTCTCTAGGCAAAATCCCAGTAGGGACGCATGCATACCCGCAGCCTCATAGACCATGTTCAACCCGGCCATGCCTGCCATAACGTTGGACATGGCCTGTTCCCAGCCTGCTTGCATATCGGGTAGCTTTGCATCCGCAATTCCCGCAGCCGCGCCCCCCGGTAAGTCATAAAAGCGGTGCATTTGTGCGCAGCCCGCTGTCAGTAAGGCTTGTTCGCCCGATCCCCCTGACATAGCGCCTGTGCGCAAATCCGACACAAACGGCCATGTGCCAAAGACGGCTGGGTGGCCAGGCTTGATCGCGTTGACATAAACAAGACCCGCCAAACATTCCGCGACCGCTTGCACAATGGCGCCCGCAATCGGGGCTGGGGCGGTGGCGCCGGCTTGGCCGGCTGACAACAACAAGACAGGCATGCCGCCCGCGATGCAGCGTTCCATCACAAGACAGCTTTCGGTGGCGAATTTCATCGGCGGCACCACAAAGCAGTTGGAGTTCGACATAAACGGCCGTTCGCGCCACTTGTCTTCACCGCCCGCAATAAGATGCAACATGTTGAGCGCGTCATCGACGTAATCGGGTTCGGTGAAAGAGGTGCCGATATGTTTGGTGGTGCCCGCAGAGCAGGCATAGACGGTGTTGTAGTCCATCTCGCGATTGTCAGGAATGTCGCGCGCAACCATGGGGCGTTGCACAAAGTGTATGTTGTCGAGCTGTTGCACGATCCGCGCGGCATCATGCAAATCTTGCACCCCGCATTCGCGGTAGTCGCGCCCCTTTACATCTACCAGATGCACGGCTGCCCCGGCGGTGCCGTAATGCACCTTGGTGCCTGACAGATCGAGATCATGCGCGGGATCGCGGGCAAACAATGTAATCGAGCGGTTGGCCTTGGCGATGGTGTCTTCGATCAGCGCGCGGGGAAAGCGTATGCGTCCGTCTTCGCCCAGTATCGCGCCCGCACCGGTCATATAGGCGATGCCAGAGGCCGGGGCGTCGGCAAGGCCGATCTGTTCTAAGGCGTCGAGGGCCGCGTGGTGGATGCGTTGAATGTCGGTATCGCTGAGCGGGCCATAGCTGCCGCCGGGCATGCCGGGACGCACAGGGCGCATATGATCTGGCAAAGCAGCGGCGCGGGCGGCGCGACGGGCCGCGCGACCGCCGCCTCGTGTGGGCGCGCGGGAGGGGGATTGATCTGTCATGGGGACCTCATCTGTCTGAGGGATGTCGGGTAAAGGGTGACGGTGTTTTGTTACCCTTGGCCGGGCCGACCACGCGCGGCACGTCCACGCTCTGCACCAATGGTGCGGATCACCAAACTGATTTTGCAAAGCTCTGCTTGAACCATTTGCGCGCTCCCTTGGGACCACAAAACCAAGACAAATAGGTCCGGTCTGATCTGTTTCCGACCTTGTGTCGCAAATGGACCATGCCGGTTCCGACGCGTTAACGGGCGAAAACCGGCCTGTTGAGGGCGCGCGCGCCATCGTGGCACGCAACTTTTTGCCCGCGCGTTTTTGATTTTGGCGAGGACGCGCCGAACAACGGCGCAACACACGGGTGTGAGTAGGAAGACGCAAAGAAGATGCCTAGCTGATGGTCATAGCGTGCTGCGCAACTCTGAAACAGCAGCGCGCATACAGGTGAAGAAAAGGACAACACAATGAAAACCACTTTGGATAAATTCGTGTCGAAGACCCGTCAAACATCAGGACCTTTCGTTAAAGCGTCTCAGGGGAAAACCCGCGTTTCCATTCTGGGTATGCTGGCTGCGTGCACAACCTTTAGCGCCCCTGCCTTCGCGGGCAGTGCTGAGCCAGCGGTCATTGAAACGGCCCCGGTCGCGGTTGCCCCACAAGAGCCCGTGACGACCTTTGGCGGGGACTGGACTGGCGGTTATGTGGGTCTTGGGCTTGGTTCGCTTGATATTGACGGCTCAGGGACCGCTGGCGGCGATGACATCACTTATGGATTACATGGCGGGTATGACTATGACTTTGGGCGCTTTGTTGTCGGGGGTGAACTTGAATTCGATGGCACCGATATCGATCTGGGCGGGGCTGCAACAGCAGACAGCGTCACACGCTTGAAACTGCGTGGTGGGTACGATCTGGGCCGAACGTTGATTTACGCAACGGCGGGTGCGGCAGAAGTTGACACATCCTTGGGCAGTGACACGGGCGCGTTTGGCGGGATCGGTGCGGCCTATCAAATCAACGACCGCTTCTATGTTGGCGGTGAAGTTCTGAGACATCGCTTCGAAGATATTGGCGGCTCTGGCGTGAACGCAGATGCCACCAGCATCTCGTTGCGCGGCGGATTGCGCTTCTAAGCGGCCCGCTCGGAAGACACAAAAAGAAGGTGCGCTTTCGGGCGCATCTTTGGCCCGCATCGGGATGTGATCCCGGCAGGCTGCCAACGAATTTGTGATGTATCTTGAGCCAAAGAAACAGGGCTGCGAGCTCGCATGGTCTGCGATGGATGTGCCACCTAAGGAAAACCTTGGGCGCAACATTGTGCAACTTGGGGGTTAATCCATCTGCCTGTTATGCGGGGAGGTCATTAGTTAAAACTCGCATCCGCGTGGTGTGATCACGGGGGCGGTTTTAGCGCGGCAGTGTTAAGCAATCGCCAAGTCAGCGTGCGACCCGGTCCGGTAAGCTGCATCTGCGTTCTAAGTTGTGTGTTAGGCTGTCGCCGGAATGTCCAACCCATTGTCGCGCGCGCAGGTCACCAAGGCGGGCATCAGGTCTGCGAAGGCGGGATGCTCAGAACCAAGGTTCTTCAACTGCCACCAGTCACGCTTGAGATCGAACAGTTCAAATCCGCAATCTTCATAACGGATCAGACGATGGTTGCCTTTGCGGATACCGATGCTGCCCCGATGGAAGGTGGGCACGACCCGAGCCTTGATATCGCGCCCTTCGATAAGGGGCCGCAGGGAAACCCCGCGATGTTGATCCAAGGGGGGGACGTCAACATAATCAAGAACAGTTTTGCCCACATCCAACAACGCGACCGGATCTTTGATCTCTCGGGGGGCGGGATTGTCGGGGTCGTGAATAATCAGCGGCACCCGCGAAACCTGTTCCCAAAGCGATGTTTTTCGGAACCTGTTCTTTTCACCCAAGTGAAAGCCATGATCTGCAAGGATGACCACAAGCGTGGTCCCCGCGTGGCGCGATTGTTTGAGCGCGTCCCAAACCTTGCCAATGTGATGATCCACATGGCTGAACGCAGAAAAGTAATTGCGCACACTTTGCTTCCAATACCTTGTCTTCTTGGTGTTGAAGTTGGGTTTGATGTTTTCCTCGGCAAAAGCGTTTTGGTCATAACCGTCGGCCCAAGCTTTGGGCTGCTTGAGGTCGGACAGGCGATATAATTTCTTAAAGCGCAGCGGGGTGATGAAAGGACCATGTGGCCCAAAGAAGCCAACCTCTCGGTAAAAGGGGCGGTCGTCGTCATAAGCGTCGAGGAATTTGGCAAAGGACGCAGAGGAATGCGCATCATAGTAATACCCATCATCCTCGCGGTCCGTTGTCGCCAATCCCGCTGCATGGCCACCCAATCTAACCTGTGACTTCTTTTGGGGGAGCCGGATATCGATGCGGAAGTGCTTGGGTTCATCGTCATATAAAACCTCATGCACATCTTGAGGCAGGGGGCGAAACTTGTGGTGAACCTTGCCGCCAGACGAACAGTAATACCCGTTGTCGCGCAGCTGGTGGGACCACATCTCTTTGGGGGATAAGACATCAAAAATATTGGTGCGGTTATCAAACACGCCTGTGTCATGCGGGGTACGCGAAGACATAAAGCTCGCGCGTGACGGCCCGCATAACGGCGCTTGGCAATACGCGGAATGAAACGCAGCAGACTGCCCGCATATCCGATCCAAGTTGGGCGTCTCTAGACTTTTCCCAAAGACCTTACGGTAATGCCAATACGATATCGCATCATCCATACTGATCAGGAGGATATTCTTACGCATCAATGATTGCCCCAGCTTTAGCCGTAACAATGGCTCGTATCACTGGTTGCGTAAATTTACACATAAGGGGTGACCAAAGCGGGGGAAACCGCTTAGGCCATCCGTCTTTACACGGGGCCAGACCTAAAAGGCCATCAAAGCCCAAAGCCCAAAGCGTGCGCGCTTGTTTAAGTGGCCAGCGTCCCTGCAAACGTACACAACGTCTGTAAGGCGGCTGTGAACTTGGTGTCCCCAATCGTCATCGCCACGCGGATATGACCCGCGGCTGCGGTGCCAAAGCTTTCACCGGGCATCACGGCGATCTTGTGCGTCTCCAGTAGGGCGTCAGCAAAGTCATCACCGCTCAGGCCCGTGGCACGGATATCAAGCATCAAATACATCGCGCCACCAGATGGGATCAGACCAACTGTGTTTTGTGCTGCGATAATGTCTTGCGCCAGATCCCGGCGACGGCGGAAGGGGGCGGCAATGTCAGCTTCAAAGGCGTCGCCTTGGTTTAGGCCAAACACAGCCGCATCCTGAATATAGCCGGGGACGCCATAAGTTGTGTGCGTCGCGAATGTAATCAGGTGGTCTATCACAGCCTCTGGCGCGACAACCCAACCGCAGCGCGATCCTGTCATCGCGTGGCTCTTGGACATAGAGCCCACAACCATTGTACGATCTGCCATACCCGGCAAAGCCCGCGGGGAGATATGTTCCACGTCCCAAACTTGCGTGTCGTAGACCTCGTCAGAGATCAGCCAGAGGTCATTGTCCTGACAAACCTCAGCGATGCCTTGCAGGGTGACCTTTGTATAGACCACGCCTGTCGGGTTGTTGGGGGAATTGACCAACAAAGACCGCGCACCTTTTGCGGCGGCTTCAAGATCGGCCTTGCGCGGTTGGAAGGCATCTTTCGCACGGCTGGGAATAGCACGTGGCACAGCAGACACGCCGCGAATGGTGCCGGGATAGGTGGCATAAAAAGGATCGATAAAAAGCGCAGTGTCACCGGGGTCGCACGCAGCAGCATGGGTGGCAAACAAGGCGGATTGCCCACCGGGGGTGATCATCACATTGGCACGCGTCGTGGGCACACCTGTGCGGGCTTGAACACGCGCGGCCACAGTGTCGCGTAACGCGTCCGTGCCGGGCACCATTGCATAACCTGTGTGCCCGCCCAAAGCACTTTCGTGCATGGCTTGCAACACAGGTGCAGCCGTGCCGATGTCATGTTCGCCAATCGTCAACTCGGTCACCGCGATGCCCTCAGTGATCATAGCGCGGGCCTTTAAAAACAAGTCCCACCCATCCGAGCCACCGCCCGTAACGCCTGTCATTCTGTCTGAGATAATCATCGGCCGTGCCTTCTAAATGTTGGAGTGCTCAAGGACAGTGAGTCGGGCAGGTTTGTCAATCGCACTTGACGCCCCCCGTCGATGAGGGCTACCCATGTGGGATGAACCGTATGACTTGCATCATTTGCTGCATTATTACCTGCTAATTCTTTAGCGGGCCGGTTCTTCTTTTCCTTCATGATCAGACTTGCTGGGCCCGCGCCAACACTCCGCGTTGCGAGGACCTTATGACCACGATCCGCCTTTACAACACCGCCATTCGCGCCAAGCAAGACTTGGTGCCGCTCGATCCGAAGAACGTGCGGATGTATGTCTGTGGGCCGACTGTCTATGACCGTGCACATATAGGCAATGCGCGGCCTGTGTTGGTGTTTGATGTGCTCTATCGTTTGCTGCGCCATGTGTACGGGCAAGACCATGTCACCTATGTGCGCAACTTCACGGATGTGGACGACAAGATCAACGCCACAGCCCTTGCGCGCAAGGAAGCCGGGGCAGAAGGAACCTTGGAAGAATTGATCGCAGAGCGGACCCGAGACACCATCGATTGGTATCACGCCGACATGGATGCGTTGGGTGCACGGCGTCCATCGATAAAGGGCCACGAAACCGACCTCGCCGAACCGCGTGCGACCGGTTATATTGATGAGATGGCGACGATGATTTCAGAACTCATCGAGAAGGGGTTCGCCTATTCGGTTGCCGCCACCATTGGTCACAACTCACAGACGAAATATGTCTATCTCGATAGCACGCGCGTGCCTTCGCATGGGTTCTTGTCTGTTGATAGCTTTGAAGGGCGAACGGATGGCATCACCTATGGGGATTTGTCAGGTCGTTCTGTTGAGGACATGGTTGCCGGATCGCGCGGGGAAGTCGGGGAAGGCAAACGCAACCCGATGGATTCTGTGCTTTGGAAACCCTCAACGATTGATCAGCCGGGATGGGAAAGCGATTGGGGCTTTGGGCGTCCGGGGTGGCATATCGAATGCTCCGCGATGTCGCGAAAGCTGCTGGGCAAACAATTCGACATTCACGGCGGCGGGTTAGACCTTTTGTTCCCCCATCACGAAAACGAACGCGCACATTGCGTTGCTTGCGACGGGCCGGACGCCTCTGCGCAAATCTGGATGCACAACGAGATGCTACAGGTCGAGGGAAAGAAGATGTCCAAATCGCTGGGCAACTTCTTCACCGTGCGGGATTTGCTGGACCAAGGCGTGCCGGGGGAGGTGATCCGCTTTGTGATGCTCAGCACGCATTACCGCAAGCCAATGGATTGGACGGATAAGAAGCGGGCGGAGGCGGAAAAGACGCTACGCAAGTGGTATGCGCAAGCAATGCTGGGCGTTGGCGTCGGTGAGCCTTACATTGCAGTGGTCCAAGCGCTGTCCGACGACCTGAACACGGCTGGCGCAATTGCTGCGATGCACCGACTGTCAGCGGCGGACGACGTAACCACGTTACGGTATTCATTGCAATTTTTAGGTCTGATGGGCGATGAGCCGCCAGAATGGGCCGTACCAAAAGATTTGAACTTGTACGATCTTTCACAAAACCTGAAAGCCGAGCGGGCCACGGCTATGGAAACGAAAGATTTCTCCAAAGTGGATGCGATGAAGAAAGCACTGGCGGAAGCCGGAGTCGAAGTGCGCATGAGCAAAGATACAGTGGACTTGGTGCCCGGGCCAGATTTTGACCCCACCAAGTTGGAGGCATTGGTATGACCAAGACCAGACTTTCGATCTTCGATACCACCCTGCGCGATGGGCAGCAGACGCAGGGGGTTCAGTTCTCGACGGATGAGAAGCGCCAGATTGCTTTGGCGCTTGATGCGCTGGGCGTGGATTACATCGAGGGCGGTTGGCCGGGTGCGAACCCAACCGATAGCGCGTTCTTTGACGACGCGCCCAAGACCAAAGCGCGCATGACAGCATTTGGGATGACCAAACGCGCTGGGCGCTCTGCGCAAAATGACGAGGTTCTCGCGGGCGTTTTGAACGCCAACACGCCAGTTGTGTGTTTGGTCGGCAAGTCGCATGTGTTCCACGTCGAGAAAGCGTTGGGCATCACCAAGGACGAGAACTTGGAAAACCTCAGTGCCTCCTTTGCGCATATCACCGCGCAAGGTCGCGAAGCTGTGTATGATGCGGAACACTTTTTTGACGGGTATAAGGCCGACCCTGAATATGCCGTTGCTTGTCTGAAAGCCGCGTTTGATGCAGGGGCGCGGTGGATTGTGCTCTGCGACACCAATGGCGGCACGCTGCCCCAAGACATCGGTGAAATCACCCACGCCGTGATTGAGGCGGGCATTCCCGGCGACCAGCTTGGCATCCACACCCATAACGACACTGAAATGGCTGTGGCGGGATCGTTGGCGGCTGTGATGGCGGGGGCGCGCCAAATTCAAGGCACGCTGAACGGGTTGGGCGAACGCTGTGGCAACGCCAATTTGACGGCGATCATCCCGACGCTTTTGCTCAAAGAGCCGTATTGCAGCCTGTTTGAGACCGGCATCTCAAAGGAGGGGTTGCAGGACCTGACGCGGACGTCGCGGATGCTGGATGATATCTTGAACCGAGTGCCGCACAAACAAGCGGCTTATGTCGGCTCTGGGGCGTTTGCCCATAAGGCGGGGCTGCACGCGTCTGCGATCCTGAAGGACCCAACGACCTATGAGCATATCGATCCCGGTATTGTCGGAAACGCGCGCATAATCCCGATGTCAAACCAAGCAGGACAGTCAAACTTGCGCCGTCGTTTGGGCGAAGCGGGGATTGATGTTGGCGACGACACAGCCGCATTGGGCCGTATCTTGGACCGTGTGAAAGAACGCGAAGCCGAGGGCTATTCCTATGACACGGCGCAGGCCAGCTTCGAGCTGTTGGCGCTGGACGCACTCGGGCAAATGCCCGATTTCTTTGAGGTAAAGCGGTACCGGGTCACTGTTGAGCGGCGTAAAAACAAGCGTGACGAAATGGTCAGCCTGTCGGAAGCCGTGGTGGTGTTGAAAGTTGACGGTGAAAAGAAGCTATCGGTGTCGGATTCATTGGATGATGCCAGATCGGATCGCGGCCCGGTGAATGCATTGTCCAAAGCTCTGGCCAAAGATTTGGGGCGCTACCAAGCACTGGTCGAGGACATGCGGCTGGTCGATTTCAAAGTGCGCATCACACAAGGCGGCACCGAAGCGGTGACCCGCGTGATCATCGACAATGAAGACGGGCAGGGCAAAACCTGGTCGACCGTGGGGGTCAGTCCAAACATAGTCGATGCGTCCTTTGAAGCACTTTTGGACGCAGTGCGTTGGAAATTATTCCGCGATGCAAAATATCAATAAGTAACCTTGACGTTACATTTGCTGCTTCGTATATGTTACCTGTAGGTTACATCGCGAGGCAAAGCAATGGCGTGGATACTGTTATATCTGGCAGGCGTGTTCGAAGTGATTTGGGCGGGCGCGATGAAAGCATCGCTGGGCTTTTCTAAGTCCGGGTGGTCCGCGCTAACCGCGCTTGCGGCCTTGGTCAGCTTTTGGTTGCTCGCTTTGGCGATGCGCGATTTGCCATTGGGCACAGCTTACGCAGTTTGGATCGGGATCGGAGCCGTGGGCGCGTTCATCGTGGGCGTGATGTTCATGGGGGAAACGCTAAGCCCCGTGCGCGTCGGCTCCGTCGCGCTGATTGTGGCCGGACTGATCGGTTTGAAACTTTCATCAAGTGGGGCCTGATATGACGGCATCTGAAAAAATAGCTATGTTGCGCAGTGTGTTATTGGGGCTCACGGGGTTGGTCTGTGTGTCCTATGCGGTGCTGGCCATTGTGCAGGGACGTCCGGACCCGATGCCATGGTTTGTGCCAGGTGTTCTGGGCATTTTGTCAGGGATCATCATTTCGGCGAGTTTTGCACGTGCTGGCCCCAAGGCGATCCGCGCGGCCACCGATGAGTTGCACCGAGAGGTCAATTCCAAGGCGCAACGGCATGCATATTGGGTCTCGTTGGCGCTGTTTGTTGTCGTCTCTGTGCTAAGTGGGACGGCTGCGTTTGATCGTGACACTGGTTTTGCGGTGCTTGGTACGTTGATGGGGTCGTCATACCTGCTGTTGTTCGTCTTGCACGAGTGGCGGATGCGCTGATGTCTGATTTGCGCAATAACCTCAAGGCGTTACGCGCCGCACATGGAATGACGCAAGCCGATCTGGCAGAGGCCGTGGGCGTGTCGCGCAAAACAATTAACACCATAGAAAACCGAGTTTTTGTGCCGTCCACCGTGCTGGCATTGAGTTTGGCGCGCACCTTAAATGTGAGCGTTCACGATATTTTCGAATTGGATGAAACATGATTTCTAAGATACTGGTCTCTTTGGCGACATCCGCCACAATTTATTTGGCAATTGCGGTCGGGATGATCTTATCGCAGCGCCCGATTGAACTGCCGGACCGCGCAGGTTTGGATTTCACCAACACGCTCCAGCGACAATTTGAGGTGCCAGACGACCCGCAATTTTCGCACACATCTTATCAGGGCGATGACGGGGTATCGCATCCCATGACGCATGTGAAAAGCGAGGTCGGCCCGCTCATTGTGATCGTGCATGGATCTGGGTGGCATGGGCAGCAATTTGATCAACTGGCTTGGCGTTTGCGCGATGTGGCTGAGGTCAAAGCTGTGACCCTGCGTGGCCACGGTGCGGACCCTGTGCGGCGCGGTGATGTGGATTACATCGGGCAAATGGAAGACGATCTGGCTGTATTGTTCCGCGACGCCAAAGAAGCGGGGCGCAAAACGGTGATGCTTGGGCATTCTTCGGGGGGCGGGCTTGTCGTGCGTTTCGCTGGGGGCACGCATGGTGATCTGTTGGACGGGGCCGTGCTTTTGTCGCCCTATTTGAAATATAACGCGCCAACGATGCGTGAAAATGCAGGCGGGTGGAACCATGTGTTGACCCGGCGGATCATCGGGTTGTCGATGCTCAACAACGTGGGCATTAAGGCGTTGAATAAGCTGCAAGTTGTGCAATTTAACATGCCAAAATCCGTGCTCGATGGGTCGCAAGGACATTACGCAACTTTGGCCTATTCGCATCGGTTGAACCAAGGATTTGCGCCGCGCGCCGACTACCTTAAGGACATTGCAGCGCTACCTTCATTTGTGATGATTGCGGGGGCGCAAGACGAAGCGTTCAAAGCGGGCGAATTTGAGCCACTAATGAGTGCAGTCACGCAAAAAGGGCGCTATGAGCTGGTGCCAGATATCGGGCATTTGGACATTGTGGATGCGCCGCAAACTGAAACACTGATCCGGGAGTTTCTGAGTGGGTTGGAGTGACGAGCTAAATGCCTGTGCGGGCATAGTCGAAAAGGGCGACCCTGCGCGGTTTCGCACAGTGATGGCAGCCCCTTTGGCGGCGCGTGAAAAACTGTTTCCGCTTTACGCCTTCAACGTTGAAGTCAGCCGTGCACCTTGGTTGACCGTGGAACCCATGATCGCCGAAATGCGGCTGCAATGGTGGCGTGATGCGTTAGAAGAAATCGCCCAAGGTGGTGCTGTACGGCGGCACGAAGTCGTCAGCCCTTTGGCCGATCTGTTAAGCGTTGAAATGGCGCAAGATTTAGATCAACTCGTTGAGGGAAGGCGTTGGGATTGCTACAAAGATCCCTTTGAGGATGACGCGCATCTAACCACTTATTTGACGCAAACTTCCGGTGTTTTGATGGACACAGCCGCGCAGCTTTTGGGGGCGGCTAAAGGGGGGACAGAGCAGGCAGGTTACGCGCTTGGTGTTGCCAATTGGTTGCGCGCAATCCCTGCATTGGTCGAGCAAAAGCGCATTCCACTTTTGGATGGTACGCCCGAGGGTGTGAAGCGGTTTGCGCATTCTGGGTTAGAGGCCTGCACACAAGCGCATCAAGCGCGGGTGAGCCGGGATGTCGTCCCCGCATTGTGGCCCGCGACAGGGATTGAGCGTGTGTTGAAAGCCGCCATATCGACGCCCGCGCGGGTTGCCGACGGGGCCTTGCCTGACACAAATCGCGCGATCTTTGCGCTTAAGGCTGCGTTGGGTCGCTGGTAGGGCAGCAAGAGCGCGAACTCAGACAAAGCCTTGTCCTGTGACGACCGCCAACCTTGTGCGAAATCTTTGTGGGAACGGGCGGGGTGCAACAAAAAACAATAGACGCCCGAAAACCGGCGGCGCGGCGAAATTGGCGTGTTAAAAGACCGCATGCTTTTTGAACTTCCCGATCATTCTACTCTGTATCAAGCCCTGCTGGAGCGCGATGCGACCTATGATGGGCGGGCGTATGTTTGTGTGTCCAGCACGGGCGTTTTTTGTCGGCTAACCTGTCCTGCGCGTAAGCCAAAGCCGGAAAATTGCACGTTTTATGAGACAGTTGGCGCGTGTCTTGCGCATGGGTTCCGGGCGTGCAAACGGTGTCATCCGCTTGCGCCTATGGCGTCCGCTGACCCATCAATCGCTGCGTTGTTGCAGGCGTTGGACGAGCGGCCCGAGTACCGTTGGCGTGAACAAGACATCGCTAGGATGGGCTTTGATCTGTCCACGATACGACGGAGTTTTAAGCGCCAATTTGGTATGACCTTCCTTGAGATGGCCCGACAACGGCGGCTGCGCGATGGGTTTGACACCATCGTTGAAGGGGGCAAGGTGATTGAGGCGCAAATAAATGCCGGGTTTCAATCTGCCAGCGCCTTTCGAGCCACCTTTGCGAAACTCTTGGGCACGGCGCCGGGGCGATTGGACAGTGATCCGATCCTGTTTGCGGATTGGATCACGACCCCTTTGGGCGATATGATCGCCGTCACAAGCGCGACTGAATTGCACTTGTTGGAATTTGCAGATCGCAAAGCGTTGCGCACGGAACTGGTCAAGCTAAACACGTTCGCCAGGGGGCGGATTGGGATCGGAAAAACAGGCCCATCGCGGCAAATTCAAGCAGAGTTGGTCGCCTTTTTTGACGGCACTTTACCCGCGTTCGACACACCGCTGGCCTATCACGGATCAGCGTTCACCAAGATGGTGTGGGATGAGTTGCGTAAAATCCCGGTCGGCGAAACCCGCAGTTATTCACAAATCGCACAGACAATTGATCGCCCCACAGCCACACGCGCGGTTGCACGCGCCAACGGAGCCAACCAAATTGCGCTCGTTATCCCGTGCCACCGTGTGATCGGCGCGGACGGGTCTTTGACCGGATATGGCGGCGGACTATGGCGCAAACAGAAACTTTTAGAAACCGAACGGCAATACCTGCCATTGAACACGGAATGAAACCTATGACCCAAGCTCTTAAAGCCCAAACTTTCAAAGACCTGCACAGCCAAGAAGACCCGATTGTTCTTTATAATATTTGGGACGCGGGGGGCGCCAAGGCAATTGCTGACGCGGGCAGCAAGGCGATTGCGACCGGCAGTTGGTCTATCGCGGCCGCGCATGGATACAAAGATGGGCAGGCAATCGCGCTCGATTTCGTGCTGCAAATCGTAGAGCGAATTGCGCAAAGTGTTGATCTGCCTGTCTCTGTGGATTTTGAGGGCGGGTATAGCGAAGCGCCAGATGAGGTGGCGGCGAACGTGCTTAAGGTGCTCAAAGCAGGCGCAATCGGGATCAACTTTGAGGATCGAATTGTGGGCGGTGCGGGGCTTTATTCGCTCGAACACCAAGCTGAACGCATCAAGGCGATCCGGCAGATGAGCACAAGCGAAGACATGGCGCTGTTTATCAACGCGCGGACTGATTTGTTCCTTGGCTCTGATCCTGCCACCCATGAAAGCCTTGTGGATCAGGCGTTAGAACGTGAAGCGGCCTATGCCGAGGCCGGGGCCGATTGTTTCTTCATCCCCGGATTGACGGACACGACCCTCATCAAGAAGATCACCTCGGGGGCAAGCTTGCCTGTGAATGTGATGACGTTGGGTGCCATAAAATCACCAGCGGATATTGCCGGTTTGGGTGCCTCACGATTGAGCTATGGCCCCGCGCCATACGCCAAAGCGATCAAAGACCTGAAAGAGCGTTACGGCGCGATTTGAGGGGCACGACTGCTTGGAAGGGGCGCAGCAAACACTCTTGGCAATGCAGCGCATCTTACTTTGATGCGTGTTGATCGCCGCAGTTTTGTGAGGCGATCACCTTAGATGCAGACTGCATCACCGCTCGTTAGGCGCGTATTGTGTTTGGTTTGAAGGCCAACCAGATCAATGCGCCGCCAGCGAGGGTCAGCAAGGGCACCATGGCGATATTCACCGCGGTCCAACCCGCGACCGGATCTGTGCCGACGCAATTCATCAATCCGCCTGACGCCAGCGAGGCAAAGGTGACCGTGCCAAAGACGATCAGGTCATTGAGGCCTTGCATGCGTCCGCGTTCCGCCGGGGTGTGTGAACCCGCGAGCATTGTGGTCGCGCCAATAAAGCCAAAGTTCCAACCAAAGCCCAACAGCACCAATGCGATGAAAAAGTTTGACAGCTCAACACCAGCAAGGGCCACGCCACCTGCGCAAGCCAACAAGAACAAACCCAAGCCCATGATGCGTTCAACGCCAAAGCGGACAATCAAGTGGCCGGTGAAAAAGGACGGAACGAACATCGCCAAGACGTGGCCCGTGACCACATGGCCCGCTGAGATTTCAGAATAGCCGCAGCCAACAACCGCCAGCGGTGTTGAGGTCATCACAAGGTTCATCAAAGCATAGGTCACCGCCGCGCAGATCACGGCGACAAGGATGCGCGGATCGCTCAGAAGTTCTTTGACGGTGCGCACATAGCCATCCGCCGCGTCCAAGATTTTCGGGCGAGGGATATCCAGCAATGGGAACAAGAACAGGCCAAGCACGTTCAACAAGGACACTGCGTAATAGACAGGGATATACCGCTCATAACTTGCGATCCCAGTCCCGCTGGACAAATAGGTGGCAAGTTGGGGGCCGATAATCGCAGACATCAAACCGCCCGCCATGACATAGGAAATCGCCTTGGGCCGGAACGCCGCAGAGGCCGTGTCAGCGGCCGCAAACCGGTAGAATCCATGCGCGGACATGTAGATGCCCGTGAAGTAACTGCCGAGCAGAAAAATCCAGAAATTTGCAGTCGATAACCCATAGGCAGAGATCAAAGCCCCGGCCAAGCCACCCATGGCGCCAATGGAAAACCCAATCTTGCGGCCATATTTCTGCATGACATTGGACAACCAAGGCGCGGTGGTCATCGACCCAAACACGATCAAGGAAATCGGCAAGGTCGCAAGGCAAACATAAGGGGACAGCTGGGTGCCCGCCAAGCCCGCAACCACAAACATCATCGGCATTTGGCTGCCGAGCAACGCTTGCGCCAACACCAGCACAACCACATTGCGCTTGGCACTTCTGTCATCGGTTATCTCTGTCATACGCCAAGCTCTAGTCGCCTTGCGTTGGGCCAGCAAGCGGTTACGGTGCGACGCATGACAGCAGGGCGCATAATAGAGACCGACGCGGATGTAACCGAAGGGCTAAATTGGCTCGTGGCGCAGGACCCGCGTTGGGGAAATATACGCGATATATGTGCGCCCTTGCCCTTACGTCGTCGTCCTGACGGGTTTGCGCAATTGCTCAGTGCGATCATCAGCCAGCAAGTGTCGACCGCTTCTGCGGCTGCGATCTGGGGCAAATTGGAACACGCGAACGTGATCACAGAGGCGCGCGTCTTGGCTGCAGGTGAGGACGGGCTGCGTGCCGTTGGTTTGAGCCGTCAGAAAATCGCCTATGCGCAGGCGCTGGCAGAGGCCGATATTGATTACATCGCTCTGCGCGACATGCCCGACGACGAGGTGATCAAGATTTTGACCGCCGTCAAAGGCATCGGCGTTTGGACGGCTGAAATCTATGCGATGTTCTCACTGGGGCGCGCGGATGTGTTCGCGCCGGGGGATTTGGCGTTGCAAGTGGCGGCCGCAGATTTGTTTGGATTGGACGCGCGGCCCTCGGAAAAGGAGCTGCGTGCGATGTCATTGCACTGGTCGCCATGGCGGTCGGTTGCAGCGCGCGCGCTCTTTGCCTACTACCGCGTGGTAAAGGGACGTGAAGGGATCAAAACATGACACGGGTATTAAACGCAGAACGCAAAGGGCCAAAATCAGGAAGCACACGTTCTGTCGTTGTCTTCTTGCACGGTTACGGCGCGAACGGCGCGGATTTATTGGGATTGGCGGACCCGCTTGAGGATCATTTGCCGGACACGCTCTTTGTGGCCCCTGATGCGCCAGAGGGAATCCCTGGATATGCGGGCGGGTATCAGTGGTTTCCCATCCCTTGGATCGATGGCTCTTCGGAGGAAGATTCCGAACGCGGCATGAACGAAGCCGTCGATGACCTGAACGCGTTTCTGGATGCGTTGATGGTAGACGAGGACGTTTTGCCCGAGCAAGTCGTGTTGTTTGGGTTCAGCCAAGGCACGATGATGGCGCTGCATGTGGCCCCTCGGCGAGAAGACGCCGTTGCGGGGATCGTCGGGTTTTCGGGTCGTTTGTTGCGTCCCGAATTGTTGCCTGATGAGGTCGTGGTGCGCCCTCCGGTGTTGTTGGTTCACGGCGATGCAGACGATGTTGTGCCGCCGCAATCCTTGCCGGAAGCCGCACAAGCTTTGCAGGATGCGGGTTGGGAAGACGTCTATGCGCATGTCATGGAAGGCACCGCGCACGGGATCGCGCCGGATGGATTAAGCGTGGCGATGGCGTTTATGCGCGACAAGCTCAGTCTGTAACGTGCGCTTTGCGCCTGTTCATCAGGGGACATTCAGCGTGTACCCCTGATTGATGCACAAAAAACGCCCTATCTCGTGTCATTCCCGCGCATTGCGTGGACTGCGACATGTTGTGTCGAATGAGAGGCTTGTCAGCTTTCATCTACGAGATATAGTCGACCCAACAAGCCGGGGCAGGGAGCCCTTGCGACGCTCCCGGACCCCCGGGCCTTTTACAGGCAGACAGGGGATGGGACGACTCAGAATGAACGTCAAAAGTATCGAAAATTCCAACGGTGATTTCCGCAGCGATTTCACACGTAACCCAGCGGTTTTGAAACATCATCCGGCATTGGTTTTGAACGCGGATTACCGCCCCTTGAGCTATTACCCATTGTCCTTGTGGCCATGGCAGGAAGCGGTGAAAGCGGCATGGTTGGAACGCGTGGACATCGTGGCCGAGTACGAAGAAACCGTGCGCAGCCCAAGCACCGAAATCCGCATACCGTCGGTCGTCGTGTTGAAAGACTATGTGAAGCCTCAACGAAAAGTCGCCTTCACCCGGTTCAACCTGTTCTTGCGCGATGAATTCCTGTGCCAATATTGCGGCGGCAAGGGGGATTTGACCTTTGATCACGTGGTGCCACGGGCCAGCGGGGGGGTGACATCTTGGCAAAACGTGGTTGCGGCATGTTCGCCCTGCAACCTGCGCAAAGGCTCCAAACCGTTGCACCGCACAGGTATGACCCTGCGCAAACCCCCACGCCAACCGGGAGCAGAAGAGCTGCGCAACACAGGACGCAAATTCCCGCCAAACCACCTGCATGAAAGTTGGATGGATTTCTTGTATTGGGACGCTGTTTTAGAGGCGTGATGCGCTTTGGTTTCGGGTCGCTGTAAAGGGAACCATAAATTTCCCAAAAACGGGGGTTTTGCTTCCGAAGTGGAAGCATCGAATTCACTAGGCGTTGATTTTGAACGGTTTTTATGTCCTCAATTGGGATTTTTGTCTGTAATCTTTGCGACTGATTACACCGTACGAGTTGTGCGTTGCGGTGCAGATGCGCCGCTTGGGACCTTTGGATCGCGGCTGGTCGTAGCGATTTGCGAAATGATATTTTGGAGGACGGTCCATTTAAATGATCGCCTTGGTATCGACAACGAGCTTAAACATGATCGGATTTAAAACATGACCGTTGAATTGATATTCAGCTCTTATTCGCGGCCATGGCGAGATCTTCCGGGCCTTATACCGGAAAACGTTGAGGTCTTTGTCATCGGTGATGTTCATGGCCAAGCTGATCTGCTTGAAAGGGCTCTCGAGGACATTGGGAATACACCGCGTACGGGCGCCGAACGGCATCTGGTGTTCCTAGGTGATCTGATTGATCGCGGCCCGTCGTCGGTCGGTGCAGTTGATCTCGCAATGCGAAGTGCCGCGCTTGCAAATACTGACATGCTGCACGTGCTGCCGGGCAATCACGACCTCGGTTTGCATTTCGGCCTTTTGTCCGCAGACTTGCTAACGTTATGGATCTCTGGTGGCGGAAAGACGGCTCTGTCCGAGTTGGGCATGTCCGAGGAAGATAATACCCCCGCGGAAATACAAGACGAGCTCCGAAAGGTACTACACCCTGATTATCTTAAACTGATGGCGGACGGACCAACGTTTTTGCGATTGGGAGATCTACTTTTTGTACATGTCGGGTGCACCCATATGCTGATATCCCCGAATTCTTGGATCAGGATCGCTTTTTCATAGGGGAAGAATTTCACTGGTCTACGATCCACTATCCCTTCCTATCGCACCGGGACGGGTGGAACCTGCGAGACCCTGATCCGGACCAAAGATGGCATGCACCGCTTTGAGTCGTGTGTGGTGCCAAGTTGAATGTCGGATTTAGGGGCGGCTTTGCAGGATGAGGCCGAGATCAATATTTGCGACACCAATGTCGACATGCTTACACCGCGCGCAATCGGTTATTGCGTGCATTATGTTCAAGTTCGACCAACCCCAGAAGTTCCAAAGTCGGCGCCACATAGTTTGCAAAGCGCCCGCGATATCCTTTGCGCAGCCCATAATATCCGCCGATTGGGTTGTTCTCTGATCGCGCCCAATGTTCCAATGTGCCTTCTTTCACCGGCTTACCTTCGTCGGCATTGCCCAACGCCATCCAATCTCCGTGAGCTTTCAGCATTTCGTACGCGTCTTCGAGGCTTCGCAACTGATACGACAATTGTGTTTTGCCGACTTGCACCACCAACGCTTTGGGATCGCGCGTTTCATCCTTCCAAACATGGAATTCTGAGGAAAGCGAAGGCGTTTTGAGAACCCAAGGGTCGTCTTCTGTACCAGATCCATAAGTCACATCAGTCATTTTGTTCTGCCTTTTGCTTGAGTGCGTTCGCAAACTTAATAAAGCTCGGGGTCAGGTCCGGAATCGATTTCGTGATCAATCCGGCCATTGGCCCCGAAAAGACCTCTGACATGTGAAACATACAGCCCGTCGCTGTCGGGGAAATCTGAAACCTACGCGTCCCGACAAATAGCCCGAATGGCATCCCGCCACGCCAGACCATGACATGTGGTGCATCAAATTCCGTTACTTTCAAGGCAAATGCGCGTTTTGGCGATACCTCTGAGCACAATTTGATCCTACCGCCGTGCGCGATAAGCCCATCAAGCCGCAAAATGCCAAAGCGATGTGGGTCACGTGGCATCTCTTGTGTCAGGGCTTGCCAAATCCTGGCCGCATCGGCTTGGATTTCTATCTCAGTCGTAAAAGTCTTCACGGTAATTCCTCGTCTTGACTGGGCAATGTCTAACACCCCTAATGTGACATCTTCTGTCATATTAGGAATGGGTCTTTGCGCGCTTCTCGACTTCTGCGAATTCTTCTGCTTCTTCAAAATCGCGGGCGGCAAACCTCGGCGCAATTGGCGACCGAACTGGAGGTGGCGCCGCGGACAATACTACGGGACGTGGACGCCATGACGGAAGCAGGGTTGCCGATCATTGTGCATCAGGGGAACCAAGGCGGGATCGAGCTGGGCTTTAACTATCGGACCCGTTTGACGGGGCTGACGCATGATGAAGCCTGCGCGCTTGGTCTCATTCTATCAGCAGAGAACCCGATGATCGCAGCACTGGGGCTTGAACATGCAGCCGAACAAGCCCGTGCCAAACTTGTCGAAAGCCTTCCCGACACGTCCCGTCATTTGTGCTCGCAAACCATGTCGCGTTTCAGCATAGCGACCGACATTCCCGAACATGATCCGCGCGTGCGCGCCGTCGCCAAGGCGGTTCAATCGCGAAGCATCGTCAGAATTCGATTTGCGACAACATCCCAACAGGTGATTCACCCTGCTTGCCTGAAGCTCGAGAATGGCACATGGCAGTTGATGGACGTTCTAACCGACACGTGGATTTCTTTGGATGATTGGGGCCGTTTGAACGTTTCTGGGCACCGCTTCAAATGACGCCAAATAGAGGGCAACCAAAGCCGAATGATCGTGTTCGTTTCAGGAGATCATCGGGGCGATTCAGGATGCACTAGGGCCGATGGGGCGGACAAACCGGTCATTGCTTGCCGGGAAAATCAATTGTCACGGTCTGTCTGCGGCACACCCCGCAAGAAGTGTTAGGTGCAGCAAGCTAGCGGTTGCTACGCGCGCGCTTTCGTAAGGGCAGGGTGTGGGCGCAAACCTTCAAGGGAAGCGGTCGTCGACACGCAAACGGTGCGCAGTTTTCTACGCACCGCGTTGCTAAATCTGAGTTGGTCTAGAGGGCGCCAAGTGACCAAAAGTAGGTCTCGCCTGAGCTGTCATCGACGCCATCGTTATCCGTGCTGACCCAAGCGACACCATCTGCAAAAATTGCCAGACCTTCGACTTTGTCCACGACATACCCGTTGCCGGCCTGCAGGTCAGGGATCAGGTCATAAACTGCCTCTTTGGTCACGACTGGCAGTTCGCCACCAAGTGCAGAGGGCACCATTTGATCGCCGGAAATTCGGTAGACCATTTTGACCACGGCATTGTCGCCGATCTGGTTATCACGTTCGATGACATAAACGTCCCCGGCGTGGGCGACGATCTCTGAAAGTCCGACCCAACCTGTCTGAGCTGCCGCTTTTGGATAAAGGACCGCCCCCCATTCGCCGGATGCAATGTTGTAGGCGACCAATTTGACGTGATCTGCAGGATCGTCTGCCCATTCACGCTGAACTGCCATCCAAAGCGTTCCGTCAATCAATGTGATGCCTTCAAATCCGAAACGACGCTCAACCGAGAGAAGTTCTGCGGGCAGGCTGATTTCTTGGTCGATCTCACCGTCGCTGTTTACATGGTAAATTCCATGTGGGGTCATCCGATCTGTGCGCCCTTCAGACGCGAGCCAGAAGCCACCATCACCGTCCAATGTGATCCCTTCAAGGTCAAGTTTTTGCGCTGCAAAGCCGCCGCGTGTGATGGGCAAAGCGTCGGTTATCTGCGCAGGGTCCACGGTGGTGTCGATCGTGAAAATCGTCGGTTGGTAGCTATAAAAACTGTCATTGACTGCGTAAACCATGCCGTTCTCGCCTGCGACCATACCTGAAATCGCGCCCCAACCGAGCAGTTCATCCGTACCTGCGGAGGTAAGATGGGGGTAGGCGGCAGGTGCGTCTTGGTATTCGTAAATCATCACGTGACTGCGAATGCCGCCCTCTTCGATCAGGTCTGCTTCGTTGGCTGTGACGAACAAACCACGCGACGGGATTGCGATGGCCCCTTCTGGCGCGATACCAGAGGGAAGCATTTGGGACAGGATCGGTGATGTCGGGTCCGAGACATCATAAACACCAACGACCGAGGCGCGCTCTGCCAAGATAAAAGCGTAGGGGATGCCGTCGAAGATTGAAAATTCCATGCCTTCGGGCTCAGCCCCTTTGGCGTCGGAGCGCTTGTCGGGGTAGTGGCCAAGTTGGACGATCGCATGCTCAAAGCTGTTGCCTGCCTCAAAAACTTCGGTGCCGTTTTTGTTGAAGATGGTCCAACCACGTGCGCCGCCCTCCAAGTCGCCTTCATTTGCGATAGCGAAGTGATCCGTGTCGATCCACTGGACACCATCCGGTTCACGCAAACGGCTTTCTTGGGTTTCGGTGAACAACAGCGCACCGCGCTCATCCCGTGTGTCAATCCCAGTGAGATCGACAGATCCGGCTGAGAAGTGGTTTAGAATATCGCCTGTTTGGGTCAGGATCACGATGTGGTTGTTTTCCTGCATCGTTACGACGATTTCACCTGCGTCGTTTACATCGACAAACTCAGGCTCAGGGTCGTTCGCGGCGATGTCGGCCAGACCGTTGACGTTGATCTTAATCATCGTGTCACACGATGGAATGCCGTCTTGGATACCGATGGTCACAACATAACCACCGGGCATTTGACCAAGCCCGCCTTCGCCCAAATCTTCGTCACGCTCATTTTCAATCGCAACAGCGATAAAGCTACCATCGGGTGCAATCGCAGTGCTATCTGGTTGTCCGCCAAGATTACAGGCGGCTACTTCTTCCATGTTTGTCAGGTCGAAAGCTTTCAACATCCCCGATGGTGCTGTGTAACTTTCTGATGTGTTCACGCCAGCCATGACGACATTATCCAAAACGGACACGGCCGTTGGTTCGCCGCCAACGTCGATATTGCCTTTCGCCGCGGGTGCGTTCGGGTCGGTGATGTCGATCAATCCAATCACGCCAAGCGGGCTGTCAGAATAAACCAGCGTCAAACCATCGCCCGAAGCACTGATGATTTCAGCGGACGATTCCGCTGACGGGTCTTGGTTGTTGGCAAAAGTTGCAAAGCTGCTGATGCGATTGAAGTTCATTTCGGCCCAAGCACCCGTCGCGGTGAGCGCAATGATGGACGTCATGCCAAGGAGTTTGAGTGACATTCTGGAATTCCCCATGTGTTAGCCTGTCGCGCGCAATGTTGGGGCGTTTCATGACGGTGGGGTGACGTTTGTGTAACGGCTGGATGAACACTTGCGCCCGCCAGAGGTGCCCACAACAGCCGGGGAGTTTGTACTGATCGCGTAAGATCATGAAAGATGGGCCCAAAGCCGTCATTAGCAGCATCGCAACACTGCGGTGGGTAAACATCGTGGAAGGTGTCACGCTCAGCGTTTGGCGGGCATTGACCCAGGCCCGCCGATGTTGTGGTGCGGCGTCATTGCGGACATTCGCTGCGACCCAAACGCACAGATTGGACGAATTCACTGGACGCTGAGCTGGTCTGATCCAGTGAACGCGCCCAGCTGAGTAATCGTCTTGGAATATGTCAGCTTACGGGTTGAGCACTTCGTTGATATAGCTCTTGTTAAACTCTGCGTAACCATCCGCTCTGGCCAACATATGCGGTTCAAGAAGCAGGTGGAGGTCGGGCAAATTGTGAAACGGCACGGACGGAAACGTGTGATGCTCTGTATGAAATGGCATATTCCACGCAACAGCGCGAACCAATTTGTTGGTAAACGTCGTACGCGTGTTTTCAAACATATTGGCAACCGTTGGACAGCGCCCGTGCTCGGCGAGCAAATAAAGACGTAGGAACGGCTGACCAAGCACCATTGGCAGTATCCAAATGTAAAACAACAGGGATGAAGACTGCCCAACGCTCGTCCCCAGCAGTAGGGCGTACCCCAAAAGATAGAGCCGGGATTCTTTGGTGACGTTGCTTCGACGTGCTTTGGGGACGTAGTTTGCATGCCGCCTGCCAGCAGCGTTTTCAATCAAAGTCCGCGCGTGGCTGATCCAGATAGGAACGCCAGAGACATGCCATATGTACTGCCCCCACGTGTTTGGCTTTGGGCTTTCAAGCTCGGGATCTTTGCCGGGTATCTGTGTGAATTTATGGTGAGCGAAATGAAAGTACCGGAACCAATTTGCTGGCAGGAACAGTACGAACCCGCAAATGTGCCCAACCACGTCATTAATCCAACCGTTTTTGAAAGGCGTCTTGTGGCTGGTTTCATGCAAGAGCGTAAACAAAAAAACGAGGAGTATGCCTTGGACCACCAAGCAGATTTGCCAAATTGGCGCGCCCATGAAGATCAGACTTGCGCATAAGACGATAGCACCCCAATGCCCCGCCAAGTGTCGTAAACCCTTTGCATCGCTGCGCGCACTCAAGTTTTCACGCTGTTCTTGGGTCAACGAAGACAGAAACGCTTTATGGTCGATGGTTGTACCTCCGAAGATGAGGAGTAACTACAAAATGGTTGGATGCAATAGTCGGTATTGCCGTGGTTCATTGTGACCCGCTCAGATGTAGGCTTGGGCTTTGAGCCGCGATTTGTTGCGCGGTCTGCGGAGCAGCGCACTGCGCACAGGTCTGCTATTGGGTAGACGTCCAGTTGGGTATTGAGTGTTTTGATTTCAGTGAGAATTATTCCGGCGACGCCTTATCGGTTCTCTGTGCTTGGCTTTGCAACCAAACCATAACGGTTTGGACCACTCGACGGCGCTTGGTTTCGGGGTTCGCAATGAGCCAGTAATTCGGCCCAAGGTCAAGTTTGCAGTCCCCAAATGGGCAAATAAGAGAGCCGTCCGACAGGCTTTCTTCCGCCAATCGTCCCCGCGCAAGCGCGACGCCTTGACCTTGTTCCGCAGCCCGCAAGATCAGATCGGACGACGTCAATCGAGGGCCTTGTCGGACATTTAATCGGTCGGGTCCAAACATCTTGTGCCACGCGCCCCAAGATGTTGACGGATCGCGATCATGTAGCAACGGCAGGTCTGTCAAATCCTCAAGTTTCGATGGTTTAGCGCATTCTTCCCAGAGACGAGGGGCCATGACGGGAAACACCTGTTCCTCCATCAGCGGCACTGGATCAAGGTCGGACGCGGGTTGCGCACCCATGCGAATGTTGAGATCGGCCCCTGTCATCACAGGGCTTTTGCGCGCCTGATCCACAAGGATCGACACTTCGATTTTCGGGTGGGTTTTATTCAATCGCGGCAGTCGTGGCAGGAGCCAGCGCATCGCGAAGGACGGTGTTGTCGCGATGGTGACTGAATGCGTGCTGGACCCCTCCCGTGTCTTCAGGGTTGCTGTCTCAAGCTCTTTCATCGCGGCGAGTGCGGCCTTGCCGAGCGCTGTGCCTTCGGCCGAAAATACCAACGCTCTTTGGCCATCGCGTTTCTCAAACAGGGGGACTTCCAGCCACGCTTCAAGATCGCGCAGCGCCCGGCTGACAGCGGAATGCTGAATGCCAAGAAGACGTCCCGCCGGGCGTATGCCGCCAGTCTCATATACCGCGGCAAGGGCGCGCAGGAGTGTCAGTGGTAAATCACGCATGGTGACAAGGATAGACCGAAATCAGTGTCTTTGTGAACAGACGTAATTTGTCCATTTTGATACCTTTGAGCCAAGAAAGGGGGGCCTATGGGAATGCTGATTGACGGCGTGTGGTGCCACGACACAGATCGCTTCATACAGGACGGCACGTTCGCACGCGAAACGTCTGAACTGTCAAATCCAACGCCTGGCGTCGTCGCTGATCGTCTGCGGGCGGGCGACACGGACGTCGCGCTTATTGTTTCGCAAAGTTGCCCTTGGTGCCATCGCGCGACCCTTGTCCGTGCGCTCAAGGGGCTTGATGATGTACCCCTTGTCGTGGCCGTCGGCACCAAAGATGAGGGGTACGCGGTCGCGGATCTTAACAAAGCCGATACCGGCGACATTCCTTATCAACATGTGCATCAATTCTATAGCGCCAGCGAGCGGGGCTTTACTGGGCGCGCGACGGTGCCGCTTCTTTGGGATCGCAACAACCGCTCTGTTCTTTGCAATTCATCCGCAATCATCGCACGTGCTTTCGATCAATTGGGCTTGGGTTGGCGACTTGCGCCGGAAACCATGACAGCGCAGATCGACGGGCTTAACACGCGCATCTACGATGGTCTTGCAAACGCCGTCTATCGCGCCGGGTTTGCAACCGCGCAGAAAGCCCATGCCGAGGCCGTCGCGGATGTTTTTGCGACATTGGATTGGCTGGAAACGCTTTTGGCGCAGCGTCGGTGCCTTATGGGCAATCAGATCACTGAAGCGGATTTGTTTCTTTTCGCCACGCTGGTCCGGTTCGATTCCGTCTATGTGCCTCTTTTTCGCTGCACGCGGCGCCGCTTGAGCGATTATCCGGCACTTTGGGCCTATGCCCGCGATCTTTACGCTTGGCCGGGTATCGCGGGCACGTTCGATTTTGACGCAAACCTAAGGGGTTACTTCCTGAACGACACCGACACAAATCCGTATGGGATCGTGCCAGAACTTCCTAACGTCGATTGGACGCAGCCGCATGGGCGTGATCGTCTGGGGCCGCTGACCGTGTGGCGGGACGGTTCGCGGGTCCTGTTTGACGATGTTACGAAGGTTGATCATGCGGCCTGATTTTGACACCAACATCCGGGCCGGACTTGCTGCATGGCTGATCACCGTGATCGTTGGCGCAAGCTGGCAACTGGCCACACGGTTTGGCGTCACGACATCATTGACGCCGATTGATCTGGCACTTTTGCGCTATGTGATCCCGACGCTTGTCCTATTTCCAATTCTGCTACGGCAAGGCTTTGGGACCAATGGACAGCCCATATGGGTCCTAGCGCTCGTTGTCATAGGCGGCGGTCTGCCGTTCGGCCTGTTGGGGATGGCGGGGGCGCAGTTCGCGCCAGCAAGTCACATGGGTGCGCTCCTTCCCGGTTCGATGCCGGTTTTCGTGGCTTTGCTCAGCGCTTTGGTTCTTGGCGAGCGCTTTGGGCGTGGTCGGATATTGGGTCTGGGGATCATCGTTTTGGGCGTCGCGTGTGTGGTTGGAACAACGCTGGCTGGCACGGTGGGCGGGCCTGACGTTTTGCTCGGGGATGCCCTGTTCATCACAGCGGGCGTGTTCTGGGCCATCTATACGGTCGCCTATCGCAAGAGTGGTTTGGACCCCTGGCATGGGGCCGCGCTCATTTGTTTTTGGTCCTGTATCTTGGTCATCCCGGTCTGGTTTTTGTCACCGGGAGCCGCGTTGCTGGATGCGCCATGGCCCGACATCGCCTTGCAGATCGTCGCACAAGGCATTCTTGCGGGGCTCATCGGGCTCGCCGCATATGGCGCGGCGATCCGGCATCTTGGGGCGAGCGTTGCTGCCGTCAGCGGCGCGGTTGTGCCTGCGCTAACCGCTGCTGGGGGCTATTTTCTACTGGGCGAGGCGCTGACTTGGCTGACGGCGCTCGGCGTCGGTTGCGTTGTCGGCGGCATTTGGGCCTATACCGGAACACCGGGCTTGTCGCAGCTTTTGCGAAAACGCACCGTTAACTTGGACGCAGAATGATGACTGACAAGAAAAGAAACCCCAGCTCGGACTATAGGCTCGGCATTATCCTGATCGTGACGGCCGCAATCGCCTACAGCACCGCAGGCCTGTTCACCAAGGGTGTCGTCGCCGGTGCGTGGGCAGTGATCTTCTGGCGTGGCATTTTCGCTGTCGGGTTCTCTGTCGTATGGACCGTTCACAAAGGGACGTTTGAGCAGAATTTTCTGAAGTTTGGCGCAAGCGGTTGGGCTGTTGCCGTCATAGGCGCGGTTGGCACGGCGGCCTTTATTCCGGCTTTTAAACTGACAAGCATCGCAAACGTCTCTCTTATCTATGCCATTGCACCGCTTATCGCGGCAGCGCTTGCGTGGGGGTTGATCGGGGAACGCATCTCCGGGCGAACCCTGACCGGCTGCATCGGCGCGCTTTTTGGTGTCGCCATCATTGTGTCCGGGTCCATCGGTCAGATCAGCATCTACGGCGACCTTTTGGCATTGGTCATGACCGTCGCCATGGCTGCGATCATGGTGATCTATCGCAAGTTCCCGCAGACCCCGGGTGCAGGCCCAACCGCGATGCAGTCAGTTTTATTGACGCCGCTCGCTTTGGTCTTTGGCCAGCCATTCCAGACGGACCCGCTCGAGGTATTCATCCTCGCCGCTTTTGGTCTTTTATTTGCCATAGCCGCGATCACATTGGCAGAGGGCGCAAAACGGGTGCCTTCAGGTCAGACAGCACTTTTGAGTGCGTTGGAAACGCCGCTGGCCCCTTTGTTCGCCTTCCTTCTGTTCATGGAGGTCCCGGCCAACATGACCGTTCTGGGCGGCACACTTGTGTTGATCGCAATATTTGCGTCGATCAGGAATGAAGGAGGGTAAATTACGTCTGTGCGCAAACGAAAAGACCGGCTGCGAGACGATCGCGAGAGCAAATATGCCAAAAGGATCGTGGGTGCAGACCGTAAGACGCCAGAGGGTCGAAAGGCTGTGTCGAGGAAAGCCGTTGGGGCATAGTGGGATTATAAAAAAAGTTCACGAACCATAAAGTCTGGACAGGCAATTTGCCGAAATCGATCATATCGCGTGTCTGCAGAATGGATGCGCCAGATAGTGATCGTCGTCTAAGACAGTGCGAGTTCTTTGGATGTAGCCGGGTGGGGCAATGTCTTTGCCTGCGCGGATGGGCTGATGGTGGACGTAAAAGGTATCGTTTTCGCGCGGTGTTCGGTCAGATATTTGCAAGCCACAGTCTTTTTTGGCAGGCTGGCGCGCAATGAGATCAAAGGGTCGATTGGCACGACCATCGTGTTGGGTGGGTTAGGGGATGGCCGTCTGGCTCTTGGCCGCGTTGGACGCATATACGCCCGCAACCTACGTCTGCTCCGTCCGTGCTGAAGCGGCCGAACACCTTCGACCAGCATCAAACTGAGCTTAAAGGCGATCGCATTTCAAGTTGGGTTTAGATCACGCGTTGCATTTGAGGCAGCGGTTAGAGACGCCGTTTGCAAACCTGCCTTGGCGTTTCGGGGAGGCATTTGGGGCACCGTGATGGGGTGCCTCGTGAACAATGACGTTCCAAAGGGACCTCAGGCGTCAATTGGTTACGGTATGTCCGCTCGGTCGCGCCTTTCGTCCGAACAACCGCCAGATCAAAAATTCGGCGATCATTAGGTTCAAGACCCAGGATAACACCATGATGCTTTCGCGTGGCGGTCCGACTGCTTCCGATCCGACGACAATCATCCAAAATATTCCAAGGAAGGTCTGCGTCGAAGCACCTTGGCCAATGGCATAAGCTCTGATCATTGCACCACCATGGCTGACGATATTGCGCGCCCTGATTGCGATCACTGCCCAGATTAGGCAGCCGATCATTAAGGGGCCTACGACCATCCGCACCAAATACAGTAGACTTCCCTGCAATTCTTGCGGGAAGGTGTAGACATGTGTCATCCAGATACCGCTCGCTGCTGAAATGCAGCCTGCTATCATGATGATGCGTCCGTTTGTGCGATGGACGTTTGGGTGGTTGCGCCGGAAGCTTGGCAGAAACTGCACCGCACCAAAGATACAAAACAAAAAGCTCGTCAGAAGGTGTATCACGATTGGCAACGGATCGGCCAAAGCGCGCGGGTTTTGTGGGATGATCGCCGGGCCACCAGCCAATTCAACGACACGCACCAGACCCCCAAATGCGGGGATGAATGAATACAGAAGAATGAACGTCAGAAAGGTCCATTCCGACCTGCTCAACGTGTTCACAGGGCGCGCTTTGTTTGGTGTCATAACATTATTCCAGCGTCTGCATTTTGGTCAAACCGCTAAGTCCTTTTGTCGGGGTCATACCAAACACCTCCATGGCGGTTCGGGCGGTGTGGGCCGCATCCGCGAACCCGGCATCAATCCCTGCAATACCAATCTTCTCTCCTTGATGCGCGTGTCTGGCAACGGCTACGATCCCCGCCCAAATTTTGAACTTCCGGAAGGTTTGGCCCGTGGTTGTTTTGAAATGACGAAGGGCCATCGTGCGTTCAAGCCCCAGCTTTTCTGATAATTCGGTTTGCGACATGCGCTCAAACGGGGCGGTATAAAGCTGTTCTACAATTTCCATGGCTTTGGGATCTGGTGCGGGCCTTTTGTCTGCAAGGTGGTGGCGAAGATCTGTGATCAGTTTGTGGTTCCCATCCTCGAAGCTTCTTGGGACATGGCGCCACTGCGCATCAATTCTTTTGAAGGCGAGATTGCTTTGGCGAAGTTGGACGCCGTCTAGATAGACAATTTCCGCGCCGCCTTTTGGCACGACAACACGGTGCTGGATGCCGGGTTGGATGCAGATGATCTCTGCCTCAAGAGACGCAAAATCATTTGCGACAAGAACGGGGCGGTCGCGCGCAAAGATCACGCACGTCATCAGGTTTTTATGCATGGCAAGTTCAGTTGCATCCAAAGAAAACCGATGGTTTCGAAAGGATGGCGGTTTTGCTTGCATGGGGGCACCTTCTTGGCCGGATCGTCGCAGTTTGCGCCCTCATTCGACGCGGGGCAGGAGGTGCTTAAGTCTCATGGGCTGGCGTAAGAAGACCAGCAATTTCTTTGCACGTTCCTTCTAGGTGAAGCGTTCTGAGCCATGAAACATGTGCTGACGTTTCGACAATTTCCTAAGGAGAGCCGATGAAAAAGTTTCTACGCGCAATGGCCATTATGCTATCAGCCGCATTCGTCTGCGTTGCGTTCGTGTGGGTCGTGCTACCCGAGAAAATGACAGCCGTTTTATTAACGCTTAACAACGCGTCGGCTGGCTTATCCGCGAAAATAGTGAAGACGGAGCTCGGCAATATTCACTATCTGGAAGGAGGGCAGGGCGAGACCATAGTGTTAATACATGGGATTTACGCACGCAAAGAACATTGGGTGGATCTGGCGCGACATCTCACCGAAGACTACCACGTCATTGCCATCGATCTGCCGGGGTTTGGTGACAACGAGACATTGCGGGACAATCAGTATCTTATTGGTCGTCAGCAGATAAACCTGTTGGCTGTCTTGGACGCATTGGACATCGATACCGCCCATATTGCTGCAAATTCTATGGGTGCCTATGTCGCGACTTTGTTGGCCACCGCAAACCCAAGCCGTGTTTCAAGTTTTGCGTTTATTGGCAGCCCTTTGGGCGTTCCCACACGCATAAAAAGTGACATGGATTGGGCCTTGGAACGCGGGCGCAAACCATTGGTTGCGGGGTCTGAGCCAGAGTTTCACGCGCGCATGGCGTGGCTGTCCCCGAACCCCCCTTATGTGCCCGGCCCGATCCTGAACACTTGGATGAACCAAGAGTTGGCGATGGCGCAAACGAACGACCGCATTTGGGATGTCGTTCATACCCAATCAAAAGCACCAACTGTTCTTGAGTTGGCCCCAGAGCTTACAATGAAGACCCTCATTATCTGGTGTCGCCCGGACAGAATCTTCCATGTGAGCGGTGCGAAAGAGCTTGCGAAACGACTGAAGAAACAGCAGCTTTCGATCCTTGACCAATGCGGCCACGTGCCCATGCTCGACCAACCAGAGAGCGTCGCAGCGGTTTACTTGGCCTTCTTGAAAACTGCCGACCAGTGAATGGTGGTCTGCCACGCCGCGGTGCTTCCAGATGAGAATGGGCGTGAATGACATGCGAGCAAGGAGGGCGGGTAAAGTTTGAAAGGCAACCTCAACGTCAGAGTTTGCGCGGGTCTCTGGGGGCTTGCCGTCGCAATTGTTCTCATGGCTTGTGGAAAGACCCGATCTGACGAATGGCGGATACCCAGCTGACACATGTCAAAGTTGGCATTCAAACCCCAAACCTACCACAGAAGTCGTCATTCGATTGGCCCGCAGCATCAGCCAATGTGGGGGTGAGCCAGACATGTTCTGCAGCTTGATAAGTTGGGACGCTGCGCGGTGTTCACGGGCCATTCCCGCCCATCACGGCGGGGTGCGCCAAAATCTGCACTGTGCGGCAATGCGCTAAATCTTTGCGTCTGCGCTGGGGCCCGTTTTTGGTGCAAATGGCTTTTCTTCAACCAAAGGCACGGACGAAGTACACAATAGAAAGAACGACCCCGAAAACGATTACGACACCTCGAAGGTAGTGCGTGTTCACGCGTTTGGCCAAACGACCGCCCGCATAGCCTCCAATGGTACTGCCCACCATCATGGCAATTGCTTGGGGCCAGGCGATCAAACCCCCAATTCCAAAGACGAGAATACTGAGGATCGTGAAACTCGTTGCCAACAAGTTCTTGATGCTGTTGGCGATGTGGAAATTTGAAAATCCCATGAGCTGTGCAATCGCAAGCAGGATGAAGCCAAGGCCGGCGCCGAAATATCCGCCGTAGATCGACGACACGAAGAGACCTGCATAGATCGCCTTGTTCCCTCGGCTCTCTCCCATGGCGTTAAGTAGCCGTTCGCGCAGCGTTTCTCCGAACGCGAAAAGGCAGGTGGCCACAAGGATGAGAAAAGGAAGGAGCACGACAAAGAAATCAGGATCGGACACCAGAAGCAGGATCGATCCGATGATTGCGCCAATACCTGATACGATGAGCAGCGGTAAAAGGGTTTTTCCAAGCCCGCGCAGTTCTTCCCGGTAAGCCGGGAGCGCTGCGGCGTTGGACGGCAGGAGGGCGAGGTAGTTTGTTGCGTTCGCCACAACAGGCGGTAGCCCCACAGCCATGAGTGCGGGAAATGTGAACAGCGACGCGCCACCCGCAATGGCGTTCCAGACCCCGCCCAAAAGGCCGACGCATATCAAAATCACAGCCTGTGTCGTGTCCATTCTCGTCCCTCCGCTTCGTACGGGGAGCATATGGTTTTGATTGATTTAGGAAAAACGAATAAATACGATCAAAGGTATGAATGAAAGCGAACGCCTCCCCATCGATAGTGACCTGCTCCTGACCTTCATGAGGATCGCGGAATGTGGCAATCTAACCATTGCTGCTGGACAACTGGGGCGCACACAATCCGCGATAAGCGTTCAGCTTCGCAAGCTCGAAATGGGCTTGGGCACGACGCTCTTTATCCGATCCGGCAAAGGCATGGTGCTAACATCAGCAGGAGAGACGTTGCTTTCGCGGGCAAAACTGATCGTTGCCGAGATACGGGAAACAGCAAAGCTATTTCGGCAACCGCTAACCGGCTCCATCCGCGTGGGGCTGCCTGATGATTTCGACGAAGTCATCCTCGAGCGGATCCTTTTGGTGTTCTCTCGCACCCATCCGGGGGTTCAGGTCCTTGCCCGGTCGGGCTGTACCGCTGGATATGCAGCGGCGATCGAAACCGGCGACCTCGACATTGCGGTTTGCTCCGGCTTGGATGATCCGGGCGGCGACCCCCTTAACACCGAAGAGATTGTCTGGGCCGCTCGCGAGGGGATGATCTGGCCTGATACCGAAACCGTCCCTTTGGCGGTGCTTGACCGTCCATGCTATTGGCGCGATCTGCCAAAGCAACTGCTGGACGCGCATGGGCGAAAGCATCGGATTGCATTCCAAAGCGGTAGCTTCACAAGCCTTCAGGCAGCACTTCGCGCCGGTGTTGCCATCGGATTGCTGCCAAAATCCAGCGTCGGTGATGGTTTGCAGATACTGGCAGAGTCTGACGGGTTGCCCAGTTTGCCCATCTCGCACCGCTCCATTTTGATCTCTAAGACTGCATCGGAACAAATTGCGACGGCGATGGTGGAAGCGATCCGAAATGCGAGCAATCGGTAGCGGTGTTTGCGAAAACGGTCATGTGAACGGATTGCAGCATCCGTCACCAATGGGATGTAACGGCGGCTTCACCCGCCAGCTTAGGTCTGACCTTAGTGCAGTTGGGACACATGTCACGATCGCGCATGTGGACGATCTAGTCGCGATGATCCGTTGCCCACCTTTTCAGACGCAAAGCTCTTGTCCGCTTTTTGTCCTGCCAAACTTCGAGCCAGCCGCGCAGAAGGAAGGGGGCGTCGCGCGAAGCAAAAAAGCTTGTTACCCAGTCGTTTCTGTTGGTGGAACTTTGACGAGCGCGTCTCGGATCGCGGCGCGCAGACGTTCGCGCGTCTTTTCGTCAAAGGCCTCCAAATCTAATGTGAGTTTGCTTCCCTCTTCCACATGAGGGATGATTGTTCGCTCCACTTCCGCCACATGAACCTTCTTGATGTGGTAGGGGATGATTTCGCGCGCGATACCTTTGAAGTGAACCGCCTCCAAGGGTTCAGCTTCAATAATATCGCGGACATGAGCGTAGGTTTCGTAACTTAGAACGATACCGCCCGGTTCCGCGATGCTTTCCAATCGTGCCGCCAAATTCGCTTCTGCGCCGATGATCGTGTAATCCATCCGCTCATCAGAGCCAAAATTGCCAACGTTGCAGAAGCCTGTGTTGATGCCCATTCGGGCTTTGAACGGATGCTCAAGTCCTTTTTGGTTCCAGACTTCGCCCAATTCTGCCAATCGCCGCTGCATTTCTAGGGCCATGCGCACGCAAGCCCGCGCGTCCTCGGTGGCGCCTTTCGTCTGCGGATCCCCAAAGAACGCAACGATTGCGTCGCCGATGAACTTGTCGATTGTTGCGCCGTGGGCCTCGGCGATGTGGGACATCTCTGTGAAATACTCGTTCAAAAGAGAGGTTAGCTCTTCGGGCTGCATGCGTTCCGTTGTGGCGGTGAAGTCTTTGATGTCAGAGAAGAAGACGGTCAGCTTTTTGCGTTCCGTAGAGATCGAGGCGTCTTTCTCACCCGAGAAGATCGATTTGTAGACTTGCGGCGATAGATACTTGGAAATTTTCAGCGACACGCCTGCCAAAAATTCGTTATTTGCGGTCAATTCGTCGTTCATCCGGCTGAAGCTACCAGCGAGCTTGTACTGCATCGCGGCAAAGAACAGGCCCATGGTTCCGGCGGCCGCGAAATAAAGCAGCAGCCACTTAAAGGACCATAGATTGAGGGTAACGGGTTGGCGCACAGTTACTGTCTGCAAGGCGCGCACGTCACCAACCATCCAATCCGTTTTTGGGCTTTCGGCATGGGAGTTATGACAGCTGACGCACCCCCCCGACATAACCACCGGCGTTGCCAGAGTTATCTCACGATTCCAGACACTTCCCGATTCATTGACAAGGAATTGCGGGCCCTGTGGTTCGGCGCGAAACTGGAACAACGCCTGCAGTTCAAATTCATCAAGCTTATGCGGTGGTCGGTTGGCGAACGCGTAATCTGAGACAAACCGATACTCGACATCCCCCTCGACCGACCCGATTTCCGCCCCAAGTTCGAGCGACAAGGTTGCCGGGATCGGGATCGCCCCAATCACATCCAGATAGTTGTGCAAGGCCTGAGTTTCAGTATCGGAATTCACCACCCGCGACACCACGTTCTTGGCATAATAGGACCGCACGGATGTGATGATACTATTCAGGCTGCTCGCTTGCCGACGCAGCGTTTGATCCGACAGGTTGCGCAGATCAAGCCAGATTGCAGCCGGAAGTCCGACCAACGCAATCATAACGACGACGATCAACCAATAAGGCCGCGCCAAGAGAATTCGCCCAAAACGTTCCATTAGGTACCTTTACTACGTTTCCTGTTTGGAAACTTTTTGAACCATGGTCTTGTTTTCAACACCCATCAAGCATTCTGCGTGATGTCGCAAAATTTTTATGCGTCCCTGATTGGGCGAGGATGCAGCGCGTCACTTCCAAATTCGAACTGCAGCAAAGTGAATTTATCCCCGCAAAACCCATTTAATCGCGATGGGTTAGAGGGCCTTGGTGCCACAGAAACGGATGGAAACGCCTTTGACGTTTGTGGTGTTGGTAGGCTCGTGGGCTGAGATCATGTCGTCCGAACCGTGTCCGTTGTGTCATTGAGCGGCCGTTAGTTTTTTGCCAAGCAATCTTCGCGCATTCTTACTTTTCTTGCCGCGATGCGCGAAAATCGCGCGGGGCTTGCCCGGTCTTTGCTTCGAACGCACGGGTGAAGGCACTTCGAGAGGCGAAACCGACCATGCCAGCAATACGCTTTACAGGCAGATCAGTCTTTTCCAACATTTGGCCTGCGCGGCGAACCCGAAGATCGCGTAGCAATTCCATCGGACCTGATCCGTAGGCGTTGGAAAAGCGCTTTGCGAATGCGGCCCTGCTCATACCGACGCTTTCGGCCAGATTTTCCACACTGTGATCCGCACCGGGATCGTCGAGCATTAATTTCAAGGCATTCCAGATCGATGGATCAGCTAGTGCAGCCATCCATCTGAGCGCACTTTCGTTTTCAGTCAACCGTTTGCGCAGCATCTCGATCATGCATTGCATCAAAAGCGCGCGGATCATCGCGCGGCTGCCCAACCGGGGGGCGGCGACCTCAACGAGCAGGGTCTGTAAGGTCGGATGCATCTGACTAGGAGAGGACACCGTCTCAATCATCGGTTCGCGGATGACATCAATGATATCGGTGACCCCGCGCAACCCGACGGTGACATGAGAACACAAAGCCGTCAGTTGCCCTTGATCGCCTTGCGCTGACCCGGCCATGAGACTGGCGAGTTTCAACGCGGCAGGCTTACAATCGAGCACTGGATGATTGCGCTGGCCAAAACTGTGCAACGCGTGACTTTGCAACGCGGGAATGAACACAAGCATACCTCGTGACACTTTGATGGGCGCGCGCGCATGCAGGCTGATCTCACCTTCACCGGACAGGATGTAATGTAACGTGGCTGACGCATCTCGACCCAACCCAAGATCACAGGCCCCTCGCAATTCACACAGCGCGAATGGGTCCGTCACAATTTCCAGCTCATCAAAGATGTGATCGTATTTCATTGGAATGGGATATCCAAAAGATAGACGCCAGGGCACCCAAAATCTTGTTTGGGCACGCATTCAAGACGAAAAAGCACATCGCACGTCATACCGTTGGATTATCGAAACACTGCATAAGGATCAAAACAATGTGCAACTGCGATGATCACGACCACAACCGCCCACATTTCACACGACGCGACGCTTTGCGCGGTGGTGTTGCTGCGACTGCGGCAGCGGCCTCTGTTGCGGCTGGTGCGCAGGCCGCCAATGCTCAGGAAGCGAACCCTTACGCCGCGCCTGCGGAACCTGCATTGCCACCGTCTACGATGAAACTTGACCTGTCGCGCGCCGCGTTGGTTGTCACCGATCCGCAGGTGGATTTCCTGCACCCAGAAGGCGTGACCTGGGGCGTGATCGGTGCCAGCGTGACTGAACACAACACAGTGGACAATATCGAAGCCCTGTTCAAAGCCGCCAAAGCCGCTGACATCACCACAGCTGTTTCGCCGCATTATTACTATCCAACGGATCATGGTTGGAAATTCGAAGGCGCTTTGGAAAAACTCATGCATAAGATCGGCATGTTTGACCGTCCCGGCCCGTTGAGCCTTGATGGATTTGAAGGGTCCGGCGCGGATTGGATGCCGCAATATAAGAAGTACATCAACGACGGCAAAACTATCGTGACATCCCCACATAAGGTGTACGGTAACGACACAAACGACCTGTCGCTCCAGCTTCGCAAGCAAGGTGTGGATCAGGTCATCTTAGCCGGTATGTCAGCGAATTTGTGCACCGAGAGCCACATGCGCGAACTTCTCGAAGACGGTTTCGAAGTGGCCGTCGTCCGTGATGCAACCGCTGCGGCCATGCTTCCTGAAGGGGATGGATACCTCGCTGCGCTAATCAACTTCCGCTTTATGGCGAACGCAGTTTGGAGCACTGAAGAAACCCTCGCAAACATCAGCGCGGCTTCGTAACTACCGTTAGAGCAACACACCTATCCCGCGTGAGCGGGGCAGGTTCCTTTGGCCCAACAAAAAAGCTGGCCCGCGTTCATTGCGCAGCATGCGGACCCCATGCGACCTTGATAGATCTTACGATGAGCCCAGTTGAGAGCGTCAAGAATGTTGGGAATGCGGGCCGTTACGCAAAACGCCCAGACAGTGTTTTATGGTGTCCGGGCGTAATGTGCTCGATTTCGAAGGCGAAGGGCTGCGGGGGTTATTCCGCAGCCGTTTTCATCTCGAAACCATTGTCGATCATATCTGCGGGCTCGACAGGGTATTCGCCCGAGAAGCACGCATCGCAGTATTGTGGGCAGCTGTTTTCGCGCCCTTTTGCTTCGCCCACTGCGCGGTAAAGACCATCAAGTGAGATGAACTTGATGCTGTCCACAGCGAGGTGTTGGCGCATTTGTTCTTCGGTCATGGTGGCCGCGAGCAGCTTGTCGCGTTGCGGGGTGTCCACGCCGTAAAAGCAAGGCCATGCAGTCGGCGGAGAGGCGATGCGGAAGTGAACTTCCTTGGCGCCAGCATCCAGCAGCATGTCTTTGATCTTCATCGTGGTCGTGCCACGCACCACAGAATCGTCAACCAAGATCACCCGTTTGCCTTTGATCAGCGCGCGGTTGATGTTGAGCTTCAGACGCACGCCCATGTTGCGGATTTGCTCTGTGGGTTCGATGAACGTTCGGCCGATATATTGATTTCGCGAAATTCCCATGGCGTACTGAATGCCGCTTTCTTGGGAATAGCCGATAGCGGCCGGGGTGCCACCGTCGGGGACAGGGCAGACCAAATCGGCCTCCACTGGGGCTTCGCGGGCCAATTCCACACCAATGCGGCGGCGGCTTTCATAGACCGAGGACCCGCCCAGTACCGAATCTGGGCGTGAAAAGTAGACATATTCAAAGATGCACGAGCGCGGTTTGGCGTCGCGGAAGGGGCGATGAGATTCGACGCCTTTTTCCGTGATGACCACCATTTCGCCGGGCTCAATTTCGCGGACAAACTCGGCGCCAATGATGTCGAGCGCGCACGTTTCTGAGCTAAGCGCCCAGCAGCTATCGCCGACTTTACCAAGCATCAACGGGCGCACACCCAAGGGATCGCGCACACCGATCAGCTTTGTGCGGGTCATAGCCACAATAGAGAACGCCCCCTCAACGCGGCGCAAAGCATCTTCCATGCGCTCGGGGATTGTGCGTTGTAGCGAACGGGCCATGAGATGGATGATGCATTCGCTGTCCGATGAACTTTGGAAGATCGAGCCACGCTCAATCAATTCGCGGCGTAGCGATACAGCGTTGGTTATATTGCCATTATGGGCAATTGCCGCGCCACCCATGGCGAATTCGCCAAAGAAGGGTTGTACGTCGCGGATCGCGGTTGCGCCTTTGGAACCAGCGGTAGAGTAGCGCACATGTCCAATAGCAAGCGGGCCGGGCAATGTGTCCATCACGTCTTGGCTGGTGAAATTATCACGGACATAGCCAAAGCGACGGGCTGAGTTGAAGCCATGGTCGGCGTGGTGGGTGACGATTCCTCCGGCTTCTTGCCCGCGGTGTTGCAAGGCGTGCAAACCAAGGGCGACAAAACTGGCGGCGTCTTGCGCGCCAATGACGCCAAACACGCCACATTCTTCGCGCAATTTATCGTCGTCAAAAGGATGGGCGGGGGGCATCGCGGGTAGGGATGCCAAGCGGTCGATGGGATCAGTCACGGGGAGGGCAGCTCCGAATTCCGGGTGTGAACTGAGGAGGGGTTTAACAATGTCCGGACGCAGTGTCACGAGCCTGCGTGCGCGCAGCGACAAAATAGCTGCGCGGCAGGGCACAAAGGTGCTTACGCGGCCACAGGTATGCAATCAGGGGAGGTGGATTCGAGGGCAATCAACGCGCAGGCTTCGGCAAAGCTCAGGGTGTGGAAGTACGGCGTGGTCATCGGGCGGGCATGGATCAACAGGCCAGACTGCACCCAAAGCATTTCTTCGGCGGCCAAACCAATCGTTAGGCTCGGCGTTGTTTCGGATGCGGTGACCTTGCGGATACCGCGATATCCCTCAAAGGCGCGGATCGGGGCAGACAGCATATCGGTGCTGGCATGCGTGAAATTCAAAGGTGCGCCCCGGCCGATGCGGCTGTCTGAGGGCAAAACCATATCGTCGCAATTGCCCAAGGCTTGGGCCGGAATGTGATAGTTCGGCGTCGGAATAGCTTGGCGCACCCAAGACAGCGGAACAAAACCGCCATCAAGGCTTGCGATCTCGTCAGAGGGGCGCACATCTGCGATTTTTCTCCAGCCACGACGGGTCTCAACTATGGTTTCCACGGACAGGGAAAACATTGCCCCTTTGACGGCTTGAGCGGAGGTTACGGCTGCAAAATCTGTGCTGTGACGGGTAAACATGGGTGTGCTCCTAAAGTGTCTGACTGTGGTTTCGTGGGGTGCCGTTCTGGCGGTGTTGGCATCAAACAAACGCTGGAATTTTGCCATAATTTGGTCACAGCAGTGGCTTGATTGCGGCGCTGTTGCGACGTTGTCGTTAGTCATTCGTAAACGATTGGACTGACCGCGTTCAGGCGACATAATTTACCAGTTGTTCATCATAAACTGCTGAATCGGAACGGTAAAGTTTTAGAATAATCGCTTTGATTCTAACGTCAAATCAAAGGATTTGCACAAAAAAGGCGCCCGTTCTGGGGCGCCTGTCTTGAGAGTTCAGTAAGGTTAAGAGAGCGCCTTAATTGCACACACCAACCAGAGTTTCATATTGCTGTGTAATCCACCCCAAAGCGGCCTGCGGATCTTGTTCTTCGATCTGGCCTGTGAAGCGGCTGAACACCGCAGCAGAGCGGCTCTCATCGACAATCGTGAACTCTTGGCCCGTAATCACTGTGTCATAAACAAAGAACGCAATCGCCACGAGCAACACGCCGCGTGCCACCCCAAACAAGAAGCCAAGGCCCTGATCCACACCGCCCAAAGCCGAGCGCTGCACCAGCGACGAGAACAACGGGGTGAACAACGACACAATCACCAACGCGACCGTGAACACCAAAGCAAACGCGCCAATGATCGACAATTCGCAACTGTCCGCAATGATGTCGCCGACAAAAGGAATCTCGCGCACCAACGGTTCGACGCGCGGGGCGAACATAAACGCGCAGATTGCGGCGACGATCCAACCTGCAATCGCCATGGCCTCGCGGACCAACCCCCGCCCATACGCCAGCAGCGCTGAGACGATGATGACAAGCGCAACAACGCCGTCAATTACTGTGAAACCATCCATGGCGTGCCTGCCCTTTGTCTTTTTACGATGTTGAAGACGGATCAACCGGCCCCAAATACCTCACCCACAAATCCAGTCAAATCGGACATTTGCATCAAGGACAAGCCCGATCCTTCGATCGCCTTGCCACCAGATGGTGCGATAGCTGACGTGAAACCAAGTTTTTGGGCTTCTTTCAACCTATTTTCCGTTTGAGGGGCAGGTCTAAGCGCGCCAGAGAGGCTAATTTCACCAAATACCACAGCTCCTTCGGGCAATGCCGCATCTTCGCGCGCCGAAAGCAACGCCGCCGCCACAGCCAAGTCAGCCGCCGGTTCGCGCACTTTCAACCCACCCGCGACATTCAAATAGACGTCGAGCCCGGCAAAGGGGATGCCGCAACGCGCTTCGAGCACCGCAAGGATCATCGCAAGGCGGCTGCCATCCCAGCCCACAACTGTGCGCCGCGCCTGACTATGTGGAGACGGGGCCACAAGTGCTTGCATTTCGACCAACACGGGGCGCGTGCCTTCAATGCCTGCAAATACAGCGCTGCCGGGGGCCGGGGTGCCCCGTTCTGACAGGAACAAGGCGGACGGGTTGGTGACTTCGGCCAAGCCGCGACCTGTCATCTCGAACACACCGATTTCGTCTGCCGGGCCAAAGCGGTTCTTCACCGAGCGCAAGATTCGAAACTGGTGACCGCGCTCACCCTCAAAATAGAGCACCGTGTCGACCATGTGTTCGACAACGCGCGGACCTGCGATCTGGCCATCTTTGGTGACGTGGCCAACCAAAATCACAGAAATCCCACGTCGTTTGGCAAAAGCTGTCAATTCATGGGCGGCGGCGCGCACTTGGCTGACAGAGCCGGGGGCCGAATCGACAGAATCCGACCACATGGTTTGGATCGAATCGATGATCGCGAGGCGGGGCTTTTCGGCTTCCAGCGTTGTAAGGATGTCGCGCAGGTTGGTTTCGGCCGCAAGACGAACTGGCGCGTCGGCAAGGCCTAGGCGTTGGGCGCGCATGCGAACCTGCGCCGAGGCTTCCTCACCTGATACATAGATCGTGTCGATGCCAGCATTGGCAAAGGCGGCCGCCGCTTGCAGCAAAAGCGTGGATTTGCCGATGCCGGGGTCGCCGCCAACCAAAATGGCCGAAGCCTCGACCAATCCGCCACCAAGCACACGGTCTAATTCGTTGATACCGCACTGCGCGCGTGGGGGCGGGGTTTCCTCGGTCGCAAGATCTACCAGTTTGATCGGCGTGCCGCGTTTGGCCCCAATAGCAGCCTTGCCCGGTCCAGATGCGCTAAGGCCTTTATCTTCGGAAATCGTGTTCCAATCGCCACAGCCATCGCATCGCCCGGACCATTTGGTGAAGGACGCGCCACATGCTGAGCAGGAGAATGTTTTTGTTGTCTTTGCCATGTCGCTTAGATGCGTGGTTTTTGCGGCATGGGCAAGTCACGGATTGGGGGCAGGCCTGCGACGGAGTGCGGGTTATTCTGCGGCTTTGGGGGGCAGTTCGACAACTGTGTTGTCTGTGCGCACGATGGTTTCGAGGCCCAACTCGGGCAGGACCTCGCGCAGTTCGCTGCGCAACCGATCAAGCTGCGCGGCGGCGACACTTTCTTCCAATTCGACTTCGTGCAGCCAGTGCTTGAGTTCGGTGGAGACGGATTTGGCGTGGTCAATTCGGGTGTTGAACTGCTCAACCTCTTGCTGGCGTTGACGCAGGAAATCGCGGGCACGGGTCACGGTGTCGTCTGAATAGACCTCGGCGAGTTCCTTGGAGACATGGCTCATCTGGGCGGCAACTTCGAGAAGGGCGGGTTCCAAGCTTGACAGATCGGGGTGGTCGCGCAGGTAGGCAAGGCGTTCCCGCACCGCGTCAAATTCTGAGGACATCTGAAACGTGCCATTGCGATCAGCGGCGTGCACTGCGGCGTAAGCGCGGGCGATATCTTGCATGCCGATGGCAAACTGGCGGTGCGAATTTTCCAACACCATAATGCGACGGTTGGTGGGCAGGAAGAAACACAGCGAGACGGCAAGCACCGTCAAGCCGATCTGAGCATACATGCCCGCTTGCGGCACATGCGTGCCGTTCCAGCTAAAGTCCAATCCCAGCCACTGCATCTGACCAAACGCGGCCAAAATTGTCGCCACAAGCAAGGCAAGTGCCGCACACGCAAACACGATAAGGGCTGCGCGTTGAAGCAAAAACTGGATCAAAAATACAAAGGCGCGTACAGATACTGGCACAGAAACTTCCCCCCAGAAGTGTCACAATTTGAACAAAGTTAGCCACAATCTGTGGTTATTCCAAAGGGGAAAAATGAAGAACACGCTGCAAAACGTTGTTTTGGAACATGTTTCAGCCCTGCGTTGTGAAGACTGTTTCTAGAGCGGGTTCAATGACCTTATCGCTTGCGCAATTGTTGAGTTTTCCAACTGATAAGAATCGACGTCACAATGAGAGTTGTGAACAAATAAAGGCCCCAAGCGACCTCAATCTTGCCGATTCCGATGCCTTTGAACAGAGTTACATAGAGGGCAATCAGGAAAATATCCGCCATGGCGAGCTTGCCCAACAAACCTAGCGCGGGTTCCGTGCGCGGTGAAAGCAATTTGAAATGCAGCAACGCAAGGCCAATGGTTTTGAGGTAGGGCGCAAACAAAGCGAACACCGTTACAACAAGAGCAAGGAAGACATCGCTGCTCCATAAGGATTGCAGGCCAGAGATCACGGAAATTTCGCTTAACCCGAATAGCGGCAACAAGCCGGCGCGCATCAAAGGGGCAAACCATGCGATGGGGTACAGGATCAAAAGCGACAAGTTTAGGAATTTCAAAACCAACATGTCGTCGAGGTAAACGTCACCTGTCGCGGCTTCAAGGGGATGTCCGGGCGAGAGGTGATCAGATTTTTGATGAATGGCTGTCGAACCCGAGAGGTTTCTGGTGACAGGGGGAGGAGACATGTTCCGATCTTTCAACTTTGGCGCGAAAAGCATGGTTTACCCGACTATCGCGGTGCGCGAAATACCTGCAGCGTGGGCGTACTTGATTATTAGACCAAGTATTATTTAAGGAATTTCCCTTTGAAAAAAGTAATTTATGTTGGTGCATTGGCATCAATTTTGTCTGGTTGCGCTGCTGAACTGTTGGTGCTGCCGATTGCAATTGCTGCAGCGCCTATCGTCTTGCCGCTAGACGCCGTACAAACCAATTCGACGATTACACAACCTGTGACGGTCGTGAGTGCGTCTGGACAGGTCTTGGTCGCACCGCCAGAGGCGAGCATAGCCAGCAAGGCGTCGTTCAAAACAACCCGTGCAACCCTGCGCTGCACTGGGAAAAGCAAGAGCGGTCCAACACAGGCAAAACCGGCAAAACTTAAAATCTCATGCAGCAACGGCATGCGTGGAGACGTCAAAGTCGATAGCAATCTGACCGTAGGGTACAGGTTCATTATGAAGGTGGAAGGTGCGGGCGCCAAAGGGTTGTCTTGCCTCGGGAATTATCGCGCGGCGGGGAAAACTGCAGGCCCGTTTTTGGTGAATTGCGAGCATACGCGCGAAGAATACGTGGATTTCAACAAGATCAAAAAGGCGCATACCACAGTTGCGACCCGTCAAGCGGCCGTGTCCGCAGGGGCGACCGCCTCTGGAGCGTTTAGCGTCACGTTGTGGGTGCCGGGAATATGAAAGAATTTTACATAAAGATCGCAGTACAACTATCTAGTCTTAATCGGTTATTAAGGTTTTCAATCTTGGGGTGCTTTGCGTTACTCCTTGCGGGATGTGTCGAGCCACCAGCACCTGTTGCATCAGACCAAAGCTTTCGGGTCAGCGCTGTATCTGTGCGTTTCGTTGAGAATGGCACGCGGCCGATTCCGTTGTCCTTGTTCCAACACCCAAATGACCGATTTCCACCTGCTGATATCGGTCTGAGCAAAGCGCGCGTTCGAGCCGATGTTAACCGCGCTCTTGAGGGGAGTCTGATCCCGGCCTCGCGGCAAGGGATGCGAGACGTACGCGCAGAGCTGGTTCTTTATGCGCTGCAATTGCGGCAAGGCAGGAGTGAGACGGTCACTGTGATGTCGGGATGGTTGGATTTTTACGACACAAAGAGCGGGACACAAGTGGCGAGCAGCTTGATTAGCATCACACCGACACAAGGTTTAAGTGTCGATGAATTTCGAGCCGCGCGGCGCGTTTTTTCAAATCCGGTACGGGAATATGACGCGCTTATACGGATATTGGGACAACAGCTTCCAAAGTTTTTGCCACGGCCTTGACGGCCTTAGCGCACAGCCTCGATTGGGCCTGTGGCGCGACCGTGGATGAACTGATCCACGTAAGGGTCTGAACTGTCGTCCATTTCCGCAACAGGCCCAGTCCAGCGTATCTTGCCCGCGTGCAGCATTGCGACGTTATCGGCAATGGCACGCACCGAGGACATGTCATGGGTAATCGTCATCGCAGTGGCCCCCATTTCGGTCACGATCTCGCGGATCAAATCATTGATGACGCCCGCCATAATCGGATCAAGACCAGTTGTGGGCTCATCAAAGAAGATGATTTCAGGGTTGGCAGCGATGGCGCGCGCAAGGCCAACACGCTTTTGCATACCGCCCGAGAGTTCTCCCGGGAAGCGATCAGCTACATCTGCGGTCAGGCCAACGCGGCGCAGTTTGTCGATGGCGATGTCGCGGGCCTCTTCTTTGGGACGCTTGAGGGAGCCACGCAGCAAGCGAAAGGCAACATTTTCCCAGACTTTAAGCGAGTCAAACAAAGCCGCCCCTTGGAACAACATGCCAAAGCGAGCCAGAAATGCGTCACGGTCGCCTTTGTCGGCAGGGTGGCCGTCAACGGTGATCAGCCCTGAATCAGGCGTGACCAGACCAAGGATCGACTTCAGCGCAACAGATTTTCCGGTGCCAGAGCCGCCGATGATCACAAGGGAGGTGCCCTTGGGGATGTCTAGCGTAACACCGCGCAGTATATGATTGGTTCCAAAGGATTTCTTGACGTTCTCAAGGTGGATCATAACGAGAAAAACACCCCCGTAAGGACGAAGTTGGCCGCCAAGATCAAGACTGCAGCAGCTTCGACAGAGCCTTTGGTGGCACTGCCGACACCCTGCGCACCTCGACCAGAATTCATACCAAAATAGCACCCCATCAGAGCCGCGATAAAGCCAAACACAGCGCCCTTGGTCAGTGACGAGATCACATCGAGCGGCTCAAGGAAATCGACCGTGTTTTTGATATAGGCGGCAGGGTTGAAACCCAACGTGCCCGTGGCGACCGCATAGCCACCAAAAATGCCAATTATATCGCCGACGCCAACCAGAATGGGAACGGTGATGACACCAGCCAAGACACGCGGCACGGTGAGGTATTTCATCGGGTGCGTTGACAAGGTGACCAAGGCATCAATCTGTTCGGTCACCTTCATAGTGGCAATTTCAGCCGCAATCGAAGAGGTCACGCGCGCCGCGATCATCAGGCCGACCAAGACAGGCCCAAGTTCGCGCACCATGCCAATCGCGACAATCTGTGGAACGACCGCTTCCGCATTAAAACGTGCGCCACCCGCATAAATTTGAAGCGCCAAGGCACCGCCCGTGAAAACTGCCGTCAGGCCCACAACAGGCAAAGACAGCCACCCAATATTGAGCAGGGCGATCCCGAATTCACGGGCGTAAAACGGCGGGCGGACAAGGTGGCCAAGGGTTTGTCCCGCAAAAATCGCAATGCGCCCAATCGCGGCGAGCAACCCCAGAACCGTGGCGCCAAGAGATGCGAGGAACTTCATCCAATAACTTGGCGCTTGTAGCGTCCACCAAGGGAAGTCAGGATTTCATAGCCAATCGTGCCAGCCATATCGGCCACGCTGTCCACGGATTGGTAGGATCCCAGCAGTTGTAAGCTTTCGGGCGTATGATCCAACGAAGTCACGTCCACTGTGATCAAATCCATCGAAACGCGGCCCACAATCGGGACCTTCACATTGCCAGCATGCATCGCAGATGACTTGCCCATCGCGCGGATTAAACCATCGGCATATCCGGCTGCGACCGTGGCGATGCGTGAAGGGTGCGCCGCGGTCCATGAGTTGCCATAGCCCACAGTTTCACCTCGTTCGAGTTCGCGAATTTGGATAACAGGCAAATCAAGGGTCACAACCGGTGTGGCGTCCACAAAAGGCAGCCCGCCATAAAGGCCGATACCGGGGCGGCATAAATCAAAGTGATAAGCCGGGCCAAGAAGAACACCACCTGTGGCCGCAAGCGAACGAGGCACGTTGAGCCCATCCGTCAGTGCGCGAAAAACACGCAACTGGCCTGCATTCATAGCGTTTTGAGGTTCATCTGCGCAGGCCAAATGGGACATCAGAATACGCGGGTTCTGGCTAAGGGCGATATCTTTGAGGGCGGCCCACTCGGCGGGCTCCATGCCAAGACGGTTCATACCAGTGTCGAGTTGTACGCCGAAGGGATGTCCGGGCAGGGCCTCTATGTGGCGCAACATTTGGTCGACGGAATTGAGCATCGGTGTCAGTGCATTGTCGCGGATCAGCTCTGTGTCGCCTGCCATATGGCCAGAAAACACAAATATTTCGGGGCCTTTGCCGATCGCCCCGCGCACAACAGCGCCTTCTTCAGCAGCCGCCACACAAAATGTCTGCACGCCCTCGCGCACCAAACGGCGTGCAACAACCGGTGCGCCCAGCCCATATCCATTTGCTTTGACAACGGCTGCTGTTTCAACAGCCGTACGCGCATTAAGATCGCGCCAGTTTTGCGCTAATGCATCGAGGTTTATCGTGAGTAATCCAGTGCCCATCAGCGCGTTGTGACATGAGACGCGCGGGCGTCAAGGGTTTGACTTGGGAAATCAGCAGCAAGTTGCCCGCGCCCGGGTGCCAAAACGGAAGTTTCTTGGTGTATTGGGCCGCTAAATGCGGCGAGCGAGGTGATCAATTCTTGCGCTTTATGCCGGGCTTGGGTGAATGTGGTCAGGCATGTGTGGCAAGGGATAACGGCGTGGCGGATACATCTTTGGTTTTGGATTACGGTCCGCTCATTCTGGCTACAGGCGGTGTGCTTGTTTGGGGCATTGGGCGTGGCTGGGAGGTCTGGACCAAGCGTCAAACTGACATGCAGGTGCAGAACAATCTGGTGCGTGCGCTTTATGCGGAAATCGATTTCAACCAACGAGACATGGAGCGGTTCTTACGCGATTCGCCCAGTGCAGAGGTGATCCGCGCCGCGATTGAGAACAACCCAAAATTGGTGCCCCACATCACAGATGCCCGCCACACAGAGATCTACCGCAACCGGGTTGGCGATATCCATAACATCTCGGATCGAATTCTGCGCCAAACCGTGGAATTTTACGGGCTGCTCGAGAAAATCCGGGTCCAGATTGAAGCGCTTAACTATCCAAGCTTCAAAACGCTTAGTGCAGATGGGCGCGTGAACGCAGTAGATGTGATCCGACACACGGCCCATCACACGGCGATTCGCGGCGACACACTGTTGGCTGGGTACGACAGAGAATACCCAGAGCTGCAGCTGGGTCGCCTTGCACGCGACATTTCCGAAGAACCATCAGGCATGAGTGATGAAGATCGCGCAGCGCTGGCTGCGGATTTAGATCGACGGCTTTCTGAAGCGAAAGCGCGGATTACACGATAATCGGGTCTGGTCCGGTCATATGTGCCTCTGATCTGGGACATGCGGTGTGCATGTCTGTGATGTCCATTTAGGCGCTTCAGCGGTTAAAATCAAGCAAACGCTTTGTGCGCAGTGTGATCAAAATTCTTGATCGGGCTCATAATTGGGCCGCGCGAGGTTGCCAAATCGGGTGTAACGGCCTTCAAACGACAGATCGACTGTTCCAATTGGACCGTGGCGCTGTTTGCCGATTACGACTTCGGCGCGCCCGTGCAAGCGTTCCATACGTTCTTGCCATGCAGCCATCGCTTCAAGGTTGTCATCGCCAGGCTTTTCGCGCTCTGCGTAATATTCTTCGCGGTACACAAACATCACAACATCGGCGTCTTGCTCAATCGAGCCAGATTCCCGCAAATCCGAAAGCTGTGGGCGTTTGTCTTCGCGGTTTTCAACCTGTCGCGACAACTGGGACAGGGCGATCACCGGTATGTCGAGTTCCTTAGCGATCGCCTTAAGACCCATGGAAATCTCGCCGATTTCTTGCACGCGGTTTTCAGATTGGCCACGTACCAGCTGCAAATAGTCCACGATCAGCACATCGAGCCCGTGGGTCCGTTTAAGTCGCCGCGCGCGTGCTGAAAGTTGGCTGATAGGGATCGCCGCCGTGTCGTCAATAAAGAGCGGGCAGGCTTCAAGCGATTTGGCTGCGTCCACAAACCGGCGGAATTCGGTTTCGGTCATATCACCACGACGGATGTTTTCAGATGGGATTTCCGCGGCTTCGGACAAAATACGTGCGGCGAGCTGTTCGGCGCTCATTTCCAGAGAAAAGAAGCCCACCACGCCGCCATCGACCGTGCCTTCATTGCCGTCTTGGCGGATGCCTTTTTTGTATGTTTTCGCGATGTTAAACGCGATGTTTGTTGCCAGCGATGTTTTGCCCATAGATGGGCGCCCGGCGAGGATCAAAAGGTCAGACCGGTGCAAGCCGCCCAACTTTTTGTCCATATCAATCAAACCTGTTGAGACACCGGCAAGGCCACCTTCCCGCTGGTAGGCGGCGTTTGCGACATTAACCGCGTCCGTTACAGCCCTGAGAAAGCTCTGAAATCCGCTTTCCGCTTGGCCTTGTTCGGCCATCTTGTAGAGCTTTTGTTCTGCGTCGACGATCTGTTCTTTGGGTTCGCTGTCGACATCGACTTTGGCAGCCTTGGCCGAGATATCTTGCCCAAGATGGATCAAATCGCGGCGCACAGCGAGATCATAGATCATTTGCGCATATTCGCGCACAGCAAATGCACTGATCGCAGCACCTGCGAGACGGGCAAGATAGGCAGGGCCACCGAGTTCCTTGAGGCCCTCGTCATCTTCCATAAACGCCTTGAGCGTCACCGGGGAGGCCAATTGGTTTTTTGCGATGCGCGCAGAGGCGACGTCGTAAATTCGGGCATGGACCGGATCATAAAAATGTTCGGCGCGGATGATTGCGGCCACGCGGTCAAACACATCATTGTTCGTCAAAATCGCACCCAAGAGCTGTTGTTCAGCATCCGTTGAGTGCGGCATCGGGTCTTTTACAGCATCTGCCGCGTCAGGGCTGACGCCGTCAAAACTTGTGATTTCGTTCATTGCTTTTATCCCGCGCTACTCGCCCACCACGTTCATAGACAGGGGTGGTACGCACATGCAATCTGGATATCCCTGTGGACAACTTGTGCGCAGAATAATGCTACATCATCTTGTGTGAAATTGCGAGAAAAACCCCAAGATGATGTAGTTTTTGCGTTTACGATTTATTAGCGTTTTGCCATGCACGTGGGTCGTTCAGGAAGGTTTCGACACCTTCGATTGTTGCGCCCGTAAAGGCCTCTGTGGCTTTCGCTTCGGCCAAAACATCCCACCATGTGCATACGTGATGCAAGGCAACACCATGATCGCCAAGGGTCTTTTCGGTCTCTGGGAAGATACCATAGTAGAAGATCACAGCTGTATGACCACACGTGGCCCCAGTTTCGCGAATCGCATCAACAAATGACAGCTTGGAGCCCCCATCTGTCGTCAGGTCTTCAACCAACAACACGCGTTCTCCTTCGCGCATCTCGCCTTCAATCCGGGCGTTTCGGCCATAGCCTTTAGGCTTCTTGCGCACATAGGTCATCGGCAATGCCATGCGCTCAGCCACAAGGGCTGCAAACGGAATTCCCGCGGTTTCACCACCTGCGATGTTGTCGAAAGCCTCAAACCCTGCGTTGCGCATCACAGTCACGGTCAGAAAGTCCATCAAAGTGGCGCGAATACGGGGATAAGAGATCAGCTTGCGGCAATCGATATAGACCGGGCTTGGAAGGCCAGAGGCAAGAATAAACGGCTCATCGGTGTTGAAGTGCACGGCTTTGATTTCCAGCAACATACGGGCTGTCAGGCGGGCCATTTCTTCGGGGGTGGGGTAGCTTGTTGGGATCATGAAAGTGCCTCCGGGGGGAGTGAGATGGGCAAAGTGAAAATCAAGAGACGTGCCATTTTACGGGGCGATTTGGGTTAAACACGGTAACCGGACCTACGCCTGTGGGGATCTGGTCAGGGAATTCGATCGGGTCGCCCTTGGTAAGGGTCATCATCGTATCATTGGCGGGAAGGCCATAGAACGCAGGCCCGTTCAAGGATGTGAAGGCCTCCAAGCGGGGCAAGGCTTGTGCGTCGTCAAAGGTTTGGGCAAGGCAGGACATCGCGACGGGCGCCGTGAAACATCCCGCACAACCGCAGGCATTTTCTTTGGTATCCGTGGCATGTGGCGCGCTGTCAGTGCCCAGAAAAAAGCGTGTGTCGGTGCTTGTTGCAGCTTTCAAAAGTGCGTCGCGATGCAGGCGGCGTTTCAAGATCGGCAAGCAATAGAAATGGGGCCGAATACCGCCGACAAGCATGTCGTTCCGATCCAACATCAAGTGTTGCACGGTGATCGTGGCCCCGAGCGTGTCATCTTGCTCGGACGCGTAATCCGCTGCGTCTTTGGTGGTGATATGTTCCATGACAACGCGCAAGCCGGGTGTGGCGCGACGGATCGGATCAAGAACCTTTTCGATGAAGGCGGCTTCACGGTCAAAAATGTCGATGTCCGCATGCGTGACTTCGCCGTGCACACATAATGGCAAACCAATCTCGGCCATGCGTTCCAGAACAGGGCGAACCTTGTCGAAGTCGGCAACACCTGAAGCTGAATTGGTTGTCGCGCCAGCCGGGTACAGCTTGACGGCATGCACCAATCCATCCGCGAAAGCTGCGGCGACGTCATCGGGATTGGTTTGTTCGGTCAGGTACAGTGTCATCAGCGGTTTGAAATCTGCGCCATCGGGCAAAGCCGCAAGGATTCTTTCTTTGTAAGCAAGGGCCTGTGCACCTGTAACCACGGGCGGAACCAGATTTGGCATAATAATCGCACGGGCAAAGTGTTTGGCGGAGGCGGGCAATACGCCCTTGAGCATCTCTCCATCGCGCAGGTGGAGGTGCCAGTCATCGGGGCGTCGCAGCGTCAGTGTCGTAACCATAGTCCCGCGCTAACACGCAACGCGCGCAGGTTCTAGCCCCTGATGAGATCAGTCTTGCACAGCGGCGTATTCGTCTTGCAGTTCTTTCAGACGACGCGAGAATTTCGGGGCATTCATGCGGGAGGTCACATTCTCACACAGCATCATTGTGAGCGCATCGCGCCCATCCCGGTCAAGGGTGGCCATCACGTGGCGCAGATAGGGGGCATAGTCGCGTCGGGCACGCAACAATTTGGCGAAGGAGGTTCGGCTTAGTTTTCCCGCACCCGCTTGCGCGATCATGCGATACACCAGCTGCATTTCCAGAAGATGGGTTTGCAGCGTGTCGCCCATATGACGCATCTGAAGCTTGGTTACATTTGGCCGTGTGAACAAAGCAGCGTGCATGGAATCCAAGGTGTAAAACGGGTCATAAAGGATGAAAGCATTGCTTGCGGCTTCCAACATATCGGGCGCATACCCATAGCGCGACGTGAAATCGAGGCGGCGTTCGTCCACAAAGCGTTCATCCCAACCGGTGACTTCGGGGTTCAAAGTAGCCTGCGGTTGAATGGCGATAACTGTCGCCCCCGGTGCCACCACAGAAAACGCTGCGGCTGCGTATCCGCAAGGGCCCGCACCGTAAAACACAACCTTTTCAAAACTATCAAAGAACCCGTCATCTACGAGGCGGTCGAAATAGGCATAAACGCTATCGTCGCGAAACCAAGTATCGCCATTGCTGATCAGCGCAAGATGCGACCAGCCCACAGATTTGACAAGTTCCCAGCCCAAAGGCTGCGCGTCTTCATCCAGAGCACGGATGCCCTGAAGGGTTTCAAAGGTCACAAGCAAAACGCTGCGATCTTCGACGAGGGCGGCAAAATGGTTGGAACCTAAGCGTTCAAAATACCCATGCTCTTCCGAGATTTCCTCGAGTTTGCTTATCCAATCGGCTTTGTTCAACCCAGCCAAAGGTTCGGCAAAGGTATTGGGTGTGTCTTGCATCTGCGTCAGGCCTCATGCCATAGGTCTGGCCGAATTTTCTCGACCCTTTGGCATCTCACTAACGCAACAATGCGGCGAAAATTTGATGGATTGTTTATGTTTTTTGCTTGGCGTTTCGTCGGGCTTTGTTGGCGTAACTGACCATAAAGCGCGCAGCCTTCGCTGATATAGGTCGGGCAGGGGACGCCATCATGAGGCGTGCAAACAAAGCGCGGAAGGGTTCTTTTTCCATCAGGATATCAAACCGGTCTTTGCGCCATTGCACGGCTTGTTCATGCAGCCGGTGCAAGCGTGAATCGTTGAGGAATTTGGTTTTAATTTCAGATGTTTGAGGCGCATATCGATGAATGGTCTTGTCTTCATCTGTGTTCCAGTTCCGCTCCGTCCAATAGTCTAAGCCAAGCAAATGGTCGGAATGAACAGCGCGACCCCGATCCGCCTTAAGGACATAGCTTTCCATTGCGCCCAAAGCGTAGTGGTTCAGTTGGACAAGCGCGTAATTCGACCGACCGAACGGCGAAAATAAGCGTTTGGTTTTGAACTTTGCGTCCAATTCACGCCCCTCGCCATCAAACCAACGCGCGTTTGGCAGCCTTGTCTCATCTGAGTCGCGCGGACGATGCACCCCGGGTTTTCGATAGGTGTCATCATTGGCGTAAAACGTTTTGAACATCGAGGCGCGCCACGGCCAATGCATGATGGTCGGCGCGCAATGGGTAAACGTCTGCGGGATTGGCGCGTCGACAAACCGAACTTGATCGGCATTGCCAAACAAGCGCCACGTGAGCGTAATCGCAGTCGCATCTGGCAAAGCCGCGCGCAACGCATCAAGGGTTCCGTCGCCTGTATGAATATTGACGAATTCGTCGATATCCAGCGGTAATATCCAGTCGGCTTGCTTCACAAGGTCATGTTTTGCAGCGATTTTTAGGGCGGTGAATTGGATGCCGCCTTTGTCATAGGGTCCATCATTGCGCAAATGCGTCACATGGCCAAGCTCTTGGAGGCGGTCGAGGATGTCATCCGTGCCGTCATCGCAATCATTTGAAAAGATGAGGAAATCAGTAAACCCAACAGCTTTGTGGTGAGCCAACCAATCCAGCAGAAAGGCAGCTTCGTTTCGAACTGTAAGGATCGCCAAATTGCGCATCAGCTTTCCATATCAAGGGCCAGCGCATAGGCGACACGCTCTGTTTCGTTGAGTTTGATGGTGAGCGCATTGTCATAAAGGTCTTGGAATTCAGGCATTTTGTGCAACGCGTCGGCCTTGGCGCGGTGCCATTTGAGGCCGTCATTGTGCAACTCCCGCAAGCGATCATCCTGCATCAAACGGTCATATTCGATGCGTAAACGGGGCGTGTTACGCTTGATCGTGACGTCCTTGAAGTCGCACCAATCCATCCGAATCCAATAGTTCAGCCCAATAGAGCGATCCACATGTAACGCGCGCCCACGTTGCCGCTTGATCAAAAAGCTCTCTGCGCTGCGAAGGGCGTAGTGGTTCAGCTGGATCAGATCATAACCAATTGACTTTTTTGAATTTCGCCAGCCGTTCTTAGCGACTTCCTTGGTCATGTCTTTGCCAGACCCGTTCACCCATTTCACATCCTTGCCGCGCGCATCATCAAGTTTGTTGGGCCGGTGGCAGGAGATTTTCTCATATGCGCCAATGTTTTTGAACATGGTTTTGAACCCCCAAACCGTGTGTGGCTTCGGGCAAAATTTGGGGGCACAGGTATCGAATTGGTCGATCACGAATTCATCGCTGAGATCGGTCACATCATTGTGGCCAAACAAGCGCCATGTCATCGCAAAATTCGTCGCGTCGGGAACTTGGGCAAAGACGTCTTGCAGGGTGCCATTGCCGCACCGCACATTCATGAACTCATCGACGTCGATATGAATAATCCAGTCGGCATTCTTGATAACAGGTTCTTTCAAGGCGCGGTTCAAGGCAAATTGCTGAGGGGAATTACCCTTCCAATCGTCGTTGTTGCGGTGCTCAAGCACGCCAAGGTCTTGCAAACGATCCAGAATTTCTGAAGTGCTGTCTTCGCAACCATTTGTATAGATCAGGAAATTATCGACACCCATCGCGCGGTGATACGCGACCCATTCGACGATATAAGGTGCTTCATTTTTCATGCAGCCAACGACCACATTGCCGGTGCGCCCCTTGGGCAAAACCCGCGGTGGGACGTGCGAATAGGGTTCGGCAAGTTGATCTTCGTTTATCGATCCCAAGCGGTTATGTGGGGCAAAAGACGAATTCTTGAGCTTTTCATAGTTCTGAACCGCCAAAGGGGGCATCAACTTTCGTGCCGTGTCACTCAACCCGTCATTGGGCGTGTCATCTGGATGTGACGGCGGGGGTGTACCCTTCAAACGGGCCAAATCGGGTGCTTTTGTTTTGCGTTCTTCTTTAGTGGCTTTGTCGATGCGCCACATGAAGCCCAACAAATACTGCGACGCGCGAAAGCCAAAATTCGGGTCGGCTTCTGCCCATGGGTTTTGGGCGCGCAGGGTTTTGAAAGTCGCAGGTTTTAGGCCCGAATGAGATTTCATCAACGTTTTATTTGATGCGGCAAAACGCTTGGAAAGAGCGGAAAGTGACCCAATATCAATAGGCTCTCCGGTGGTTTTTATGTCGTTTATGAAACTGCGCCACAATTGGCGGGGTAAGATTTTTTTGCGCGGTTTCAGGACTTGCAACAAGAGGTCGTTCAGCATCCGACCTCTGGCCAACCACGCAGCCGAATGCGGTACGGGGGGGGTGACTTTGGTGACTTTGCCGAATTTGGCTGTGATCTCAAAGCTGTCGCGCAGTTCATCTGTGATGAACGTATCGAAGAAAACTTCTGGATTGAAGGGGCGCAATGTGACCGCGTTCTCGCCAAAAACAGACTGCCAATGGGAAACAAGTCGGGGGTAATCGAGCCAGAAGGGAGACGCTTGGTTTTCGACAAAAACGCCAGCTTGCGGGTCGGGAGTTGATGCCGTTTTTAGGGCTGCGTCCCACCAATCGTCCTGTTCAATAAGCGCCAATTCCTGATCCAGCGACCGCGCGCGCCCTTCAAACACTTGTTCGGCGTAAACGCGGGCCATAACAGCGGCTTGCTCATCGACATGGGCGACAATGCGAATGTCGTCGGAATGCGGCGCTAAGATCGCGTGTAGGCGTTCCAGTTCATCCTTTGAAGACAACCAGCACAATTGTGCCGCCGATAAGATCAATGTGTTAGGCGTGTGTGTCGCGATTTCTTGGGCCAAGTCGGCGATCAGCATGTCGCGCAGAACCTGTTGTTTCTCAGGTGCAATATAGCCGCGATTGAAGCGCAAAGGATCAATGTGATCGGGGTCTGTGACCGCCATCCAAAGCCGGGTGTGGTTCTTATTTCCAGGGCTGGTTGCAAAGCGCACGCCCTTGTTGCTCAATTGATCACGCTTTGCAGCGAGCACATTTTGCAACCGCGCCGCGCCGCATTGCTCAAGACCAATATGGAGGTAAATACGCATCAGGCGACCTGCGGTTTGGCGTGTTTGGAATTGGCGCGACCCCACCAAGAGATGTCGCAGTTCAAGTGTTCGGACAGTTGGTCCTTGGCGTCGGCCGCGGTGATGTCGAGCTCAATATACGCGTCATCGCCTGCGAAAATGATTGCCAAATGTGCGTAATGTGCGTCGATCCAACGTTCGCGTTCTTTGCTGGTTTCACCGTAGCCAGCAGGAAGTCCAGGAATATCGCCAGCGGGCAGGCGGTCGATGCCAAGATCTGACCATGCCATCATCGATTGCGACACATCCCATGTGGGGCGGTGCGTGGCGACAAATTTGGCGCTCGGATGGTGTTGGCGCAGCGCGTCAATCACGCCAGAATCCATTTGTGGCCAGAGCGAACGACCATCACGCAAACAAGACATCTCAGAAATCGCGTCAAAACCATCAAGGCGCGCAGCAGGATCACCGGTTTCAAAGTAGCCTTGATAAACCAGCTCGCCCACATAAGCGTTCTTGAGGTCATCTTGATCGGTTTGACGCGCACGGATGCGGTGATCTGCGGTCTTAAACCCGGAAACCTTCAAGGCGCGCGCCAACGTCGTCGTACCCGTTTTTGGCAAGCCAAGGTTGATGATCTTTAGCGTCATTGCGCGGCCTCGGGCATCACGCCGAGTTCGCGCAACAAGTCTTCTTCTTGCGGCGGTAATTTGGATGCGTGTCTCAATTGGACTTGCATGTCACGGTAGTCTTTTTGCCTGAGAAGGTCGTCGCGTTTGGCAATGTGCAAAGCCACACAGTCTTCATGTAGGGCTTTGATTTCTGGATCGGATTTTAGGTCATTTAGTGCGGCATCGAGGTCAGGAAGATAGCGCAAAATGCTGTCATCTTTCCATGCCGGGTCATTACGTTCGCGCCAATATGTGTCGTCAAATGCGCGGTGTTCGCGGTTCACGTCGCCGCGGTCGTTCTTCACCAAATAGCTATCAAGAGAGCGCAATGCATAATGGTTCAGGGTCGCGAATTGGCGCGCGCCGGAGGCTGGAAAACGGCGAATGCGGCGCGGGTTTGCTGCAACGAGGAACTTGTGTGGAACGGGACGGCCAGATGCATCGCTCCAGACGGGGCGTTTGCGTGGGGCAAGGTTGCCTTTGAAAAAGGGGCGGTGGGCGCCAAAATATTGCAGCGGGAAATCGGCGCGCATCAAGGATTTCACTTCGATCGCGCTTTCGCCACACCACAGGTCGGGATTGTGACTGCGGAGAAATTGTTCGATCACAGGGCGGTCTTCAAAGCCTTCGACGTCATCATTGGCAAAAAACTGGAAATTGATCGAAATCGCTTGTGGGGTATCGCACGCTTCAATCAAGGCGGGGATCGTGTGATCGCCCACATGAATGTTCAAGAACTCGTCAACATCCGCGACCCAAACCCAATCAGCGTTTGTGACAACGTCTTGTTTGCGCGCATCTTTCAACGCTTCCATCTGGTAATTGCGCCCCTCGGCGGGGTTAGGAAGATGCTCGACCAAGCCGCGCGTTTGCAACGCGTCCAGCAGTCGGTCGGTGCCATCGGTACAATCATTTGAGTAAAACAGGTGATCTGTGACGCCAATCAGGCGATTAAAGGCGATCCATTCCAACAGGAAAGGGCCTTCGTTTTTGACGCAGGTCACAGCGGTGATTTTCATCACGTGCAGGTCCCTCTTAATGGGGGTCGTGTCTGTCTCACTAGGTCGCCTCGTTGCCCGCATGTTCTCGTGCTGCGGTGCTGTCTACAAGTCTCGCGTTTAGATAGTGTATATGGTGCCATAAGGGCGAAATTGCGTCAATTCGTCGATCTGTTTGGTCCTAAGGTCGCCCTTGACCTTGCTGCGTGCAAATGCACCTTGAGCCGAACCTTTGGAGGACACGTATGACCGGATTTGCGAGCATCGACGCGGTACAGGAACAATTGGGGCAAATTGGATATGTTTGCGGGCGCGATTTGGCGACTGTGGTGTTCTTATCCCTCCGTCTGGGACGCCCCTTGTTCTTAGAAGGCGAGGCAGGGGTCGGCAAAACCGAAATCGCAAAAGCCATCGCGGCGTCCTTGGGGCGTAAACTAATCCGCTTGCAATGTTATGAAGGGTTGGACGCAACCACTGCGGTTTACGAGTGGAATTTCCCGGCGCAAATGGTTGCAATCCGTACGGCTGAGGCTGCAGGCGGCGCTGATAAGAACGCTTTGAAAACAGAGCTGTTCAGCGATGAATACCTGATTGAACGCCCCTTGTTGGAAGCGATGCGCCCAGATGCGTCTGGTGCGCCTGTGTTGTTGATCGATGAATTGGACCGCACGGATGAGCCATTCGAAGCCTTCCTGCTGGAGGCTTTGTCGGACTTCCAAGTCACAATCCCCGAATTGGGCACGATCAAAGCGCCAGAACCACCGATTGTGATTCTGACATCAAATCGGACCCGTGAAGTGCATGACGCATTGAAGCGGCGTTGTCTTTATCACTGGGTCGACTATCCCAACTTCGACCGTGAGATGGAGATCTTGAACTCACGTGCACCTGAAGCCTCAGAAGCGCTGAGCCGTGAGATCGTGGCCTTTGTACAGCGTTTGCGCACCGAAGATTTGTTCAAAAAACCGGGTGTCGCGGAAACCATCGATTGGGCAAAATGCTTGTTGGCGTTGGACGTGATCAACCTGTCACCCGAAATGATTGCCGACACGTTGGGCGCGGTACTGAAGTATCAGGACGATATTCAAAAGCTGCAAGGCTCTGAAGCCAAACGTCTTTTGGATGAATCCAAAGCAAGTCTTGGGCCTTCATGACAGGGCAGTTTGGCTTAAGTGATTTTGGGAAATTAGGGGTGACCCATGGTTGAGTACGCCCCCTTAGATATTCCAGAGAACCCCAAACTCGCGGGCAATATCACCCATTTCGCGCGGGCTTTGCGCCGTGCCGGATTGCCAATTGGGCCGGGGCGGGTGATTGACGCAATCCGAGCCGTTGAGGCGGCAGGGTTCACGGATAAGAATGAATTCTTCTGGACGTTACAGGCGTGCTTTGTCGCAAAACCCGAGCAAAAACGGGTCTACGCGCAGATTTTCCGACTGTATTGGCGCGATCCACAATACCTTGAACACATGATGGCATTCATGGTGCCAGCTGTGCGCGGAGTGCAAGAAGAACGCACGGCGCAAGCTGCCGAAAAACGTGCGGCTGAGGCGTTGTTGGACGGGGCAGAGGCCCCCGAATTTGATGAGCCCGAGGCCAAAGAAAACGAAGAAACGCCCATCGAAATAGACGCCTCGCTGACCATTTCGACCGAGGAGAAGTTGAAAACGCTCGATTTCGAACAGATGAGCGTGTCCGAGATGGAACAAGCCAAACGCATGCTCTCGCGGTTGAAACTGCCTGTCGATCCGATTGCGTCACGGCGCACAAAAGCAAGCCATGTGGGCGGGCGTGTGGATGCAGCGCGTACGTTGCGGCGCGCCATGCGGCAAGGCGGAGAGATGCGCGACATTGCGATGAAAGAAAAGCGCATACGATGGCCGAACCTTGTGACCTTATGCGATATTTCGGGATCAATGAGCCAGTATAGCCGGGTCGTCTTGCATTTCCTGCACGCGGTCAGCAACGCCAAAGGGCAGGGGTGGGCAAAAGTCCATGCCTTCACTTTTGGCACGCGATTGACCAACATCACCCGCCACCTTGCGACACGGGACGTGGACGCTGCCCTTATGGCCGCCGGGGCCGAGGCACAGGATTGGGAAGGCGGAACCCGGATCGGGGAGTGCCTAGAGAGCTTCAACCGCGATTGGTCGCGCCGTGTGTTGGGGCAAGGTGCGGTTGTGTTGGTCATCACCGACGGATTGGATCGCGGCGCACCTGACGCGTTGGCAAAACAAATGCAACGCTTGCACTTATCGTCTAAGCGCTTGATATGGCTTAACCCTTTGCTGCGGTGGGAAGGGTTCGCCCCCAAAGCGACGGGGATTGCAGCGATGCTGCCACACGTGGATTCGTTTCGCGCGGGACACTCGGTCGCGTCACTAGAAGAACTGGCAAAGGTCATTTCAGCCAAGGATGATCAAGGTGAAAAAGCCCGTCTGATGGGGCTCTTATAGCACCGACGCGCATAGGCGTTTGACCGGGAGGAGCGGATTGAGACGTTTGCGGTTATCTCACCACATCATGAGCGAAAATGAACGTTCTCATAAGCGTTTTTCCAGAATAGCAGCGAACGGCTATAACGCACCCATTGTGGTGAATGCTGCATAAAACACGAAGGCTGGCCCTTCGATCGGACGAACTGAAATGGCGCTCAACCATGACTCCCCTTTTGCTTTGTTAGAAACTCTGTAGCCTCGCTGTCGAAAGGGAGCTTTGAAATGCCAAATCAATACCATCTTAACGCAGCAGCCCTTCGTGCCTTACCCGTTGTGCAAAGCATTCATCCAATAAATTCTGAAGCACGCAGAACCATTTCCTCACCGGGTGATGCCACCGGCCTCACAACTCTGGGGATCAATATATTTGAGGTCGCGTCCGGGGACAAAAGCACTGAGTATCATGTTCATGCCTGCGAAGACGAAGCTGTCTACGTACTGAGTGGGGCAGGCACTGCGCGAACTGGCGACGACGTCTATGCAATCCATACCGGGGATTTCATTGGTTACCCCAAAGGCGGGCCTGCCCATGAAATTCGCAATACCGGTGATGAGCCTTTGCGCCTGCTCGTAATTGGTCAACGACTTCCAGAGGACGTCATAGACTACCCCGATCAAGGCAAACGCCTCTACCGCTGCACAGGAGGCATCAACGATCTAGTTGACGTCGCTCAAATCACTCCTTTGGGAACTGCTGACTGACGCTTAACTGCTTAGACACCGTTGAGTGTGGCGTCTCTATGGTCGTAAAGAACCTCGGATCGCTTACCTCTCGTTTAGACGTGCAATCGAGCGTTCGCTTGAGGACCGCCAATGGCCGCTCAGTCCCGCGCAGCAGACAGCCCAAGCCTGCGCAGATAGGGGGCGCGAAAACCTTGGGCGGCGCCAACGCTATGCCGACCGCCTGCCGTGCTGTTCGACAAGCAGCTTTGTAAACGTCTGAAGGTCCAGTCCTTCCGCAATCGCACGTGCGAACAAAGCTTGTTGGGTTTCCGGTGCGAGCCCGTCCCGTGGCGGATCACGATCTAAATTGGTGGGAAAGGGGTATCCTTCCGCGAATGCAGCAATGGCTGCGTTTAGTTCAGATATACTCAGAGTGCTGTCATTTTGAGAAGTAGCCGCGAAGGGATACAGCAAGTGGCACATTTTCTGACGATCTATAGCTTCCATGGTCCGCCCAAATGCGGATGATACTTGCAAAAGGTTCGCCATGCGATGAATGTCCGGGCTCGTATTTGCGCCAGCTGCGTGAAAAAGAGCTGGATTGAAGAACAGAGCATCGCCTTTCGATAGCGGCAATTGAATGCAACGATCTTCGAAAAGTGCGCGAAAATCGGCACGTCGCCACGCCGCATATCCGCCTTGGTACATTTGAGAAAACGGCAATAGTTTTGTTGGGCCGCTTTCCACGGGCATATCACAATGTGCGATTGCGCCTTGCAACGTTAACGCTGGCGAAAGGTCGTGCACATGGGCCGGGTACTCGGCACTGACGTCTGCGGACTGAAACCCGAGGTGGTAATCTCTGTGGGCTTGCTGTGCGGCCCCTCCGGGGTGAACAAGATTGATCTGTGTGCTCATCTGATAGTTCGGACCAAGCCATGCTTCGCAGGCGGCCTCAATCGATGTGTTGGCGAAGTAACGTAAAAACACCTCAGGGGCTGCTTCACAGAGCTTTTGCAGAGAATTCCAAATCCGATCATTTGACCCTGACGCCGCGAAGTGATCTGCCCCGCCACCATTCCCTCGTTTTTCGGTTGCGATGATCTGTTCATAGACGTTGGACGCTTGGTCCAAAACGGCGGTGTCTTCATATGTTTTACGCAACACGAAAACCCCGGCACCGTCCTTCAAAATTTGCGCCCATTCCGCCATAATCACACGACGTGTTGCTTTATCCCCCAGCATGGAACGCAACTTAGACATGTCATATATGGGCACGTTCTTTTGTATGTCGCCTGCGTTCGGGACAGAAGAAAAATCCGCTGTTTGATCGATCAACTTGGTAAATGAATCCAAGTCACATGTTGCCGGATCAAAGTAGCTGATTGTGTTTTCGGTACGGGCTTTCATTGAGTGTCTCCCTGTCTTTCCCACAGTTTGGCGCAAGGAGGGCTTGATTGGGTCGGCAATTCACATCAAAAACACATCAAATGACACATCGTTTTCCAATCAAAGAAGTTGCCAGACAATCGGGTTTGAGCACTGCGACGGTCGACCGCGCTCTTAACAACCGAGCGCATGTCAGCCCACAAACCAAAGCACGTGTTGGCGCTGCGATCGTTGAGCTAGAAGGACAAGAGGCGCTATTGGCGGCGCGAGGCCGGCGGTTGTTTTTTGATTTTGTGATCGAAGCACCAACCCGTTTCAGTCGCGAAGTGCAGCGCGCCGCAGAACAAGTTTTGCCACGCATTGGCAGCGCTGTCTGTCGACCTAGATTTCTGGCGCAAGAAATTATTGGCGAAACTGAAGTGACCAAGGCTTTGGAGCGTATCGCCAAGCGCGGTAGCCACGGTGTCTGCATAAAAGCGCGCGATCTACCGCGCGTGCGTGCGGCAGTTAACCACTTGATTGCCTGTGGAATTCCCGTGGTTACGTTGGTGACTGATCTGTCCACAACCAAACGTATTGCTTATGTCGGGCTCGACAATCAAAGCGCAGGTCGCACGGCGGCATATCTGGTCGCAAAGACGCTAGGGGACGTGCCTGGCACTATCTTGACCTCAAGAAGCCATGAACAGTTTCTTGGGGAAGAGGAACGAGACGTGGCATTCAAATCTTCCTTGCGCAAGCTGTGCCCAAAACTGCGAATAACCGATACAAGTGGCGGGAGCGGCGTTCATTTTGAAACATCGCGCGTCATGCAAAACGTCCTTGCGCGCCTTGATCAATTGCTCGGTGTTTATTCAATGGGCGGCGGGAACAAAACGATTTTAGACATCCTTGAACAGCACGGTTCGCGTCCTGAGATTTACGTGGCGCATGATTTGGACAAGGATAATCGTGACCTACTCGAAAAAGAGCGTCTTAGTTTTGTTTTACATCATGACCTACGTGTCGATTTGCAAAACGTGTTCCAAGTCTTCTTGCATCATCACAAACTAACATCACATGCGCCTATTGAGACCGTATCGCATGTTCAAGTTGTCACCCCAGAGAACATTCCATCCCATAGCAGGCATATTTAGACGCCCAGATTTGGGATTTTGTTGTGAGCAGCGTCCGCGTGCATGTGGTCCTATATGCGCGGTTCAGTGAAAGGTAAGAAAAGGTGCGATCTGGCTGTGGGCTATGGCCGTTTTGACAACAATAAATGAAATGTAGTGGCGCATGTGCGAGAACTGCGATCGACCTTGCGCCAGTAGGGGGGCGCCGAAAACGCAGCCCTATGAACCGACAGCGCCGACACCCCGCCGGGCGTGTTATGAAGGGGTTCTTTGATTGGAAAACGGCGGGCAAGTTCGGGCAGTTTTTGCCCGACCGACCCTTAAAAAATTGGTGTAATTCTAAGCAACACTCTGCCCATTCTGAGCGTCATTTCACACTATGCGACGGCCGCCTCGAAACTGGTGCGGTAGATTTCTGACAGCTCAGAGATCGGTGCGCTGGCGCTGCTGGCGAACCAAACGGTGTCGCCTGTGAACTTGCCGACAGACTGAATTGACACTCCGGCAGGGCCAGCGGCGACCATAAGGGCCTCGGCCTGATCGAAGTTGCATGCGATCAAGTAACGTCCTTGATCTTCGCCAAATAGCGTCGGTGTGTCGTCCATATCGAGCCACACGCCAATGCCTGCGGCTTCGGCCAATTCAAATGCCGCGAGCGCTAGGCCACCATCGGATAAGTCCGTGCACGCCTTGATGTTTTCGCGGTTGGCGCGGATGAAATCCCCGTTGCGCTTTTCGGCGTCCAGATCGACATGGGGAGCGTCGCCCTCAACGCGCGAGAAGACTTCCGCGAGCAAGGCCGATTGGCCAAGATGACCTTCAGTGTCGCCCACAAGAAGGGCCACATGGCCCTCGCGCACGTCGCATCCGATGATGTCTTCGGCGGTGTCCAAAAGGCCGACCGCACCGATGGTTGGGGTGGGTAGAATTCCGGTGCCGTCTGTTTCATTGTAAAGCGAGACATTGCCAGACACGATGGGCATATCAAGCGCGATACAGGCCGCGCCAATACCCTCAATCGCGCCAACGAACTGGCCCATGATTTCAGGTTTTTCGGGGTTGCCGAAGTTCATATTGTCTGTCGTTGCCAGTGGCTTAGCGCCCACAGCTGTCAGATTTCGATAGGCTTCCGCAACCGCCTGTTTGCCACCTTCAACAGGGTTGGCCTGAACATAGCGCGGCGTCACATCCGAGGTGAACGCGACGGATTTGGGCGTTCCGTGAATGCGGACAATGCCCGCGCCAATATTGGGAGAACGGGCCGTGTCGGCCATAACCATAGTGTCGTATTGTTCGTAAACCCACTGCTTGGCGGCGTAGTTTGGCGAAGATAGCAGCGCTTTCAACCCATCGACAGGATCAATGCCGGGCACGTCCGCAAGAGGTTCGGCTGGCAATGTCGGCTGCCAAGGGCGGTCATACTCGGGTGCGGACGAGGCAAGGGTAGAGAGTGGTAAATCTGCCTTTGTCTCACCGTTGTGAACGATCAAAAAGCGATCTTCTTCAAGGGTTTCGCCCACAATCGCGAAGTCGAGATCCCATTTGTCAAACACCGCCTTGGCTTGTGCTTCGAGCTCAGGTTTGAGGACCATCAACATGCGTTCTTGGGATTCTGACAGCATCATTTCGTAAGCGGTCATGTTGGTTTCGCGCACAGGGACTTTTTCAAGGTCCAGACGGATGCCAAGGCCGCCTTTGTCGCCCATTTCAACGGCTGAACAAGTAAGACCCGCAGCGCCCATATCTTGGATCGAAATGACGGCGCCTGTGGCCATCAATTCAAGCGTGGCTTCCATCAAACGTTTTTCAGTGAAAGGGTCGCCAACTTGCACAGTGGGGCGTTTTTCTTCAATAGTATCATCGAATTCGGCCGAAGCCATGGTTGCGCCACCGACGCCGTCACGACCCGTTTTGGCCCCCAGATAGACCACGGGCATCCCGATGCCAGACGCTGCCGAGTAGAAGATTTTGTCGGCGTCTGCGAGGCCTGCTGCGAAGGCGTTTACAAGACAATTGCCGTTATAGGCCGGATCGAAGCGGACTTCGCCACCAGCGCAAGGTACGCCAAAGCAATTTCCGTAACCGCCAACCCCGGCAACCACGCCATTGACCAGCTGTTTGGTCTTGTGGTGGGAGGGTTCGCCAAAGCTGAGCGAGTTCATCGACGCGATGGGGCGCGCGCCCATGGTGAAGACGTCGCGCAAAATGCCGCCCACGCCTGTCGCCGCCCCTTGATAGGGTTCAATGTAGGACGGGTGGTTGTGGCTTTCCATTTTGAAAACAATGGCTTGGCCGTCGCCAATATCCACAACGCCCGCGTTTTCGCCGGGGCCGCAGATGACCTGAGGGCCTTCTGTGGGCAAAGTACGCAGCCATTTTTTGGAAGATTTATAGGAACAATGTTCGTTCCACATTGCCGAGAAAATACCGAGCTCGGTGAAAGACGGTTCGCGGGTCATGATCTCTAGCAGGCGGTTGTATTCGTCTGGTGACAGCCCGTGGGCGGCGATCAGGTCTGGCGTAATGGCTGGCTCAGTCATGTGGGTTCACAGTCCTCGGGTGGCAGATTTTGGAGGGTTCATACAGGGGGTGTGCACGAGGGGAAAGGGGGCACAACGTCCAAACCGTTAAGGTTTTGGTCATAAAGTGTTGCGTGAAGCACCGTACGGTGGGGGGCAATGTTGCGTATTGGGGGAAATTGCGTTCGTTGCACTCAGAATTTGGTAAGAATCTGACACGATTTGTGTCGCTCAATGTGACTTGATGTGTTTGCATCCACCTGGGGCAGTGCCGTGTGATTTTGAATTTTGCGATATCTGGGGTGTAAGGAATTTTGAGTAATGTCAGATAACGAGGTTTTTGTGGTGATCTTGCTTGCCGCAGTCACAGGGATGCGCAAGAAGCTGTGGTTCCTCCGAAAAAAGTGGGAAGCGGGGCAAATTACACAATGATGCCCAATTTTCATGGCGCGAAAAAAAACGCCGCCCCAGTGGGACGGCGTTTTCAAACAAGATGGGTTGTTAGATGCTAGACCGCTGCGCGACGCCGCAGAAATCCGAATGCTGCCAGTGAGCCAATCAAGAGTGGCAAGCCAGCGGGCAGTGGAACAGGTGGTGTTAGCACGACTTCTTCCAGCAAAAGGCTGTCGAAACCGCCCGAACCTAAGCTGCGTACCAAGATGCTGTCGCCAACGGTCAGCACGTCAGAGAAGAACGTCACTTTCCCGGTTTCGCTGTCATCGTCGTTTGCCACGGACCCAAGGAAGGTGTCGACGCCGTTGATGCGCGTCCCGAAGTTGAACGTTGTGTCATCAATTGCAGACGCACCCAAGAAGCGGAAATCTTCACCCGCAGCAAGAGTAAGGACAAAAAGACCGCCCCTGACGTCGTCATCAGAGAAGTTCGAGTTTCTCTCTTGAAGGACTAAGACGTTGCCTTCGACCCCGTTTTCGCCTTGAGTGGCGGGAACCAAGTCTTCGTCACCATTACATGATGCCCCTGTGCACAAGGTGTTGAAGACTGAAACGCCTTCGGAGGTGCCATCGGAGACGGAGCTTACGTCGAAGGTGAAGCCGTCTTCGGTGAACTGGGTAAGTAGGGATTGAGAGGAGCTATTGTCTAAACCATCAAAGTCGATGGTTGTCGTGGCAAAGCCCGCAACAGGGAGCAGCGTAGCTGCGCAGAACGTTAAAATTTTAATCATCACTAGTAAGACCCCATAACTGGTGGACGCTGCATAAAGAGATGAATGCCGCATGTCGAACACTTTGTTGCCACAAAAAAGGCGGGATTCGGACATTTTTGTGGCAGAAATAAGGCAATGGGCTTTGTGAGGAGAACTGTCTGTTTCCGCTTTAGAAACAAGGCTATGTGCGCAATGCCTAAAGTCAGGTGTGAATTGTGGTTCTGCCGGGCTTTTTTGACGCGTATTTTTTGAGCGCCGAATTTAAGGTGGAAAAAAATCTACAAAGATACCAAAGGATTGCACGACGTTCCTTACTAATTAGTTAACTCCCCCCGAGAAAAACCATCCGGAGTTGGGGGCGCGTCAGCAGGGCCCAAACGGGATTTAGGTGGACCAACCACACCCACAGCGTGGCGGGCCGAACGCCAGGCCGTTTTGACCCGCAATTCATCCCAATGACCCAAATGTGAACAAATTTCGGAGCGGCCCTTGGTATGGTTTGCAGCGTCACAGGAACACTTTTGGTGGATCAAATGCCATATTGTCTCGTTCATGCTGCACAGTGCCATGTCTTCGAAATGCGGCGCGTTGAATGCGGTCTGGGCATTGCGAAAAGGGTGAGTGGAGCGACGTTAAGCCATCAGCGCAGGGGATTGTCGGCAATATCCTCCGCTGACGAACTGCTTCCGGCCCTGAAGGCAGCCTTTGCCAGCGGCAAGCCCACAGTTCTGAATGTGCCGATGATCAACGACCCGGCGCCCACAACCGGGTATTAGAACATTTTGATATCTACTCGTCAGACAAGGACGTGAGAAACGTCTCAACTTGATCTGACACGGACGCCGCATTTCGGTGTGGCGTGCGCTTGCCGGTTCTGCCTTATCCGGCTTTGGTCTGAATCCAAATCGTCTTGGTCTGGAGATACTGTTCAAGCGCTTCGGTGCCGTTGTCCCGCGCCATCGACCCAGATTGCTTGTACCCTCCGAATGGGGTCTTGATGTCGCCTTCCGAAAAGCCGTTGACCGAGACCGTTCCGCAGGGCAGGGACCGCGCCATGTGAATGGCCTGATCGATATTCTGGGTGAAGACGGTGGCGTGCAAGCCGTATTCGGTGTCACAAGCGATGGCGAGCGCCTCTTGTGCGGATGCCACCGGCATGATCCCGAGGACCGGGCCGAAAATTTCCTCGCGGGCTATTTTCATCTGAGGTGTCACATTCTGGAACACAGTGGGTTCGATGAAATGGCCGGGAAGGTCGCTGTTGCCGCCCACCATCTGTTTTGCCCCCTCGTCGATGCCGCTTTGGATATATGACATCACCATTTCCTTGTGACCCTGCGTGATCATGGAGCCGATGTCGGTGGCGGGATCCAACGGATCGCCTAGTTTGAAAGCCTTCACGCGGTCAATGATGCGTGCGGTGAATTCCTCGACCCGTGGGGTTGCGATCAACTGGCGCATATTGGCTGAACAGTTCTGGCCGCCGTTCCAGAAGGCCGACATGGCGGCGTGTTCAATCATATCATCGTCAATCACGGCGTCTTCCAGCACTATGAACGGGCTCTTGCCGCCCATTTCCAGCCCCACGCCCTTGAGGTTGCTGTCGCCAGAATAGCGCATGAACATCCGTCCCACCTCAGTTGAGCCGGTGAAGGACACTGTGTCGATATCCCTGTGCAGGCCAATCGCCGCTCCGGCTGTTTCGCCAAAGCCGGGCACGATGTTGATGACCCCGGCGGGCACGCCAGCCTCTTCCATCAATTGAGCCAGACGAATAGTCGAAAGAGGTGTCTGTTCCGCAGGTTTGATCACGGCCGAACAACCCACCGCCAGCGCAGGTGCGATTTTCCAGGTGGCCATGACCAACGGGAAGTTCCAGGGCAGGACGGCACCGGCGACGCCGACGGGTTCGCGCGTGATCAGCGCAAGCGCTGCAGGGCCGGTTGTGGCGATCTTGCCGAAATACTTGTCGGCCAGTTCCGCGTACCATTGGAAGAAGTTCACGACGTCGCCGCCGATTTCGTCCATGCAATCGTTGATGGTCTTGCCGGTGTCGAGGCTTTCGAGAACCGCCAGTTCGTGAGTGTGGTCGCGCACCAGTTGGGCCACCTTCAAAAGGACCTCTTTGCGCTCTTCCGGTTCCGCGCGCGACCAGGTGCCGGCGTTAAACACAGCGCGGGCGGCGGCAACGGCGCTGTCCACATCTGCTGCCTTGCAATGAGCAACCTCGGCCAGAACCTCGCCTGTTGCCGGGTTGGTTGTCTGAAATGTCTCACCATCTGCGGCATCGCAATAGGCACCATTGATATAAGCCTGCCCCTTTGGTTTCAGCTTGGCAGCGATGGCCTGATAGTCGGCATGGGAAAGCGTCATGTCTGTCTCCGTCGGATCATGTGCGTAAGGTGCGCGCGAATTTGCGAATGTCGTCAACCAGCATCTGCGGCTCTTCCATTGCGGCGAAATGGCCGCCGCGCGGCATCTCGGTCCAGTGCTGGATATTATAGATGCGCTCGGCGTAGCTACGCGGTGGCCAACGCAGCATTTCTTTGGGGAACACCGCGCAGCCCGTCGGAACTTCGACACGTTTGCCTTCGGGCGACAGGACGCGCCCGCCTTCTTCGCGTCGACCGTAATAGATCCAGGATGCCGTGTTAAAGCAGCGCGTCGTGATGTAGATCATGATGTTGGTCAGCAGATCATCCTTGGAATGGGCCCCCTCAATGCCGCCCACCGGCACATCCGACCAGTCGTGGAACTTTTCCACCAACCAAGCGGCAATACCCACGGGGCTGTCCATCATCGCATAGCTCAACGTTTGGGGACGCGTCGCCTGTTGCGTGCGATAGCCGTTCTGCATGATCTGATCGCGGGCGAACTGCGCGTCCCACGCGTCTTCTTCAGGGGTTTGAGGTCCGTCCGGGTGGCGCATCGTCAAAACGTTAATGTGAATCGCCGAAACTGCGGGCGCATGATCAAAGCCCAACCAGGAACAGATCGCGCCGCCCCAGTCCCCGCCCTGCGCCACATAGTTGTCAAAACCCAGCGTGTCAGTCATCAGACTGTTGAGAACACCTGCAATTTTGCGCGGCCCGTAAGGGCGTGGCGGACGGCCAGAGAACGCAAAACCCGGCAGCGACGGCGCGATAACGGTGAAGGCATCCGCAATGTCACCGCCAAAGCGTTCGGGATGGGCGAGCGGCTCAATAACTTCGTAGAACTCGGCCACGGACCCCGGCCAGCCGTGACTGATCATCAGCGGAATTGGGTTTGTGCCGCTGCCCTGTTCGTAGATGAAATGCATGTCGATGCCACTGACCGTTGCGCGGTAGTTGGAGAACGCGTTGATACGTGCCTCTTGTGTGCGCCAGTCAAATCCGTCCACCCAATAGGCGCAAAGCTCTTTCAGATAGCCAATGTTGGTGCCGTAATCCCAACCGCCGTCATCGGGCATTTCGTGCCAAGGATAGCCAGCAACACGCGCAAGAATGTCGTTCAGAACCGCGTCAGGCACCTGAAATTGAAACGGCGTCACATTCGGATTGGAGGTAAGTTGGTCTTTCAAGTGCAGGGTTCCCTGATCGCCTCGACATTATTCGGCACCCGTCCGGGGTGGTTCGAAAGCAAGATAACCGGAGAATTCGGCGGATCGCGAGGGACAGATTGTGCATTTCACAAGGACAGATAGAGGTTCGGCGCCCTACAGCATTGCCTCAACTTCGTCCGCAATAAGCTTAACCCCGGAATGGAACTTGGAAACCGGCACATAGGCAAAACCAAGGCGGAAGCTCCGCCTGTCGCTGTTGCCAAGATAGTAGCGTTGCCCCTTATCGATTAACACGCCTTTCGCGCGCAGGCGGTCGGCGAGCACGTCGGTGTCGAACCCCTCCGGCCCGGTCAGCCAGAAAGACGTGCTCCCTTCGGTTCTTGATCGTTTCACCATCCCGAGATGCGTGTCGATGGCATCGTTCATCGCGTGCCATCGTTCGTTGAAGCGATCTCCGATTTTCTGCACATGGGCGTCGTAATGTCCAAGACGAAAAAACAGCGCCAGAATTTCCTGCACGATCATCGGCGGATGCCGCATCATCACGCCGCGCGCAATGCGCGCCTGACGGATGATGTCGCGATGCGCCACGATAAAGCCCATCCGGAGCCCTTTTGAGACAATCTTTGACAGGCTTCCAACATAGATCACGCGCCCGCTGGTATCGAGCGAGCGCAGCGAAAGCGGGGGCTGCGCGATGGCGTTCATCGCGACGTCGTAATCGTCCTCGATGATGATCAGGTCCTTTTCGATTGCTGTTGCGATAAGTTCTTTGCGGCGCGTCTCGCTCATGGTGACCATCGTTGGAAACTGATGGCTGGGGGTGGTAAAGACAAGTTGACAGCCCGCAGGTATCGCGGACGGGATCAGGCCATCTTCGTCAATCGGGACCCCGATCAGCGTGTTGCCCGATTGCAAAAATGCATTGCGCGCGCCCCAGTAGCCCGGGTTCTCCATAGCGACCGGGTTGCCTTGACGGGCAAAGATCGATCCCAGAATGAACAGGGCATTTTGCGCACCCAGCGTGATTAGGATTTCGTCATCCTCAGCATAAATACCGCGCGTGGTCAGAAGTCGTTGACGCAGTTGCTGCAACAACTGAGGGCTGTCGCTTTCAACGGCGTCGCTGGCCCATGCGGGCATGCGGGCCCGTCCCAGAACCTGCCTTGAACATTCGCGCCACCCATCCACCGGAAACAAATCCGGGTCCGTCTGGTTATAGATGAACGGATAGGGATAGCTGCGGTAATCCACAGGCATGATGATCGGTTCAAGGTTGTTTGGTTTGAAATCGACCGGGCAGGGCTGGCCGTCGCGTTCGGCTGCGCGTGCCTTGCCGCGCGCGGCTCGCAGCGCGGCCATTTTGGGATGCACAAAATAACCTGATCGGTCACGCGACACCAGAAACTCAAGGTCGACCAAACGGTTGTAGGCCGCAAAGATCGTGTTTCTGGAAACCGAAAGCTGCTCGGCAAGTTCCCGGCATGATGGCAGCGGGCGGTCATCGGCCAGCACATCGGACGTAATTGCGCTGCTGACCATCTCGCAGACCTGATCACGCAGGCTGAGCCGGGAGCTGTCTGGCAACTTCAGAAATCGCAGTGCAGCCGAACCCATATGTGCCCTCTTTTTCGCCGTTATGATTGCCTGCTGAATTAGCGCTCTGCGGCGCAACCTGGCAGAATCGAACCAAACTGTCACCTGCTTTAGGGTGATCTGTCACTTTCGCCACTCCGGAGGCGGGTGAATGATGTGTGCAAGAAAACAGAACAACGGGAGATTTAACCAATGAGACTAATGTCCATTCTGCAAGTGGCCTGCTTGGCGTCGGCTACCGCTTTATTCGCGCAATCCGCCGCTGCTGAAAAGGTGCTCAAACTGGGGACTGTGGGCTTTCTTGGCATGCCCATCGGCGACGCCATCGATCAGGCCCTGATCCCGACCCTCGAAGAGGTATCGGGTGGGCAATTGAAAATCGAGCCGCATTACCGACGGTCGCTGTGTAGCGAACAGACCTGCGGCGAACAGGCAAACCAGGGGCTTCTGGCGCTTTGGACAAGTTCCACTGCGAACTTTGGCAACTTTGGCACAGCACTCGCCGTTTTCGATTTGCCTTATATCTTCAAGAGCATCGAGGATGCCGACCGTATCTCATCCAACTGGCTGGCTGAAAAGCAGTGCCAGGTCGCTGCAGAGGAAGCGGGTCACGTGTGTCTGACCGTCTATTCTTCCGGCGGATTCCGTCAGTTGGGCAATGCCCATGGCCCAGTCAAGGTGCCCACAGACATGGCAGGGCTAAAGTGGCGCGTCACCAAGAGTCCTATTGAGTACACGCTGGTCAAGAACTGGGGCGCTGTCCCGGTGCCTTATGACTGGGCGCAACTCTATCAGGGTCTGCAAACCGGCGTTGTGTCTGGCCAATATGTCGCCACACCTTGGCAGCACGTCGCCAAGCTGCATGAGGTCGCACCCTATTTCACCAAGATTGGCGGGTCGTGGTCTGGCAACCAACTGTCCATCGACAAGCGCCAATACGATGCGTTGAGCGATCAGGAAAAGGAATGGCTGCACACGGCAGCAAAGGCCTTTGGTCAAAAGGTGCAGGAACTAGACCGCGCATGGGTTGAAGCGGGCGAAGCCGAAATCCAAAAAACCGCGAAGGATTGGTACATCCCGACCGAAGAGGAACTAACCCTGTGGCGTGCCGGTGCCATCGACGCGTGGCTTAACGCCAAAGGCACCTATGATCCCGCCACCGCGCGCCGCATTCTGGAAGAACAGGGCATGGACGGCTTTATCGTACAGCTGGAAGACGCAGGCGCACTTTAAGCCGCGTCGGTTTCTATCACAATTGGCAAGGGCGCGGGACCCAGTCTCGTGCCCTTGCACACTGTCAAAAGCCACGAATGGAGCAGATCGCATGGAAAGCGTCGCACTTCTGATTACACTGGTCGTGATGATCATGCTGGGCGCACCAGTTGGCTTCGTGATGATCCTGATCCCGGTGGTTTATATTCTGATCACCGATGCCGCCCCTATGATCTTGATCCCCAGTCAGATGTTTCAAGCCATCGACTCGGTCCCCCTCACAGCCATTCCCTTCTTCATGCTCACGGGCGAACTGATGACGTCTGCCACGATCACCGATCGTCTGGTGAACCTAAGCCAGAAGATCATCGGGCGCATGCGTGGCAGCATGGCGCAGGCCAATGTGTTGGTCAGCATGTTTTTTGCTGGCATGAACGGATCCGTTGTGGCGGATACGGCCACTGTGGGCTCGCTGCTGGTGCCGGGCATGAAAAAGGCCGGCTACCCGCCCGAATTCGCAGCTGCGATCACCGCCGTCAGCTCCACCATCGGGGGGATCATCCCGCCCTCGATCATGATGATCGTGCTGGCCAACGCGGGTGGCATTTCCATCGGTGCCCTGTTTGCGGGTGGCATCATTCCGGGCCTGCTGGTCGGGGCTCTGTTGATGGTGATCAACCACATCATCGCGCGGCAAAAGAACTTTGAGCGCAGCGAAGAGCCCTTTAGCCTGAAGGGCATTGCGATTGCGGGATACAAGTCCTCCTTTGCGCTGTTGATCCCGGTGGTGCTGGTTGGGTCTGTCGTCTTCGGCATCGCCGGCGTGGTCGAAGCGGGCGCACTCACAGCCACCATCGCGCTATTTGTCGGGCTGTTCGTCTATCGCACGATCACTTGGACCAACTGCAAAAGCGCCTTCATACGCGCCTTCCGCAATTCAGCGATGGTGTTCATCATTATCGCGGCCGCCGGACCGTTCAGTTGGCTGCTGACCTCTTTGGGGGCGATAAACCAGCTTGAGGAATGGCTGCTGAGCTACACGTATAACCCTATGATCTTTGCTCTCGTCTTGGTCCTGTTCATCTGCCTTTTGGGCATGGTGATGGATTCGGCTGCCAACATCATCGTGGCCGGGCCCGTATTGGTGGATGTCATGGTCAAGGCTGGCTACCCGGATGTGCAGGCCGCATTAGTCGTCGTTGTGGGCTTCCTGATCGGGTCAGTCACGCCGCCGGTGGGTGTCGCGTTCTTTACCGCAGGGGCTATCGCCGAGGTGCGGCTTGAAAAGGTTGCCATTGCGATGCTGCCTTATCTTGCAGCCCTTTTCGCGCTGCTCTTCGTGCTGATCGTTGTGCCGGACATCACCATGTTCTTGCCACGCGTACTTGGCTTTGCGAATTGATAGGGGCACGTACAATGATCGCAGCCATCAGGTTCATTGACCAAGCTGTTAAGAAAACACTCACCGCCTTTTGCGCCGTGCTGCTTTTGGCCATGGTCGCCTTTACCGTCTATTCCGTCGTCATGCGATACGTCTTCAAGGACCCACCCATCTGGGGCGACCTTCTGACCGTGCTCAGCAACATCTGGCTGGTATTCTTTGCGCTGGCGTTGACGGTGCGTGATAAGGATCACATCGCACTTGATCTGATCTACAACTGGATCCCGCGAAAGGCCGCGTTCTTCATCCAACAGTTCTGGACTGCCGTGATCTTCTGCCTTGGCATTGTGATGATCGTCTGGGGAATTGAAGCGGTTCAAACCATGGGCGGCAAATACTGGGAGATGTGGTATTTTATCTGGGAAGACGGCGGAATCGTCTTCAAGCCCAACTACATGCCCAAGAAATACGCGATCGCGATCGTGCCCATTTCGGGGGTCCTCGTCTGTGTTGCCGCCATCGCGTCGATTATCGAGGATAGTTTACGGCTCAAGGCTGGCACCTATCGTCAATCAAGTGATCTGGATGCTGCCAAGTAGGGCCCGCTCTTCTTAAAGGCTGAAGCTGCATGAGTGCCAAGTGACGGGCGAGTTGGTTCATTCCCGCAAGATTTTGAGCGCTTGAAACTGTGAAGTTGCTGCGAATAGCAGATGGCAAATGACGCATCTCTTTAATTGATTTGCGCCGCTATGAAAAAGACAGACGTTGGTTTCCTGCCCGTCTTTTCTATTAGAGCAAGATTCAGCAATTGTGTTTATGGGCTTTGTTGATGCAACCTTTGCGGGAAGTGCAAAGGTTTTGTCTGGGTCGGCGAACAGAAGCAGCTGTCCGCCAACGATGTTTCGATGTCGATCCGCTCAGCGATGCTTAACGCATCTTGGGATCGTTGCAGTCTTTCGCTGCATTTGCATCCAGATTGGTATTATGAAAACCTCTCGGATGACTGAAATGCCGGACAAAGCGACCTTTCGCTGCGGCTGCGCCAATGTCCGGTTCACGATTGTTAGATGGCGGCGAAAGGGAAAGAGTGCCAATCACCCGCGATCAAATTTTGATATATAAACCCAAAGCGTTTGGCTTATTATGCATTAATGGGGGAAAGGTCGGCCAGCGTGGTGTTTTCCGGCAGTCTGGCGTTTGGCGTTCGTTCCTGCGTAGCCCACAAGGCCGTGTTATAGGAAAAACCGCTCTGAGCGATCAGCAAAATCGTGCAAATGAACCGTGACCTGATCATCGCTAAGCATAACCACACCGTAGGCTGGTGGTTCGAAATTTGCCGCAATATGATCGACGCTTCCGTTCAGCTCTAGGGCGACTTGATGGTTGAGGCCGCGCATGCAGGAATAGCTTATGCCGCGCCAATTCCCAAAAATCGCACGATGCACATGGCCAAAGAATAGGTGCCGGATACGGGCTTTATGGGGCGCAATAACATCGTAGAACGTCTTAGCATCCCGCAACATGATCTGGTCCATCGCGGCTATGCCGATCTTGAATGGCGGGTGGTGCATGAACAAGAAGATCGGGCCGTTGGTTTGGTCCAGTTCGCGATCCAACCAAGCTTGGCGGGCCGGACAGTAAGCGCCCGCATGGGATTCTGGGTCTTTTGTGTCCAACAACAAGAACCGCCCGAACGGAGTGTCAAATCCACTTTGCACAAAACCGTTTCTATCACGGGGTATCTCTGGGAAAGCCGCACCAAAGGCAGCGGTATCGTCGTGATTTCCGACCAACAAATGTACGGGCATGTCGAGCGCTTTGATTTCTCGCGAAAACCGCGCGTAGGCGGCCGCGTCACCCCAATGGGTGATGTCACCCGTCAGGACAACGAAGTCCGCATCACCGTGTCCCGCATTGATAGACCCGACAGCGGCTCGCAGCCGCACAGCGGGGTCTTGTCCATAGAGCGTGCTGTCGCCAATAACATGTGTGTCGGTGAGATGGATAAATTTCACTCTGCAGCCATCGGTTTGGCCCAATCGTCCCAGTTGGTCCCTGCACTAAACACCGGCCCGTCCCAAGTGAATGGGATCTCATGAATAGTGGTGCCTGTGTCCTGTGCTAGGATAACAGCATAGGACGGTGCCATGGGAGCACCTTGCAGCAGCTCCTGCTCGGACATGTCAGGCAAGGATTGATTGCCGGTGGAGCGGACGCTGGCAAAGGGAATGCCGCACCACGTCCCGTGCACGGGAGCATGGACATGGCCAAAGTGAATATACTCGATGCGGTCGCGGTAGGTGTTTAAGAGCGCGGCCAGTGGTCCGCGGTCTTCCGGTACAAGGGCGATCTTATCTTCGGCAGGCAGATCGAGGGCCATCGCATTGTGATGCATGAACAGGCGCGCTCTGGTGCAGTCTTTCAACTCATTTTCAAGCCAATCGCGCCGCGCGGCGCAGAAGTGGCCAGCGTGGGTGCGTGGGGCTGTTGTATCGAGGTAGATCAGACGCGTGCCATCCACCGTTTCTGCGTGGTTGATGAAACCCGCCGAGTCTTTGGGATGATCCGGGAAGGCCGCAAGAAAGGCGGCGCGGTCATCGTGGTTGCCGATCAACAGACGCACGGGACAGGGCAAATCGTTAAGGGCATCAACAAGTGTCGCATAGGCCGCAGGTTCGCCCCAATGGGTCAAATCACCGGTGATGATGATCCGTTTGGCATCGCTGTGCTCGGATCGCACATCGTCGAGCGCTTGGGCGAAACGTTTGTGGGGGTTCAATCCGCCCATGCGTTCACCGGGAGCCGTCAAGTGAATGTCGGAGATATGCACAAGCTTCATGAACATTAGCCTTTCTAGAAAAGAAATCTGGCCGCCCCCGAAAGGACGACCAGAGGTTGGTTTAGCCGTTTGGCAGAAGGTCAGTGATTTCCTCGACCAGCTCTTCTTGCAATTCTTGCATGTCGATGGCGTCGCCGGTGACAATGCGTTCGATACCATCATAGATCACCTGCGTAATCGCCAAGCCGTTGTCGCCGGGATAGGCCAGCCAGTCGCGCAGCAGCGGAAGCTGATCCACGGCGGTCTGCTTGTTAGGGTTCTGTTCGTAGAAGTCGGCCAGAATGATCTCGTTTGCGGCCTTGTTCGGTGGCATGTAGCCCGTGGTCTTAGCCACTTCTGCAGCCCCTTCACCAGAGGTGATGAACTTCAGCCATGTCCAAGCGGCTTCACGCACGGCTGGGTCATCCGAAGTCGAGGTCAGCATTGCTGCATTGCCGCCCGCTGGCAGACCCATGGGTTGACCTTCAAGGCCAGGGAACGGGCCCGTGACAAGTTCAAAATCGCCTTGGCTACGCTCAACCGCGCCGAGGGCTGAAGTGGACCAGAACATCATACCGATATCGCCAGCAGAGAAAGAGGCAAGTGCTGCCTGCCAGTCAAGGTTTTGCATCTCACAGCCCTCGAAAATCTCTTGCATCTGCTCCAAAGCGACCAGAGCCTCTGGGCTGTCCATAGTCACGTGGCCGTTTTCGACGATAGCTTTGTCTTGGCTCCACAACAGGGCCTGCACGAACCAGTTGCCGGTGATGTTCCAGCCCCAGAAAATCGGGTTATCGATGCCGTTGGCTTTCATGGTTTGACAGGCAGCAATGACCTCATCCCAAGTCGTTGGAAGTTCGGTGAGGCCGCCTTCGCGCAAGATGTCCATGTTGTAATAGCCAACAGGCAGAGAGATCGAGAACGGCAGGCCGTAGACTTCGTCGTCGAAGGTCGACAGAGATAGCATGGCTTCGTGGTAGCCATTTGTTTCAAAATCGGCCTCGGCTGCAATGAACGGGGCCAATGACTGGGCGATGCCCTTGTCGACCAATGGCGCCTGACGGTTCAGACCCTGCATGGTCACGTCAGGTAGATTGCCAGCAACGGCTTCGCGCAGAACGGTGTTTGTGGCGTCCTCATAGGATTCGTAGGTGGCGCGGAAGACGACGTCTATGTTTGGGTGGGCAGCGTTGAAGGCCGGCATCATGGCTTCATACGTCACATCAAACAGGTGGCTATAGGGATAGGCGAACTCGATCGTCACCTTGTCTTGGGCGAAAGCGGCAGAGGCAGATAGCGCCAGAGCCATTGCAGTTACGGTGTTTTTCATTATCTCTACTCCAGTTGTTGGGGCATCCGGTTTGGCGATTGGTAGACCCCAATGATGTTCCCCGTGCGGGGAGGCGATATTCCCTTGCAGGGTTATGGGTAGGGCGGGCCAAGGCGCGCCCTATTTCATTCCAGACAGCGTGATCCCCTCGATAAAGCGGCGTTGTGCCAGCAGGAACGCGACGATCAGCGGTGTGACAATAACGGTGGCTGTGGCCATCATCGGGCCAAAGAACGACCCGTCCCCATCGCCCTTGAACTCACGCAAACCCAGTGGCGGGGTGAACAGATCGCGGTTTCCGGTCACAACGATGCGTGGCCAGAAATAGTCGTTCCAATGGGCCACGACGGAAAAGATCGCGAAAGCCAGTAGCGCAGGGATTGCGGTGGGCAACATGACCCGCCAGACGATGGCCAATTCCGACATTCCGTCCATGCGCGCCGCGTCAATCAGATCGTCAGGCACAGTCATGAAGAACTGGCGCATCAGGAAGATCCCAAAGACCGAGATCGTCCAGGGCACGACAAGGGCTGCATAGGTGTTGGTCAACCCCAGCTTCGCCAGACCGATATAAAGCGGCAATGCAATGGCGTGGACTGGGATCAACAGACAGAACAGGACCAGCCCAAAGACCGCATCGCGCCCCCAGAAATTCAGCTTTGCCAGCGCATAGGCGGCAGGCAGGGCCACAACGCTTTGGATCAGGAAGATCGATACCGTTACGATAACGCCATTCAGCAGATAGCGGACAAGCGGCGCCTCGGTGAAAGCTTTGGAATAGTTGAAAACAACGGGCCGCATGGAACAGTCTGCCTCAGTCTCGGCCAAAAGAGAGGCCTGCACGCTGGCGTCATCTTGGCCCACAAATCGCGCGCGTGCGGCTTCTATATCGGCGCGGTCTGGCTGGCGCAGGGCGACGCAGCGCGGGTCTATCATCATCTCTTGACGGCCGAAAAAGCCGCCTTCGCCGCGGTCGATTTCGCCGGGGCTTTTGAACGAATAGCTGACCATCATGTAGAACGGTGCCAGCACGATAATCGAACCAAGGATCAGCACCATGTGTTTCCACCAATCGCGTGTCATCAGTAGTGCACCTTACGTTCGACCAGCCAGCGCTGGATCAGGGTCAGAAACATGACGAACAGCAGGAACAATATGGTGATGGCCGAGCCGATCCCAATCAGGTTCTGCTGGATGCCTTTCTCGAAAATTGCGAACATCATCACGTAGGCGGATTTGTTCGGCCCGCCGCCCTGAGCCCAGAAGGCCTCGATCGTGTCAAAGACTTGAAAGGCGCGGATACAGGAAATGGTCACGACAAAGACGGTGGTTGGCCCAAGGGCAGGCCATGTGACCAGTCGGAACCGCTCCCAACCAGAGCGGGCACCATCCATTTCAGCGGCGTGGTACAGCTCGCGATGCACTGACGTTAAACCGGCCAAAAACAACACCATGTTAAAGCCGAAGCCCTGCCAGATGCCAATAAAACAGACCACCCAGATCGCGTAGTCACGATCCCCCAGCCATAAGGGGAAGCCATCGGCGCAGCCACCTGCAAAGAAGGGGATGACCTCAAGCCACGTCCCGCAGGCCATCTCAAATGTGCGGTTCACCATGCCAATGGTCGGATGCAGCATGAATTCCCAAGCAATCGCCATCGCCAGAAGCGTGGCCATCACCGGCAGGAAATAGATCGTTTTGTAGATGTCGCCGATCCGGCCCAGTGAGTGGACCAGCAAGGCCGCCCCAAGGCCAAGACCCACGGAGATTGGCACCACGGTCACGACGTATGTAAAGGTCGCGACAAACATCTTTTCGTAAGTGGAGCGGGTGAACAGGCGCTCGTAGTTTTGCAGCCCGACCCAATCGAATCCGGCATTGCCCAATGAATAGTTGGTGAAAGACAGGACACCGGCCACGAGAATCGGCACCAGCAAGATCAAAACCATCAAAATCAGGGCCGGCGCTGCCAACCCCCAGCCTGTGCGCGCTTGTCTGTTGTCGGCTTTGGGCTTGGTGACGTCTGCTGCGAGGCTGGGATCCACGGTCACCATGTCAGGCCACCTCAGCTGCGCGGCTGGCAGCAAGTTCGACGTTGCGCAACCGCGCGCCACCCGCGTCGAATATCATGGCTGCATTCAGATCAAAGCTCAGGCCAACCTGCGCACCCAGCGCCAAATTTTGCCGCTGCGCCGGCATGGCCCGGAGGGTCACCCGCGATCCATCGTTACCCAAGGCAACTTGGGCGAAGACTTCCGCCCCGAGGTTTTCTAAATGCACAACCCGTCCGGTCAGACGCGGCGCAGATTGCGTCAATCGCAGGGCTTCGGGACGCAGGCCCATCTGCATCACCTTCGGGCTGTCAATGGAGAGACGAGAATTCAGGACCTGATCAAACATCGTTAACGCAGTGCCGTTGCGCTCTACCGGCAGGACATTGATCTTGGGCGAGCCAATAAATTCAGCCACGCGAATATCGTCAGGGTCTTCATAGATCACATCTGGGGCTGCACATTGCAGGATTTCACCGCCCATCATCACCGCGATCCGGTCGGACATGGTCATGGCTTCGACTTGATCATGGGTGACGTAGATAAACGTGGCCTTCAGGCGGCGGTGCAACTCGGCGATCTCGGCGCGGGTCTGAACACGCAGCTTCGCATCAAGGTTTGACAGTGGTTCATCCAACAAAAACGCCGCCGGATCGCGGACCAATGCGCGGCCCAAGGCAACACGCTGTCGCTGCCCACCCGACAATTGCCCGGGCTTGCGATCAAGAAGTGCCGCGATTTCCAGCATCTCGGCTGCATGCCGGACAGCTTGGGCGATATCGTCTTTCTGCGCCCGCGCACCGGGGAGGACATCACCCAGCACCGGCAACCGCTGCAGTGCGGACATTTGGCGCATCTGCAAAGGCACAGCGATATTCTCGGCAACGGTCAAATGCGGATAAAGCGCGTAGGATTGAAACACCATCGACAGGTTGCGATCCGCCGCGCGGAGATGTGTCACCTCCGCACCGTCGATTGCGATGGTGCCGCTTGTCGGTGTTTCAAGCCCAGCGATGATGCGCAACAGGGTCGACTTTCCGCAGCCGGAAGGGCCCACCAGTGAAATGAATTCACCATCCTTCACGTCCAAGGTCACCCCTTTCAAAACGGAGGTCTCTCCGAAGTGCTTGGTGACAGATGCAATCTGCAGATCTGACATGTGATTCCCCTTTGGTTCAACCAAGGGAATAGGTGGCGAGCACAACAGTTTTGTGTCGTCATATTAGTGAAACCGATGGGTTCTATCAGAGGGGCAAAAGGAAAGATCATGCGCCCCAACCACCATCAATTCGAAGCCTTTGCCTATGTCGTCCGTGAGGGGAGCTTTTCCGCTGCGGCCAAACGGCTTGGCGTTACCCAATCCACCATCACGCAACATATTGCCAACCTTGAAAAAAGCGTCGGGACACTTCTTTTGCTGCGCGGACGCGACGGGGTGGAACTGACCCCGACCGGACAAGATTTTTATGGTCTAGCAGACCGCATGATCGCCCTCAGCGCAGAGGTCACCGAGAGGCTCGAAGGGTTCAACGCCATGAAAGAAGGGCGCCTCAAGATCATCGGAAATGCGCCACAACCCGCGCTGAAGATCATCGCACGGTTTCAGCGCCGTTTTCCCGATATCCGCGTCGATTTTGGGCTTTACGATTGGACGACGGCCAAATCAATGATCGGCAACCGCCTTGCAGATGTAGGCTTGATCACGGATGCGCCCGATCATGAGCATTGGGAAAAGATCCATATAGAAAGCGCGCGTTACATGATCTATTGCCGCTGCGATCACCCTTTCGCCAAGCGCGCCAAGATTTCACTGTCTGAACTTGAACAAGAGACAGTCATTATACCAGAGAAGGGGTCGCTCACGCGCCGCTTGCTTGACCACACTTGCGATCGTTACGACATTTCCCTTAATCGCGTGGCCACCATGTCGACTTTCCCATTGATGTGCGAAGCGGTGTTGCAGGGCATTGGTGTCGCCTTGTTCCTTCAAAACAGCAGCCTGATCACAAACAATCTTTGCGAAATTGACGTCGAAGAAATGCCAGAAGCCCGAAATACGTCGCTCATCGCAACCAAAGATCGCAGGCGATTGAAGCTCGTTTCAGAATTCATCAATGCCGCCATTGAATGAGAATTCTCCGAGCGTTCGGTTCCACTTTGCGAACTAAAAGCGGCCATTCATGTGTCCCGCAGAATTGGAAGGGTTCAGTATTGCATCGTGGTGGCACATTGCATTGATGCAGGGCTGCGCGGATTTTGGATTGCTGAGTTGCAAAGCAAACCGAAACGTCACGCCTTTAAGGCGATTTACTCACACCATTGAAACGGATGATCACAGTTTCAATGCTTTGCGATCAGCAATTTTTGCATCTGAGAGAATATCGCCAACCAAATCTGCAGCGACCTTGGTTGTCGAAGTGCCCGTTTCTTTTGAAAAAGCAAGGATTTCCTGAGTGCGGGTTGCTATGTCTTTCAACCTGGCTTGACGATAGTTATCTCCGGCCCGATGGATTTCGCTGGCGACACTGATAATGCCACCTGCATTCACGACGTAGTCGGGTAGATATCTGATCCCTTTGGCGCGAAGTGTTTCGGCAACGCTGTCGTCTGACAACTGATTGTTTGCGGCGCCACAGATCAGCTTGGCAGAAAGTCTGAGCGCGGTGCCACCAGTCAAAACCCCTCCCAATGCGCACGGGGCGAATATGTCAACGGGGACATCAAAAATTTCGTCGGGGGGGCAAATCTTGGCCCCAAGATGCGTGCTTGCGTGCTCAAGCGCGGCTTCATTGAGATCAGAAACGATGAGGTCCGCTCCTGCTTTATGTAGTTTTTCGGCGAGAGACATTCCAACTTGCCCCAAGCCCTGGAGCAAAACCCGCCGGCCTTTGAGGTCCGCGCTTGCGAACACGTCCTTGGCTCCGACTTTCATACATTGGAACACGCCTTCAGCAGTAAAGGGAGAGGGATCACCGCTGCCGTACTCACCTCCATCAAGCCCTACAGCAAATTCGGTTTCCTCAGCGACAATACGTAGATCCGCGGGGGAGATTCCAACGTCTTCCGCAGTGTAGTACATACCCTTCAATGATTGGACCGCACGCCCGAAGGCGCGCAACAAAGCAGCGGATCTAACGGTGCGCGCGTCACCGATGATGACCGATTTCCCACCGCCAAGCTCAACGCCTGCCAATGCGTTTTTGGCCGTCATTCCTTGGGCAAGCCTCAATACATCGGTTCTGGCTTGTGCGCGTGTTTCATACGGCCACATCCGGCATCCCCCGGCCGCAGGGCCATAGACTGTTGAATGAATGCAGATGTAGGACATCAGCCCAGATTCGCGGTCTTCCGCGAATATCAGGCGTTCATAACCTGACGGGGGCGTTTCTTCGACAAGGGTAAGTTTCATTGTTTTTCCAGTTTGAAAGAGGGTGCGATACGCACATTTGTCCTCGTTTCGAAGGCAAAGCAAAAGGTATCTCGTGCCCCGGCTGGCGGGGTGGGTGTGCGGTAATTTCCACATAATTACTGATGCTTGCGAGACAACCTATCCTTTATCACATGTCGCTGCGTGCTTTCCCTATCCACTTTAGGGCGCGCTACTGCACGCGTGAACAATTTGATGTGGGGCAAGAGAGGGGCAGTCTGCACACATAAAACAGGGAGATTTAAGATGACCAAACGCAAGCACAAACGGTGCCTCATGCTCATGGCGACGGCAGCGATTGCTGCCCTGACAAGTCAGGCGACCGCCGAAGATATGAACGTGGCCTATCTGTCGGCAAGTTCGGCCAACACCTGGCTCGCGTCATCCCTGGCAGAGATGGAAAAGGTGGCGGCGAGCAATGGAATTGAGATCACCGAATTTGACGCACAGTTCGATCCGGCTAAGCAAGCCACCCAGATGCAGGACGTTATTGCGTCCGGTCAGTATCAGGGGATGATCGTAGTTGCGCTTAATGGCGCGGGCGTCGGTCCCGACATCGAGGCAGCCCTTGATCAGGGCATGAAAGTTGTCGCTTTGAATCAGGTCGTGGGGGATGACCTAACCACTTCTGAGACGCAGATCGACGGGATGTCAGCGTCTGTCTTGGCCGCGCCCTATCGTTCGGGGGAGCGCTACGGCGCGCTTACAGTGCAAGCATGTGAAAATGTGACCCCCTGTGATGTCGTCTATATATTTGGAATTCGCGGCATTCCGTTGGACAATGCACTGCGTGACGGTTTCGACAGCGTCATCACTGATCATGAACATATTTCGGTCATTGCGGAGGGTGAGGGAAAATACCTCGGGCCCGAACAAGGCATGACCGTCACCCAAGATATCCTGCAGGTCAATTCCACCTTTGATGTGATCGTCGGGCCAGATCAGGCCATTCAAGGCGCCCAGATCGTGCTTGAAGAAGAAGGCATGGTTGAGGACGTTGCTCTCATCGGTTTAGGCGGCTCAACTGTGGCGATCGATGCCATCACATCGGGTGTTTGGTTCGGGGGCGTCATGGGCGCACCGGGAACCGAGGGGCGCTTGGCAATGGAAGCTATGGTTGACGCGCTCAAGAATGGCCACGACCGGGGTGGCATTGATCCGCTGACAACTTTGCCGGAAGACGGGGTCGTCACGCGGGCAAATGTCGGCTTATTCACCGCGGAATGGGGCGGCTGAATTTGGCACACTGCGTCAATAATCCTCTGCTTGTGCTGGATAACGTCGAAAAGCGCTTCGGTGCAACGGTTGCACTAACCGGGGTAGATCTTGCGATCTATCCCGGGGAGGTTCACGCGCTTGTTGGCGAGAACGGTGCCGGAAAATCCACCTTGGGAAAGATGTTGACGGGGGTTCATAGCCCTGACCGGGGCGCCCTCAAACTGGATGGGGCACCGATCCATCTGTCCAACCCCGCTGAGAGTTTGGCGTATGGTCTGGTCGGCATTACCCAAGAGCTTTCGTTGATGCCGACGCGAAATGTGACCGACAACATCATGCTTGCGCGCGAGTTAGGGCGCGGTCCGTTTGTAAACGACGCTGCAAATCGAGCAGCCGCGCTCGCGGTTATGGACAAGTATGGTTTGGCCGTCGATCCTGATGTGATCGTTGCGGACTTACCAGTTTCATCGCAGCAGCGCGTCGAAATCCTGCGGGCCCTGAGCCGGGATGCGCGGATGATCGTTTTCGACGAACCCACCGCGCGCCTGTCAGCAGAAGAAGCCCAGACCGTGTGCGATGTTGTGCGGCAACTGGCAGCCGCTGGCTGTGCGGTCGTGTATGTATCGCATTTTCTTGAAGAGGTGTTGGCCATCTCAGACCGCATCACGATTTTGCGCAACGGCAAGCATATTCGCACTGGCCCTGCGTCAAATGAGAGCCGGGAAAGCTTGATCGAAGCCATGACAGGCTCAACCCTGTCTGATCAGTTTCCAACTCCTAAATTTGCGCCGCCAGATGCTGAAGAAATGCTCCGAGTGGACAATCTACGCCTCGATGGAACGACGGCACCGATCAACCTTGCTATCAAAGCTGGTGAGATATTGGGGCTTTCAGGTCTTGTCGGTGCCGGCCGGTCCGAAATCGGGCAGGCTATTTTGGGGGCATTACCGGCGAAGGGCACAGTCGCTCTTGCTGGGCAGGACATAAGTGCTTGGTCAATTGCGCAGCGGATAGAGCAAGGGATCGCCTACATCCCGGAGAGCCGCCGTGATCAAGGCCTTATGATGATGCGCACGATCCAAGAAAATGTCGGGTTGCCGTATCTGTCGCGCATTTCCGGCTGGTTCGGTCTGTCACACAGGGCTGACACTGAAAATGCGCGTATAAACTGTGAAAACGCGACCGTGAAATATGGTGCCCTCAGCGATGACATGACGACGCTGTCGGGGGGAAATCAGCAAAAGGTGCTCTTTGCCCGCGCACGGCTTGGGGCCCCAAAGCTGTTGATCGTCGATGAGCCGACGCGCGGCGTGGATGTCGGGGCGAAACGTAAGATTTATGACCTTGTCGCTGACATGGCGGCGGGCGGTGCGGCAGTGCTTCTGATTTCTTCAGAGATGGAAGAGATCGTCGGGCTGTGCCACCGCGTCGAAGTCATCGCAAATGGCACACAAGTCGCCAATTTCCAAAGAAACCAAATGACTGAAGCTGCGCTTATTCAAGCAGCCTTTAGCGGAGTGTGAAGATGCAGTCCTTTGCCATATTTTTTCGTAGCTACGGCATTCTGGTGGTAACCGTCGGGTTGTTTGTTTTGCTTGCTCTAAGCACCGATGGGTTTCTCACCTTTCGCAACATGCGCAACATATTGGACCAGCAGTCAACGGTTCTGATCGCTGCTTGCTTCATGACGATGGCGATCATTTCGGGCAATTTCGATGTGTCGGCCGCGGCAGTCTATATTGCCGCACCTCTTGTCGCGCTGGTTGTGGAAAACGCGACTGGATCAATCCCGATTTCTATTCTCGTGGGGCTAGCAACTGGGTTTGCCATGGGGCTTTTTAACGGATTGGTCGTGACCAGACTGGGAGTGAATTCTTTCATTGCCACATTGGCATCATCGTTCATGTTTTTTGGCATCGGCTATCTGGTTTCGGGTCGCTCAATCATTCGACCTGAAACCGCTGAATGGCGACACATAGCCCGTACCAGAATTTTTGAACTGACCACCTCGACATGGTTTGCCGTTATCATCGTCATCATTGCGATGGTGCTGCTGCACCGCACTCGATTTGGTCGCAACGTCTATGCCTGTGGCGCGAACCGTGAGGCCGCGCGTCTAGCAGGCGTGAATGTCAGTCGGGTGCAGGTTCAGACCTTTGTCATGCTTGCGGTGGCCTCGGCCTTCGCAGGCATCTTGACCGCGTCGCGTACGATCTCTGCCCAGCCATCCGATGACTTCAGCTTCGTCTTCGCAGTGCTAACGGCGGTAATTGTTGGCGGCACTTCTATTGCGGGGGGGCAAGGGGCCATATGGCGCACGGTTGTCGCCGTGTTCTTCCTCGCCTTCCTGACCAACGGCTTCAACCTGCACCAGATTGATCCGATCTGGCAGCGATTGATCGAAGGCATCGTCATCTTGCTCGCCGTGAGCGTAGACGCCTGGACACAACGACGATGAAATTTCCAAGGAGAAAAGCAATGATAAGAATAGGAGTCGACGTTGGCGGCACGAATACCGATGCGGTCATTCTGCATGATGCCGAATTTGTCGCGGGCCAAAAATCGCCAACCACACCGGATATTCTGACGGGCGTGTCCTCAGCAATCAGCAACACGATAGCGTCTTGTGATGTGGATGTTGCAGATGTGGATGCGATCATGGTTGGGACCACCCATTTTGTGAACGCCATCGTGCAGCGCCGTTCGCTGGCCACAACCGGGCTGATCCGATTGTGCTTGCCGTCCGGGTCGTCATTGCCGCCTTTCACCGTTTGGCCACAAGACTTGCAAGATGCGATGGGATGCCATTACGAACTCGTTCCCGGCGGATACGAAATGACAGGGCAGGAAATCGCGCGCTTTGACAAAGAAGCCACGCTAGCAGCCGCGACGCGATTGCAAAACAAAGGGTGCACTGAAATTGCCCTTTCCGCCGTGTTTTCAACCGTCCGCGGAGAGATGGAGACGCAAGCCGCAGAGGCGATCTCCGAGGCGTTCCCAGATATTCGTGTAACACGAAGCCTGGATATCGGGCGCATTGGTTTGCTTGAGCGCGAAAATGCAGGCGTCATGAATGCCGCACTCAAACCGCTGGCCACTGAAGTTGTTGCCGCCTTTGAACAGATGCGACGTGATTTGGGCTTTGAGTGTCCGATGTATTTTACCCGCAACGACGGCACATTGATTGCCGCAGAAGAGGTGATGAAATTGCCCGTCCTGACCTTTGCTTGCGGTCCGACCAATTCCATGCGCGGAGCGGCGTATCTGTCGAAGGTGGACAACGCGCTGGTTGTCGATGTTGGGGGGACAACATCTGATGTTGGCGAACTGAAAGACGGTTTCCCCCGACAAGCAGGGGTTTCGGTTACCGTCGCCGATGTGCAGACTAACTTTCCCATGCCTGATGTGCTGAGTCTCGGACTGGGAGGGGGGACTTTAGTGAACGCCAAAACAGGGCAAGTCGGACCGGATTCTGTCGGGCACCGGTTGCTTCAGGAAGGTGTTGTGTTTGGCGGCAGCACACTGACGGCTTCGGATGTCGCCGTTGCCAGCGGTCGGGCCGCAATGGGTGGTTTTGCGCCACCTGTGCTCAAGAATGCCAAAGCGTTGCTTGATCGAATGGACGCGATTGTCGCGGATGCCGTTGCCCAATGCCGCACCAGTAGCGAAGAGATACCTGTTCTGGCCGTTGGGGGTGGTTCTGTTCTTCTGCCCGACGTGATTGACGGGCTAAAAGTCGTGCGTCCACCGCATCATGACCTTGCTAACGCCGTTGGTGCCGCGATCGCCCAAGTGTCAGGCGAGGTATCAAAGATCGTTCAGACCAGCGATACGTTGACCCGGCAAGACGCCGTCGATCAGGTGACTAAAGAGGCCAAAGAGCTTGCTATCGCGAGAGGTGCCATTGCCGATCGATTGTCCGTCCTTTCCGTGGACGATGTTCCGCTCGCATATCTCCCCGGTAACAATCTGGCCATTAGCGTCACGGTGGTCGGCGACTTGAATCAGGAGACAACGCAATGACGACGAAAAACTTGAAACAGGTTGATAAGGCCGCGCTTGGTTTTATTGCCAATGGCGGGGCTGTTCTGGGCTCTGGCGGCGGCGGCGATCCTTACATTGGGCGGTTGATGGCGGAACACGCCCTAGGAAGCAACACCATCTCCGTTGTGTCGGTCGACGATTTGGACGATGACGCGTTGATTATGCCCGTTGCCATGATGGGCGCGCCGCAGGTGATGCAGGAAAAGTTTCCTTCTCATGATAACTTCCACAAGTGCATTTCTACCGTGGAAAAACTGATGGGACGGAAGGTCTCAGCGCTTTTTTGCATCGAAGCAGGCGGGCTAAACTCGGTCATCCCTTTCATCGCGTCGGCTGAATTAAACTTACCGATTGTAGATGGCGATGCCATGGGCCGCGCTTTCCCGGAATTGCAAATGGTCAGTTTCACGCTTGGCGGCATTCAAGCAACCCCAATGGCGATGTTTGACGAAAAAGGAAATGGGGCGACTTTCACCACGATCTCAAACACGTGGACCGAAAAGCTGGCACGCGCAATCACGATCGAAATGGGCGGGTCGGCGATTGTGGCACTTTACCCGGTCACCGCCGAACAAGCCCGCAACAACATGATCAAAGGCAGTCTGTCCCAGATTCACAGAATTGGTCAGCTTATGACCGAGCATGGCAGCAATGCAACCGCTGCGATTGCCGAGGATCAAGGCGGGGTGATCCTGTTTCAGGGCCGTGTTCGCGATGTTGAGCGCGCCAGTGATGGTGGCTTCACCAAAGGCAAGCTTTTGCTTGAAGGTCAGGGGGATTTCCGCAACAGAACCACAGAAATGCGGTTCCAGAACGAGTTTATCTCGATCGAGGAGGAAGGCCGCTCGCTTGCCACAACACCCGACCTTCTGACGCTGATGGATGTGAACACAGGTGTACCCGTTCCGACTGATTTGGTGAAATACGGCTTGTCCGTCTATGCCTTGGGGCTTCCCTCGCCGGATGTCTGGAAAACGCCAGAGGGGCTGAAGCTGGTCGGTCCAGAGTATTTTGGTCTGGATGTCGACTATGTGCCGCTCTGATGAGAGGTTCCGGGTAAATTGATCCATCCGCGCGCCGCGGCTTCCTTGATTGCGTCGCGGCGCCTGTGCACTTCCAGCTTTCGGTAAATATTTCGAAGATGAAACTTAACCGTCGCTTCGGAAACATCCAGATCCCGCGCAATGCCTTTGTTACTGGTCGCCTCAGGCAGCAACGACAGAACACAATACTCCGCCGCCGTCAGCTCCTTTGGAACTTGGGTCAGAACCTCTGGCCGCTTGATCCTTGGCAGCAGAACATCACGGATATGGCGCGCTTGTTCGACAAAACGTCTTCGTGCGCGGCATTCAGCCAAAAATGCTTCGACGGATCGACGTTCACTGTTAAGCAAACCAAGAAAACCATGGGTTTGAATAAGCGCAAGCGCGGGCCACATGTGATCAGCAGCCATGGAAAACTGACGTCTGTTCAGCGCATGTTTTGCTTGCCAAAGATGCTGGGTTGCCTTCAAGCGATCCAAATTGAACCGAATGCTACCAACCTCGGCACCGTGATTGATAACAAGCGTGGTGGTCGACGGCTGTAACAGCAAAAGCTGGAATTCATCGAGTTGAACAGGGGAGGACCCGGCATCGTCAGGCGCAACATGGCCAAAATACTCTCCGCGCAAGATTTGCATCAAAGGCAAAAGTGCGGTCATCCGCCGGACGCGCATTACGGTTTCAAGCTCTGCATGGACCTCTAGGATACGGTCGCTTCCGGTTAACGCGGCGGCCCTATAAAGAACCACTGCCAGCATCAAGAACGTTTCGCTCCACAATTCTCCTGACAGGGCAATGGCCTTGGTGGTTTCAAGCCATTCATCCGATGGCGCGGTGCAATCACGCTCCAACCCGATCCAAGCCCGCGCAATGCCGATCTGTGTCTTTTCGACGACTGTGTTTGGCACAACACCAAACAACCGTTCCGCAGTATCAAGCGCCTTGAGCGCTGTGTTGAAATCCGCTTGGGCAATCTCGACAAGCGCGAGATGCAGATACACAAACGCTTCCAAATAGGGCGCTTTCGCTGCCGAGTATTCATCAATGGCCAGTGCAGCAAATTGCCGTGCCACAGCATGGCTTCCCGCACGTAGGGTCATCGGTAACAGGACATTATAAAGTGCGCCGTGGAGAACCCTGTCATCAGGACCAAGCAGATCCATTGCATCGATATATTCTTCAACTTCAATATCAATGTGTTCCGCAAGTCCCGTTAACTGAAAGATGAGCTCGAAAACAAGGAGTTGCGCGGTTTGCTCGTTTAAATTTTCCTTTTGAACCAACAAAGAAACCTCTGGGTCAAGCCCGCAACTCAGCAAACAGGTTTTATACCGCTTGAAGCTCTGTCGCGATCGTCCGCATTTATAGTCAATCAGGATTTTGACTAGCACGTTGGAAAATACATCGTCACTGGCAGCTTCGGCGCCAAGATAGAAGCTTAGCGGTTGTCGCAGCGCCTCCTGAAGGCTTGGAAATTCTGAAGTACGCTTGTGGCTCATCGTCATCTATTATCACAGATTGATACACATTCTTCTAGCTATGAAAGGAAAAGATCATGCTGCATTCAAAGCAGTTTTTAATCTCAAAAGTCGTACTGGACGAATTTTCCTTTTACGCATTGAGCCAATAAAATGAAGCTCAACATTTTGTAGATCGAGGCGGCTAGAACGAACTGTTATCTTGTCCCGCGATGCAGCCACTCGATCAGCCAATCCGTTATATAGTGCAAGAATGGCCGGTTTTTTCGCAGGGATGCGACACAAGAAATTTGCTCATGAGACGTATTTTACGCGGCGAACGCACGCTGCGAATGATCGAAACTTTTGCAATGGGCTCAAAGGAAACATGAGTTGCGACATGCGCCGATGACGGCTCTGCGGACGAAGCGGTCTTATGCAGATGCGGCTATTGCTGATGCAGCATTTCCTTGCATTTGCAGCGACATGCATTTTGCAGAGTAGCGGATTTCACCAGACCAGCCGTTCAATGGGATCAGAACATATATGCACTGGATGGCGCCAGGCTCATGCCAACTCGTATCGTTCCATCAGCTTCGTGTCCCACCAAGGCGTTTCCGCGAGCCGCGCGCCAATGTGTTCGATAAGTGCGCGGACACGAGCTGTTTGCGCTCGTCCGGGGGGGAACACAGCATATGCGGCATTGTCTGACCATGTGTGATCAAAGAACAGAGGAGTCAGAAGGCCTTCTAGTATGGCGGGGCCACAAATGAACGTCGGTTCGAATGCCACGCCCAACCCAGCGATCGCAGCAGATCGCAGGACATCACCATTATTGCAGGCAAGTGTTCCCTTTACAGTCACACTCCCCTTTCGACCGTCCGGCCGCACGAAGCGCCACTCCGTACCCGGACCGCTAGACCGATAAGTTAGTGCCGGAAAAACTGCGAGATCTTCGGGGCGTTCTGGCTGGCCTAACCGTTCGATCATGCTTGGTGCTACAGCCGGAAAATGGCGGATACGGGTCAAGCGTTTCGCAATCAAGCTGCTGTCAGTCAAACGACCAATTCGGATCGCAAGATCAAATCCTTCCGCAACTAAATCAACCTGTCGGTCATTGAGGTCCAAATCGATTTCAACATCGGGGTGAAGCGTCATAAACTCATTGAGGATCGGCGAGAGGTGCAAAACTGAAAACGTCAGCGGCGCTGCGATGCGAATGCGCCCTGTGATCCGCCCCTTGGTATCGCGTAGGTCTGTCTCCGCCTCTTGGAGGTCGGACAAAATCTGTTTGCAACGCAGATAAAAGTCCTGACCTTCGCTGGATACGCTGAAGTTTCTTGTGGAACGATGGATAAGGGTTGTGCCCATCCGCGCTTCAAGGTCACGCAGGCGACGACTGACCGCTGACAAAGCCAATCCGCTACGTCGCGAAGCTTCTGTAAGCGTCCCTGCATCGACAATCGCAACAAAAGTTTCAATCTCATCCAAACGCGCCAAGACTTCTCCTTTCGGCAAGTATGTTTTGCCAAATCAACCCATACTATCAATTTCGGCAAGTGTTATCTGAGGGTCAAGCAAATTGAAACACCTCAGAAGGAATGCAAAATGACAGATTTCACCGGCAAGACAGTTATCGTTACAGGTGGCACGACCGGCATCGGCTTTGCTACGGCGCAACGCTTTATCAATGATGGTGCTCAAGTTTTGATCACCGGCCAAGACAAGGCACGCGTGGAAGACGCCGCAGAAAAGCTCGGTCCAAATGCGACGGGAACCGTTGCGCGCGCAGAAGTTGCTGAAGACGCCGTCCACCTTGCAGAAGTTGCAGCTGCGCATTTCTCTAAAGTTGATGTTCTGTTCGTGAATGCGGGCGTCACATGGCCATCTCCGCTTGGCTCAATTGACGTAGACCACATCCATAGCCAGCTTGCTATTAATGTGGCAGGTCCGATCTTTACCGTTCAAGCCATCGCCCCGCTGATGGGCGACGGCGGTTCCATCGTTATGACGACTTCCTGCCTGGATGTATTGGCCCAGCCGGGCATGGCCGTTTAATCGGCTTCCAAAGCCGCTGTTCGTTCGCTTGCGCGGACATTTCAAGCAGAACTTGGTGGACAAGGTATTCGGGTTAACGCGATTGCGCTAGGTCCAATCAATACTCCGATTTATGGCAAATTGGGAATGTCCGAGGATGACCTGAATGCTTTGGCGCAAGATGTCTTGTCCAAGGTGCCAGCAGGCCGGTTCGGGGAAGCTGAAGAAATTTCGGGTGCCGTAGCCTTCCTCGCATCTTCAGATGCCTCGTATATCCGTGGCGAAGAGATCGCAATCGATGGTGGCTGGTCCACACTATAAATCCCCTCTTTTTATAAAGAGTACGAACATGAAAATTCTACGTATTGACTCAAGCACCCGGACCGATGGTGCCCATTCCCGTATCCTCATGGATACGTTCATTGCCGAATTGGACGGTGTCGCCACTATTGTGGAACGCGATCTTACCGAAAGCCTGCAGCATGTAGACGCCGAATGGGTTGCCGCAAACAACACCGCCGCAGATGAACGAACCCCCGAACAGAATGCGAAACTGTCCGTATCTGACGCCTTGATCGAAGAGCTGGAGGCCGCAGATACACTGCTGATCGGCTTGCCAATCTACAACTTTGGAGTGCCCGCTGCTCTCAAAGCATGGATTGATCAGGTCTGCCGCGCACGCCGGACATTTGCCTATTCAGAGAACGGCCCGGTTGGGCTGCTTGAAGGTAAGCGTGCCATTGTCGTCTATGTTTCTGGCGGAACACCTATCGGTTCTGACATTGATTTTGCGAGTAACTATGTGCGCCATATCATGGGCTTTATCGGCATCACCGACGTCACTTTCGTAGCAGCTGACAAACATATGATGGACGACACTGCTGTGTCCCGCGCGACAGATGAAATCAAAGCGCTGGCTATTAAACTTAGTTAACGACTTGCTGCAAAGAAAGGCGCTGCAATGGGCCAAATGATTGCCGGTAAATGGATCACTGATGCGGCGCTTGGCAGCGTAACCACAAAAGGCGATTGGGAAAGAACGCCTAGCGTTGTGCGCAACTGGATTGGCGGAAAAGATACGTCCTTTCCGTCGACAGCGGGTCGCTATCACCTCTATGCGGCATGGAACTGCCCTTGGGCGCATCGCGTGTTGTTGGTGCGTGCCGTCCTTGGACTGGAGGACGTAATCTCAGTTTCAATGGTAGCCCCAAAGCGCACGGATCAGGGGTGGGTATTTGATCTTTCCAAGGGATATACTGATGATATCGGCAATGCATCCGCACTGCATCAGGTCTACAGTTGGGGCGATGCAATCTACACAGGCCGTATCACGGTGCCCTTACTCGTCGATAAGAATAGCCGGCGGCTTGTTTCGAACGAGTCTGCGGACCTCGTGCGTATGTTGCCTCAAGCCTTCAAGGCTGAAGCGAGAGCGCAAATTGATCTTTACCCCACAGCCTTGTCAGCTGAGATCGACACATGGAACGACGTGATCCACCGCAAGCTAAACAACGGGGTTTACCGCGCCGGATTTGCGGAGACCCAAGCAGCCTATAATGCGGCAGTTGGAGATGTTTTTGAAACACTCGACATGCTCGAACTGCACCTGATGGATAGACATTACATACTGGGAGATGAGTTGACGGAAACGGATCTACGCCTTTTTCTAACGCTTGCGCGCTTCGACGTCGCTTATCATACTGCGTTCAAATGTTCGCGAAGTCGTCTGATAGACTATCAAAATCTCTGGCTTTACGCCCGCCGGATTTATGCACTGCCGGGAGTGGTCGAAACGGTCAAGTTCGGTATCTATCGCCGTGGTTATTTCTCCGTTTCCGATAAGCGTAACCCACTCGAAATTATTTCTGTGCCACCTGATATCTCTTGGGAAATCTAATCAGGGTTTTGTTCTTAATAAACAGATCGGACTATCGATCTAGTTGTCGAAGCACAAAATTTGGATATTTTCTGATTGGGCAACGCTTGGTCTGGCTGTCATGACCATGTTGTGAGTGAATGTCCGATAATGGCGTCGCGCTGCCGCGTATGGGGTAATGCAAGCGCAGCATTAGTCCCTCAGCGAGCGCGCACAACGAGAAATCAAGACTTCTCCTTCGAGCTCTTTGCAGTCATTTGCTGCATCTGCATCTGCATCTGCATCTGCATCTAGATTGGTACCATGAAAACCATCTCCGATGACTGCAATGCGGACAATTGTTGCCATGGCCGTTCCGGTGTTTGCAGACTCAGAATCTGTTCGCAAGTGCGGCGTGGTCGTCGCGGTGATGCAGCATGCTACATCGAACCGGTCATTCAAGGTCAGCCCGAAGAGGCAAATTTAATCCACCTTTTCGCGACAACATGGATCGACTAGCGAGGGTCCCATCATCGCAATAAATCCCTGGTATCAAAACAGAGATGAAACAGCGGTCAACGCACCAAACAAGTAGAGTTTTTCAAAACAATCGGCTTAGACTTGGTTCTTGCATTGCACAGAGCAAGTACAGGGATATTATCATGCCGTCAGAACTGCTTGGTTCAACAGGATGAACCTTAGTTGGACATTAAGGGCAAAGATAGTTGGGCGCCAAAAATTCACATATATTATAGAAAAAGGCGGGAAGCCGTTCCGTTTTCTGTCGGTGGCTTTTTTGTGAAGTCTGTAGTTACTGCGTAGTGTACCTGGTCCGTTTTTTGGAGCACGATTTAAGAGACGGGTGGTTTATGTATTTGTGTTTGGCGGTATTGGTCTTTTGGAACCACTTTGAAGAAATGTTCTTTTTGAGAACTTCCATAAAAGATCCAAATGGGAAACTAGATTGATCTGCCCCCCCAAAAAAAAAGTATTTTGTTTTATCAAGCGTCACTTGTTCGTGAATTTCGTGGTCAATTGAATGAGCCAAAGAAAAGTAAACCAACATCTGGACTCTCTTCCAGCCTTTCTTTTCGCGAGTTAGCGACCATTGGTACCATGTTAAAACCTTGTCCGTCCTAGAGACCAAAAAATGTTGTCACACTAAAGGTTCAGCTGACAATACTGCATGCTTAAAAGTGTGGGTCATTCCGCTTTTGGAAGTGCTGTAGAGGGGCCCACTGGGCTTTGTGCACGGATCCAGGCCCCAACCGTGATCGACTAAGGTCGGCATGATAGGCTAGGGGGGGGCGATCAACACGCGCTTTTCGGCGGTGTTGGAGGTGTGTCTTGGGGCATTGTGCCTCTTTTAGGTTCGTATCTGGTTTTTGTGTTCCTCGCTCAAGTGAGTGAAAAAGAGGAACATACTGCGTGTCATTTTGGATTCTGGAGGCTATTATGTCAATTTATTACAACGTGTTAGGTTGATATTCGCTTGCTCCCCACCGTGATTGCCCGCGGTTTTTGGTCTTGTGCGGGGTCTGCTCTGCGCGGCGGCGTTCTTTGAAGGTCTCACGATCGTATTCATGCGTGATGTGATGCGCGCGACGGGCGGTTTCGGACAAGCCGAGCATGTCCTTGGCGCGGAAGTTGCTCGTGTCTTGTAAATTGCCTTCCTTGTCCGTGTAGGTGCGCATGAGCGTGGGGTATTCCCAGATGAAGTCAGTCTTGAGAAATGGATCGAAGTTTTCGACGCGGCGCACAAATTTCACGACAAGGTTTATGTGAGCATTCGTGGGGGCAAGCCGATTTTAGTTCCATGGCGACCCGAGTTGCTACACGACTTCCGCAACAAGGGATTGCGCAGTTCCATCCTTTCCAATGGCATGCAGTGGGCAGACACGCGGATACAACAAATCGATCAATATGCGGATCTAGTTAAGATGTCTCTTTATGGCGCTTTTTCCGGAAATTCATGACGCCGCGCGTGGACGAGGAGCCTTCCGCCAAGCAATGCCAGGCATAAAGCGCATTGGTGAGGCTGGAATCGAGGTGGGCATCAACATTTGCCTCATGAAATCTAACGTTAAGGATATCGAGGCCCACCTCGATCCGCTGGCGAAGCAGTTCCCATTCAAGGTCAGTGTACTCTTCGGAAAATTTGTCGAGGAAGGACGAGCGAGAGAAATCAGCAGTGAACAAGGACCACAAGCTGAAATCCAGACTGTGTTGAAAACCATGGCTACCAAGTTCTTGGAAGATGGTTGGCAACCAACGGCCTTAACAAAGCGACGGAATTGCTTCTTTGGGCAAGCATATGCAATCTATGCTAACGGTGATGTCTTCCCTTGTAGTCGCCAATTTTCATCGCTGGGAACATACTGAAAAGCAGTGCGGAGAATGTGTTTACAGGCATTGTGGGGACGTCGGCAAAATCAGACGTTGACCGCCTCCGTTTATGTAAAACCTGTGATCTTGGGTAGATCTGCGGCGGTGGGTGCCACCTTACGCACCTGACGAATAATCTGGAGATAGATCGGAATGAGTGTTCAGCTGACTTTCGCACAAAATACTATGAAAAGTTTGCTCTGCGTGCGGCTCAACATAAAGATATGACGATCCCTTTGCTGTCGAGACCAGTTTAATGCTCAAGCCAATCAACTATCTTCTCGCAAATGTCTTCGCATCTGACTTTGCGCGCGGCATAGTTAGGGTTGCACTGGGTTGGGTCGTACTGGAACAACATGGCGCTTCTGGGCTCAGTTTTTTCATTTTAATTACTAGTCTCGGCCAGTTTTTGGGATCGATGCTTGCCGGCCATGTGACCGATAGAAACGATAAAAGGAAGGTGGCATCCATAGTCACCTCTATAAGTGCGGTCGCAATACTGGGGCTCGCAGGAATTTCCAACGAGTCTGGTCATTCGCTTACCCTAGTCTGTTCGTTGTCGGCTGCTGTTCACTTTGCTTTATCCATTCAGGACAATGCGACGCGCACATTGATCCCTTCTACCGTCGGGACGCAAAGTATCGAAAACGCGAATGCCAAATTCATCACAGTGGGGGAGGTAGGCTACTTTGTTGCACCTCTACTTGCAGGATATTGGACCACATATTTTGGGCCATCAGGCGTCTTGGCTATTGCGGCATTTGTGGCAATCGTCGGAGCTTTAGCCATTTCTGCGATACCGACCAGCCACGAAGACCGTCGCAACCACGCGCAACCCGTTACACATGAATATCCAACAAAACTGAACATCTTAAAGTATCGCTGGCTATATCTCGGCGCTGCATTGGCGATGATCGCTAACGTCCTGCTGGTTCCAATCAGTTACGTGCTTGTGCCGATTGTAATCGAAAGTAACGGCCTTTCAGCCGTCGAGCTTGGATATTTTTACGCGGCAATGTCTCTTGGCTTGGCGACAGTGGGGGCTCTTAATGCCGAAAAATTCGGAGCATCGCTAGGGGCATGGCAAATGCCTGTATTCGTTTGCTTTGCAGCTCTTACTTACATTGGAACGCTTTTCTTCCAGTATGTCGTCATTATCATAATATGTGGTGCCTTTGCTGGGTTTTTCCTTGCCAAGTTCGAAGTATCTTGGAACGCAATTATCCAGCGCGAAAGCCCGCCCAGTCTATTAGGCCGCATCTATGCGTTTGGGAGTTGGACATCATTCGCAGCACGATCCCTTGGGGTGTTTTGGGTTGGAATCCTGATCGCAAACATGACTCCAACCATGGTCGTTACCATGCTTATTGCCATGGCAGTCACAATAATACCCATCATCGCAATCGTGCAAAATGTTCTGTTGAATGAGCCTAACGGCGATTAGCTCGACGAGGAAGAAGGCGGTTGGGCTCGCAAATCCATTGAGGAAACGTATGATAAAGGAATGTAACTTTTGCAATTATGCCTTGGCACGCCCTCGATTTTCCATTTTTGACTTCCGTTGCCAACGGATCCTTCCCGGACAAGGATTGCCTTCAAATCAATGCGAATATCGAGAGGGCAGAGCATTTGAGCGCCCTCACAGAAGGGGCCTTTTCGCCAGACGAATAGCGGCCAAGAACTATGCCATCAAGGCCCGTGCCAAGCGACGTTGCAAATTGGGGCAGTCGGGCGGGCTAGGGGAAAGCCCGCGTGATTTATCGGTTATCTTTGGCGGCACCTTCGGCCATTTGCTGTTGGGCCGATTGAGAGGCGGCGGCGGCAATGGCTTGATGGTCTTCGGGGGTGAGTGGTTCGTCTTTTTCATGGCCGGGCAGGGCGACACGGACCTCGCGGCGGGCAAATTCGATACCATTGGCTGCGAACTCGGCCGAGACACGGTTGAAAATCTCTTTGCGGATCATGAATTGTTTGCCGGGTTTGGCCATAAACTTGCCCCGGATCACCACGCCAACATCATCGATTTCCAGCACACCTTGCGATTTGAACGGTTGCAGGAAGTCAGGGCCAAGGTCTTCATGGGCCAGCAAATCTTGGCCGATACGTTTGAAGATCTTTTTGACCTTATTGGGATCCGTATCAAACGGCACCGTGAAGCGCAGTTTCATGATGACCCAATCGCGTGAAAAGTTGGTGATCTTCGGGATTTCGCCGTAAGGGATCGTATGGACCGGACCTTTATGGTGGCGCAATTGCATCGAGCGGATCGAGATTTTCTCGACCGTGCCCATCGTGTCTTCGACGGTCACATATTCGCCAGTGCGGAACGCATCATCAACCAAGAAGAAGATACCAGACACAACATCCGTGACCAATTTTTGCGCGCCAAAACCAATAGCCAAACCGACGATACCAGCACCCGCCAGCAACGGGGTCGTGTCGACGCCAATATTGCCAAGGCCGAGCAGCAAGAAGACAATCACAATCGTGGTGCGACTAACCAACAAGACCAAGGGCAAAACTGTCGACAGACGTGAGCCACCAGCACCACCGCCATCACCGCCAAAATCGGCATTGTCGGGGTCATAGCCCGAGGCGGTGTATTCAGCCGCCAGCTTGCGGTTAATCCACAACGAGACCATTTCATAGCACAAGTAGCCAATCGACATGATGATCAAGAACTCGATCACAGCTGCCGCAAACTGCGCGCCCACGCCAGCCGCTGCGATAGATTGCGGGTTCATGCCCCAGAAGCTTGCAACCTGCATCATCACAAAGCCAAAGACCAAAACCCGGCCAATGCGGATAAAAGAGCGTGTCGAGGCGACATGAGCGCGTTCTGCAACCACACCTTCGCCAGTCATGGCCGGGGCCAGATGGCGTACAGCGGCGCGGATCGCCGTGTCCATTGCGGGGGCAAACAATAGCACTGCCATGGTTTTGTAATGAGGGGAGGTCGACAGCAGAGCGAAGTTGCCATAGCTCACGATGGTATTCACAATCCACCATGTCCCAGCCGAAACCACGATTGCAAACAGCGGGAAGGCGCGCGCGACACGGTCTTCCATTGGGGTGACCTCATTGGGACCCCGCATCATCGCTACCATTTCGTCGCGATACCGCCAAATGACGATCCCGATATAGATATGGACCGCGAGGTTGAGCCAAAAGGCAAGGCGTAATTCACCAATCGGAAGACCGTTGGCGGCATTGAAGCCGATGATAAACGCTGAAAAACCAATCAGCAGGGCAAGTCCAAACATATGAAACACGGATGCACGTGCGCTCTCGTCGGTGGCGTGGACAAGACGATAGGCGGGGAAATCAGGGGCCATCACGAAGCGACCCACAGCAAGCGCCACACGCGGCAAGCCAATCAAGTTGGGTCCAATCAACGAGGCATAGACCATCATCTCGGGTGGCATAATCAAGCGGGACACCGATGTGGCGACAAGGATGAACACCGCAACGGCAAGCATCTCGTGGCAAAAGCGCTGGAACAAGCGGCTCAGTGTTTCGCGCAGCGTTGGATCATCATCGTCGGGCAACGTGTCGGGCATTGCGTGCCAGCGTGCCGTTACTCTGCGAAACACAAATTCCACAGTTGCAGCAATCGCAATCGCCAATGCGAACAGGGCCAGAAACGACAGGATTCCAGCTGTGCCGAACGACTCCAGGAAGTTAGAGATCGCGCGGGCTTGGCCAGAAATCAGGCCAGGTATGGTCTGAATCGGGACAATCACCGATTGCAGCGCGCCGTATGTTATATGGTGCAAAAATTCTGACGTGTCGCCTGTCGTCGCCGCGTTTGAGGCCTGAGTATTCAGTTGGTCCAACAGCAAGCCACGCACTTCAGTGTCGCTCAGGCGTGAAATCAAAGCATTGGCGGCTTCAGGGGTCAGGGGATCAGGTAAGGAGATTGCGTCTTGTGTCGCGCTTGAAGTGCCCGGAATCAACATCTGTGCTGAGAGCGGTGACGCGAAAATCACAAGTGTGATCAGAAGCGATGCGCAGATCGTGAAAAGCCGTGACATCAATGAGACCCCCTAACAGTTTTGTGAACCGAACGTGGCCCAAAGGCGCGACAACAGCAAGTGATGGAATCGTGTTGTTTTGCGCAGCTTGCTGTGCGTGGAAAGGTTAATGAACCCCTAACAGGGTGAACGCGTTTCGGGCGTTAGGTGTCACAAACCCGTGTGCTCACGCCGTGTTCAGGCGTTCGTGAGCAAACGTCAGAAAACGTGTTTCTGTTTTGAGCAAAGAGGTCGTTACCCCTGCGGGTCTAACACCAAATCTTTCTGCAGATTTGGCGGTTTTTTTGAAGGCGCCTCAAGGTGATGGCGTTTGTGACGTAAAGGACAAGTTACATGAAATACATATTAACCGGCCTCATGGCATTGGTGGTGGCAGGCCCCGCGGCGGCAACATCATTGCGCATCACAATTCAGAACGACGCTGCCGCGTCCGGGTTTGCGATCACACCTGTATATTCCGCCTTCCATGATGGGCGTTTTGACGCGTTCAACGTCGGCGAAGAAGCCAGCGATGGATTGCGCACTTTGGCGGAACTTGGGGGGTTCGGCACCGTCCGCGCTGAACGTGAAGCTGCGACGACGACAGCTGGGGTTGTGACGTCCACAGGGGCTGCGTCTCCGTTTATTACGCCAGACGGTCCACGTCCGATCTTTGGCGGCGAAAGCGTCACCACCGAAGTCGAGATCACCGACGTGACAGCGCAACGCTACTTTACATTCTTGTCAATGATCATCCCAACAAACGATCTGTTCATTGGCAACGACAACGCGATCGAGCTGTTTGACAGCGCAGGCAACTTCAACGGCACGCAAGTCTTGTCGATCACCGGCGCAAATCTTTATGACGCCGGCACCGAAGTGAACAACCCCAATGCCAACCCTGCCTTTGTGGCTGGCGTGTCGGGTATGAACGCATTGATCGATCCACTGGATGCGTCCTTGGGGTCCTTGGCCGACGAGAACGGCGTCGTCATGGATGATGCCTTTGGCGAGCTGGAACGCTACAACGGGTTGCTCACGGCGGGCGGTTTCACGCTTGATGCCCAGCAAGACTTGTTTGGATTGGCCAGTGCCTTCAACATCGCGACCATCACCATCGAACAAATTGCAGCCCCAGTGCCGTTGCCTGCTGGCAGTGCATTGTTGCTATCTGGTTTGGGCGTGGGTGCCGTGATGGCCCGTCGCAAGAAGAAAAAAGCCTAAAGACGAAACGACGCGCGCAGTGGGGGCAACTTGCTGCGCGCTTTGGACGATCAAATAGACCCGGCTTTGGCCTGTGCTGCTTTTTGTTGCACAAAAAAAAGGCCGAGCGCTAGGCTCGGCCAGTCCAACAGGGAGGTATAAAGAAGGTGAGGCGTGTCGCCGTCTCCGTCTTCATACACTTGAGTTAGGTGCGCTGCGTTCACCGATCAAGGTTAAAAATGCAGCAACGCTGATTGTCTGGTATGCGTTCAGTGCATAGCTCGCGGACTAGCCGCCATTTTGAGCCGCCCGAGCCTTTTGGCGAAAAGCCTTAATTTCATCCTGAACAAAGTCTCGAAATGCAGCTACACGCTTGGAATGGCGTAATTCTTCGGGATAAGCAAGGAACACTGGAACCTCTGCGGAATTGGTCTCAGGGAGGATCTGAACAAGGTCCGGATACTCATTTCTAACGTAGTCGGGCAGCATGCCAATCCCAAGGTTGTGCAGGACCGATTGCAATACTCCAAAGTAGTTATTCACCGTCAGAAGGGCGCGCAGCTCATAAGTGAGCACTTCTTGGACCAGACTGATTCCAGCGCCGACTTGGGTGCTATTGGGGCTTTGACAGATCAAACGGTGGTGACGCAGGTCATCCAACGACTGGGGCTGGCCGTGTTTTTCGAGATATTCCGGGGAGGCCAGCAGGATCATGCGCACCGACATCAAACGCTTGCGCACAAGGTCCGCTTGACTTGGTTCTTTCATGCGGATCGCCACATCTGCCTCGCGCATCGGCAAATCAAGAACACGCTCTTCTAACATCAAATCGACTTTGAGGTCCGGGTAGGTTTCGTAAAGCTTATGCAAGCGCGGGGCCAGCCAGATCGTGCCAAAGCCCGTCGTTGTCGTAATGCGCAGCTCGCCAAAGACTTCTTCTTCGCTGTCACGAATACGCGCCGCCGCAGTATCAAGGCGGCGGTTCATTGCAGACGTCGCATCATGCAACAGCTCGCCCTGTTCCGTCAGGATCAGTCCGCGGGCATGGCGGTGAAACAAGATCGTGTTAAACGATTCTTCCAGCGCACGGACCTGTCGGCTGACCGCAGATTGCGACAAATTCAGTTTGTCGCCCGCATGTGTCAGGCTTCCCGCATCCGCAACCGCGTGAAATATTCGTAGTTTATCCCAGTCCATTCACACACTTCCCGCTTCGTTCCAGTTTAAATATACGAAATTCGCAGTTTCGATACCGCTAACAAGAGAAGTGAGCCAAAAAGTCCTAGTCAGGTCAGCATTTGTGACCTATATTTGTCGCAACCATGTAACCCTTAGGCAGTTTGCTAACCTTTGGATCCAACGTCGTTCGAATGTGACCGCGACCAGACCGCGCCACAAGACAGACGATCGGAACAAAACGCCGCAACACGCCAAAAATCCGACGTTGGGAGGCGCCAGATGAGCCAGCAAGCCGTTTCATTGAACGACCGTTACGACCTTGAAAAAAGCCCCGTATTGCTAAACGGAACACAAGCACTTGTGCGGCTCATGTTGATGCAAAAAGCCATCGATTCCAAAGCAGGGCTGGACACAGCAGGGCTTGTGACAGGGTATCGCGGATCCCCCTTGGGCGCGGTGGACATGCAAATGTCGCGGGCCGAAAAATTCCTCACCGACGCGGAAATCACCTTTCAACCAGGCTTAAACGAAGATCTTGCAGCCACCGCAATCTGGGGCGCGCAACAAGCGGGTCTGCGCGGTGAAGGGCGTTTTGATGGTGTCTTCGGGCTGTGGTACGGCAAAGGTCCGGGTGTGGACCGGACGGGCGATGTCTTTAAGCATGCAAACATGGCTGGGACCGATCCCAATGGCGGTGTTCTGGTGGCCATGGGGGACGATCACACCGGGGAATCCTCAACCGTATTGCACCAATCAGAATTTGCGCTGATCGACGCATATATGCCCGTTCTGAGCCCTGCGGGCGTTCAGGAAATACTGGATTACGGGTTATATGGATGGGCGCTGTCGCGTTATGCAGGGCTTTGGGTCGGTCTTAAGACGATGAAGGACACGATCGAGGTCACATCTGTCGTCGATGCGAACCCTGCGGGCATTTCTTTTGTGACGCCTGAGTTTGAGATGCCGCAAGGGGGATTGAACATTCGCCTTGTGGACGAACGCATCGAGCAAGAAGCGCGGTTGATTGACTACAAACGCAACGCCGCCGAAGCCTTTGCGCATGTCAACAAAATCGACAAACGCGTTTGGGGCAAACCGGGTGCCAAGATTGGTCTGGTTGCGGCCGGTAAAAACTGGCTGGATGTGGTGCATGCGCTATCGTTGCTCAACATCGATGAGGCCGAAGCCGAACGTCTTGGGATCACCACATATAAAGTGGGGCAAACTTGGCCGCTCAATACGGTTGGGATGGAAGAATGGGCCGAAGGGCTCGATCTGATCATCGTGGTGGAAGAGAAGCGCAAACTGATCGAGGTGCAGATCAAGGAAGCGATCTTTGACAACCGGCAAGGGCGGCGCGTTTATGGGGGAACCAAAGACGGGGCTGAGTTCTTCTCGGCGCGGTGGGCACTTGATCCCACTGAAATCGCAGAAAAACTCGGGCGCGTTTTGATCGAAGAAGGCCGTCGCACCGATGGCATCGAAGCAGGATTGGCAATGCTGGACGAGGCGCGCCGGTCCGACAACGCCGAAGATATCGCGGCGCGATTGCCCTATTTCTGCTCTGGCTGTCCGCATAACTCATCAACCAAAGTGCCAGACGGATCACGCGCCTATGCGGGGATCGGATGTCACTTCATGGCGCAATGGATGGACCGCGAAACACTGGGCTTTACGCATATGGGCGGCGAGGGGGCGAACTGGATCGGGGAGGCGCCGTTTTCATCGCGCGAACACGTATTTCAGAACCTCGGGGACGGGACCTACAACCACTCTGGCGTGCAAGCCATCCGTGCCGCGTTGGCGGCAGGGACAAACATCACCTACAAAATCCTCTATAATGACGCAGTCGCGATGACGGGCGGGCAGGGCAACGAAGGCGGGCTTGATCCCTACCGGATCGTGAACGAAGTGCTGGCCATGGGCTGCGAAAACGTCAGCGTCGTTTATGACGAAAAGGAAGACGTCGATCTGTCTAAATTGCCAAGCGGCGTGAGCACACATGAGCGCGCCGATTTGCAAACGGTGCAAGAAGGGTACGCCAAGGTTAAGGGCGTTTCGATCATCGTTTATGTGCAAACTTGCGCTGCGGAAAAGCGGCGCCGTCGCAAGCGGGGCACGTTCCCAGACCCGGACAAGCGAGTATTCATCAACACCGACATTTGCGAAGGCTGTGGCGATTGCGGGGTTCAATCAAACTGTGTGTCTATCGTTCCGCAAGAAACCGAATTCGGACGCAAGCGCGCAATCGATCAATCGTCGTGCAACAAAGACTTTTCCTGCGTGAAAGGATTTTGCCCCTCCTTTGTGACGGTGCAAGGCGCACAAGTGCGCAAATCCGCGACTGCGGAATTGAGCTTGCCGGATTTGCCAGAACCCGTTCTGCCCGACATCAAAGGCACGTGGAATGTTGTCGTGACAGGCGTCGGGGGCACGGGTGTTGTGACCATCGGCGCTGTGATGGCGCAAGCCGCGCAGATCGATGGTAAAGGCGCGTCCATGATGGAAATGGCCGGGTTAGCGCAAAAAGGTGGTGCGGTGCATATCCACTGCCGGATTGCAAATTCTCCGTACGATATCAGCGCGGTACGGGTTTCGACGGGTGAAGCAGATGCGTTGATTGGCGGCGATTTGGTGGTCTCTGCTGGGGCCAAAACACTGGGGTTGACGGCCTTGGGACGGACCGGCGCGGTCGTGAATTCACATGAGATCACCACAGGGGATTTCACACGAGACACCGAATTTACGTTGCCGTCTGACCGGTTGGCCGTATCGCTGCAAGCGCGCCTTCGGGATCGTTTGGTGATGTTTGATGCGTCCGATTTGGCCAAAACGGTTATGGGGGATTCGATCTTTTCCAACATGATGATCTTTGGCGCGTCTTGGCAAATGGGGTTGGTTCCAATCTCAGGCGATGCAATTCGCAGCGCAATCGAGTTGAACGGGGCCGCCGTCGAGAAAAACCTGCGCGCCTTTGATGTCGGTCGGTGGGCCGCTTTGAACCCGACCGAAGCAATGGAGATCGCGACGCCAAAAGTTGTGGCCATGCCCAAGTCTCTTGAGGACAAGATTGCCTTTCGGGCAGATCATCTGGTGACCTATCAATCCAAACGTCTGGCCAAGCGTTTTCGCAAGTTGGTCGACAGTGTTGAGGACGTGAAATTGCGCGAAAGCGTGGCCAAAGGGTACCACAAGCTACTGGCCTACAAGGATGAATATGAAGTTGCGCGGATGTTGTTGCAGACACGCGCGAAAGCCGAAGCGGAGTTCGATGGGGAGCTGACCTTAAGCTATCATCTGGCGCCCCCTATGCTGGAAAAAATGGGTGCCGACGGGCGGCCCGTGAAACGCGAGTTTGGGCAGTGGATTGCGAAATTCTTGCCCTTATTGGCGGGAATGAAACGGCTTCGGGGCACACCTTTGGATGTGTTTGGGCGCACCGCGGAACGCAAAATGGAACGCGGCCTTATCACACAATTTGAGACGGATATGGCGGATGTCTTGCAGGGCGTGACCCCTGAAACGTTTGACGCGGTGCAAGCATTGGCTGAGTTGCCCTTGCAGATACGCGGCTACGGTCCTGTCAAGCAAGCGGCTGAGGCCAAAGCGGCGAAACGGCGCGAAGAGCTGCTCTCTGTGATCCGTGCTGGGGGGACATCTGTGGCGCGCGCGGCAGAGTGATCAGTTTTTCGTCAGTTTATCGAAGTTGAGGCTAGGCAGAGCGGGAAGAATTACTACATAGACCGTAGTCGTTGGATCGGGAGATGCACTATTCTGCCTAAGGCCCATATCGCGCGCGACATCACTTATGCGCATTCTGCCCAGACCAAAGGTGGGCGTGCTGTGGTGCGCCTGCTTGAGAACACCACAGGGCGATTGCGCCTCATCAAGCGCGCCGAAGGGTACGAACATGAGGTCGCGGCAGGGCGGGACTTTTGGAACGTGATGGTCGAGCGTTACGGCCTGTCGCTTGAGGTAACTGGCGGGGCGTTGGCGAACATTCCGCGTGAGGGGCCTTTGGTGCTTTTGGCGAACCACCCATATGGCATACTGGATGGTTTGATGATGGGGCACATCCTGAGCGAAACGCGCGGGGATTTCCGGATTTTGGCCAATTCTGTGTTTCGCAAAGCCGAAGACATCAACAAAGTCATCCTGCCCATATCGTTTGACGAGACCAAAGCGGCCATGGCGCTGAACATCCAGACCCGCAAAGAAGCGTTGTGCTATCTTGGGGACGGGGGCGCAATTGGCGTCTTTCCGGGCGGGACCGTTTCAACCGGGGTCAAACCGTTTTCGCGGCCACTTGATCCGAGGTGGCGCAGCTTTACCGCACGCATGATTGCCAAGTCTAACGCGACTGTTGTGCCTATTTTTTTTGCGGGTCACACCAGTCGTATGTTCCAGATTGCCAGCCACATGCACAACACGTTGCGATTGGGGTTGTTGATCAAAGAATTCAAAAAACGCGTGGACACACCTGTCAAAGTCATGATCGGCGAACCGATTGGGCGAGACACCTTGGCACCATATGCAAAAGACGGCAAAGCAATGATGGAGTTCCTGCGCAAAGCCACGTATGAACTGGCGCCAGACGATGTGCCGAACCCGGCCGCGTTGGGATATGAATTCGAAGACAAACACCGGGAATAACGCGACATGGCAATCGGCATTTTTGACAGCGGTTTAGGCGGGCTGACAGTTTTGGATGCTGTGGCAAAGCGCCTTCCGGACATTCCCTTGTATTATTATGCCGATAGCGCACATGCGCCTTATGGTGTGCGCGATTCCGATGACATCCACCGCCTGACGGAAAACGCAGTAAATGCGATGTGGGATGCAGGGTGTAATCTTGTGATTTTGGCCTGCAACACAGCGTCAGCGGCTGCATTGCGGCGGATGCAGGAAGCGGGCGTGCCGCAAGGCAAGCGGGTGTTGGGTGTGTTCGTGCCCATGATTGAAGCCCTGACAGAGCGGCAATGGGGCGACAATTCCCCCCCGCGCGAAGTGGCTGTGAAGCACGTCGCGTTGTTTGCCACACCTGCAACAGTTGCATCGCGGGCGTTCCAACGCGAGTTGGCGTTTCGTGCGATTGGTGTCGATGTTGAGGCGCAAGCTTGCGGCGGCGTGGTCGATGCAATCGAAGACGGGGATATGATTTTAGCGGAGGCCCTTGTGCGGTCACATGTCGATGCTTTGAAACGTAAAATGCCACTACCTTCAGCTGCCATTTTGGGCTGCACGCATTACCCCTTGGTGCATGATGTGTTTCAGGCCGCTTTGGGCGAGGATGTGACCGTTTATTCGCAAGCCGACTTAGTTGCGGCGTCTTTGGCAGACTATCTTGAACGTCACCCTGATATGCTGGGTGAAGCCGCACCTGCTTACGTTACGACCGGAAATCCCGGTCGTGTCAGTGATCGTGCGACACAATTCTTGCGACGACAAATCAGCTTTCAAGCCGCTTAAAGACTGATTTGTAACTTACTGAAAAGAATACGACATGAAGAATATCGCAATACTTGGCGCGTCTGGTTATACGGGCGCGGAATTGATCCGGCTGATCTCTACGCACGGGGGGATGCGGATCGCGGCTTTGGGGGGCAACTCTAAGGCTGGGATGGATATGGGCGACGTGTTTCCATTCCTGCGCCACCTAGATTTGCCAACTTTGGTGAAGATCGATCAGATCGACTGGCGTGGCATCGATCTGTGTTTTTGTGCGTTACCGCATAAGACCAGCCAAGAAGTGATCTCTGGGTTGCCGCGGGACATGAAGATCGTCGATTTAAGCGCTGATTTTCGGCTACGTGATCCTGAGGCTTATCAAACGTGGTATGGCAATCCGCATTCGGCCATCGAAATGCAAGGCGAGGCCGTTTACGGGTTGACCGAATTCTACCGGGATCAGATCACAAACGCGCGGCTTGTTGCGGGTACGGGGTGTAACGCTGCGACCGGTCAGTTTGCTGTGCGGCCCTTGATTGAGGCCGGCGTTATCGATCTTGATAACATCATTTTGGACTTGAAATGCGCTGTTTCAGGTGCCGGTCGGTCCTTGAAAGAGAATTTGTTGCATGCGGAGTTGTCCGAGGGATACCATGCCTATGCTTTGGGCGGAACGCATCGGCATTTAGGTGAGTTTGATCAAGAGTTTAGCGCAATCGCGGGCCGTCCCATTCAGGTGCAATTCACGCCGCATTTGGTGCCCGCTAATCGTGGAATTTTGGCAACTGTTTACCTGCATGGGTACGCCAGCCGTATTCATGAGGTTTTAACCGCAGCCTATGCGGATGAACCGTTTTTACAGGTGCTTCCTTTTGGCAAAGCCCCCTCGACACGTGACGTGCGTGGGTCAAACTTCTGCCATATCGGGGTGTGCGCGGATCGCATCGAAGGACGCGCAATCGTTGTGGCGGCTTTGGACAACCTCACTAAGGGTTCATCTGGGCAAGCCTTGCAGAATGCAAATCTGATGCTAAGTCTGCCAGAGACACAGGGCCTTATGATGGCGCCACTGTTCCCTTAAGATCGCAATGGAAGCCTATGAAAAACCTTAAGAAGCAGCGACGCATACAAGTTATCGTCATGGCGGCAGTGGCCTTAACTGTCTCTATGGGACTGATCATCTATGCGTCGCAAGATGCGTTTCAGTTTTTCCGTTCGCCATCAGAAGTCGTAGATACCCCGCCGCCACCAAACGAGATTTTCCGCATCGGTGGATTGGTCGAAGATGGCACGTTGGTGATCGGCGAAAGCGAGACAATCACCTTTGTCGTCACAGATGGGGGGGCCTCGGTGCCTGTCGCCTACACGGGCATTCGCCCGGATCTATTTGGCGAAGGTGAAGGCATGGTGGCCACTGGGAAATTGGTGAACGGAACCTTTCAAGCCACTGAAATCCTTGCCAGACATGATGAAACCTACATGCCCAAGGAAGTCATCGACGCTTTGAAAGAACAAGGCGTTTATGTCGAGCCGGAAACCTGACCGTACGCCCTAGTTAAGCGACATTAACTTTGAAATAGCATCCTGCGCCCCAAGTTTTCAGCCGGAGGGTGCTATGCCGACAGTACACGAGATTGCCGAAGAAATTGTTGTTCGCGAAGGCGGATATGTAAACGATCCCGATGATCCGGGGGGCGCAACCAATTGGGGTGTGACCATTCACACAATGCGCCGATTGGGGTTGGATCTGAACCGGGATGGCCGCATCACGTCTGCGGATGTGCGCAAGCTATCGCGTCGTCAAGCCGTTGATATCTTTGTTCAGCACTATTTTGAGCGGCCCGGTATTGCAGGGTTGCCGAAGGTTTTGCAGGCGTCCGTTTTTGACATGTATGTCAATGCGGGCGGGAATGCTGTGAAAATTTTGCAACGGTTGTTGCGAGACATGGGGCAAACCGTTGATGTTGATGGCGCGCTGGGACCTCAAACGCGGGCAGCTGCGCAGGCGGCGTATGAAAAGGCGCCGGATTATATCGCGGATGCCTATGCGATCGCGCGGCGAAATTACTATTTTCGACTGGCTGATCGTCGGGCTGCGTCGCGCAAATATGCGCGCACACGAGCAGGCGGGAAGGGCGGTTGGATCAAACGCGCAGAAGAATTCATGTCGGAGCAATACCGTATGAGCACGCAGCAATTTCAAAAGAGGGTCGCGTCATGGGCATAGTTGAAGGGGTTTTGAACACATTATTTGGCGGCGGGCGCAACGTGCTCAAAGAGACCGTGGAGGTCTTTCGCGAGAACGCGGACAAAGGTGCGGATCGCTCATATGACGTGCAAATGGGTGCGCTCGAACAACACGGCCGTGAATTTGTCGTCCCGCGCAATGGCAATTTCGATCAGATCATGGACGGAGTGAACCGCTTACCGCGACCCGCTTTGGCATTGGGAACATTGGGTTTATTTGTTTCGGCCATGGTTTCGCCCTTGTGGTTTGCAGAGCGGATGCAAGGCATCGCGTTGGTGCCAGAGCCACTGTGGTGGTTGCTTGGCGTTATCGTCAGCTTTTATTTCGGGGCACGTCATCAGGTGAAAAGCCAAGAATTCCAACGCGAAATCGTAGGAAGTGTGACCCATGTTCCGCAAGTCATGCAGAATATCACAAAACTGCGAAAGTTACGGGCACAAGATAAGGGAGCGGCGGAAACTGGCGGGGACGTCGACCTTGCGCTGGCGTCTATCGTGCCTGAAAGCAATGCAGCGCTTGAGGATTGGCGTCACGCAGCGTGACAATGAGCGCATCAAAGCGGGGGGACTCCTCCGCTTTTTTGACGCAAGAGTGATGCGGCATTTTCCCCATGTGGATTGGACTATTCGTGCACGCGGCTTATAGTTCGGTTATGATTACAGAACTCGGACATTTCGCCCTTATTCTCGCCTTTTGTGTGGCGGTCGTTCAGATGATTGTGCCGATGTGGGGCGCATATCGAGGTGACGCGCGCCTGATGGCATTGGCCGAACCCGCCGCCAGCGTGCAATTCTTCCTGACGGCCTTCAGTTTTGCAGCCTTGATGTGGGCGTTTATCGTCTCGGATTTCAGTTTGCGCCTTGTTGTGTTGAACTCGCATTCCGCCAAGCCGATGCTGTACAAAATTTCCGGCACATGGGGCAACCATGAGGGGTCGATGTTGCTTTGGGTTCTGATCGTGACACTTTTTGGAGCCACCGCCGCGTGGTTTGGCGGCAATTTGCCCCCTTCGTTGCGCGCACGCGTTTTGTCCGTTCAATCCGCCATCGCAGTGGCGTTTTTTGCGTTCATCATCTTCACATCAAACCCATTTTTGCGCGTGGCCGTGCCGCCCTTTGACGGGCAGGACTTGAATCCACTGCTGCAAGACCCCGGTTTGGCGTTCCATCCGCCGTTTCTTTATCTGGGGTATGTCGGGCTTTCGATGGCGTTTTCCTTTGCGGTCGCGGCATTGATCGAAGGTCGCGTTGATGCGGCTTGGGCGCGATGGGTGCGGCCTTGGACTTTGGCGGCGTGGATATTCCTGACAATCGGGATCGCGCTTGGCTCTTGGTGGGCCTATTATGAGCTTGGCTGGGGCGGGTTCTGGTTTTGGGACCCGGTTGAGAACGCATCTTTCATGCCTTGGTTGCTGGCGGCGGCCTTGTTGCATTCAGCCATTGTCGTTGAAAAGCGGGAAAGCCTGAAGAGCTGGACGATTTTGTTGGCTATCTTGGCCTTTGGCTTTTCATTGATCGGCACGTTTATCGTGCGTTCTGGCTTGCTGACATCTGTGCATGCATTTGCAAACGATCCCGAGCGCGGCGTTTTCATCTTGATGATCTTGGCGATCTTTATGGGCGGGGCATTGATCTTGTTTTCCCTGCGAGCGGGCGTCATGGAGGCTAAAGGCGTGTTTGGCATGGTCAGCCGCGAAAGCGCTTTGGTCGCCAACAATGTGCTGCTTGCTGTGAGCTGTTTTGTGGTTTTTGTGGGCACGATGTGGCCGCTGGTGGCAGAGATGTTCTTTGATCGGAAGCTATCCGTTGGACCCCCATTCTTTAACGCGGCCTTTACACCGTTCATGGCCGTGTTGGGTCTTATTTTGCCCATCGGCGCGATGATGCAATGGAAGCGGGCTAAGATTGGCAAGGCCGTGCACAGTTTGCGATATGCATTTGGATTGGCTGTTGCGGTCGGATTGATGGTTTGGACCATGCAAACCGGCAAGAGCATGTTGGGGCCAGCAGGTGCATTCTTGGCAGCTTGGATCATCATGGGGGCCGCATTGGATTTGTGGTCGCGGACTGGAAAAGCCGGATCAGTCATGCGATTGATGCGGTTGCCACGGGCGGATTGGGGCAAAACGATTGCGCATATGGGCTTGGGTGTAACGATGTTGGGTGTGTCGGGTCTGATGGCTTGGCAGCATGAAGATATTCGCGTGGCGATGGTCGGTGAGGCGTTTGAGGTTAAAAACTATCAGCTGACACTGAACGATGTGCAGGAATTGGAAGGGCCCAATTATATCTCTACGATGGCGTTCATCACGCTGGCCCAAAACGGAGAGGTGATCGCTGAATTGACGCCAGAAAAGCGGATATATCCAGTTGCGCAAATGCCCACGACGGAAGCTGCGATTGACTATGATCTCGCGCGGGACGTGTATGTTGTGATCGGCGACGCTCAATCCAATGGGGGCTGGGCGGTCCGAACCTATATCAAGCCTTTGACCAACTGGATTTGGATCGGGTGCGGGTTGATGGCATTGGGCGGATTGTTCAGCCTTTCAGATCGCCGTTTCCGTGTCGCGGCAGGAGCCCGCAAAACGAAAGCATCAAACACATCTGGGGTGCCAGCAGAATGAGGCGTCGGGATGTGGTTTGGGGGCTGATGGCGAGTTCGGTTTTGGCTGGGGCCGCTTTTGCTTTATCGCCAGATGAGATGTTGAGCGATCCGGGGCTAGAGGCGCGTGCGCGTCAACTTGATCACGAGATCCGTTGTGTGAAATGTCAGTCTGAGTCCGTGGCGTCCTCTAATGCGTCATGGGCGGAAGATGCGCGGCGTTCCATTCGTGAATTGATTTCAAACGGGGCCAGCAATGACGATGTGAAAACGTGGTTTGTTGAACGCTACGGGGAATTTGTGTTGATGGACCCGGCCAAAACCGGGTCAAATCTTGCTTTGTGGTTGGCGGGTCCCGCGATGTTATTGATCGCATTGGCGGGCGCGATACCCTACATTCGCGGGCGATCAAAGGGTATAGAGCGCCCCGAAACAGCTGCTTTGAATTCGCAAGAACAGGCGCGTTTGGCGGAAATTCTCAAGGACTGACGTCGCGCACCTCTTTCCCCCTGTAGCTGATCTGATATGCACAGGTCAAAAGCGGGAGAAATGTCATGGATTATGAAACCATCGTAGTGACCGAAGTGGACGGGGTGGCGAAGGTCATGCTCAACCGCCCTGAAAAAATGAACGCTCTGACCACGCAAATGCGGGCGGAAATTCAGCATGCTGTGAAAGCAGCCGGACGCACAGCACGGGTGGTTTTGATCACCGGCGCGGGCAAAGCGTTTTGTTCGGGGCAGGACTTGGGTGATCGTGCGAACGCAGCCAACTTGGATTTGGAACGCACTTTGCGTGACGAATATCAGCCCATGTTGGACGCCATCACAAACTGTCCAGTGCCCACCGTTGTCGCGGTGAACGGTCCGGCGGCAGGGGCTGGGGCCAATTTAGCGCTGGCGGCTGACGTGGTTATCGCAACCGAAAGCGCCTATTTTTTGCAAGCTTTCGCGCGCATCGGCCTTATTCCAGATGCGGGCGGGACATACACAATGCCACGCAGCATGGGCATGGCCAAGGCGATGGGGGCTGCATTGTTTGCAGACAAGATCCATGCGCGGCAAGCCGAGGAGTGGGGTTTGATCTGGGAAGCGGTCCCCGATGAAGACTTTGCTTCACATGTTGCAGGGCGTGTTCGGCATCTGGCAGAAGGTCCAACGGCGGCCTATGGCGCAATCAAACGTGTGGTCCGGGCCAGCTGGGACAACACGGCAGAAGAACAACTGGCGTTGGAGGCACGCGAACAAGGCGCTTGCGGTCAAAGCCGGGACTTCAAAGAAGGCGTTGTCGCCTTCACCGAGAAACGCAAAGCCCAGTTTGAAGGGCGGTAAGTTTCAATCAATCAAACGAAAAGGGCGCTCCCGATTGGGAAGCGCCCTTTTTTATGTCTTTCGACAAGAAGCTGTCCGTTTAGGTCAGGGGAACGGAGCCATCTGCGTTGCGCTCGACCAGCAACACGTCAGCCGCTGTGACCTCTGTTTCGGTGGAGGCCACAACAGCCACAGGCGCGCCGTCCGCCAGAACCGTGAAGACACCATCGCCGCTATCGGTCACTGTGATCACCGGAATTGTCCCGCCATTGTCGTAAACAACTGCCAGCGCATCGTCGTCGGCGTCGTAGTCATTCACCAAAACAGCCTCCGTCGGATTATTGGCATAGGCCATGAAGGTGTCATCCCCATTGCCGCCCGTCAGCTGATCGCCAGACGCGCCAATCAAGATATCGTCGCCATTGCCGCCATCTAGGAGGTCGACGTCGCCATCATCCAGTTCGCCGGGTGTCAGGCCATCAATCGTGCCACCATCGCGCAGGATGATCAGATCACTTGGGTCCAAATCAGATCCAAACAATGCGCCGCCTACCAGCAGGTCATCATCATTGTTTCCTCGTATATCGTCAGCTCCATCGCCGCCGATAACAACGTCGTCTCCTGCGTTTGCGATCAATTCGTCATCTCCTTCGCCACCATTTAACCAGTCGGCTTCTGAACCGCCGAGCAATTTATCTTCGCCACCATTGCCTTGCATCAGGTCAGACCCTGCATCACCTAACAATTCGTCGTCTCCGTCACCGCCAATCAGAATGTCGGCGCCATCGTTACCGCGCAGCACATCATTATCGCCTGCGCCGCTGATCACATCATCGCCGTCCAATCCGTTGACGCGGTTTGCAACAGCATCATCGGTTGCAGTGAATGTATCGTCCTCATTTGTAAGATTGGTGTTTAGAACAGCGTCCGGGGCGTTTTCCGTCAGCGCGTCAACATCATCCATATCCAACGGATCGCTCACATTGATGGTTCCAACCCCGCCCGGATCAACACCTACGACGCGGGCCTGAACCACACCATCCAACGAGATCAGCGTGTCGTTGCCATCCGCAGCAGTCGTGACCACGCCAGCATCTGCCGCGTCGCCCTTCAGCAGAGTAACTTCATCCTCGGCCGCGAGATCTGCGATGATTGCAGCTGATGTGCCATCGCCATTCACCACGTAGAACGTGTCAGCGCCGTCACCGCCTGTGCCCGTGTCGCCAGCGCCCAGGATCAACGCGTCGTTCCCATCGCCGCCGTTCAGAACGTCTGCTGCGCCATCTTCCAATGCACCAACACCAAGGCCTGCAACATCGCCAATGTCTGAATTAGGGTCCGAGCGTAATACGTTGAGTTCTTCGACAGTTAGCGCGCGATCAAGCAGGTCACCACCAACCAGCACGTCAGCACCATTGCCGCCGGTCAAATCATCTGCACCTTCACCACCGATAATGATGTCGTCTTGGCTGTTGCCCTCAAGTTGGTCATCGCCAGCGCCCCCATCGACCCAATCGCTTTCCGACCCACCTGTGATGCGGTCGTTGCCCGTTTCACCAAACAATGCGTCTTCGCCGGTGCCCCCAAGCAAGACATCATCGCCGGTGCCGCCCAGCACAATGTCATCACCCGCTTCGGCCCGCAGAAGGTCATTTTCACCCAATCCGGACAAGGTGTCATCACCATTGCCCGCATCGACGATATCCAACACGCCGTCTTCGCCAACAAAGATATCAGCGTTGGCGGTAAGCGTTTGTTCATTTTCTGTCGGCTCTTGGGGTTGGCCGAAGTTGGGATCGAGGTCATTCACAGTCGGCCCCGCAACCAGCGCGATGTCGGAGGCGTCGATCGTTTCGGCCGCGCCTGTGATGCGCGCTACGATTTGGCCATCAGAGATCACCAACGCGTCGTCGCCGTCATCTTCGACCGTCACAACCGGTTCCGCACCCTCGCCAACAATCAACGCCACGGATTCCGTGTCGCCCAAGTCAGTAATGATTGCAGGCTCGGAGCCGTCAGGTTGGTCTGCAAAAACAAGGAAGCTGTCTTGCTGCGTGCCGCCTGTGCCAGTGTCGCCCGCGCCCAAGATCAGCATGTCGTTGCCAATGTTGCCGTTCAGCACGTCCGCATCGCCATCGTCGGTCAAGGTGGCAACTGTGTCACCTTCAACGCCTAAGATTTCCGCCAGCGATGTTCCGTCACGCAGGGCTTCGAGTTGGTCTTGATCAAGTGGCGCGTCGAGGGCGTCTCCGCCAAACAGAACGTCCGGATTTGTTCCACCGTTGAGCACATCTTCGCCGTCGCCGCCAAGCAGAACATCTTCACCCAAACCACCGTTCAGCTCGTCGTCGCCTGCATCGCCTTGGACCCAATCAGCCCCTTGCGCGCCGAACAATGCGTCATCCCCTTCGCCGCCGATGATCAGGTCATCACCGTCTTGTCCTCTTAGGCTGTCGTCGTCATCTTGACCGAGTAAAATGTCGTCGCCTTCGCCACCCAAAAGTTCATCAACACCTTCGCCGCCGATGAGAATGTCGTTGCCGGACAAACCATCCAACAAATCCTCTCCGCTGCCGGCATTGATTTCTTCGCCGTTGAGCTCTTCTTGAGAGGTGCCCCCGCCGTCGCTGCTTCCGTCGTCAAATAATTCGTACAGTCCCCATGCAACAAGCATGGCAGGTAATAGATAAAAAAACATCGTGTCTTCCCCCAAAAACAGCCGCGTGGATCTAGGTTAAGGATGATTTACGCGACGGGTCAAGCGCAGGGCAGGCATTGTAGGGGGGCGGGAAACAATGCCTTTGTTTGGCCTTTATTGCCGCCTTGGTTCTGCCACAAATCGCGCTCGGTCGACAAAACGACAAGAACACGGTCTAGTTTGCGGGCTTGGTGAACCGTGAGCGATTCGCCGTTTGGTCGCGGTAAGACTGTGTTTGATACCAGCACGAAATTGGAACTTCGTGAACAAAAAAGGCCCCACAGTTAACCTGTGAGGCCTTCTATTTTTCGTTTAGTGAAAGTTACCGATTTTCGATATCGACATAGTCGCGATGCGTCTTGCCTTGATACAGTTGGCGCGGACGACCAATTTTCATCTGAGGATCTTCAAGCTGTTCTTTCCATTGGGAAATCCAGCCGACTGTCCGGCTCAACGCAAAGATTGGCGTGAACATGGATGTTGGGAAACCCATCGCTTCCAGAATAATGCCGGAATAGAAATCGACATTCGGGAACAGCTTTTTGTCTGCAAAGTATGGATCAGCCAAAGCAGCCGCTTCCAATTCCTTGGCAACCTGCAGGACAGGATTGTTTTCAACGCCGAGCAGTTCCAGCACTTCGTCGGCGGACTGTTTCATCACAGTCGCGCGTGGATCGAAGTTTTTGTAAACACGGTGTCCAAAACCCATCAAGCGGAATGGATCGCTTTTGTCTTTGGCGCGCGCAATGAATTCTGGAATGCGATCCGGCGTGCCAATTTCTTGCAACATTTCGAGGCAAGCTTGGTTTGCACCACCATGCGCAGGACCCCAGAGACATGCGATGCCAGCAGCAATACAGGCAAACGGGTTCGCCCCAGAGGAGGATGCAAGTCGAACCGTGGATGTCGACGCGTTTTGTTCGTGATCCGCATGCAGTGTGAAGATACGGTCCATCGCGCGGCTTAGGATCGGATTGACCTGATAGTCTTCGGCAGGGACCGCAAAGCACATGCTAAGGAAGTTCGAAGAGTAATCCAAATCATTGCGTGGATACACGAATGGCTGTCCGATGGAATATTTGTAGGCCATCGCCGCAATCGTTGGCATTTTCGCAATCAAGCGGTGCGACGCGACTTCGCGTTGACGTTCATCACCGATGTCTGTGCTGTCATGATAGAAAGCGGACATCGCGCCCACGACGCCAACCATAATGGCCATTGGGTGCGCATCACGACGGAAACCCCGGAAGAAGTTCATCATCTGCTCATGCAGCATCGTGTGATGCGTGATCGTGGTTTCGAAGTTCTCAAGCTGTGTGGTGGATGGCAATGAGCCATACAGCATCAAGTAGCAGACTTCTAAGTAATGCGATTTTCCGGCGAGTTGATCGATCGGATATCCGCGATGCAAAAGTTCGCCTTTATTGCCATCGATAAATGTAATTGTGCTGTCGCACGCAGCTGTCGATGTGAAGCCGGGATCATATGTGAACACACCGGCTTGTGCATAAAGTTTACGGATATCAATGACATCTGGCCCTGCTGTGGGCGAATAGATCGGCATTTCATAGGTCTGATCGTCAATTGTGATCTTCGCTGTTTTCGTGCTGTCTGCCATGTTAGTCCTTCCTCTCGGCGTCGCGACGTGAACCGCCCCGAAACGCGCGCTGCGCTTGGCTTTTACGGGTGCCTAGCAGGGCAACGTTTCGCGAACGTTAAGCCGACTTGCTCGGATCCCGGTGAATGTGCCGCAAGTCCTTAGCCGGGATGTCCCAACATCAGCCCTCTGCGGCGGCGTCTTCAATGCGGGATATGGATTCTTCGCGTCCCAATACCAGCATCATATCAAACACCGAAGGGGTCACAGCACGACCGGCAAGCACTGCACGCAATGGAGCTGCGAGTTTGCCAAATTTCGTTTCTTGCGCTTCGGCGAAGATGTTCAGGGCTGTTTCCAGCTCCGTCCGCCCCCAAGTAACGGTTTGCAGCTGCGGCGTCAATTGCTTCAGTATACCACGGGATACAGAATCAAGAGATTTTGATGCTTTTTCATCTGGCGTGATTGGGCGCTGTGATAAAACAAATGACGCCTTATCAATCAGTTCAGGGAAGGTCTTCGCGCGTTGCTTGAGACAATACATTGCAGCAAGAACGCCATCCTTTTGTGAAGCACTCAACGCATCGCTGCCAGAGGCCTCTAAGAAGTCGATTAGTTCGCGCTGCAATGCGGCATCATCGCTCGCTGCAATATGCTGTCCGCTTAGGTTTTCCAGCTTTTTGGTGTCAAACCGGGCCGGGCTTTTGCCTATCCCATCAAAATCAAACCAGTCTTTGGCCTGTGCATCCGAGAAAAATTCATCATCGCCATGGGACCAGCCCAAACGTGCCAAATAATTGCGCATACCCGCGGCTGGATAGCCCATTGCTTGATACTCTTGTGCCCCAAGCGCGCCGTGGCGTTTGGACAATTTCTTGCCATCAGGCCCATGAATCAGCGGAATATGCGCCCAAACAGGAACATCCCACCCCATCGCGTCATAAATCATCATCTGACGTGCAGCATTGTTGAGATGGTCATCGCCGCGGATCACATGGCTTACATCCATATCGTGATCATCGACAACAACGGCCAACATATAGACCGGCGTGCCATCCGCGCGCAGCAACACCATATCGTCCAGCGTTTGGTTTTTGATCGTTACATCACCTTGCACCTTATCACGGATAACAGTGTTGCCTTCGCGAGGGGCTTTGATGCGCACAACAAAGGGCGCGTCTGGGTGGTCGTCACGGTCGCGCCACGGCGAGTGATAAAGCGTCGAGCGCCCCTCGGCTTTGGCTTGCTCACGAAATGCAGCGATCTCATCTTGGGTCGCAAAACACTTGTAAGCCTTACCTTCTGCCAGAAGTTGGTTGGCGACCTTTGCATGGCGATCTGCGCGCTCAAACTGGCTGACAGCCTCGCCATCGTGATCAAGGCCCAACCAAGCAAGCCCCTGCAAAATCGCAGCCGTGGCTTCGGGGGTTGATCTTGCGCGATCTGTGTCTTCGATCCGCAGCAAGAATTTGCCACCTTGGCCACGTGCATAAAGCCAGTTGAACAGCGCGGTGCGTGCCCCGCCAATATGCAAGAAACCGGTTGGAGAGGGCGCAAATCGAGTGACAACTGGGCGGGTCATGGCGGTGTTTAATCTTTCTTAACTCTGATCGGGCTAGTGTCTGTCCACGTCCTTATCCAGCTACTCAAGAGGGGGCAAGCGGTGCAACACGCAGTGATGTCTTCGATTGAATGGCTTTTGGCACGCTTAGAAGCGCAACGTGGCGCTTTGCTGCCATGGGCACCGGTCTGTCTCGGCGTTGGAATTTGTCTGTATTTTACGCAAAGCACCGAACCTTCGGCCTATGTTCTTTGGGCTTTGGCGGGTTTGTCTTTGGGCGCGGCCGCGCTTTCGGTTCGCTTCTCTTGGTCGGTTTTGTCACTGCTTGGTTGGGCTTTGGCGCTCACGGCGGCTGGCGTCGCGTTGGCGGGGTGGCGCGCGCATGACGTGGCGGCGCCTGTTCTAAAATGGCGGTATTATGGCCCCATCGAGGGGCGGGTGGTTGGATTGGATCGCTCTGCATCGGACGCTGTGCGGGTGACATTGGACCGTGTTGTTCTTGCGCGCATGTCGCCCGGGCGTACGCCGGCGCGGGTGCGTATTTCGCTGCATGGCGATGCCGTCGATGGCCCCGAACCCATTCCCGGTGCGCGTCTGATGACAACGGGGCATTTATCCCCGCCCAGTGGTCCTGTTGAGCCGGGCGGTTTCGATTTTCAACGTCATAGCTGGTTCAAGCAACTGGGTGCGGTTGGCTATATCCGTGTTCCACTGATGCCTGTTGCGCACCCTAAGTCTGACAGTTGGAGCCTTTGGGTCTTTCAAACACGCATGGCCGTGTCCGATTTTGTGCGCGCGGCTCTGCCAGGTGACGTTGGCGGGTTTGCAGCAGCCGTGACGTCCGGGGATCGCAGCGGTATGTCGCAAGCCGCACTTGGCAATTTACGCGCCAGCAATCTGGCGCATTTATTGGCCATCTCGGGGTTGCATATGGGGTTGTTGACGGGCGTCGTCTTTGCGGCGTTGCGGTTCGGATTGGTCCTAGTTCCCCATATCGCATTATATTGGCCTGTGCGCAGGATCGCCGCCATCGGTGCTTTGATCGCGGCGTCTGGGTATCTGGCCTTGTCAGGGGGCAATGTGGCGACGGAACGGGCCTATATTATGGCTGTTGTCGCGCTTGTTGCAGTGATGTTGAACCGGCGCGCCTTTTCTTTGCGTGCGGTCGCTATGGCGGCTTTGGTGGTTCTGTTTCTCAGACCTGAAGCCCTGCTGGGGCCGGGATTTCAGATGTCTTTTGCGGCGACGACTGCCCTCGTGGCGATTTTCACGGCTATGAGAGATCTGCCATGGAAGCTTCCCAAACCCCTGCAGGGGGCCGCAGGCGTTGTCATATCTTCCGCAATTGCTGGTTTTGCGACCGCGCCTTTTGCTGCGGCTCACTTCAACGCCATCGCACAATATGGATTGATTGCAAACTTGGTCAGCGTGCCTGTCATGGGCATCATTGTGGTCCCCGCGGCGGTGGTTGCGACCGTTCTTGCCCCGTTTGGCTTTGCGCATGTCGGATTGGAAGTCATGGGGTTGGGATTGCGTTGGATTTTGTGGGTTGCGGAACTGACAGCGGGGCTACCGGGCGCGCGCAGTTTTGTCGTTAGCCCAAATTCATGGGTTTTGCCGTGTCTGACCCTGGGCGCGTTGTTCGTTATTTTGTGGAATGGGCGAGAACGTTGGATCGGAGTGCTGCCGATTGTTGCAGCATTTGCTTTGTGGATGACATCTGAGCGACCCGATCTGTTGATTGCGGATACAGGTGGCTTAGTCGGTGTCATGACGCCTGAGGGACGGGCCCTAAGCCGTGACCGCGGTGCGGGGTTTGTTGCTCAAAACTGGTTGGAAAATGATGGCGATGCAGCCGGGCAGGAGGCCTCCAATGCACGCTGGGAATCCGCTTGGCCCGGCGAAGTGCCACACCCAGGGCGCGCAAGCTTGGGCTCCTTTGCTGCGGGGGCCGTCTGGCATCTGACGGGTAAGAAATCAGCGGCTAATCTGCCCGATTGCAGTGATGGGATCATCGTGTCCAATCAGGTTCTTGAGGCCAGTTTGGTTGGGTGTCGTGTGTTTGATCCAAAGACGTTAAAAACCACTGGGGCGGTCGCGGTTCGGCTGCGCGCAGATGGGACATGGCAAACGAAAACCGCCCGCCAAGTGGCGGGCGATCGATTGTGGTCAGGATGGCCGGAAGAAAAGCGCGGCCGCCGCAATCAATAGGTTCGGATCAAGCCGACCAATTTACCTTGAACCTTTACCTTGCCCGTCGGGAAAACGCGGGTTTCATAGGCGGGGTTCGCGGCCTCTAATGCGATTGTGTTACCGCGCCGTTGGAAGCGTTTCAGCGTGGCTTCATGATCCTCAACCAAAGCCACCACAATATCACCATTGTCCGCCTGAGAGGTTTCGCGGATCACAACCACGTCACCGTCGTTGATCCCGGCTTCAATCATTGAATCGCCTTTGACTTCAAGAGCATAGTGATCGCCGCCTGTCCCAAGCATAGATCCCGGAACAGCCACGGACGCGCTAGGTTGATTGATGGCTTCAATCGGGACACCTGCTGCGATTTTGCCCATGATTTGCAGCTCCTGTGCGTCAACACTGGATACGGACATGGCACCGGGTGGGGGCGGCACGTCGGGACGATCGCCATCAATCACGCGCGGGGTAAAGCCCGCAGTGGCTGCAGAGGGTTGACCACCAAGACTTTCAGGTAATTTCACGATCTCAATTGCACGTGCGCGGTGTGCCAGACGGCGAATAAAGCCGCGCTCTTCCAAAGCGGTGATCAAGCGGTGAATTCCCGACTTGGATCGCAAATCCAGCGCTTCTTTCATCTCGTCAAAGCTGGGCGGCACGCCGTCGCTTTGCAGCCGTTTTTGTATGAATTCGAGTAGATCGAGTTGTTTTTTTGTTAGCATGCTCGTGCCCTCCAGACCCGGTATTTAGGGTTTGTTCTACGCATGTTCCTGTTTTGTGTCAACTTTCGTTAACGAGATCGTTACAGATGTGAACGAAGATGGTTAAAGAAAGATGAATTCCAATATATCATTTTTCTCGCGTGCCGTATCTGCAATGGGGCGGATTGCTAGGGCATTGGCTTGGGCCAAAACAGTGAGCAAAGAGCTGTCTTGGCGCTCAAAAACGTCGATCACACCACCGCTAACATGGGCGCGCATGTAATGTTCACGTGGGCCGTTTGGTGTCAAAGCCGCATTCAATCGTGCGGTGTGACGTTCTGGTAAGACATCTTTCAAGCCCATCGCGCGGCGAACCATTGGCAGCAAAAACAGGTGCCCGCACACCATTGCGGATACAGGATTACCCGGCAGCCCAATCCACGCTGTGCTGTCTTTAGTGCCCGCCATCAAAGGCTTACCCGGACGCATCGCAATTTTGTGAAACGCGCGGGACACACCAAACCGATCCATCGCCGGAGCGACAAGATCGTGATCCCCGACGGAGGCCCCCCCGATTGTTACAACGAAGTCGGCTTGCCATTCGTCGGCTTGCGCAAAGACAGTATCAAGGGCTTTGTCAGTATCTTCGGCAATCGGAAAAATACGGGGTTCTGCACCGGTGGCCCGCAACATCGCAGCAAGGCCGAAGACGTTGGAGGCGATGATCTGGTCGGGGCCGGGCGTCCCGCCGGGCATCACCAATTCATCACCCGTGGACAACAAGGCGACACGTGGTTTGCGTGCGACTTGAACGTTTGGCTGATTCATTGCCGCGATCAACGCGGTGTCGCCGGGCGACAAACGACGTGGCGCGCTAAGGGCATCGCCAATTGTGAAATCGGTTCCTTTGGGGCGGATGTTGTTCTTGGTTATTTTGTCGGTGGATACGGTGATCAGGTCGCCAGACCGAGTGGCATCTTCTTGGATCAATACGAAATCGGCACCCTCTGGAAGTGGGGCACCGGTGAAAATTCGCACAGCTTGCCCAGCCCCAACATGGCCTTCAAAGCGATGCCCCGCTGCGGATTCCCCGATCACTTTAAAGAGGGCGTCGCGTTCGACCTCCGCGGCTTTAAGCGCATACCCGTCCATTGCAGATGCCGCAAATGGGGGTTGGTCACGCAGCGCTTTGATGGGGCCCAATAGAACTCTGCCAGCCGCGTCAGACAGCGGAACCGGTTCGGTCCCAACGAGTGTGACCATGTCGATGCAAAGCGCTTGCGCTTGCGCCACGGAGATCATGAAGAAACCTCGTAACGCCCCGATTTGCCGCCATCTTTTAACGCGACATGCAGACCGCCGATCTCCATGCCTTTGTCGACGGCCTTGACCATATCATACACGGTCAACGCAGTGACCGAAGCCGCCGTCAACGCTTCCATTTCCACCCCGGTTTGGCCGGTGGTCTTTACCGTGGCTTCGATCCGCAGACCGGGCAGGCTAGGGTCGGATATGATTTCGATGGCAGCTTTGGCGATCGGTAAAGGATGACAGAGCGGTATCAGATCAGGCGTCTTTTTGGCGGCCATAATGCCAGCAAGCCTTGCAACACCTGCCACATCGCCCTTCTTCGCGTCACCTTTTTCAATAAGATCAAGCGTTTCTGGTAGCATCCTAATCCAAGTCCGCGCCGTCGCAATGCGTTTGGTGACAGCCTTTTCAGACACATCAACCATGTGCGCATCACCCTTGCCGTCGAAATGGGTCAGGCTCATGTCATGCCCCCCGGCGAAAGTGGGTTGGCCAAGAGCGCGCGGGTGGCCGTGGCCACATCGTCTTGACGCATCAGGCTTTCACCGATGAGGAAAAGGCGTGCGCCATGTGCGGCCATGTCGGACAAGTCCTCAGGGCTGTTTAGACCACTTTCGGCAACGATTACGCGATCCGCAGGGACCTGTTTGGACAAGGTGCGGGTCGTGTCGAGGCTTGTTTCAAACGTGTTCAGATTTCGATTGTTGATACCCATCAAAGAGCTTTTCAGACGGGTGGCGCGTTCAAGCTCGTGCGCGTCATGCACTTCGATGAGCGCATCCATGCCCCAATGGGTCGCCGCATCTTCCAATTCCGCCGCCTGCGTATCCGAAATAGAGGCCATGATGATCAAAATGCAATCTGCCCCCAACGCGCGTGCTTCAGCGACTTGGTAGGTGTCATATAAGAAATCCTTACGCAGGCAGGGCAAGGAACAAGCCGCGCGGGCGGCAGGCAAAAAGGATTTATCGCCCTGAAAGCTCGGCGTGTCTGTGAGAACGGACAAACATGTGGCACCACCGGCTTCGTAGGCGGCTGCCAGAACGGGTGGGTTAAAGTCAGAGCGGATCAAGCCTTTGGATGGGCTGGCTTTTTTGATCTCTGCGATCAATCCATATCCGCTGCGGCTGGCGCGATACAAGCTGTCTGCGAAGGGGCGAACAGGGTCAGCAGCCTTTGCCTGCGCTTCGATTTCGGCCAAGGGTGTTGCGATTTTGTCGGCGGCGACTTCTTCAAGCTTGTAGGCTTTGATCTTGTCGAGGATTGTTTCACTCATGTCGGGTCAGTCCATGTGATCTGCGGCTTATTTTGATCCATAAGCCATTGGTTCACGGTTGAAAACGGGCGGGCCCCGAAAAAGCCGCGATAAGCAGAGAGCGGCGAAGGGTGCGCGGTTTCTATCCGCAGGTGATCGGGGTTTTGCAAACGCGCGCCAAAACTATGGGCAGGTCCGCCCCAAAGAACGAAGGCGCGCGGTTTGGTGTCAAGCAAAGCCAACACCTGATTGACGAGGTTAGACCAGCCGATCTTGGCATGCGCTTTGGCGGCACCTTGGGGAACTGTCAGCGCGGTATTGAGCAGCAAAACGCCTTGCTCGGCCCAATCGGACAAATCGGTCTGCGTGCGCGGCACCCCCAAGTCGGTCTCTATCTCTTTGAGAATGTTGCCTAAGCTGTCCAAACGGCCACCAAACCCTTGTGGGATTGAAAAGGCCAAGCCGTCAGCCTTGCCCTGAGTATGATAGGGATCTTGGCCCAAAATCACGACCTTCACATCGTCAGGCTGACACGCTTCCAGGGCTGCAAAGACCTTTGATGCGGGGGGATAAACCTCGCGTGTTTCTGAGCGCAAGACCGCTGCAATCTGTGGCAAATCATCGGCAAAAAAGGGCAAATCCTTCCAAGCACCAAGCCGGGACAGATCAAACATTAGGTCGCGGCGGAGGTGATCTCAGCCACGGCCTTGATTTTTGCGCGGGCTTGACCGCTGTCGATGCTATGTGCGGCGCGTGCCACGCCGTCTTTAAGATCATCGCTGACGCCTGCGACCTTCAAAGCAGCCGCTGAATTGAGCAACACCGCGTCGCGATAGGCGGACGGTTGCCCATCCAACAATGCGTTGAAAGCGACGGCGTTCTCTGTTGGGGTTCCGCCGATAATGGCCTCAAACGGGTGCACCGGGAGGCCTGCATCTTCTGGGTGCAATTCCAAATCAGTGACCACGCCATTTTCCAAGGCGGCGATCCATGAGATGCCGGTGATGGTCAATTCGTCGGTCCCATCAGAGCCATGAACCAACCACGCCACATCAGAGCCAAGCAATCCAAGGGTTTCCGCCATAGGGCGAATCAAATCACGTGAGAATGCACCAGTGAGTTGGCGTTTTACGCCCGCGGGATTGGTTAAGGGGCCGAGAATGTTGAATATTGTACGCGTTCCCAGTTCTGCGCGTGTGGGCATGACGTGGCGCGTTGCCGGGTGGTGCATCGGTGCCATCATGAAACCGATTCCCGCTTGCGCGAGCGCTTTTTCGACGACTTCGGGGCCAACCATAACATTGATGCCCATCTGGCCCAAAGCATCAGCAGCACCTGATTTGGATGACAGGTTGCGATTTCCGTGTTTGGCCACTGGAACGCCCGCACCCGCGACAACAAAAGCAGTGGCTGTCGAGATATTCAGCGTGCCTTTGCCATCACCGCCTGTGCCGACGATGTCCATGGCCCCTTCGGGAGCGCGCACTGCATTGCATTTTGCCCGCATAACACCGGCTGCCGCTGCATATTCTTCAACAGTTTCGCCGCGTGTGCGCAGCGCCATCAACAAGCCACCGATTTGGCTGGGTGTGGCTTCGCCATCAAACAAAATACCGAATGCGATTTCTGCTTGAGCGCGCGACAAGGGGCCTTCGGCAGCAGCTTCGATCAAAGGTTTTAACGCGTCACTCATACTGGAACCGCCATCAAATCAAGAAAATTTTGTAACATCTTATGCCCGTGTTCAGACCTGATCGACTCTGGATGGAATTGCACCCCTTGGATCGGTAGTTCTGTGTGTTGAAGCCCCATTATGGTGCCGTCATCAAGTTGTGCTGTGATCTCAAGGCAATCAGGCAGGGTTTCGCGGTCAACCACAAGAGAATGATACCGTGTGGCGGCGAAGGGTGAGGGCAGTCCGGCAAAAACGCCACGACCTGTGTGCTGCATTTGACCAAGTTTGCCATGCACAATTTCAGAATGGCGCACGACTTTGCCACCAAAGGCTTGGCCGATCGTCTGGTGCCCAAGGCAAACCCCCATCAAAGGAATGCGCGCTTCGGCCGCGGCTTGCGTCAGAGCAAGGCAAATGCCCGCTTGATCGGGATCACACGGCCCCGGGGACAGCAAAATACCAGTGGGGCGCAGCGCCATCGCTTGCTGGACATCCAGTGAATCATTGCGATGCACAGCGACCTCGGCCCCAAGAGAGCCTAAGTAATGCACCAAATTATAGGTGAAACTGTCGTAGTTATCTATCAAGAGCAGCATAGCAGCGGTGTCTTTCGGCTACAGTTCGAGCCTGAGTTGCACAATCTCTGGTCATGTGCGGCTCGGGGGGGTAAACTTTGACTATATGTGTTCAGGCTTGCGGACCAGCGTCAAGTGCAGCTGCGATCAGAACGTGTATATCGGCAGGCAATTCGGCGCAGATAGCGTCATCCGTAACGCACCGGAAGGTGGCAGACATTTTAACCGCAGTGTAACACGCACTCATACGGAACAGAGCAGGAGTTAGCAGCATGGCACGCGGCTTTTTAGGCGGTCTTGTGATCGGAGGGGCAGTTTCTGTTGTGGGTGCTGGCGTATTGTCAGTCATCGCATTCCCACCATCATCCCCAAACTTGAACACCGATGGGCCCGTCGCTGAGGCGCCTAAACCGGATGTTGCCATCAGCTCAAACACCCCTTTGGCCGTTGCTGAGCCTGCATCTGGTGCCTTGCCAAAACCCACAAGCGTGCAAGTGAATGCGCCAACACAAGACAGCGCGGCGACAATAGGGGCGGATGTCACCAATTCTGTTTCTTCGCCAGACACGGCCATTCCAGAGACCCCGGTTGTCGCGCCTAGGGCATCAACCGAGCAAGGTGGTTCAATAGAGGTCGCCGCCGAAGACCCGGTTTCAACAGCACCACAACCTGCGTCACCACTTGCCCCGGATCAAGAGAATGTAGCGCAGGTCTCCTCAACGCCAGCAACGCCGACTGTGTCTGAACCTGCGCCCGAACCTGAACCTGAACCTGAACCTGAATCTGCACTCGAAGCGGAGCCAACTCCGGAGCCAGACGTCGAAGTGGACGTAAAAGAAGAGCCCGCGCCAGTTATCGTGACTGAGGTCGAACCGGCACCAGAACCAGAACCAGAACCCACCCTCACACCTGAGGCCGCGCCCGAGATTGTTGTTGAAGCGCCAACGGAGCCGGAAAACGTCGAAACTGCGCAAAGCGATGCAAACACAGTGACGCAAGAGACGCCTGCTGTTGAGCCGGTGGTTGTTGCCCCTGAACCTGACGCGCCTGTAACCGCGACCGAGGTTGCCCCAGACATAGTTCCCGAGGGTGTCGTTGAAGCAGAGGCCAATCCCGTTCCTGAAGCTCCTGCGCGCGAACCTGAAACTGCTAACGCGATCGCACCAGAAGCAATTTCCCGCCCCAAAATTGGGAAACCTGCCACGAACCTTTTGGAACGTCGCGCGGCCAATCGTTTGCCCAATGTGGGGACAGGCGATCCAGCAGAAGATGCTGCGATAACCGCGCCTGGGGCCTCAGACGCGGAAGCAGACAATTCAGCTGACGCAGCTCCGTCAATACCAGAAGATGCGCCAGCTTTGGTTCGTCACGCAGAAGCCTTTGAGGATCCGCAGGGCCGACCTTTGTTGTCGATCATTTTGATGGATTCCGGAGAAAATCTTGGCGATGGTCCCGTTGGAATGTCCGCTTTGGGCAGCTTTCCTTATGCGCTTACCTTTGCGGTTGATGTGAGCCTACCTGATGCACAGGACCGGATGGCCCTGTACCGATCGCAAGGGTTTGAGGTCATGGCGCTCGTCGATCTCCCCATTGAAGCGACAGCTGCGGACACCGAAATCTCGCTTTCGGCAGCACTGGAGAAAGTCCCAGAAACAATTGCTGTGATGGAAGGGCCAACCAGCGGGTTGCAAGCATCGCGCGAAATGTCCGATCAAGTCAGTCAAATCGTGGCGGCCAGCGGGCACGGCATCGTTTGGCAACCAAAAGGGTTAGATACGGCTCAAAAACTGGCCGCGCGCGAAGGTATTGCGTCGCAAACTTTATTCCGGGATTTTGACGCGGCTGAGCAAACTCCGACAGTGATCCGACGGTTTCTGGATCAAGCGGCGTTCAAAGCGGGTCAACAGGGCGGTGTGATTATGGTCGGACGGCTTCGGGCTGATACGATTTCAGCGTTGTTGCTGTGGGGCTTACAGGATCGCGCGTCACGCGTTGCCGTTGCTCCTGTCTCTGCGCTCTTGCAGCAAAGCCTCACGCGATAATCTGAAACGCAGATCGGAGCGACGCGGCAGATTTTTCTAAAAATCTGGTTTGGCGCAGGCCTGCACCACAGGTGCAGGTCACGCCGCCTAAATGATCTCGTCTTCGTCAAAGATTGGATCGGCCTCGAGTTGAGATGTCAGGTCTGCGACCACATCTTCGGACACGGACGGGTGTAACTGGGCCAAATGGAACAAAGCGTCCCCTTCATTCACCACAGGTAAAATGGCCCGTCCAATAAGCAGCCCCGAAGCAGGCGCGACAAGTTCTTCCTCTGCAGCGCCAAACGGGTCTGCAATTGCGGCCAGCACATCGCCTTCTTCCACAATGTCCCCTTCTGCGCGGTAAAGGCGCAACAAGCCGCCGCTTGGGGCGCGCAGCCATGTACTTGAGGTGCAAAGATAGGGGGCTTTGCGTGCTTTCGTGATGCCTTTGGCGGGTAACATGTCGGCCCCCCGCAGAACGCGCAAAATACCAGCAACGCCAGCGCGCACCGCCATTTCGTCAAATCGTAAGCCTTCGCCTGCTTCATACAGCAAGACAGGGACACCGCGTTCTTGGGCTTCTCCGCGCAGCGAACCGGGGCGCAGGGGGGATGTCAAAATGACCGGTGCGCCAAAGTCGCGCGCCATAGCGGCTGTGGATTTGATGCCCGGCGACACACGAATTTGCGGCAAGTTTGTGCGGTGGATGGCTGCGGAATGAAGGTCGATACCAAAATCGCACCGCAACACGACGTCATTCAAAAACAAGTTGCCCAGCCGGGCGGCCAATGATCCGGCTTTGCTGCCGGGAAACGAACGGTTGAGGTCGCGGCGATCAGGTAAGTAGCGTGAGCGTGTCAGGAACCCGAACGCATTCACAATCGGAATCACCATCAGCGTGCCGCGCAAACTGCTAAGTTGTTCAGCTCGCAGCAGTCTGCGGCAAATTTCAACGCCGATGACTTCGTCGCCGTGCACGGCCGCAGAGACGAACACCGTTGGCCCGTCGCGTTTGCCGTGGATCACTTCAACTTCCAGCCCAACAGGCGTGTGGTCGGGCAGGGTGGACACAGGAAGAGTAACGCGTTCCCGGCGACCCGGTGCAATCTGCACACCGCCAAATTCGAACGCGCCCCGCTTGACCATTAAGAGTTTCCGGGTCCTTCGAACCGGGCGGCATCCGCGGCGGCTTTACGGATCGCGCCGGACTTGTGAACTGTTTCCATGAACTCGGCCTCGGGGTCGCTGTCATAGACAACACCGCCGCCCGCTTGAATATAGAGCTTTTCGTCTTTCACCAAAGCGGTCCGCAACGCGATGCACATGTCCATGTCGCCGCCTGCACTGAAATACCCAACGCCGCCACCATAAACACCACGCTTTTCTGGCTCAAGTTCGTCGATGATTTCCATAGCGCGTACTTTTGGGGCGCCTGAAACCGTGCCCGCTGGCATCCCTGCGAAGAACGCATCAAGCGCGTCTTTGCCTTCTTTGAGTTCTCCGACCACGTTGGAGACGATGTGCATCACGTGGGAATAGCGTTCTACGATGAACTCCTCTGTGGGGCGCACTGTGCCGATCTGGGCCACGCGGCCCACGTCATTGCGGCCCAAATCAAGTAGCATCAGGTGTTCTGCGAGTTCTTTTTCGTCGGCAAGCAGATCTGCTTCTAGGGCGCGATCTTCTTCTGGTGTCGCGCCACGTTTGCGCGTGCCGGCAATCGGGCGAATGGTGATTTCATTGCCAAAGACCCGAACCAGAATTTCCGGAGACGCGCCAACAACCTGAAACTCGCCAAAATTGAAGTAAAACATAAACGGCGAAGGGTTTGTGCGGCGCAAGGAGCGATATAGCGCAAAGGGGTGGTGGCGAAAATCTTGCGTCCAACGCTGTGCGGGCACCACTTGAAAGATATCACCTGCGCGGATATATTCGCGCGCCTTTTCGACAACGGCCTTGTACCCTTCGCGAGTGAAATTGCTGACCGGTTCGCCCGCTTCAATAGCATCACCCAAATTGCGCCGTTCGCCGACCGCACTGCGTTCAAGGTCGCGCACAGCGTCCATGACGCGCTCTGCGGCTTGTGCGTACGCGGCCTTTGCCGATTGTCCATTTTCAGCCCATGCAGGTGAGACGACAGTCACCTCGCCCTTCACGCCGTCCAACACGGCAATAACCGATGGGCGCACCATAATTGCGTCAGGGATGCCCAAGACATCAGGGTTCACATTGGGCAGGTGTTCGACCAACCGCACCATGTCATAACCAAGATAGCCAAACAAACCTGCTGCGGCTTGGGGCATGTCTTCGGGCAATTCGATGCGGCTTTCGGCGATCAATTGGCGCAAGGCGTCAAGTGGGTCGCCGTCCATGGCAACAAAGCCGTCGTCGTCATAGCGGGCGTGGCGGTTTACTTCGGATGTCGCGCCGTTGCAGCGCCAAACCAGATCGGGTTTCAGCCCGATTATGGAATACCGCCCGCGGACTTCACCGCCAGTGACGGATTCCAACATGAAGGCATTTTTCGCGGTTCCTGCGAGCTTGAGCATAAGGGACACGGGCGTGTCGAGATCAGCTGCCAGCCGGGTGTAGACGATCTGATTTTGCCCGGCCTCATACCCGGCAGCGAAAGTTTCGAACTCGGGGATGAGGCTCATGATGTTGCCCTATTGGAAGTTGACGTTGACGGCATCTACTGATCGCGGATCAATCCGTGCTTCTGCGCGGAAGGTCACATCTGTTGTGTAAATGTCGAACATGTCCTGTGCAAGCGACTGATCCAACGTGCCTTGCAACACATCGCGCAAACGCTGCGCATCTGCTGTGTCCTCAGGGGGAGAGACGTCTTGCAAAGAGATCATCAAAACGCGGCCCGCTTCAGCCACGATCCGGACATCGCCGGGTTCCATTTGAAACACTTCCGGCAAAAACGACGGCGGTGTTGCTGGAATAAACGCTTCGCGCGTGCGTCCTTCTTCGATAGTTGCAGTCAATCCAAGCGCCTCAAAGCTGGTACCACCCTGAACATCTGGCAAAAGCGCTTCTGATTTGGTCTTCAGCGCAGCCTGCGTGCGGTCTTGTTCTAAGGCAACGCTGGCGGCCTCAAATGCGGTTTCAAACGGTTCTGGGCGTTCGGGCAATTCTTCTTCCAAGCGCATGGCAAAGATACCGCCATCGTCCAAGTTGGCGATGACAGGGAAGTCTTCCAAAGTCAGTTCAGCAGCAGCGTTGCGGAAGTCTTCATAGGATGCGATGTCGTCGCCGCTTTGTTCGGACCAGTCGATTGTGGCGAGGCGAATATCGCCTTCTGCGACCAGCTCTTCCAAGGTGGCGCCACCAGCAAGCAAATCGTCGAGTGCTTCGGCCTGATCTTCGATGATGCGGCGGGCCCGAGCCAATGCGATGGAATCGCGCAACCGGGGGCGGGCATCTTCAAGTGAAACGGATTGTGCAGGGAGCACACCGTTCACCCGAAACAAAGCAACGCCCAATGGTGACGGCAGCGGGCCGACAACATCGCCAACCTGCGCGTTGAAGACGGCCTCACCCGCCGCATCCAACTCAAGCCGGCTCACATCGCCCATATCAACATCGGCCAAGGTCAGGCCACGTTCTTCGACGATGGCTTCAAACGTGTTGCCGCCCACCTCAAGGGACGCTGCGGCCGTCGCTGCCGCGTCCTCATCTAGGTAGACCAGCCGCTCGACCAGACGTCGTTCCGGTTGGACAAACTCATCAATGCGGTCGTTATAGGCGTTCTCAAACGCGGCCTCATCCAATTCAACACTATCAGCCAGCATATCCGGGGTGAGCCATGCATACGTAATGCGCTTGGTAACAGGCAGACGGAATTGGTCGATGTTTTGGTCATAGAACGCGCGAATGTCTGCATCAGACGCGGGCACCAGTGGGGCGTCCAACATCGAGGCATCAAGTGCCGTCCATGTGAAATCCCGCGTTTCGCCTGCATAGTTCACCAGCACGTCGGCAAAACGCGGTGGCATCTCGATGCCGTTTGCGATGGCACTTTGCAGTAAATTGCGTGCGCTTTCTTCGCGCAATTGCGTTTCGAACTGACCTTCACTCAGGCCCTGTTGTTCTAGTGCAAACCGATACGCTTCACGATCAAAGCTGCCGTCTAGGCCTTGGAAATTTGGGATCGCAAGGACTTGGTCGCGTACATTTTCGTCGCCCACCGAAATACCCAGCTGTGCGGCTTCATGGTCGAGCGCGCGGAAGGTGATCAACCGTTGCAAGACGGCTTGATCCAGACCAATGGCGCGCGCTTGTTCAAATCTGATAGGTTGCCCAGTTTGCGCCTGAACCGCACGCATTTCGCGCTGCATTGCGAGGGCGTAAGACTGGGTGCTAACAGGCAAATCGCCGACAGTACCAATTGTGCGAATATTGCCGCCAAGGGACGTCGCCCCGAAGCCCGCCAGACCCAAAATCAGAAGTGCCAGAAGAATCCAGACCGCTGTTTTCGACATACTTGTAGATTTCGCCATACTCGCCTCGTTAATCCTGTCCTGCAACGTGGTTGCTGCGGGGTTGAAACTTCATTAAGTAAGCCGTCGCACCGGAGCAAGGCGATTTGGCTTAAAGTGCTGCCAAACGCCCATACATTTCGGTGATTCCGGCGCTATCGAGATTGGCAAACGCAATCCTAAGCTCAGATTTGGCGGCTTCCGTGTCGGATGGGTGGAACATTGTCCCCGGCAAACACAGCAAACCAGCGGTTTTGACCAGCTCGGGTGCAAGCACATTTGATGGGGTCTCAAACGGATGCCGCATATAGGCAAAATATGCACCAACGCCCATCAACTCCCAACCTTTGGCGGCAAGAACTGCAAACCCGTCTTCAATCGCGCGCCGCCGCATAAGGATTTCATCGCGTTCCCCCGCCAGCCATTGCCCAAGGTTTTGCATACCCCAAAGCGCGCCAATTTGGCCAAGTTGCCCCGGACAGATTGCAACCGTGTCGAGGAACTTTTCGACCTCTGCCAAACGGGCCTGAGACGCAACAATCGCGCCGACGCGGTGCCCCGTCAGGCGGTACGCCTTGGAGAACGAATACAAATGGATCAGCGTGTCTGACCAGTCAACACCGGTGAACAGGTCATGCGGCGGGCCCATTTGACTGTGGAAATCGCGATAGGTTTCATCGACGATCAATGCAATTCCATGCGCGCGCGCCAGATCTCGGAACGCGCCCAGCAGTGATTTCGGGTATTCGACACCACCGGGGTTGTTCGGCGAGACAAGCGCGATGGCGCGCGTGCGCTCAGTGATCAACGTCTTGGCTGCGTTCGGGTCGGGCAGCAAATCCGCTTCTGTTTTCAAAGGTACAGCCGCGACACCCGCCATATCCAACCACATTTTGTGGTTGAAATACCAAGGCGTTGGTAAGATTACCTCATCGCCTTCCGAGCACAGCGTCGAAATCGCGGCGGCAAAGGCTTGGTTGCAACCCGACGTAATCGCAACCTGATCTGCGCTGACAACACCATCATAGATTTGCGACGTTGTTTCAGCCAATTGTGCACGTAACGCAGGCAGCCCCAAAACTGGTCCATATAGATGCACGGCGTCGTCATTCACAGCCGCGTCCGCCATCGCCTGGCGCAAGCCTGGTGTTGGCGGGTCTACTGGGGCGGCCTGACTGACATTGATCAAAGGTCGGTTTGGCGGGAAATCAACGCCGTCAAGCCAGCGTCGTGCCTCCATCACTGGGGGGGCAAAGGTTGAGGCGGTGCGCGTTGGATCAGCCATCAAGTGTCACCAAAGCGTGGCGTTTCTTGCCCGCAGATAACTTGATGGGGGAGGACAACGCAGCAGCGTCCAGCATCAACCCGGCATCGGTCAAAGGCGCGTCGTCAATTTTTGCGCCGTTTTCGTTGATCAACCGTTTGGCGTCTTTGCCTGATTTGGCCAGACCCGCGCGCACGATGACTTGCACAATGGATATTCCGCCCTCGATATCGGCAGGTGTCAAAAGCAACGTGGGAAGGTCGTCGCCAACGCCGCCTTTTTCAAAGACTTCGCGTGCCGTAGCTTCTGCCGCGGCTGCCGCGTCAGCCCCGTGGCACAGGGTTGTGACCTCATTGGCGAGGATGATTTTCGCGGCGTTGATTTCAGATCCCGACAATGCGCCCAAACGTTCGCATTCCTCAATCGGCATCTCTGTGTAGAGCTTCAAGAAGCGCCCAACATCCGCGTCCGTCGTGTTGCGCCAAAACTGCCAGAACTCATAGGGCGCACGCATATCGGCGTTCAGCCACACCGCGCCATCCGCAGATTTGCCCATCTTTTTCCCGTCAGACGTGGTCAAAAGTGGCGTCGTCAGGCCGAAGATTTGATTGTCCACGACGCGGCGCGTCAAGTCGATCCCGTTGACGATGTTGCCCCATTGATCCGACCCGCCAAATTGCACAAGGCAGCCATAACGGCGATTGAGCTCAAGGAAGTCATAGGCTTGCAGGATCATATAATTGAACTCAAGGAAGCTCAGGCTTTGTTCGCGGTCAATCCGGGACTTCACAGATTCGAAGGCCAACATCCGGTTGACCGAAAAATGCCGCCCAATGTCGCGCAGGAATTCAAGGTAGTTCAACCCGTCGAGCCATTCGGCATTGTTGAGCATCAACGCGCCCGAAGGACCGTCGCCATAATCAATGTATTTGGAGAACACCTGCTTGATGCCGGATATATTGTCGTCGATCTGCGCTTCGGTCAGCAAAGGGCGCTCATCGGCGCGAAAGGACGGATCGCCCACCTTTGTGGTGCCGCCGCCCATCAATGTGATCGGCTTGTGTCCGGTCTTTTGCAGCCAGCGCAATGTCATGATCTGGATCAAGCTGCCGACATGCAGCGACTTTGCGGTCGCATCAAACCCGATATATCCGGGCACGATTCCCTTGACCAACGCGTCGTCCAAAGCTTGATAGTCCGTGCAATCGGCCAAAAAGCCGCGTTGCATCATCACGCTCATGAAATCTGATTTTGGGTGGTAGGTCATGTCTTGCCTCAGCCTGAGTTAACAGGGCATCTATAGGCAAGGGCGAGCAGAAGGAAAAGGCCATGAAACGGTCAGCAACACAGCCGATGCCACGTTGGGTCTTGGGTGCCATGAGTGGAACGTCCTTAGATGGCGTGGATGCGGCTCTTTTGAAAACTGACGGAGAGAGCATCTTCGACTTTGGAGCAAGCGCATATCGCGGCTACTCAGATGAAGAACGCGCGGTGATCCGCGCAGGGCTTGGCCATTGGTCCGGGCCGCAAGTCGACGCCGCAACAGACACCATTCAGCGGGTCCACCAAAATCTATTGTCGCAATTCGAAGCTGAGTTGATTGGCTTTCACGGGCAAACCTTGGCTCATGCGCCGCGCGCGCAAGGGACGTTGCAAGTCGGCGACGGTGCGGCTTTGGCCTCGGCACTTGGGATACCTGTGGTGTGGGATTTTCGATCCTCGGATGTGGGATTGGGCGGGGAGGGCGCGCCTCTTGCGCCATTTTACCATTTCGCGCTGGCCAAACATATCGGCGCGACCGAGCCGCTGTGTTTTGTCAATCTTGGTGGGGTGGGAAACATCACGTATGTCGACCCAAGTTTTGATGCGCCAGAAACACCGGGCGCGCTGTTGGCCTTTGATACAGGTCCGGCGAATGCACCAATCAATGATTTACTGACCGCACGCCTAGGCCTGCCTTTTGACAAAGACGGTCTGATTGCGGCGACCGGCGAAGTTGAGAACGGCGCGTTGGAGCTTTTTCTAGCTGAGCCCTATTTCGCGCGCATCCCGCCGAAATCGTTGGATAGAAATGATTTCTCGCAGATGATCGAACTGGTCTCAGAATTGCCCGATGACGGGGCGACAGCGACTTTGACTGCAATGTGCGCGGCCTCTGTGGCGGCGGGCATGGAGCATTGCCCAACGCCGCCATCACGTGTGTTGGTCACGGGCGGTGGGCGCCACAATCCAGTGTTGATGGCCATGTTGGAGGTGTCGCTCGACTGCACAGTTGCGCCGGTTGAAGCGGTTGGGTTGGACGGCGACATGCTTGAAGCCCAAGCGTTTGCCTTCCTTGCTGCACGTGTTGAGCGTGGATTGCCAACATCGTGCCCCTCCACCACGGGGGTTCAGGCGGCTGTGGGTGGCGGAATTGTAAGCAGGCCTTAAGCGGGTCCGACCTTCGTCTTTTGGAACGACCCCATGATGTAGCCTGACCGGGAAACAGGTGTGGATGATCAAACCACGGGGCGATGATTTGCGCTGTTAGCCCCGTGGGATGTCAAAGTCAGGCGGGGCAAGCGTAAAACCGTCAAACTGAAATCCGGGCGACACAGTGCAGCTGACAAGAGTGTAGTCGCCCGTGCTGCGCGCCGCTTGCCAATGCCCCTCTGGAACAATTATCTGCGGAGCGCCCAGACGAAGATCAGGTCCAAGAACATGATCTTGCGCGGGACCTTCATCATTTTCGGACAGACTTAGGATCAGGGGGTCGCCTGCGTGAAATAACCAGATTTCGGTTGCATCGACCTTGTGCCAATGACTGCTTTCGCCGGCGCCGAGTAGGAAATAGATGCAGGTGCCGCTTGGCCGTCCGTCTGAATTGGCAACCCATGTTTGGCGATAATGACCGCCTTCTGGATGCGGCGCGAGGCCAAGGTGGTCGATGATCTCTTGTGCTGTCATGGGCGCACGGTAGTGTGCGCGCATCGGCAAGCCAAGGGGGGATGTCATGCGGGTGATCATTGTCGGAGCTGGCATTATGGGCTGCGCGTTGGCCTACCGATTGGCGAAAACGCACGCGGTGGATGTTACCGTTTTGGATGCGGCTCAAGCGCCGGGGGCAGGGGCATCAGGCGCGAGCTTTGGTTGGATCAATGCCAGCTTTTTCGCGGATGAGGCACATTTTCGGCTGCGCCGAGCTGGATTGGAAGCGTGGCGCACGGTTCATGGAGAACTTGGGTTGGATGCGATCACGTGGCCCGGCGCGTTGTGGTGGGAAGAACAGGGGCGCGGATTGCAGGCCATGCGGGCGCAAATGAGTGCGCTTGGCTGCCGCGTGTCCACACTCAATGCAGCGCAAACTGCTCAATATGAACCAGCACTTGTGGACCCGCCCGCGCAGGCATTGCGCTTCGCGACCGAAGGTGTGGCGGAAACATCATCCGCGTGTCGTGCCTTGTTGAATGGTGCGCAAATCGCAGGCGCGAAGATCGTTTTTGGTGTTCGCGTGAACAAAGTTGAACCCGGTCGCGTCCATACGGATCACGGTGTCATGCACGCTGATGAGGTCGTGGTTGCCGCTGGCACCGGCGCAGAGGCTTTGCTGGCAGATGTTCAGATGCCGCTGCCAATGCTCAAGCGGCCGGGGGTTTTGTTGCGCAGTGCGCCGATGCCAAAACTAATCCACCATGTTTTGGTCACACCAGATGGCGAAGTGCGCCAAGATGCGTCCGGTCGTTTGGTGATGCCCACTGTTGCGGCACATCAATCAGATGAGACAACACAGATTACCGCGGACCCGAGGGAGGCCGCCAATGCCGCAATTTCTAGATTGCGCAAGCTCTTGCGATGTGACCATCGGATCGACTGGACCGAAATCGCAATGGCCTATCGTCCGGTTCCAAAGGATGGGATGCCTGTCATTGGTGCCGTCACGCCCGGGCTTTATACTGCCGTTATGCATAGCGGTGTGACGCTTGCCGCAATCGTGGCTGAGCTTGCTGCGGCGGAACTAGTCGGGCAGGCGAGCAATCGCACCCAAATGTTGGCGCCGTATCGGCCGGGGCGGTTTAACTAGGGGAGAAGGTTTAAGGTCGTATTAGATCATGGCCAAAAAAACGGATCGCATGTGCAACCTCTGGGGCAAGATCATAAAACGGCTCGGCGGGTGTAAACCCTAACTTTTCATAGAGTTTGATCGCTTCGGTCAGTTCGATCATCGTGTCCAGAACCATGCGGTGATGCCCGTCTTCGGCTGCGCGCTGCATACAGGTTTGCATCAATGCGTGTCCGGCAGATAAACCACGCGCTGCGGGGGTTACAAAGACCCGTTTGATTTCGCACAGGCCGGTGTCATTCAGGGGGTAATACATCGCGCAGCCGACGATTTCCCCAGAGTGTTGTGCAACCACAATGTCGCCCTTTGGGCGGGCATGAATACGCGGGAGGTCTTCTAATAGGGCCGCATAGACATCATGAGCATAATAACGTTCAATGAGACCGGGGAAATCCTTGGTGCGGGCGTCTAAAAGGGCGTGATACTCCCAGCATAAATCTTTGATCGTGTCACTGTCTTGCGCCCAATCTGCCGAGCGCATGGTCAAATGAGGGTCAGGTGTTGGCGCCACGTGCTGCGTTCCTTGGCAATAGAATGGACACTTCTAGCCCACCAACATGACGATTTTGCAAAAGAAGGGAACCGCCCATTTGTTCGGTGAAACCTTTGACCATGGACAGGCCTAATCCCGTGCCCATTCCAGCTGGTTTGGTACTAAAGAAGGGTTCTTGTACGATACCAAATTGTTCAGCAGGAAGGCCGGGCCCGCTGTCGCATACATCAATTCGCACAAAAGGGCCTGTGCCCGCAGGCGGACGCCCAAGCCAGTTGGTAATGTTGGCGTTGCTGAAACGCAGTTCCAGTTGCCCACCACTTTGCGCCATTGCATCCCGCGCATTCAATGCCAGATTGAGTAGCGCGGTTTGCAACAAGTCTGGGTCGATTTCTATCTCAGTGTCTGCGGCATCGTTGCGGATAAGAAAGCTAATGTTCTCTGGTAAGTAAGGCTCCATGCTCTGGCTCAAGGTCGCACCGACACTGCTCAATGACACGGTTTGCAATGACACCGGGGATTTGCGCACAAAAGCACGCATATGGGCGACAACTTCGGCAGCTTGTTCGGTGGCCGCGCGCGCATCCGCAAGGCGTTCCGCGCGTTCCGCTGGGTCATGGGTCAGGGTTGAAAGATCGATATTGCCTTGGATGACAGTCAGTTTGTTGTTGAAATCATGTGCTACGCCCGCCGTGATCTGTCCCATTGCCGAAATTTTTAGGTCTTCAAGCTTTTGGACGTGACTGTCGGCCAATGCTTCTCGGTCGTTCATCATGGAAAATTGGGCCAATGCGTAATAGGCCATGACCGCAAGCCCACAAAATCCGATAGCAATCTGAGCGGGGAGAAATGCGGTCTGCGAAATAATCGTGGCGATGACTGCAACTGCGGATATTTCAACGATGAACATGTTCCAGTGTGACACGAGTGTGCGACGTGTATGCTTGGCGAGATTGAACATCCCGTGACCAATGATCCCACATAGGGAAACGGCTTGCAGCGTGGGATCGTTTGAGGTTGTCCACAAATAGATGGGCATAAAGGCGTAGGTGGCAGACGTGACGACGTTCATGGCGAACAATGTTCCATACCAACGTCGACTTACGGGTGCATTGGTGCACAATAGTGCAATGCAATACAGACTATTGGTGCTGAAATAGGCGATCAACCAGACCAAGTAAAACGACGAATTGGTCGTATAAAATAGCGTAATTCCAGCGCCCAGAATGATGATGTAACGTACCAAAAGTTCGCTCAAGTACCCGATATCGGCGTTCTTGATATGCTGTGTTTGTGGCCAATAGTCGGCGTCGTCAGGCGTCGATGGTCCGACGCTGGCGCTTGATTGATGCCAAGCTTGCGTCATGTCTTTAGTCAATTCTCTAGGGCTCCCAGCACTTTGGGGGTAATTTGAACCTGAAAATGGAAGGCCGCCAAGCCAAAATTCCTGCTCGGCGGCCATTGCGCTGCGTTCTTCTACCTTAGATGGGTGGCGTTAATGCGTATCAGCGAAAAATCGCCGCTCCGGCGTAAGAGGCGCTCTCGCCCAAGGCTTCTTCAATGCGGATCAGTTGGTTGTATTTTGCCAACCGATCAGACCGCGCAAGGGAGCCGGTTTTGATCTGGCCGCAATTGGTTGCCACTGCCAAATCGGCAATTGTGGAATCCTCGGTTTCACCTGAACGGTGGCTCATGACATTTGTGAACCCAGCGCGATGCGCCATGTCTACCGCACGAAGCGTTTCGGACAATGTGCCAATCTGGTTTACTTTCACCAGCATCGAGTTGGCAGAGCCGCGTTTGATGCCTTCGGCCAAACGGGTGGGGTTTGTGACAAACAAGTCATCACCAACCAACTGAACCCGGTCGCCAAGCGTGTCGGTCAAGGCCTTCCAGCCATCCCAATCGTCTTCGGACATGCCATCTTCGATCGAAATAATCGGGTAGTCGTTCACAAGGGCTTCCAAATAAGCAACATTTTCGTCCGATGACAGTGTTTTTCCTTCGCCCGCAAAGACATAAGAGCCGTCCTTGTAATATTCAGTAGCCGCACAATCGAGCGCGAGGAACACATCTTCGGCAGGGCGATATCCAGCTTTTTCCACCGCCTTGAGGATGAAATCCAAAGCGTCGCGACTGGATGAGATGTTTGGTGCAAAGCCACCCTCATCACCAATTCCGGTGGACAAACCCGCGGATGTCAGTTCGTTTTTCAACGTGTGGAAGATTTCAGACCCCATACGCACGGCTTCGCGGATGCTGGTCGCGCTGACGGGCATGATCATGAATTCTTGGAGGTCGATCGGGTTGTCGGCGTGTTCGCCACCATTGATGATGTTCATCATTGGCACAGGAAGAACGCGCGCTGATGTCCCGCCCACATAACGATATAGCGGCTGCGAGCAATAATCAGCGGCGGCTTTGGCTGTGGCAAGGGACACGCCAAGGATTGCATTCGCGCCAAGGCGTGCTTTGTTCTCGGTGCCATCAAGTTCGATCATTGCCGCATCGATTTCTTCTTGTTCAGTGGCGTCAACGCCGACCAGAACTTCTGCGATTTCACCGTTGACCGCCGCGCAGGCTTCCAAAACGCCTTTGCCTTTGTAGCGCGCCTTGTCGCCGTCGCGCTTTTCGACTGCCTCATAGGCGCCAGTGGAGGCACCTGATGGAACTGCTGCACGGCCCATCGTGCCATCCTCGAGGATCACATCGACCTCTACCGTCGGGTTGCCTCGGCTGTCGAGGATTTCGCGGGCGTGAATGTCGATAATCGTGCTCATCGGGAGTGTCCTTTCAAGACGTGCGGCTTTGGGTGTGTGCGCGTGTCATAGCGATGCCGTGCATGAGGGGAAAGGGGGGACAGGGGCGTATTTGCGCGTTTGCGTGTGTTCTGTACTTAACCTGCGGCCACTTTGGCCCGTTGTTCACGCCACAACGTGAAAATCCCAGACGCCACGATGATCGCTGCCCCCAGATATGTCAGTACGTCGGGGCTTTCATCAAAGACCAGTGCTGCAAAGATCAAGGCAAACACGATGCGGGAATATCGAAACGGTGTCACCACGCCGACATCGCCGACGCGCATGGCGGCTGTGGTGCCAAAGTAGCCGATGGAAGATATGAAAATTGCCGAGATCAAGAAGACGGCTTGTGCGCCATTCGGGATCACATAAGACGACCCAGTCGCCAGCATCAGAAGCGCTCCGGCTGGGATCAAAAGGTAAAGGGCGTAAACTGACAATTGCTTTGTCGACACGTATTTGGGCACACGACGCGTTGCCAAATCCCGAAGCGCCAACCCGAGAACCGCAATGATTGCAAACAACGACGTCGGCTCAAACCGGGTGCCCCAAGGTTGGATCACGAGCAACACGCCCAGCAACCCTACGAAGATCGCGGCCCAACGGTAGGGGCCAACAGGCTCTTTTAACCAAAGCGCAGCACCAAAGGTTACGATCAACGGATTGGCTTGAATGATTGCAGACACCGTCGACAATGGCGCAAGGATCAGCGCCGTCAAAAAGCCCAATGTACCAATGATCTCAAAGAGATTTCGCCAGATGATGATCGGTTCCTTGAAGGCTCCGACCCACTCAAGTTGGCCTTCGCGCAAGGCGGCGACCAGAAAGATAGTTCCTGCACCCGCCCCAATCGACATGATGATTTGTCCGGTTGGAATTGCGCCACCGAGCAGCTTGAGGAACACATCTGCCACGGCAAAGCCAAGCATCCCAAGAACCATCAACACGATGCCTTGCAGGTTCGCGGGCAGGGTCAAAGGGGGCGAATTTTCAGCGAGGAAATACGATTTCCAGTGCGCTCTAGAACCTCGAAGCGGAAGCCATGAAAGCTAAACACTTGGCCCACAGTTGGTATCATCTGCGCCTCATGGATGACCAATCCGGCAACTGTGTTGGCTTCTTCATCAGGTAGTTGCCAATCTTTTGCCCGGTTCACATCGCGGATTGTCATGCTGCCTTCGACTAAGAAGCCACCATCCGAATCCTGTTGGACGACTGGATCTGCGTCATGTGGGTCGAACTCGTCTGTGATCTCCCCGACGATTTCTTCAAGGATATCTTCCAGCGTGATCAAACCTTGCAACGAGCCGTATTCATCAACGACCAATGCGAAGTGTGTGCGCATCCGTAGGAATTGCCGCATTTGATCGTCCAGCGCTGTCGTCTCTGGGATGAAATAGGGGGCCATGGCCACGTCTGCGATCTCAAACGACATCAGAAGACTCGCGTCGCCCTCAGGCCCACCGATGCGTTTATACATCGCGCGCAGCAAGTCTTTGGCGTGGATCACGCCAGTGATGTTTTCTGGGGCATCACGGTACACAGGCAACCGCGTGTGGTTGGATCGCAAACACTGTTCCAAAATATCCTGTGGCGCGTCGTCGATATTGATCATTTCAATACCAGAGCGATGCAACATGATCTCTTCGACGGTGCGGTCGGCCAAATCTAGGGCACCCAAAATGCGGTCGCGGTCTTCTTTTTCTACGACACCTTCTGAATGGCCAAGCTGCAATGCGCCCGCGATTTCTTCACGCACGGCCATGATGTGACCATCTGGATCAGTTTGAACGCCAAACACCCGTAAGACGCCGCGCACAAACAGGCGAACCGCGCCCACCACAGGCGAGAACATGCGCACAACCATCGAAATTGGAAGTGAGACCAATGCTGCCGCGCGCTCCGCATTGGTGATGGCATAGGTTTTGGGCAAAACTTCCGCAAAAATAAGCACCAAGAGCGTCATCACCAAAGTGGCCAAGACCACGCCGGATTCTCCAAAGGTTTGGGTGAAGATGGCCGTCGCAAGTGACGTAGCCAAGATGTTCACAAGGTTGTTGCCCAACAGAACAGAGCCAATCAAACGTTCGTTGTCTTCGGTGATATCAAGTGCGCGCTCGGCGCCCTTGTTTCCCTTATCCGCTTGCGTGCGCAGTTTGCCGCGCGACGCCGCAGTCAACGCTGTTTCGGACCCTGAAAAGAATCCCGACATCACCAAGAGCAGCAAGATTATCCCACATGTGATCCAAAACGATGAATCCAAAGGTCCACCGGATGCTGCGGCGGTATCAATAACGGTTGTTGTCGTGGTCATGTGTGGCTGTCTACCTCTTCCCCTGTGTTATGGGGCGCGCGTGCAGTCGGTTCAAGGGAGCCGGGCGCGAAAATCCAGACGCTGTGGCGTTAAGCGGTCAGGCTGTTACATTTAGCGACGACCGGTGGGGCTGCCCAGACGTTTTGGCGTGGTACACATCTGTTGAGAACTGGACGCTGCGGCGTTAACCTCTGATCATGTTGGATTTCTTTCGTAAGGCGAGATCATGCTGAAACCCTTTGAAACCGCCGCGCGGCAATTTGTTGATCATTTTTCCGATTCCGCACGATGGGACGCCTTTGTCCCGCGTGATGGGGATATTGTTGTGTCGACACCGCCCAAATGCGGGACGACGTGGACGCAAAGTATTCTCGCGTTGCTGATTTCAGGTGATCCGAAGGTGGATGCACAAATTTCTATGAAATCTCCGTGGATCGAAATCGTGTTTCGCGATCTTCAGGAGGTGATGGCGCGGCTAGAGGCGCAAGATCATCGCAGGCAGGTGAAATCTCACGCGCCTTTGGATTGCGTCCCGATCTGGAATGAGTTGCGCTATATTACTGTTTATCGCCACCCAATTGATATGCATTTCTCATTTCAAAATCATCTAGCGAACATGAAACCCGAAATGGCAGGGACGGTTAAGCATGAAGACCCTTCGGCAAGCTTTCGGCACTTTTTGCAGGACGATGAAGCCCATTCTGGGTTCGCCTGCCTGATAGATCACTATCTTTGCACACTGAAACGAGAACCGCGTGAGAACCTTTTGCGACTGCATTACCGCGATATGATACGCGACCTGACGGGCGCTTTTGCACAAATCGCCGCGCATGTCGGGATTGAGCATCCCGCAGAATTGATGGCGCAATTGGTTGAGGCGGCCACATTCGACAACATGAAGCGCAATTCTGATCGGTTTGCACCATCTGCCGGTCAGGGGTTTTGGAAATCGGATGCTGGTTTCTTTAACAGTGCGACATCGAACAAGTGGGAAGGCAAACTGACGGACGCAGATTTGCAGGCCTATGATGACAAAATCTCTGAAGTGTTAAGCCCCAAAGAACGTCGTTGGCTGGAGTGGGGTTCGATCTAGTCGCGATCGTTTTTGGCCAAGGGATGATGCTCGAGAACCAAGGCTGTCAGGCGCTCTTGCAGGACATGGGTGTAAATCTCGGTGGTGGCGACGTCGGCGTGGCCCAACATCGTCTGGATAGAGCGCAAGTCCGCGCCACCTTCCAGCAAGTGGGTCGCGAAGGCGTGGCGCAAAGTGTGCGGTGTGACTTTTGCCGGGGACACCCCGCCCGCAACCGCGAACTCTTTGATCAACCCATAAAACCGGTGCCGTGTCAGGTGCCCGGCTGAACCGCGAGACGGAAATAGAAACTTGGACGGTTGTTTGCCCTTAAGTCTGGCAGCTTCTTCGTCTTCATCACGGTGTTTCAACCAGTCCGCCAAAGCGGTGCGCGCGTCCGGGGATAACGGGACCAAACGTTCCTTGCCACCTTTGCCCAAGACCAAAAGCATCCTTGGATCGCCGCGCGCCGAAGAAACGGGGAGTGAGACCAGCTCAGTCACACGCATACCGGTCGCGTAAAGCAACTCCATCAGGCAGGTGTTGCGCAATCGGTCCAAATCGGTGCGCCCGGTCCGGCGTGCCGCTGTGAGCAGGCGGTCAACTTCGTCATGGCTGAGTGTCTTGGGCAATCGTTTGTCTTTGCCGGGGCCGCTGATCTGGATGGCGGGGTTGTCTTGGCGCCAGCCTTCCTCAAAGGCGAACCGATAGAGCTGTTTGATCGCGGATAAGCGGCGCGCGCGGGTCGATTTCGCCAGCCCTTCGGTTTCGCAATCGATGAGAAAATTCTCGACATTGTCACGACTTGCAGTGTCAAAACTGGCCCCGTTTGAGCCCAGCCATTCGGCAAAGATCAACAAATCCCGGCCATAGGCTTCCTGCGTGTTCCCGGCCGCCCCACGTTCCGCAGCTTGCGCGTCCAAAAACGCAGATATCCATCGATGTGCCGGAATCATATGAGGTTAGCCTCGATCTTTCAGGATGAGCATTTGCAAAGCAACGCGACGGGCCATGTCTTCAAGACCCAGCGCGCGAAGATCTGTCAGCGCGGTTTGCAAAGCACTTAGATCACCGCGCCCCGCATCCGCCAAGAGCTTGAGAACTTGCAACAAAGCGGCGCCAACATTTGTTGGCTCCATTTCTCGCAAGCCGGGCGAGGGCACAGATTGTGGTCCAAAGGCGTTTGCAACAGAGTTGGCCATTTCAGTATCTGCCAGATTTGCATCCGGCTCACCGATTGCGACGGAGGCAAGGTAGCGCGCACGCTTGTCCGGCGTGACAGGAAGTGGCGCAGTTTCATAGCTGCGAGACAAAAGCTCCATGCGGTGCGCGATGTTGGCTGCTGGGCCGTCCAAGGTCAGTTTTGCCAGGTCTTGTGCAAACAAATCCGAGAATACGACTTCAAGCCGCGCGGCTTGCATGCCGCGCCACATGGCAGGCAATGCGTTTGAAACTTTGCCGGGATCGGCATCTTGCAAAGCGGCCTCAAAATCTTGTAGCGCGTCAACGCGATCCCAAATCCCGCCCGAGGCTGCCGCGTCTCTATCGGAATAAAGGCCGAGCAACTTGTTTGACGGAAGGACACCTGCGCGCGCAAGGCGTTCTGCGGCTTCAAGTTGGGCCTTCCATCCGGCGTCTTCGCTCAAGTCTGCATGGGCAAAGGCACGTGGCAACGGGGCCGTGGACAACGGTTCCCCAGCGGCTTCGAACAGGCGAAACGTCAAAGCATCTGGGCGCACAGGCGCGCGCGGCATAGCTTCGTCTTCAAAGAGATCAGGATCAAGGAAGCGAGCCAGCAGCGTTTCCTTGCTTGAAGGCAACAGATCAAGGGCCGCAGCCGTTCCAAAAAGTAAGGACGCTGTGTCGAAATCGCCGTTTCGCGCGGTGCAATAGATGCGAAATGTTTCGTCTGGGGCCAGTCGCGGGGTTTCAACAAGTGCGGCACAGGGGGCGGCTTCTTGTTTGGCCAATAGTGCAAGCGTCAACCATCTCGAAAAAAGGGATTTGCTGCGGATTGGGTCGGCTTGCTGAACCAGCGATAAGGCGGGTTCAATCGCGCCAAGTTCCATCAAAGCATCGACGCGCGCTTCCAACCAAGTCAGTCCCGCAGCCTCGGGTCGAAGGTCATCGGCTTCTGCGAGCATCAGCATTAGGATCAATTCTTGTGCCGCAGGGATGCGTTGACTGGTGGCGTTGCGCAAAGCAAATGAAAGCGAAGCAGCGTCCGAACCTGTCCACATTTGTGCGGGCAGGCCCGTAACCGAAAAAGGAAGCAAGCCAAGACGGCGTTGGGTCGCTGCGCCCAAGGGCGCGACGGTCACTTCGGGAATCGATCCACTGCGTGCAATGGGTGGTTCGGAAATTGTGGGGGCGGGTTGTGCGACCGGTTGCACGACCCCTGTCTGTGGCGTGTTTTTTGTCAGCCAGTCGATGGCGGATAGCGGATTAGCCTGTGAAGATTGAGCATAGAGCGGCAAACTGGCCCCAACAAAGCAGCAGACCGTACTAAAAAACAAGCCAAGAATTTTGCGCTTATTTTGTCTCAAGCGTCACAGGCTCCCTGATTTCCGTTTGGGGCGCAGAAAAGTCGACGCCAAAATATGGACCCAGATAGGTATAGGCCACCAAAGCGATAAATCCTAAAACAATTAAGACAATCAGCAGTTTAAGTAACCTAAAAATCATAATATCCTGCCTGAATTAGTGTTCTTTTCCTAAACTTATATATGGCCTTTTGCACAAGATCACGTCATTCACGCAATGATGAGCAATTTTCAGCAGCCCGCGCGCGCTCCGCGCCACAGCTACGCCCTGCATAAGACAGTGGCGATGGTTGGTATGATGGGGGCTGGTAAAACGGCCGTTGGGCGGGCTTTGGCTGCACGGCTTGGGGTTTCGTTCCTCGACAGTGACGCGGAAATCGAATCTGCGGCGAATATGCCTGTGCCAGAAATCTTCTCGCGATACGGCGAGCCGTTCTTTCGTGATAAAGAAGCCAAGGTTATTTCGCGATTGTTAACTGGTGAACCTTGCATCCTATCAACCGGGGGCGGGGCCTTTCTGGCGCCTGCTAACCGCGAAGGGATCACGCGACAGGGGGTGTCACTTTGGCTTGAGGCAGATGTTGATTTGCTTTGGAGCCGCGTGCGCCATCGCACGACGCGCCCTTTATTGCGCACAGATAACCCGCGAAAAACGTTGGAAGATATCTTCACTGATCGGGTGCCAGTCTATGCATTGGCGGATTTGTCGGTGAAAAGCAAACCCGGGCTGTCGATCGAAGATATGGTGGACAGGGTCATCGAAACGCTTTTGACCCGTGGGGATGTTCTGAAAAAGGTCAAGAATGATGCGTGAGACAGTCCATGTTGGTCTTCCGGGGCGCGAATATGACGTGTTGATCGGCCCTGAGTTATTGCAAGACGCGGGGACTTTGATCGCGCCAATTTTGCGCCGTTCCCGCGTTGTTGTGGTTGCAGACGCCCATGTGGCAGCACTGCATTTGGACAGCTTGCGTGCCGGTTTGTCGAAAGCTGGGATTGACTGCGCTGTTTTGGAACTGCCGCAAGGTGAGGCCACCAAGAATTGGGCACAGTTGCAAAATGTCGTGGAATGGCTGCTCGAACAGCATGTGGAACGCGGCGACGTCGTGGTGGCGTTTGGCGGCGGGGTTATCGGTGATCTGGTTGGATTCGCAGCGGCAATTTTGCGACGCGGTGTGCGATTCGTGCAGGTTCCAACATCACTTTTGGCGCAGGTCGACAGCTCGGTGGGTGGCAAAACTGGGATCAATTCACCGCAAGGCAAAAACCTTGTCGGAGCGTTCCATCAACCATCCATGGTCCTGGCGGACACGGCGTTACTGGGCACTTTGGACGCGCGCGATTTTCTAGCGGGGTACGGCGAAGTCGCGAAGTACGGAATGTTGGGCGATGCGACTTTCTTTGAGTGGCTCGAAAAGAACGGACCAAAACTGGCCTCTGGGGACATGGCTGCGTGTATCGAAGCAGTGCGCTGGTCGGTTCAAATGAAAGCAGACATTGTTTTACGTGATGAAAAAGAACATGGCGACCGCGCCTTGTTGAATTTGGGCCATACCTTTGGCCATGCTTTAGAAGCGGCGACGGGATTTTCGGATCGACTGCTTCACGGTGAAGGTGTGGCAATCGGTTGCGCGTTGGCATTCGAGTTGTCTTCGCGCCTTGGCTTATGTTCGCAAGAATGCCCGTCGCGGGTGCGTGCGCATTTGGCTCAGATGGGTATGAAGTGCGATTTGGCAGACATTGACGGTGAACTGCCAGATGCAGAGACCTTGTTGGCACTGATGGGCCAAGACAAAAAGGTCGTGCACGGGCAGTTGCGCTTCATCCTTGCGCGCGACATTGGCGATAGTTTCGTGACATCGGACGTAGAAAGTGCGGACGTGTTGACATTGCTACAGGATGCACTGCGCCAACGCGGATCCTAAGATTAGCGTAATTTCACTTTTTTATCAGTTTTTTTGGGTTTTCGTCAGCTATGACTATCGAGGATATGCACCTTTGGGTGCATATCTGTTTTGTAAGGTTGGTGGGCTGTGCCACCAGTTTTTAGAACGGGATTTCGTCGTCCAGATCGCGTGAGGGGCTGCCGCCACCTTGATTGCCGCCGCCTTGGTTCCCACCACCGTAGTCGCCACCACCACTGCCGCCGCGGTCGTCATAGCCCATTGAGCCACCGCCGCCGCCGCCGCCGAACTGACCACCTCCGCCGCCGCCACCGCCGTCACGACCGTCAAGCATTGTCAGAGTACCGTTAAATCCTTGCAGGACAACTTCAGTGGAATATCGGTCTGCGCCGGATTGATCTTGCCATTTGCGAGTTTGTAACTGCCCCTCAAGATATACTTTGGAGCCCTTCCTAAGGTACTGTTCGGCGATACGAACCAAACCGTCATTGAAAATCGCAACACTGTGCCATTCCGTGCGTTCTTTGCGCTCGCCGGTGTTTTTGTCTTTCCAAGTTTCGGATGTGGCGATGCGCAAATTGCACACTTTGCCGCCGTTTGGGAAGTTGCGCACTTCCGGATCGCGGCCGAGATTGCCGATGAGAATGACTTTGTTGACTGAGCCGGCCATGAGTTCCCCTTTGGTGGTCTTTCTTGTCCACAAGCCTGTGGACGAATCTTGTGTATGACAGCGTTTGAACTCTACTAAGTCACACGACATGTTGAAACAAGCTTCCGGCATTTCAACGCCCATGATGTGGCTTAGGGTGGTGTGTTCCGCAAAATAGGCTATAAGGTTAAACAAATTAGACGTCTGGGGGCGTTGGGTATGCGGTACGGTATTGGAATCAGTTTGGCGCTGTGTGTCGCCATGAACGGCACATCTTTGGCGCATGCTGAAGTGTTGTCGTCAAAGAACAGGGCAACCTTGTTCAAATCACAAACCAAAATTCTCGATACGCGGGCGAAACAACAATATAACAGCTCCGTTCGTTTGCAGCCGCCGACAGTGACGACGCCGTCCAAGTGGAACGAGCGCGCGGTCAAACGTTATGATGGCCGGTACAAAGGTGAGTATGTGAACCTCGCCCGTGAAGCCGCCCGCAAGAATGGGGTTCCTGAAGATTTATTCCTGCGTTTGGTTCAGCAAGAATCGAACTGGAAAGTTCGTGCGCGATCTCACAAAGGTGCAATCGGATTGGCCCAATTGATGCCGTTCACCGCAAAATATCTTGGCGTTGATCCACATGATCCTGCCCAGAATCTAGAGGGCGGCGCACGCTACCTCAAAGAACAATACCGCACCTTCGGGTCATGGCGTTTGGCGCTTGCCGCCTATAACGCGGGACCGGGGGCTGTGAAGAAATATGGTGGGGTGCCACCTTATCGCGAAACAAAGAACTACGTGAAAAAGATCTGGGGCAGCTAATCCGTCGGCGCGACTGGTCGCGTCATCAAAGCCAAGATCAATTGCGACCTGTAATCAAAGCGCGCCAGATTTTATCCGGCGCGCTTTTTCTTAATTTATACGACTGCCAACGGGTCCGTAATGAACTCCAACCCAAGGATCACAGGGTCGTGGTCCGAGGATGCAAAGAGATCGTCATTGTAAAAGCCGGGGTCATTGAAGGCGCTGTTATAGTTCAACAAATCGGGTTCATCCGCGTTGATGTGCCACTCTGTCAAACCTGTTACGTTGTCTGCAAGACCGGTCGATGCCACAGCTTGATCCAAAGCACCGCGTTGGCCATCAAAGACAAAGCTGTACGCGTCTTCTCCAACGTATTGCGCCAAAAGGTCCACAGTGTCGGCTTGATCCGTCAACACCTGCGTTGGGTCTTCTTGGCTGTAGGCGTTGTAATCCCCAAGCACCACATAGTCCGTTACGCCCGAGCCGCCGTAATCGTTGGTGAGGAAATCATAAACTTCGCCAGCAGCGTCCGCGCGCACCGCATTCCAGAAACCTTGGCCATTGCCTTGATCAAAGTTGGGATCGGCTTGGAATGTCGCCAAGGCGGCTTCGATGTCTGCGCGTTCCGTGTCGCTAAGACCAGAGGAGGGATTGTCGAGCAGGCTTTGTGCGTTGTTGGAAAGGGTTTCCAATCCGCTCGACCCTTTTGACTTGAAGTGAACGGAGACCACCGTGAACTCTTCGCCCGAAAGAATGTCCTCGAATGTCGCAACCGTCGCAGGGCGATTGCGTTGCACGTCGCCGACAGGATTTGACCCACCGATCAACATCGAGAGCGCTTCTGCCGCCGCCAACGTTCCAGCCGCCGAGCTTTCAGAGAACACGACGACATCGCTGTCCACCAACGTGACCAAATTGGCGTCGTAAACGATGCCTGTTGTGATCGCATCTGTGCCGATGAATGTGTCCGTTCCCCCTGTTGGATCAACCACTGAGAAGGCCGTGGCACCAGATGACGCTGTATTCAAAGCGCTACTTAAAGTGCCAATCGCGCTTGCGCCATCAAAGCCATTGTTTTCGACTTCTTGAATGGCAAACACATCGACGCCAGATGTCGACATGGCTTCGACCAGCTTATCGGTTTGGCGTTCAAGGTCTTCGGCGCTGCTTGCACCGCGTGGGCTGAGGTTGTTGGGCCCAGATGTGCCTTCACCGCTCAACGTGGTGAAATAGTTAAGAACGTTAAACGCGCCAACCTGAAGTGTGCCGCCTACATCATCTGGCGTGGCATCGCGTGCGCCTTCATTTGTGTTCGGGTCCAGCCCAAGCTGCCCTTCGACCAGTAATTTGAACTCGCCAAAGGCATACGTCATCACACCTGTCGCACCGCCCGGATTAATTTCGGTGCCCAGACGCACGGTCGGGCCATCACTGGTGAAAGTATCCCCGCTGCTCAGGATGCCGTCGCCATCATCCCCGGCCGAGAGGTTCTCGATATAGGCAAATGAGGTTGGGTTTTGTTGGCTCAACCCGTCATCAATGCCAAGCCGGTTGTTTTGATTTTGCGCGCTCAAGGCTTGAATTTCGGCCAGTTCTGTTTGTGCGTCAAACAGTTGCGTCGCCTGAGTTTGCACACCGGCACTGACGACCAATTCGCCGAAACGGTCGAAATTGAAGTTTTCGATGATCGTCAAAGGTTCGTCAGTGGCACTTTCAAGCGCAATTCGCATGCCTTCAACGGCTTCGAAATTGTTCAGCTCATCTGGCCCAAGTGAGATCAACGTTTCCAATGGAAGTGGGTTGCCGCTGCTCACGACTTCTATGGTGTAGTCGCCAGAAATCTGCGTCATGTCGAAGAATTCGGTTACCGTGCCTGTTACGGTGACCAAATCCCCAAGTGAGGGCAGATCGTTGCCAGCTGTGAAGACGAAAATCCCCTCAGAGGTTTGGGCGTCGGCATCTGCATCCGCGTCCTCTTCTTGCAAGAAAAATCCGTCCTCTGTCAGGTACGTGACAATGGCTGTGACAGCCACGAGTTCGCCTGAAACAGGGGTTGCCGCGCCGGACCCTTGTATGGCTGAGATCAACATAGCGGTTGGGTCACCGCCGCTGCCGGTATCTTCATTGTTGATGCTGCCGGGGGTGCCGAAATCGCCATCCCCAAATGTGTCAGACGCGGTCGACCAGTTGGACCCATTGTTGTTGTCACTGTCAGAATCATCCAAAGACATAGACGCCCCAGATGGGTCGGGGAACAAGGGGCCTCCGTCCCACTCAACGCGGTCGACTTCCGTCGTATCCGCATTGAACAACACCAATTCGTCTGCGCCATTGGTCAAGGAAATGCCGGAATATTCGTAGTCCACATTCACGCCGCCATTGGTCGCGCTGTCTGCATTGATGCCAAGCACGATATATCCGCCCGCGCTCACGATGAGGGGGCCGCCATTGTCGATAACGTGGCTGTCATTGTCATTGTCGGCAACGGTCCAGCCATTGATGTCAATGTCTGTTGCACCAGGGTTATAAAGCTCAAACCATTCGCCGCTCGAATCCAAAACTGCGGACGGGTTTTGCATGATTTCGTTGATCACCAGAACATCGGACGGCTCAACGTTGCGCGCTCCGGGTGTTCCAAAATCGCCATCCCCAAACGCTTGCGTGCTTTGTTGCCAGTTGGCGCCATCATTGTTGTCGAGGCTTGGATCCAGCAAGGCCATGGAACTGCCATTTGGATCCGGGAAGGTGGCACCGTCATCCCATTCAACGCGATCCACTTCGCGGTCTAGCGTATCCGTCAACACCAGCTCATCCGAGCTATTGCTCAGGAACATGCCGCTGTATTCATAAGCAACTGAGACGCCGCCATTGCTCGCCGTGTCTGCGTTATTGCCCAAAACCAGATAACTGCCATCTGCGATAATCAGGGGGGCATCAGAAGAGATTGTGAAACTATCAGTGTCATTGTCTGCTACGGTCCAGCCGCTGATGTCGACGTCATACCCACTGGCATTGTAGATTTCGAACCATTCACCTGATCCGTCGGATACCGCACTGGGATTCTGCATGACTTCAGTGACGACGATCTGAGCCAACGGGGCCACGTTCTCTGCGCCCGGAGTTTCAGGGCCTTCCTCGCGCCATGAGCCATCATCGTTGCGTTGCAAGGAGAAGCCGGCAGGTGTCGAACTGGACTCCGCCACGCCGATATCCGTTGACGTCACACCGATAGCCGCATCGCCTTCGATGGCTGTTACAGTGCCTTCATAGCTCAAGAATTCAATCAGTGCGCCGTTATTTGACAAGGCAAACCCGTCCGCAGGTCCGTTTTGAATTCCATTCGCGGGCAGTGCTACCGTGTAATATTCATATGCGTCTTCACATGTTGGATTGAGTGTCGAGAAGGTTTCAGAATTATAGATTTCACCAGCATCATTATAGAATTCCAACAACAGCCCGGACACATCGGTGCCAACTGCGACGCGGATTTCGATGAACTCGCCCGTGTCTGAACTTGCGTTGTCGTAGTGGAATTCGTTGATCCGTGCATCAATCGGGGCGTCTGATGTGCCATTGATTGTGACGTTTACGGTTGCGGTTGTTGCGCCGCCATTTCCGTCGCCGACCGTGTATGTGAAGGTATCGATTGCCGTTTCGCCGTCATTCAGATCGCCAAAATTGCCCAACGGATTATACGTGAAAGTGTCGCCGTCACGTGTGATGCTTCCGCCACCTGCACTTTGCACGTCAAATTCGGTGATGCGTAGGCGGTCTCCATCAAATTCCTGATCATTCAGCAGTAAGTCGGCCATGCTAAAGCTCAAGGTGTCATCTTCACCGATAGAAAATTCATCATCCCGAGACAATACATCGTTGTTCCGGCCATCTAAATACAGCGTGTAGTCGTCAGCCGCGAAGTAAAGCGCTTCGACATTGCGCAAGAAATCCATTCCCACATCAGCAACAGGCCCAGAAGAGGTCACAATTGTGCGTCCATTGAACGTCATCGAGATGTCGTAATCGTCTATGCCGCCAAGATAGGTAACAGTGTCGAACCCACCCGCGCCGTTGATGCGATCATCGCCTTCGCTGCCAACGATCGTGTCATTCCCAGCACCTGCCCGGATGATATCATTGCCGTCACCACCGTCGATCAGATCATCGCCTTTGCCACCGCTAAGGGTTTCGTCTTGATCATCACCCGTGATGACATCAGGGCCATCTGTTGGTGGTGGCGCGATGCTTGTGGCCAAGATGCCTTCTACGACAGAATCGATTACTTTTAACATTTGAAATCCCCCACGGATGTTGTGTGCAGATGCAGCGTATTGCAGATATTGTGCCCGTTTTATGACAAACCACCAACGAAAATATTCGCGTTCCAGTGGAAGACGTGGGGGAAACCGCCGATGTGTCCGAATGCCACGCTGATTTTTGCTCTGGGCGACACATCTTTGGACGCATGAGCAAAACCAACGAGACATCTGTTTTATACAATGCAAGCTGTCCGATCTGCCGCAGGGAGATCGATCACTATCGCGCTTATGTGCAACGCACAGGTTCAGGCGTGACGTTCGACGATTTGAACGGCACAAATCTAACGCGATGGGGGCTTGACGCAGACACTGCGGCGCGGCGGATTTATGTCATGAAGAACGGTGAGTTGATCAGTGGAATGGACGCGTTTCGTGCGCTTTGGTCAGAAATGCCGCGCTATCGCATATTGGCTTGGTTCACAAATCTACCCGGACTTCGGCAAGGCACGCATTGGATCTACGAAAACTTGGCCGCACCTTGGCTTTATCGCAAACACCTAAAACGTCAGGCAAAGAAGTTAGGGTAGGGCTGCAAGATATTCGCTGACGCATGTTTGCACATGGCGAAATCGATCGCCCCCCAAGTGCTTGCCGCCGTACCATCGCGTGACGATGATCATATGATCTTGTAAGCCCTCGCGTTCCAACATGCGCAAGATCACCATGCCAGCACCCGCTTCGCCATCATCGCCTTTGATCGGTCCGCTTTCCGACAAAAGAGCACCCCACGTATTGTGCGTGGCTTTTGCGTAGCTGCGGGTTTTCTTGAGCTCACGTAACACCGCATCGATATCCGCGCGGCACGCAACAGGAGCGCCCGACACCGCGTATTTCGATCCACGATCTGTTAATATTTGGCCGATCTGTCGAATGTCATGCACGAATTTTCGCCACATAGTTGATTTGTCGTGATTCTGTGCAGCAGAAGGTAGGGAATTCCAGACTACATGAAAAACTGCACGCGATGTTAAGGTGTCTCCATTATCCAAGGTGGGGTGAAGAGTTCATTTGTTGCCTTTTCCTACTATAGATACCCAATTTTTGGGTGGTAAGAGTATTTGAAAGTTTTTTTATACCGACACGTTTTTAAGAGTGCGGCTGGATAGACAGTCTTGCGCGCAAATTCGATCTCTCGCGAGGTTGGATTTGCGCGTTTACCTTTTTTGGCGCCCTTTGGACACGCGTGTGTTTGGCATGCCTATTAAGTGGATTGAAAGCTGATCAGTGGACGATGTTGCCCCTGTCTTTCGTCGCGGGTTGGCGCCTGTGAAGCTTTAATCCGTTGATGTTTTCGTCGGGTCGCCAAGCGGCGAACTGATGATGAACACCCGACCAGACACTTTGAATTAAGCGTAAGATGATCAACGGCAACATGTGTCGGAAATGATCGAAGAAGGGATCATAGACCCACCTAGTACAGGGCTTGTTGGCGGAAAATCTGAGAATTTGATGTCTTCCGGATTTGAGAGTTCGCCCAATTTGCCCCTTGAAGATTGCAATAAAGATTCGGCTTAAGACTTTGCGAAATGCCGTTTGATTGACAGAAATTCGTGTCAGATCACCAAAAAGAAGCACAAAGCGGGGCAAGGTCAGGAATTCCTTACTAACGCTTTTGAGTCTAGGGCAGTATGGTCTGCCTAATTAGAGAGTTTTTAACGAGTGCTTTGTTTTTAAAAGAATCTTCTTGTAAAATTATAGCACGTACCACCAGTTTCCATCTTTTAATTTGAGACAGCGCTGATAGCCGTATTTGGCATTTTGGGTTGATTAAAACTTGCCACAATAACGGAGCGACACGCTCAGTTGACTTGGTAAAGGACGATCCAAAAGATGTCGGTATCTTTTAAATCGCGTCGCCCTTCTTGATGATTTTCATCAGATTGGCGGCGCGTATTTTTTCCCCTATTTGGATGTGTGTCTTTCAAAAGTTACGCATCTATCTGTTAAGACAGCTAACTTACTGCTTTTTGTATTTTGCAACGGTTTGATGCACGATTTCGACCCGTTTTGCGTTGGGCGGATGCGTTCCTAGAAATCGATCGCCCGGATCAGGAATCCGCGCAAAGAACTCTGCGCCTCTTAATGCATCATAGCCCGCTTGCAGGGTTAGGATGGTGCCGAGTTCATCCGCTTCCAGCTCAAAAGTTTTGGAATAGGTGCGGGCCCCGATTTGCGCGCCGGCTTCTGTGGCTTCACGAACCGCAGTTGAACTGCCACCGATCAAAGTCGCCACGCCACCGGCGAGCACTGCGCCCCGTAGTGCATTTTGCTGCTGACGCATGATGTGGCCTTGAATGTGATGCGCGGCCTCGTGCCCCATCACAAACGCAAGCTCGTCTGCGTTGCGCGCACGCGTAATCAAGCCCAGTGTGAAGGCGATGATTGGCCGATTATTGTCGTCCAAGGTTTGATACGCGTTTGGCGGTTGATTTGGGCGGTCATCTACAATGATACGGAAGTCACAGTTCACGTTGCTGGTGCGTCTTCTGCATTCGCGTTCCGCGATTGGCTCAACCCGATTTGTCACTTCGATGAATGCGCGCGCCGCTTGACGGTCTGTCAAACGACCTGATGGAGATTTGGTTGGCTTCGCCGCCGTGGTTGTCTTTGAGGCCGGGGCTTGCTCCGTCGGAATTTCTTCGCAAGCGGTCAAAACCAAAAGGGCAATTCCCAAGCTTGCAATATGGCGTATCATCCGCGTGTCTCCTTTGTGTGGTCGCGCGCCAAAGGAGTTTAGCACGGTGTTTCGCAGGCACCAGCCTTTCACAAAAAACTGACGATTATCTTACGGTATCAATTGAAAGACGTTGCATCTTAAGCGCTCTTGCGTGCACAGCGCTGCTTGATATCACGCAAACGTAAATATGTCCCACAATCCGGAGCCTAATATGTTCACGATCGAACACGATTTTGACGCCACTGTGATCACGCTGGTGGATGAAGGCACCGCGCCCTTGCTCGAAGATGTGACCGTGCACGCTTTTGAAGAGTGTATCACGGTCGAGCAATATGACGCGCGAACAGACAAGATGCAGAAGATCACATTGTCGACGGACCAAATCCAAGATTTGGCGGCGGCGCTGGACTTGCCGGAAGGTATCTATTCTCGGGCACAGGACATTGGAAAATCTATCTAAAGCTCCTCTCGAACGCCGCTGACTTGCCATCATTTCGTCCACTTTGCAGCGCTATAACATCTCCTCGAATGGGGTAGACAAATATGACTGACAAGCGCTTTTCGGATCGATTGAAACGTATCGACAAACGTCTCGCTGGGGGGGCAAAACCTGAAATGCTGGCAGGCATTGGGGATGTCGCTCACGCCAAGCGTGAAGCCGCGCGCACAGGATTCCCATTTCTATCAATGGTGATGGGCGCAGGTCTTGGATATGGCGCGTTGTACTTGTTGAACGATCGCTTGGGACTGGAAGGTGCTTTGGCATTGATCGAAACACCAGCGCAAGCCGTCCCCTTGGCGCAAAGCGATATGGCCTTAGGCGGTGCAGGCGCGGGGCTTGCAACACTGGTCGCACTATTTCTCTACGCCTTGTTCAAGGGGTACAAGGCCCCGAAATTGCACGCGTTTTCGTTTTCGGCGCTTGCTGGGGCATGTGCTGCAGCAGCGGTCGTTTTGATGCGGCCAGATGTCTTGATGGCTTTGGTCGAAAACTATATCTGACCGCCCATACTATTGTGCTGCGATCTTGATCACCGGCTCCATTTGGTTCAGATCTTCATCGGGAAGATGGCATTTGATCTGATGCCCTTGCGCCAATATGCGCACAGGTGGAACTTCTTTTTCGCAAAGACCCCCAGCAACTTTTGATTTCCACCCACACCGTGTCTGGAACGGACAGCCGGAGGGCGGGTTCATCGCTGACGGAATGTCCCCTTCGAGAACGATATGTTTCTTTTCAATTGACGTGTCGGCGATAGGGACCGCAGACAAAAGCGCCTCGGTGTAAGGATGGTAGGGGGGGGAGAAAACCTGCTCCGTGTCCCCAAGTTCGACAACATGCCCAAGATACATGACCATCACGCGGTCGCTGAGATAGCGCACAATCGACAAGTCGTGAGAGATGAAAAGCAGCGTGGTTTTGTGTTCGCGCTGAATTTCCATCAACAAATCGGTCACGGCTGCCTGAACCGACACATCCAAAGCGGACACAGGTTCGTCAGCGACCACGATACGCGCGTCGCCTGCAAACGCACGTGCAATCCCGACACGCTGCTTTTGCCCGCCTGAGAGTTGACGCGGCATTCGTTCGGCAAACTCGCGTGGCAGCTTCACGAGGTCCAGAAGTTCCAGCATACGATCCCGGCGTTCGCCTTCGTTGTTACCGACTTTGAAGATTTCCAAAGCACGAATGATCTGACGTCCGACGCTCATTGAGGGGTTCAGGGTGTCGAATGGGTTCTGGAAGACCATTTGAATGTCGGCGACAGTTTTCGTGTCCCGGTTTTCAATCGGAATGTCTTCGATGGACGCGTTATCGAGCAGAATTTTGCCTTCGGTCGCTGTCTCCAGCCCCATCAGGACCTTTGCAAAGGTAGATTTCCCGCACCCGGACTCACCCACAATGGCCAAGGTTTCGGATTCGCGGGCCTCAAAGCTAAGTGTTTCGTTGGCTTTGACCACTTTCTTGGCGGCGCCACCAAACAATGCAGAGGCGGAGACCTCATAGTATTTCTTTAGGTCCTCCATTTTAAGGACCACATCGCCGATTTCGCCCTTTTGCTTGACCTCTGCCATTTGCATGGGGGCGTTCCAGTCGATCTCTTTAAACTTCAGACAGCGCGATTCATGGCTGCTGTCATCATTCGCAGGCGCCATTTTGATACCTTTGCGATCGTCACATCGACCGGGCTCAAAATAGTCGCAGCGCGGGCCAAAATTACAACCATCGGGCCGTTCGTGGGGCAGGGGGAAGTTGCCGGGGATCGCGACCAACGGACGCGCGTTTTTGTCTGCACCTGGCAAAGGGATCGAACGGAACAGCGCTTGGGTATAGGGGTGCTGCATCTCGTCGAAGACTTGCTCAATTGAGCCACGTTCGACCGCTTCGCCGGAATACATCACACAAATTCGGTCGCAAGTTTCCAGCACAAGTCCAAGATTGTGCGAGATGAACAGCATCGACGTGCCATATTTTTTGCCAAGGTCTTTGACCAACTCGACTACGGCGGCCTCAACCGTCACGTCAAGGGCGGTTGTGGGTTCATCCAAGATCAACAATGACGGCTCAGACATCAAAGCCATGGCAATTACGATGCGCTGTTGTTGACCGCCCGACAGCTGGTGCGGGAAAGAATTTAGCATGCGTTTGGGATCGGGCAGTTTCACATCTGTGACCACTTGAAGGGCGCGGTCATAGGCGTCTTTTTCCGACATGCCCTGATGGATCATCGGCACTTCCATCAATTGCTTGCCGATCTTCATTGCAGGGTTCAAAGACGCCATAGGTTCTTGATAGATCATCGCAATTTCTGAACCACGAATGTCGCGCAGCTCTTCTTGGGACATCTGCCCTAGGTCGCGACCTTTGAATTTGATCGACCCGCCAACCACACGCCCGTTCTTGCCAAGGTCCTGCATGACCCCCAAAGCGACCGTTGATTTGCCACATCCAGATTCGCCAACCAGGCCCACGGCCTCACCGGGTTTTACAGTGACAGAAAAGTCCATGACCGCTGGAATTTCGCGCAACCGTGTGAAGAACGAAATAGAGAGTTTGTCGATCTCAAGGATCGGACCGTCATAATCCTGTTTCGCCATTTTTTCTCTCCGTCTTGGGGTGGTGCTGGTCTTACCCGGTCACGCTTCCAAATAAACAACAAGGGGCCGGGGGCTGGCCCCCGGTCCGCCCTCTCAATCAGTCCTTCAGGCTTTCTTCGCGCAAACCGTCTGCTAGAAGGTTCAAGCCCAGCACCAAGGTCAGAAGTGCCAAAGCTGGGGCAATCGCCGCGTGCGGATAGGCAGACAGCAAACGTCGCCCTGCGTTGATGGTCGTGCCCCAATCCGGGCTTTCGGATTGCAGCCCAAGTCCAAAGAACCCAAGCGTGCCCAGAAGGATCGTGGTGTATCCAATCCGAAGACAGAAATCGACGATCAAGGGACCACGCGCGTTTGGCAAAATTTCCCAAAGCATGATGTACCAAGGGCCTTCACCACGGGTCTGGGCGGCCGCCACATAATCGCGTGTTTTAATGTCTAGGGTTAGTCCCCGCACAATTCTGAACACAGTTGGCGAGTTCACAAAAACCACAGACACAAACACCACAAGAATTGCCGGGTCCATGTCGAACCCATCCAAGAAGGTCGGCAAGCCCAAGATCCGGTAATCGTTGGTTTGAACTACCGCTCCATTTGTGGATACCAATGACAAGTAGAGCCAGAGCAATACCGCCAGCACGCAAATCAACAACGGTGTGCGGAAAGTGGGCTGGGTATAATAGCGAGAATTCAGCAATATCGTGAAGAAGATGATCGGGAAGGCGAACAACACTAAAGCCATGTAGTTAGGCACCCCGGCTGTCACGATCTCAGGTGTGACCAGCAAATAGAACAACAAGATCACCGGGAAGGCGAGGATGAGGTTGGCAAAGAAGGACACAATCACATCCAAACGACCGCCGTAATACCCGGCAGGCAATCCAAGTGTCATGCCAACCATGAAGGCAAACAAGGTCGCCATCGGCGCAATAAGGATCACGATCCCCGAGCCATAGATGATCCGGCTATAGATATCGCGTGCCAGATTATCACCGCCCAGAAGGTAATAGGCGTATTGCCCGTCTTCCGGACTGCGCAACGCGGTCCCTGGAACTTTGTTCTTCATCCCCGAAATTTGCTGGAGTGGATCATGTGTGACCAGCATATCAAGTGAGCCGAAAAAGGCTGTAAAGACCCAGAACATAACCAGTATGAAGCCAATCATGCCGATCGTGCTGTCAAAGAGCTTACCGTAAAGCCCAAGCTTGCGTTTGTAGATCGTCGAAACAACAAACATCACAACAAGCGATATCCAAACCGGAAGCATTTGTTGGATCATCGCACCGATTATGCCAGCGCTTAGGCCCATAAAGATGCATAATGCGATGATAAGAACGGCCAGCGCAGCAAATAGCCAAATTGAATACTTCAATAGCATTCCCACAAAGGCACTAGGGTCGTCCCCAGCGCTCAACGTTCCGTCTGGATTGGCGGTGTTCGGCGCGCTTTCATACATAAAAGACATGACGAAATATGCGACAGCCAACACTGCGATCACGACGAGGACAATCTGCATTCCGGTAAACAATGAGCTTAGCGAACCGGTCCATGTTAATGGTTCCATAAGACGCGCCCTCCCTTAAGATACACGGATGCGTGGATTGAGATAGACATAGCCGATATCCGAAATCAGCTGCGTCACCAGAACCACCATTACCGAAACCACCGAAACCGCCAAAAGCAACTCGATGTCGTTGTTTCCTGCCGCTTGCACCAACAGCCAACCGAAGCCTTTGTAGTTGAACAAAGTCTCAACAATAACGACGCCGTTTAACAGCCAAGGAAACTGCAACATGATCACGGTAAAGGGCGCAATCAGTGCGTTTCGAAGAGCGTGTTTCATAACGATGTTGGGGAAACTCACACCTTTTAAGCGGGCTGTGCGGATGTATTGCGCCGTCATCACTTCGGTCATCGATGCACGGGTCATTCGCGCGATATAGCCCATGCCGTAAAGCGCAATCGTTAGAACTGGTAAGAAGAAGTTCTCCATCGTGGGGGCTTCAGCAACGCGGTACCAAAAGCCTTCTAGCCAGCTTGGCAAAAGCGACACGTCGTAATCTGCCGGCATGTCTTTGGCCGCTGTGGTTGATGATCCCTTGAACCATTTCAAACCAAATGCGGAAGACGTGAACACAGCAATGAAAATCACACCCGAGACATATTCCGGTGTCGCCGTGCTTGCGATTGAGAAGGTCGACAGCGTACGATCCGTCGCGGAGCCTTCTCTCATCCCCGAAAGCACGCCAATGATCAACGCGCTGGGGATCATCAAGATCATCACCCACAACATCAAAGCCCCCGTGAGCCCCAGATGCTTGCCGACCTTGGTCGAAACATCATCTTTGAACACAAGGGAGTAGCCCCAGTTGCCCTGAATGACGCCGCAAAAGGTGGCGCGTTCGTTTTCGGGCAGGGCCTTGTCGCGGCATTGGCGCAGGACTGTACCGTCGTCTTTTATGGTTTCCCATCCGGGCATCACGCCCAGCCAGCGGCCATATTTAACAAACGTGTTGTCGGTATATCCGCGATCTCCAAGCCAAGACGCGACGGCCTCGTCAGTCATCCGGAAGTTGCCTTGCGTCTTGGCCAGTTTTTCAAGGTTTGGGTACAAGTTCGTCATGAAGAACACGATGAATGTCAGGCATATAGCCGTGAAAATCATCATTCCCAACCTGCGCAGTATGAAAAGTCCCATAGGTGCCCCTGCTGTGGCGTGCTGAGCAAGTCGGGCGCAGCGTCGCTTATGTTGCACAACGCATCGACCTTTTGGACGAGTGCGTCATCGAATGTATGGGATCAAATGCACAACCGACTTCACGCTAACCTAGCGCGGCCAATGGCATAAACTCCCCCTGCGAACCCAGATCGTTTATCGTCCGGTGTTAACTTGCATTGAGGCACTTGAAGCATCTGCCGTCAATGCGCAGTTTCATTTTTTGGAAAAAATTGCTGCGATCACAAGTTGAAACCGGCGTTTTGCTACCCTGAGATGGTGCGCAGTTCAAAGCAAAGGGGCGTTCCGGGCTGCTTTGCGTAACGTCAAAGGGCTTTGGCCCGTTTGTGTTTGAATAAAACGGGAAAACGTGGCGGCCGCACTAAATCCAAGTGAGGCCGCAATTGCCTTGGCGGGATGGCGTGTGGTTTCCAGTAAATCCCGTGCGGCATATAAGGTGCGCTGTGCGATCAAATCTGCGGCACTGTGGCCAAGTTGGGATTTGCACACACGCGTCAAATGCGTCGGCGTTACACCAAGGCGGCGGGCGTAAGCGGACATCGTTTCACCGCGTGCATAATTGAGTTCGACATCCATCAAGAAGGCTTCGGACAACCGATCCGCAGCGGTGGAGGTTTCAGGTATGGTTTCGGGCAGTTCCATTTGGCGTCCCAACCAAATTGACATCAGTTGTAAATGCGCAGCCATCGCATCTTCGTGCATCGGACGTTGGCCCATATGTTCACGCAGTAAGGCCTCAAACACCCCCGATACCTCAGCTTGAGTGGCCCCATCGCGTACCCGCAACTGTAGCGGCGACTGCGGCCAAATTGTGCGGGAATTTTCTGGCAGAGTAACCAAATGCCCATTGAACCCAGGTCCAGCTTCCAAAGCAAATGGGTCGCCAGCGGGGATATACAGAAAATTGTGCACTCCGGTACCGCGAAGCCGCGCCCCCAAAAGAACACGCGCGTGCCCATGTGTGATCCAGATGACCCGCGCTTGATATGCGCCGTGGATCAGCGACATCCGCCAAGGGGCGCCACGGATCAATCTAGAGAGGGATGAAATTTGCACCATAAGTTCGATTATGGCATGATCTGGGTTTATTTTTTAACAAAATTCTGTGTGATTGTTTGCTTTCGGCAAGAACTCACCGATAATTTTGGCGGCTAACCCCTAGAAAACAGTGTGCTCACTTGATCGGGCACTCGACCCATGTCCAGGTCTTGCACCGTGCGCGAAGCCAGGTTCGTTGTCGTTTTGCGTATTGCCGTGTCGCGATGGTTGCGGATTCTCTTGCGGCGGCCAATGTCATATCACCCGAGTGATAGGCCATCAATTCGGGTACGCCGATGGCGCGAAAGGCCGGCAGGCTTTGGTCGTATTGGGATGCCATTGCCGACACCTCGGTCAGTGCGCCTTGCTCTAACATTTGGTCGAACCGTGCGTTGATACGGGGCGTGAGCCAATCTTTGGGGGCGTCCATCACGAAGGTATGTGCGTCTTTGATGCGAAGGACCGGCGGCGGTGTTTGGTCTTGCCATTGCGCGATGCCTTGACCCGTTGCCCGCAGCACTTCCCACGCACGTTGCACACGCGCACGGTTGGCCAGATCAATGCGGCTGGCAGATAATGCATCTATTTCGGCGATCAGCTCCGGCAGAGTTTTTTTATCGGCGGACGCTCTGAGCTCTGGGGGCGTGGCCGGAATTTCGGTTAAGCCTTCTGTCAAAGCAGTGAAATTCAAACCGGTGCCACCCACGATAATGGGGCGCTGGCCAGCTTTTAGAAGCGGTGTCACATCACGCAGCCAATGCCCGGCTGAATAGACGGCATCATGGGGCAGGTGACCGTAAAGCGCGTGTGTTGCGCGGGCCTCGTCCTCAATTGAGGGGCGCGCCGTCACCACACGCCAACATGCATAGACCTGTGACGCATCTGCATTCACAATGGTCCCACCTTGGCGTTCTGCAATCGCAAGGGCCAGTCCAGACTTGCCAGACGCGGTCGGCCCGGCAATTAACACGGGTCGATCAGGATCGAGTTCGTCAATGTAACGGTCAAACACGCGAGAAGCCCTTTATCTTGTCTATTTGGGAGATTCCCGGCAATCGGCCCATTGAACAAAGTCGTGTTTTAAGACAGGTTGCGCGAAATTGCGAGACCATCAGGAGAGAACCGCCATGACTGAAAAAAGCGTAACATTCAAACGCGTCATGCTGAAAATCTCGGGTGAGGCTTTAATGGGCGATCAGGGCTTCGGTTTGCACCCGCCGACAGTGCAACGCATCGCGCAAGAAGTGAAAACGGTTCACGATATGGGCGTCGAAATCTGTATGGTTATCGGTGGCGGCAACATCTTTCGCGGTCTGCAAGGATCGGCGCAAGGGATGGAGCGTACAACCGCGGACTACATGGGCATGCTTGCCACTGTAATGAACGCGTTGGGTATGCAATCCGCGTTGGAAGAAATGGGTGTGTTCACGCGGGTCATCAGCGCGATCACCATGAACGAAGTTGCCGAACCTTACATCCGTCGCCGCGCGGTGCGCCACCTTGAGAAAAAGCGCGTCTGCATCTTTGCAGCCGGTACGGGGAACCCGTATTTCACAACGGACACAGCCGCCACGTTGCGTGCCAATGAGATGAATTGCGAAGCCATTTTCAAGGGCACCAAAGTTGATGGTGTCTATGACAAAGACCCTGAAAAACACGAAGATGCGGTGCGTTACGACAAAGTCAGTTATGACGACGTGCTACAAAAGCGTCTTGGGGTGATGGATGCTTCAGCGATTGCTTTGGCACGAGACAACCACTTGCCAATCATCGTGTTCAGCCTTGATGAGCCGGGCGGGTTCCGCGGAATTTTAGCGGGTGAGGGCACTTATACGGTCGTGCACGACTAAGACAGACCGTTGCTAAGTTTTATGGTGTCGGACCCGATTAAGGCCCGACGCCTTTTGGGATCTACTTTAGATCACCAGATCGTTGCTCAACTGGTGGATTTGTGTGTCCTCTACGATCAGCAAATCACCCAAACCAAAATCAAACACGACATCATTGCCTTGTTGGGACGCCAAGCTAAGCGCATGCGACGTTGAGGCGTAGTTGAAGCTACTCAAGTCGACCTCGTCGATGTTGTCTTGGAAATCGGTGATCGTGTCCTCGTCGCCACCGCGAATGAAGATAAACGCGTCCCCATTTGAGCCGCCTTGCAATGTGTCATTGCCTTTGCCGCCCTCAAGAATGTCCGATCCCGCGCCGCCTTTCAGCGTGTCTTCGCCGTTGCCGCCATACACGCGGTCGTCGTCGCGACCCCCAATCAGGATGTCGTTGCCCGCTGCGCCATAGATCGTATCACGCCCAAAACCGCCATTGATCGTGTCATTATCAGCGCCGCCATTGGCGATATCGTTGCCCCGGTTGCCGTTGAGTACGTCATCTCCGGCGTCGCCGTTTAGGATATCGTTGCCATCGTTGCCGTGCAAAGTGTCGTCGCCAGCTTCGCCTGTGAGAATATCATTGCCGCGCAAGCCACTTACGATATCGTCAGTGGCTCCACTCGAAATTATGTCGTTTGCAGACGTCCCTTGAATTTCTCCGATATCAAGATCCGCGGTTCCATTGGTGCGCGCGAAGTTTTGCGTCACCATAACAGAGAGAAATTCCTCACCCGACTTGTAAACCAGATTACCGACTTCGATGCCGATCCCAACATATTGCAAGTCAGGGTGTAGAATGTTGGCACGGTGTAGTGGGCTGTTCATCAAGTTGGTATGCAGTTGCAAAACGTCGTCTATGATGTCGCTGTTGCCGCGTTCACTATGGGCTGCGAGATTTTCTGCCGAAATTGAAGTTGTCCCAAAGTCAAATCCGGCGTCTGTCATACGTTGGCGTGCGGTGGAGTCGTTCTCGCCTGCGTGTTGGAATTTGTCCGTTTCCAACATCCACAGAGAATGCGCTGCCGCAGATTCGTTGAGATTAAGTTCAAGCTGCAGCGCGTTTAGGCCAGCCTCTGCGCGCTCGCTGTTGATCAAACTCAACATATACCGTTCATAAATGTCCGCTTGTGCCATGGGTTTTCCTCATTTTTTCCTTGCCGCGTCCGCCGACGGTTCTAGCGTGTGTTGGCTCCGGCATCTTGGCATATTTCATGGCAGTTCTATGGCGTATATGTGCAGTTTTTGGAGCATGGCGGACGTGCTGAAACATGCTGGTTTGCGCGTATAGCACAAGCAAAACCTTGCCGGTGGGGGACGGGTAAGGCTGCCTTGGAAAACAGAATCCAGACCTGTACAATTTGAGTAACCACAGGCTATAAGCGCTGAAAAACAAAAAAGGGCTTAACCAGACCATGTCAGACGATTTCATGCTGGATACAGACGATCTTCAACGCCGTATGGAAGGGGCTATCGCCAACCTTCGCGTTGAATTTGGCAGTTTGCGCACTGGACGGGCTTCTGGCTCAATGTTGGAACCCGTGATGGTGGATGCTTATGGCAGCATGACACCGATCAATCAGGTGGGGACCGTAAACGTTCCAGAACCGCGCATGGTGACAATCAATGTCTGGGACAAAGGCCTTGTTGGTAAGGTCGAAAAAGCGATTCGCGAATCCGGTCTTGGGATCAACCCGCAGCTCAACGGCACGATCATTATGTTGCCGATCCCAGAATTGAACGAAGAACGACGTCGCGAGTTGACCAAAGTTGCCGGGTCTTATGCTGAAAACGGACGTGTTTCGATCCGAAACGTGCGTCGCGACGGAATGGATCAGATCAAAAAAGCCAAGGCGGATGGGATGTCTGAGGACGATCAAAAGTTTTGGGAAACGGAAGTTCAAGACTTAACCAATAAGTTTATTGCAAATGTCGATTCGGCGCTTGAGGCCAAACAAGAAGAAATCATGCAGGTTTGATGACTTAGCGGTATAAAGACGCAATCTCGGGGATCATATTTACGAATTGATTGGGTGAGACCGCAAATCGCCGATACATGATAAACGTCTAAATGTGACCCGAAACACCTAACCCCTGGAGCTTCTTTATCCCCGATACTTTGCAACATAGCGAGACAATCAGCACAACTGGAACTGGTCCGCGTCACGTCGCAATCATCATGGATGGCAATGGGCGTTGGGCGACGCAGCGCGGGCGTCCGCGATTGTTTGGACATCACACAGGGGCCAAACGCGTCCGCGAAATCGTAGAAGCCTGCCCAGATTTGGGTGTTGAGTATCTGACGATCTTTGCCTTCTCAACCGAGAACTGGAAGCGCACTCAAGTCGAAGTGGCCGGCTTAATGAGCCTGTTTCGACGCTACATTACCAAAGAAGCCCGTGCTCTTTTTAAAGAAGGTGTGCGTGTACGGTTCATCGGTGATCGTGTGCGGTTGGATAAGAAGCTCACTAAGTTGATGGATGAGCTAGAAGAAATGACGGCGTGCAATTCCCGTGTCCATCTGACGATTGCGCTGAACTACGGTGGGCGCGATGAGGTGGCGCGGGCAACCAAGCGATTGGCGCAAGACATTGCAGCTGGCAAACTCGATCCCGAAACCGTTGATGAAGAAACACTGACAAAGTACTTGGACACGTATGTTTTGCCTGACCCCGAACTTGTGATCCGCACAAGTGGCGAGGCTCGGATCAGTAACTTCCTTTTGTGGCAATCTGCTTACGCGGAGTACGAATTCATCGATACATTATGGCCAGATTTTACAGCGGAAGAATTCGGCGATCTTTGCGCCTCTTTTGCTAGTCGGGATCGGCGGTTCGGCGGGGTCAAGTCGTGAGCACGCCCGCAACTGGAAAATGGGGTGATTTGGGGCCGCGCGTGGCCTCGGCGCTTGGCATGGTCATTGTTGCGTTATGGGCGATTTGGGTTGGCGGCATCGTTTTTTCCATTTTGGTCGCCATTGTGTGTGGGCTTATGGTGTGGGAATTGATCCGCATGCTCGCCCCGACGCAAGCAAGTGCTGCCTGGCAAATGGGTGGTCTTGGCGCTGTAGCCGTTTTCTGCGTGAGTTTGGTGCCGCTCGCATTCGCGTTGCCGATCCTTGTGGCCCCAGCGATTGTTGCGGGCCAACGTATTGGCGCGTATCGTAAAACCTGCATTGCATATATGTGTTTGGTCACTGTGGCAGGCTTTGGTTTGATTATGGTGCGCTCCGAACTGTCGATTGGCTGGATTTTGTGGCTGATTGCATTGGTGGTCGCATCTGATGTGATGGGCTATTTTGCAGGAAAGACCTTTGGCGGACCCAAATTTTGGCCTGCTGTCAGCCCAAAGAAGACATGGTCTGGAACAGTCGCGGGGTGGGTCGGTGCTGCCTGTGTCGGTCTGTTTTTTGGGGCAGGGTCAGGGATTTTGATGCCCGTGGTTCTTGCATCAATCATTCTGGCGTTTGCAGCGCAGATGGGCGATATCGCAGAAAGCGCTATCAAAAGGCGCACAGGCGTAAAAGACAGTTCCAATTTGATCCCCGGACATGGTGGCGTTCTGGATCGGTTTGATGGTGTCATCGGCGCGGCAGCGGTTTTCTTGGTCCTCAGCCTTGTGGCGAGTTTTCCGGTTGGCATGCTTCCGTGACGCAGCGCCGTGTGAGTATTTTTGGTGCGACGGGGTCAATTGGCCAAAACACGATTGACCTGATTGCACGTTCTCCTGACGAGTATGACGTAGTTGCACTAACTGGTGCGAGCAACATCGAACTTTTGGCAGATGATGCACAGCGCCTTGGTGCGCAGGTCGCAATTACTGCCGACGAGAGCCGGTTGAGTGATCTGCGTGATGCTTTGGCTGGGTCGGGTGTGGAAGCCGCCGCTGGAACAGATGCATTGAACGAAGCTGCGACGCGCCCCACAGATTGGGTCATGTCGGCAATTGTTGGCGCGGCGGGGCTGGCCCCGGGGTTGCGCGCCTTAGAGCAGGGCGCGACTTTGGCGCTGGCCAATAAGGAATCTTTGGTGTGCGCTGGCGCGTTGGTTTTAGAAACCGCGCGCAAACATGGTGGCCGATTGCTGCCCGTAGACAGTGAGCATTCTGCCGTGTTCCAAGCTTTGGTTGGCGAAGACATGGACGCGGTTGAGCGGATCATTATCACCGCGTCGGGCGGTGCCTTCCGGGATTGGCCCATAGAAGACCTCGCCAACGCGACTTTGGCGCAAGCTTCATCCCATCCGAATTGGGACATGGGACAACGGATCACGATTGATTCAGCTTCTATGTTTAATAAGGCGATGGAAGTCATTGAGACAAAAGAATACTTTTGCGTCTCACCCGATTGCATTGAAGTCATTGTTCACCCGGAATCTATGATCCATGCGTTGGTCGGATTTCGGGATGGGGGCCTTATGGCACATGTGGGGCCGCCTGACATGCGGCATGCGATTGGGTATGCGCTGCATTACCCAATCCGTCGCGATTTACCGGTGGAACGGCTTGATTTGGCCAAACTGGGCCAGTTCAGCTTCGAAGGGCCAGACGAAAACCGATGGCCCGCGTTGCGGCTTGCGCGCGACGTGATGCAGCGTGGCGGACTGGCCGGGGCTGTGTTCAATGCAGCTAAGGAAACGGCGTTGGACAAGTTTATTTCAGGGCACCTCAAATTTCCACAAATGGCAGAAGTCGTGGAACGCGTTTTAAATGATGAGCAGGTGTTTGACGGTCTCATTGATGCCGCAATGACCCTTGATAACGTCGCCCGCGTGGACCATCTGGCACGAGAGGCCACGCGCGGTGTGGTCCAACAACAGGCAGGGTAGTTTTTTGGATATTTTCGCTTTAATTCCACAGTTTGGCGGTCTGATCTGGACTGTGGTGGCATTTGTGGTTGCGCTGTCTATCATCGTGGCGATTCACGAATATGGTCACTACATTGTTGGGCGGTGGTCCGGGATTCACGCGGATGTGTTCTCTATTGGGTTTGGGCCGGTTCTTTGGTCGCGGGTCGATAAACGCGGAACGCGGTGGCAAATCGCAGCGCTTCCATTTGGCGGCTATGTGAAGTTTGCAGGCGACGCGAATGCGGCGTCCGGAAAAGATGAAGAGGTGATGGAAGAAGCGGCCGCCGATCCAGTGGCGTTGCGCGCCACAATGCATGGTGCCCCTTTGTGGGCTCGCACGGCGACCGTTGCTGCGGGGCCGATTTTTAACTTTATCCTGTCGACCCTGATTTTTGCCTTCGTTGCGATGAATTCGGGCCAAGCGCGTGATCCCATCACCGTTGGAGCCCTCGTCGATCTCCCCACCGCCGAACGTGGATTGCAAAGCGGCGATGTGCTTGTTGCGATAAATGGGATCGATTTCCCGAGTACAAGCAGCCCAGCTTATGCCAACTTCATTGATCAACTGCCTGTTGCGCCAACGCTCAGCTACCGCGTCGAACGAGACGGCCAAATAAAAGACGTTGAAGATGCGCACTTTATGCCGCCGATTGTTGCAGGGCTAGCCGCGCAAAGCGCCGCGATTTCGGCGAATTTGCAAGTTGGCGACGTGATCACGGCAATTGATAGCACGCCAGTGTCTACCTTTACCGAACTGAAGAACGCTGTTGAAAGCTCGAATGGGCGCGCGCTTGATTTGACGGTTTGGCGCATGGGCGAGAGCATGAACTTTGCGCTGAAGCCAAAGCGCGTAGATGAGCCGCAAAGCGATGGTGGATTTGTCACACAGTGGCGGATCGGTGTGGCGTCAGGTTTGAGTTTTTCACCGGCAACAGAAACGCTCGGGGTTGGGGCCGCGATCGTGCGTGGTGGCGAACGTGTCAGCGAGATTATAAATGGGTCCATCTCTGGGCTTTGGCATATAATCGTGGGTGACATCGGGACGTGTAATTTGTCCGGGCCCGTTGGAATCGCACAAGTGTCAGGGCAGATGGCCAGCCAAGGTTTGTTGAGTTTCGTCGTCTTTATTGCGGTTTTGTCGACGGCCGTGGGATTCTTGAACTTATTTCCAGTGCCCGCGTTGGATGGGGGCCACTTGGTCTTTTACGCTTATGAGGCCGTAATGGGCCGTCCGCCAAGTGATGGCGCGTTGCGGGTCTTGATGACAATTGGTTTGGCCATGGTGCTAAGTTTGATGATGTTCGCACTGTATAACGACATCAGATGTCCATAGCGGCTGATCAGTGTGGGCGGGCCGCGCCTTGATCCGTCAAATGTGGCGTTGCCTTGTTTTCGTCACAATTGCGCGAAATCGTTGCCTTATTCTTAGGCTATCACACCCTTGAAGTTAATCGATTTGCAGAGTGGGAAAAATGCAGACGTTGAATGATGGATATCGTGGCTTAAGCCTTGTGATGATGCTGAACTGGGATCGCTTCCTATATTTCGCGACCATTCTTCTGGCACTCATGTGCGGAGCGTGGCTCGGCAGCCTCTAAACCACAGTTATACCGAATGTTGACGGCGCAACCACAAAAGCTGGTTTGCGCCGTTTCCCGTTTTGACAAGGGTGCGTTATCCCGGTAGTGGTTTTTGCAATAAAAACAGGCTTGGGATTTATCATGGCTCTGGGGTTTTCGAGCACGACACACGCAGATTCGCGCAAAATAGATCGTGTTGGGTCTAAGGCCCGTGTCGCATCACAATCAACGCAGTTTCGCTGGTTACATTGGACAATTGGGCTGCTGGCAGCTTTGATCTTAATGATGGCCGCGTCCTTAGCAGACGCGCAAACATTCCGCTTCAACACAGTGGTGATCGACGGCAACCAGCGGGTCGGAGATAGTGCGATTCTGCGTACTGCCGGTATCGCGCGTGGTGAAACGGTGTCAGCAGGGCAGGTTAATGCAGCGCTGCAACGTTTGCAGGGATCTGGTTTGTTTGAAAGCGTTGAAATTGACCCTCAGGGCAGCACGTTGCGCATCACGGTCGTTGAATTCCCCACGATCAATCGCATCAGCTATGAAGGCAATCGGCGCATCAAGGATGACGCCCTATCCGCCATCACAAGTTCGACTGAACGACGTGTTTACAATCCCGCACAAGTTGAGCGCGATGCCACAGCATTGTCTGAAGCTTACGCCAATGAAGGGCGACTGGCTGCGCGTGTGACGCCTCGTGTTATTCGTCGCTCTGACAACCGAGTCGATGTTGTGTTTGAAGTCTTCGAAGGCGGCATCGTAGAGATCGAACGGCTTAGCTTTGTGGGCAACCGCAATTACACGGACCGCCGTTTGCGTCGTGTCTTGGGCACCAAGCAAGCTGGATTTTTCAGGAACTTCGTACGCTCAGACACGCTGATTGAAGACCGCGTTGAGTTCGACAAACAACTGCTGCGCGACTTCTATCTTAGCCGCGGCTACATTGATTTTCGCACCAATTCTACGAATGCCGAACTCACCAGAGAACGCGACGGTTACTTCCTTGTCTTCAACGTTCAAGAAGGCCAGCAGTTCAAATTCGGTGAAGTATCTGTGGTCAGTCAGATGCCGGAAGCCGATGAAGACTTTTTCCTCAAGAGCGTCAAAGTCCGCCCGGGAGTGGTGTATTCGCCAACTGTGATCGATACCGACATTGCACGAATGGAACGTCTGGCTGTGCGGGAAGGGATCGACTTTTTGCGCGTTGAACCACGCGTTACACGTAACGACCGGACGCTGACGCTAGACATCGAATATGTTCTAAGCCGCGGGCCACGCGTGTTTGTCGAACGCATTGATATTGAGGGCAACACAACCACGCTGGACCGTGTTGTTCGCCGACAGTTCCGCATCGTTGAGGGTGACCCGTTCAATCCTCGCGAAATCCGCGAAAGTGCTGAACGTATCCGTGCCTTGGAGTATTTCGAAAGCGCGGAAGTGAACGCCCGGGAAGGGTCTAGTTCTGATCAGGTTATTGTGGACGTGGACGTTATCGAGCAACCAACAGGCTCGTTGACCTTTGGCGGGACATTTTCGAACAGTTCTGGCTTTGGTCTGGCGATCCAGTTTGACGAAAACAACTTCCTGGGACGTGGCCAACGATTGTCCCTGAATATCGGGACGGCTAGTGAGTCTCAAAATACAGGGTTTGGGTTTATTGAACCGGCGTTGTTGGGGCGTGATATCGAATTTTCATTCCAGTTTAACTTCACGGACAACACATCGACCTTCACCTCTTATGACTTCGAACGCTTCTTCCTAAGCCCGTCGCTTACTTTCCCCGTGAGCGAAAATGGTCGACTGGGTATCAATTACCAAGCGGAGTCCATCGATATTCAGCGCAGGTCGACTGACACGAGTGGTCCGATTATCTCTAGCGACATTGATGTTGGCGAAACCCTAAGCAGTTCTGTGGGTTACCTCTATACCTACGACACACGCCGTTCGGGTTTGAATCCAAACGCGGGTGTTCTGTTCGAATGGGGCCAAGACTTCGCAGGTCTCGGTGGTGACAGTACTTACGTAAAAAGCAACTTCAAGTTGCTGGGGCAAACCCGCGTCTTCAGCGAAGAAGTTGTGTTGCGCGCGACTTTAGAAGCAGGGGCACTTAGCTGGACCAGCGGGTCCAATCGGGTGACAGATCGCTTCATCCTGAACCCAAATATGATGCGCGGTTTCGAACCCGGTGGTATCGGCCCGCGTGAAGTGGACGCGGCGAACAATGTTGATGATCCTTTGGGCGGCAACTTATTCGCGGTCTTGCGACTTGATATGGAATTCCCGCTTGGTCTGCCTGAAGAATATGGCATCCGTGGTGGGTTGTTTTATGACATCGGGAATTTGTGGAATCTTAACGACGTCGACCTAGGCGGCAGCGGCAATGTTGTGGGAAGCAGTGGCTCTGCGCGGCATGTCATCGGTGTTTCACTTCTGTGGGATACGCCTTTGGGACCCTTGCGCTTCAATTTCTCTGATGCCCTGCAAAAAGAAGTATTCGACAAAGAACAGCAATTTGATCTGACCCTCTCTACAAGGTTCTGAATATGGCAAGCCGGGCCGTGAGCCGCATCCTAAAGGTGTCCCTCATGTGCCTTGGCTTGGTCATTGGTCAAGCGCAGGCGCAAGAGGCGGCTCAAGGACAAGTTCGCAGTCCTGTCTTGGTGATCGACGCTGAACAAATTTATCGAGACAGCGCATTTGGACGGCGTATTGCTGCTGAGGTCGAGGCCAAAAGCCTCATTCTTGGGGCTGAAAACCGCGAGATCGAGGCTGAACTTACGCAAGAAGAGCGCCGGCTAACGGATCTGCGACCAACTCTGGAACCCGAAGCCTTTCGGAAGCTTGCAGATGAATTTGATGAAAAAGTGCGTTTGGTCCGACGTGAGCAAGATACCAAGGCACGAAACCTAAGCCGCAGACAAGACGACAGTCGCGGCGCGTTTTTAACAGCCGCAGGCCCCGTGCTTGAAGCTATGATGCTTGAGGCGGGAGCGGCTGTTGTTCTCGAACGCCGTTCGGTCTTCCTGAGCTTAAACGCTGTTGATATCACGCGCGCCGCAGTTCAGCGACTGGACGCGGAAATTGGTGACGGGCTGCAATTAGAACAGACCCCGACGCCTCAGGGTGCGGATTCTGGCGAACCTACCTTAGAACAAGACCGCTGACATTGCTTGCCCCTGACGGCTGCGCTTGTTAGCACAGCAAGAACACTCAAGATCCAAAGGCAGACCCTTCATGAGCGACACGCCCCTTAGCGCTGACATTCAGTTAATTCAACGCATCCTGCCGCATCGTTATCCGTTCTTGCTGGTGGATAAAGTGCTGGACATCCATGGCACGAATTCGGCCAAAGGCATCAAGAACGTGACCATGAACGAGCCGCATTTTCAGGGGCATTTTCCGGGCTTGCCGATCATGCCCGGTGTGACAATCGTGGAAGCGATGGCGCAAACAGCTGCTGTTATGGTTGGGGTTGCTCTTGATATGGCGGACAAGGAAATGAAGGTCTACTTCATGTCCATCGACAAATGTAAGTTCCGTCGCAAGGTTGTGCCCGGCGATGTTTTGGAAATGGACCTGACGACATTGCGCGGCAAGCCCGGTGGCAAAGTCTGGAAGTTTGGCGGTGTTGCCAAGGTCGAAGGCGAGATGGCCGCAGAAGCCGAATTCACTGCGATGATGGACCTGCCACAGGAGTAAGAGCCTATGGGGATCCACCCTTCCAGTATTATTGAAGACGGCGCGCAAATTGATGCGTCCGCGATCATCGGTCCATTCTGTGTGATTGGCGCTGATGTTGTTGTCGGTCCTCGGGTTGAACTGAAATCGCATGTCGTGGTGAATGGTCGTACCGAGATTGGGGAAGATACTGTCATCTTTCCTTTCGGCGTGATTGGCGAAATTCCACAGGACTTGAAATTCAACGGCGAAGTCAGTCGTCTTGTCATTGGAAAACGCAATCGCATCCGTGAACATGTCACCATGAACACCGGGACAGAAGGTGGTGGTGGCGTGACGCAAATTGGCGATGATGGGCTGTTTATGGCTGGCTGCCACATCGCGCATGACGCAATTATCGGCGATCGTGTGATCATCGTGAACTCGGCGGCGATTGCGGGGCATTGCATCGTTGAAGACGACGTCATCGTTGGCGGTTTGTCTGGGGTTCATCAGTTCGTTCGGATCGGGCAAGGCGCGATTATTGGGGCTGTAACCATGGTGACCAATGACGTGATACCTTATGGCCTTGTTCAAGCGCCGCGCGGTGAATTGGATGGGTTGAACTTGGTCGGTTTGAAGCGACGTGGCGTGAAGCGTGCGGACATAACCGCATTGCGTGCGGCGTTCCAGATGTTGGCGCAAGGCGATGGTACCTTTCACGAACGCGCAACCCGTCTTGGGGAAGAGACCGAAAGTGCCTATGTCAGCCAGATCGTGGACTTCGTGACCGCACGTTCAGATCGCCATTTCCTGACACCGTCCTGATGCTTGCGCTGATCTGTGGCACAGGCGCTCTGCCTGCCGCAGTGGCTGCTGCGCAAGATATAAGGCCACTGATTTGCGTGCTCGAAGATTTTGCCCCGGATGATCTTGAGGCGGATGCAACCTTCCGGATAGAGCGGTTGGGTAGTTTCCTGTTGGACTTGGGGACACGCGGTATCACGGATATCTGTCTGTGCGGCGCGATCACCCGGCCTGCCTTGAACCCTGCATTCCTTGATAATGAGACCAAACCTCTGGTGCCTGTGCTTATGACGGCGATGGCGCAAGGCGATGACGGCGCGTTGCGCGCAGTCATTCAGCTTTTTGAACAAACAGGGTTCACCATCCGCAGTGCTGAAGAACTTGCGCCTGATATTCTTCCGGGACAGGGAGTTTTGAGCACCGTTCACCCCACTGGCCAAACACGCGCCGATGTCGAACACGCGCTTGAAGCAATGGCCGAAATGGGACAACGCGATATTGGCCAATCTTGCATTGTGCGACAGGGTGAGGTCGTTGCATTGGAAGGGCAAGACGGGACCGACGCGATGTTGTCGGCACAAGCGGGATGTTATGAACCGCCTTGGTATGGGCGCGATCCTACCGAATGGTTGGCTGGTTTGCGCAGTGACGCGTTGCAAAGTGCAGCCAATTGGTTTTCTCGCAACGATGCGCCTGTTGAAAAAACGGCCAAACGAGAGGGAGGCATTTTGTTCAAAGCGCCAAAACCCAATCAAGATCGACGGGCTGATTTGCCCACGATTGGCCCAAAGACGGCCATGGCCGCCGCAGAGGCTGGGTTAGACGGCATCGTGATCGAGGCAGGCGGCGTGATCGTGTTGGACCGCGAACAGGTGTTACGTGTGTTGGACGGCTTGGGCATGTTTTTGTGGGTGCGCGCGCGATGAAGGTGTTTGTGATCGCTGGCGAAGTCTCTGGTGATGCGTTGGGGGCCGCCTTGATGCACGGGTTGCGCCATGAAGCGCCCGATGTTCAGTTTGACGGAATCGGCGGAGCACAAATGCAAGCGAAGGGTTTGCAGTCTCGCTTTGATATGTCGGAACTAAGCTTGATGGGGATTGCCGAAATCCTTCCGAAGTATTTCCACCTAAAACGACGCATCACCGAAACAGCTGCCGCTGTGGTTGAGGCGAAACCAGATGTGCTGATCACGATCGACAGTCCTGATTTCTGTCTAAGGGTCGCAAAGTTGGTGAAAGACCAAAGTGACGTGCGGTGCGTGCATTATGTGGCACCTTCTGTTTGGGCATGGCGTGAAGGGCGCGCAGCGAAAATGGCGAAGGTCATAGATCACGTGCTGGCCTTATTGCCGTTTGAACCGCCCCTTATGGAAGCCGCTGGCATGGCCTGTGATTTCGTTGGCCACCCGATCACAACGCAGCCTCAAGCCAGTGCGGCGGAAGCGGCATCTTTTCGCGCCCAAATTGCGCCTGATGCAGCACCCTTAATTTTGGCGCTGCCCGGATCACGTCGTGGGGAGGTGACACGGCTCGCGCCGATTTTTGAACAGAGTTTGAAGCAAATTTGTGCAAGTCACCCCAATGCCCATGTGGTTTTGCCCGCAGCCGCGCCCGTAGCAGAGCTGGTGAAGGCGCATGTCGCAACATGGCCCTTTCGGGTAAGTGTGCTCGATCCGACTGATATGGACCCGGATGTTTATGCCACTCAAAAGCGCGCGGCATTTCGGGCGGCAGATGTTGCGCTCGCGGCGTCTGGAACCGTGTCCCTTGAGCTTGCGGCTGCGAACACACCGATGGTGATCGCCTATGATATGAACTGGCTGAGCCGCCAAATCATCGGACGTATGTTGAAGGTCGACACTGTGACCTTGGTCAATCTTGTCTCTGACACGCGCGCCGTGCCTGAATTCATTGGTGCGCGTTGCCAGCCTGAATTGATTGCGAAAGGCGTGCTCGAGGTCCTCGAGCAGCCCGAAGATCAACAAGATGCGATGACGCAGACTATGGATTTATTGGGACGTGGCGGGGACGCGCCCGGATCACGAGCCGCAAAAGCGGTGCTGGCGCGCCTTTAGCCCTTATCCCTTGGGTTGATTTGGTGGCGAACACAGGTCGGCAAACTGATCTTAATTTCTGCGTCTGACTATTTTGTAATCCAACCGCCGCCATAAATGCGCGAACTGTCTGGATCATAGAACACGCAAGCCTGTCCCGCCGACACGCCACTTTCTGCCGCCGCAAGTTCAACAATACCTGTGGTGTCAGATGTCGGGCGCAAGATCGCGTCTGTGGGTGGTCGTGTTGAGCGAACCTTCACAGCCATCGGCCATGAATCCCGGCTCGTCAGAGGAGCATCGCCGAGCCAGTTGATTTCCTTGAGCGGAACATGCCGTGTTGCCAGCATCTCACGTGGGCCGACAATGACCTGACGTGCATCTGTGTCCAGCTTGACCACATATAACGGGTCTTCCAACCCCCCGATCCCAAGGCCACGTCTTTGCCCAATCGTGTAGTTGATCACGCCTGAGTGTTTGCCCAAGACGCGGCCATCTGCGTGAACGATTTCTCCCGGCGCTTCTGCTTCGGGGCGCAGTTTCCGAATAACTGCCGCGTAATCTCCATTTGGCACAAAACAGATGTCTTGGCTGTCAGGTTTGTTGGCCACAACCAACCCATATTTCGCCGCGAGTTCGCGCGTCGCATCCTTGGAGGGCAGGTGCCCCAAAGGAAAGCGCAGAAAATCGAGTTGAGTTTGTGTCGTAGAGAACAGGAAATAGGACTGATCGCGCGCCGAATCTGTCGCGGCGTGTAATTCGGAACCTGTTTCGCCAAGTTTGCGCTGAATGTAGTGGCCCGTTGCCATGCAATCCGCGTCGAGGTCCTTGGCGGTTTCCAACAAGTCCTTGAACTTCACGCGCTCATTACATCGGATGCAGGGGACAGGGGTCGCGCCGCCCAAATAGCTGTCGGCAAACTCATCGATCACAGCGTCTTTAAAAATGTTCTCATAATCGAGAACATAATGGGGGAAGCCCATATCCTCGGCCACACGCCGTGCGTCATGGATATCGATCCCTGCGCAACAGGCACCTTTTTTGGAAAGCGCGGCCCCATGATCGTAAAGTTGTAGGGTGACCCCAACAACGTCGTAACCTTCTTCTTTTAACATCGCTGCAACAACGGAGCTGTCTACACCTCCGGACATAGCCACGACCACGCGCGTGTCTTCGGGCGCTTTGGCAAAGCCAAGCGAGTTCAACGGCTGTGTTTTGTCGAGTGGCATCAGGTGAGTCTCCGGGAGGTTCTGAACGAATATAGGAAAATGCGAACTACTCTCAAGGGGCGGGTTCATTCTGCTTTAAACTTGTTGAGCGCAAGGTGATCTCAAGCCAAACGATGGAACTCAGGATGTATTTGAAAAAAGTTGATGGACCGCGCGCAGTGACGCTTCCAGACGGTCAAATATTGACGCATGCGGACCTTCCGCCCGAAACTACACGCCGTTGGGTTGTTTCGCGCAAGGTCGCAGTCGTGCGCGGTGTACTTTATGGTCTGATGACGCAAGACGAAGCGTTGGAAAAATATGGACTGTCTGATGAAGAATTTGCAAGCTGGATCAAGGCTGTAGCAGATCATGGTGAAGACGCCTTGAAAGCGACTGCACTACAAAGGTATAGACAATCATAGGTTGTTGACGTATTAATTTGAGATGATTAACGCGGGCTTAACCCTTTTCTAGCACTGTCTTAACAGACGCTTTCGCCCCCGCAATCGGAGTTATTACATGCGTGTTCTTTTGGTCGAAGATGACCCAACGACCTCCAAAAGCATCGAATTGATGCTTACTCATGCCAATCTTAATGTTTATGCGACTGATCTTGGTGAAGAAGGGATCGATCTCGCTAAGCTATATGATTACGATTTGATTCTTCTTGACCTTGGTTTGCCGGATATGAACGGCCATGAAGTGCTTCGCCAACTACGTTTGGCAAGAATCGAAACACCCATTCTGATACTGTCGGGTGCAGATGACACAGAAAACAAACTTAAAGGGTTTGGTTTTGGTGCAGATGACTATTTGACGAAACCGTTTCATCGCGAGGAACTCGTGGCACGGATTCATGCGATTATCCGCCGCTCCAAAGGTCATTCGCAGTCTGTCATCGAGACAGGTCAGATTTCAGTCAACTTGGACGCGAAGACTGTCAGCGTCGAAAGCAAACCAGTGCATCTAACAGGCAAAGAATATCAAATGCTTGAGTTGTTAAGTTTGCGCAAAGGCACAACACTGACAAAAGAGATGTTTCTGAACCATCTCTACGGTGGAATGGACGAACCAGAGCTAAAAATTATCGATGTGTTTATCTGCAAGCTGCGCAAGAAACTCAGCAATGCGACAGGTGGCCATAACTACATCGAAACAGTCTGGGGACGTGGTTACGTGCTACGTGATCCGGAACCAAGTATGATGGACGAGCCGAAGCTGGCAATCGGCGCTTAGGCCCGACCAGGTTTTTAAGGCCGAAACTCTTTTCAAAAGCCTTCGCTTGATATCTTGCGGAGGCTTTTGCGAATCTATCGGCCGGTTGATCAAACCCTATTTGAATTGACACATCTCTATTTGCAGATTTTGAAGTGGCGCAAATTTTCCTTGCAATTCCTGTGCCTTGACACCTTTTTACACAACGCTGACCAGTGCACTTTGGCAGTGATGCGGCACTTTCCGTAAAAGCAGTCAAGGCAGGTGAAACGACTGACGAAAGTGCCAGACGGCCCAGCAATTTTCATTCGGGGGCGGCGGACCTAGATAGCTTCCAGGCTTGATTATTCCCGTGCCGAATTGAAACTATGCTTGTTCAAGCAGCCGCTGGAGACATGGTTGATTTGATGCACTGATGGAGCAAGGATTGATTATGTCGGTCCGATAGGGCGACACCTTCAACCAAGGTCTGATTGATGACTTGGTCAATCCACACTTGTTGCTACCTTATGGAATATAACACAAAAAACGAACACAGTTCTTGGAGCAAACCCATGTAACCGCTTCTAATCGAAACTAATGATATTCTTTAAACCAACAAAGTACCTGTGCAGTACCCAAAGTTCCGTCGATGTTTCGTGACAGATAGGGTTTGAGGCACTGGACCGTTCTGGCTTGGAGTATTAACTGTCACCTATCATCATGATGCGACAGGATAAGGGCAAACGGATGTCAGAGAAGCTGGTTGTTGCCGACCTAACTTACGAATCCGCCAAGGAAGAACTCGCGCGATTGGCACGTGTGCTTGGGCAGGCAAATACTGCATATCATGTGTCTGACGAACCTCAGATGAGTGACGCTGAATTTGATGAGTTAAAACGGCGAAATCTGAGCATTGAGAGCACGTTCCCAGATTTGAAGCGGAGCGATAGCCCAACTGAGCAAGTCGGGGCAATTCCAGCGGACGGATTTAGCAAAGTCGCGCATGCGCAACGTATGTTGTCGTTAGGGAATGCGTTCACTGACGAGGACGTATCAGAATTCGATCGCGGGATTCGAAAGTACTTGGGTCTTGCGGATGACGATGTTCTTGCTTTCACGGCTGAACCTAAGATTGATGGGCTTTCGCTCTCGCTACGGTACGAACAAGGACAGCTTGTTCAGGCTGCCACACGAGGTGATGGGCAAACGGGCGAGAACGTCACTGCGAATGCGCGGACAATCCAGGATATTCCTGACAAACTGACGGGCGCCCCAGATGTCTTGGAAATTCGTGGCGAAGTCTACATGAGCCATTTTGATTTCGAGGCACTGAATGCGTCTCAGGTAGAAAAAGGCGGCAAAATATTTGCAAATCCACGTAATGCGGCAGCGGGATCTTTGAGGCAGCTCAACAGTGCGATTACTGCGGCGCGACCATTGAAGTTTTTCGCTTATGCTTGGGGTGAGGTTTCAGATGACTTGGCCGAGACGCAAATGGGTGCGATTGACCGTTTGAAGGCGTTAGATTTCGTGACAAATCCTTTGACGACGGTTTGCTCTGGTCCGGTTTCGATGGTCTCACATTACAGGAAAATTGAAGAGCAACGCGCCACTCTAGGATACGACATCGACGGTGTCGTGTACAAAGTTAACCATCTGAAATTGCAAGAGAGATTGGGTTTTCGTTCAACAACACCGCGTTGGGCCATCGCCCACAAATTCCCTGCCGAATTGGCTTGGACCCGATTGGAAGCGATTGATATTCAGGTGGGCCGAACAGGAGCATTGAGCCCTGTCGCGCGCTTAACGCCGGTCACAGTTGGGGGTGTGGTCGTATCGAATGCAACCTTGCACAACGAAGACTATATCGCAGGACGTGATAATTCGGGCGCTGATATCCGCGAGGGAAAAGATGTGCGTGTTGGCGACTGGGTGCAAGTGTACCGGGCTGGCGATGTGATTCCAAAGGTGGCGGATGTCGACCTTAGCAAACGCGAGAGCGGCGCGATCCCATTTGTGTTTCCGCAAGTCTGCCCACATTGCAACAGCCCTGCGTTGCGTGACCCTGGTGATGCTGTGCGCCGTTGCTCTGGCGGCGTGATTTGTCCTGCACAGGCCGTAGAAAAACTTAAGCATTTTGTGTCCCGTGGGGCTTTCGACATCGAGGGGCTGGGTGCCAAACAAGTTGAGCAATTCCACGGAGATGGCTGGATCACTGAACCGGCAGATATATTCACACTGAAAGAGCGGTTTGGAACGGGTGTTCAGCAACTGAAGAACCGTGAAGGATGGGGGGATAAGTCGGCGCAAAAGCTCTTTGAAGCCATCGAAAGTAAACGCAGAATCGGCTTGGGACGGATGCTGTTCTCGCTCGGAATTCGCCATGTCGGAGAACAGGCTTCTAATTTGATCGCGCGTCATTACAGCAGCTGGTCGGCGTTAGAACCAGCCTTACGGGCTGCATCAAACCGAGAAGACGAAGCTTGGGGTGAACTCCTGTCGATTGACGGTGTCGGCGAGGTGATGGCCGGCTCTCTCGTCACGGCGTTTGAAAATGCGGCGGAACGGGCGTCAATTGATCGGTTGGCCGCGCAGTTGGATATTCAAGACGAAGTTGCGCTTGCTGTTGTCGACAGTCCTGTCGTTGGTAAAACGGTCGTGTTTACTGGTACGTTGGAAAAAATGACGCGCGCGGAAGCCAAGGCGCGTGCGGAAACCTTAGGCGCAAAGGTTTCGGGGTCCGTATCCGCAAAAACGGACATTTTGATTGCGGGACCCGGGGCAGGATCGAAAGCGAAAAAGGCGAGCGAGCTGGGGATTAAAACCTTGGATGAGGACGGTTGGTTGGCGCTGATCGAGGGATTATGACGGGCCGCCCCGCGTCGTTATTCCCCTTATTTGCAGGCCTAGAGACTTTAACTGGGGTCGGTCCGAAAACGGCGCAAGCATTTGCTGGGTTGGCCATCCAAGCGCCCCGCGATCTGTTGTTTACTTTGCCTGCCTCTGGGATTGATCGACGCCTTGTCGAAACAGTGCAGGGGGCTGATTTGCCAGGTGTTTTGACTGTCGCAGTCACAATCGGTGCGCATCGACCACCACGGCAAAAAGGTCGCCCTTACAGAGTGGATGTGGAGGACGCAGCTGTCGCCTTTCAACTCGTCTTTTTTCATGCACACACTGACTACGTTCAAAAGCTGTTGCCGATTGGTGAACGCAGGATCGTTTCTGGTAAGGCGGAAATGTTTGACGGAACTGTGCAAATGCCGCATCCGGACTTCATTGAACGTGAAGCAGATGCGAGTAAAATTCCGATCTTTGAACCTGTTTACCCCTTGACGTCTGGCGTGACCCAAAAGGTGTTCACCAAAGCCGTGTCTGGCGCTCTGACGAAGTTGCCGGATGTCACCGAGTGGATTGACCCTGCCCAAAAAACAAAGGCTGGTTGGCCGGATTTCGCGCAAGCAACCTACGATGCGCATAGCCCGACGACGCGTATGGACTTGGCAATGACGTCGCCTGCTCGTGAACGTTTGGCCTATGACGAATTGTTTTCGCATCAACTGACTTTGTCGTTGGCGCGTGCACAACAGCGAAAAAAATCGGGAATGCCGACAACAGGCACAGGGCGGCTTCAGGATAAGGTATTGAAAGCGCTTCCTTACGCGCCAACGACTGCACAAAGCCGCGCTATTTCTGAGATTTGTGTAGATATGGCATCCAACCACCGAATGAACCGATTGTTGCAAGGCGATGTTGGTTCCGGGAAAACGCTGGTGGCATTTATGGCTCTTTTGGTCGCAGTCGAAGCGGGCGGGCAGGGTGTAATGATGGCCCCAACAGAAATCCTTGCACGACAACACCTTGAGGGGTTGCAACCTCTTGCGGAAGATGCCGGCGTGGTCTTGGAATTGTTAACCGGGCGTGACAAAGGGAAGGAACGTGCTGCGAAGCTGTCAGCTCTCGCCAGAGGGGACATCCATATCCTGGTTGGAACGCATGCCGTATTTCAAAAAGATGTTGAATTTGCCGACCTGAGAATCGGGATCGTGGACGAACAACATCGGTTTGGCGTGAAACAGCGTTTGGAATTGGGACGTAAGGGGGCGGCCGTTGATGTGTTGGTTATGACCGCGACTCCCATACCCCGTTCTCTTGCTTTGACCCAATATGGGGATATGGACGTGTCGGTTCTGGACGAAAAACCAGCAGGGCGTAAACCGATCACAACAGCACTGATTTCTGATAGCCGTATCGAAGAAGTGGTGTCTCGATTACAAGCTGCCGCATCCGAGGGGAGACAGGCTTATTGGGTTTGCCCGTTGGTCGAAGAAAGCGAAATCGTTGATCTTGTCGCTGCGGAAGAACGTTTCAAACATCTACGCGCAGCATTGGGTGAAGGCGTTGTGGGCTTGGTGCATGGCCAAATGGCGCCAGCTGAAAAAGACCTCGCAATGGCGCGGTTTCAAAATGGGGATACCAAAGTTCTCGTTGCGACAACTGTGATTGAAGTCGGTGTGAATGTCCCCAACGCAACCATTATGGTGATCGAGCGGGCCGAGAGTTTTGGGCTGGCACAATTGCATCAATTGCGTGGCCGTGTTGGTCGCGGAGACGCGCAATCGACCTGTCTATTGGTGTATCAGGCACCCTTGAGTGAAACTGGGAAACAGCGACTGGAAGTTCTGCGGCGCAGTGAAGACGGTTTTGAAATTGCGCAAACAGACCTGCAAATGCGGGGCTCAGGTGATCTCATTGGGACGGCTCAATCGGGTATGCCCCGGTTTCGGATTGCTGACTTAGAGCGACAGGCTGATTTGATGGAGATTGCTCATTCCGATGCAAGAGCATTGCTTGTTCAAGATCCAACACTCCAAACTGAACGAGGACGATCCGTGAGATTGTTACTTTGGTTGATGCGACAGGACGAAGCGATCCGTTTGATTTCAGTTGGTTAGGTTGGTTTTGTTGTCGGTGAACTAATTTAGTTCACAAATGTTCTTAAAAAGTTCTTTACGGGGGCGAAAAAAAATGAGAACAAATAGGCAACAAGCTAAACGACATTGCGAATTTCAGCCGCCGGGAGGTCAATATGACAACGTTAAAAGACATCAAAGCCATTGTGACACGCAGTCAAACGACGCTGTTACAGGACGCAATCGGGGCGGCCGCTTTGAGTGTAATGTTGGTCGCTTCCTTACATTTGCCAAATATGATGTAGATTTTTCTTTTTTCTGCCTGCGCGCTCACGCCGGATCATCAACGAACACTGCCTGTTCTGATCGGCCATTTCCTGTCCCCGGCCTTACCGAATGTCCTGTTTCGGTTTTAGATGAAACTGGGTCCCACGTGAGATACGCATAACCTGGCGCCGCACTTCGCTTGAAGTTGCGGCGTCTTTTTTTGACAGTAATAAATTTTTTGATGAGAAGTTGTTAGCGCATCAACTGTTTGTCTTGATGCGGTCTAGTGAAACTTGCTGAGAACAAATGCTTCGAATATGGAATGTTCAAATCTATATAGCGTAGACTTCTAAAGAGTAGGAGCTGGCTCATTGCTGTGCTCGACCGGAAAGGGCGTTAAAGTGTCACTGCAAATCGTAACCCACCCCAATGCCGACCACCGACGTAGATTGGTGCTGACACGTCTTTCATCATCGTGAAATTGCCACCTCCCATGTCGCGCCGGTAAACTTGGCACAGGAAGGGGGAGGTGCTTGTTCCTGCTTTCATGCCGACCCGATCATCGAAGATGCGTCGATTTCGGCAGTTTCCAGTGTTCCAAACGGGATCATCGCTTTGCGGTTGTGAGAACTTCAAATTATGCGTTGGAAGGTAACCGTTTTTGTCCACAGCGGCGCAAAAAACGACGCGTTCATCAAAATCCAATGCAGGTTCTTGAATAGCGGGCAGGAGTTTGTCCGTCAGATCGGTGAATGCGGTTTTGACCTGTTCTGGGTTGGTACCTGAAATTGGGGTGTAGGTCTCGTCGAACATTTGAGCAGCACTGATTTCACCCGACGCGATGGCCGCGTCGAACAATTCTGAAATTTGCTTTGCAGCGGATTGAACAAAAGTGAAGAAACGTGAATCTGCACTCGCACCACCGATACTTGCGACGGATTGAACGACTTGTTCTGACGTATCAATAAGTTTGTTTAAGCGAGCATGCGCGGTCTCGATCCCGTCTGTTGTTGAAGAAACCGCATTTTCAATGCCAGACAAGCTTGGGGCAAATGTTTCCAGAGCGGACCGCATAGTTTCGACTTCACGTGCGATATCCTCGGATTGTTTATGGCTTGCAGCTGTTGCTGATTGCATTTCCGAAAGGCTTTGATTGTTCAGTTCGGAGTTTTCCAGAATGGTCGTAGCTTTGTCTGCGATGTTTTGCGCCTCTTCCGAAAGATTCATAATCCAACTGGTTAGGGTTTCGATGTTCTGAGAAATTTCGACGGCAGCATTGCCTGTTTTTTGCGATAGCTCGTTAATGGCGTCGGCAACGACGCTGAATCCACGGCCTGCTTCACCAGCGCGGGCCGCTTCAATTTTAGCGTTGATGGCCAAGATGTTAACTTGTCGAGCAATTGACACGATTTGCTGATTGTTGGTCTTTGTCGCTTTTAGCGTGTCGGAAACTGTGACTGTACGATCCGATAGCTCGGACACCCACGATGCCATGTGCTGAGCGTTTTCACTAGAGCTACGCACACGATCGACAGTTTGTTTAACGGAACCGCGTGTTTGGCTGGCCGCGCTGGACAGTTCGGTTGAGGCCTTTCGGACCTTGGCCGTCGCGGCTTCGACTGTGCTTGCCGAGGAGTTGAGTTGTTTAAGCGCATCCATTTGGCCCTTGGCCTGCATTTCGACGAGGTCAAAGAAACCGGAAATATCAACGATTTCAAAACCGATTTGGTCGGCTGCTACGGCTAAATTGCCGATTGCGTTGGGATGCAAGGTCGGATCATGTGTGGTCATGTCGTGCGCCTATTTGTCAGGTTTTGTCTGCTTATGTCACAATTCCTACTATTTCCTTACGTCGCACAAAGAGTCGCAGGCTGACCTGAAGCCCAAGTTTAAAAGGGCTCATTCTTTATAGATCAAGCAAGGTGCACTGGATTGCGCGCGCAAATAAGGTGGATCAAAGCCGGAATTGAACTGGCGTTGTCGGACTGACAAGGTTCAAATTGACGTATTATTTCTGCTTTGAGCTGGCTGCGGTGCTGAGCCGTGCCCTCCAGTTTCTGCATCGCCGAAGCGGCCGGGCCAATTTCAAGGCACAATTCGGCAAGATCATCCAAATTTCCACGCGGAGTTAAATTTAAACGTGATTCGACGATGTTGATGTCTGCCAATCCAGCGGATTGAAGCGCGTTGCGTACTCTGTTGGGATCTTCAAAAGCAAACGGGCCGGGTTGGGAGCGATCGGTTTTCGGCAAATCACCAAATACGGATCGTGCTGCCGCGGCGGGTCGCGTGAAGAACGGATTTTGGCGAACATCGGACCACGCCACCATGACCAGCGGTGCTCCCGGTTTTAGCGCTTGAGCAATGTTGGTGAAAGCCGCCGCAGTGTCTGCGAAGAACATCACGCCAAACCGGGAGATCATCTTGTCAAATCGATCTCCAAAGGTGGCGGTTTGAGCATCGGCTTCTTCTATGTTGGCGTTGCCTAAATGCGCGAGACGTTCTTTGGCCAGGGCCAAGAGCCTCGCGGAGATGTCGACGCCAAGCACATGACCATTTGCTCCGGCGGAATGGGCCGCACGCAATGTACTTGTACCAGTGCCGCAGCCAATATCTAGGATCGTTTCGCCGGGTTTGATGTCAGCGGCTTGCATTAATAGGTCTAAGACGGGCGCCAACAAGTGATCCATTGCATCTTGATGATCGACCCAAGCCTGCGCCGATGTCCCGGACCAGAATTCAGCTTGATCCGCGTTGCTCATCCACGTCTGCGTCGACGACGCCCCCCAGATGTTTCGCCTTCACCGCCGCCAGTGTTGAAGCTGACACTTGGCAAAGTTATGATGGAATTGAGGATTGGAAACGGGTCGAGCGCGTTAGGGATCGCGGATGCGTTCACGAAATGCTCTTGGAATTTCGGGGCGAGGGCGGTTTCGACTTTGGTTATTTCCCGAACTGTCGTTTCGATCTCTTTGCGCGCTTCAACGCTGCAAAGCGCGATGCGCGCGCCTGTGCCCGCTGCGTTGCCAGCGCTGGTCACCTTGTCCAAAGGCGCATCTGGAATCATGCCCAATACCATTGCGTGCTTTGACGAGATATGTGCGCCAAAGGCGCCCGCGAGAACAATTCGATCTACGGTTTCAACACCGATTTCGTCCATCAACAAACGCGCCCCGGCGTAAAGCGCGGATTTTGCCAATTGGATAGCGCGGATGTCGGTTTGGGTGACTGTGATCCGAGGGCCACCTGTCTCTGTTGCATCATGAATAACGTATTCATGTGTGCGCCCCGTTGCTTGACAACGTTGCGTTCCGGTTTGTTCGGCTGATCCGATTAACCCACTTGCGTCCAGCAGACCTGCAAGGCGCATTTCGGCAACGGCTTCGATGATGCCAGAGCCACAAATGCCGGTAATCCCGGTGCTTGCGGCTTCGGCAAACCCTTCTTCGTTTGACCAAAGATCGCTACCGATTATGCGAAAACGTGGCTCTTTGGTTGTTGGGTCGATTTCAATCCGCTCTATCGCTCCGGGGGCTGCGCGTTGACCGGAACTGATTTGTGCGCCCTCAAACGCAGGGCCAGTGGGGGATGAACACGCGAGAACGCGCGATGTGTCGCCGAGCAGAATTTCCGCATTGGTGCCGACATCAACAACCAGCACCAAGTCCTTGGATTTGCCGGGTTCTTCGGACAAGGCCACGGCTGCCGCATCCGCACCGACATGGCCTGCAATGCAAGGAAGTAGGAACACGCGAGCATTGTGGTTCATCGCGTTCAGATCAAGTTCGGGCGCATCCAAAGAAACCGAAGCCGATGTGGCCAACGCAAACGGGGCTTGGCCCAATTCAACGGGATCAATGCCGAGTAACAAATGGTGCATTACGGGATTGCACACAAACACAGCCTCAACAATGAGCGTTGGATCGATGGCAGCGTCTGTGGCAATTTCCGTAACCAGATCGTTGATGGCGGCCCGTACGGCTTGGGTCATCTCGATGTCGCCGCCGGGGTTCATCATGGAATAACTGACTCGGCTCATCAGGTCTTCACCAAACCTAATTTGCGGGTTCATAACCCCGGATGATGCCTTCACATCGCCCGTGACCAAATCGCAAAGATGCGCGGCAATTGTGGTCGATCCTAAGTCGATGGCAAGCCCATATAGGCCGTCTTCATGCAGGCCGGGCCAGATGTCCAAAATGCGATGCTCGTTGTCGCGGTGGCCTTTGTGCACGGCCACGGTGACCTCCCATTTGCCCTTGCGCAATGTGGGTTGCAGTTTGCGCATCAGATCAAGCGAAGCACGGATACCCGAAATGTTCCACTGTTCTTCCAGCGCCTGTGCAAGACGTTCGAAGTCACCCGTTGGCTCATGCATGTCTGGTTCTTCGACTTGCACGAAATACAACCGCGTGGCCGGGTCCATTGTGATGTCGCGAATGGCGGCGGCCTTACGCACGACTTGCTTATGCACCTGACTTTCCGGCGGGACATCGATCACAATGTCGCCGTGAACTTGCGCCTGACAGCCCAAACGACGACCTTCCAAAAGCCCGCGTTTGTCTTGATACCGCTGCTCCACCGAGTTCCATTCAGACAGCGCACCATCTTTTGCGGTCACGCCGTGTTTTGGAAACTCGCCGTAAGATGGGGTGATCTGGCACTTAGAGCAAATGCCACGCCCGCCACATACGGAATCTAAGTCGACGCCAAGTTGACGTGCAGCTGTCAGAATTGGGGTGCCGACTGCAAAATGGCCGCGCTTGCCAGAAGGGGTGAAGACGACGAGTGGATCTGTGCTCATGATCTGCCTGCTTGGTGAATTTTGGCCGAGCATAGGGGCGCATCACAGGAGCGAAAGCCAAAGCACGTCAGTTTGATGACGTGCAGCGTCTTTTTGCATGCCAGCGCTCACTTTTTTGCGCCGGGTACAGCTCTGGACCGCGTCTAGTGCCCCTTGTGATAAAAAATGAAGCCCAGCAGGTTAAGCAAAACTTGCGCGGCGAGAATCGCTGTTGAGCCGGACTGATCATAATCTGGCGCAACTTCGACCAGATCGATTCCAACGATCTCGTGCTTCATTGCGACCTGTTGCAACAATTCCAGAACATCATAGTACAAAAAACCTCCATGCGACGGAGTTCCCGTTCCCGGCGCGATTGATGGGCAAAACGCGTCAATATCGATCGTGATATAGACCCGCGCTTTGTCTGGAATTCGGTCCGCCACCGCTTCTGGTCCAAGTTTGCGGGCTTGGCGCACGGATAGAATATCCGACCCCATTTTGCGCGCATCCTCATAACCTTCGCGCGCCGTGGAGGACACATTGCGAATGCCGACTTGTGTCAGACCCGTCACATAAGATTGCTCGGCCGCACGTCGCATCGGGTTTCCGTGACCATGACGCACACCGTGGCGCTCATCGACGAAATCCAAATGCGCATCGATCTGCAAAATGTGAATGTCACCTTGATCGTCGAAGGCGCGAATACAGGGAATGTTGATCGAATGATCGCCGCCAATAGTGACGGGCAGGGCGCCGGCCTTTAGGGCCGCACGAACGCCTAACTCGATGTTTGCATGGCTGGTTTCGGTATCTGTGTGAACAATGTCAGCGTCGCCCATGTCCACAATTCGGACAGAACCGGGCAAGTAGGTCGCCTCATCTTCGTGATCAAAGGCGCCCGCGTGTCCAAAGGAAAACAAGGTGGATGCTTCGCGCACCGCCCGCGGCCCAAAGCGCGCGCCAGAGCGCCACTGCGTGCCAAAATCATAAGGCGCGCCGAGAACGGCAACATCGGCATCCAAAACGGACCAGTCGGGTTGATAGGGGCGTTTGCCAAACGTGGCAATTCCAACAAAGGGCAAATCAAGCCGCCCGCTTTCATAGCCGTGTTTTGTCATGTGGGCGCCTTTGCTGAAATGTATCGGTTGAACCTTGCGACAAGAGTGGCCTTGTCACAAGCCAGATCCCGCTGAAATGAACGCATACAGGGATAGGATCGCGTTGTGGCCAGATGTGTGAGCATTGCCTCTTTCCATTCGCAACACTCCGTGAAATAGGAAACTGCCAAATGAAACTCCCATGACGAGGTACAAATGGAGATTCGCGAGGCACTCACCTTTGATGATGTTCTTTTGGTTCCAGCGGCGTCCAGCGTGCTGCCATCAACAGCGGATACACGCACGCGTGTCACCCAATCTATCGCATTGAACATCCCACTTCTCAGCTCTGCTATGGATACTGTGACCGAAGGCCGAATGGCCATCGCGATGGCTCAAGCAGGTGGCATGGGCGTTATTCACCGCAACCTCAATGTCGAAGAACAAGCCCGCGAAGTCCGCCGGGTAAAGCGCTTTGAATCTGGCATCGTGTATAACCCGGTCACGTTGAATGCGAACCAAACACTCGCCGACGCGAAACTGTTGATCGAACGCTACCGCTTCACGGGTTTTCCCGTTGTTGACGAAAACCGCCGCGTGGTCGGGATCGTCACCAATCGCGATATGCGGTTTGCGCAGAAAGATGACACCCCGGTAAGCGTCATGATGAGCTCAGATAATTTGGCCATCCTGCGCGAACCCGCTGATCGCGACGAAGCGATCAGCCTAATGCGTGCACGTCGGATCGAAAAACTGTTGATCACAGACGAAGACGGCAAATTGACCGGACTTTTGACACTCAAAGATACGGAGCAAGCTGTTTTGAACCCGACAGCGTGTAAAGATGACTTGGGGCGTTTGCGGGTGGCTGCTGCGACCACGGTTGGGGATGTCGGATTTGATCGCTCACAAGCTTTGATCGAAGCGGGCGTGGATATGATCGTGATCGATACCGCACATGGTCACAGCGAAGGTGTGGCAAAAGCCGTGGAGCGGGTCAAAGCGCTTTCCAACAACGTGCAAGTGCTAGCGGGCAATGTGGCAACTGGCGATGGTGCGCGTGCTTTGATTGATGCGGGCGCTGATGGCGTGAAAGTTGGCATCGGCCCTGGGTCGATCTGTACCACACGCATGGTTGCGGGTGTTGGGGTGCCGCAACTGACAGCCATCATGGATTGCGCAAAAGCGGCAGGCAATGTGCCCGTCATTGCGGATGGCGGCATCAAATTCTCTGGTGACTTTGCTAAAGCGATCGCTGCAGGTGCATCCTGTGCCATGGTCGGTTCTATGATTGCGGGCACAGATGAAAGCCCGGGTGAAGTGATCCTGTACCAAGGCCGCAGCTTCAAAAGCTACCGTGGCATGGGTTCTTTGGGCGCTATGGCGCGTGGGTCTGCGGATCGTTATTTCCAAGCGGACGCGGCGTCTGACAAGCTTGTCCCAGAAGGGATCGAGGGCCAAGTGCCCTACAAAGGCAGTGCCGGGGCCGTCGTGCACCAATTGGTCGGGGGCTTACGCGCGGCGATGGGGTATACTGGATGCGCAACCGTGGATGAGATGCGCCAGAACTGCAATTTCGTCAAAATCACCGGCGCAGGTCTTAAAGAAAGCCATGTCCATGATGTGCAAATTACCCGTGAAAGCCCGAATTACCGTGTCATGTAACGCGCAGATGGGTCGGATATGACACCGGGTGCACGCGTCTCGGCGGCGATAGAGATCATTGATCTCGTTCTAATGGGCACGCCAGCCGAACAAGCCTTGACCCGATGGGCGCGAGGCAGTCGGTTTGCAGGATCCAAAGACCGGGCCGCCGTGCGCGACCACGTCTTTGATGCGTTGCGCAATTTGCGCAGTTTTGCGCATCTGGGCGGGACTCGATGGCCGGACACGACGGGGCGCGCTGTCATGATCGGTGCCATGCGTGCGCAAGATGTCGGCTTGGCGGACATGTTTTCCGGTGTTGGCCATGCACCTGATATTCTAAGCGATGACGAAGCGGCACCTGTGACGGCCCCTGTTGATCAGGACGCGTGGAACCTGCCTGATTGGTTGATACCGGTCTTCAAGGACAGTCTTGGGCAGGATGCAATGGCTGCTGCCGACATGCTTGGCACCCGCGCGCCGATTAGCATTCGGGTAAATTTGCGCAAAACCTCTCGGGACGATCTGCAATCTGAATTGGCGTCATACGATATTGAAACGCGGACCAATCCGCTTTCTGCATCGGCTCTCACGGTGCTCACACGTCCACGGCAATTGGTGCAAACACAAGCTTACATGGATGGGCGTTTTGAGCTGCAAGATGCGAGCAGCCAAGCCGTTGTTGACCGTCTTGATCTGGAACCCGGTGCGCGAGTCCTTGATTTTTGTGCGGGGGGTGGGGGCAAATCATTGGCTGTGGCCATGGCAACAGGGGCGCAGGTTTGGGCGCATGATATCGACGAGCGCCGCATGCGTGACATTCCAGAACGTGCGGCGCGCGCAGGTGCAGACGTCAAAATCGTAACGGATTTGGCTGAGGTCCAACAACAATTCGACCTCGTTTTGGTAGACGCACCTTGTTCGGGAAGTGGATCATGGCGTCGTTCTCCAGATGCGAAATGGCGTTTCACCCCAGATCGTCTGGAAGAACTTGAGGCTATGCAAGCATCTGTTTTGCAGGACGCGATGCGGTTTGTTGCGCCGAAAGGATGCCTCGCTTATGTCACGTGTTCGGTTTTCAAACCGGAGAATTCTACGCGTATTTTAAGCTTCTTGAGTGAAAATTCAGGCTGGACTTTGAAAGACGAACATGTCTGGCATGTGAGCCCTGACGGAGACGGATTTTTCCTTTCTCTACTTATCCGAGCATAATCTTAGACTTTCTCTTCATGCGTGTTATGTTGATTCTCAAGCCCTTGCACCGAGCTTTGGTACATTTCGGCTATTATGGTTAACGGCGGTTAATTGCGTCTTAACCAATCTACGACCGTAATGGTTCAACGATTCGGAGCATGAGGACGCAAATGCAGGCATCTAACGGGGCAGGATTAGTGCGGGTTGCTCATCGCGCCAAAGGCAAGGGGCGCAGTCTTTGTTTAGCTGCTGTATTGTTTGCCGTGCTCGCATTTGTTGCTCCTGCAGGTGTGCCTCAACTGGCTTTAATGGCGGCCACGGCGGCAATTATCGCGTTGCTTATTGTCTTCTCAACCATTTGGTGGCGCACGTCTTCGCACGCGCAAATGGAAGAACGCAGCCTGTCGGACTTCATTGCCGAAGACATCATTGCCAGCTTTGTGACGGATGATGACGGGGAGTTGTTATACGCAAATAGGGTCGCCAAGAAGCGGTGCGACGGTTGGGTTTCCGACACGTTGGCTGGCACGTTGAAACCTGTTTTTGCGAATCCCGCTCCGATCTTGCACCGATTGAAACTCGCGACTGAACAAAACAATGCCGCCCGCGAAGATGTCGTTACCCGCAAAGGTCATGTGCGCGTGTCGGTGCATAAAATGGGTAGCTCCCGTTTGATCTGGCGCCTCGAAGACATTGTTGAACATCATACAACGATGCGTTCATCAGGACCTCAATTGCCTTTGATCATGTTGGGGCGCGGCGAAGCGATTTTGTCGATGAACGATGCGGCACGCTCCATGATTGGGCGCCGCGTGAAATCCTTGGATCGCTTGTTTGCCATTCGCCCGATAACGTCGGGCCAACCGGCGGAACTATCTTCCGAAAATGGAAACATCGTTGTGATCCCATGCGAGCTGGACGCGGGCGCGGGGCGTCGTGCGTTATATCTGTTGCCCGCGGGTGAAACTGTGAAGTCCGAAGGCTGGCAAGCGATTGAAGAGTTGCCGGTGCCATTGTTACGTGTGTCTCCCGAAGGCGATGTTCGTGCCTTCAACAGCTCCGCAAAGTTATTGGTGGGGGATGAATTAAACGAAGGTGTGTTGCTTGGGGAATTGATGGAGGGGCTGGGCCGCTCCATTCGGGATTGGTTACGTGACACTTTGGATGGGCGCGCTGGACAGAATTCTGAATTTCTGCGCCTGACGCGAGACGACAAAGAAGTCTTTGTTCAAGTTACCTTGAATGTCGTTCAAAGCGACGAAGGTGCCGCGCTCATTGCGGTGTTGAGCGACGCTACAGAGTTGAAAACACTCGAGGCGCAATTCGTACAAAGTCAAAAAATGCAAGCGATTGGTCAACTTGCGGGCGGTGTCGCCCATGACTTCAACAACCTTTTGACGGCGATCTCTGGTCATTGTGACCTGCTCTTGCTGCGCCACGACCAAGGAGACCCGGATTACGCCGATCTTGTGCAGATCAACCAAAATGCAAACAGGGCGGCCGCTTTGGTTAGTCAGCTTCTCGCATTTTCTCGGAAGCAAACTCTACGACCTAAGACACTCGATATGCGTGATACATTGGCAGATTTGACCCATTTGCTGAACCGATTGGTCGGCGAACGCGTGTCGCTCAAAACAAGTTTTGATCCTGTATTACCGCCCATTCGTGCGGATAAACGGCAATTGGAACAGGTTTTGATGAACCTTGTTGTGAATGCGCGTGACGCGATGCAGGAAGGTGGGGAAATCCGCCTGACTTGCGAGTTTGCGGAACTTACCCAACCCTTGGTGCGAGATAACGCAACCGTGGCGGCGGGGGCTTACGTATGTGTGACGGTGTCAGATGACGGCGTCGGTATTCCGCCTGATAAGCTGCAAAAAGTGTTTGAGCCGTTTTATACCACCAAACGCACAGATGAAGGCACGGGTCTGGGCCTTTCCACCGCTTACGGTATCGTCAAACAAACTGGCGGTTTCATTTTCGTAGATTCGGTTGTTGGGACTGGGACGCGGTTCACTTTGTATCTTCCAGCGCAAGATCGCCAAGACGAGGTGCTTGAACAGGTTGAAGAAAAAACTTTGCCAAAGCCACTTCCGGCGCACGGGGAAGGTGTCATCCTTCTGGTCGAGGACGAAGCCCCTGTTCGTGCCTTTGCCAGCCGCGCGCTGCGTATGAGAGGCTATACAGTGCTGGAAGCGGAGAGCGCGGAGGCGGCTCTTGAAACCCTGAGAGACGAATCGTTGAATGTCGACGTTTTCGTAACGGATGTTGTGATGCCTGGCATGGATGGACCGTCATGGGTAAAGCAGGCGTTGATCGAACGGCCTGATACGCGCGTTGTGTTTGTCTCTGGCTATGCAGAAGATAGTTTTGACGAAACGCAATCGCGCATCCCGAATTCCGTGTTCTTACCCAAACCTTTTTCGCTCACCGACTTGGCTGAGACGGTTCATAGTCAGCTGCACTAGGCAATACTGTCATAAAGAGAGAAGTCATTTGCGCATTTTCGACGCAGTTTTTCTTCCGTTTTTTCAGAAAGTTGCAAGTCCATTTCAGGTGACACGTTTTCCCTTTTGGTGTTGATCGTTTGCCCCAACCGATCCTCCAGAAAACTGTTCAACTTGGCGGGATCTTCGTATCGAAACAGATGGCTTACACCACACCCATTGGCTTGGGTTTCTAGGAACTTGGACTGATTTCCAACGTTTGCGTAGCCCGGCTTGTTACCTTTTGTGTATCCGTCAACAAAGGTATCGAAGCTGATGTCATGCGTGGCATTTGGCTTGCCTAGCATAAAAGGGCGACGACGATACCGATACCAGCTGCCCAACCATGAGATAGGTTCGCGCATAACAGCGATCAAATCGGGATCACGGTCGCAGACGTTCACAAACATTGGGCGCAAAAAACGATTGTAGCGATAGACTGGTGCATGTTTCAACAAAGGTGGATCTGAAATAACGATGTCCGCACGGTCACGTAGCGCGGTTTCATAGGCGGTTGTGCCGGTCTTGGGGACAGACAAGAAAACTAAGTTTTCTTTATAAAATACAAGCATATGAGTGTGTTCTACCTTTGGTCTCTGTCGCGTAAATCCTTATTTAACACGTCCTCACCACATTGGGTTAAGTAAAATTTGTATTGAAATGTTCTCCTTTTGATCTCATACAGAACAAGAGGCGAACATAGGCAATGATTGCCGCCCACCAATCGGTGTGACAAGAAGGGACAATAGCAATGGCAACGGCAGATCTTTTGACCATGGACAGTAAGAAAAACGCGGACAAACAAAAGGCGCTGGATTCAGCTCTGGCTCAAATTGAGCGGCAGTTTGGTAAAGGCTCGATCATGAAGCTCGGCGATGAAAACGCTGTGCAAGATATTGTAGCCAGCTCGACCGGATCGTTGGGTTTGGACATCGCACTTGGGATTGGCGGCTTGCCAATGGGGCGGATTATCGAAATCTACGGCCCTGAATCCTCGGGGAAAACCACTCTGACGCTGCATTGCATCGCAGAGCAGCAAAAAAAGGGCGGCGTCTGTGCCTTCGTGGATGCGGAGCACGCTCTAGACCCGCAATACGCTAAAAAGCTTGGCGTGGACATTGATGAGTTGCTTATTTCGCAGCCCGATACAGGCGAGCAAGCTCTCGAAATTACAGACACCTTGGTGCGGTCAGGCGCCGTAAATATGGTCGTCGTCGATTCGGTTGCAGCTTTGACGCCAAAATCTGAACTTGAAGGTGACATGGGTGACAGCTCCGTTGGCGTTCAAGCGCGTTTGATGAGCCAAGCCATGCGCAAGTTGACAGGCTCGATCAGCCGTTCCAATTGCATGGTAATCTTCATCAACCAAATCAGAATGAAAATCGGTGTTATGTTTGGTTCGCCTGAAACTACCACCGGCGGCAATGCACTGAAATTCTACTCTTCGGTTCGCCTTGATATCCGCCGGATTGGCGCGTTGAAGGATCGTGACGAAATTGTCGGCAACGCGACGCGGGTCAAAGTCGTGAAAAACAAAGTGGCGCCACCGTTCAAGCAAGTTGAATTCGACATCATGTATGGCGAAGGCATCTCGAAAATGGGCGAGTTGCTTGATCTGGGCGTGAAGGCCGGGATCGTGGATAAATCTGGATCTTGGTTCTCTTACGGTGATGAGCGGATCGGGCAAGGACGGGAAAATGCCAAAACCTTCCTGAAAGACAACGCACATATGGCGTTGGATATCGAAGACAAAATCCGTGGCGCGCATGGGTTGGATTTCGATATGCCGGAAATCGAAAAGAAGGCCGATGACGATATTCTGGAAGACTAAATCCAGACACGAATGAAGATGACAGGGCTGCCCACGGGTGGCCCTTTGTCGTTTGGTCCTGTGGACAGTTTGTAAGACGGGGGCTATGTCGAAAGTGTTGACACTTTTGCCCGGGATATGACGACAATGGCCACGCTGAACGACATCCGCAGCACGTTTCTGAATTACTTTGAAAAACAAGGTCATGCGATTGTGCCATCCAGCCCGCTGGTGCCGCGCAACGATCCGACCTTGATGTTTGCAAATTCCGGAATGGTGCAGTTCAAAAACCTATTCACAGGCTTAGAGACACGCGACTACCAACGCGCGACGTCGTCTCAGAAATGTGTGCGGGCGGGGGGTAAACACAACGATCTTGACAATGTGGGCTACACAGCGCGCCACCATACGTTCTTCGAAATGTTGGGAAATTTCAGCTTTGGGGACTATTTCAAAGAAGACGCCATTGCGTTTGCATTCAATTTGATCACCGGCGAATTTGGTATCCCGAAGGACAAGCTGTATGTCACGGTTTACCACACTGATGATGAAGCTGCCCAGATTTGGCAGAAGGTTGGTATCCCACAAGACCGGATCATCCGCATCGCCACATCGGACAATTTCTGGCAGATGGGGCCAACTGGGCCTTGCGGTCCTTGCACCGAAATTTTCTACGATCATGGCGAGCACATTTGGGGTGGTCCTCCCGGCTCCCCAGAGGAAGACGGTGACCGGTTCATCGAAATCTGGAACATCGTTTTCATGCAGAACGAGCAGTTCGAGGACGGCTCCATGAAGGCGCTGGATATGCAATCCATCGACACCGGCATGGGATTAGAGCGGATTGGTGCCTTGCTGCAGGGCAGTCACGACAACTACGACACGGACACGATGAAGGCGCTGATCGAAGCTTCCGCGCATGCAACCGGCGTGGACCCTTTCGGAGATCAAAATGTGCATCACCGCGTCATTGCGGACCATTTGCGCTCAACGTCGTTTCTGATTGCTGATGGTATCATGCCGTCAAATGAAGGACGCGGCTATGTGTTGCGCCGGATTATGCGTCGGGCGATGCGGCACGCGCATTTGCTTGGGGCATCCGACCCGGTCATGTATCGTTTGGTGCCTGCCTTGGTGCAACAAATGGGCGCGGCATATCCTGAGTTGGGACAAGCCCAACCGTTGATAACCGAGACTTTGGAACAAGAAGAAACGCGTTTCAAACAGACATTGGACCGGGGTCTGCGCCTGCTTGAAGACGAAGTGGCTGGCCTTGATGAAGGGCAAAACATGTCCGGGGCGGCGGCGTTTAAGCTTTATGACACTTACGGTTTCCCGCTTGATCTGACGCAAGACGCCTTGCGCGAAAAAGGTTTGGCCGTTGATACAGATGGCTTTGACACGGCCATGGCCGAGCAAAAAGCGAAAGCTCGCGCGGCATGGTCTGGGTCCGGTGAAGCGACAGATGCGGCCGTATGGTTTGATGTGGCCGATACTGATGGAACCACCGATTTTCTAGGCTACGATACAGAAACCGCCGAAGGGCAGATCGTTGCTTTGATTAAAGACGGTGTGGTCGTTGATACTGTGTCCAAGGGGGACACGGTGCGAATCGCATTAAACCAAACACCATTTTACGCTGAAAGCGGTGGGCAAGTTGGCGACACGGGCGTGATCCGAACTGATACCGCTGAGGCACGTGTGACCAGCACACAGAAAACAGCAGATGTGTTCATTCATATCGCGGAAGTCGTAAAAGGAAGCCTTTCCAAGGGGGAAGGGGCGTCTCTTAATGTTGATCCCGCCCGCAGAACTGCCATTCGGGCCAATCACTCAGCAACTCACTTGCTGCACGAAGCTCTGCGCAATGCGCTTGGCGAACATGTCTCGCAGCGCGGGTCTTTGAATGCTGAAGATCGTCTACGCTTCGATTTCTCGCACTCCAAAGCGATGAACGCGGAGGAATTGACGCGGGTCGAGGCCGAAGTGAATACATATATCCGCCAGAACTCTGCGGTTGAAACCCGGATCATGACGCCGGACGATGCCCGCGCTTTGGGCGCGCAGGCGTTGTTTGGGGAAAAGTATGGCGATGAAGTCCGCGTGGTCTCTATGGGGCAGGCCCAGACGGGCAAGGGCAGCGACGGCATGACCTATTCGCTGGAATTGTGCGGCGGCACGCATGTGCGACACACGGGCGATATTGGTGCGTTTGTGATGCTCGGCGACTCGGCTTCAAGTTCTGGGGTGCGCCGTATCGAGGCGTTGACCGGACAATTCGCGCTGGATCATTTGCGCAATCAAGATCAACTGTTGGCGGCAACGGCGCTGGAGCTGAAATCACCAGCCGCTGATGTGCCAACGCGGGTGAAAGCTTTGTTGGACGAGCGCAAAAAACTAGAGAATGAGGTCGCGCAGCTGCGCCGTGATTTGGCGATGGGCGGCGGAGGAAATTCCAACGACGAGATAAAAGAAATCAATGGCTTGAAGTTTGTTGCTAAAGTGCTTCAAGGCGTGACAGGCAAAGATCTGCCCCCGCTGATTGATGATTATAAGTCGCAAATCGGCTCTGGCGCAGTTTTGCTGATCGCTGATGGCGGGGATAAAGTGGCTGTTGCTGCGGGTGTAACTGCTGACGCAGTTGTCAACGTAAGCGCGGTTGACCTTGTGAAAGTTGTCGTCGCAGAATTGGGCGGCAAAGGTGGCGGTGGTCGTCCGGATATGGCGCAAGGTGGGGCCAAGGATGCGGCCAACGCCGAAGCTGCGATTAAAGCGGCAGAAGCTATATTGGAAGGATAGAAAATGGGTGCTCTTTGGATCGCGCATGTGACGGTTACGGATCCGGAATCATACGCAAAATATGCTGAATTAGCGGGGCCAGCGATTGCCAAGCATGACGGCGTTTTTGTCGCGCGTGGCGGCCGTTTTGTGCAGCTTGAAGGGCAAGAACGCCCGCGTAATGTTGTGGCTAAGTTCCCATCATTGGAACGCGCTGTTGAATGCTACAACTCGAGCGAATACCAACAGGCGCTAAGCCATGCACGCGACGCGTCTGAACGCGAATTGATGGTCGTAGAGATCAGCGAGTAGCTTGCCAAACCTCCCTGTGTGCGGGCATGATCCGCGCGCGGGAGGACGCGACATGAACCAAACATTGAGCCAAGGCCATCTGGTTGAGACAATCACAGATGGCGTGCTGACGATCCAATTGGGCGCAGCGCCTGCACATCCGTTGTCACTGGGCATGATCCGCGCGCTTCAAGCCTCGTTGGACAACGCTGCGGGCAATTCGGACGTGCGGATGGTGGTTGTGCACGGCGCGGGGCGCATCTTTTGCGCGGGGCATGATCTCAAGGAAATTAAACGACATCGCCAAGATCCGGATGACGGGCGGGCCTATATCGAAGTGCTATTCAAAGAGTGCAGTGATATGATGCTGACGCTTGCGCGCTTGCCACAACCGACAATGGCAATTGTCGAAGGCGTCGCCTCCGCCGGTGGTCTTCAGTTGATGAGTTCGTGTGATCTGGTGTTTGTCTCAGAAGACGCCAAATTTTGTCTGCCGGGCGTGAACAATGGTGGGTTCTGCTCAACGCCTGCGGTGGCTGTCGGGCGCAAAGTTCCACGCAACCAAGTGCTCGAATTAGGCCTCTCTGGAGAGATGTTTGATGCGGATTGGGGGCTGCGAACTGGGCTTGTTACTCGTGTGCACGCGCAAGACGCGTTGTTGGAAAAAGCCATGGCCTTTGCCAACACGCTTGCTGCGCGATATGCACCATCGATCACTTCGGGAAAAGCTATGTTATACAAGCAGTTAGAGCTGCCTTTAGAACAAGCTTATACCGAAGCAACGGTGGCCATGATCGAACATTTCATGGATCCACACCGGATCGAAGCGGAAAAAAAATCCCGCTTTTAAGCTGTTTTTGAACGCCGCTTACGCTCATGTGGGTCCAGATAGCGTTTGCGCAACCGGATCGAATTGGGCGTAACTTCAACCAACTCATCGTCATTGATATAAGCGATGGCTTCTTCCAGCGACAAGGTGATCGGTGTGGTTAAACGCACAGCGTCATCTGTTCCCGAGGCACGCACGTTGGTCAGTTTCTTGCCCTTGAGCGGGTTCACTTCAAGGTCATTGTTACGGCTGTGTTGGCCGATGATCATGCCGGTGTAAACCTGCGCCTGCGCGCCGATAAACATGCTGCCACGATCTTCGAGGTTCCACAGAGCAAAAGCAACGGACACACCGTTTTCCATTGAAATCAACACACCTGAGCGACGGCCAGGGATTGCGCCCTTGTAGGGAGACCAGCTGTGGAACACGCGGTTGAGAACACCGGTGCCGCGTGTGTCAGTCAAAAATTCGCCATGATACCCGATCAAGCCGCGCGATGGGACATGCGCGATGATGCGGGTCTTGCCAGCGCCAGCAGGGCGCATTTCGGCCAGTTCGCCACGTCTTGCGCCTGTGAGTTTTTCGATCACCGCGCCCGAGTATTCATCATCCACGTCGATTGTGGCTTCTTCAATAGGTTCAACGCGTTGGCCGTCAACTTCCTTCATGATGACCTGCGGGCGAGAGATCGAAAGTTCGAATCCTTCGCGGCGCATGTTTTCGATCAAAACGCCCATTTGCAATTCGCCGCGGCCAGAGACCTCAAACGCGTCGCCGCCGGGTGTGTCATCAATGCGGATCGCCACGTTGCTTTCGGCTTCTTTGTGCAAACGTTCGCGGATGACTCGCGACTGCACTTTTTTGCCTTCGCGTCCAGCCAAGGGGCTGTCGTTGATTCCAAAGGTTACGGTGATCGTTGGCGGGTCAATTGGTTGGGCATCAAGGGCTGTATCCACGGCGAGGGCGCAGATCGTGTCGGCCACTGTTGCCTTGGACATACCCGCGATAGAGACGATATCACCGGCTGTGGCTTCATCGATATCTTGGGCTGCAAGTCCCCGAAATGCTTGGATTTTTGTGACGCGGAACTGTTCGATTTTTTGGCCAATGCGGGACAAAGCTTGTACCGTTGCGCCGACTTTGAGCTTACCACTTTCGACGCGACCTGTCAGAACGCGACCCACAAACGGGTCTGATCCCAATGTCGTGGCGAGCATGCTGAAATCTTCATCTTCGCGTGCGATTTGACGTGGTGCAGGAACGTGATTTACCACGAGATCAAGCAGCGCGTGCAAGTCTTTGCGGGGGCCATCCAATTCATGATCGGCCCATCCGTTACGTCCGGAGGCATACATGTGGGGGAAGTCGAGTTGATCGTCATTGGCGTCAAGAGAGGCGAACAAATCGAAGCATTCGTTCAGCGCGCGGTCTGGTTCGGCGTCTGGTTTGTCGACTTTGTTCAGAACCACAATTGGGCGCAAACCTAGTGCAAGTGCTTTAGATGTAACGAATTTTGTTTGCGGCATCGGGCCTTCTGCGGCGTCTACAAGCAAAACGACTCCGTCGACCATAGACAGAATCCGTTCAACTTCGCCGCCAAAATCTGCGTGACCGGGCGTGTCTACGATGTTGATGCGGGTGGATTTCCACTCAACGGATGTGGGCTTGGCGAAGATGGTAATTCCGCGTTCGCGTTCTAGGTCATTGGAATCCATGGCTCTTTCGGCCACAGCTTGATTTGCGCGGAAGGCTCCGGATTGCTTGAGAAGCTCATCCACCAGCGTGGTTTTGCCGTGGTCCACGTGTGCGATGATGGCAATATTTCTCAGATCCATGAAGTGCGTCCTTTACTGTTGGCGCGGCCATAACGCGGGCTGCGGCAAAAGGCGAGGGGGTGTTTCACATTTGCGCCGGTTTGGCGCACAAGAGAGCAAATAAGGGGTTTGGGCCACAGTTTTTGCCCTCAGCGAGGGGGTGTGGGTCACTCATGGGTTTTGTGGGTTAAGAAAACCTAAACACAGCGGTGGCTGTTGCATGCAGCACCGTTCGTTGCCCCCCAATGTTGCGTCTGGGGCCAAACACCGTTCGATGGGGATAGGATTTGGTGATTGTTTGGCAACGCAAACCAGATTTTAATGCGCAGCCGTTTTCGAAAACACCTGAATGATGACGATGCCCGCGATGATCAAGCTCATGCCAATGACGGCGGCGAGGTCAAGTTTCTGCGCAAAGACCAACCAGCCGATCAGCGCGATCAAAATAATCCCGGCGCCAGACCACAACGCGTACATGATTCCGACGGGCATGTATTTGAGCGTGAGAGACAGCAAATAGAAGCTGATCGCATAAGCGATGAGGACCAAGACAGAAGGCCAGAATTTAGAGAATTGCTGACTGGCATGTAACGCGGAGGTGCCGATGGTTTCCGCAATCACTGCGAAGAAAAGATAGACGTAATGAAGGGGCATGGATCGGCTCTTGGTTCAGGTTTGGTCACTCTGATGTGCAGCGATGAAAAAGAAAAGCTGTTTGAGCCAAGAATTCATGTCACGCGCGATGGATTTAACCCTGACGTCCCGACGATCGCTTGTCGTTGTGAACGACGGGCCGTTTTGCGACTTTTGGGAGTAAGTTTGTGACTGAGGTGTTCACGAGTTTTCGAGTGTCTCGGGCGGATATCTTGGCCACCTTCACGGGCCTCGCTCGCTAGGGTGTGTGGGTTGTTTGGGTTTGGTCAAATGAGGTCATCGCGATGGGACAAGGAGTAACGAGAGGCCGCGGTGTCGCGTGACCTAGGTCAGGGGAAGGGCGGCGTTTCGGCCCTGTCGTTTAACAGCAGATGTGCGGCGCGCATCCCGGTCTGCGCGTAAGTCAACGCAAGATCATAGTTTTGCAAAATAGCTGCGTGGCGGGTTTCGTAATCTGACGCGTCTGCCTGAGCGAGTGCGTCTTGCAGGTCTTCAAGTGTGTTGCAGATCATCACCCCCTCGGGGGCAAACCAACGCTTGATATCGGGAGCGCCCCAATAGATCGGGATCGTGTGGCACAAGCAGCAATCGATGATTTTTTCAGTGAAATAGGACGGTTCTTGCGTGTTTTCGATCACAACCGAATAGCGAAACGGGGCCAGACCGTCTTCTTTGCGATCAAAGGGGGCATAGCCCCGGCCCATAACCTGCACATCGCTTTGCACGGCGCGAATTTTGTCGACCAATGCATGGCGCAATCGGTGGCCTTCGTGATCTGTCTTTCCTGATGCAATCAGGGACGCGTTCACGGTCTTTGCGGGGGCTGTGCGATCTGAGTGCTCTAGGAAGGTGGCGCCCGTGACGAACAGGCGTGCGTTCTTGAACCGATTTAAAGCGATCGGTGAGCGGGTGAGAATGCGGTGAAATCTGCGGTGTGAAAACCGGAGCAAAGTCAGGTGCTTGCGATGAATCGAATCTGGTTCTGCGATGAGCAAAGAAACCTTCGCTTTGAGTGAACCCCATCTGCGCACATGCAAGGAGGTGTTGGGATGCACCAGAATATGGTCGTTTGCGGTCAGATCGCCAACCGTTGTTCCCGTCAGCGGCGCGCCCAAAGGCCAATCCAAGTCAGCAAGTTTAAGGGCGGACAGCGCACCTTTTGGGCGTAGTTCGTAAGGGACAAGCCCCACATATCCCGAAGGTTTGGGATCGGAATGAGGGGGCTTGTTCATAGCTTTTTATAACAATCGCCCGCTTAACCAGCCAGCGCTTTGTTTAGGTTGTCTTCGACTTTTTCGAGGAAGCCCATCGTTGTGAGCCAACCTTGATCAGGTCCGACAAGAAGGGCCAAGTCTTTGGTCATGAAGCCTTTTTCGACAGTGTCCACGACGACTTTTTCGAGGGTATCGGCAAAGGTCATCAGGGCTTCATTTTCGTCCAGTTTGGCGCGGTGCTTCAGGCCACCTGTCCACGCGTAGATCGAGGCAATAGAATTCGTAGAGGTTTCTTCGCCCTTTTGGTGCTGGCGGTAGTGACGTGTGACCGTGCCATGCGCGGCTTCAGCTTCAACGATTTTGCCATCGGGCGTCATCAATTGCGAGGTCATCAGGCCAAGTGAGCCAAACCCTTGCGCCACGGTGTCGGACTGAACGTCGCCATCATAGTTCTTACACGCCCACACAAAGCCGCCATTCCACTTCATCGCACACGCGACCATATCATCGATCAGGCGGTGTTCGTATGTGATGCCTTTTTCTTTGTACTGCGCTTCGAACTCTTGCTCGTAGACTTCTTGGAACAGTTCAAGGAAGCGGCCATCATATTGTTTTAGAATGGTGTTTTTGGTGGACAAATAGCACGGCCAGCCAAGGTTCCAGGCGTAGTTCAGCGACGCACGGGCGAAATCGCGGATCGATTCGTCCAAGTTGTACATGCCCATAAAGACACCAGCAGCCGGGGCGTCAAACACCTCGCGTTCGTCAACGGTGCCATCTTCGCCGACGAATTTCATCGTCAGTTTGCCGGGGCCAGAGAACTTCATATCCGTGGCTTTGTATTGATCGCCGAATGCGTGGCGGCCAATTACAATCGGCTGGGTCCAGCCCGGCACAAGGCGCGGCACATTGGAGCAAATAATCGGTTGGCGGAACACAACGCCGCCAAGGATGTTGCGGATCGTGCCATTTGGCGAGCGCCACATCTGTTTGAGGCCAAATTCTTCGACGCGCGCTTCGTCCGGGGTAATCGTGGCGCATTTGACTGCAACGCCGACCTCTTTGGTCTTTTCCGCAGAATCGATGGTAATCTGGTCATTCGTTTCATCGCGGGACTGAATGCTCAGGTCGTAATACAGCAAGTCGATATCGAGATACGGGAGGATCAATTTCTTTTTGATAAAATCCCAAATGATCCGGGTCATTTCATCGCCGTCCATCTCGACGATGGGGTTTTCCACCTTGATTTTGGTCATCGGGCACGCCTTTGCTATCTGTGGTAGACTTCAATTGGGCGTGGCATAGCGTGAATATGTGCGTGTGGGAAGATGGTATGCAACGGTATACCTAATTTGTCGCGGAGGCGACAAAACAGCGGCCACGTCTATCCCAAGAGGCTGCCCCGTTGGTGCCGCCCGCTGCCACCGTCAGTCTTGGGGAACGTCCTTCGGTTTGGCGCGAAAATCGGCCAAAGTCTTTTTAAGGAACGCGCGGCCATTTTCTTCCGCCATACGGGTTCGGATCGCGGTCAGAAAGGCTTCTTCCAAGGTCTGCGAAGACGATCCAATCACCTTAGCAACCTCCATAAAGAGGCGATGCTCGCCGAGCTCTTTTTGCACGGCGAGGCATTCTTCAGCCAACACAGCCGCCATCTCAACTGTCGTTGAGGCAGCCATCAGCGTGATGTCTCAGTCAGGCGGCGTTTGACGTAATCTGTGGTCGTATCCATCAGAGTGTCCATATGGGGTTCTTCAAAGAAGTGGCCCGCGCCCTCAACCACGTCATGTGTGATCGTGATTCCCTTTTGCTCATGCAACTTGTTGACCAAAGACACCGTGTCAGGTGGTGGTGCAACCCGGTCGGCAGAGCCATTGATGATCAAGCCAGATGCCGGGCACGGGGCCAAAAAGCTGAAATCATACATATTCGCAGGCGGAGACACCGAAATGAAGCCTGTGATCTCGGGGCGGCGCATCAGCAACTGCATGCCAATCCATGCGCCAAACGAGAACCCAGCAACCCAGCAATGCTTAGAGTTGTTATTCATCGATTGCAGATAATCGAGTGCAGAAGCCGCATCAGACAGCTCGCCAATACCCTGATCATATTCACCCTGCGAGCGGCCAACACCACGGAAGTTAAACCGCAATACGGTGAACCCCATGTTATAAAACGCATAATGCAGGTTATAGACGACCTTGTGATTCATCGTCCCGCCGAATTGTGGATGCGGATGCAGCACAATGGCAATCGGGGCGTCACGGTCTTTTTGTGGGTGGTAGCGGCCTTCGAGCCGGCCTTCGGGTCCAGGAAAAATGACCTCGGGCATAGACGTCCCTCGTCTTTGTTGTCTTTGGGCTTTAGAATTCTTGACGAATTCGCTCGGCCAACTTAGAACTGTTCTAAACGTGCTGGGGCGATTGCCTCAGCCCGACGGATTTAGGGCCAAAGCCACGCCGCGTCAATCGTTGCTGGTCACCAACAAGGAATGTGCTGCATGAAACTGTCCACAAAAGGGCGTTATGCGATGGTCGCGCTCAGTGATATTGCGCTGCAACCCAGCGACCGTTTGGTCACCTTGGGAGAGATATCCGAGCGCCAAGACATATCGCTGCCATATCTGGAACAGCTCTTTGTGAAACTGCGCCGTGCAGAGTTGGTCACATCCGTGCGCGGGCCGGGGGGCGGATATAAACTGTCGCGCGCCACCTCTGAAATCAGGGTGTCAGAAATTCTAGCGGCGGTGGATGAAACCGTAGACGCCATGCACAAAGGCGCGGGCGCCTCCGGTGGAGCATCGGGGAGCCGCGCGCAATCCTTGACCAATCGTCTGTGGGAAGGGCTAAGCGCGCATGTTTATGTGTTCCTGCACCAAACCCGGTTGAGCGACGTCGTGGGCAACGAGCTGGCACCATGCCCTGCGGTTCCCAACCTCTTTGCGCTTGTGGACGAGTGATCCATTGGGCATGTGGCTTTTCCAGAACCCTTCAAAGGCAAACCAAACGTGATGCGGACTTATCTGGATCATAACGCGACCACACCACTGCGCGCTGAGGCGCGTGCGGCGATGTTGGCGGCGATGAACCTGGTGGGAAATCCATCCTCAGTGCATGCAGAGGGACGCGCCGCGACCAATGTGGTCGAACGCGCGCGCGCTCAAGTCGCAGCACTGGTCGGATGTCGGCGTGCGCAAGTGATCTTTACATCAGGTGCCACCGAGGCCGCAGCCCTAGCTGTAGCGCAAAAAGCGCGTCATGGCGGAGTGTTTTTGTCGCTACCAACGGAGCATGATTGCTTCTTGGATTGGAGTGATGCGCAGGTGCCGGCATTGGTCGGGCGAAATGGTCGTGCCGTGTTGCAAATGGACGAAATGACGTGTCAGCTTGCGGGTGCAACGCAAAGCGATGCAGTGCTTTTGGCAATATCTGCTGGGAACAGTGAAACAGGACTTATCACGCCTGTGCTTCCAAACTGTAGCGCATATGAGATTTCGGGTCACAACGACGAGGGCGTCAAGCCGGTAGACGTGGCAACGGTGTGTGATGTGACGCAAGTCGTGGGGCGGCTAAAGTTGAATTGGGACCCGCAGCTCAAACCAGCCTATGCGATCCTGTCAGCGCACAAGATTGGCGGACCCAAGGGGGTTGGCGCGTTGATCAATTTCACTTCGGAGGATCCAGAAGCGATTCTTCGTGGGGGTGGTCAGGAGATGGGGCGGCGTTCTGGGACGGAAAATACGCTTGGTATCGCGGGATTCGGGGCCGCTGCGGAGGCCGCTGCACGTGACGTTGAGGCAGGCAAGTGGGCTGAGGTTGAGAAACTTAGAAATATTCTAGAAACGGGTCTTGAGGCTCTGGATAAAGAGACTATTTTTGTCGGGAAAGATGCTGCCCGCTTACCCAACACATCCTGCATTCTAACGCCCGGTTGGAAGGGCGAAACGCAGGTAATGCAGATGGACCTTGCCGGGTTCGCAATTAGTGCGGGGTCGGCCTGTTCCTCTGGCAAGGTAAAGGCGAGCAAAGTGCTGCTGGCCATGGGCTATAATGAGATTGAAGCCAGCAGCGCCATTCGGGTGTCGCTTGGGCTTGAGACAACAGAAGAAGATATCGCGCGTTTTATCGACGCGTGGGGTGACAAACGTAAGAAACACAAGGCGCGCGCGGCGTGACCTTAGTTGGGAGACACAGACATGACGGCATTAGATGACGGCGTAGTCAAAGACGGGGTCGATCAGGACACCGTAGATGCGGTTCGTGAAGTGGGCGGTGCGTATAAGTACGGCTGGGAAACCGACATTGAGATGGAATACGCCCCAAAAGGGTTGGACGAAGACATCGTCAAGCTCATCTCTGAGAAAAACGAAGAACCTGCGTGGATGACCGAGTGGCGCCTGGACGCCTACAAGCGCTGGCTGACAAAGACAGAGCCAGACTGGGCCATGGTCGACTACCCTGAAATCGATTTTCAGGACCAGTATTATTACGCGCGTCCAAAATCGATGGAAGTGAAGCCGAAATCCTTGGACGAGGTCGATCCAAAGCTTTTGGCGACCTATGAAAAGCTCGGCATCCCGTTGAAAGAGCAAATGATCCTTGCCGGTGTTGAAGGGGCAGAAGAGCTCACCGATGCGCCGCGCAAAGTCGCCGTGGACGCGGTGTTTGATTCCGTATCTGTGGGCACAACCTTTCAGGCGGAACTGCTCAAAGCGGGCGTGATCTTCTGTTCGATTTCAGAAGCCATTCGCGAGCATCCTGAGTTGGTGAAGAAGTACCTCGGCTCGGTTGTTCCCGTGTCTGACAACTACTATGCGACATTGAATTCAGCGGTGTTTTCGGACGGCTCCTTTGTCTATGTGCCCCCCGGTGTGCGCTGCCCCATGGAGCTTTCAACCTATTTCCGCATCAATGCCGAAAACACAGGGCAATTCGAGCGCACCCTAATCATCGCCGATAAAGGCAGCTATGTCAGCTACTTGGAAGGGTGTACTGCGCCACAACGCGATATCTCTCAGCTGCACGCGGCGGTCGTCGAGATCATTATCGAAGAAGACGCGGAAGTGAAATATTCCACCGTTCAGAACTGGTATCCCGGTGACGAGAACGGCAAAGGCGGCATCTATAACTTTGTCACCAAACGTGCCGACTGCCGGGGCGATCGCGCCAAGATCATGTGGACACAAGTTGAGACCGGTTCCGCCGTGACCTGGAAATACCCATCCTGCATCCTGCGTGGCAACGAGAGCCAAGGCGAATTCTATTCCATCGCAATCGCCAACAACATGCAGCAAGCTGACACCGGCACCAAGATGATCCATTTGGGTAAAAACACCAAAAGCCGGATCGTCTCTAAGGGGATTTCGGCGGGCAAAGCGCAAAACACCTATCGCGGGTTGGTATCGATGCACCCCAAAGCCAAGGAATCGCGCAACTACACGCAATGTGATTCACTGCTGATCGGGGACAAGTGTGGGGCGCACACCGTGCCGTATATCGAGGTGAAGAACAATTCATCGCGGGTAGAGCACGAAGCGACGACATCGAAAGTGGACGACGATCAACTCTTTTACTGTCGCTCGCGGGGGATGGACGAGGAAGAAGCCGTCGCATTGGTTGTGAACGGGTTCTGTAAGGACGTGTTGCAAGCCTTGCCGATGGAATTCGCGATGGAAGCGCAGCAATTGGTTGCGATTTCGCTGGAAGGGTCTGTGGGGTAAACCATGGAGGCTAGTGAGGATCACACATTGGTGGGGCGAACATTTGCGCACCGCAACGCGGATGCTTCGGTCGGGGTTCAGCCCGAACCTGCAAGCCTTACGGGTCGCTTTGTGATGTCGGGTGTGGCTAGTGCAGTTGTTGGAATTATCTTGGGTCTGACATTGGCGCCAAACTATGTGCCTGCATTGGCTCTTGGGTTTGCGATGACCGGGGTTGCGGCAAGCGTGGCTTGGTTTATGTGGCGCTCGGCTGCGTCCAAAGCCAAGGCAATCGAGCTTCAAGCAGAGTTGCACGACCTCAAGCAGCAAGAGTTTGGGCTGAGATATGAGGAGGCCAAAGCCAACGGTCAATTGGACGCGTGGGACAAAGACGAATGATGCTCTTGCTTGTTCAATCCGCGGGCGCCGGGATTGGTGTGTTCTTGGGCACGTTGATCGGATTTAGTATCCGCAAACGCTCGGGCAAAACCGAGGGGCTTTTGGCCGGATCAATTCTGATGACCGCCGTGGTGGCAGGGCTTTTGGCGCTCGCTGTGATGATGACTTACAACGCAATCTTGGGATAACCGGAATGATTATTACAACCACACCGTCGGTCGAGGGCTACCAGATTTCGGACTACAAGGGCATCGTTGTGGGCGAAGCGATCATGGGGGCGAACATCGTGCGCGATGTGTTTGCATCAATCACGGACATCGTGGGTGGACGATCCGGGGCCTATGAAAGCAAGCTACAAGATGCGCGTGACACAGCGCTCGCAGAGCTGGAAGACCGGGCGCGCGAAAAGGGTGCAAACGCAGTTGTCGGTGTCGATCTGGATTACGAGGTGGTCGGTCAATCCATGTTGATGGTATCCGCTTCTGGCACAGCTGTGGTGCTGGGGTAATCGCATGAGCGCGCCGTTGTCCTTGTTTTGGTGGAAAGCGGTTCCCAACTTTGGGGACGCCATTTCGCAAACCATTGTCGCCCATATGTCAGGGCGCATAGTGGAACATAAGAGCGTGGCGAAAGCGGACATGTTTGCGATCGGTTCAATTTTGCAAGTGGCGCGGCGCAAACTGACGCGTCAACCGCGCACAGATGGCATCAAGCCTTGGGTCTGGGGATCAGGCGTGTTGATGCCATTGGGGCGTGATGTGTTGGATCATGTGCAGATTGCACTGGTGCGTGGGCCCGTAACGGCGGCGTTGTTGGGGGTGAACACGGATCAATTTGGCGATCCCGGCCTGCTTGCGGATGAGGTTTATGAAGCGCGCCCGCGTCACGACAAGATCGGGATCGTGCCGCATCACACCTTGGTTGATGATGCCGAGTTACTGGCCGTTATTGCGAAAGACCCTGCATTGGTGTTGATCGATCCGCGCGATGATGCGGGCGAGGTGTGCCGCCAGATCAGCGCATGTGCGCACGTGTTTGCGTCCTCGTTGCATGGGTTGATTGTGGCGGATGCTTACGGCGTTGGCTCGACATGGTTGGATCCGGTTGGGCAGGGACGATTGAAATACTACGACTACGCGGCCTCGATTGGGCGTGATCTGACGGGGCCGGTGTCGACACCGGACATCCCGGCTTGCGTCAAAGCGTTGAAAGAAAAAGCGATACCTTACAGCGACGGCATTGCGCGTGCGCGCCATGCGCTGAAGGCGAATTTTCCTGCTGAGTTAAAAGCAGGCCCGAAACATGCAGCCCCAGCGGCTGCCTAAACCGATAGAATGAAGGACAGAACATGTTGAATATCAAAGGTCTGAAGGTGCAACTTGAAGAAGAGGACAAGCAAATCCTCAAGGGCGTCGACCTGACGGTTGAAGCGGGAAAAGTGCACGCGATCATGGGGCCAAACGGGTCTGGAAAATCGACGCTGTCCTATGTGTTGTCCGGCAAAGATGGCTATGAAGTCACCGGCGGTTCGGCCACGTTAGAGGGCGCGGACCTTCTGGACATGGACCCAGAAGAGCGCGCGGCCTCTGGCCTATTTTTGGCGTTCCAATACCCCGTGGAAATCCCCGGCGTGGGCAACATGACCTTTTTGCGCACAGCTGTGAACGCACAACGCAAAGCGCGCGGCGAAGAAGAAATGAGCGCGGCTGAATTCTTAAAGATTGTGCGCGCCAAGGCAAAAGAGCTTAAGATCGACGCGGATATGTTGAAGCGCCCTGTGAACGTTGGGTTCTCAGGTGGTGAGAAAAAGCGCAATGAAATCCTGCAGATGGCAATGCTTGAGCCAAAAATGTGCATCTTGGACGAGACAGATTCCGGTCTGGATGTGGACGCTATGAAGTTGGTTGCAGAAGGCGTGAACGCGCTGCGCAGCGAGGGGCGTGGGTTCTTGGTGATCACACACTACCAGCGGCTTCTGGATCACATCAAACCTGATGTTGTGCACATCATGGCGGATGGTCGCATCGTGAAAACGGGCGGGCCGGAACTGGCGTTGGAAGTCGAAAACAACGGCTATGCGGATATTTTGGCGGAGGTGGCGTAATGGCCGAGGCCGCAATCAAAGCAAACCCGACTGAGGCGCGTTTGGCGTCTTTGACAATGCCTCAGGGCGGGTGGAGCGACCCTGCGCGCAAAGCCGCCCTAGCGCGTGTGCGCGAAATGGGTCTGCCGACACGACGCGATGAGTATTGGAAATTCACACGTCCCGACACGCTGGTTGAGGTCGATGCGCCAAAGGCTGCGGTGCTTGAGACCGGGGAGCCGATGATCTTCGCTGAAGTAGATCGCTTGAAAATCGTCTTCGTGGATGGCGTGTTTGATGCAGAGGCGTCAGATGATTTAAGCCTTGAGGGGCTGAAAATTGATCGTCTGGCAAACCTCGCCGACATTCATTGGGCGTCTGAGCTTTACGGTACGTTGGAAGCAGACGGGCATTATGTGTCGCGTCCTTTGGCGGCGTTGAACACCGCCTATGCCAGCGACGGCGTGCTGATCCATGTGACCGGAAAAGTCAGCAAGCCTGTGAGCCTGATCTATCGTCATGAAAACGAAACATCTGACGCGATCTTGCACAATGTGATCAAGCTCGACGCGGGTGCTGAGTTGACCTTGTTGGAAAACGGACCCGCCGCGGCACGGTTTAACAAATGCTTGGAAGTTGACGTTGCCGACGGCGCCGCGTTCCATCATGTGCGGGCGCAAGGCCGCGATCATGAGCGACGTGCCGTCACGCATATCTTCACGCGTTTGGGCGAAGAAAGCACCTTTAAATCCTTCACATTGACCGTGAATGGCCGTTTGACACGCAACGAAGTTATCATTGATCTTCAAGGGGATAACGCCATCGCACATGTTGCGGGGGCTTGCGTTGGCGACGGCGATTTTGCGCATGATGACACCGTGTTTGTGACCCATGATGCGGTCGCGTGCGAAAGCCGCCAAGTGTTCAAAAAGGTGCTACGCAACGGAGCAACGGGCGTGTTTCAGGGCAAAATTCTGGTAAAACAGGGGGCTCAGAAAACGGACGGGTATCAGATCAGCCAATCGCTTTTGTTGGATGATGATGCGCAATTCCTGGCCAAGCCGGAACTGGAAATCTATGCGGATGACGTTGTGTGTTCGCACGGATCAACCTCTGGGGCGATTGACGAGGACGCGATGTTTTATCTGCGCTCACGTGGTGTGCCCGCAAAGGAAGCGACCAGTTTGCTGACTTTGGCGTTCTTGGCCGAAGCGCTTGATGAGATCGACAACAAGGACCTTGCCGAAGAGCTGACAGAGCGGTTGGCCGGTTGGATGGAGCGTCACGCCAGCTAATGGGAGTCGCTTCAGACATTGTAGCAACCTATCGCAGACCGGGCCGGGTGATGGCGCGGCTGATGGCAGGGGGGCCGCGTGAAGACCGCGCTTTGGCGTTGTTGATTTGCGCATGCGCGCTGATGTTCGTCGCGCAAATGCCAAAACTGGCACGTCAGTCTTTTCAGACCGGTGAAGAGCTTAACATGTTGCTGGGCGGCTCACTTTTGGCGGTCGTCTTTATCGCGCCCTTGCTGTTTTACTGCCTTGCAGGGGTCAGCCATTTGATCGCGAAACTGATCGGCGGGCAGGGCGGGTTTTGGCAAGCACGCTTGGTGTTGTTTTGGTCGCTTTTGGCGTCCACGCCCTTGATTTTGCTGCACGGTCTTGTCGCCGGTTTTATCGGACCCGGACCGCAAATGACGCTTGTGGGTGCCATTTGGTTCGCCGTATTCCTGTGGTTCTGGGTATCAGGCCTTTGGCAAGCAGAGAAGAGAGTAACGGCATGACGCTGACATGGCGTGACCTAGGTGTGAAGACGGTGCAAGATCCTGCACAAGCCGCGCAACTCGTGATGTCGGTGCCGATGGTGCGCCGTGACATCTGGTTGGGCGTGATCGCAGTCGCGTGTTTGAACGCGTTGTTTAGCAGTCTGTTAACTGCCATGTCGCCCGTCACCACCCAAGAGGCGCAAGCCCTGCCGCTGTTGGCAGTCTCGCCCTTACCCAAGGCATTGATCATTGCGGGGCTTTTGGTTTTGCTATCGCATGTGCTGACGTGGGTTGGGCGTGCGATGGGCGGGTCTGGTCAGATCGACGACATGTTGAAGCTGATGGTCTGGATGCAATTGGTGGCAATGGTTTTGCAAGCGCTCAATCTGGTCATCCTGATTGCCGTGCCGCTGATCGGGTCGATCTTGGTCATGGCGATCGTGATCATCATGTTCCGGATATTATTGAACTTTATTAAAGTGGGCCATGGGTTCACGACCATGGGCAACGCAGCACTTGTGCTATTTGCGAGCTTCATCGGCATGATCGTCGGCATATCAGTGCTTTTGGTTTTGAGCGGTGTGGGAAATCTAGGAGTGGTCCCAAGTGTATGACATAAACGCAATCCGAGCTGACTTTCCGATCCTGTCCCGCGAAGTCAACAACAAGCCGCTGGTGTACCTAGACAACGGTGCATCCGCGCAAAAGCCGCAAGTCGTCATCGATGCCATATCGCGCGCCTACAGCGAAGAATATGCCAACGTGCACCGTGGGTTGCACTATTTGTCCAATGTCGCGACAGAGAAATACGAGGGCGTGCGCGGTGTCATCGCCAAGTTTTTGGGCGCGAAATCTGAAGATGAAATCGTGCTAAATTCCGGCACCACCGAAGGCATCAACATGGTCGCCTATGGGTGGGCAATGCCAAATATGCAAGCCGGTGATGAGATCATTCTGTCCGTGATGGAGCATCATGCCAACATCGTTCCCTGGCATTTTCTGCGCGAACGCCAAGGTGTCAAACTGACATGGGTTGATGTGGACGCGACAGGCGCGCTCGACCCGCAAGCGGTCATTGACGCCATCACCCCGCGCACCAAACTGATCGCCATCACGCATATGTCCAACGTGTTGGGGACCGTCGTTGACGTGAAGTCGATTGTCGACGCCGCACATGAAAAAGGCGTGGCTGTCTTGGTCGACGGTTCGCAATCCGCGGTACATATGCCGGTCAACGTGGCCGATCTGGATTGTGATTTTTATGCGATCACAGGCCACAAACTATACGGCCCCTCGGGATCTGGTGCAATTTTTTGCAAATCTGAACGTATGGCCGAGATGCGCCCGTTCATGGGCGGCGGCGATATGATCCGCGAAGTTCACAAGGACGAAATCACATATAACGACCCGCCCATGATGTTCGAAGCGGGAACGCCGGGGATCGTACAAACCATCGGTCTTGGTGTCGCGTTAGACTACATGATGGGCGTCGGAATGGATGAGATCGCCCGCCATGAAGCGCTCTTGCGGGACTACGCCCAGACCAAATTTTCCGGCTTGAACTGGCTGAATGTTCAGGGGCATGCCCCAGACAAAGGTGCCATTTTTTCGTTTACGATCAACGGTGCCGCGCATGCACATGACATCTCGACGATCTTGGACAAAAAAGGTGTGGCCGTTCGTGCTGGCCACCACTGTGCCGGTCCGTTGATGGATCATTTGGGGGTAGCGGCCACGTGCCGTGCATCCTTTGCAATGTATAACACGGTTGAAGAAGTTGACGTGCTTGTCGATGCATTGGAGTTGGCTCACGACCTATTTGCCTAACGTAAGCTGGTGCCGGGAAGAATTTTGGAAAATTCTTCGCCCTGCATCGGTGTTTTTACCCATTGCGACCAGCCTGTGTGGCGTCTATATCGCATGCAGGGACCCTTAGCTCAGCTGGATAGAGCGCTGCCCTCCGAAGGCAGAGGTCACAGGTTCGAATCCTGTAGGGTTCACCAACTCCCTGCTAACTTTTTGATGTTAAACTGACATTTTCTTTGGTTTCCACTTGGTTCGAGGTTGGTTTCCTTTTTTGTTCCGCAGGTGTTCCCATTACGGCTGCGCGATGGTTCATCTCGCGAGTGTAATGGGCGACCTCGGAAAGGCTTCTGTGTCCTGTCCAAGCGCTGATTTGATGCTCCGATGCTCCGATGCTCCGATGCGCCGCATGCAGCCAAAGCCACAGCGCGCGCCTTGCGTAAGCCGTGAGCCGATTTTTCTATTCCAGCGTCCCGTGCCTTTTCAGACATCATTGTGCCTGCGCCTTTGTGCCTGCGCCTTTGTGGCTGCGTGTTCGGCCATTGGGATTTCCCAAGAAGGTGAATCCCTTTGGGCAGGCTTTTATTGCTTCCTTGCACAAATTTAGATCGACCTGCATGTATTGACCGTAGTCGGGCAGGGCACAATCCCAAGGAACATAACTCATGTCCTTGGTCTTTATTTGCTCGAAAGCGAGGATGCCATCCTCGCCCACGTTGCGGGGTCCTAGCATTACGACATCTGAAATACGGGCGCCGGACCAATACAGCAGTTCCATGACTGCGCGAGGTGTCGAGCCGATGGGGAAGTGTTTGCGAAACGTTTGAATGTCATCCAACGACCACGTTGGGTGCCCCTTGGTCGGGGGCATCTTTGGCTTTACAACCGCGTTTGCGGGGTTCGTTTCAAGCCAGCCTTTGCTGATACAGAACTTAAAGAAAAAGCGCCAAGCTTTTAACCTGCCACCCTTGTTTGAGGCCTCTGATACATTCGTGCGGATGTGTTTTGCCTTGACTGCCGCCAGCTTAACCGCGCCAGTTTGTTCTGTGATTTTGACACCTTCTCGTCTTAGAATTGCTCGGTGGCCCTGTGATCCCGTGGCGAACAAATCTGAGGCTTCCATTGCGGCCCAAGCGCTACCAATGGTGCCCGATGCATGGCTTTTGGGTGCTTGATTTGATTTAGCTGCAGCCGAAAACGCGGCGAGAAAATCTGGATGGTCAAACTCTAGTCCCACGGGCAGCGGAACCAACCGCGATTTGCCACCCCGCCTGCTTCGGTAGTATGGTAATCCAAAACGGGGGTGTATCCAAAGGCCCTTCAATTTGACGTACCGAACGCCGCGTCGCAATTCGCATCATCCTTTTCAGAGGCTGTCAAAAGATAGCTCTGACCGGGCGGCATGATCTTGTAAACCTTTCCAGCACGCTCGATCACCATCGTCACACCGGTTTCCGATGCGACTGAGGCTGCTTGTTCAAGCATTTGACGTGAGATGCGGGGGGACAATGTCAGGGACTCGCTACGGCTAATTCGTGACCCGAGCGCGTTCTGGGGATGCGCCTGATGTGATTCATGAGGGTTGGATGGTTGGCGCTGAAAACAGTAGCAGGGCAATGTAAACGAAGCCAAGTACTGCGATTAGTTCGACGGTGGTAAACAGCACGCGGTCGAAACGGTCCCAAAACTGAGCCCAAAATTCTGCCCGCCGCTGCGCTTCCATCAGCTCATTGATTGACTTGCTCACGACGCCAACCCGTCAAGTGTGTTGTTCGCCGCCCGGATCCAGTTCCTTGGTAGAGCCTCGGGATCATTTGCGAACGCAGGCACACCATGCAGGCTTGCTTCGTACAAGACTGGGTTTGTGTGATCCGCTGTTTCGGGAACCGCCCAAAAGCCGCCGTTGTTAACGACAAGATTTTTGAGACTGGTGAGGCGTGCCTCTGGTATGACGCTCGACAGCAAGTCAACACAGGATTTTCAGCTTTGCAAGGTCTATCACCGTCACCACATCACTGGCCGTCTTCGGGCCAATCATCTGCGCTTGCGTTGGCTGCAAAGAGCGTGGCTTTCGTTAAGTCATACGCCTGCAGAAATACTGGGCAACTGTCGCCATTCCATGGCTGTGCGTTGCCTGTAATTGCTGGTTTGCAAGTTCCAGAGTGGATTTTCATGGTTGCTCTCCGGATAAAACGCCTCACTTTATAAGTCATTAAATATGACACTCCGACACGTAAGTTCATATAAAATGACATGTTGTTGTGAGGCCCGGTAGGATTTAGACATTTAGGAAAAGTAGAGGGTGGGCAGAGTGTCTAAACACATGCTTGTTGAGGCATATTCTATTTGTCGTGAACGGCTCAAACAGAAGGGTGTGCAAATCAGCGTTGTGACTGATTTTTCGTCGATCAATGGCATCTTGGAAATTTTGGGGAAACCCTATTTGACCCCGTCGCTTTCTCCGTTCGCGAACGATTTTTCCCAAGGAAACTGCTTTTGGTTGATAGCGATGAGGCGGGGCGAAGTCATTGCTGCAGGTGGAACTCACTTTGATGACTTGGGTGATGAGCCGGTTTCTGAGTTTTGGCGACGGAGTGCAGCCCGACAATATGGGCGTAACCATAAAGAGGTTGTGTCTGTTTCACGTACAGTGGATCAGTTCATCGGTGGAAAGCTGGTATATTTTGGTGACCTCTTTGTTGCCCAGAAAGGTGATCGTCGGCGTCTTTCCGACTTCGTCTTGGCGGGGCACATGTTGGCAGGTATCAAGTGGTCGCCAGATTTTACATATGTTTGGTTGCGCGAAGAAGATCTCAGGCGTGGGGCGGGGTATATTTATGGATTCATGAACACCCTTCCGATTGGACAAGTTTGGCATGATCCGCCGAGCCCAAGATCTAACACGGAAATGTGTGTCTATACTGAGCGTGCGAAATTAGTCGCATTGGCTCAGAGGATCATTGCGTCTCAGTGGGTCCAATCTGTGTAGAATAATTCAGTACCAAGGTTTCTTGCTTATTGGTTGTGACGTGAAGGAGAAGCCGTTTAAATCTCATTCGGATTGCGAAAGGCGGCACGGAAATTTTTTCATTTAGAGTTTCGACGCCAAGTACCAGTAAGCCACCAGCTGCGGCTGCGTATGAAGCCTTTAACCGGTCATCCAGCGAGCTGTTGCCTGATGAGTCCAAGGCAGCTTGCGCAACTCCGACATCGCACGTGTTGAGCGTGTTTGCAGCCAAGCTGTTTCGCCCGATCTTGTGCACTAGCAGGGTGTTGTCTCCTTCATTGGGTGGTAGGTATAGATCCGCGAACTCAATGATTCCAGCGAAGTCATTGACGTGTCCTTGGCTGATGCGGAAGCAATTGATAAATGGGTCAATCGTAGGAGTGTAGGCGTTCACAGAGCAGCCCGGTCGTGCCAATTCATCTAGCGACAATCCGAGAGCGTTCGAAATCTTGAGTGCTCGTGTTAGGTTGATATCACTATTTTTCTTTATCGCGCCCGATATGTATTTGGCCTGACCGATGGCATCTTCAGATAACTTGTGAAGGGAGCCGTATCTGCTGTTTATTGGTACAACCCTGGCCAAATTGTCAAAAAAGACCTTCAAGCGTTTTCCCTATTGGTAGTAAATGCGCAGCTCTCGCAGACTTTATTGACGATTGTATTAATTGTCGTCCAAGTTCTCGCAAGGGTTGCGAAGTGGGTAGTGGTTGTGCGGGCAGGGGAAATCCAGCGATGGTTGATAAAGTTGGCTGGATTGCTTGCTATGTGTGGGGTGAACCTGAATTGGGTATTCGCGCCGTGGGTTACTTTTCGGAAGTGTTTGAAAACAAGCGTTCTTGAAGTTCGGGCGGAAAGTGGGAAAACTTGCCCACATAGAAAAAATTGAAGTCGATGTCGTGGAATTTGTAAAAGTACATCATGACATCTCGAGACGGGAATTGACGTCCGTTTTGTTGGTTCGAGATGGAAGTGTGGCCTTTGTTCACTTGAGCAGAGAGTTCTTTTTGAGAGAGTTCTGCTGCGTTCATGGCCATGGTTAGGCGCACACCGCAGGCTTCGGCGCTTGTGTCGCCAGTTCTGGCAGCAGCTTCTCGATCTTCTGGTTTCATATTTTCTCTTCGCATAGTTCATAAAAAATGACACGCCATATGAAGTGACGGTTATGATCTCATAATAAATGACATTATGGATCATCCCGATGAATGATGATCGATACCTTACCGCCAAAGAAGTGATTGACCATTTCGGGGCAAAACAGATTTGTGAAGCCGTTGATGTCGGTCGCACAAGGGTCGCAAATGCAAAGAGCGACGGCGTTTTCCCGGCGACTTGGATGATGGGAATTAAACAGTTGTGCGCTTTGCACAGAGTTCCCTTCAATGAAGGCTGGTTCTCGTTCAAATCACCCAAAACAACGTCTCCTTCAACCGAGATTGCCCAGCTAGGCCTTGAAGGATGACTATTAAAGAAGGTGCTGTTGAAAAGTCTTTCAGCAAAGTTTTTCCGCTGAATCCGCAAGCGGAAATCCACTCACACGGCAAGTCATTTGACCCAAGTCACTACCGGTCGGTGTTTCCAGAGCGTTGGGCGGAATTCCTGCGAACGAACCACCGATGTCCAGAAGACGTCGCCGTGTTTTACGACGTGACCTACCGCACGGCGCGCAACTGGTGGGACGGTATCAATCGCCCATCTGGCGACAGAGTGGCGATAGCTGCGGTGACCAATCCTGTTGATTTCCAAAAGATAATGGGGAGAGCCACATGAACCCGAAAGTTCAGGCCACGCTGCGGAGAGTTGAGGTCGAGACAGATAAAGCCTTGAAGTTGCGCAGCCATCGTCCGGCGCCGGAGTTCCTTATCAAGATCCTGACCGATGATCCTTCGCGCATTTTCAGCGTTGGCCGCGTCGTTGTGTCGGAGCCAAGTGAACACGAGAAATCGGTCCAGCCTAGGTGCTTTGGCGACGGTCTTTATCAAGTTAGGAATGCCATCATTGATGAGTATGTCCCACCCCGTCCAATTCGTCGGCTACTTCTAGTAGTATTTCGGCCAAAGCTCTGGCGCGCTTGGGTGACATTCGAAATTGATAGAAGCGGTCTGCGGCTACTTCGGCGGATTGATCCTCGATGCTATCATACAGGCGAAAGCAAATGACTGACTCGCTAACATTGTACAACTCGCCGACAACGAAGCTCTCAACAAATGTCGTCAGCGCAGTGCCATGTTCGTTGGTGATGAACTTGTTTGAGTCAATTTTTGCCATTGGCGATTCCTTTTCTGAGTTGCTGCATCGGCAGGATATGCTGGTCGCCAAAGAAAGGTCTTTCAGCAAAGTTTTTCCGCACGATCAGCGGACAGAACGTCAAGTTACCTCCCTCTGGACCCGGCCCTTTGCTTCACCGCTCCGGGCAACTGCCTGTTTCAAGACGGTCCAGACACCTCGCGGGGCTGCGAATACCCAGTTTGAAGCCCCGTGCTTTTTGGAGGGCGCATCATGAAGGATAGCATCCAGATCGGGCCAGTGACGCTGTATCATGCTGACGCTTTTGACGTATTGCCTGACTTGGCCGGTGTCGCGGATCTGTGCGTTTCGGACATGCCCTACAAGCTGACGTCCGGCGGTCGTGGCGAAAAAGATGATGGATCTATGTCGGGAATTTTCGACGCAGAAGCCTATGACAATTCCGGTGATCTGATGGCTATGGCGGAATGGTCGTCGATGATACCGCCGATCTACCGCGCGCTAAAACCAGATGCCGACGCGTATTTCATGTGCAACGACAAGAATGTTCTGTTGTGTGGTGGGGCTTTGGTTGGGGCCGGGTTCAAGTTTCACAATCTGCTGGCTTGGGACAAGGGCGCGCCGACGCCGAACCGCTGGTACATGAAAAACCTTGAATTCACGTTGTGCTGCTGGAAGGGAAAGGCCCGCGCAATCACTGATGCCGGGTCAAAGCAGCTCTGGGCCTGCAACCGGCCAAAGCTGGGTTTGCAACCAACCGAAAAGCCGGTGAGCCTGATGGCGCACTACATTCGCAACTCAAGTGACTTTGGCGATGTGGTCATTGATCCGTTTTGCGGGTCTGGATCGACGCTTTTGGCTGCGGCTTCAGAGGGCAGGCGGTCCATCGGCATTGAAATCGAACGCATGTATTTCGAAGCGGCAAAGACCCGGTTGGAACAAGCCCAATCAGAGGGGCGGTTTTCAATGCTGGAGGACGCTCAATGAAAGTCGAAATCGCCAGCAACGGGCTTTCATCGATGGTCTGTCAAGGCCGTCACACAACTCAGATTGTGGGCTTGGAGGATGCGGAATGCTGGCTGAAATTCTACGAAAAATTGGCCGCAGGCAAATCTGGCCAACACTACACCAAAGCAGTTGCCGCCTTTTCAGAGGCGCTAGAGGGCATGAAAAGGCCCAGAGGATATGACATGGCTCGGACAATAGTGCAGCCAACCATCCGTTACCATTTGAGGCCCGATCTGACAGGCATCTGCTATTGCCGCGCAAGTGGCGTATATAAGCTCCATACAAAGACGTTGTTGCGTTTCATGCGGCCAATGCTTGCGAAAACTCTCTATGTCGTCGCGTGTCCAGGCTGCAAACCCGTCTACTCGCAGGTGCCTTTCGTTTGTCGACCAGTTTGGCTGGGTCGTGATCAAGCAGGCCGCAAGCGACCCAATAGCGACCTAGGGCGCGCCAGACTTTCAGACGGTTGTTAGCTGGGGGCGGCGAGTAGTTTGCACGCGAGCTGCGGATTTGGCGTGTGCGCAGTGTTTGCAAAGTTGCCGCGCCATAGGTTTCTTGGATTCCTTTGAGGAAAGTGCACCAGCGGGCACGGGTGGATGCTGCCAAGGACAAAAAATGGTCCGACGCTTGATGGGACCGAATAGCTGCGCCTAGCTGCCGTTCGCACCAAACCCGTCTAACGGCAGCTCCCAGCCCAAAGCGGACCTCGCTTTCCAGAGAATGGGCAAAAAACCTAACTCTGCTGCAGGCGCGAAATCGACCAATTCGAATTTGGAAAGCAACTATTCAAGCTGTGGAACCCGGGCAGAACCGTTAGATGAGCGTTATGATCTCATTTTGGAGCCTATTTTCCCGGCACGTCGGGCGTAGGTTCGCTTGTCACTTTGCTATTGTGCTTCGATTGTTTGGCTATTTCGTCGCCTTGAATTGCCATGCGCCGATCAACACTTACACAGATTTGCGCAAATCATGATGGGTCTGATCGTTTAACACGGAGATAAAAAGATTGTCATGATTGATGCCACCTATTTGAAAACTCATCGCATCGCGACTTACATGAGCGTCAAAAAGCGGGGCATGGGCGTTTGATTGTGTGGACCAAAGGGTGCGTGAATACTAAGCTTCAAGCCGCCTGCGACAGTCAGGGGCGGCCCATCAGTTTCTTTGTCACCGGGCGCAGGCCAGCGATTACATCGGAGCAAGGGCGCTGCTGAGCGGCTTGCCGAACGTCGACTGGCTGCTTGGTGATCGTTGCTAAGATGCAGATTGGTTCGGAGAAACCCTTGAAGGCAAGGGCATACGACCATGCATCCCCGGTGGAAAGTCTCCTGCCAAAGCTGTTCGATACGACAAGCGTAGGTGCGAGAACGCCGTAAACGCGTTGAGATCATGCTCAGGAGGCTGAAAGGTTGGCGACGGATCGCAACCTGCTGCGACCGATTCCACGAGGTTTTTCTCGCCGCACCCGTCATTTACTTGTTACAAGTCTTGACCCTAAAAGGGTATTTAGGGCAAGCCCTTCCAAAGAAAGAGGAAGTACGCTCAAAATTCAATTTGCGTAACAAAGCCATATTGATGCAAGACCACCGTAATTGAAAGTCGAACATCTTTCTAAGATCTATGATGTTTCCCAGTTTTTGTAGCTTGATTCCTAAGGAGTTAGGGGCAATGGATGAAACAAATCAATACCTCCCACGAAGATGGAAGGTGATTGAGGTCTATCAGAAATTCTGCTTCAAGAGCCAATTGTTGTCTAAATATTCACAGATCTTAGTCACCGTTTTCGAAGAAAAGGTGGACATCAGATTCATTGATTAACGACCTGACCTTTTGAGATTTGCTGTGTTCTTTGTTCAATTCCATTTTACTCATTCTTTTTTTTATTTCCCCCAATTTCACAACGGATATCAGAGGCTCTAAATCAAAGCTTATACCCGTGAGATTTACTTCTTCATGTGTCTTCAAGGATAAGTGTTCAAAAATAGAGGCAAGGTCAGTTTGGACCTGCCGGATGTAATCCAACCTTTGCATCTCGATCAAAGGCATGTCTGCATCTTTCTTTCCACAGGAAACCCAATCCACCAGAGTTTCTTCCAATCCTTCAACCTCGCATTCACATTTCTTCAAAGCATCCTTGCATTCCAATAGTATTGTGTACAGTGGCACTCGCTCTGGGAAAGATTCCGATTTCATAATGGTCCAACTACGGCTTCTATACACTTCCTCAAATCTGCTGGATCAAAGGGCTTTTTTAAGAAATTGTTCATTCCTAGTTTCTTTCCATAGTCAATTATCTGTTGCTCTGCTCGCCCTGTTATTAGAATAAATCCTAGACCCTTTGTCTTTTCGTCACTCCTCAACCTTTGAAGAAGGTGAAGTCCATCCATGTTTGGCATGTTGTAATCGGAAATGACCATATGTACTGGAGATTTGGCTAAAACCTCAAGTGCATCTGCCCCATTCTCGGCAGTCGAAACGTTTCTGACGCCAAAAGCTTCTAGAGCTTGTGTTATTAATCCACGACTGGTAGACATATCATCCACCACCATTATTCTTATCTGATCTCTTAGAGCCATGCTACACGGTTTCCTCAGGTGAGAAGTTGATTTGAGTTTTATTTTCTTCCATTTTTCTATAAGCGGTAGCACCAGCTGACGAAAACTTGTCGGAATTGATTCGTTCGGAATGCCCTACGAAGAAAATGCCATCATCCTTTAATATGTTGTGGAATCTTGGCCACAATTGATCTTGAGTAATCGCGTCAAAGTAAATGATGACGTTTCGGCAGAAAATTACATCAAAAGACCCCTTCATTGGCCACTTCTCAATTAGGTTCAATGGTTTGAAGGTCACCAGATCCTTTATTTTGTCGATTACAGCGAAGTTTTTAGTGCCGCTTATCGATTTTTCAATTTTAAAAAACTGATGTAAATCTGTTTCAGCTAACCCTCCGATTTGCCCTTCTTCGTATCGCCCTTCTTGAGCAAACCTGAGAACTTTTTTGTCAATGTCGGTCGCCAAAATCTTGCAGTTCTCTTTCGTGAATTTTTCGCTGTGCTTTGTGAGCAAAATGGCCAATGAGTAAGGTTCTTGTCCGTTCGAACATCCCGCTGACCAAAGTCTAATTGGTTCGCCGTGCTCAACGCGTTCTAAAAAGGTATCCAAGAGTTCTTCTTTTAAAAAGTCAAAGTGATGAGGTTCACGAAAGAAGCTGGATACGTTGGTCGTCAAGGCTGAAATCATCTCTACTTTTTCGGATTTCCCTTCGTGACTTGAAACGTACTGACAGTAATCTAGGATGTTTCCGATCCCCAAAACCTTCAATCTGTGCCTTAATCTGGATTGTATCATCGCTGATTTCGATGGCGCGAGCACTAAGCCAGCTTCTTGATATGCTAATTTTGACAGAGCATTGAAGCCATGATCTACAGGTCTTGGATCAGTTTCTGGTTTCATGTTGTTCATGCTGCAGCTGATTCCAGTTTGGCGATAATATTCTCCAGTTCCAAGACCCGGATCATTCTGTCGTCTATCAAACTTAGGGAGCGGATCGTATTTGCGCCGGGCTCTGTTCCTAGTTCGGGTGGAGATTGCATGTCCTCTTCGGATAATGCAATAATGTCTGATACAGCGTCCACCAAGAGACCTGTCATTCCATCTTTGCACTTTACCACAATGATCACGTTTCGCTCGGTGGTTTCGATGGGCGGAAGGCCTAATCGTGCAGCTAGATCCATAACTGGCAATACCGTTCCTCGCAAGTTTATTACGCCACGCATGAATGCAGGTGCATGGGGCATTGGTGTTGTCTTGGTCCAGCCTCGGATTTCGCGAACTGACATGATATCAAGTGCATATTCTTGCTGGCTCAATTTGAACGTAAGCAGTTCGCTACTGCCCTTTTCTAATTCTGTCATGCTACAGCTCCATTGTTCGCAGTGTTTTCTGAAACTAATCGTACTGAACTGGCTTGGTTAATGATATCGGTTGGATCTAAGATCAGGGCGATTTGGCCGTCTCCAAGAATTGTTGCTGCGGCAATTCCCGGCGCTCGATAGAAACTGTCATCGAGGCCTTTTATTACGACTTGCCTTTGATCTTTTATGTCATCAATCATCAATGCAGATTTTTGTCCATCTTCTTGGGCAATTAGCAGAACAACGCAGCCCGAGGGGTCGTCTAACGGTGCCCTATATCCTAACTCTACTCCAAGATCGAAGAGAGGTACGAAATCTCCACGAACGCGAATAGCCTTAACGCCAGGGCGAATTTCATCGAGATATAGGTCGCTTAACGTTAGTGTTTCCATGACCAAGTTAAGCGGCACAACAAGAGTTTCGCCAGCCACTTGGACCACCATGCCGTCTAATACGGCTAAGGTAAGAGGTAATGAAATCGAAAATGTCGTGCCTACGCCACTTTCGGATGTAATTGTTATTCTTCCGCCCAGGGCTTGAATGGCGGTTTTGACGACATCCATCCCCACGCCGCGACCTGAGAGATCGGAAACAACTTTTGCTGTGGAGAAACCAGGCAAGAACAATAGATTGTCAATTTCTGTGTCAGATAGGTTGGCCTCTTCGGGTACCAAGCCCTTGCTGATTGCAATTTCCAGAACTTTCGCTCTGTTTATGCCTCCGCCGTCATCAGAGACTTCAATTACGACGCGACCAGATTTGTGCGATGCTGCGAGACGAACCATGCCCTGTTTCGGTTTCCCTGCGGCGACACGCTCTTCGGTCGTTTCCAAGCCATGATCAACAGCGTTTCTGATCATGTGCGTTAGGGGATCTGCAAGCCGTTCAATGACTGTTTTATCGACTTCAGTGTTTTCGCCTTCAGCGTTTAATCGAACATCTTTTTTGACGGCGGCCGAAGCTTCGCGAACAATTCGGGACATTCTTTGAAACAGTGACTTCACGGGTTGGGCCCTGATCATCATCACACTGTCTTGAATGTCGCGGGTCAACCTTTGGAATTCCTCGAGGCCGTTCATGGCATCTGAGTGCGAGGACAACCCGGATTGTTCCAAGCTTTGTGAAAGCATGGCTTGGTTGATCACCAGTTCACCAACGAGGTTAACCAACCGCTCGATGCGATCAAGGTCTACGCGGACAACAGATTTTGCAGCCTGCGCAGCTGGTTTTGGCGCCGATGCTTTGGGCTTGGCGTCTTTAACTGGGGGAGGTGATTGACTGGTGTCCACAGTTTTTTCTTCTTTCGCTTCGACCGATGGTTCTGACGGTTGTGGTGGCAGGTCTTCTGGTTGTTGCATCGGTTCTGTCGCGGGTTCTAAGACAGGTGGCGGTGTGTCAGGAATTGACGGAGCAGGCGCTTCGACTACTGGGGTTGGCTTTTTTTTTTCTTCGGAGGTCCCGCTGGAATATGGCGTTACTTCTAATGCACAGAGACCTTCAACAAACTCAAAAACAGATTGGATTTCTGCTGTGTCTGCTTCGGTTTTGATCGCGATAGACCAATGCATGTGTGGTTTTTCGGGGACGAAGTCTTCCAGTTTTGGAAGGTCTTCGAAAATTAACTCAACTTTGCATTCACCCAATTCGTGCAAGCCACGCAGCAGATGAAAGGGCTCGTTCCCAGTTTCGAAAAGTTCAGCAAAGGGGCGGAAAATAACCGTATAATCAAATTCTGCAGATGCACTGCCTTGATCAATATCGAGAACGGGAGCCGGGGCACTTGGCGCCAAGTTATCTAGATCAGGCATTCCGCCGCCGCCCAAGCCGAGATCAAGAGCGAGACCCATCGGCTGAAATTCGATTTCTTCAGCTTCAGCTTCCTCGGCGTCCTCCGCACCGATAAGGGCGTCAAATTGGACGAGAAGCTCTTTTGAGCGGTCGTCAGGAATTTCCCCATCGTCGCGACTAATTCGAACCAGATCGGCCACGTGGTCCGCCGCTTGGAAGAAAAGTTTAAGGGCGTTTTCGTCGGCAACCAACCGGCCGACGCGGACTTCGTCCAACGCGGTTTCGTATCGGTGTGCAAATCGAACGAGTGACTCGAGCCCGAATGCACCGGCCCCACCTTTTATTGAATGTACTGCTCGAAAGACGATGTTGATGGTTTCGGAGTCATTTTCACCGTCGTCCATCGTCTGCAAGCCGTCTTGCAATGCTTCTAGCAGCTCCTCACATTCAATGAAGAATGAGGCGCGGATTTCTGCCATTGGGTCCATGTCGTCACTCATCGTTTGACTTCCTTATCCAGCGACCATTTGCAGAGCTTTAATTAGCTTTGTCGGATCAAACGGTTTCACGATCCATCCCGTTGCCCCTGCGTTGCGGGCGCGCATCTTTAGTTCGGGCGAACTTTCGGTTGTGAGAACCAAGATTGGCGTGGCGCGGTGTTTGTCTTGGCCGCGCACCGCATCGATGAAACCAAATCCATCCATGCGGGGCATATTGATGTCTGTAATGATTGCATCGGGCGCAAGACCGTCAAGAACTTCAAGGCCGTGGATCCCGTCATCTGCGGTGTGTACTTCGAAGTCTTCTGTATTCAGCACCATTTTGATCATGTTTCGCATGGTGCGGCTGTCATCCACCGCGAGGATTTCCAAGGTCATATTTTGCCTTCCGTGAGCTGCTCTGGGGCAGTCCCCATCAATTTCATTTGGTCCAAAACTTTGTCGGTGCTGCCGATCATTTGGAATGTATCGCCGCGTTTGATGACGGTTTTGGCTACGACTGCGAGAGTTTGAAGGCCGAGGGCACCCATATGCGACACTTCGGAGGCGTCGACTGAAACGGGGCCATTGATGTCGCGCAATTCATTGGCCAATCGAACGGCTGCCGGTAAATCTAGGCGGGCCGGTAGTTTGATGTCGCCGCTCATAAGCAGCACCCCATGGAATTGGTGAGCGGGAAATACATGTAACAACCTCATTCGGCGATTCCTGAATGAGCTTTGTTTAACTGGCTGCTTATTAATGGACCGTTACGCCAACAAAGTTATTTGGCACAAAAAAAGCCCCAGTGCGCAAACACTGAGGCTTAAAAGTTAAAATGAGAGGAGTTTAGTCGCGGCGTCTGCGTCCACCCTCGCGTGCGCGGCGTCGTCCACCTGTGCCATCGTCAATCTTGTTGGACCGAATCCACTCGGCGCCATGTGCGTCGTTGTCGGTCAGGAAATTGGCCGCACGGATGGCTTCCATTTCTTTGCCGGCACGTGGCATCGTGGACCCCATTCCAAACATCTTCACGAGGGCTTCATCATCCATATCTGCGGGTAAGATGATCCCTGCAGCTTCGATCGCTGCACGCTTTTCCGCGATTTTGGAGGCCGGAACGGGCAAGGCAATCGGGTTCATAATCGCTGACGTCATGCCCGCGCCCATCGCCATTGGCAAAAACGCGTTATTGATGCCGTGTCGATTGGGCAGACCAAACGAAATATTCGACGCACCACATGTCGTGTTCACACCAAGTTCCTCGCGCAAACGGCGCACAAGACGAAACACCTGCAAACCGGCAGTCCCCATTGCGCCAATCGGCATCACCAGCGGATCAACCACAATATCATGCGCAGGAATGCCAAAATCTGCGGCACGCTCGACGATCCGTTTGGCCACGGCAAAGCGCACATCGGGGTCTTCGGAAATACCGGTGTCATCGTTGGAAATCGCAACAACTGGCACGTTATACTTCTTTACCAGCGGCAGGATGAGTTCCAGACGGTCTTCTTCGCCCGTGACGGAGTTGAGCAGCGGGCGGCCTTCGCAGACTTCCAATCCGGCCTCTAGGGCGGCGGGAACAGAGCTGTCGATACAAAGGGGCACGTCAACCAAAGCCTGCACCATTTGGATGACTTTGCGCATCAATGGGGGCTCGGTCTCGTTTGGGTTTGGGTTGGAGTTGTAAACAACGCCCGCATTGATATCCAACACTGTGGCCCCGGCTGCGACTTGAGCAACGGCGTCTTTCTCGATTGTTGAAAAATCACCTGCCTCAAGTTCGGCTGCAAGTTTCTTACGCCCCGTCGGGTTGATGCGTTCACCGATAACGCAGAAGGGCTGGTCAAAGCCAATGATTGCGGTCTTGCTTTTGCTTTCGACTATCGTTTTGGTCATGTCAGTTTTAGGTCCAATTCGGTGTTCGCTGGGACGGCGGAAGTGCCGCCATTGTCGATGGCCCATTGTGCGTTGGTCTTGATCCCACCTAGGGGAAAGAAGTGCACATTGGTGACGTTGAAATCTGGATTGGCCGCTTTGTGTGCAGCCAACTCAGCGATAACGTCATCAGGCGCAAAGGGCAGCAACAGCTTGGTCACATCCTTGGCCCGCTTTTGAAGAACGCGCAAAGAGGCGCCAACGCCGCATGCAATAGAGAACTTGATCAAGGTCTGCAACTTGGCTGGGCCCGCGATGCCGATATGGATCGGTATATCAATGCCAGCGGCTTTTAGCCCATCGGCCCAAGCGATGATTGGCTTGGCTTCAAAGGCAAACTGTGTGGCAATCGCCATTTGCGCATCTGTTGTGTCGTTAAACTTCTGTTTCCACTGCAATGCAGCGTCCACATTGGCCATGCCGCCATTGGGGTCGATGTCTTTGTTGCCCTCTGGGTGGCCTGCGACGTGCAGATGCGTGAAGCCTGCCTTATCGAACTCACCGGTTTCCAAGAGCTGCATGGAGCTTTCAAAGGCGCCATGTGGCGTTGTCACACCCCCTGCGAGCAGCAACGCTTGGGAGACGTTTGCTTCGCCTTGGTAGCGCGCAATCCAATCTGCGAGCATAACTTTGTCGTTGATGATGCGTGCCGGGAAGTGCGGCATGACCGGAAAGCCGTCGGCGTTCAAACGCGCGGCAGTGCGCACCATGTCCTCGATGGGGGTGCCTTCGATGTGGGCCACATAGACTCGCGTCCCCTCGGGAAGCAAATCGCGGAAATTTTCCACCTTGTCAGCCGTGCGTGGCATCACTTCTATCGAATAGTTCTTTAAGAACGTTTCGACGTCAGGTGACACGACGGCGGGGGCGGAAGGTTCGGCTTTCTTAAACATCGACAGGACCATGCGAATGAACTCCATAAGGGCAGGGGGTCAGGTGTCGCTTTGCGCGACAGCCCAACCATCGTTGGCAATAAGGGCTTTGATGCGGGTTGCATCATATTCGGCTTCTAAACGGGTGGCTTCGGATTCAACGATTTCGGCTGGATCACCGTCCAGTGTGTAGGGCGCGGCTTTGCGCCACTCGGCGAGATAGGCATCGGCGTCTTTGGCGTTCACTTTCATGGCCGCGCGGTCGATGGCTTGCTCAAAGCGTTCCTCCAAGGGGCGCTTGGCACTGCGGCGGCCCTTGCCGACGATGACTTGAGCGGGGATGTCGCGCCAATAAACGATTGTGACGTCAGGCATATCTGTGATTCCTCTGTTCTGCATTGTGCATAAGCGAACAGATAGGCCAAACGCGGCAGGTTTTCGACACGTAACAGGCAATCCGCGACGCGTGCCCTCTTGCGGCAAATCAGACGAGTGATTACGGTCATCCTTAACACGATATAGGAGGGCGCGACATGGCGCCCAGGCGTCCCAAAGGTGCGGCCGCTTTCCCGAGACCGGTAGAGAGCCCTGCGCCGAAACCGCCAGACCCTGCGGAGCTATACGCTGCGCTGGATCTGGGGACTAATAGCTGTCGCATGTTGATTGCGCAGCCCAAAGGGAGTGGCTTTCACGTTGTGGATAGCTTCTCTAAATCTGTGCAACTTGGGGCTGGGCTGGAAAAGTCTGGTCGCTTGTCACGCGGATCGATGGCCCGCACCGCGCAAGCTTTGCGGATCTGTCAGCAAAAACTGAAGAAGCATAAAGTGAAGCATATGCGATTGGTGGCCACCGAAGCCTGTCGCCGTGCCGAAAACGCTGAAACCTTTGTGCGCCGCGTCCAGAATGAAATCGGGATGACGCTCGAAATTATCCAACCCGAAGAAGAAGCCCGTTTGGCGGTTATTTCTTGTGCGCCGTTGGTGTCGACCAAGACCGAACAGCTTTTGGTGGTTGATATTGGCGGTGGCTCGACGGAATTGGTGTGGATTGACCTTGGCTCGGTGCCAAAACGGGATCGCCCCAGCGCCATTATGCGTCTGCATTCTGGCTTTGCACCGGGCAACAACCCGTTTCCAGCCGCCAAGGTTGTGGATTGGATCAGTGTTCCGCTTGGCGTGGCAACGTTGCGCGACCAGTTTAACGATGTCGAAGACGATGCGGCGCGGTTTGCCTTGATGTCGTGGTTCTTTGAGGAAAACTTGAGCGAGTTTACACCTTATAAGAACCTTCAGGCGCATGATCGGTTTCAGATCGTGGGAACATCGGGCACGGTCACCACTGTGGCGGCCTCTCACTTGGGGTTGCGCCGTTATGATCGCACCAAGGTGGACGGGCTGCGCATGACGTCGGAACAGATCGACAAGGTTATACGGTCATATTTGACGCTTGGTCCCACAGGTCGGCGCGCCGATCCGCGTATTGGGCAAGATCGACAGGCCTTGATCATGTCTGGCGCCGCAATTTTGCAGGCTTTGATGCGTCTTTGGCCCACAGACCGGTTATCTGTTGCGGATCGTGGGCTGCGAGAAGGTTTACTCTATGCGCAAATGTCGGCAGATGGGGTGCTTGAAGATGGCCCATTTTAGATGCGGCTATGTGTTGTCCCACTTTGGGGACGCGCCTGCGGGTAATTCGCAGCACATAAGAACAGGAAGAGTAGTACCGCGTGGCTGATAAAAAGACAGGCCCAAAGAACACTTCAGGACGCGGGCAACGCGATCTGAAGGTGAAGGTAAAGACGGCGCGCGGGCGGAAGATTTCCTCGACGCGCTGGCTTCAGCGGCAATTGAACGACCCGTATGTCAAACGTGCGGGTGTTGATGGCTATCGTGGTCGCGCGGCGTATAAAATCCTCGAACTTGACGACAAGTTCCGGTTTTTGGTCCCCGGTGCGCGAGTTGTCGATCTGGGTTGTGCGCCGGGTGGATGGCTGCAAGTGGCTGTGCCGCGGATTAACGCCTTGGGCACCAAACAAGGCAAAGCAGTCGGCACCATTCTGGGCATTGATCTTCAGGAAATGGAACCGGTCGCGGGTGCAGAAGTCCACCAGTTGGATTTCATGGAGGGTGATGCCGACCAGCGTGTCAAAGATTGGCTGGGCGGACCTGCGGATGTGGTGATGTCGGACATGGCGGCCTCTGCCTCGGGGCACAAGCAGACCGACCACTTGCGGATTATGGCCTTGTGTGAAGCGGCAGCGTATTTTTCCTTTGACGTGCTCGAAGTGGGGGGAACGTTCGTGGCCAAGGTTCTGGCGGGCGGTGCCGAGGGTGGCCTGCAATCTGTTCTAAAACAACGCTTTGAAAAAGTTGCGCATGTGAAACCGCCTGCGTCGCGTTCGGACAGTTCGGAAAAGTTTGTGGTGGCAACAAAGTTCCGAGGGTAAGCCACTCGACTTGCTCAATTGGGTCGCACAGGCAATACTTGGCCGACGCGGGGGGGCGACAACGGTATGACAAAACAGACGGAAGCTGCGGTGGCGGATGTGCAAGATGCGGTCAGATCAATGATCCATGCACAAACGACTCAGGACGTCTGGGGGATTTATGCCAAAGCCATGACGGGTTTGGGCTTCGACAAGCTGCTCTATGGTGGGACGCGCTTACCGCGGCTAGATCACAAAATCGGTGATATCCGTGACGCGCTGATCCTGCATTATGGGCCTCAGGAATACGTGGATTTGTATTTGGGCGAGGAGCTGTTTTTGCATTCGCCATCCTATGCGTGGGCTGCACAACATAGTGGCTTTGCAAGCTGGCAACAGGCGTTGTCGCAATTCTCGGGGGAACCGCGACCAGAACACCTTCGTATCTTGCAGTTGAACGCACAATTCGGGGTTTTTGCTGGATATGTGGGGTCTTTGGATGATCTTGTGCGCGGAATGCACGGCGTCATCGGCGTAAGCCCGATAGGGTCGTTAAATCAGGCAGACACCGACCTTTTGTGGGCAGATGTCGGTCGCGATGTCGAAATGCTAAGCAATTTGCTACAGTTACGCATAGCTAGCTTACCGATGGCTGGGCAAAGACGTCCGCTCACCAGCCGCCAACGCGAGTCTTTAAATTGGTGCGCGCAAGGAAAAACAATGCAAGATATCGCCGATATCATGGACCTAAGCGCGGCAACAATTGAAAAACACTTACGCATGGCGCGCGAAGCGCTGGATGCAACAACGACAGCGCACGCGGTACAAAAAGCGACATCGTTGAATTTGCTGGTTGCCTAAGTTTTGTGCATTTCTTGTGGTTTATCGAGTTACATAGAGACAGCATCTGTGTGAATTCGTTGCGGACCCTCAAGGGCTGGTGACTGACCTTTATGTGATGGATGCATGGGGCGCTGAATGTCGCGTCCCGTAGGGTGAGCTCGGATTACTGGCATGGCGACGACGCGAAATTCTAGAAAACCTTCGATAGGGATGGCCCTGAGGCAATCCATCTGGGGGAGGTCGAATTCGACGAAAGCACCAACACATACCAAGAACAAGATTCGATCACGTTGAAATATCCGGAAACGGGCGAAGCCATTGACGCCGCGACAGTGGGGCTGGATGCAAAGCGATTTTTCTAAAATTTGACGGCAGTATATTCGCTATGCGCGAATTTCCGCGCATGGCGCGTCGTGCATTCCTAAATTGTGCGGCATGCGTTTTGGGGTCACCACAGGTGGAACGATGACGGTTTAAACTGGTGACAAACCTTGCCTTTGCAAAGCCCAAGTGCCGCGCAGACACGGTGGGCTGTTATTGAACGCGAAGGTGGATCACAAAAAGCGAGCTTCACCGAATTTCACGCCCGTGATCACAGTCCGCGCAAACGCAGCGATTGCATGGCAGTGGCTTGCAGCGCCAACATGTCATCATCACTCATGGCAAATTCTTTGCGTTTTACGGGGGTGGTTTGTTCTTCCTCAGTTGGTTCGACAGTTGCATCGTGACGCAGCAATTCAAACAAACGATTGTGCCGAACAGGCGTGACAGTGGTGTCGGGCGCTTGATCTGGCAGTTGCGGAAGGGCGGCAGGCAGGAAGGAATGTTTCTGGAGCATGCTCTATCCATCGCGGGTGGCCGTGTCGCGGAATCGACGGATTTCAGGCTATTTTGGGACCGTTATTTCGGATTTGTGGCAACAAATTTACGATTTGTTAACAATTGGCGTCGGATCGGATTTTTGTTTCTGTTCAAGCCGGTAATTTGCAGTGGTTTGGTGAAAACATACATAAAAACTTAGAGCTTATGAAGTTCAGCTCATTAGTCGCTCTATGTTGGACGTTGACTGCGTTGCCCAGAAAAACAGATGGTTCTACTGACTTATCGGAAAAGGGGCTGGATCAGCGCGCCACAATCTCGGGTCCAAAATGTGACGGATTTAAATCCGCAATCGCGAGCCCAATACACGCATGGGCGTGCCGCAAGTCCACCTTTGGAATGGAATGAACATGGGGCAACGCCAAAGCTGTTGTGGTGTCAGCGACATGCCCGCAAGCGTTACTATTCTCAAATGTGGCTCTTGTGCGAAAACCGATTTTTTATGCAATGGGTCCACTGTGGCCCGCATAACTTTCACAACGGGCGCGAACGTTACGTGAAAAGGAGTTTTGAGACGTAACGTGCTTTTGCTTGACCCTTCCCAAGGAATTCTTTTGAAGTTATGGCCGTCTGGGGCTTTTTTTCGGTAACATCGAAACTCCGGACGTTAATGATTTTCTTTGATTGGTTTGCAGACCTCTCACTGGATCGAAATCACCGGAATGTTCAAAAATGCTGCGTCGGCCCCAAACCAGTTTAGTTAGCTTGACCCTAATATTGGAAGGACTGTATGATTAAGGAAGGGCGTTCTCGATAAGTAGATATTGCCACTTTTTGTACTCGGATTTTCAGTGCCAAGCCGACCATTAAAAGACTAGATCTCGTTAAATAACATAAAGACAATGAAATCTAATTGCCCAATTGTTGGGCGATTAGCACAGGAGCAGCCGACTTGAATTCAAAGAGTGACGAAGACGCTGAGTCGTTACTAAGTATCGCATTGCATAGTATGGATCAGGGGCTAATCGTGGTCCGCGGTGACTTAACCGTGCCAATTTTGAACGTACGTGCGACGGAACTGGCCGATTGCCCGAGCAGCTTCGCCGAGAACCCTCCGACTTTCCCAGAAATCCTCGCATATCAGGTCAAAATCGGGGCGATCACCCACGCCTATATGGAATCCAGCATCAACAGATTCATATTGGATGGGGAGAAAATCAAGGAAAACCATAGGTATACGCGTAAGACGAACACCAATCGGTGGTTAGATGTGCGCACCACGCCGTTGCCGGATGGCGGATTTGTTCGAACCTTCACGGATCAAACAGAATGGTACGAAATTTCGGCCGCTAAGCGGCAATCGGACAACGCATATCGCGCTCTGTTCGAAAATTCAGCCGTGGGTATCTATCGTTCTTCTGCGGATGGAACACCGCAACGTATGAACCCCGAATTGGTGTCCATGCACCGATATCATAGCGAAGAGGATGCTCTGCGGCACGCCGATGATATTGCGAATAACAGTTATGTTGATCCTGAACGTCGCAAACAGTTTCAGGATGTGATGAGAAAAGACGGCCGGGTTATTGACTTTGAATCTGAAATTTATCGCCATTTAACCAAAGAGAAAATTTGGATATCCGAAACGGCATGGGCTGTACGGGACGCGGATGACGAATTCATCGGATATGAAGGCACTATTATTGATGTGACAGAGCGTAAGCATCTGGAAGCGTTGATTACTTACGCCGCACACCATGATACGTTGACGGAATTGCCCAATAGGGCCCGCTTCAATCAGGCGGTTGAAGAAGCTTTGCTTGCGGGCGACAAGTTCTCGCTGGTCTACTTGGATTTGGATGGTTTCAAGGCGGTGAATGACACCTATGGGCATCAAAGCGGTGATGGTCTTCTGATCAGTTTCGCGAAACTCTTGGATGATAAAATTGGGGCCAACGGGACGGTATTTCGAATAGGGGGCGATGAGTTTGCGGTTATTACGTCAAATGTTGCGGCTGATTTCGATTATCCCGAAGAGCTATTGGGCATTCCGCTTTCGTTTCCCTTGGCGATTGATGACACCGGTCGCTCTGTGAAGACGTCGATATCGGGCGGGGCCGTTGAATTCCCGCGTGACGCGAATAACCTTTTGGATCTTTTGAAATGTGCGGATTTGGCGCTTTATGCTGCGAAAGCTAGCGGCAAGAGCGTGATTTGCGAGTACGAAAAGTCGATGGGGGACACGCTGGAAGCCCGACTTCTTTTAAGCGAAGAATTCCACCATGCATTGAGTAATTCGCAAATTGAACCGTATTATCAACCTATTGTCGATCTAAGGACAGGACATATCCAAGGTTTCGAAGCCTTGGCACGTTGGCATCATCCCACACGCGGAACGCTTCAACCGAAATCTTTCCAAGACATGTTAGATGATTTTGAAGTCTCGTCGCTCATCGGCGAACAGATAATCAAGAAGGTCTTGGCCGATATGGCGGCATGGCAGCGTGCAGGGATCGGTTTTTCACGGGTCGCCATCAATGTCGGTGACAGCGATCTGATGCGTCCAAATTTTGCAACCAACCTACTTAAGCAACTCAAAACACGCGGGTTGGAAAACACAAGTTTGGAAATTGAAGTCACTGAGAACTGCATTTTTGGACCCAACAAAGAACAACTGATTGAGCAATTGAACATCTTGCGCGCAGCGGGGTGTAAGGTTGCGTTGGACGATTTTGGCACGGGTCAATCATCGATCACACGGATCAAGGATCTGCCGATTACCGCATTGAAAGTGGACAAGTCCTTTGTCGATGATGTCTTGGACAATGAGAAGGATCAAGCCATCATCAAGTCTCTGATCGGATTGGGGAAAATGTTGTCTTTCCATCTTGTTGTTGAAGGCGTCGAGACTCAAGAACAGCGCGAAATCTTGCTGGAAATGGGGTGTGAAGTTGCACAAGGCTTTCACTTCTCCGAAGCTGTTCCAGCGCATGACATTGCAGGGCTTATCCAACAACAAACCTAAACTGATTGCGCAGTATCCTGTTCTAAAGGACGGGCAGTCATGCGTGGTTCACAACAAGGCGGGTTGCCTTGGCAATTTGTATGAAAACCCCTTGGCCTGACCCATAGGCTGACAAAGCCAGCGACGCGGAATCTGACAGTGTCGCGCAAATTTTGGTTGCGTCCAAACAAGCAGGCGTGGTTCAAATGGTGCATTACCTTGGCAATAAAGGCATTGCGCGCTGCTGCTTGGGTGAGCGGAGCCTTTCTGCTCACAAGTCGGGTCGGGTTCGACCCAAAGCGTGCAATTGGCTCCTTTCATACGTCATCAGGCGGCGCGCCGCCACAGCCAAAGGGTAATTCCATGCGACACAACGATAAACTCGAACAGTGGGACCGTGAGAACTTTTTTCACGCCTCAACACATTTGGCCGAATTTGCACGCGGCAATGTCCCGCACCGCGTGATCACGGGCGCGTCAGGCTGCCATATCGAGGACCGCGACGGCAATCGAATGCTCGATGCTTTTGCCGGGTTATATTGCGTGAATGTTGGATATGGGCGCACAGAAATCGCCGAAGCTATTGCCGAGCAGGCCAAAGAATTGGCCTATTATCATTCCTATGTTGGTCACGGCACAGAGGCATCGATCACACTGGCGAAAATGGTTCTGGACCGCGCACCCGATCACATGTCGAAGGTGTATTTTGGCCTGTCGGGATCGGATGCCAACGAAACCAACATCAAGTTGATCTGGTACTACAACAATATCTTGGGTCGCCCGCAGAAAAAGAAGATCATCTCGCGCTGGCGGGGCTATCATGGTTCTGGTTTGATTACGGGGTCTTTAACGGGGTTGGACCTGTTCCACAAAAAGTTTGATCTGCCTTTGGCGCAGGTGATGCACACGCAAGCACCGTATTATTTCCGGCGCGCAGATTTGGCCCAAAGCGAAGCGGATTTCGTGGCCCATTGCGTGTCAGAACTCGAAGCAATGATCCACGCAGAAGGCGCCGACACCATCGCGGCCTTTATCGGTGAACCTGTGCTGGGAACGGGTGGTATTGTTCCGCCTCCCGCAGGGTATTGGCCCGCCATTCAAGCGGTTCTGGACCGCCACGACATCCTTTTAATCGCGGATGAAGTCGTCACCGGATTTGGTCGATTGGGAACGATGTTCGGCTCGCAACATTATGGAATGCGCCCTGACCTGATGACAATCGCCAAAGGGCTCACATCGGCTTACGCGCCTTTGTCGGGCACGATTGTGTCTGATAAAATTTGGGCCGTGTTGGAACAAGGAACGGATGAAAACGGCCCGATTGGCCATGGCTGGACCTATTCTGCGCACCCAATCGGGGCGGCGGCGGGCGTTGCGAATTTGGAACTCATCGACAAGCTCGGGTTGATCGAACACGCGGGCAGGGTGGGGACTTACCTCAACACTCAGATGCAAGCCGCACTTGGTGATCATCCCCATGTCGGCGATATTCGCGGTGAAGGTATGCTCTGCGCGGTTGAGTTTGTTGCGGATAAAGACAATCGCACATTTTATGACGCGGCCTTGAAGATCGGCCCACAAATCTCTGCTAAGCTTTTGGAACAAAGCCAAGTCATCGCGCGCGCAATGCCCCAAGGCGATATATTGGGCTTCGCGCCGCCCTTTTGTCTGACCCATGCAGAAGCCGATGAAATCGTCAGTGCCACCACGCGAGCTGTGCATTCGGTTTTGGGCTAATGTGACGAAAGGAGACTATGATGAACACGCAAACGGCCGCATTTGAAACATCCGAATATGATCGCCGCATTGCCAAAACCCGCGCTGCTATGTCGGCGGCTGGGTTGGACGCAATTTTTGTCACGGACCCATCCAATCAGGCTTGGCTCACAGGGTATGACGGGTGGTCTTTTTACGTGCATCAAGGCGTGATCGTCCCGCTCAAGGGGGAGCCGATCTGGTGGGGGCGGCACATGGACATGATGGGCGGGCGGCGCACTTGCTGGATGCATCATGACAATATTGTCGGCTACGGCGATCACTTTGTGCAATCCACGACCATCCATCCGATGCAGGATTTGGCAACGCAGCTTAAGGCGCGCGGGTTGGAGCGGGCCCACATCGGCGTTGAAATGGAAAACTACTATTATTCCGCAAAGGCCCATGCCGTTTTGGGCCAGGACCTCCCCGATGCCACGCTGATTGACGCCACGGGTTTGGTCAATTGGCAACGGTTGATCAAGTCGGAAGCGGAACTTGGTTTCATCCGAAAAGCTGCGCGCATCTCAGAACATGTGATGAAGACTGCAATTGACGGCGCGGCGGTTGGTGTGCGCAAGAACGATCTTGTCGCTGACATCTTGCATGCGGGTATCTCTGGGGTGGGGGATGACTGGGGCGACTACCCGGCCATTGTCCCGTTGACGCCTTCGGGCTTGGACGCCACAGCGGCGCATTTGACATGGGACGGGGCGCCGATGCGTGAAGGTGAGGCCACGTTTTTCGAACTTTCGGGCTGTTATCGTCGCTACCACGCCCCGATATGTCGCACTGTCTTTCTTGGAACCCCCAGAGATGAAATGCGACGCACTGCAGACGCCCAAATCGAAGGGATCGCGGCGGGACTGGACGCGGCTCGTGCAGGCAACCGAACCTGCGATATATCCGCGGCATTTATGCGGGTCATGGCCAAACACGGCATCGAACGCAGCGGACGGATGGGGTATCCAATTGGCCTCAGCTACCCGCCGGACTGGGGCGAACGCACAGCCTCAATTCGCAGCGAAGACGAAACGGTTCTGGTCCCGGGCATGACATTTCACTTTATGCCGGCCCTGTGGATGGACAGTTGGGGCCTAGAAACCACAGAGACGATTTTGATCGAAGAAAGCGGCCCGGCAACGGCCCTTTGCGATATCGAACGCAAGCTGTTTGTGAAGACCTGAGCGCGATCATGCGGCGCTGCACGCGCATGCCGCGTCTTACAAATTTGCCTTATGCGTCAAAAATTTTTGGCCAAAAGCAGGCTTTCTCTGCGATCAGAACACTGACCGCTCCGAGATAGGCTTATGCAACAAGCTGATCTATCGCATATAGCCTTTGTTGCGCACCATAACGCGCGACTGTGTCGATCGTGGCAAATCCCAACCCTTCAAGTAAGCGGCACGACCGTGTGTTTGCTGTTTGCGTTTCTGCGATTATTCTTTCAAGCCCATGATTGATCACACCTGTGATTGCTTCACGCGCGAAACCGCTGCCCCACGATGTCGGGTGAAACTGGTACGACACCTCATAATCCTTATCATCTTGGTTTGGCGTAAGTTCTATCATCCCAAGCACTTTTTTTGTCGCTTTGTTCCGGACCATCCAAATCCCAACCTTGGGGTGTCCACGGCGATAAGCTTTGAAACGGGACAATCTAATGGGCAACGGCACAGGTCCGCCAAGAAACTTACGAACGTGATCGTTTCCCAGCAATCGAAAGAAAAACAAAAGATCGGTCCAAAGTATTGGGGATAGACGTAGCCGGTCCGTTTGGATGTTTTTCTCAACGTTCACTCGAAAACCGTAACAGAACCAAATTGTGCTGGCGAGCGACCATATACAACCAGCAACCCTTAGTTCGCGAGGGGCGTGTGAGCCGGATGCGTCCAAAGCGCATTTGGTGGGCGACCCAAAAGAAAAGGGCCTAGCAATTGCTTGCTAAGCCCTTGAAACTTTTGGCTCCGACGGTAGGGATCGGAGCTAATTTCTCGAACAGTATTTAGTCGATTGATTTTAAACAGGTTTTTATTTCTCTAAGGCGTTCTGGTTTGATTTTTGTGCAACCTCTTGTGCAACCTAGTGTGTTATAAATTGTGAAGCCTTTTCATCAAGTATCCAATAGCGATTTCAAGGTGAGTTTTGATACGTCTCGATGTTTTGAAAGTGTTCGCGCGATGTGCAAGGTGCGCTTTTGCTCAGTTTGAAGTACATCGATAGCGCGTTGTTCCTCTGCTTTCAGAAGTTTTTCTACCTTGCTAGTCTCTTCTGAATTGGATGCTAGATTGGGGGTATATCTGAGCTGATCACCCAATCCCCATTCACAGATCATTTGTCCTGCTAGTTGGGTTGCAAGCTCAAGGTCAGAGTTCTTCCCGATGCCAGCACCATTGAGCGCTTCGCCCAAAACAACCTGCTCAGCTGCACGACCACCCAAGAGGGCGGTGATGCGGTTCTTGGCGCTTTGAGCGCTTTCTAGCATTGGTGAGGGGATGTCGACGAAACCACCTGTGTTTGTGATCGTTGCGCGTTCTGCGGGTGGCAGGCCGAGGGTGTGGGCGACGACGATGTGTCCGGCTTCATGAACAGCAATGCGCCAGAGGAGGTCTTCATCCAAAACCGGACACACGCGTGACGCGGCGGCTTCTAGGTGGCTTTGTTGCAGAGGATATTTTTGCGCGCGGGCAACCTCCGGATCGAGCGGCACGAGACGTGTCCGCTCGCGGTGCCACATCGCGATGCTGCGCAGGAGGGGGCGCAAGAGCTCGAGGGAGTGTGGAGAAAACGCAGGCGAAAAGTTCGCGCTGGCGCGCGGGTTCATTGATAAAGCGTGCATGAGGGAAAGCCTAGGGGAGGTGATCAAAGGGCAGGGGGAACAGAAGGCCGACATTTGGTGCGGCCTTCTCTGTCGGCTTAGGAATCTGTATCTCTAAGCGATGTGAACTGATGCCAATCGTCAGATAGGTTTGGATCCCAACCGTTGTCGACGGCATCAATGAGAGCCAAAATAAGCGCTCGTCCACGCTCGTGATAAATCTCTGAGGTGGTCCTCAAGTGCTCATCGAAATGGACGCGTTCCACGATCAAATCTGGCCGATGTGTTTTAATGTGGCGGTGCATTGCCTTCTCCAGACAAATGGCGTCGTGTCCGGTCTCGGTGGTGATCTCCTGAACTAATTTGCCCCGCGTTTCCGATGGATCAAATTGCACCTGACGCAAACGGAATTTTGGGTTGTTGCTGTAGCCGAGTTTGATCACAGGCACATTGGGCAGCATGAGACTGAACAAATAGATTTTACTCGGCTTTGACGTCCAGGTCTCGCCACAACCAGCGCAATTTACATCGCGGGCCCGCATATTGCCGATGCCAACATCTTGTTTATGGCCGCATTCATGCTCGTATCGCCTATAACTTTGATCGTTCCGTGCGGCGGGACCGATGAGTGTCCACCCCCGTTCTGCGGCCTCAGAAGCGCGCTGCGCAGTCGTGCAGGTCTCACAGCTCAGATCATGCCCGCCCTCGGCAGCGTCTTCAACTCGAAGATGCTGTCGGCGATCAACATGTCCGCAGGCGAATTGATAGGTGCCATAGTGGCGATCACCTTCAGGATCAGGACCGAGAAGTGAGGCGCCAACTTTGGCCGCTGCGGCTTCGCGGCGCTTTCGGATGCAGTTGCCGCATTCTGGGTTGTCGTCGAGCACAACGCTGATGCGCTTGAGTGTTGCGTCGCCGCAGGTCTTGCATTCCAAGACGACATGCAAGCGATCCACAGCGCGGCCCACGAGTTTAGTCGGGGTTCCTTTCCGTTGCTGTGCAACGATTGTAAGCGGGCGCGCGGTGCTTGTTCGACCGTGATTACAGGTGGAATCTATAACTTGGTTATGTCTTGGTCGGCTGCGATCCACTGCGGGTTATCGTGCGCACTGGTGCGCGCGCGCGTAAAACAACGACGGTGGTGTAGATACTACACCGCTGTTTATGCACGAGGGTCAGCGAATAAATCGCGTTGCAGGGTGCAGGGTGTGCAGGGTCGTCATAAAACCAAGTGGTTTGACCAGAATTTGTGTGCAGGGTTCATGCAGGGTGCCTGTATGATCAAGGCAAATCGTTATGTTGGGTTCGCGCGCGTGCGCGTATGTAAACTACGCGCGCACGGGCATGATCACTCTTACTGGAATAGTTCGCCTCGCGTACGAGCGCGCGTGTAAGACATTGGTATCCTTGCTGTATTGGGTTGCTGATCTTCCCTCGACATCTCCGCCTCTTTGTTGCGAGCCAGTCGCAACTGAACGCCGAAAATCAGACCGATTGATCCTTAATCAAGTGTCAGCGCCTGATTGCCGCTTTTAATCCAAGCGGTTGATGTGCTGCGCCGCAGTTTTTGCAACGTGTCTTGCAACGCAGGTAAATAACCAACCAAAAAGGTCACTGGAATACAGGCATATTGCGCGCGCTGCCGCATTTGTCATCGACGCATACTCCCGACACCGCGCCAGAGACACGATCCGCTGCGGCGCACGCGATTGTCTTGGTCATTTCCAATACAATATGCCCGACGACAGGGCAACGCCCTTCTCTGACGCGCTGCTATGCGGCCCACTTGATGCGACTTGATCACAACTAAAGTGAAACACCCGCCCTTGCGATAACTAATCAGTGGTTCTGATCTTGGAGATCAAGTGGTTACTCCGTTTTTGCAACGCGCTTTGTAACATGAGCGAATAAGTGATCGGAAAGGTCACTGAAATATGAGCATATCGGATGCGAAGTAACACTTGTATAAAATGCTGTTCGCCGCGCTAATTGGATGTTTCGCCATTTGCGATACTGTCCATAAGATCATCTAGCCGCTGCCTTTGTTCAGGTGTCGCATTTTCAGCACCACGCAACGCTTGGTCATATGCCGACTCTCGTGCCTGCAATCGCAGAAGAGCTTCCTTGTCGCCGTTCGTAATTCCGAAGCTTGTCACACCAGTTACAATTGCAACTCGGCCCTCTTCGGGCATAGCAACTTTTGCTGAACTATTCAAAATTTCAAATGCCCAATTCCTTAATACTGCTTCCGCACTATTTGCTGCGTGAGGCGTTTCTGGTGTTTCGGACAGCAATCCTATTGCCAGAGAAACCATCTCGGCTTCCACAGTTGCGGATGTATTCGCATCAGCAACTAAAGAAGATAGACCTCGCTCTAAACCACCTCCAAAGATGGTTGCTGCCGCAACTATGGCAGCCAGTTTTAAATCAGAAATTTCCATTTTTCTCGCTCATTTTCTTTAGTAATAAACCTCGGCGCTTTTCCATAGAAGCACAAGTCTAAGGGTAGCACCTAACAATCCCGCTGCTCCACCTCGTTCTGTCCACATCCGTCCCACGACTGGGTGATACGCATCATTTGTCGAACCGCTGTGACGAAACGCGCGCCCAAGGCAGGTTCGACTGGCTTGGCACTTGGGCGCGCATCAACACGAAAAGGGGCACCCCATGACTTTCTCAGCATCAACTGACGGGTCAACAGCGACCATCACGGTCACGGTTTTGAACAGCACGGCCAACCTCAAGGTCGAGGACGCCTCTGATCTTGGCGATCAACTCGAAAAACTGGTCAACGATCAAACGGCGCATCCCATCGACCGTTCGCCCGACTACATGGTCTACCGAACAGACACAGGCGTGCGCATCACCAATCGCCTTGGCCAGATCGACGTTCCGTGGCGCTGGATCATGCCAGTGGCAAAACAGTTACGGCAATGACCAAATGGCGACCCCTCCCACTGATGCACGAGCAGTCAGTAGATCACACGGCGGTGCAAATGACGGGTGGTCAAGAGTGGCGTCGGTCAGGTCGATACGTCAACGCGTCCAAGACACTGATGATTGAAAACCTTGCTGTGCTTTTCGCGTCAGGCGATCTCAAGTTTGCTCATGACCTCGCGATGCGAAAAGAGATTGAGGAAGACCTTGCCTCGTTCACGACGCAGACGACAGCGGCGGACAATCAGATCATCACCCAATCGCGCAATGCCTCCGGTCACGGTGATACTGGCATTGCCTTGATCGTCGCTGCCTTCGCCTCGCAATACCTCACGCCGCAAAGCATCCGCGTTAGCAAACTGGTTGGAATGTATTAGAGATGCCTAGAGCTAGGCATTAAGTGCGGTCTTTAGGTTTCCTAAAGACTGCGCCTTTACTGAAACTATGCCGCCTCAGCTTTGAGGACATGATCCCCAATTTTTTGATATGTGTCGAGCGGGCGTAAACGGAGTTGCTTTTCGTCGGCCTGTCCTTCCAGCTCTTTGAGCGCTTCTTCTAGCCTGTTTTGCTGCTTATCTGAAACTTGTGGGTCGTCCTCGGCGGGACGTTGAAGAATCATTTCATAGTTTCGGGAGGCCATACTGTTGTGATCTCGAACCTGAACGGTACCGAGGTCCCAAAGACGCAACTTTACCAATTCAAAAGAGCGTGGCAATGAAGAGGCTTTAAGTGTCCCAAAATTTGCGACCAAACGTGAACCGGAAAAAACTATAACAGGTTCTTGGCTATTCTTCTTTGCTCGTCGTTTCCTGTTCTCACGCAAATCGGCGCTGAAATAATCAGTAAAACCAACTCTCTTACTTTTAACGTAGTCGCAAACTAGGAATGGCAGACGGTCACCTGCGCCATCTGTTTCAGCGGAGACTTCTACAAATTCACGCGTAATCTGGGCATGCCTGCTTGAATACAGAGACGAGAGCGCAGCCATCCAACTTTGCGCAATGCCCTCTAAACTACCGCCTTCAGCTTCCCGAACATCACCGAATGCGATGCCCGTGACTGCTGGGTTCGGTTCACTTATTGCGATACCAGCTCTCTTCGCCAAATCGTCCTCTAGGTACTCGCCAGCGATCTGAATTGCGCTGATAGCACCGCGTGCATCGGCACCGTAAAAACACTCGAGACGACTTAACTGGTTGGCCCACTCAAGATGGAAGCTTTCCCCGTTGAAAGCAGCCACACCGACGACAAATCGCTCAAAGGAGCCGGAGATCGGCTCAAAAACACGGGTGCCCAATGTGCACGAACCCCTTCGTGCAACTTGGGAAACATATTGGTGTCTAACGCTATTTTCATCATACTAATTGGGGCACGCCCAGTGCTTTGCTTGCATCAAGTGGTACTCTAGCCGTTCTTTTCTCAAGAAATTGTTTAAGAGCATTTACGTTTTGTAGCGGCAATAACTAGCTAATGCGACTGTATTCTGAGGTCTGTGTAGCGTCAAAAGATGCGATGGTTGCACCGAACTTGCGTGCTTCCGCAGCATGTTTCTTCTTTTGGTCATGTGTTAGATGCTCAGTCAGCCACTCAGCCAAGCGGTTACGATACTCCCGGTCCGGCGACAAATTTGCCGCTTCCCATGTCGGTCCGGTAAAACAGTGCCCATGGTCGATCAGCCAAAACTCGCTATCACCTCCGAAAAGAAGATTTCCAGCATGCCTAACAACATTGGCGATCCATGCATCATATGCATAGAGGTGCCCAAGATCACCCCACTTTGAAATTTCTGATAACAAGGCCTGCCTTCCAGCGGCATCAGACCCTCTCCACCTGAACGTAACGTTGGGCACTTTGACATCCACACTAACAAATACTAGACGCGACCCGTCAGTCGTGGAAGGTGCCTTGCTAACATCAAGAATTCCCTGACGGACTAATCCCAGATAGCAATCAGGAATTGGTAGGCCAACCTCACGAGCCAAGCAATGGGCGACAAGTTCATTACACAATTGTATAAGATTGAGATCCTTAACAATTGCCTGCTTCACTTCACCGCCGACCGCCAAAACTTGACCTCGAAAAGTGTCGTTCACATTATTTTCACTGAACGCTGTGGCTCCAGCCAATACGGTAGCTAGCTGAATTTCAGACATTAAATTCCCAAGAACATAAATTGGAGTATTTAACATCAATACACACGCACCACGTGCATGAGCAAGCAATTATCATTTCTGCCGTCAGCTTTTTGGCTTACATCCAATGTATTGAATAGCCACTTCCTGGCACTGCTTTGATATAGAATTGGCCACCGAACGCAGGTTTTTCTGCGTCACGGTTGCTCTCAATCGGGCAGTATTCGACGCCTCGGGCGCAGTACCGTGCTCGAACAGAAGGTATCTTCGGCTTTGATCCTGAAATTTCATCGGTTTCAGCAAAGGCTTTAACTGACTGTAGAACAGAACTACTTCGCTTGGTTTATCAGGGGCGTCGGTAAAGAGCTTCCACAGGTCGCGCTCGTCAACTTTACCGTCGTACTCAATCTTATTCATGGCGCTCTCGGAACCCCAACGATAACACTTGTCAGTCGAGCAGGTTTGACACGTTCAACAAACGCCAGCCTATGGGCCTCAAAAGCCTGCTTAACCTTTTGGATCACGTCTTCTCGCGCTGGACGCGGCGACGGGGTTGGCGTCTCACGGCGACATTTGACAGTGATGTAGGCAAACTCTTCATCGACATGGGTGTCTGAAATATCCCAATTTTTGCCAAGTTTCTGGTTCACCTGCTTGGATGCCGCGTCAATTTCCATCGCCTTACTAGGGGCGTCAGCACTATCAAACTGCTGTTGTTCAGCGGCTAATAGCGCATTGCACTCAGGAACTAGGATATCGTCGATTTCGCCAGTTTTATCGAACTGAGCGATAGCGTCTATGACCGTAACTTCATGTTCTTTGGCATCTTCTATCGCCTGTTCCAGACGCAAAACCGTCGCCTTTAGAAGAATGAGCCGTTCTAACGCCTTCTCGTGATCCCTTTTGGCCTTGATCGTCGCGCCCTGCGCTTCCTGCCGTGTCGTGCTGAACATGTCGTCGAGCGCCAAGTTATGCGCACCAGCGACTAGGCGTTTCAATTGGTCATTAGGGCTGCGACCATCTGGGTGGTAGAGAAAACCGTCTCGCAACTCAGTCATTCCACACCTCAACGTCGGGCGTGTCGGAACCTAGCGACCGTTCGACAAGCAAACCACGCCCACCTTCATGCCGAAAGCACACAGGGCTGCTTTGAAAGTCAATTTTCGTGGCAACCTTGATCATGCTGACAAAGGCCTGCCGCTCAAAGCGCATCACCCGCGTCGCATTCGTTTCGAACGCGTCGAGATGTTCGCTGGTGTAGCCATCCACGTCATTGCTGGTGCGCATTCGGGAAATTAGCCCCTTGGAGGTTAGGTAGACGTCTTTGTACAGTTTTGGTGCTGACAATGCGCGGCGCAAGGCCTTACGGGCGGTATCATCGACTGGCTTTCCATCATCAAAGTTCCAGTATTTATCAATAGTCTCGGCGCGCGCATCGCTCATTGGCTTTGATCCGCCAAACCATACTGGCCCAGAAATGGCGTCGCCCTGTATAGTTAGTTCCTGCCCATCGGCCCATTCGAAAAGGAACGTGTTGCCGCCTATCACAAGTTGCTGAGGGGCAGCGCCGAAGGCGGCTAGGGTTCTGATAATGTCGAGATCAAACATCAGGTTTGGGAGGGCGTTGTCACCGAATGCAAACTCAAGGATCAGGCTGTTGGTCACGACGTAGAGTTTGCCGTTGATCAAATGGACCCACTTCTCAACCTGATCACCAGATCGCTTAACGAACGGTGCAAGAAAGACTAACCCGTCAAACAACTTCGATGGCAGCGCAAGCCGATCACCCTCAGTTGGGATGCGCGATAGCGGCTGGGCATAGGGCCTCGTATTTACGAGCGTTTGCAACATAGGGCTGGGTTAGTAAGCCTCTGGTAAGGAGCAATTAAACAATCGGGTTTCCCAATCGTTAACCAAGCGAGGTTACCAAAGTGTTAACACCACGCCGCCAATATCAATGTTGCAAAATCGTTGCAAAAACGAAAAAAGGCGAACCAGAAGGTTCGCCCATTTTGCTTAACTATCAAGTAGTTAATTGGCTCCGACGGTAGGGATCGAACCTACGACCAATTGATTAACAGTCAACTGCTCTACCGCTGAGCTACGTCGGAACGGTGATGGCCGTATAGCAATGTCGGATTCGCAGGTCCAGTGGGTATTTGCACATTTTTTGCTTTATTTCACACCCGGCGAAATGAGACGTCTGCGGTCAACGCCCCTAACGGGGCAACTTGTGTCTTTCCGTGTAAATCTATCAGGTGCGCCAATACGTTACGCGTTGCTGCGCCCAATAGCGGGGCCGGGGTGCCGGTGTAGATGGCGGCCGCGAGGGCTGCCGCGTTTGCGGGGGCTGTGCGCAATGCGTCCAGAATAGAGGCCTCGCGCGTGCGCCGATGCGCCATCAACCAATCGAGTCGCCCAGCCGGGTCTAAAATTGGCGCGCCGTGGCCCGCATGAAACACCCGCCAATCGCGCGCGCGCAATTTTTCACAGGAGGCCATAAAGTCTGTTAAATCCCCGTCCGGTGGCGACACCAACGATGACGCCCATCCCATCACATGATCGGCCACAAAGCACGTGTCATCCCACGCAAAGGCAAGATGATTCCCAATGTGGCCGGGGGTATGCAGGGTCTCCAGCGCCCAGTCATCGCCTGCGATCACATCGCCATCTTGCAGGATTTCATCCGGCTCAAAGGACATGTCCACGCCTTCACCACCGCCGATTTCCCCGGCTGCTGCAAGATCCTGCATCGCGGCACTGCGTCCGCTCGATGCATCCCCAAAGGCGAAAATTGGTGCGCCTGTTGCTTGCGCCAAAGGGCGGGCAAGCGGGGAGTGATCGACATGCGTGTGGGTCACCAGAATGTGGGTGATGTTTTGGCCGTGGCCCACAGCGCTGAGAATCGCATTCAAATGGGCCTCGGATGTGGGGCCGGGATCGATCACCGCCAAACCGCGTGTTCCAATCAGATAGGTGTTGGTGCCGCGATATGTCATGGGAGACGGGTTCGGAGCGACAATGCGGCGGATACCGGGATCAAGGTCGTGGGCGACGCCGATCTGCGGATCGAAATCATCTGGTGGTGTCATGTGTACTTTCCCTGCTGCGCCTCAGAAGCTACAGATACGCTATGTTCTTTCAATGGCTCAAACAATACATGCCGCGTGGCTTATATGGGCGGGCTGCGCTGATCTTGTTGCTTCCGGTTGTGGTGTTGCAATTGGTGGTCGCGGTCTTGTTTGCCCAGCGACATTTCACCGATGTCACGGTGCAGATGACCAATACAATGATGCGCGAGCTGGTCTTGGTGCTTGATACGGCTGAAGACGTACAAACCCCTGATGAAATCGCTGATGCGTTGAACCACCGTTTGCCCGGACTTGGTATGTCGATAGAAATTGTCGCGCCAGACACGCTGCCTGTGCGCGATACACGCCTTTGGTATGATTTTAGCGGCACCGTTTTCCCGCCCATGCTGCGCAACCGTTTTGACAATTTGCGCCGTGTGCTGTTGGCCGAAGATAACATCGTGGTGCTTTTCTTTGACACCAAACATGGGCTGGCGCGTATTGTGATGAACCGCAATCTTGTCTCGGCGAGTAAACCGCACCAGCTTTATGTGTACTTGGTGTTTTTTGGCGTCTTGATGACCATGATTGCCTATTTTTATCTACGCAACCAATTGCGCCCGATTACGCGTCTGGCGGCGGCCGCAGAGGCGTTTGGGCGCGGTCGGCACATTCCCTATAATCCAGCAGGGGCCACAGAAGTGCGCGCGGCTGGGACGGCTTTTGTTGACATGCGCAACCGGATCGAACGTCACATAGAACAACGCACCTTGATGCTCTCGGGGGTCAGTCACGATCTGCGCACGCCTTTGACTCGTATGCGTCTAGAACTGAGCATGCTTGATGACGCTGAACGCCTCCCGTTAGAACATGATGTCGATGAGATGCAGCGCTTGGTGGATGAGTTCCTCAATTTCGTGAAAGGGGCTGCGGAAGGCGAACCTGAACTGGTTGATCCAATCAGCATGGTGCAAAACATTGTTGAGGATGAACAACGTGGTGGGCGCAATGTCACGCTGGCATCTGTGGCAGGGCGCGGCACGATTCCCTTGCGGCCTGTGGCGATGCGCAGGGCAGTGGACAATCTGATTTCAAACGCGGCGCGGTATGCCAACAAGGCGCAGGTTTCTGTAACGCTGACCGAAAAATCATTGCGCATCCGGGTCGAAGACGACGGACCGGGGATTCCGTCTGATCAGCGCGCCGAAGCGCAAAAGCCTTTCACCCGGCTTGATCCGTCTCGCAACCAAGATCGCGGCGCGGGGGTGGGTCTTGGGTTGGCGATTGCCACAGATATCGCGCGCGCGCACGGCGGCGTGTTGCGTTTAACGACCAGTGAAGCCCTTGGCGGGCTGTGCGCAGACATCGTGATTGCGCGTTAAACGCGGTCAACTGTTGCACCTTTGGGGGACGTTTAAAACTTGGCGGAAATTATGGTAGGCCCGGCAGGACTTTCGATAACCTAAAATAGATATTTAAAAACAATATCTTAATGAAAGTGGGAAACTTTACGGTTTTCCCACTTTCCAAATGTGGGAAACTTCGACTTCCAATGCTTCCATTCCCAAACGTGCGAGACGCTGCTTGTTCGCGCCTTGCACATAAAGCTGAGCAGACGATGCGCTTTCATGAGACAACGCGGCCATAATGGTGTTCTCAGAAAATCCAAGATCAGCCAAAATGGTTCCGACGGATTTTCGCAAGCCATGCGCCGTAAGACCTTTCAGTTCCGCTCGGGTTGCCCAGCTGCTGAATCTCTGTGGTAAAGATTTGACGCTGAACGGTTCGCCATTTCCCTTGGCGATCCATATTCGATCACCATAGCATTCGCCCAATTCATCTTTGAGAAGAGACAGGACAGGTGTCGTTGCGTCGGCCCAAGTTTTTTGACGATACCCTCGGATCATACCATTTCGAACATCGGCTCTCCCCAATGTTCGAACTCCAGAAATCTCCCGTGCAGTGAAGAGCAAGCAAGCCAACGCCTTTCGCTGGACACTGAATTGCGGGTAATGATCTCGAAATTGCAAAACGTCTTCTAACGTCCAACGTTGGTGCCCCTTGGTAGCACCTGACGGAAGTGCCACAGCAGCGGCTGGATTGCTGTCGACATAACCATTCTCTGGAAGCGAAGCCCATTTGTAAGCGGCGCGCATTGACTTGATGAAATTGCGGCCAGAAAATCTTGGCAAAGCATCTCTGACTTTAGCAAGATCCTTAGCCGTCAAAGCAGCGAACATGGTCTGCCCGTGCACCTTAATGAAACGTTCGAAAAAGTTCCGTCTTTGAAGTTTTGTGTTGTGGCTTAGGTTCGTAAAAGTGCTGCTGGCCATATATCGATTGAGCAACCACTCCATGCTGTCTGTCTTGATTTGGCTACTTTGTTGCAATCCGCCTTGTTCGTAGAGATCCTTCAGGCGATTGTATTCCGCTTTCGCTTCCTTTGTACCAGCAGCAAAGCGGATCCGTGTTTTCTTGTGTCCTGGTGGTTTGAAATACAACCTTTGGTTTCCGTGACGGTCAGCATCTGGATAAAGATATGGAGTGCGCTTTGTCATATCGGTTGGCCGAAATCATGTTTGATTGGTTGCTTTACGTCGACCATGGCCTGCTCAAGTTCGTTCCGCAACCAATAGCGCCCTCCTATGGCCTTCTTGCCCTTGGGCATTTCACCGGCCTCAACAGCACGAAAGAAGGCGGTAACAGACATTCCGCTGTAATATGCCGCATCAGACGACTTCATGCGGAATGGTGGGTATTGATGGGAGAGGTCTGTTAGCAATCTACCGCTCCCTTAATATTGCTGTGCATGGTGCCTTCAATTGCGTCGCGCAAAGTTTGCAAAACCCACGCGTTCCGAACGCTTCAAAGACATCGTTAAGGGGTTCTGTGGTGATCCAGTTCGAACTGTTGCAACTGCATATTGTTCGGTGATGATCACCCGAATAGCATGCGTAAAACTTTCCGATGTTGCCCGCATGAGTGTCGGCATCGAACCGGGCAGGGGACGTCATTTCAATCAAGTTTGTCTCCTTCGCAGGTCAATTAGAGAAAGGTGCGTCAGCCCCGTTTCCACGTGAGTGATGGCTGTCAAGGAAAGGTGGCTGACGCTGATCCGGCGCGTTCTGGGGAAGCGCCTGATGCAAATCATGATGGTTGGGGTGTTGGGGCTGAAAGCAGGATCAGGGTCAAGTAAACGAGGCCGAGCAATGCGATCAGTTCGACAGTGGTATACAGCACGAGGTCGAACCGGTCCCAAAATCGATCCCAAAACTCTGCCCGTTGCTGTGCTTCGATCAGTTCGCTGATTGACTTGCTCATGAAGCCAGCCCGTTGAGCGCATTGTTCGCCGCTCGAATCCAGTTTCTAGGTAGAGCCTCGGGATCGCTTGCGAACGCAGGCACGCCATGCAGGTTTGCTTCGTATAAAACTGGCTTTGTGTGATCCGTTGTTTCCGGAACGGTCCAAAAGCCACCGTTGTTGACGACAAGGTTTTTGAGGCTTGTGAGGCGTGCCTCCGGCGTGACGCTCAACAGCAGCTCCACACAGGATTTGAGCTTTGTAAGTTCCATCGCTGTCACCACATCAGTCGGCCGTCTTCGGGCCAATCATCGGTGCTTGAATTGGCTACAAAGAGCTTGGCTTTCTTGAGCGTGCGTTTGTGCATCAAAGACGGGCATCTCGTTCCATGCCAAACAGGTAGTTTACAGTCTGTGGTGTTTTCAGGTGTGCTGTGGTTTTCAGTCATGCTATTTTCCTACCAAGTCGGCCAAAGAAAATGCACAATGTGCATTTATTGTAAAGAAAGAAATGCACAAAGCGCATAATTTGAGCTGGCAAAATGGCGAAAACTAGCGGGTGAGACAGAATCTGGCCCTTTTTGAGCGGACCAGAAGGGGCAGAAAATGTTGGAAATGGAGATTACTCAGGTAGCAGCGCGTTGCCTTTCCAGATTGAAGTTTGAAGGGTTTGACGTGCTTGCATGCGATGACTTCGAAAGGGTTTCGGATCTCTTTCCTGAAACCGGTCGACATGCGCAGACGCCGATGATGGACGTCAGGCGTCTGGATTTCACTCAAGGCCAAGCGTTCTGGTTGTTTGTAACCCAAGAAGACGCTGTTGTTGGAGGATTGGCAGCAAAATCCATCAAGCTAAAGAACGAACGGTTTGACGATTTTTTGCGTCGAACGACAAAGCATCAATACGGTTTCGAACTTGATCCAATCGCTGAAGTCGCAACGCCTGTTGTCGAAGCGATTTCAGGTGATTTGATCTATTTTGGAGAATTGGAATTCAAGAGTGATTTTCGTGGAAACGCGAGCGTTTTAAGAGACGTATCGCGGGTGTCGAAATGTTTAGCTGCAATGCGGTGGCCGGACTTCGATTGGATGTATTCTTTTATCCCAGATGAACATTTTAAGTTTGCTAAAGCGTATGACTTCAACCTTGTCGTGCCTGAGGCGATCAGGTGGAGCTCCGCTCCGTCTGGACGTTTAAATTCGCATTGGATCATGGCAAACAACAGCAGTCAATTCATTCATTGGATAGGGGTAAGACAGCGCGAATTAACCTTGCACCCACCAGAGTAAAAGGCTCGTCGTTTTCGTCGATAACTGGTGCCATCACTCGGCGGTAACGTCCGGAAATTTCCTTCCCGTTTACTGTTACAACGATGTTGACGTCGTCCACGCGGTAATTAGAGGATTGTTGGACCGCTACATGCGTTGCAACCATCTCACTTAAGGTTCCAGGATCGAACAAACTGACCTTTTCCTGATAGTCTTCTGGCCCTTTCAGGTCGAAAAAACGAGTTGCAAGGCTATATTTGCCAAGGTGAGCCGGGCGTACAATGATGTCGAACTCTTGAGCTGGAAAAAACAAATCTACTGAATCGCGAAACTCTTCAAAGTTGTTGAGGCGACCGCCTTCACGATCAAGCCAGTCCAATATTGCGTCTGTCGTTATTTCCGTCCCACTTTCTATGGCTTTTAACTCGGCGTCTTTTAAGTGCTTGTTCGCAGCTTTACTGGCCTTTGTGACCCTCGGGTCGGAGGAAAATGGCGTAACCATAATTGATGATCTTCGCTCCGAAAAAAGTTCCAGCGGCGATTGTAGCACAGGCGCCAGTTTATCTATGGTTGCGAATGGAATTGGTCGATTTTTTCGAATTTGCTGATGCAAAGTGGGATACTCTACTCCCGCTAAATCACAGGCAGGCTTGAGTTTGATACCCAACTCGCTGCAACGCTGAATAATTCGTTGTCCAACTGTCAACATGGCAACTCCAATCAACATATGTTGATAAATTTTTCAACCGTGGAATACAACTATAAATATATATAGCCTACACGCTATTGGCGAGGATTGGGGTGGTTGAGTGTTTGAGAAGAGGGATAGATTGGAACTTGAAAAGCTAATCGGGGGCATGACTTTAAGCGAATTGAGAGCGGCAATTACTCTGCTTCGTCAGGCTGGCCTGCTGCCGCTTTCAGAAACAAACGCACCTCAGTCAGTCGCTCCTTTGGTACAGAGGCAAGAGCGGAAATGAGTTCATTTTCCAGCTTGGACCTATCGTCACTGAAAATATCAGACAGAGAAACACCTAATGCCTCGGCACATTGCTTATAAGTTTCGAGCTTCGCGGACTTGTGCTCTTTCTCCGCTCTTTGAATTTTAGATTGGTTCGCGCCAATCATTTCAGCGAGCTGAGTTTGGGTTAAGCCTTTGATGTCACGATATACCGATAAGTTGTTCATATGCTCATTGTGCATAAAATGGCCAACCTTTCAAATGCACATAGTGCATAAAATGCCATTGACAGAAAATGCACATCATGCATATTTGCCCACATGTTGGATCAAGAAAAACCAAACGGCCCGGAGCTGCTCAGAAGGCATCTGAAAGAAAATGGGATCAGCCAAGAAGCTTTTGCTGAAGGTTTGGGCATTCATCAAAGCGCCGTGTCCAGAATTTTACGCAGAGCAATCTCGCCGAGTTTGGCCATGGCGTTCCTTATTGAAAATCTCACCGATGAATCTGTGCCCGCAAGAGCGTTCGTAGAATTGACACAGCCGACAATAGCGGATGCTGATCCTGATGAGACCTAAGACAAGCTTGCCTGAAAAGTCTTTCAACAAAGTTTTTCCGCAAGATCAGCGGACAGAACGTCAAGTTACCTCCCTCTGGACCCAGCCCCTTGCTTCACCGCTCCGGGCAACTGCCTGTTTTAAGACGGTCCAGACACCTCACGGGGCTGCGAATACCCAGTTTGCAGTCCCGTGCTTTTTGGAAGGCGCATCATGAAGGATAGCATCCAGATTGGGCCGGTGACGCTGTATCATGCCGACGCTTTTGACGTATTGCCTGACTTGGCCGGTGTCGCGGATCTGTGCGTTTCGGACATGCCCTACAAGCTGACGTCCGGCGGTCGTGGCGAAAAAGATGATGGGTCGATGTCGGGGATTTTCGACGCCGATGCCTATGACAATTCCTTTGATCTGATGGCGATGGTGGAATGGTCGTCGATGATACCGCCGATCTACCGCGCGCTAAAACCAGATACCGACGCGTATTTCATGTGCAACGACAAGAATGTCCTGCTGTGCGGCGGGGCCTTGGTTGGGGCCGGGTTCAAGTTTCACAATCTGCTGGCTTGGGACAAGGGCGCGCCGACGCCGAACCGCTGGTACATGAAAAACCTAGAATTCACGTTGTACTGCTGGAAGGGCAAGGCCCGCACAATCACTGATGCCGGGTCAAAGCAGCTCTGGGCCTGCAACCGGCCAAAGCTGGGTTTGCACCCGACAGAAAAGCCGGTGAGCCTGATGGCGCACTACATTCGCAACTCAAGTGACTTTGGCGATGTGGTCATTGATCCGTTTTGCGGGTCTGGATCGACGCTTTTGGCTGCGGCTTCAGAGGGCAAGCGGTCCATCGGCATTGAAATCGAACGCATGTATTTCGAAGCGGCAAAGACCCGGTTGGAACAAGCCCAATCAGAGGGGCTGTTTTCAATGCTGGAGGACGCTCAATGAAAGTCGAAATCGACAGCAACGAGCTTTCATCGATGGTCTGTCAAGGCCGTCACACAACGCAGATTGTGGGCTTGGAGGATGCGGAATGCTGGCTGAAATTCTACGAAAAATTGGCCGCAGGCAAATCTGGCCAACACTACACCAAAGCAGTTGCCGCCTTTTCAGAGGCGCTAGAGGGCATGAAAAGGCCCAGAGGATAGATGATGAATGCAGTGCAAAAAGAAGCTGAACGGACGTTGGTCGCGGTCTGCGCCCATGTCTCTTTGTCTACGACGCGTCATGAGAATTTTGCGGTCTGGTTGGATGTCCTTCGCGATATTCTGGTTGATTGTGGGCAATGTTCGCTGATCCTTGTTCCGATCAGGACGTCGGCTTCCGTTTTGATGAACGCACAATCGCGCGAAGACCAAGACGCAGCGCTCTACCGCCTGATGTTGGATATCAGAACGTATTATACTGTTGTGGCCGCAAGCCGTGTTGAACATTGGCGAGGCATCAAAGCGCATGCGAACGTGCCGGCATGACACGCCAGGATGATCGGCACCGCGAACAAGAAGAACGACGGCGGGCCGTTGACGCGGCAATTGAAGAATGTCGGGCAAAGCCAATTGAAGACGTCATTGATGCGCTGTGTTTGACGATGGAAGAAAAGTCCGGCTGGTTTTCTGGTCCTTGCCCGGAATGTGGTGGTGAAAACCGTTTCAACATCAAATCCGAGGATGGTGGTTTCTTTTGCCGCAAGGGCTGCGCGGCCAAAGGGGCAGGGCCGATCGATCTTGTCATGGTTGTCAAACGGCTTGAGTTCTTGCCCGCTGTTCAATGGTTGTTCGGGGATTTGCCGACTGAGGTCGATGAAGCTGAATTGGAACGTCGCCGCCAGCTGCGCGAACAAACTGATCGGGACAGGGCGGCAAAAAAACAGAAGTATCGCGAACAGGCGCGCCGCGCCGCGATCAGTATTTGGCAGCGTGGCGCGCGGATGGATCGCGAACCCGTGCGTGAGTATCTATCCAGGCGCGGCATCACGCGCGAACAACTTCCAAGCCTGCCAATTTGTCTGAGGTTCATTGCCGATCATCCCTATGTGGTCTCGCGCAAAGTCGATGGCAAATTGCAGGCGGTCACGATGCATCGAGGCGATGCGATGATTGCGGCGATACAAGCGCCTGACAACCGTCTGATCTGCACACACCAAACGTGGTTCGACCTGAGCAAGCCAAATTTGAAGCCGGACATCATTTGGAATGACAAGCCAGAGCGAAACAAGCTGACACGCGGATCTCAAACGCGCGCGGCGATCCGGCTGGTGACCCCGAGGCATTTTGACACTTTGGTGATGGCGGAAGGCATAGAAACGACGCTGACGGCTGCCATCGCGTGGCCCGAGATTTTGGGGCCGAATACGGCGTATTGGTCCGGTATCAGCCTGCAACACTTGGCTGGAAAGATGGTCAAAGTGGACGGGAAAAGGTGTTCTGGGGTGCCACGCATGGACGACCCAGACGGGTTCGTACCGCCGCCCTATGTCAAAAGATTGATCTTCATTCAGGACGCGGATTCAGAACCTGTTTCAACGAAAGCTCTGCTGAGCAGCGGTCTGCAGCGTGCGATGGCGTTTGTTCCTGGTCTTGAGTGCCAGATTGTTCCAGCCCCGTCCGGGTCTGATTTGAACGACGTCTTGGTCAGCCAAACGTCAAACGATGATGGCGGAGCACATGTCTGATTACCCAAAACCGAACATCAAAGCGGTGCAAGATACGCTCAACCAGGCGGAAGACGTGGCACCGATTGAGGGTCTATCGCCGCCCGCGACTGAGCCACCGCCCCGCACCCCTGATGATCCGCCTCCCGTTGATGATCCCCATGATCCCTTTTTCGATGCATCCAAGCAGCCGCTGAACGACTTCGGGAATGGACAGCGTTTTGTGATCCACTTTGGCGAGGACATTATGTTTGTCCCGCGCGTGGGTTGGTTCGATTGGGAGGGCCGAGTTTGGCGCAAAGACGCGGATGAATTGGCGGTGCGCTCGAAAGCTCAAAAACTGGCTGAGTTGATCGGTAAGGAGATCGATTATCTGACGCTGCCATCTTGGGAAATGGAATTGCTCGGTGAGCGCGATGATCTTGGTCAGGATTGGGCGCGGTTGAGCGCGATGCCTGCAAGTGAGCGGACGTCAGATCAAAAGCAAGAGTTGGCGCGGGTGAAAGCTCGGATGGATATGGCCGACAGTCTCGCTGAAAAGTTGAAAAAATACCATGATCGGCGACGCACACACGCCCGAAACGCAGGAAATAGTGGGCCGCTCAAGAACCTTTTGCACGAAAGCACAACCGACTTGGCGGTGCCGTTTGAGGATCTCGATTGCAATCCGTTGGACATCAATACCGAGTCCGGGCTGATGCGCTTCAAGGTCACCGACATGCGCGACGAAGGGGGCGGCAAGGTCGCGGATTTTGACCTGATCGAGCACACCCGCGACCAGAAACTGACCAAGATGATGCGGGTCTCATACGACCGAAATGCGAAGGCACCGCAATTCGATAAGTTTCTGGAACATGTGCAGCCGGATCGCGAGATGCGCGAGTTTCTAAAGCGCTGGCTTGGTCTGAGCATGACGGGGCTGAAGGTGCAGAAACTGTCATTTTGGTACGGATCCGGCGCGAACGGCAAAGGTGTGCTGATCGACACAATCTCCAAAATATTGGATGGCTATGCCGCCTCGATTAAGATCGAGAGTTTGACCGGCACCAACCGTCGATCTGGGGCCGAGGCAACGCCTGACCTGATCCCGATGTTGGGCGCGCGCTTGGCACGGGCGGCAGAACCAGAACAGGGCGAACGTTTTCAGGAAGGGTTGATCAAGGCTCTGACGGGCGGCGAACCTGTGCCAATCCGGCCCAATTACGGGGACCAGATCGATATGGACCCGATATTTAAACTGACCATTTCGGGCAATCACAAGCCGGAGGTGCGCGGCACAGATAACGGGATATGGCGTCGGTTTCTGCTGGTTCCGTGGGACGTGATAATCCCCGATGACAAAGCCGATGACAAGCTGCCCGACAAGCTCTGGGCCGAGCGCGATGGCATATTCGCGTGGTTGGTTGAAGGTTTGATCGACTACTTGGAGGGCGGATTGCAGGTGCCTGAGAACGTTCTGAGCGCGACGAAAGAGTACCGTGAGGAATCCGATCCAATTGGCTCTTTTCTGACAACCTGCTGCGCGATCACCGGCTCACATACGGACAAGATCTTGTCCAAAGAATTCGGTGAGGCCTTCAACTACTATTTGATGGAACGCGGGGACACGACCTGGAAGCCCACCACCTTTGCCAAGCAGGTTGCTGTGAAGGCGCGACATTGGAAGCATCCGCAAACCGGGCTTCAGTTCACCAAGGCCAAGGCGTCGTTGTCCCAATACACCGGCCTGCGGTTCACCGATGCCTTCAAGGATCGATGGGAACGGGCACCAAAAGACAGCTCGGGCAAGGCGTTGGGCGTCTCAGCGGATCAATCCCCGGACCCCGCTTTGGAGGACTTCGGAGATTAAGGGAACGTACCCTCCCACAATCGGGAAGGTAGAGGATCACAGGGTGCGGGGGGAGAATGACGCAGTTTCAGAGGCTTACACGGCAAAGTGGGAAGGTGGGGACCGTAGGGAGGCATTTCGGGCTAACGCATGAAACGGGTTAGGGTTGGGGAAATTCAGCAATCACTCAGTGCAAAGTGTTTCTATTTACCTTCCCTATCTTCCCTACTTTCCCATACGAAAAAAAAGGTAATTAAAAACAACACTATAAATGGCTGACAGTGGCGGGAAGGTAAACGATTTGAAATCTAAACCCTCCCTACCTTCCCTGACGAATTTGAGAGCAGCAAAAGGCCAATTTCAGAGCCTGAGACCAGATAGATGCAAGAGAGGCCGATATGAAAAGTGCAGTTACGGGCGACATCGATGTTGTTGGAAGCGTGATGCGGAACGCCGCGATCCCGGATGAGTGCAGTCGGGAAATTCCGGTCGCGCCAGCTCGCGGCAAGATAACAGCCTTTCAAGAACAAACCTATCGCTCGGTTGGGGATGATCTGCGTTTGGTCGATACGCCCTACAAAGCGGGCAAACCCGGCATAGTTCGAGACATCTTCGACACGATGACGGATAAGACGATGGGACGCTCTTCAAAGCCGCCGTTTTCGGTCGGGCAAGTGACGGCGGGTCGAGCATACCGAAATCTGAATGAGCGAGTTGCAGCATCTGGGATCAAATGTTCCAGTGCCTTTAGTCAAAAGACGGGCAGTGGCAGCGGCACAGATTTCATGGACGCCTATATGGCCGACGTGCAGCGCCTTGGTTGGTTCCATCAAGTCATCGGGGATGGCATTGCCAAGGACAAGCGGCAAAAGGTCCAGACGCGCCAAGGCAGCGTTATTGTCGGTACGGTGGACTTGATCAAGATTGGACGTAAGTTGATCTTGGTGCGGGCGTTGGTCGATGCTGTTTGCATCAAAGAGCAGTCGGTGTCGGACGTCTTGAAGCGCCATGGTTGGCGTCCGACGGGTCGAAATACCGCCACGCTTCGGGCTTCATTATGTGCTGCATTGGATCGGATGCACGGCATCTAGTGATGCAATCTACAATTGTGTGTTGACAAAGTGGACATCAGAATGCGACTGATTCATTATCATCACAAATTGCGCCCGCAGGAATCCCCTGTCGGGCGCTTTTGTTTGGCACGATCCTTATTCAAATGGAGTTGAGCATGAACAAACTGGTTTTGGCCGGTCCCGCCCTTATTGCGTCTGACGCAATGGTGTCGGCAAATGAACACGTGCCGCGTTTGATGATCGTGGCCGTGGGCCTGGACCCAAAGGCGGGTTGAACTCATGGCGCGCCTGCCAACGCTCAAGCCACGGCTCGGGTCTGCAGCGTCTCGTTTGCAACCGAACCGGAACGCAGCGCGGGACAATGGACGGCGCTCGGGTGGGCCATACAATACCGCACGGTGGCAGCGGTTGCGGTTAAAGATACTCAATCGCGATCTGTGGATGTGTCAGGAGACTGGTGTGCTGTTGGTTGGTGGCAAAAAAAAACTCAACTCTGCGGTTGTCGATCACATCAAGCCGCATCGTGGCGACATGGATCTGTTTTGGGACGAACGCAATCTGCGGTCTGTTTGCAAGAAGTGGCACGACCAAGTCAAACAAAGTCTCGAAAAGCGCGGGCTGGTCTGATGTTGGTCGAACAGTGTGCAAAAGCATGGGGGGGGGCCAAAAAGCCTGAAACCCTGCCAGCGCTAGACCCGCATTCCTCTCATGCGGAAAATTTTTTTCTGTGAATCCGAAATTTGACCTCTTGGGCGATCCTATTCCCGACAACCATGGCAAGGCCGGTGCCAACGGGCATATCGCGACATCTGAAAGTGTCAACAAAGTCAGGATGTTACTTGTCGCGGGCTATGATAAAAAAGACATCGCGGCGCAATTGGGCATCTCGATCCCCACGCTATCGAAGCATTATTTTTCTCGCGGCCTGAAACAGATCGAACGGGCGCGCTCGAGCGCTTTGGCGGCTGCCAAAGCAAAGAACATTCTTCGCCTCGACCAGGCTGCGGGCAAAGGCAACGTGGCTGCGATCAAGGCATTGAATGACATCTATCAAGCGGAATTGATCTCGATCCTCGCCGCCGAGATCGCCGGGGGGAGGGTTGGGGAGGATCCAAAACCGAAAGCGGCTCCGCGCGGCAAAAAGGACCAGCAAGTTGATGCCGCGAAGGCCACGTTGAAAAACAATCCTCTGTTGGATCCGACCCGACTTAACTGATGTCTGAGTTATCGCACAAAGAGTTTGGTCCGTGGTGCACTGCGGTGCCGGATTGGGCGGAGCGTATCCGTTTGGGGCGCTCTTTGCTGCCGGATCTGCCTTTGCATGATGCCTATGCGGAAAAGGCGTTGGAGATTTTCAAATCCCTTCGCAACCCGGATCTCGAAGACTTCCCGACGTTTGGCGAATTGTGCGACGATTGGGTGTTCAACTTGGTGCGTGCGATCTTTGGTAGCTATGACCCCGAGATTAAGAAGCGCTACTTGCGCGAATTTTTTGTGATGATCCCAAAGAAGAATGGCAAGACGGCCATCGCGGCGGCAATCATCGTCACAGCCTGCATTTTGAACATGAGTCCTGCGGCCCAATTCATCCTGATTGCGCCGACCATTGATCTGGCCCGAAATGCATTTGAAACGGCTTGCGGGATTATTCAACGCACGGGTCACATTTCCAGCCTGTTTTCTGAACCTGCGACCAGCACAAAGACCGTTCGTAATCTCAATCCCGAAATCCCGTCCAAGATTGTGATCAAGGCGGCGGATGATGACATCGTCACGGGGCTGAAGAATGCAACGGTGCTGATCGATGAGACTCATGTGTTCGCAAACAAGCCAGCGGCCAAGGGCGTGTTCCTTGAAATCCGGGGGGCATTGTCGCACCCAAAGAACCGCCATTTCCTTTTGCAGATCACGACGCAGTCAAAGAAGCCACCCGTTGGTGTCTATCGCAGTGAGCTGAACACGGCGCGCAGGGTGCGGGACGGCAAGATCCAACGCCCAATGCTGGCTCTGATTTATGAGCTGCCCGTTGAAATGGTCAAAGACGGCGGTTGGAAAAACGAGGATACCTGGGCGCTGGTAAATCCAAACCTTGGCCGCTCTGTGGATTTGGATTTTCTGCGCGACCAGGTGGACACTGCCGTGGACGAGGGCGAAGAAAAACTCGCACTTGTCGCCAGCCAACACTTCAATGTGGAGATCGGAACCGGGCAGGGCGATGACGGTTGGCGGGCGCAGGTCTATTGGGACAAGGCATCTGAAGGCGAGTTGACGCTAGAAGATCTCATTGAGCGCTCGGAAGTGATCACGTTTGGTGTCGATGGCGGCGGTGATGATGATCTTTGCGGTGCGGTGGTGCTCGGCAAAGAGAAAGGGACCGGCGCCTATCTTGCGTGGTGTCGTGCTTGGTGCCAGCCAGAGGTTTTGAACCTGCGGAAATCAATCGCTCCGGCGCTTGAGACCTTCGAGAAAGATGGCGATCTCGTCATCTGCAAAGAGGCTTTTCAGCACGTCCATGACATTGTCGGTATCGTTTCGTTGTTGAAAGACACTGGCAAGCTTCCTGGTGAGGAAGCCATCGGACTGGACACGGCGGGTCTTCCTGAATTGCTGACAGAGTTGGAATTGGCTGGGCATGTTCCGCCGTTTGTGACCGGTGTTCGCCAGGGCTGGGCTTTGCAATCTGCAATCAAATCGCTACCGTTGCGGCTGAAATCCAAACTCATGAAGCATGGTCACCAACCGCTGTTCGCCTGGTCTGTGGCTAACGCACGGGTCGAGATGACGCGCTCCAATCAGTACATCACCAAAGAATTGGCGGGTGCGGCGAAGATCGACGTGGTGATCGGGCTGCTGAACGCCGCGCAGCTCATGTTCAAAAACCCGCAACCATCTGGCCTTGGGTCAATGCTGCTAGACATGGAAGAGGTCGTCTTGTGATGTTGGGCTTTTTGCAGCGCAAATCGAGCGTCGAGGCGCGAATTCTGGATGCAATCGACAATGGTGGCAGTGGCGGCGCGTCTTCAATTCGGTTGTCTGCGGAGCAATCCTTGGGCGTCATGGCAGTTTTTGCGGCTGTTCGGGTGATTTCGGAGGATGTCGCCAAACTACCGGCGCGACTGAAGCGCACGACACCTACAGGCAGTGAAATCGCGGCGAACGAACCCGAGCATGTTGTGCTCAGCCAGATCGGCAAGCCTGCCACCGACGAAGACGATGGTTACACGGGCATGGAATGGATCGAGGCTGTCGTCGCGGGTGCTGTTCTTCAGGGGCGCGGGGTTGTCTATCTGAACCGAGTTGGGGGTTCGGTGCGCGAGGTTGTTCCGCTTGCGCGGGGCGCTTGGCGCGAGGATCGCGGTCGGTGGGACATCCGGTTGCGTGATGACAAATGGCACAAAGTTGGTCGTGACGAATTGATGGTTCTGCGCGGCCCTCAGTTGGGTATCGACGTCACAAAATACGCCAGACAATCGATTGATCTGGCGCGTCGGTTGGATTTGATGATGACCAGCCTTGCCAGAAAAGCAGGGCGGCCCAACGGGATTATCAGTTCCGAAAACCTCAATACCACCGAGCGCGCAACGGCGTTTGTGAACCGCATCAAGGCGTATTTTGGCCCAAGTGGCGACGGTGGTTTGATGCCCATCGATCTGGGCGCTTTGCACTATGTCCGTCTGAGCATGACGCCAGAAGAGCTGCAGCAGGACAAAACCTATTCGCGCGCCGTCACGCAAATCGCCAGTGCCTACCGGGTTCAGCCCGCGCGTTTGATGCATGAGTTGACGGAACATAACAACGCCAGCCTCTATGCATCCAATCGCGTGCATGTCGAAGATTGCGTGCAGCCCTGGACAAAGCGCTTTCGCCAAACGTTCGACAAAGACGTTCTGGGGGCAAAGCGAACGGGTCAGGGTTTTTATTGCGACATCGCGTTGCAGGGATTGCTCCAGGGTGATCCAGAGGCACGCTCAAAACTGTATTTGGCGCTGCGATCCGTCGGTGCCATGTCGCCTTTGACGGTCGCGAAACTGGAAGAATTGCCGACCGACAAAATCAGCGATGATCCGGCGTTTCCACTGCTAACCAACCCCAATCCATCAAAAGAGAAGGATGACGACAATGCGTAATGGCCGTTTCAAAACACGTGAACAGAAGTCATCTCAGGGCGCGATTGAAGGGCTTGTCGTGCCTGAATTCAAGGCGGCCAAGAATGGAACCGTCGATGGGTATGGCGCTGTCTTTGGCAATGTCGATCAAGGCTATGATTTGATCGAACCTGGCGCATTCGCTGACAGCCTGAAGGGCAATCGCAAGGTCAAAATGCTTTGGCACCATGATCCCCGTTCGCCGATTGGTGTGTGGGATGAGGTCAAGGAAGACGAAAAAGGGCTTTGGGTTAAAGGGCGGATTCTTGGCGAAGTTGAAAAGGGGCGCGAAGCCACCGCGTTGGTCAAAGCCGGTGCGGTTGATGGCTTGTCCATCGGCTATCGAACATTGGAATACCGCGAAGCCAAGGTCGATGACCATTGGGTGCGCGTTATCGAAAAAGCAGAACTTTGGGAGGTGTCACTTGTGACATTCCCGATGAACGCCGAGGCAACGATTGATGCGGTCAAGGCCGCGACAATGTCTCAGCGGGATTTTGAGCGTCAACTTCTGAGGGATTCGAAGATGTCGCGCAGTGTCGTCAGCGCGTTGATGCGTGACGGCTTCAAAGGTGTTCAGGCCCTGAGTGACTCGGGTGGTGAAGATTTCTCGGAATTGCTGGACAGCATTCAGGCGTCCAGCCTCATGAACTCGTTGTTATAGGAGAACAACATGACCACTCTCGCAGAAGTAAAACAGGCCTTGGATGACAAGCTATCTATCGTGGACACGCTGCGCCAAGAGCATAACGAACTTAAGACTGACTATGTCAGCAAGGATTCCTACGCCAAGTTGGAATCGCTGGTCACTGACGTTTCGAAAAAGTTCAGCGATCTCGAGGCCGAATATCAAAAAGAACTGAAAGAGGCCAAAGATTTGGCCGAAGAGGCGTCGTTGAAAGCGGGCCGCAAGAGCACTGCGACGGGCGATGAGCCGGATGAAGCCTCTATCGAGCACAAAACCGCTTTCATGGCGTATTTGCGGGATCGCACGAACCCAACGGCCCTTGCGGATCTCAAATCTGCAGAAGAAAAAGCCCTCGGCTCTGCCACAGGGTCTGGCGGCGGTGTCGCCATTCCAACGGTGATTGATATGGAGATCATGCGCAAAACCAGCGACGAAAGCGTCATGTCCAGCCTTGTTCGCACGGTTGAGCTTGGCACCAGCGATTACAAGCAGTTGGTGAACAAGGGCGGTCAAGGATATGGTTGGGTTGGCGCTGGTGATGTTCGTGCAAAAACGGACAATTTCGAAGTGTACGAATCCGAGCCGACAATGGGCACGATCTATGCCTATCCTGAGTTCCAGGAAGAACAGTTGGACGATGTTTTCTTCAATCTCGAAACCGAGCTGACCGACAATGTTCTGGAAGCCTTTGCCAATGGCACTGACGTGGGAATTATCGGCGGGGACGGCGTCAAAAAGATGACCGGCATGCTGGCAACCGCGCCGGTTGCGGATGATGATGGGTCACGAGCAGATATGGTGTATCAATTCCTGGCATCGGGCGTTGCCAACACAATTGGTGACGGCGATCAGCTCGTAAATCTGATCTACAAGTTGCGCAAGAAATACCGCAAAAACGCGTCTTGGATGATGAATGATCTGACCACTGCCAAGGTGCGCGTGCTGAAGGACGGCGATGGGCGTTTCCTTTGGGCAGATGGGCTTGCGGTTGGGCAGCCTGATCGGTTGCTTGGCTACAGTGTGAACTCGGTTGATGCGATGCCCGACATTGCTGCCAACAGCACACCAATCGGTTTTGGAGACTGGAAAAAATCCTACACTTTGGTCAATCGTCACGGCACGCGCATCACCAAAGATGAGATTACGAAACCCGGTTGGGTCAAGTGGCACATCCGCCAGCGCAAAGGCGGCAATGTCACGGATGACGACGCGGCGAAGTTCCTCAAAATCGCGGCATAATCCCTCAAATTCGATTGCAGTGAAATCACCCTGCGATGCCAACGCGTCGCGGGGCTTTTTGTGAGCAAAAAAGGATCAGACAGATGATCAAGCCAATTCTACCTTTCAACGCCGTAATTCAGGGATCACCTTATCCCAAAACCTTCACCCCAAATGACGAATTTGAAGTGGGTTCAGAAACTGCTCGGATCGCTTTGGAACTGGGGCGTTTGAGCGATGAGGATGCGGAACGTGTCCGGGACGCATTCGGACTGCCGACGATGGCATCCATCGCAGGCAAGGAAGCTGAGGTCAAAGCAGCGAAGGAAGCTGCCGTCCAAGCGATCAAGGACGCTGCTGTCAAAGAGGCCAAAGAAGCTGAAGACAAGGCGGCTGCAGCGAAAGCGAAGGGTGTCGCTCCTGAGAACAAGGCCAAGTAATGCGGCCTTTTTTGTTGGAAGCGCCTGTCGGACCTTTGTTGCAACTGGATGATCTGAAAAAGCATATTCGGGTTGAGGGCGACGGTGAAAATACGCTCGTTGAAGCCTATGAACGTGCTGCTGTGGCTCTGCTTGACGGCTATTCAGGTATTCTCGGGCGTTGCGTTTTAAAGCAAAAATGGGCGCTTCCATTGATGGGCTGCCCTGACGCAGTCTTCTTGCCGTTTCCAGATTGCAGGGATTTTCAGATTGAGCAACGCCTATCCAGCGGTGATTGGATCGATGTTGAGAACGTCGCGATCCAGCAAGACGGTGATTGTGTGTCGTTCGTTGATCTGCCTTGTGGCGAAGCTGGTTTGCATCTGACCTGTTGGGCCGGTTGGGAGACAGCGGACGAGGTCAAAGAGACCCTCAAACAAGCCGTTCGGATGCTCACGGCGCATTGGTTTGACAACCGATCTGCGGTGACAACGGGTCAGGCACCGCACAACGTTCCGCTTGGTTTTCAAGGCATGATTGCGCCTTTGGTGCATGTGTTCGTCTGATGCAACCGGGGCAGTTCGACACGCGCGTGACCTTCGAAGAAAAGGTCAGGGTTCCCAATGGGGGCGGTGGCCACAACATTGAATGGCGCGAAATGAGTGCGCCGGGTCAGGGTGGTCGATGGGCGGCTGTGTGGCCAGTGTCTCAGGGCAAGGGCGACGAAGAGAACAGCGGATCCCGCGTTGGCAACGCTGTGTCCTATTGGGTCACCGTTCGGACAGATGAGGCGACACGGTTTGTGAAATCTGACTGGCGGGTTTTGATCGATGATGAGCCTTTCGCAATCAAGTCGCTGGCGCGGCCAGATCGAACGCGCGGCACAATAAAAATGATCGTTCAAACAGGACAGCCAACATGAGCCGATTGGTCGGGGTGAAGCGCGCGCGTAAACGCGCATCCGGCAGAAATGATGCCCTAGATCGGCACGTTGTTTCGGCGATCTCGGGCACTGTTGACGTTGTGCATGTCATTGGTCGGTCCAACATCGACGCGATGGTAAAGCGGCGGTCCGGTTTGTTGCGTCGGCGCTATTCCAAGACGGTACGCAAGGCGCAAATGCTTGGCATTGTGGGCTACATCACACCAGCAGCGCGCCGCTCGGCTTTTTATGCCCGATTTGTTCACGACGGCACCAGATACATAACCGCGCGTCCTTTTCACGACCTGGCTGTGGCAGAAGCTGCGATCAGCCATAGCCGCAGAATGCGCAAAGCGTTGAGTTCTGCGATCAGCACATCCGGTTCGCCGTCAAGTTTGGCGCGCAACGGTCGCGGCAAAGTTGGGGGCATCTGACGTGTCGATCGATCAGCGGTGGCCGTTGCAACAAGCTGTGTTTGCGCGACTGTCTGAGCGATTGGTGTCGGAGGGTTTGAATGGCGAAGACGTGCCCGTTTTTGATCATGTCCCATCCCATGCGCCGCGCCTTCATGTTCGCATCGACGGGTTTTCGATTGTTCCTGGCACGACGGGAAAAGGGCGGCGCGATAAACACCAGTTTTTGGCACATGTTTTCGACGACAACACTGGCGACATGACTGGTGTTGGCACGGGTGAAATAGCGCGTCTTCAGACCATTGTGGTCGGCGCACTTGAGGATTGGTCACCGTTAAATGGCGCGACGGGGATCACACATATCAGAACCAACAGCGCCCAATATGAAGACCCGCTTTCACAGCACGGAATAAGCCGGTTTTCGACCATGATAGGAGTGTGACATGGGTCAAGCAGTACAGGGCAAGGATCTTCTTGTCTCGATTGACGACGGGGCGGGAACTCAGGTTGATGTTCCTTACCAAGGCGATGCAACGTTCAACAACGGGAAATCGTCCGAGATCTCGGTGACGAAAAACGGAAAACACCCCTTCCAACAGGAAGAAGGCGCGTCGATTTCATTCAGCATCGAAAAAGAGCGGCCCGCACTTACCGTGCACACGCGTTTACGGACACTTTCGGACAGCGCCGAACCCGTCGCCGTTGAATACAAGGACAAGAATTCCGGCGGTGAATCGATGTCGGGCACCGCGCTGATCACTCTTGGCGAAGAGACCAGCAATGTTGAGGGCATCGTGAACGTGAACGTCACAATCGCGTTCATTGATGATCCGGTGCCGGGACTGGTGGCATAATGGCTGCTGGAAGCATTTCAGTCACTCTTGGTGGGGCTTCATACAACATGAAGCCCGCCTACCTGTCGATGCGCGACATCGAAGACCGAACGGGTTTGACCATTTCGGAGTTGCTTGAACTGGTTGTTGCTCAACGCTTGAAGATCGAAGAGGCGACACTTGTGGTTTGGTATGCGTGCCAGGCGGCGGGGGAAGACTTCAGTTCTGTTGAATCTGTTGGCGGTGCCATTTTTGAGGAGCGTTTGAGCAGCCCGTCGTTGCAGGCGTCTTTGTCGAAGTTCTTTTTGGCGTGTTTGTACGCTCCGAAAGATGCAAAAAAAAAGTTCGACGAAGAAGTGGCTCCGATCATCAACCAGACCGAGGCTGGTTGACCACAACAATGTCTCATGCCGTCGTTTATCTGGATTGGACGCCGTCCGAATTCTGGAAGTCTACTCCGCGTGAGTTTTGGGCCGTGCAAGCGCTTCATCTCAAGAAAATGCAAACACAATCACAATGACAACCGAACGCCTGCACACTGAATACACGGCTGACACGCGCAATTTCCGGCGTGGGGCGCGTGTCTATGATCAGTCACTTGCTCGACAGGAACGGCTGACAAACACCCGATTGTCGCGGATTGATCAACGTTGGGACAGATCGACCCGCTCGATTTTGGCCACGCGCACGGCTTTGTCGGGGTTGTCGGTCATTATCGGCGGCTCGGCATTGGTTCAATTGCGCAACTACGGCGAAGGTTGGCGGGATGTTGAACGTCGGTTGGACTCAATTGGCGAGGCGTCGGTTGGTGCGCAACGCAACCTGGTAGCACTTGCTTTGCGAACGCGCGGGGCAATTGGTGGCACCGTCGCGGCGGTCCAGCGTTTGGCGAAATCCACCGGCGACGGCATAGAAATCACATCACGGCGCGTCGAGACCCTGCAGAAACTCTTGGCGTCAGCCGGGGCGAGCGGGTCTGAACGCGCGTCCGTTTCGTTGCAATTGGGGCAAGCGCTGCAATCTGGGGTGCTGTCTGGTGATGAATTTAGGTCCATCCGGGAAAACTCGCCAGTTGAATTTCTGGATACGTTGGCAAAGGCAGCAGGCACCACCCGTGCGGAGTTAAAGGATTTCGCCGAAGATCAACTGCTGACAACGGACATCGTTTTGAAGGCACTGGACGGGCTGTCCTCAACGGCTGATCAAAAGTTCGGTGCGTTGGCGATTTCCGGTGAGGAGGCATTCAACGTGCTGACAACCGGGCTGACAGCCTATGTTGGGAACGTTGACAAGACGTTGGGTGCAACAGAAACGATCAACACCTCGCTCGTCAAAGTGGGCGAGTATTTGAGCGAAGCCTCTGTTGAGACAGACACCTTTGTGAAATCGATCAAGATTGTCGGAACTGTCGCTTTGGCGATTGCGGGAAGTCGGGGCCTTGGTGCTTTGAATTCGGCGTACCAACGATCTGCACAGGTGGCCGGATTTGCCGCGCAAGAAGCACAAAAAGAAGTGGCGGTGAGCGGCAAAAAGGTTGTTGCAGCGCGACAGGAACTTGCGGCGCAAAAGGCACTTTTGGCCTCTCGCCAAACGGATTTGATCTTACGCCAAACAGCGGGTCGCAAAACAGTCCGACTTGAGCGCCAGATTGCAATCTCCAGAACCAAGGTCACACAAGCGACAACCGCGCTTGCGGGGGCCGAAGTGCGGGCCGTCACAGCCACGGACAGGTTCACAGCGGCGCAACTGCGGCTTTCGTTCGCTGCACGTGCCACAGCAAGTGCTCTGCGCACTGCAAGCAGTGTTTTGGCCTTCTTTGGTGGCCCGCTTGGGTTGGCGATCACGGCACTGGCGACATTGCCTCTTTTGGTCCAGGACGTCGAAGATCGGTTGGAGAACTTTCGCGGTGCCGCCGACAAAGCCCAGCAGGCGATGGATCGGTATGCCGACGCGTCCAAGCGGGCGGGCCAAGAACAAGACAGCCTCGGCGGCAAGATCAGCGATGCTACATCCGAAATGTTGCGGCAATCACGGGTGTCGCTGCAAGACGCACTTGGTGATTTGCAGGCTCAGCAGGCGGAAATTCTCGACGATTTGCGCGGGGTTGGCCTGTTCAACACGTCAGATATCACAGCACCGTTGGGAACTTTGGAACTGGAGTTGCAGCGCCTTTACACTCAATATGGTGGTGAAAATCAGTTTTTGTCTGGCGCGGTTCAGGGGCTGAAGGACTTGAAAGCGGGAACTGCGGATCTGCAAGTGCTCTCGGCTGCTTTGAACGATGTCCGTTCGGTGGGCGATGAAGCATTCCAAAAATACGACGCATATATGCAGGCCTTGCAGGACAATTCCGGCATTGAAGCTGCGCGGCAATCTTTGTTGGATTACGCACAGGCCACGGGTGTTTTTGCGACAGAAATTGAGACCATTTCCAACGCGCAGGGTCCAGAAAACCTGCGGCTAGGCTTCGAAAATTTGGCGATTGCAGTTTTTGATGCTGCGACAGCGTCAAGGTTGTTGGGCGACGATGGCGTGGCCGCAATAGGTGCGGCGGCGCAACAACTCGCGCAGGGAGAGTTGCGTGCAAACCTGATGCGGGCTGAACTTGAAGGCAACACGGGAGAGGCGGATCGTCTGCGTGCGGCCCTTCTGGAAGCCACCGGGCAGGCTGAAGCTCTGGCAAACACTGATCTTGCATCACCCATCACAACTGCAGCCAATGAAGCGTCTCGATTGGCCAAAAATCTGGCTGCGGCACGTAGCCTGAGACTTGAAAAACTCACGGGTGGGAACCCAGATTTTTTCGATCCGCGTAATGAAAGCGGCAACGCCGGTACACTACCCCGAAAACGAGCAGCACCGGCCAACAACGACTTCAACGTAAAACCGAAAAAAGCAAAATCCGGTTCCGGTGGATCATCTGCGGCTGGCCAAAATGCGGCCTCGGCAGAACGAGATTTAGCCGCGGCGCGCGGGCTTTTGGTTGAGAATGGTCAGAAGGCGCTGTTCATCGAGACAGAGCTGGCGTCGGAACGCGAACGTTTGCGCAATTTGCTGCCCTCGCTGACCAAACTTGGATTGTCTCGCGCTGACGCAGAAGCTGTGCTCAATTCAGAACTTGAACGAACTGAAGAGCGCTTGAAACGTGTTCAAACTGCAAGCGAGCAATCTGCAGAAACCTTCGCGCAAGGCATCCTGTCCGAAATTCGAAATGCCGATGATTTGGGTGATGCCATTTCCCGTATCGGGGACCGGCTCTTGGACTTGGCGTTGGATCCCGTCTTCGACCAATTGGCAAAGCAATTTGGCAGCCTGTTCTCAGGTGGTGGAAGCGGGCAGGGGTTCTCGTTTGGCAACCTGTTCAGCGGTCTGTTTGGCGGCTTTCGAGAAAACGGCGGGTCTGTATCTGCGGGTCGCGCCTATGTGGTCGGTGAAAAGCGTCCGGAACTATTTGTTCCAGGGCGCAGCGGGACAATTGTTCCCAGTGTTCCAACCATGCCGAGCGCACCTGTTTCGGCTGCAGCCAGTTCAACACAAACGCTGCAACTTGAGTTGGTAGGTGGCCCACTGATCATCGGTGACAGTGGTGCAGTGATGGCAGAAGTCGACTTGCGCGTTGCAACCGGTGTCGGGGCTGGATTGAGCCAAAATAATTCAATGATCCTTCAAAAGCAGAGGCGGAAGTGATGGCGATTATCGAACTCACTGACCGACTTGACTACCTGAGCGCGCATCAAAATTTTTGGCTTGATGGAAGCTCGACCGGCGTTCAAGGACTGGACGGACGCCAAGAAGTTATCTTCACCGAAAACCGCGTTTGGAATGGTCAGATTGATCTTGTTCCGATGCTTGGTGGAGACAAGATGGCCGCGCGTACAATTGGCACAAGATTGCGGGGCCGTGCCAATCGCTTGCGCGTTCCGGTCGATAATCGAGGCACCATTCGGGCAATCGGGTCAGAAGCCGACTTTTTGAAATCCATTGGTGCATCCGATGGTGACATTGCAAATGGATATTCCGCGTTTGCAGATGGCGCACAGTTTGCGGATGGGTCTGGTTATGCGCTGCCAGAATTCGGCGAGCCTGTATTGGGTCAAGCTTTGGGGCAGGGCGACAGTCTGACCATCTTTGACGGGTTTGTTGGTCGCAATATTGTCGTTGGCGCAAGGTTCTCGATTGATGACTTTCTATATGAGGTCACCGCCAATACATTTGGTCGGGTTGAGTTTTCGCCACCAGCGCGTGCGTCTGCTGCGAAGGGGCGTCTTGTCAACGTATCACGCCCCACAATTCTAACGCGGCTTAAAGAGGATTCCGGTTGGCGACCTTTTGAGCGAAATGCGCGGATCACGGAAGACATGAGCGTCGAATTGGTTGAGGCGTTTGATCGATGATCGAATTTCTTCAAGCACAACCCGAGCAATACCGCGATCAAATTGGTGCGCTGCTGGCGCGCGAGGCGATCCAAATGGCGATCATGTTGCGGTTGGATTTCGCGTCTGAGCCGTTGCTTTTGAGCAATCGCAACATCCCGTTCACAGATCTGAAATGGGGTTATGAATGGGGGGCCGGTAGCGGGCTGTTGGTTGGCTTGCCAGACGTTGACGGTGGTGATGATCAACTCGCCCCGTTTCGCGAATATCGCCTTGGCCTACCAGCGGAATGGATCGAGGCGGATAATTGGGCCGCCGGACTTGTCCAGATGGTGGGAGACGTGCGGGAGTATCGAGGTCGCGACAGCGGGTTATATGGTCAGATTTTCGATCCTGACACCAATGCGCCAGTCGGACACCCTTTTGCTTTTGACGTCGGCTTTATGGACCGCATGAGAGTGTCTTTCCCGCGCGGCGGTGCCATTGTCAGCCTCACGACGGAAAGCTTCATGGCGCGCAAAGGTGTGCCTGTCTATGGCATGTTGACTTACTTTGACCAGCGGCGGCGCGAACCGACGGACGAAGGTCTGCAGTTTGTCACCGAATCCGGCAACATCATCCAGTGGACTGACTGGTAGAATGTTCTCTCACTTCATCGAAATGACCCGCTGCGAACCTTTCGAGTGGGGCCAAAACGATTGCGCGCTGTGGTGTGCATCTGCCGTGAAGTTTGTCACCGGCTTCGATCCGGCCAGCGATTTGCGCGGCACCTACAAAACACAATTTGAGTGCCGTCAGAAAATCATCCGTGCGGGTGGCCTTCTGCGCTTGATCCAGCCGCGTATGATCGCGCCTGCAATATGCGACTTTGACCAGACGTTGGATGGCGTTGCCGTAGTGCGCGCCGACCGGCGCCAGCTTTGTGCTCTGATCGTGCAGGGGCGTGCGGTTCTTCGGATGGAAACTGGACTGCGGCTGGTTGACGACTTTGAGATTGTGCGGGGGTGGTCATGCCTCAAGCACTAGCTTTCATCTTGCCCAGCACATTTGCGGCGGGCGGATCGGCGGCCTTGTTTTCAGCGGCGGGTTCACTGACCTTCGCGGGTGCAGCTGTGAGTATCGGCAGCGCTTTTCTGATCAACAGCGTGATCCGCCCGGACACACCCAGCGGCGCGCGCCCAGAGAATGCGCAGATCAACAGCAAGACGTCCACGGGTGCTCGAATGCGGCACTACGGCATTGTGAAAGTCGGCGGCGTCGTTGTCTTCCACCGGGCTTCTGAAGGCATCTCATATCGCATCATCGTGCATGGCCACGGTCAAGTGACGCAGACGCTGCAGCGGTTTTTGAATAATGTCCCGATCTCAACGGACGCGAGCGGTTTTGTGAGTGATGAGCAGTACCAGTACAAGCGCTCCCGCGTGCAACTGTTCGAGCGCTTGGGCTTGGTTCCAGAGAACCATTACCAGCAAGTTTCTGATGTTTGGTCGGAGTGGACGTCAAATCATCGTTTGGATGGGCTTTGGTCCAGTTTGCTGGTCTGTGAAAGTGTTCCCGCCAGCAACTATCGAGCAATGTATCCTCGCAACGAACCCGAAATGTCGGTTTTGGCCGAGACGACAAAGTGCTTCGATCCACGTCTTGGGCAATTGGCTTTCACAGAAAACATGGCCCTAGCGATTGCTGATTATGTGGCGTCACCCGACGGTTTCAACCGCCCCGATGCATTTGAAGATGCGGACATCGTTGAACAGGCCGACATCTGCGACCGTGACGTCGCTCTTGCGGCAGGTGGCACCGAAAAGTTGTTTCGCGTCAGCGCGACCTACCTGCTCAATGAAAAGCCGCAGGATGTTTTGGGGCGAATGCTGGAAGCCTGTGCCGGCCGCATTCGCCTCAAACCAACGGGCAAGGTCGGCCTGAAGGTCGGGGTCTGGACGCCGCCCGAATTTGTTCTGAAATATGCTGATGTCGTTGAGGTGCGAGACGTAAACAGCGGACCTGATATTTTGGATCGCTACAACGTCTTGCCTGCGCGTTTCAACAGTCATGACCTTGGGCACATCGAGGTTGATGCGGAAATCTGGCGCGATAGCGCGCGAATTGAAGAAGACGGCGAAGAATTACTAGGGCAAGACAAAAACCTGCTGATGAGTCCTTCGCATCGCCAGACCCGACATGCTTTGCAAGTCCACATGGAGCGGGAAAACACGCGGCAGGAGGTGTCGCTCCTGTGCAAAGCCAGCGCGTTTCCCGCGATTTACGAAGACGTCGTTCGATTGGATATCCCGCAACTCGGCTTAGAGGGCGACTTTGAGGTTGAGCAACATGGACTGAATTTTGAAAATGGGATGTTGCGCGCCGTTTCCCTGACGTTGCGACTGGTCAGTTCGGGGGCGTTTTCCCTGTCTTTGGAACAGCAAGGAAACGTGCAGACACTGCCCGAACCTGACACGCCATCGGGCGTTCCGTTGCCTGGGAATGTGACTGCGGCATCGGCGGGCGTGCAGGCCGCACAGAACACGTTTGTCGCTGGCATCGCCGTCGCGTGGCAAGCACCGCCAAGTGATGCGTTGACGCCGGTGGTGCAAGTCAGTTTGCAAGGCGCAGAAGATTGGCGCGATGTGTCTGTTGGGGACGGGGTTACATCAATCAACATTCCGGGTCTGATCGCAGGCCAGTTTTACGATGTCTCGGTCGCATTTGTGACGCCGGGTGATGTTCTCGGCGTGGCCGTGATCGTGCCAGGTATCGAAGCGGCGGCGGTTACATCGACACCGCTGCCTCCCACAAACTTGACGATTCAGGACGCGGGCGCTGGAACGGCTCTGGTCAACCTGACGGCGTCCGCTTCTGACAGCCTCTGGAAGACAGAAATCTATCGGGACGGATCCTTGATTGGCACGCTTTATGCAGGGCCTGAAGAGGCGATCTCATTTGTGGACGACAGCGGAGCGGGCACGTTTTCTTGGGCTGCTCGATCCGTAAATGTCTCAAACCTGCCATCCAATTCTGACGCAGGTCCAGTGGTTCAAGCCATTGCTTAATTTAACAGGGGTAGCAGCATGATTTTTCCACACGGTGGAGCCGCCGACATTTGGCGCGATTTAGAGCAAGGCCAAATCCACAACCCGGAAAAGTATCAGATCCGAGATTGGGGAAAACGCCTTGAGCTGCTGACGTCGTCAAACAATGTCACCACGTCAGATTGGATCAACGGGCAAGCCTATGCTGAGTTGCCAGATTGGATCGTTACAAACGGCTACAGTGTTCCGGGCGATCTCGGGGCGGCGCTGTGGCACAAGAAATCGGCACAACCGAACCATTTGGGCAAGCGTCAGTTTACCAACGGGATTGAGCAGGCGTGGTATGAATTGGTCGTGCCAATTGTTTATCCTGAAATGCTTGGCGCAGATCGCACAGGTGTTTCGTTGAGCACAACGGCGTTTGCACAAGCGTTCTCCTATGCGATTGCCAAGGACATCACGGGTCGCAGTTCAGGCGTTTATAAAATTGACGGCTCGATTGCACCAGGCGCGCGTTGGGTTTGGGATTGGGGCAACACGCGGCTCAAACCCGACATCACCACCCCGGCAAATTACAACGAGATGATGCACTATCCGCTCAGTGCGCCTGTTCCTGGCACTGCGGTCGGCATGGGTGTTTATTGTGTGTTTGATTGTTCTGGCGGCACCGGATCGATCAACCATGGCTGGCTGTCTATCTTGGGCGCAAACACCGAGAACAGCATGCGAATGGAAAAGCGGTTGCTGATTCCAGAAGACATGGTTGCGATCTCTGCCACGACCAAAAGCTCTGACAGGATCAAGTGGGACATTCTTTCGATCCAAGATTTTGGCCATGGTTTGCTGCAGGGAGATATGCGCGAAGCAGCCGTCAAAATCCATCCATACACACGCTGGAATTTTAGGGAGCTGGAAATTGTTCGGTGTCTTGTCCCTCTGCAAAGTGGGCAATCGGGCCGAGGTTTCGATGACATTCTAGCGCAACAGTTGAAAATCTCTCGATCCTCGGGCCGGTCCATCATTCGCGGAACTGGATTTGAGGCGAACAACTTCTTCTTTATCGGCTTGGATGAGCAGGACTTTGAGCCACAAACGATGTCTCTTGTTGCGGGAAGTTTGAGTGCTGAGCTGTCTGCTGACAGCGCCCATGTCGTTGTGGGCAAAAGGCTGGCTTTCGAAAAAGGCGGTTTGGGCAAATCGGATGACACGCCGGGGTTCGCCCAGACTTCAATTGGTTTTGCGGCCACTGTTGTGTCCAAAAACGGGCTGACGGTCACATTCGACAGAGCGCCCGAGGAAAGTCACGCGGATCTGAATTTCGTGATCACGGATGCAAGCATTTTGATCGAGTCTGCGAATGTGAACGTGGTGCTATTCTACACGGAAAGACTGGTCGCAGAAGGTGTCGAAGTCGGCTTCAAGGGGCATTTGAATTTGATGGGCTTCAAGCCATCCGGCGGGCCGCTCGCGAGCCTCTATGACAGCCCCATTGTGATCACCAGCCCGGAGGAAGCCTCGGTCACGTTTCAAACGCATGATGTCGGCATCAATTCGGAAACTGTCAAAAGTATTGTTGCCGTTGGATCGCAAAGAAACGGATCAGAATATTCACAGGCGACAGTTTCAATCGGAATGGCGGGGGCACGCGGCAAAGCCGATTTGTACTCCGATCCGTTGCGCGTTGTGGAATTACGCGGATCAAACATCGCGGGCGGCTACGTCGATGCATCGTTCGACAGCAACCCGGAACTCAATCTCAGTGCGAAATTTAGCAGCGGGTTAGTGCAGTACACGCCGTTCAAAGACGGACCTCAATACTTGGTCGGTGGCACGATTGGCAAAATGGCCACGAAACTGATTGCCGAGATTTCAACCGCATTGGCGAGTGGTGGATTCTCGGCAGTTGCCAATGACAGTTCGGCCAAAACACCAGGAACAAGTGGCAGCCTGAGACACAGTTACAATGGTACGGCTGGTGAATTGATCGGTGTCACCACATCCGTGTCTGGTCACGTATTGGGTGCTCTTGAACTTCGGTTCCAGAATGGATCGACCTTGGTTGGTTCCACTCGAATTTTGGCTCGGGGAAATGGCAGAAACTCAACAATCGTCGAGTGCCCAGCTGGTGTGATCGACCGCATTGCGATTTTTGCATTCGCAACTGAGGAATACACGTTGGACGAATTCACAATCGAACGTGTGCTGTCTGTCTGAGGGGCGATGACAACGCCTCATGCATGGCAGCGCGGCGGTCCTTTCGCGCCAATCCATATCCAAAATATCAAATAGGAGCTTTCTGAAATGAGAGAACAACTAAACGGCGCGGAGGCTCTTCGCGACGGTCTCTTTCTTGTGGCCTCTGGGCTGGGCTTGATGCTCGAACCGCCGGTGTTGGTGGCGTGTATCTTGCTGTCTGTGGTTGGGGCCGTGGTCGGGAGAGGGTTTAGTCCGGCCATGGCCGCTCCGCGCGCCTACATTTTGACGTTGGCTGGCGGGGTGATCTTTGGCATCGGCTTGCTGTTGGTCGATCAATCCTTGCACCAATCCGTCGATTGGTGGCCGGTCTTGCCGCCACAATTGATTGCAATCATCGCAGGTTTCATCGGGCCTTTGGCGCTGCCGTTGATCTTGAGGCGTTTTCCGATGTTGGCGGATCGGTTGATTGATCGATACTTGCCGGATGGATCGGAGGGCGAGAAATGACCCCTTCAACATTGAGAATCCAAGAGCAGCTTTCGAAGCTAGGTTTCGATCCCGGCCCGATGGACGGAGCCATGGGGCCGCGCACAGAGAGCGCAATTATTGCCTTCAAAAAGGCAAACGGTTTGAGGGCGCGCTCCTTTGTTGGGCCGCTGACACTCCAAGCGTTGTTCGATGATCTGAGCGAAGAAAGCGACATGCCTTGGATGGATGCGGCGGGGCAGGTGAAAGGGTTGCACGAGGCGCGAAATCGGTCCCAATTGCGCGGCTGGTTTGACCGGTCCGTGGCGTGGATTGACCCGCGTGAAATCGCTTGGTGCGGCGCATTCGTGGCGACGTGCTATCGCAAGTGGCAACCGAATACAAAACTGCCGGACAATCCGTTGGGCGCGCGAAACTGGAACCAGTTCGGCAAGCGCTGCGCGCCTGTGTTCGGATCCTGTCTGACCTTTTGGCGCGTGTCGCGGCAATCATGGCAGGGCCACGTGGGATTTTATTGGGGTGAAGACAAAACTCATTTCCATGTTTTGGGCGGCAATCAATCAAATGCTGTGACGGTGACGCGGATTGCAAAATCCCGGCTGCTCGAAGCCCGGTGGCCGGTTAGTTCCACAGTCGCAGGGCCGCGCGTTTTGCTGAGCGCAAACGGCGTGCCCGTCAGTCACAACGAGGCTTGAACGGTGGGTGCAATTTTGACGCGAGTGCTGCCGTCGTTTGCGGTGATTGGGGCCGTTGCGGCGCTGGTGGTGGTTGTCTGGAGCTGGAAGGTTGAGCGCGACGTTTTGAGTGCAGAGAACGCGTCTTTGACCCGCTCTGTCGCCGCCCTCACGCTTGAGCGAGACCAGGCAAAAGAAGGGCGCGCGGTTGCGGATGCGGCACGCCAATTGGCCGAAGATCGCGCCGCCGAAATCAACACAATCCGAGAGAAAATTGCGAAAGGACAAGATGATGCGATCCCTAGTTGGATGCTCGATCATTTGCGCGACCTTGATGTCGTGCAGCCCGACAGTGCGCACTGAATATGTGGCGACGGACACTCCTGTGCCGCCTGAATTGGTGCGGCAAGTCGAGGTGAAGTCTCGCAAAGTCGCTGGGCTAAAAGACGTCACGCTTGTTGTCGCTGATCTGAAAGAGGGGCTGGAAGTCGCAAATGGCAGACTGAACGCAGTCGCCTGTATTTTGCATCCAGAAGAAGCAGCGGATCCGCGCGCGTGCGGGGCGCGATAAATGACGTGGACGGTTAAAACCTGAAATTAAATGCACTGCTTCAACTCCGAACGCGCATGACCAACGGTTTACGAAGTCATCAGTTCATCGCACCCAATTTTTGTCAGAAAACACTCAAGAGGAGAACTAAATGTCTGATAAATTCGAGTCATATGCTGGGAATCTAGCAAGCCCGCCTTCCAGCGGTTTTGCTATCGCGCCAAGCGATACTACTGATTTGGCCTTTAGCACGCGGTGTATCAATGTCGCGACCTCTGGTTCTGTAACCGTAACTCTAGTTGGCGGCGACACTGTGCAATATTTCGTCGCTGCTGGAGCACAATTCCCATGTCGTGCGAAGCGCGTGTTTGCAACCGGAACTGATGCGACCGGCTTAGTTGGTTCTTACTGATGGTTGGCCTTTCTGTGGGAGTTGGCATGGATGTTCCGGGTGGGGTTGCAGTCAAACAAGCGACCCCCGTCATGCCGGAATTGCCATCAACGGCGTTTGCCGCGTGGGATGTTCCGGCACTGTCTACGCTGGCGGGCGTGAGCGCGTTGGAAGACATTACAGGGAACGGGAACCACTTCGCCTTTGGCGCGGTCGCCCCCACGCTTGTCGCTGACAGTTTCAACGGTCGTAATTGCCTGAGCTTCACAAAGGCGACAACCGACCAACTAACGGTGTCAGGCTTCTTTGATACCCTCGCACCAGCGGCGGACGAAGATTATGCAATAATTGTTGTCGCACGGGTGCGGTCGCTTAACGACGCAACAAATGATTTTTTCTTTGGTTCAGACGCATCAAGTCGGAGGTCCATGCGTTTGGTGGGTGGCAATAAGTTCAACCTGACCACACTCAGCCAAACGCCGTCGAACTCGGCCTCGACTGTCAAAACATCGATCCCAAACGACCTCATGGTTTTTGTTGTTTCTCATATCGGCAATGACAGAACAGTTAAATTCTACCAAACGGATTCCTTCACGGGGAATAAAGATTTGGGCATTGAAACCTTAGATAATAAGAGTTCGCTAGGGCCTGTGAACGTCACCCCTACGGGCGATTTGATTGTCAACCGAGGGATGGCTGACTTTGATTTCTTCGGGGGGGCCTATCTAAAATTACCCACACAAGCTGACGTAGAGCAAGCAAGCGCTTGGGCCATTTACCACCTCGCCAGACGTGCCACTCAAGATGCAATCATCCTTTTCCAAGGTGATTCACAGGTTGCGGTTTTGGATACCTTCCCCGACAGGCAACCAAGCTGGATCGATCTGCTGGATGGCAACATCGGAACGAATTTTCACATTCAACAACTCGGCAACGGAGGGCGACGTTGCCACCAATTGACGTCAGTTTCTAGTGTGCATGACGACGGCGAAATGGCGGCATATTTGAAGTACCTAAAGGTCTGGACCGACGCCATGCCCAACAAGGTCTATTGTCCTTTGATGATAGGTCTCAACGACAGGGCGGACAATGTTTTCACTCTCTCACACACGATCAGCGAGATCGAGCGATGGGCGACACGCATCAAAGCGGCGGGCGGCATCCCTATTTGGTTGGGGCCAACGTTCAGCTATGGCAATCAAGACTTCATAGCCATGTACGAGATTGTGCGAGATCGCCAGATTGCGGGTCTCAACGACTTTGCCATGGTGATGAGAACACTTGAGACGGCAACTGTGTTCCAAACGGGAACGGACGTAAAAGCGTCATACCCTGACTATTTCGAGCCAGCGGGCCACGTTGATGGGCGTGGGCATCCAGTCCTTGAGCCTGAATTGAGATCGTTTTTTCAAGTGCTGGCATAACCGCCCTTGGTGTGGGTCGACACGAACGGCCCAAAGGAGACCTTGACCAGGGATCACGATGCTGCGCTGCAGCTTCCCCGAAGCGGACATTCGCTGCAGGAAAGGGTTTTTGGGTTGGCAAGGGTCTGGGCCGGATGCGCCCTCCCTAGGTGGTCAGATATCTTCTTGTATTCGGATCTTCATAGTGGGTACGGTTGCACCGGACTACTGTATGTTGGGAATTTCGAGAACGATGGTTAACCAAAGATTAGAAAAATATGCTCTCTACTCTGAAGATTTCAAAGGCTTGCCAAACGGGTGGCATAATTTGAGGGCATGCAACTTTCTTGTTGGTGAAAATAGCACTGGAAAATCTAGTTTCTTACAATTGATCGAACTGATCGATTCACGGGCTCATATGTGGTATCTTGATATTTTAGATGCTGTCGACGGAATCGAGTCCGTTTCAGACGTTTGTTCTCGCCTAAGCGGTTCAAAAGAAACAACTATTGGATTTTTGATTAAGGAACGCACCGATGAAGATGAAGCCATTCGGATACGCGGCCGTCTTGTTACTTACAAGGCGGTTAGAGATGAATTCATCGTAACGAAGGTCACAGTGATCCAAGACGGGGCTTCTTTACGGTTAAAGCGTGGTTCTAACAGGATTTCATACCGGCATGACGAATTTCAATACGATACTCAAAAAACTCATGCTGAAAATGGCTCACGCCTCGAGGACCTTCATAGCAGAACAGCTGACCGTTTTCGCAACCATCATGAAGTTACGTGGGGAATTGGCCCTGATAACTTTACTTGGATTGAGGCACTAAATTCCGCTGTAAGAGAAAGCAAAGGAACCAAAGTCCGCGCATTGAGTTATCCGCCTCTTGGTTGCTTATCACACGGTCCGATGCGATCAAAAACCCGTCGATTGCATCATGGCTCAAAGACGAAATTCAGCAGAACCGGTGAGCATACGCCATACATGCTGCGGGAGGTTCTATCTTCGAACCCTGAACTCGCTGAGGCAGTCAATGCCTTTGGTCAAGCAAGTGGCCTCTTCGATGAAATAACTGTAAACACAATCAATACAAAAGTTAAGGACAAGCCGTTTGTTCTACAGGTTAGAAAGTCTGACAAATTCTTTTATGTTGACGAGCTAGGCTTTGGTGTCGGGCAAATCCTACCAATCATTTCAGATATCGCAGTCTACGAGGCCGGAACGTCGTTTTTGATCCAGCAGCCTGAACTGCATCTCCATCCGCGCGCCCAAGCGGCTTTGGGTAACGTTTTCTATGAGTCTGCGCTGGGTGGCAGCGCACTCGTGGTTGAAACACACAGTGACTTCATAATTGATCGCTACAGAATGCGCCTGAAATCCAGCGCAGACTCAGTTCGATCTCAAGTTATATATTTCGACAAATCAGAGGATGGTGGAAACGTAGCCCACGAAATTTCGATAAGTGGCGAAGGCACGTATGCGAACCCACCTGAAACATTCAGAAGTTTCTTTGTTAAAGAAAGTATGGACAAGTTTGAGTTGCTTTGATGCCTGATTACATTTTGGATACCTGCGTCGACATTGAACCAACACACCAGAATTACCCCGCATACTTTTTTCGAGATCTTCTAAAAAATATCAGGGTCAGAGTGGTTGTTGGCGGTTCAACGGGAAGCGCAGAAATCAACAAAAAAAATAAGTTGCGTGAACTTCTAAACAATTTAAAAGACCGAAATCAGGTTGTACAGTCAGATAGTGCTGCGGTTGACGCGTCAGCAGAAGCGCTTGCCAATCGCATTCAGCAAGTTATCGGAGATTGTCCGCAAGAATGTGATGACCTCCATATATTCGCGTTGTCACAGGTTAGTGGATGCTTCCTAGTAATTTCTAGAGATAACAGGATGGCCATCTGTCGAAATAAGATAAGGAATACCATCGGGCACGATCATTGCCCTGACCTCAAAGTCATTCAAACGGAAGCGGCATATAAGCGAACGAAGTAGTTAACCGCCTCCAGTCGGGAAGTCTGCTTTGTAGCATTAGGCGAAGGTTCTTTGCGTGCGCCGCGAATGTCTCCTTCCCGCCCATTGATGCGCAACCCATGAGATTAACTTTTCGTCAGTTAGGTAGTGATTTAATGCTGAAAAATTTCCCGCGACTGTCCGTTTTGTTGTTTGCTGCTCCAGCGTTTGCCCAAGATGCAGCACCAGATTGCGGGATATATGCATACAAGGCTGAGATCGTCCGCATCATCGACGGAGATACCGTCGTCGCGGATATAGATTTGGGCTTTAATACGTGGCGTCGCGGCGAGCATTTGCGGATGATGGGCGTCGAAGCACCAGAAGCAGGTACCCTGGAAGGAGACCTCGCCACTGAGAGGCTGCGCGAACTGATCGGTGGCCGAGAATTATTCATCTGCACTCACAAAATGAAGCGCAAGGATCGTGAGGCAAAAGGAAGCTTTGGACGCTATTTGGCTACATTCTACTTTGATGGCAAGAACATCAATGAGCTGTTATTGTCGTTAGGACTGGCGGTTCCTTGGGAATAACGTGGAATTTGGTAAACTTCTCTTTTGCCATCGTAGGAAAAGCCTGATCACAGAAAGAGTAATAGACGCAGAAAATTATGATCTGCTTGGAGGGGTGACATCTTGCGGGAGGGTTTTCCTGAAAGTTAAAGTAGTTGCCTCCTGCTGATCTGTAGGTGTTCTGTATATCATGTTTCGCGATCCCGTTTAGAAACTCCTGCAAATCAAGTTGTAGATTGGTGTATAAAGCTGGCGCGAGTGTAAATTCATTCTGCGCGTGATTAAACTGGTCGAATTATTGACAATGGTTATTGTTCACGCGAGCCTTCGCTCACGTTTTGCAGCCATAGGTAAGTCAATGGTCGACTTTTCAATACTACCTCTACTTACACCAATAGCGGCTTTTCCCGTCGTGCGATGCCTGCAAACCGCCGTTGGCCCGGCGATGGATGGGTTGATCCTGTCAGCTCAATCCAAGGCTACAAAGGCAGCCAGAAAGACACTGGGCGTTCAGCCGCCTCACCAGAGCGAAAACCATGACATACAACGAGCACTGCTTCTTGCCTATGTGCGTGCTGGTGAAAGTTGGATAGCGGAACTTGAAAAACTGACCAATGTCGTCGACGGAGGCAATGCCGGTACCAAACTCAGTGAGTTCTGCAACAGAGTGGGCACGCATCTAAGCGACCTCGAAAGCAAGTCGAAAAATCGAAAAGTGGCAGTGGAGGACGGAGGGCTTCAGCCCCTGATATACAAGCTGATAGAAATTGTTCCTGGTGATGCCGATGCCGATGCCGATGTTCGAGGTGCCTATGCATCCGCAACACATAACCTGACTGACGCGTTTAAGCACGAGCTCATGAGGGTAGAAGGCGAGGCTCTGCCTGATAATGCGGTGGCCTCATTGGAACGCAGAGAGGAAGGCCCAATTGTGTATCGGCAGTTCGGACACAATGTCGTTGGCCATTTTCTGGATATTTTAAAGGGCGGAACATATCCCGAAGCGACGAAAGCATTTGAATTCCGGTTGTTCGGTGTGCTTCGGAACGAATTAACTAACGTCGACGCCAAGCTGGATGTCAGTTTAGACCAAGGTGCAAAACTCGACGTTCAGGTCGAAACGGTTCGGACGGAGCTTTGGAAGACTCGGCACGAGCTATCGGTGATGGGTCACCAGATGCTTCGTGCTATCGATGTGGTCGGAGAAAAGGTCGATGATCGCCTTGACGAGCTACAGGCCGAGCTGACAGCGTATTTTCAGTATATCGGCGCATTGTCCCTTGATCGAAAGCCGCGCCACGACGTTGATGTGCGCAAGCCATTCGTCAACATGCGTTTCGAGCAGCGCGGTACAGAGTTCGTGGGACGCACCACAGAACTACATCAGCTGCATGATTTTCTCAATTCAGAGAAGACACTTGCCTGGTGGCAGGTATCTGGCTCGGGAGGGCAGGGGAAAAGCCGCCTTGGCTTGCGGTTGATCGACACGATCGGACCAGACTGGCATGCGGGGTTCCTGGGAGCCCAAGGACTTGACCGCGACTGGAATACGGTAAATTTCAGCCACCCGACGCTGATAATTGTGGACTATCTCGCTGCCCCGGGAAAGGCGCTCAAGTTCGTGAAAGCAATCGAGGCCCTGGCGCGACGGGTTCCGGGTGCAGACGACCAGGTAACGCTGGATGCCCCACCAATCACGCAACCAGTCCGGTTTCTTGTGCTCGAACGCGCGGGGTTTGGTGGTGACGCAGACGCATCAAAAGGTGCGGCGAATTGGCATGGAATGATCCCGCAAGGATCACAAGTAGCAGTGACGGCGACCCAGCACGAGCCATACTCGCTGGAACTTCAGGACCTCGCCCAAGACAAGATGATCGCTATTGCCAATTCCTGGCGCGCAAGCCCGGGCCGTGAGCTTTCGCCACTTAGTAAGGCGCAAGCCGAGAAGCTTGTCAATTTGATGGCCAATAGCGGCCAGTCCGGTCGACAAAAAGCATGGCGTCCGCTCTTTGCGATGATGCTTGGAGAGCGGATTGACAGATTTGATACAACGTTGAACGCCGACGATGCCATCGAAGATATTCTGCACGATGCCTTGGTGGCTGAACGAGAAGAAGTGTGGCCAAAGGACGATAACGGACAACCAACTGACCTCTCACATCAGGCTTTGAACCTAGCTTGCCTTACATCCATGATCGGCGTCTATGACCATAACAGCCATGCCGAAATACTCGAAAACGCCGCGCCGGATGAAGCCGCTTTCGAAGAATTCTATGGTGCATTCGATGCTAGTCACCTGGGCCAGACGAACATGGCCTTAGGCTATCGTGTCCAATCCCTGAGTAGGGAAGGCGTTGCGCCGCTTGTAGCGCGACAGCCAGACCTTTTGGCGGAGTACCAGGTTCTCTTGGAGTTGAGTGCGAGACCATTGTTGCAGCGTCACCGCAAGCGGCTTGCGCGTTTGGCAGCGGACGCGTTTCGACTGGCACCGTCGGACCTGATAGCCTTTTTTGTTCGTCTAGCTGAGGATTTTCCGAAGCATGCTACTGCCCGCGCGCTCTTCGATGCTCAACTTCCGGCAGACGCGCTCTCGACACTGCCTGACCAAAAGAACCAGACAAAGCGTGTCGATGATTTAGATCTCAATCTACCGAGCTATTTTGGTTTGAATGGATTTCTGCGCGCTTATCTGGCGAACGGGGCAAATTTCTCTAAACGGACATCAAATGGCGGGTTCCCACTGCAGTACGCCGCGCAGGAGGGCCATGCCGAGATCGTCGCACACCTCATCAAAGCGGGGGCAAACGTCGATGCGGTTGATCCACAGGACGGGGCGTTCCCATTGCTGATGGCCGCGCATGAGGGCCATGCCGAGATCGTCGCACACCTCATCAAAGCGGGGGCAAACGTCGATGCGGTTGATCCACAGGACGGGGGGGTCCCATTGCTGATGGCCGCGCAGGAGGGCCATGCCGAGATCGTCGCACACCTCATCAAAGCAGGGGCAAACGTCGATGCGATGAATGCGGAGACTGGCGGGTTCCCATTGCTGATGGCCGCGCAGGAGGGCCATGCCGAGATCGTCGCACACCTCATCAAAGCGGGGACAAACGTCGATGCGATGAACGCGGAGACTGGCACGTTCCCACTGCTGATGGCCGCGCAGAACGGCCATGCCGAGACCGTCGCACACCTCATCAAAGCGGGGGCAGATCCGACGCGTGCGCATGAGAAAACTGGTTTGTGCGCAATTGACCTGGCGATAATGACTAACAATGGTGCCTTAATTGAGCTTTTCGCAGAAGCACTGAGCTGCACGACCGAAGATCTGCTAAAGGCGACGCAACATCGGTTCACCTAAAACAAGGATAAGTTTGAAGCATTTTGGAAAGCCAACCTTGCTCGGCATATCGAAACCGTTGTCGATCAGATCCGCAACTATGACCCGTAGCCTGCTCCGAACCCACTCAAGCTGCGTTGGTAGCGGTTAAATGACGTTGACCTTAGGTAGGCGGTCTAGTCCTTTGTAAGGTTTCGGGGCAATAGCAATACTCCAATTGACGCGCCATTGAATTTGCGCGCCGCCGACGTACCATTCTACTCCGGTGTAACGTTGTTATAGTTCACTTTATTTGCCGAAACGTCTAATTTCCGGCCAGCTTCGTTGGGAGTTGAACGATAGCAAGCGAGTTGCGCTAATTCTTACGCCAAGTCGCGAGGGATTGAGGCGGGTCATTGGATTATTAAAGTGGGAAAGATTCCCTGAATGTTCATGGTGTTTTGTGGGTTTGGCGATTCCCCACTTTTTGCCTAAGTCATTGTTTTTATTTAATTATGGTGGGCCCGGCAGGCAGAGCACAAAATCAGGAAAGCAACAAGTTAGGCTGACGAACCGCCAAAACGCGGCCATTGATTTCATTGCGATAATTTGGCACGTGACGAACCTTTTTTCGCAAACGGTTCGCGGTTTAAAGCCATGAGCGGCATGGCATTGATCTGGGCCGCGAACGTCAAGGGCCTGAAGCCCGCCGCTAAGATCGTGCTGATCCAACTGGCGGATTTCCACAACAAGGAAACAGGCCAGTGCAACCCAAGCGCACAGCGGTTGGCAGATGAATGCGAGATGGGCCGCGCTACACTCTTTCGGCATATGACGACATTAGAGGAATGCGGCCTTGTCACGCGCCATGCCCGTGGGGATGGCGATGGCGGGCGCGGGTCCAATCAGTATGAGCTGCACCTCGATATCACCCTTGGCCCAAGCGCCCGCCCGAAGGGCAGCGACGGTCCCAACGGGGTTGAGTCTCAAAATGAGACGGGGGGAAACGTCTCAAAAATGCGGGGGAAAAGTCTCAAGGGTGAGACGGGGGTAGTCTCAAATCGGGACAGGAACCTTACCATTGAACCTCAGAAAGAACCTCCTTCGCACGGGTGCGAGGGGGTGGAGGCTGAGAAGATTTTGTCAGCCTATCCAGCCGACCGCCTGCGAGGCAAAGCGGCCTGCCGTGCGCAGATCGAAGAGGCCGTGAAGGAAGAGATCAGGCCGGAGGACTTGTTGCAGGCCGTGCAAGCCTACGCCACTGACTGCGCGGGCTTCACTCGATCCAAGGTTTGCTTTTCTGACAACTGGTTTCGGGCGCGGCGCTGGCGGGCCTATGTCGAGAAGCAGGCGGAAGATCGGGAGAGAGCGGCAGCGTTGCAGGCCGATCACCATGCGCGTCTGGCCTGCTGGATCAGTGGTCGCAGCCCGATGTGCAAACACATCACGGCCCCGCAAGTGACGGCTTTGCTTGCCTCAAAGCTGGTGACACGGGCGCAAATCCAAGCCGCAGGCCTCAGAATATGACCGCACCCGATCCGACCACAGAGCAAACAGCAAGGTTACCCACCGATTACATCGGCGGGACTTGTGAGGGGCGGCGTGCCTCCCCTTCAAACCCCAGCCAGACGCGCGAGGAGCGCTTCAAAGAAGGCCTTTCCGAGACTGTGATCTTTCGATGCACCGTTGCGGAGAAGGCCGCGCTCGTCGCCAAAGCGGACGCCGCTGGACTGCCCAACGCCGCGCTAATGCGTGAGGCCTTGGGACTGGTCCAAGCGCGGCGGCGCAAGCCCGTGCCGCGTGTTGATCCGTCGCTGACCTTGGCCGTTGCCCGTGTCGGCGGCAACCTCAACCAACTGGCGCGCTGGATCAACGGGGCCGTCAAATCTGATCGCGCAAGCAACATCGATGCCCTCAAGGTCAGCGTGCAGCTTGTCGCGATTGAACGCCAACTTGCGCAGATCATCGGCCAGCACAGTGAGGGCCAGCAGTGATCATCTCGTTCTTTTCATCCGGCACAGGCGGCGGTGCAGCCCCCGTGGATTACCTGACGGCCCGCGAGGTTTTGGCCTACGATGAAAACCGGAACTTGATCCGCGACGACTTCAGCCAGCCGCTTACCAAAATCCGCGACCCGCTGCCCGAAGTGCTGCACGGCAATCCCGACCGGACGCGGGATTTGATCGACGCCAGCACGAACGAGTGGAGCTACACCGCTGGCGTGGTCAGTTTCGCGGACAACGATCAGCCCAGCGAGGACGCCCAGCAAGAGGCCATTGAGCTATTTGAGGCTCTGGCCTTTGCTGGGCTTGAAGCGGATCGATACGACTGCCTTTGGGTGCGCCATGTCCACGAGGGCAATGTGGAGCTTCATTTCTGCACGCCGCGCTTGGAGCTGGCGACGGGGCGGGCGTTGAATATCGCGCCGCCAGGGCATGAGGCGGCGTTCGGCACATTGCGTGATGTGTTGAACAAGACGCACGGTTGGGCCGATCCGATGGAGCCTGACCTTGCCCGCGATTTCAAACTGGTGCGCGAAAGTGCCGACCGCGCCGAGGCGAGGCAGGTCATCATCGGCGCACTTTATGACCAGATTGACGCGGGCCTGATCACTGACCGCGCGTCCATGGTGGCCTTCTTTGAAGACACAGGGTTCGAAATAACACGCCAAGCGGCAAAATCAATCAGCGTTCGCGATCCTGAATTTTCGAAACCGTTTAAACTTGAAGGCGTCCTCACCCATGAAAACTGGTCCCCAACCCGACACGCAGAAATCGCGGCTGAGTATGAAACTGGCGCAGATGCAAACCGAACAAGAAGACTTGATGGCATCTCACATGACAGCCTTCGTGCAGACCTCGCAGACCATATTGAACGACGCGCAGACTACAATGAAGAACGATACGGCGCACTTTCTGTTTCACAACCGGAACTTGTTCGAGGAACGGATCGAACTGATCAAGAATTGGATGACCTACTCACCTTGGCTGATCACGGGGATCATCGTGACGGGGATCGCTTTGATGATGGTCGCGAGCTGGCTTTGGACAGTCCAACTGACGCGTTCGGAACTGACGGAGCTGGGCTTGACGCGGATCGACAGGGAGGACGGGACATGGCTGGTGCTGGACCCGACCAAGACGCGCCTGAGGACCTGCACACTGGGCGGCAGGTCAGTGACCTGCATCAAGATCGAGGAGAACTAGATGACGACACCCCTGACAGCCTTGGAACGCGACTTGCTCGCCTGCGTCGAGCGGTTGGTGACGGCCTGCGAGGTCTCAGCGCAGGAATTGAGCGGCTTGGAAGCGCGCTCGACGACCAAGATGCAGAGCCAGATGGATGGTATCGCACAATGCGTGACGCTGCTGGTGCGTTCGCAAGCCGTGTCACTGAAAGCATTGCGTGGATTGTTGAACGAGGAAGCGAGCTACGCGACGCTGGACGAACAGTTGAGCAGGAGCTTGAACTTAGCGAAGGACGCCGAAGAGAGGCTGAGACAGAACTAGAAGCGCGGGAGGTCGAGATGGATAGGGGGCTTACGCATTGAGGGGCGCAAACCAATTGACAAATGGTAACGTATGTGTCACCAATGGCCGCGATGAATAAGCTTGTTGTCTATGTCACCGAGGCGGGGAAAACACCGTTTGAAGACTGGTTCAATGGTCTGGACACAGCGGCGGCATTGAAGGTGCGGACGGCGCTTGCACGGATCGAGACGGGTAATTTGGGCGATGTAAAACCAGTTGGACAAGGCGTGTCAGAGCGGCGCATTACCTTCGGCCCCGGCTACCGTGTCTATTTTGGCAAGGACGGCGATACGCTTGTGATCTTGCTCTGCGGCGGAACGAAAAAGCGCCAGTCGAAAGACATCGAGCAGGCCAAAGCATATTGGGACGACTACAAGGTCCGCAAAGAGAAAGGCGACTGACATGCCACTGACGAAAGACTTCAAGGACACGATCAAGGCACGCGCCGAGCGCGACCCTGAGTTTCGGGCAGGGCTGTTCCGTGAAGCCGTTGAAGCGATGCTCAGCGACGATCTGGAGACGGGCAAGGTGTTGCTGCGCGACTACGTTAACGCCACGGTTGGGTTCGAGGCCTTGGCGCGAGATATGGACAAGGATCCCAAGAGCCTGATGCGGATGCTTAGCGCCAAAGGCAACCCGCGCGCGGACAATCTGCTGGCGATGGTGTCACGGTTGAAAAAGCGCGAAGGTGTGTCCTTTTCGTTGACTTAAAGCAATCAGTTATACGCGCGATTTTTACTCTGACTATTTGTGCGAGAAATAGCCACGCAATCGGCTTCGAAAGCTGAAGCCTTTTGCGAACGAGAAAAACCGGATATTCGCTGCGCTCATCCTGAACTTACACAACGCGGGACTTTGCAGCCGTTGCCATTCCATGAGTTTGCTGACGCAGCATCCCCTCGCAGATGCGGCACACACATCGCTGCGTTGCAGCCGTTTTCGCCAGAGCAGTCATTGAAAGCCAGTTCGAGGGGCGAGCCTCAATCCGTCATTTCCCAGAATGTACAGAGGTGCCATTTTGCAGCGCAGCGGACTTCACCAGAGTGGCGGATCGGGGTGCGGGCATTAGCAAGATCCTCGAACTAGCGATGATCCGAACCGTCATTCTGGGTCAGCTTACTATATCATTCGCGGCGCAATCCTGGTTGATGGAACGTCCGCCGCTGTTTGAACGGAAGCCAGATGCCACGGGCGATGACGAGGCCAATGTCGCGGTTTGTTCCGGTGACGAGTGCTATCTTTCTGCCGGCGTCGATAGAGTGGCCGAGCAAGGTCACAGATCGGTCAGCGTGCCGAAGGCGCGCTCTGCAGCAAAGCCCACGGTTTCCGAAAGTGTGGGGTGTACATGCACTGAAAGGGCCACATCTTCGATGTGTTGCTCCCATTTCCATTGTCAACAGGCACTCTGCCAAAAGCTCACCTGCATTGCGCCTCAAATCAACGGCGCGAAAGGCGCAGGCATAGCCGCCGGAACTGCGCCCAGAACACTGAGGCCAGCGTGTTTGTCAGACATCAATCAACGCCCCCTCAGATCATGATCCGGCGTGGATCGGCGATCAGCCCCGCAAGGTAGCTCACAAAGCGTGCCGCGTCAGCGCCGTTGATGACACGATGATCATAGCTCAGATCCAGTGGGACCATTGGCACGGGGCGGGGGATGTCGCCGTCCCAAACCGTAACGGTTTCGGTGCGCGTGAGCCCGAGAATGGCGACTTCGGGTGGGTTGACAATTGGTGTGAACCCCATGCCGCCGATGCCGCCCAGATTGGTGATCGTCATCGACGCGCCGCCCATTTCATCGGGGCCGACTTTGCGGTTTTGCGCGCGCGAGGCGAGATCAGAGATTTCCGCCGCGATCTGCCACAGGCCCTTGCGATCCACGTTTCGGATGACCGGAACCATCAGGCCGTGTGCCGAGTCCACGGCGATGCCAATGTGAACGTAATCCTTAAGCGTCAGTGTTTTGCCATCGGGCGAAAGCGACCCATTAAATCGTGGAAATTCGCGCAGTGCACGCGCCAGCGCCTTGGCCTGAAACGCCAGCGCGGTCAGTTTGGCGTCGCGGGCTTGCGCTTCGGTCTTCAATTCTTTGCGCAATGCCTCGATGGCTGTGACATCGGCGCGATCATGGTGTGTGACCTGCGGGATGAGGGCATTGGCTGCTCCGAGGTTGGCGGCGGCCACCTGAGCAAAGCGGCTCAACGGTTCCTCAGATACGGGACCAAACTGGCTGTGATCCACATCCCAACAGGAGGTGTCACCGACAGACCCTGCAGCGGGCTTTCCGCCCTCCAGATCTTCACGTGCGATGGATGTGCGGCCCAGATCCTTGGCAAGTTTTTCCAAGTTGATGCCTTTCTGGCGCGCAAGGGCGCGAACCGAAGGTGGTGCGATGATGTCGCTCATACTCGCCCCCTTACCAGCTAGCCGAAATGTATTGGGTTTCCATGAATTCAAGCATGCCTTCATGCCCGCCTTCGCGGCCAAGTCCGGATTGCTTTGCGCCACCAAAAGGTGCGGCGGGGTCCGACACAAGGCCACGGTTCAGGCCAACCATGCCATATTCAAGCTGTTCACAGACCTGAAGCGCGCGTTTGAAATCCCCGGAAAAGACATAGGCCACGAGGCCGTATTCGGTGTCATTGGCGCGCGCGATGACGTCATCCTGATTTTTGAAAGTCTGGATTGCCGCGACAGGGCCGAAGATCTCGTCGCGAACGCATTCGGCATCCTCGGTCACCTGCGAGAGAACTGTCGGCGGATAGTAAAAGCCCTTGCCATTCGGCAAGGTGCCGCCACACTCGACTTTGGCACCCTTGGCGACAGCATCTGCCACGAATTCGGCCACCTTGTCCCGCGTATCTGCATTGACCAGCGGGCCGACATCGACGCTCGGGTCTGTTCCGTCGCCCACCTTGAGCGCGGACATCTCGGCGCTCAGGCGGCGGGTGAATTCTTCAGCGATGCTTTCATGTACATAGATGCGATTGGCGGCAGTACAGGCTTCGCCAAGGTTGCGCATCTTGGCCAACATCGTGCCTTCGATGGCCGTATCCATGTTGGCATCCTCGAAGACCACAACGGGGGCATTGCCGCCCAGTTCCATCGCTGGTTTCAACACTTGATCGGCTGCCCCTTTCAGGAGCTTTCGGCCCACACCTGTTGAGCCAGTAAAACTGACCACGCGAACGCGCGGATCATGCATGATATGATCGACCAAAACGCCAGTGCGCCGCGACGGCAGGACATTGATAAGTCCAGCAGGCACGCCGGCCTCTTCCAGCAAAGGCATCAAGGCCAGCATCGTCAGCGGGGTTTCGGAGGCAGGTTTGATGATCACACCGCACCCTGCAGCCAAGGCCGGGGCGATCTTGCGCGTGCCCATGGCGGCGGGGTAGTTCCAAGGTGTCACCAGCACGGCAAGCCCGGCAGGTTTGTGCTGCACCACAATGCGTGCGCCCGACGCCGGGGCATGGGTGATCATCCCGTCGGCCCGCACGGCCTCTTCGGCGAACCAGCGAAAAAATTCGGCGGCGTAAGTTGCCTCTCCAAGTGCGTCGGCGCGGGCCTTGCCGTTTTCAAGTGTGATCAAATGAGCAAATTCGTCAAGCCGCGCGGTCATCAGCTCCCAGGCTTTACGTAATACTTCAGAACGTTGGCGCGGCGTGCGTGCGGCCCAGTCTTTCATCGCGGCTTCGGCGGCATCCAGTGCTGCGTCTGCATCGGCAATGTCAGCAGAGGCTACAGAGGCGAGAACCGCCTCAGTAGCAGGATTGATGACATCAAAACGATCGCCCGAGGTGCCCTTTGACCACGTGCCGTTGATGTAGAGGTCGGTATATTCCATAGGTGTCTCCAATACTTAGAGCAGGTGGCGGAGCGGTTGCTCCATGCGACCTGCGAATTCTGATAGAAGGCTGACAGCCGCACTGGCGGAGAGGTGATGGCCCGCGCATTCGAGCGTGATGGACAGCCCAATGCCCGTACATGTCAGCGTGAGAACAGGCGCGTTTTCCGCGCCAAGTCTGACAGTGCTGACGCGGCTCATGCGCAGATCGCGCAGAATGAGGTCTGGCGCAGAGTCTTCCTCGGCCTCGATGATATTGCTGAATGCACCGGCAGGTACATTATACGCGCGGCTTTGCCCAAAGCTCTCGACCGCGATGTTTGCTTTATCTTGGCCAAGGCTCGCACCGGCGAATCCTGCGAGCAAGGCGTTTGCGTCTATCAGATCTGCATATTCTGCGGCCCACTCGGCAAATTCGGCGAAGGCATCCGTGGGCAAGTCCGCTGTGAGGCGGCGGGATTGTATTGCCGCAGTTTCCACGGCCTGCGTCGAAATTGCCTTGAGCACCTCGAGATCCGCGACATGGAAGGGCTGAGGATGTCCGGCCTTCACAAGGCGGTTCAGATCTAGCCCTTGTTCCAGCGCCAACCGTCGCATTTTGGGTGAGACCAGAATACGACCGTCGGTGGATTTGATCGCTGGGGATTTGGTGCCCTGCTTGGATACTGCCACAGAGTTAGATTTCTCTTTCGCCTCCACTTTTGGTGCTGGGTCAGGCGTCTCAGCTGGTTTTGATGCGGCAACATCTGAAATGCTGCGCTGCACAACATTGGCAGGCTTTTCAGCAGAGATAATGGCAATCGTATCTCCAACAGGTGCCGCTTCGGATACTTCGGCAAGCAAGGCTGCTACGAAGCCATTGGCTCCTGCCTCGACTTCCATGGTTGCCTTGTCGGTTTCTACTTCGAACAGAATGTCGTCAGCGGCCACCGGATCGCCTAGCCCCTTATGCCAAGCAACAATCACACCTGTATCCTGCGCCATGCCAAGCGCGGGCATGATGACCTCATGCGGCATGGATCATCTCCCCCGACATCAACTTGCGCGCGTTGTCTGCCACGCATTCGGGCGTCGGCACGGTGATATCTTCCAATGCGGGCGAGAAGGGCACAGGCACGTCCATCGCCCCCATGCGCAGCACCGGTGCATCCAGATGATAGAAGGCCTTTTCATTGATCCGGCCAGCGATTTCGCCGGTGATGCCGTAGCTTTGGTGCCCCTCGTCCACGACGATCACACGGCTGGTTTTCTTGGCTGACGCAATAAGCGTTTCTTCGTCAAGCGGCACAATGGTGCGCGGGTCGATGACTTCGGCCTCGATCCCTTCCTTCGCCAGAATCTCGGCCGCAGCTTCACACACCTGTACCATCGAGGATGTGGCAATGAGGGTGATATCGCTGCCTGTGCGTTTGATGTTGGCCTCTCCGAAGGGGATGAGGAATTCCTCTTCCGGAACGGGTGCCTTGTCGTTGTACATCAGCTTGTCTTCAAAGATTACAACCGGATTGTTGTCGCGGATGGCGGTTTTCAAAAGGCCCTTGGCTTCGTAGGCGGACGATGGCATCGCCACCTTGAGGCCGGGGATATGCGCGACCAAGGCGTGCAGGGATTGTGAGTGCTGCGCAGCAGAGCGGCGGGTTGCGCCCATGTTGGTGCGCAGCACCAAAGGCGCACTCATCTTGCCACCCGACATATAATGCGTCTTGGCGGCCTGATTGCAGAGCTGATCCATGATCAAATAGATGAAATCGCCGAACATGAGGTCCACGACGGGACGCGTGCCCGTCATCGCGGCACCAACAGCAAGGCCCATGAATCCGGGTTCTGAAATGGGTGTATCTACTACGCGCTCGGTGCCGAACTCTTCGACAAGACCGCTCAGGATTTTGAAAGGAGTCCCGGCCTCGGCGACATCCTCGCCGATGATGAACACGGTTTCATCGCGGCGCATCTCTTCGGCCAGCGCTTCGTTGACCGCTTGGGACAGGGTAATTTCTCGCATGTCTTCCTCCTTAGGCCAGCGCGTGTTTGACATCTGTAAAGACGTGCATGTCGACTTCGATTTGGTCGGGGCATTTTGCATTTAGGGCGTATTCGACTGCGTCGGCTGCGTCCTGCTTGATCTCAGCATTCATCGCTTCGATCTCGTCTTCGGATGCGATGCCCTGCTCAACCAGCCAGCCGCGGAATTTGACGATTGGATCGCGGTTTTCCTTCCACTCCTTTTCTTCTTCCTTGGAGCGATAGTATTCGCGGTTGATGTCGCCCACGTGGTGGCCGTGATAGCGGTAGGTCATCAGCTCCAAAAAGAACGGGCCTTCGCCCTTGCGTGCGCGGGCAACGAGCTTTTGCGTCAATTCGTTAACGGCCAAAACGTCTTGGCCATCAACCTGATGTGCTTCGATACCAAAGGCTTCAGCGCGCGCGGTGATCGAACCGGCAGCGATTTCTTCGGTTTTGGTGTATTCGGAATAGCCGTTGTTCTCGCATGCGTAGATGACGGGCAAATTCCAAAGTGCTGCCATGTTCATGACCTCGTACATCAGGCCTTGGGCTGTGGCCCCGTCGCCAAAGAAACAGACGGTTACATCGTCTTTGCTCAATAACTTGGCCGTAAATGCAGCGCCTGTGGCAATCCCCATCGAGCCGCCAACAATCGCATTGGCCCCGAGGTTGCCGTTGGATTGATCCGCAATATGCATCGACCCCCCCTTGCCGCGGCAATAGCCCTCTTCTTTGCCCAGAAGCTCGCAGAACATTTCCTTGAATTCAGCACCTTTGGCGACGCAGTGGCCGTGGCCCCGGTGGGTTGAGGTGATCTTGTCTGTCACCTTTAGCGCCTCGCAGATGCCCACGGCGACGGCTTCCTCACCAGAATACATGTGGGTCAGGCCCGGCATCTTGGCCGAAAGGTAGAGCTGGTTGGCATTGTCCTCAAAGGTGCGGATGCGGACCATCTGGCGGTACATGCGCAGGTAATCTTCGGTGTTTGTTTTTGTTTTGGCCATGATGTCCTCTTGGGCGATGGGCTGGTCTCCGCCTTGCGCAGGGAGAAAACGCAAAGCGGAGATTTTTCGCCGGTCAGTAGCGGTTGGCGATGGGCAGTTCTTCGGCAGGGAACAGGCTGATGACTTCGCAACCTGTTTCGGTCACGACGACTTCTTCCTCGATCCGTGCGGCAGAATATCCGTCTGTAGCGGGGCAATAAGTTTCCAGCGCAAAGACCATACCGGTTTGGATTTCCATCGGATGATCCATAGAAACCGCGCGGCTGATGATTGGACGTTCGTGCAACGCCAGACCAAGGCCGTGACCGAATTGCAACCCGAAGGCTTGGTCTTCACTCGCGAAGCCAAGTTCTTGGGCGGTCGGCCAAACCTCTGCCACTTTGTCCGTGGACACGCCCGGTTTGATCATGGCGATGGAGGCGTCGATCCATTCGCGGGCCTTGGTGTATGCATCATTCTGCGACGGGGTCGCGCGGCCGACGTTGAAGGTGCGGTAGTAGCAGGTGCGGTAGCCCTGATAAGACTGCAGAATATCAAAGAAGGCCTGATCGCCGGGACGGATCAAACGATCCGTGAAGTTATGCGGATGCGGATTGCACCGTTCGCCCGAAATGGCGTTGATCGCCTCGACGTCGTCACTGCCCATCTCATAGAGCATCTTGTTGGAAAGGGCGACAATGTCATTCTCGCGGATGCCCGGTTTCAGCTCTTCGTAGATCATGTGATATACGCCATCGACCATCGCCGCCGCTTGGGTCAAAAGCTGGATTTCATCGGTATTCTTGATCTCGCGTGCCGCCAACATGATCTGTTGACCATCGACCACGTTCAGGCCTTCTTCCTGAAGGGCGTGGAACATTGCTGTTTCGGCATAATCCACACCCACAGGCATGTCCGCCATGCCAGCATCACGGATCAATCCGGCAATTTGCTTGGCATATTTCTTCATCAAGCCGAATTCTGGGGGGATTGTTCCGCGCATGCCAACAACACCGGCAAGACAGTGGCTGGGCTCCAGCCAGTCGGAGTGGCGCTTGTGGTGCTCTGCGGCTGATCCGAAATCCCAGACATAAGGGCTGTCGTCACCTGTCAGTAGGCAGAAACGGCACATCTTGTCGCGCTCCCATTCGCCGATCTTGGTGGCCGAGACATAGCGGATGTTGTTCACATCAAACAAAAGTAGTGTGCCCGCGTTCGAGTTCTGCAAAGACTGACGCGTGCGCGCAAGGCGGTAACGACGCAGGCGATCGTGGTCGATGCGGCGCTCAAAGTCCACGGACATGTGGCCATGGGCTGGCAGCTTGTCACGCCATTCCCAGTTGGGCTCAAGATCCATTGGGGTAAGCAGGTTCGGCATAAGGGCATTGCCCGGACGTTCTGACATGGAAAACTCCTTTCGGGTGCGACCACGCGCACCCGGTTTGAGGCTGAAAATTCGGGTGTGTGCCTAGGTCGTGGCCCAACCGCCATCGATAGAAATCATCTGGCCGGTCATGTAGTCGCTGTCATCAGACGCAAGGAACGACGCCGTGCCGACGATATCCTTGGGATAGGACAAGCGCTTAATCACAAGCGCGCTGTCAACGATGTCCTCGTAAGCCTGACCTTCGCGTTCTTTGAAGCCGATCTCGACCAGATCCTTGTCTAATTGTTCCCACAAAGGCGTCACAACAACGCCCGGCGCATAGCCGTTGACGGTGATGTTATGCTCTGCCAGCCCCAGCGCGCCACATTCGGTCAGCGCCAAACAGCCGTATTTGGACGTGCAATAGACCGTCACGTCCACCAACGGTTTTTTCGACGCAATAGAGCCCACGTTGATCAACTTGTAGGGGTGATCCTCCATCGGGCCTTGGGCGATCATCTGGCGCGCGACTTCTTGCATGCCCAGCCACATCGCTTTGGTGTTGACGTTCATGATCATGTCCCAGTTGTCTTCATCGATATCCATGAAGAACCGGGGCTTGTTCAGGCCTGCATTGAACACACCTACATTGATGGACTCAAAGGCGTCGACCGTGGCAGCCACGGCGGCCGCGTTGTCTTCGCGCTTGGTGACATCCATTTTGACCGCAATGGCCTGTCCATTACCGGCCGCGTTAATTTGATCTGCGACGGCCTGTGCTGCGTCGAGGTCCAGATCACCGAGACAAACGTTGGCGCCCTGTTCCGCAAAGGAACGTGCGTTTGCCTCGCCCATGCCGCGGGCGGCACCGGTGATGAGAATATTTTTACCTTTGAGGCGGTTGGGGTCCATGGGTGTCTCCTCCTGACGTCATGACTAAGTGGGTGGTTCAAGGGTTGCGTCCGCTCTCTCCTGCGCGCGGCGCAATGCATCTTGCGGGGTGATGATTCCGCGCAGCATGTCGTGAAATTCTTCGCCGGAGATCTGGATGATCTCATTGATTTCGGGGATCGGCGGGCGCGGCCAAAATTGAAGCTCATCGCGCCAAGACATGGCATCGACGGCCTCGAATATCGGTGACAGACGCCGCACATCGGGGTCAGACCCCACAGAATAGCGCGGGTTGGTGCGGCTGCCATTTTGCACGTATAGCTTTTGTGCGGGGGGTGAGGTGAAGACCAACAAGGCCTCGACCGCCGCCGCAACGCGGTCTTTTGGCAAGTTGGCCGGTATCCCCATGACATAGCCACCGACGGGAGCGATCGGCACCCCGTTGGGCCCGGCAGGGTGCGGCAGATAACCCGTCTGATCCTTTGCGGGGGACGCGTCATCTAGTTCGAAATATGGAGCCAACAGCGTGTAGCCGTATGCCATCGCAATTCGCCCTGCGGCATAGGGGCGAATGCGCTCGTACCACGACATTGAAAGAATATCTGGAGGTGAATACTCAAGAAGCTCTTTGAGGAACTCAGCCGCCTGCAAACCCGCTGGCGTATCAATTGTGAACCGGTAATCACGGTTCGCAAGGTGCTGCGTATCAAAGCCCCCCGCATTGGGTGTCAAATCAAGGATAGGTTGCCCGAAATCCGCCAACGTCATCAGAACGGTATGCCCAAGTGCTGTCCCGCGCGCGGCGTTCCATGCAATGCCGTGTAGGCCGCGCTGTGGATCATGCAGAGCCTTCGCCGAATTCAGCAAATCCTGCGTGGTGGTGGGGGGTTCAAGACCCGCCTGTGCGAACAGATCTTTGCGATAAAACAAAAGTTCTGGCGTTGTCTGCGCCGGAATGCCGTAGGCACGACCGCCCCAGTGGGCCGCTTGCCAGCCAGCGGTATGAAAGTCCGCAGGATCAATTCGGGCGATATCCATTGCCTCATCAAGCGGCATCAAAACGTTTTGTTCCGCAAATCCGCCTACCCAGGGTAAATCGACGGCGATGATGTCGTAGTTGCTCGAATTGCGGCTTGCATTACGCATGGTTTCTTCGCGCAGCCGGTCTATCGAAAAGGCGCGTTGATGAATTTGCGTACCAATGGTCTGCTCAAACTGCCGCTTGAGGTTATCCATCACCATGAAGGTCGGATCACCATGCACCAGTACGCGCAAACCTCCCGCCAGCTTGAGCGGCTCGGCCAAAACCTTCATTGGTGGGATTGATTTTGCGTTCAGATAAGACCCGCCGAAGTAGTAGTCAGATGCTTCTGTCGACGCAGTACCGCCGAATTGTGCTGCGGCAAGGCGCATCACACGGTTTGTCAGCTGGGTCCATTGGTCCAACAAAAGTACGCTGGGATGCAGGGAAAAGCTCTTGCCGGTCGATGTGCGTGGTCGCTGGTCGATCAACCCAGCCTCCAGCATGTCTTTGATGCGGCGATTGGCGGTCGCATAAGGCGCACGGCTTGCGCCGATCAGTGACGTCATTGTTGTCAGCCGACCTTCGAGATGGCTGCGGATCAGTTGCATCGAAATGCGCAGGTTTGGGTTGGACGCAAACAGGTCAGACGAACTTTCAAGCTCGTCACCGAGTTCTTCCATAAAAGACAGAACGCTCAGAATATCTGCCTTCGCTTGGGGCGGCATCAGCTGATTGAAATTCTCCCCCCTCATAGCATTCATACCCTCAACCGCTGCCTTTTCATTGTAGTGGCGCTTGCCACGTGATTTGTTCATTTTGGATGATTTTGGAATCGTCACGAGATGCTCCTCATATTGCGGCGGGGGTGGCTTCGAAATGTATCCCAAAAATATCCAATATGAATATTTATTTGTTCGAAATGGATATAATTCGAGGGGCGAGGTTGAGACTGCACCTGCAAGGTAGTCTAGATCATACCGGATCGCCGGATGGTGATTCCCGCCGGGAGGGTGGGGAAAAGACAGAAAAGTCTATTAGGTTCTTGGAGGAGATCACAATGAAACTACGCACGTTCCTGTCCGCGACCGCCGCGGCAACAGCACTGGCCGTAGCAGGTGCGGCCAGCGCCGAAACCATGCGCATTGGCATCACGCAAAACAATGTGGGTGTCGACAGCTACCAGACAACGTATGAAAAAGCGTTCATTGCCGCCGCGGAAGCAAACGCAGACGTAGAAGTCGTCGTTCTGGACGCCGGTGGCGACGTTGCCCGCCAGATCGCCCAGATGGAAGACCTGATCCAGCAAGAAGTTGATGCGATCATCATCTGGCCAACTAACGGTGAAGCTGTGATCCCTGCCGTCCGCAAGGCGCATCAGGCTGACATTCCGGTTGTTGTGACCAACTCGAACATCGCTGAAGCCGGTTTCCCGTTCGTCGCGACGTTCTCTGGCCCAGACAACATTACACAAGGCTCACGCTCTGCTGAAATCATGTGTGATCGCTTCAAGGCACTGGGTACTGAGAACGAAGCCAAGGTTGTACACATCACTGGCCAGCCAGGCTACACGACGGCCATCGAACGCGCCAAGGGCTTCAACGATCGTCTGCCCGAAGTCTGCCCAAACGTAGAGCAGATCGACGAGCAGCCTGGTGACTGGAACCGTGAAAAGTCGCAGCAAGTCATGGAAGCCTTCCTGGTCAAGTATGACGACATTGATGGTGTTTATTCCGGTGACGACAACATGGGTGTCGGCGCAATGAATGCGGCGATTGCCGCTGGTCGTGAGGGCATCACTTTCGTCGGCGCAACCAATTTCGCAGTGGGCTATGAAGCGATGGCCGCGGGCACCTATTGGGGTTCGATCTATCAGTCGCCTGTTGATGACGCAGAAGCCGCGCTGAAGTCCGCGATTGACCTGCTCAACGATGAAGAGCTGCCGTTCCTGAACTACTTCGATACTCCGAAGATCACTCAGGACAACATGGGCGACTTCACCAAGCCTGTATTCTAAGGTTCAAACTTTGGTTGGGGAGCTACGGCTGCCCAACCTGCTCCAGTTCGCATTCCAAAAAAGATTTCAAGTATGGGAGAAGGCCAATGTGTCGAGTCTCTGGTCGGTCGTGCATTGTGACAGGTGCCGCGCAAGGTATCGGTCGTGCCATAGCCGAGGCGCTGCTGGAAGAAGGGGCACGCGTATGTTTCGCCGACATCAACGGCGATAAGATCGTCGAAGTTGCGGACGCGAACCGAAAGACATACGGCGACAATAAGGTGACATATGCGCAAGTCGATGTGACCGACCGTACCACCGTACGCGCGATGATCGACCATACGGTCGCTTCTTTTGGTAAGTTGGATGTGAAGTTCAACAATGCAGGCGTGAACCGACCGATGAATTTTATGGATGTTACCGAAGACAACTGGAATTTCATTATGGGGGTCAACGGGCTGGGCTGCATGATCGGCATGCAGGAAGCAGCCCGCCAGATGATCGCTCAGGGCACTGGTGGCAAGATAATCAACACCGCCTCAATCGCCAGCCGTCAGGGTTTTGATAACGTGGCACCGTATTGTGCCAGTAAATTTGCCGTTGTGGCGCTAACCCAGTCGGGGGCGCGCGATTTGGCAAAACACAACATTACCGTCACTGGTTTTGCCCCTGGTGTTGTTGACACCGAGATGTGGGAGCAGGTTGATCAGGATCTGATGGACATCGGCGCGGCCGAACGGCCCGGTCAGGCAATGGAAGAGTTTTCGTCAGAAATCTTGCGTGGTCGCGTGGCCAAGCCACAAGACATCATTGGAACGACCACCTTTCTGGCAGCACCGGAAAGCGACTACATGACAGGTCAGATCGTAATGATTGACGGCGGCATGACACTGGTTTGATCTGATGTGCAGGGGCGGCAGTTCGGCAGGCTGGAAGGAAACGAACTAAGGGCCACCGGGCGTGGTTCAAGGGAGAGAACAATGGCTGAGTTTACGAAGCAGGGCATTGGAAAGGTACTGGCGAAACAGGGCATCCTGATCGCCTTTGCCTTTTTCATAATTGGGTTCACAATTGCCAACCCGAAATTCCTGACCGTCGATAACTTCGAGAACGTGGTCAGGTCTTCGGCTATTCTGGGCGTGATGGCTTTGGGCGTGACCTTTGTCGTGATCAGCGGCAATCTCGATCTCTCCGTGGGGTCGATGATGTCATTTTCGACCATTGTCGTTCTAGATCTTCACGACAAACTTGGACCGACCCTTGCGATCCCTGCCATGTTCGCGATGACGCTATGCCTTGGGGCGTTCATCGGGTTTCTTGTTGGCTATCTCAAGCTCAATTCATTGATTGTGACTTTGGGGATGCTGTCGGCCATCCACGGACTGACGCTGACCTATTCGGGCGGCAAGAACATGGACATCGCTGACAAAGAAGGCACTTGGTTTGCCATCTTCGGGCAAGGCAATATCATGGGAATTCAGACGCCAATCCTGATCTTCATCGCGTTGGCGGCGCTTCTGGGCATCATCTTGGCCAAGACACCATTTGGTCGCAAGGTCTACGCGGTTGGTGGCAATGGCACGGCGGCGACTTTTTCGGGCATTCGGCGGGCACGCGTGGTGTTCTTATGCTACATCATGAGCGCGCTTTGCGTGGCCACCGCCGGTCTTATGCAGGCCAGCCGGTCCATGGGGTCGCAAAATACCGTGGGACAAGGGTTGGAGCTGGACGTGCTCGCGGCCGTCATTCTCGGTGGTGCATCACTCCTCGGTGGTTCGGGAACAATCTTCAAAACAGTGATAGGCGTGCTGATCCTCGGGTTCATTCAAAATGGACTGTTGCTGGTCGGGCTTGATTTCTCCGTACAGTACGTCGTGACCTGGATCATCATTATCCTTGCAGTCTGGCTGGATCTTGCGGCCAAGCGCGGCAAGCTCATGTCGCCGATCGCTTGAGGGAGGGAAAATAATGCAAGCTGGGACACTCTCAAAACATCTGAAGGACGGCGCCATCTGGGGCTTTATCGTCCTTGAGCTGATCTTCTTCTCGGTGGCGGGCGAGTTCTTTTCCGTCAGTGACAAGGCCTTTATGGACGCGGACAATATGCTGCTGCTGCTCAAGCAGTCGGCGCCGATCGGCATCATCGCCATGGGCATGACCATCGTCATGGTCAACGGCAATATCGACCTGTCCGTCGGGGCAACTTACGCGATCTGCGCTATTGTGCTGCTGGATTCGATGACATGGACCATATTCGCAGGTCTTGGAAATTGGGTTATTCCCGTCGCTTGGTGCCTGGCGCTTCTAACCGGCGTTATCCTTGGTGCGATCAATGGCTTGATCGTGTGGAAGACTGGAGTGGATGCCTTTATCGTGACGTTGGGTTCCATGCTGGGCTATCGCGGGCTGGTCTTTATGTACAACGGCGAACAGCCGACAAGCCACCTGAACTGGACGCTGGTCGATTTCGCCGAGGCGCAGTTTCTTGGTTTTCACACGGCGACGTGGTTCTTGCTGGTTGTGACTGTAGTGATCTGGTTTCTGATGACCCGCACAGTCCACGGTCGAAATGCCTATGCCATCGGCAACAACCGCGAGGCGGCTGTTAATGCCGGCATCCGTGTTGGCCCGCACATGATGATCAACTTTATGATCATCGGTTTTTTGGCGGCGCTTTCTGCCGTGGTCTTTTATTCGGAATCTGGTTCCGTAAACCCCAACGATGGTCAACTTTATGAGCTGTGGGTGATCACTGCTGTCGTGCTGGGTGGCACAAAGCTGACTGGCGGCGCGGGCTCGATCATCTCGACCTTTGGGGGTGTGGTGGCGATCCAGCTGCTACGCAAGGGACTGGCCCATATCGGCGCTGATACATCCACCGTGAACCTTGTGATCGGTCTGATCCTGATCGCGGTGCTGTTCCTTGATCGGCAGTTGAACGTGAAAGGCAAAGAGGAGTTGAAGGTATGATGGAGACTATTGATCCGACGACCCCCGCCCCTGTCCTGCGGCTCGAGGGAATCGTTAAGACCTTTCCCGGTGTGCGCGCCCTTGATGGCGTTTCTCTATCGATTCTACCAGGCGAGGTGCATGCCCTGATGGGCGAAAATGGTGCAGGGAAGTCCACTCTGATGAAGGTGCTTGGTGGCATATACCAGCCTGACGAAGGCCAGATCATTGTTGCCGAGCAACCGGTCGTCATGTCCGGCCCATTGGATGCGAAGGCCAAGGGTATCGTCTTCATTCACCAGGAACTCAGCCTCGCGGATGAGCTTTCCGTGGCCGAGAATATCTATCTGGGAGAATTGCCCCGCAAACGGTTCGGCTTGGTCGACTGGGCCGAACTGGTGGCCAAGACCAGTGCAATACTCGAGAAACTCAAGGTCAGCTTCAACGCCGAGACGCGCGTGGGTGACCTTTCGATCGCCAACCAGCAAATGGTCGAAATTGCACGCGCGCTTACTGTGGATGCCAAGGCCGTTATCTTTGATGAGCCGACAGCCTCGCTGACGGACGCGGAAAAGGTTGTTCTGTTCGAGGTGATCTCTGACTTGCAAAAGCAGGGCGTGGGCATTGCTTATATCTCGCACCGGATGGAGGAGATTTTCAAGATTACCGACCGGATCAGTGTTTTGCGCGACGGCCAATACCAAGGCACGGTCAACACGGCAGACACGAACGAAGAGAGCGTGACCCAGATGATGATCGGGCGCAAGCTCGACCTAAGCCGCAATGAAGTCCATCACGAGCTGGGCGATGTTGCGCTTGAAGCGCGTGGGCTGAGCTGTGGTGCTCTGTTTCAGGATGTCAGCTTTGAGGTGCGGCGCGGTGAGGTTCTTGGCTTCTACGGGCTTGTTGGTGCGGGCCGGACGGAAATTGCCGAAACATTGTTTGGCCTTCGAAATCCGACATCCGGCTCGATCTTGTTGGACGGCGAAGAGGTGCGGATCAATTCGCCCCATGACGCGATCGAGCGGGGCATCTCATTGGTGCCAGAAGATCGAAAGGGCCAAGGGTTGGTTTTGGGCATGAACTGCCGCGATAATATGACCCTGCCGCAGGTCGATGATCTCAAATCCGGCCCCTTCGTTGCTGACGGTGCCGAAATCGCGATTTTCGATCAATACCGTGACAAACTCGATATCCGGACACCGGGCTGGAAACAGACCGTCGGTAACCTCTCGGGGGGCAACCAGCAGAAAATCGTCATCGGAAAATGGCTGTCTATGCGTCCCAACGTGCTGATCGTGGACGAACCCACGCGAGGCATCGACGTTGGATCGAAAGCCGAAATTCACAATCTGCTCCGCGAACTGGCGGCACAGGGCTATGCGGTGATCGTGATCAGCTCGGAAATGCCAGAGGTGTTGCATGTGGCCGACCGCATCATGGCGATGTACTCTGGCCGGATCATGCGCACTTTCACTTCTGAAGAGGTGACCGAGGAAAATCTGATTGCCGCCATTTCGGGTTTGGAAACCGAAAAGGTGGCGTGATGCGGATTGGATTCGCCGGACTGGGCCGAATGGGTACACATATGGCGCGCAACATCTCCCGTGCCGGGCATGATGTGACCCTCTGGAATCGCTCGCGTGACAAGGCCCAGTCTCTGGCCACAGAGCTGGGCTGCGCCGTAGCAGACAGCCCCCGGGCACTGTCGAATGCGGCGGAGGTGATCGTGACTATGTTGGCCGACGATCCGTCTTCAAGAGACGTACATAGCGGCGCGGAGGGGCTTTTTGCAGGATCGGCGCGGACCTATGTCGAGATGGGCACGATGAGCCCGGACCACATCGCAGGGCTGGCGGAGCTGGCCCCCGTGGGGGCCCGTGTCATCGACGCACCGGTCTCTGGCGCAACACAGGCCGCCGCCGATGCGCAGCTGGTCATCATGGCGGGCTGCACGCCAATTGAAGCCGCACCGTTAAATTCGCTATTTGAGGCAATGGGCAAAGAAACACGTTGTCTTGGTCAGACGGGCAATGGTGCGGTGATGAAACTGGCGGTCAATTCGCTAATCCACGGCATCAACCAGACCCTGGCCGAGGCCATGACGCTTGCCGAGGCGGCAGGGATTGCACCGCAAGCCGCCTTCGACGTGATCGAATCCTCTGCGGCCTGCGCACCGATGCTGAAATACCGTCGCCCGCTATACCTCGATGAGGCCGCGCATGACGTGACCTTCACTGTGGCCCTTGCGCGCAAGGACATGGAAGTCACCGCCGATCTTGCCCGCAAACTCGGCACCGATATGCCGCAGGGGCTGAGCACCTTGGAAATCCTGAGAAAGGCTGAATCAGAGGGCTATTCCGGCCGCGATATGGCCTCGATCCTAAACTATATGAGAGAAAACAAGTCATGAAAGCTGTACTATTTGTTGGGGGCTGGGAAGGGCACGCCCCTATGGACTTCGCGGATTGGTATCGTGATCTGCTCGAGAACAACGGTTTTGAGGTTGTCATCCATGACACACTCGAACCGCTGGAACGCCCCGAGAACATGGCGGACGTCGATCTGATCACCCCGATCTGGTCGTCCGCCCGTTCTGGGCACAAAGAAGAGTTCGGCAATATGACCAAGTTGCAGGAAGACGGCCTGCTGAAGCTCATTGGCGATGGCTGTGGACTTGCGGGTTGGCATGGCCATATGGGCGACGCATTTCGCGATCGTCCGACATATCACTTTCTGATCGGTGGCCAGTTTGTCGCACACCCGCCCGGCTGGCCGGACAATCTCCAGCCCAAGGAAGACTATATTGATTATGATGTGACGATCTGCCAGCCGGATCATCCGCTTGTCGAAGGGATCCGCAGTTTCCGCATCACGTCAGAACAATACTATATGCTCACTGACCCGTCTAACAACGTGCTGGCAACGACTACGTTTTCAGGCGACCATCTCTGGTGGATAGAGGGCACTGTGATCCCCGTCACCTGGACACGGCGTTGGGATAAGGGGCGCGTGTTTTACTGCTCGATCGGGCATGAGTTGGACGATCTCAAGGTGCCTGAAGTCACCGAGATGATCCGCCGTGGCGCAGTTTGGGCTGCGGGCAAGACATAAAGATCAAATCAGCGGCGCCCAGATTTTGCCCTGCGCCAGAGTTTTAACAGACGAGTTCACTTGCCATGTCTGTAATGCGAGGAGCGATAACTGCCGCAATAGGATGACAGATCGCAGTTTCGGAAAAGATATGGAACCACCAGCTTGGTCAGCCCGATTACCCTTGCTTTGTACGCAACCTGTTCCTTCAGAGTCTTCTTCCCGCTGCGGTTCGCATGAATGACCGGTTTTCCCGCCGCGCAACGGCGCAGAAATTTACGCTGTTGCAGCAATTTCGACGCTGCGGTCGCGCGCAGCGAGGAAATCTAATTCACTGGTTGGGCTCACTCGAGACATTAGTCGCAGCTCGCGTGAACGACTGGTCTTGGAATATTGCCATTCGCTGCATCCCGTATAAACGACTAGAATGTTAGGTTTTTCAGCAGTTGGCACTTTGACCATTACTGCTGAAATAGCCCAATTTTTTTATGTGCATTCGGCTAGCCCAAACCAATTGTGTCTGTGCTCGCTACTTTGTTTGAGATGGAAGGCGGCAGATCAGCTCTTGGCAATCGAGTTTGATCCTTCTCAGCTGATTGGCTGCAATCACCGCAAATACGAGTGCTCCAAGGCTCAAAAGTTGTTTCTCTAGGCTGCCTGCAGTCCAAACGACGGCAATGGTCGCGCATGTAATCAATACAACGCTCGAAAGAAACGCACCCTTGGCCTGCTTGTGCATGGTTTGAGCCACCTCCAATGCTGTAGCCCCATCTGCGTACTGTTTCTTGAAAAAACGTGTCGGCATGATCACTCCTTTAGGCTTTGCTGTGCAATTTCCTGAGCATCAACTTGGGTTAAACCTTCGCCCTGCTTGAGGCTCAGTTTCACAAGCAATTTCAAGAAAGCCGCAGCTCTTTCGGGGCTTTTTTCGATTAACGCAGTTGGAACCGTGCCAAGACCTGCGAGCAGCGCGTTTTCAACGATGTCTAACTCAGTGTCCCCAAGCGGGGTTTGCTTTCCCGTGAGAATCCACAAAGGTTCTTCGTTCATCAAATTGTGCAGTTTGATTAATATCGATGTTGGCACTTCACGTTCACCGCTCTCGTAACCCCGATAGGACCGATACGACGCGCCAATCGTTTCAGCAAAATCTTGCTGGTTTAGTCCGGTTTTCGCTCTGATTTCTTTCAGGCGCATGCCGATGCTCGTGTTTTCGCTAGACATTGGTGATATGAAGGTCCATATATTAACTTTAATGTCCAAATTTGGACACTAAAGTATCATTGAGGTCAAAATTGTCTCAAAATGTATAACATCGCCGCAAAGAAAGGGAAGTCATGAGTGAAGCCATGTTGGAAACCAAAGATGTTGCGGAATGTCTTGGCCTTTCCGTACGCCGTGTGCGGCGGCTCCTTTCGTCAAAGAAGCTGCGCCACGTTCGTATTGGGAGGCAGTTTTTTGTCCCCGAACAAGCCGTCCAGGAGTTTCTATCCCAAAACATGGTCGAGACTTGCCTCGCTGATGAGAAGGGCAATCCTTGAAAGATCTAAAAGGCTTAGAGACGTTGTTTGTTTCACCGTCAGAGCGGAAGTGAAAACTGAGCTGGAGAGAAAAAAGAAGCCAGCCCAAACGGAGACATCTGCCATGCCCGCCAGAAAAGCTGTTTTGACCCAGACAGAACTGAAGCGCTATTTGGCCGCATACCGTGACGCGGGGATTCCCGTCGGGCGTACCGAAATTGGCCCGGATGGGACGGTGGTGATACATTCTGCGAGTGAGAACTCACCACCAGCGATAAATGATTGGGACGCAGATTGAAAAAACGAGAAAAATACCCGGGCGCAAGCTCCTACAAGGATCGACACGGGAAACGCCGTTGGCGGTATAGGTCGCGCGGGTTCACTGCCGAACTGGGGTCTGACTACGGGTCAGACGAGTTTGAACAAAGGTATCAGGATGCCGTGAACCGCCAGAAATCGAAGTCTAGTGAGGTGGCAGGGGATTCCCGAACAAAAGCTGGAACTTTGGATGATCTGGTCACGCATTTCTACAAGCTGCACTTTCCGACCATTAGCGAAAGCACACGGGCCGATTATCGCAGTGTCATTGAGCCTTTAAGGCTCAAACACGGCAAGAAGCGCATCGCGCATATGAAAATCCGACACGTCATGGCGATCAAGGCGGAAATGCACGAGACGCCGATGCAGGCCAACAAAATGCTCAAACGGCTATCCCAGATGATGGACCTTGCCGTCACGATGGATTGGGTTGCCGCCAATCCGGTTCTCGGTGTCAGTAAGTATGCGACCACGTCCGAAGGGTATCACTCATGGGACGAAGGCGAGATTGCTCGTTTCTATGAGGTTCATCCACTCGGATCACCTGCGCATATTTGCATGACGCTAATGCTCTACACGGGGGCTGCAAAGGTTGATGCGGTGAAGCTGGGGCCAGCGAACGTCAAAGATGGGCGGATAGAATATCGCCGTCAAAAGACCAGCAAGAACCCAAGCGGGGTGCTGATCAGCTTGCCGATCCATCCGGCCTTGGCAGCAGCTTTGGCAGCAAGGCCCGTCACGTTCACCTACCTTGAGACGGGCCATAACAAAGCGCGCTCTCGCAAGGGGCTTGGAACATCCATGCGCAAGTGGTGCGATAAAGCGGGCTTGCCGCTGTGCTCTTCACATGGCTTGCGCAAAGCAATCTGCCGCAGGATCGCCGAGGCGGGTGGCACGCCTTACGAAATCATGGCGGTCAGCGGGCACGTCACGCTGGCGATGGCTCAAAAGTACTGCGAGACGTTTGGGCGGCGGGACATGGCTGATTCAGCGTTTTTGAGACTTACAGGCACGAAAGCGGAACAAAACTTGACGAACCACCCTGAAAGGTTCGTCAAAAAATCACCTAACACCCTATAATAAAAGGATAATAAATGATGTTTGGTAGGCCCGGCAGGACTTGAACCCGCAACCAAAGCGTTATGAGCGCTCTGCTCTAACCAGTTGAGCTACAGGCCCGCCATGCTCGATGGCTATCCACCGGGGCGTGTGTCGTCAAGCGCAAAGCCGCGTTTTGGTGGCAATTTTGGGTCTGACGCGTGTTGAGGGCAAATCTTAGCGCGATGCGTGCGTTTGACGCGCGAAACTTGCCAATCGGGCCATAGACGCGCCCGCTTGTGCTTGATAGGGACCGGGGCAATTCTTGACCAGAGGATCGCTGCCATGACCAAAGATAAAAACGGGATTACCTACGCTGATGCAGGTGTAGATATTGACGCAGGAAACGCGTTGGTCGAACGGATCAAGCCTGCTGCCAAAGCCACAATGCGCCCCGGCGTGATGGCTGGGCTGGGCGGGTTTGGCGGCTTGTTTGACCTCAAGGCGGCTGGGTACAAAGACCCGATCTTGGTTGCGGCAACGGATGGTGTTGGCACCAAGTTGCGCATTGCGATTGATACAGGCCATGTGGACGGTGTCGGCATCGATTTGGTGGCGATGTGCGTTAATGACTTGATCTGCGGTGGTGCAGAGCCGTTGTTCTTCCTTGATTATTTCGCGACTGGTAAGCTGGAACTCGACCAAGCCACACGTATCATCGAAGGTATCGCGGCTGGATGTTCGGCATCTGGATGCGCACTTATTGGTGGTGAAACGGCTGAAATGCCGGGCATGTATGAGGGCGGCGATTTTGACTTGGCAGGATTCGCAGTCGGCGCAATGGAGCGCGGTGCCACACTTCCCGCAAGTGTTGCCAAGGGCGATGTTTTGTTGGGGCTTGCCTCATCTGGGGTGCATTCCAACGGCTACTCTTTGGTACGCAAACTGGTCGATACCTCTGGTTTGGCTTGGGACGATGCGTGTCCTTGGGGTGAAGGCTCGTTGGGCGCGGCTTTGTTGGCACCGACCACGCTTTACGTCAAAGGCTGTGTCAATGCGATCCGCACGGGCGACACGTTGCACGCTTTGGCACATATCACAGGCGGGGGTTTGACCGAAAACTTGCCACGCGTTTTACCCGAAAATCTGGGCGCGGATATCGACTTGTCCGCTTGGGATTTGCCGCCCGTCTTTCAATGGCTCGCCAAACAAGGCGGCATGGATGAGGGCGAAATGCTTAAAACGTTCAATTGCGGGATTGGCATGATCGCTGTTGTGCCCGCGCACAAAGCCAAAGAGGCGTCAGAGATCTTCGCGCAAGCAGGCCATGACGTCACGCAGATCGGAACGATCACGGACGGGCAGGGCGTGTCGTATCGCGGTTCGCTCCTGTGACCAAACGGGTCGGGATTTTCGTCTCTGGCGGCGGGTCCAATATGCGCGCGTTGGTCGACTCTATGGTGGGCGACCATCCGGCGCGCCCAATCGTCGTTGTGTCCAACAAGGCGGGCGCGGGTGGAATAAAATGGGCCCAAGATCAAGGGCTTGCCACCGAGGTGATTGATCACCGCCCTTACGGCGAAGACCGCGCTGGATTTGAAGCAAAGATCGCCGCGCAACTTGCCCCGCATGGGTTGGACATTCTATGCCTTGCGGGCTTTATGCGTGTGCTAACAGCGGGATTTGTGACACCGTGGCAGGGCCGTATGTTGAATATTCACCCGTCTTTGCTGCCCAAATACCGTGGCTTGCACACCCATCGTCGCGCGATCGAAGCGGGTGACGCGGAACATGGCTGCACGGTACATGAGGTGACGCCCGAATTGGACGATGGACCGATCCTTGGCCAAGCACGTGTCCCGATTAAGCCGGGCGATACGCCGGATGCATTATCTGCGCGCGTGTTGGTACAAGAGCACCGTTTATACCCCGAAGTGTTGCGCCGGTTTGCAGCTGATGAGCGCACGCGCATCGACCTCGATTAGCTCCAAGCTGACGTCGCCCTAGAAAACCGCGCCGCAATCAGTTAAGCAGATCAAAACATAAACAAAAAAATGCGAAAGAGCGTGATTTGATACGCACATTGACCACAACCGAAGATCTGGCCGCGTTCTGTGCGCAAGCCGCCCAAGCACCTTATGTTACTGTCGACACGGAATTCCTGCGCGAACGCACGTATTTCGCCAAACTCTGTTTGGTCCAGCTGGCGTATCCCGGTGACGGTGAAACCGATGCTGTTCTGGTAGACCCCTTGGCCGCGGGCATGTCGCTTGATCCGCTTTATGATCTGTTCCGCGACACGAATGTGGTCAAAGTCTTTCACGCGGCGCGCCAAGACCTTGAGATATTCTTTGTGGAAGGGAACGTCTTTCCGGAACCGCTGTTTGACACGCAGGTCGCGGCGATGGTGTGCGGATTTGGTGATCAGGCGGGCTATGAAACGTTGGTGCGCAAGATTGCACATGCGCAGGTCGACAAGTCGTCGCGCTTCACCGATTGGTCGCGCCGCCCGCTGAATGATGCGCAGCAATCGTATGCCTTGGCCGATGTGACCCATTTGCGCGACGTTTATGTCCATTTGCGCGATGAGTTGGAAACATCGGGCCGCTCTGGGTGGCTGCAAGAAGAATTGCAAATCCTGACCAGCCCCGGCACGTATCGCATTGAGCCATCTGAGGCCTGGAAACGCGTGAAAACCCGCACCAATTCGGGCAAATTCCTTGCAATCGTACGCGAGCTGGCTGCGTTTCGCGAAAGCCATGCGCAGACCCGTGACGTTCCGCGCAATCGTGTGTTCAAGGATGATGCATTGGTGGAATTGGCCTCGCTGAAACCCAAAAGCCATGAAGAATTGGGACGTGCGCGCTTGCTGCTACGTGATGCGCGCAAGGGCGATATCGCGGAGGGAATTTTGCAAGCTGTGAAAGCGGGTGTTGCCTGCGCGCCGGGCAATCATCCGGTGGCAGACAGATCACGTGAGAAGTTGAATGTTAATCCGGCGATTGCAGATTTGTTACGTGTTTTGCTGAAGGCAAAAACCGAAACTACAGGCGTTGCGCCCAAGCTTATTGCGACAGCGTCTGATCTTGATGCGATTTCAGCGGGAATGCGGGATATGCCGGCGCTGCAAGGATGGCGCGCGGATGTGTTTGGCAATGATGCGCTGCGCCTTTGTGAAGGCGAAGTCGCTCTGTCCAGTAAAAATGGCGCGGTGATTATCGTCGAAGTTTAACCCGGCTCAACGCCGTGCAACACGCGCGTTTGTGGCTGCGACCACGCGAATGCTGCTCACGCCGCGCAATGTTTGATCGGTTATGATACGCGCAACGGTGACTTCCCGGGTTTGAACTGGGCCTGCAGGGCGGTTTCCTTCGGGCACTTGGCGTTCAAACGTGTAGACCAGCACACCATCTTCGGGCAATTCATCGTCGTTTGAGGGCAGCAGACCCGCATCAAACGTACCTTGCAAACTATCCAATCCGGTCGCCCGAATAATGGCCCCACCGGGCACACGTTCGATTCGCAAATCGGTGATCTGATCGATGGGACTTGTGAGCTTGATGCTTTCGCGGCGTGCCTTTGCACGGGCAAAGACGCCGACACGTTCAGGTAGAAGTGGATTGACGGTCGCCTGCGAATTGTCAACGGGGGCAGGGGCTTCTTGACTGCCGCCAAACCAGTTAAAGGGGTTGGCCGCACTGTTGCGTATCGCTGAGCAACCGCCCAAAACTGCGCAAAGGGCCATCGCCGTGAGAATGGGTTTCAGCATCGCTCGTCGCCTGTCACTAGTGTTTTCACTGGGTTATCTCATTGGCACAGCGTTGCAAAGCCTGTTTGCGGGCTGGACCTTGGCGGCTCAAGCGCCTAACTCGTCATTGAGAGAGTTACCAAAGGCGAAAACACCATGGCTGCGCCCGCATTTGAAGACATCGTTGAAGATTTCGAATTCCTAGAGGACTGGGAAGACCGGTATCGCTATGTGATCGAGCAGGGCAAAGCCTTGGATCCGTTGCCTGACGCCTTGCGCGTCCCTGCGACCAAGGTGGATGGATGCGCCAGCCAAGTGTGGCTTCACCCCGAAATCAAGGATGGTGTGTTTCGCTTTGAGGGCGCAAGTGACGCGATGATTGTGCAAGGGTTGATTGGCGTATTGCGCAAACTCTACAATGACTTACCTGTTTCCGATGTGTTGAAAGTAGATGCCCGCGCAGAGATGACCCGACTGGGGCTAAACGAACATCTGTCTGCGCAACGCTCCAACGGATTGCGCGCCATGATCGAACGCATTCATTCGGTTGCAGCCAACGCCTAACCCGCCATGTGATCCCGCACTGATCCCCGAGAACGGGGGATCACAAACGGGCTAAAACGGGTGCTAGATCGCCATATCCTGTGAAACGTCGCTCAAATGCGAGGCCCAGTTTCTCCGCGCAAAGTTTGGCTTTCTCGGTCAAAGCCGGATCATCCGTTTGCGCCTGATACACAAGTTTTTCATAATTGCCGAAAATCATGTCACGCAACTCTGGATGGCGATCTAAGCCCATCGGTTTCCACACAAACGCATCAAATTGGCGGACCAGAAAGTCCGTGAGGTAAAATGCGGTAAACTCGGTTTCGCTGGTTTTGGCGAACAGATCATTGCCTTCAAAAAAGCTGTAGCAATGCGGCCCTGCGACCATCTCTACGCCCATTTCCTGACAGGCGATCTCTAACAAACCGCCCGTGCCGCAATCTGCGTAGACCACAAAAATCGTGTCATAGGTTTCGCGGTGTTTTGCCACCGTGTCGCGCACAGCTTGTGTGATTTTGTCGGGATATAGATGCAGGTTGGCTGGCAAACAGGTCAGATCAAGATGGGTCCAGCCATTGGCCGCCTTGAGGTCTAAAATTTCACGCGCCAACGCGCCACATGCAATCAAAAGCACACGGCCCCGCCCGGTCGGGGCGAGGCCGTCTGTTGTGAGCGTATTATCGCTCGGGCGCACTTAGGCGCTCATTTGGTTGTGTTTGCGCGAAACCCACTCTTTGGCGGTTTCCACGGCCACCGCAGCATCGCGGCAATAGGCGTCGGCACCGATAGCTTTGCCGAACTCTTCGTTCAACGGCGCGCCACCGACCAATACGATATAATCGTCGCGAATGCCCTGTTCGACCATCGTGTCGATTACGACCTTCATATAGGGCATTGTCGTGGTCAAAAGGGCTGACATGCCCAAGATATCCGGGCTCTCGGTTTCCATGGCCTCAAGGTAGTTTTCGACCGGGTTGTTGATGCCCAAATCGACCACTTCAAAGCCTGCACCTTCCATCATCATCGACACAAGATTTTTGCCAATGTCGTGGATGTCACCTTTGACGGTTCCGATCACCATTTTGCCAACGCGCGGCGCACCGGTTTCGGCCAAAAGCGGCTTCAGAATGAACATTCCGCCCTTCATCGCGTTTGCGGCCAAAAGCACTTCGGGCACAAACAGGATGCCGTCGCGGAAATCATTGCCCACGATCGTCATTCCGCCGACAAGCGCTTTGGTCAGCACGTCATAGGGAACCCAACCGCGTGACAGCAAAATGTTCACGGCCTCTTCGATCTCTTCCTTGAGACCGTCATAAAGGTCGTCAAACATTTGCTGGACAAGTTCTTCGTCGTCCAGTTCGGACAGGATGATATCTTCTTCTTCGTCGGACATGTGCGTCTATCCTTATAATGTGCCTGAGTTTAGGCCGCGTGCGTTCACTTTTGATCCGTCAGTATTGTGCTGAAAACTGCGCAAGAAACGACATTGATGCGCTCTGGCGCGACCAAATTGCGAAAAACCATCCAGCGAAGGGCTTCTGCGCTGCTTACCGCGCGTCTTAAGTGTGTGTCTTTCATTCTTCCACCAAAACCCAAGACGAGCCAAAATCCAAATCGCGCAAAGTAACATGGCCGCGAAATCAAAGGCGTTTTAGCGTCCAAACTGTCTAATCTTGCGGCGTTTCGTTCACAGGACGTGTAGGCCAGACAGGGGGCAACAACAAACCATTTACAGTGGAAAACTTCTCATTATCTTGTTTAAGATAGCTCATAAGCGTTTGATTTACCTGATTTACTCTGAACCCGTTTCGCGCGGAACAAGGCGTTATGCCGTCTCACACACGCGACAGGTCGCTCTGGTGCGCATGTGTGTGTCGCGCAGGGGGCGCGGCTTTGGCCTTAAAACCACACGGTTGCAGACGCCACATATGATCAAATCCAAAAACATGATCGGATACCCTGCAATATGCCAAACACGTGACGAGAGTTGGCGTTGATTGGCATGCGCTGGCAAAACGTATGATGTATCACCTTTCCCCATTGTGCCCCATCAATTCGCGTTTCAGTGCTCGCGCTCATTGCGTTCGACGTTTCTGAGCCGTCCAGTTTTCGCAATCCATGCGGCAAATGGCAGACACCGTGAGATCTTTGCAACGCCAAGTTCAGGATGGATGCGCTTGGCGCGCTTGTCCAAACCTCAACTCCACGTTAACCTTACCCAATTGGATTATATCCTGTGGAGAGAATTATGCGTCGTTTTACTTTTGTTGCAGCATTGTCTGCGGTGTTTTGTGGTCCGGTTCATGCGGCGATTTTTAACATTTCGGATGCTGACACAACTGCAAATTCTCCGACGTTTAACACGATCCGGTCCTTTTCTATAACGCTTGATGTTGCCGACGTTCTTGTGGCGGGACAATCCTATGGGATGCCGACGATCAATGACTTGAGCTATTCGGTTTTTGGTATTTTGACGGATCCAACGCCATCGGGTTTTCCGGCGTTTGACCTCAGGCGAGCGAACATCACAAACTCTGAGTTTTATGCACAGGGCAGCCAGTTTGAGTTTGGGATTTCCGCCACTGCAAATCTATTGGATGGCCTGCAAATCTCGGAATTGTCGTTTTTTACTTTGAATGCACGCGAAGTGGGCACAGGTCGCTATCATCCCTTCAGTCTTGGCATCACGTCAGATGGGAACGGGACGTTGCAGAACTCAAATAATTCTGGCGGCATAAATCCTGGCAGTGGAAACGTCGTGGATGTCGATTTCGGCGAGGAATACATAGCGGATTTGGTGTTCGACCCAGCAACGACCCTCGTCGCTGCGCCAGCGACTGCGGCGGTGCCGCTACCTGCGTCATTGCCTATGCTTCTGGCTGGTCTGGGCGGTCTAGTCGCCTTTCGACGACGCGCACAAAAGTAGCACCTTTGACGCCAGAATTCGACTGACAAGAAACAGCCACACAAATACAATGAACGGCAGCAATATCCGCGTTTCAGAACTTGGCCCATCGTGCAGCGAATGTCGGATATGAGCCCATTCCTGATGAATGGTAAGTAGCAAAATCGCGATAGCCTTCCTTGTCTTGTTCCCTTGGTTATTGGCAAAAAGGGGAGTGTGCTTGAAGCGACGCCTCGCAGCAATACTGACCGCCGATGTGGTGAGCTATAGTCGCTTGATGGGCGCAGACGAGGCAGGCCGCTTGCGCGATTGAACAAGCTGCGTAAGGAGCGGATCGAACCCCTGATCGACAGCCATCGTGGCCGGATATTCAAATTGATGGGCGACGGAATTCTAGTTGAGTTTGCCAGCGTGGTTGATGCGGTCAATTGCGCAGCGGCCTGGCAAATCAGTTCAGGCGAAGAAGATTTGTGCTTTCGCATCGGCATCAACCTTGGCGACGTGATGGTCGAAGACGGCGACATGTTTGGGAACGGCGTCAATGTCGCCGCCCGGCTCGAAGCTCTGGCCGATCCCGGAGGAATTTGTCTTTCGGGAATTGTGCATGACGAGGTGCGTGCAAAGCTGAAGTTCTCGTTCGAAGACATGGGTTCGCAAACGGTCAAGAACCTTACCGAGCCTGTGCGCGCGTACCGCGTGTTGCTGGAAACCCCCTTGCAAACTGAAAAACCAAGGTCAGCGCCGCAGACTTCTGGTAAACTTGGGGTCGCGGTGCTGCCGCTGAACAACATGTCTTCAGACACCGCGTAGGACGCTTTTGCCGACGGCATAACCGAAGACATAATCACGGCGCTTTCGCGGTCTTATGTTCTCGATGTTACTGCATGCAATTCGACCTTCGCCTACAAAGGAAATTCGCCCGACATTCGTGATGTGGCCCAAGCTCTTGGAGTTAACTACGTACTGGAGGGCAGTGTCCGGCAGGCGCGCGGGCGGGCGCAGATCACTGTTCAACTGATCGAGGCTATATCCGGAAACCATGTTTGGGCAGAGCGTTATGATCGATCTCTGGACGACGAATTCGCCGTTCAAGACGAGATTGCACAGCCGATTTCTTCAATTTTGATGGAACGTATCTGGCAAGATGTTGCTCGAAATATCGGTCAAAAAAACCGGCGGGATTATGGAATCTTTGACTATCTTTACCGAAGTCTTGATTTGCTGCATCGGCTTGACCCAATAGCAACGACAGAGGCTGAGAGCTATTTCTAGGCAGCGCTGGATCTTGAACCGGACCAATTTATGGGCCATCTAGGCTTGGGTTTTTGTTACAAGACGCATTCGTTCTGGGCTGACCACGACGACATATTTCTGAACAAAGCGCACCATCATGGTCTGCAATTGGCCCAGATCGCGCCGGACGCGTCGCAGACTTGGCGCTTACTAAGCCGGACGTATTGCGGGATGGGAAAATGGGATGAGGCCTGGTCCGGTGCCCAACGCGCACTGAGCATTGATCCCAGCGACGGCGACATCATCGGCAACAGAGGCGTGTACCATATTTTCAACGGCGAACCCATTATCGCAATGGAATGGTTCAACAAGGTTCTGGAACTACATTCGGACACACCTCAAACTCTAGACATCATGCGTTATTGGCAAGCGCTCGCCCTTTTCACTGCCAACGATTTCGCCACTGCGGCCACCCTTTTGCGTAGTGTGTCCGGACACGATTTCATCCGTGCCGAATTATTGGCGGCTTGTCATTCCTGGCTCGGCCAGATTGATGAGGCGCGCGCGCAAGCCGATGCTGCTCTGAAAATGTATCCCGCATTGCGAGCAGGAGATGTTCGTCTTTGGAGATCATTCCGCAACGAGATCGACCGCCAAAATCTTCTCAGCGCATTGCGTGAAGCCGGTCTGCCGGAACAACGGTGCTTCCCAATTTTTCATCCGTTACGGTAAACTGACTAACTTGCAAGTTGCTAAGAGTGCATCACTGTCGCCCTCAGATTGCCAGGGTATTCCCTCAAAATGTCGGCTTGCGATTGACCGTTTCGCATTCTGGACGCAGATGCAGCGAATGATTGCAAAGAGCCCGTATTGCATGATGCTGCGTGGCGCACGAATGGCTGCTACAGTAAAGTTTTCCACCTGCAGGCCAGTTCCTCCAGTGATTGTTCGCAGCCTCCCTAGAGGAATTCGGTCCCGGCGCATTCTTTTCAAGGACGCTTGCCAGCGTTTGAAAAGTGTCAGTCTTTCTTGGGGATTGCCCATTGACCAAGTCTGGATGATGCCATCCGTCCAATAGCATGATTTGTATCATGTCGGGAGGGATGCTAACGCAACGCTCGTTTTCTGTCGCTAGCAACGCTTCGCGGTTATCATGCGCAAGGTAGCGGCAAAGCTCAAACACGGCGGGCTGTTCTTCCTGCAAACCTATGCCCTTGGTTGAGGAATTGCCAAGGCCTGACCTCGCAAGAGGATTTCGCCTTATTCCGCGACACACCCCGATTTGCCCTCGTCAATCCACTCTTCATTCGAGACAGGCGAAAAGGACTTTAGCTCCCAGTATTTGTTATGTCTCAGTTAGTTACTGTAACCGAGTTGCTGACAAAGGGTTAGTTCGCTCCGTTTGCGCATATGTCATGTTTGCACGCGCCATCGCAAAGTACGCCTTTGTGAGATTTAGAAGCTGAGTTTGCGTGTCCCCCAACAGGGTCTGGGTATTCTTTGCTTTCGGTTTCACTCTACTTGGTTAGAAATGGGGTGTGATCCATCACAGAGAAGTGCAATGGCGCAGAAGCAACCCAACATCCTTTTGATCATGGCCGATCAGATGACACCGTTTATGCTTGAAGCTTGCGGCGGCACCGGCGCGAAGACTGAGAACATGACCAAACTAGCGGCACGCGCCGCCCAATTCACCAATGCCTACACACCCAGCCCAATATGCGTGCCAGCGCGATCCTGCTTCATGACTGGCCTCTACACCTCAACAACGGGATGCTATGATAATGGCGACCCGTATCACAGCTTTATCCCGACTTTTGCGCACTACCTAACCAACGCAGGGTATGAGACTGTGCTTTCAGGAAAAATGCACTTTGTGGGTGCGGATCAGTTACACGGGTTCGAGCGACGCCTAAATACCGACGTTTATCCGTCTGGATTTATCTGGTCATATCCGTTGCCACCCGAAGATGATTTAACGTCGCAGGCTTTCGATTTTGCACCACAATACATGGCGCAGAACATCGGCCCTGGCTGGTCAAAAGAGCTGCAATATGACGAGGAAACGCATTTCAAGTCGCTTGAATACCTGCGTTATGCGCCTGACAAACCGTGGATGCTCACGGTGTCGTTCACCAATCCCCATCCGCCTTACAAAGTCCCCAAGAAATACTGGGAGATGTACAAGGATGCAGATATTCCGTTGCCGGTTTACCCCGATGACATGGATGCAAAATACTCTGATTATGATCATGCGATCAGACGCTGGCATGGGTTGCATCTCAAAGGCGATGAAATCCGCAAACCTGAAAACCAGATTGCCATGCGGCGCGGATTTGCAGCCCTGGCGCATTATGTGGATGACAAAATCGGTGAACTCCTGGCCGTTTTGGAGGAAACCGGATTGCGCGACGATACCATCATCATCGTGACGTCCGATCATGGCGAAATGCTGGGCGAAAAAGGCATGATCCAAAAGCGCAGTCTTTATGAATGGTCCAGTCGCATCCCTTTGTTCATAGATGTGCCAGATGCGGCGGCAACAAAGATCGACACGCCGGTATCACTGCTGGATATCCCCGCAACCTTGCTCGACATAGTCGGGCAGACACCTGCGCGCGCAATGGAAGGGCGATCCCTGCTACCTGCCGTTCACGGCGCTGAATTGGAGGTGATCCCCGTTATCTCCGAATATCATGGCGAAGGCATTATGCGCCCAAGTTTTGCTGTTCGGCTTGGAGATTGGAAGTACCACTATTGCCACGGATCAAGTGCGCGCCTCTTCAATCTCGCCAATGATCCTGATGAATGGAACGATCTGGCAGGTGATCCTGAACTGGCCGAGATCGAGCGCGAACTAGATCAGGTTATCACCGGTGGAAACTTCAATCTGGAGAAGATAGCGCAAGACGTCTGGGATCGCCTTGCAATGAAACAAGTGGTGAATGACGCCATGAAGGCCAACGATACCAATTGGGATTATCAAGTCAGTCAAAAGGCATCGACACAGTTCATTCGCTCTTAGGGTTTTTCGTTTGCACAGTCATTTCCGCGCTGCGCATCGGGAAGAATGCACCGTCGCCCTGACCGTCCGCTTTCCTCAAGTACTCCACTTAAATTCGCACGCGCAGCGAAAATCTGGGGTCTTCCCGTTCATCACAACCTAATGGTCTGACAGATGCCTTTGCATACGCGATTGCGCGCCGGGATCGCGTTCGCGCGCCTTCGGGCCCAATTTCATCAATGCAGCGATCTGCACGCATGTCAGCGAACGCAGGCAAAGCTTGGGCAAACACAATTTTTAGCCTCAATCAGTTTGCCTGCTGGACCAGGCCAAAAGCACTCCACCTAAGACAATCGCAAAGCATCCGATCCAAGTCCCGATATCTGGAATTTCCTGGAAGAAGATGATGCCCAAAATCGCCGAGAATAACAGCCAAGAATAATCCACTGGTGCGACGACTGATAGCGGTGCCGAGCGATACCCTCGGATTGTGCAATACTGCCCCACAATGCCCAATGGTCCCAAAAGCAGGCACATCACCCCCGTCTTCAAGGTAATGTTCTGCCAGTGCAATATGGCGGGTATGAGCATCAGGCAAAAGCCAAAGAACGTCACATAAAGCATCACAGTAAACGCTGGCTCGGAACGCCCGAGAACGCTGATCAAAAGTCCTTCGACGGCAAAGAATGTAGCACTTGTGAGGGCAAAGATGGCGGGCAATATCGCGAAGCCGCTCTGAAATGCACCCTTGTTAAACATAATCATTCCAACGCCCATAAGCGAGACGGCAACTGCAACCCAATGCCGTTTGCTGACGGTTTCCTTAAGGACCGCGGTGCCAAGGAAGATGGCAAGCACCCCATAGAGCATTCCAATTGCGGTGGCATCGACAAGCGGCATATTTGCAGAGGCCCAAGTAATGGCCACCGCCGCGCTGCTTCCACTGACCGCTCTGGCGAGGTGGAGCAGTGGTTGTTTGCTTTGATGCGCTCGTATCCCGCCTTGGCTTGGTAACAACAGGACTAGGGTGATCAGCGCGCCGCAGTAGCGCAAAAGCGTCAACTGGAACACGTCAACACCGCCATCGGCGAATTTCACCGCTGCAAAGATCAAAGTCCAAATTAACGTGCTTAGAAGGACCCATAGAATTGCGGGAAGGTGGTTTTGCGTGAGTTGCATGGGCGAAGCTCGCTTGACAGTTTGCATAGGTAGGCCATTACCTGAGCAAACAAACAAACGAGAATTTCTCATTCTGAGTGAGTTTTAATCATGCAGAGACCCGATCAAATTTCTCTCAACGCCATCCGAGTTTTCATCGCCGTGGCCGAAAGCGGGAGTTTTAAACAGGCCGCCTCGCGTCTTTCTGTGACACCCGGCGCGGTCAGCCGGCAAATACTGAACCTAGAAGCATCTATGGGCGTGCATCTGTTTAATCGCAGCAATAACTCCATACATCTGACTGATACGGGTGAGGTGTTCCTGCGCCAATCCCAATCCGGTCTGCACATCCTTGTTCATGCCATGGAGACTGCAATGGGGGAAGGGCGGAAGATCACGGTTCAAGTCCCGACCACGCTTGCGACACGGTGGCTCATTCCCTTGCTGGTCGACTTCAAAAAACGATGGCCAGATATAGCCGTGAGGATTGAAACAAATGACAGGACCGGCTTAGCGCCGAGCGGTATAGCAGATGTAGCCGTGGCTTATTTTCCTATCACCGAGGGAACCCAGAACGCTGAGATTGTGATGGAAGATAGATGTCGACCATACCTCTCTCCAATCCTCCTTTCGCAGATGACTGATCCCTCTGATCTTTCCGGTATTCCCGCACTCCAATGCACCAGCAGCAATTGGGATTGGTCTGCTTGGCTAAGCGCGACCACCGCACCTAAAGTACAGCTTCAGTTTGGCGGTTGCTTTGATCTGGACGATGCCGCTTTAAGGGCCGCAATCTCTGGCATGGGTATGGTGCTGGCACCAGAGTTTATTGTTCGGGATGATCTGGCAGCGGGGTTGTTATGCGCATTGCCTGATACGCCCGAAGTGCTTCTGGGATGCTATACGTTGCACATATCCAAAAACGGGAACGCAGCTACGGATATCTTTGCCGGGTGGCTCAGAAGCAAGATATAGATTTGGCCTGAGATCAGACCTTTGCGCAGTTAGCGCTGGGGGCGGCGTAGTCCGTGATGTGATTACCGAAGCATCGTGCAATGAACGCGCGCCTTGCGCCAGCCGCTTTGATCAGCGATCCAGCCATTTTTGCCAACAGCATCTTCGCCAACGAGCAACACAGCATAGGCTTCGAGCCGTCAGCAGGACGCAGCCAAGTGTTGTTTCTTGGCGGCGATTCTGGCAGGCATGAAGGTGGTATTTTGAACGGTACGACAAGTAATGCAAAAGGCGCTTATAGATGTATGAAGAGATGTTGATCGCGGTTCTTTTCGTGATCTTTGGCTTTTTCGAATTCTTTCACCCGGCCGAGGCGGGGCAGGGTCGCGCAGGCCGCTTGCGCAACATCGTCTACGGCGCTTTTGTTTTGACTGTGGGCGCGACAAGTGCGGCGTTTCTCTTTTCGATGCTTCCATTTGCGATACGTCAGCATAGTGGTTTTTCACTCTGGCAAGTTCTGACCTATGGCGCGGCATACGTCGTTCTGTCGGATTTTCTGTATTACTGGTATCATCGGGCGCAGCATAAATATCGCGCGCTCTGGACGATACATGAGCTTCATCATTCTGACAAAGAGCTCAATATGCTTAGCAGCTATCGGACCTATTGGCTCGACTTTCCGGTGCAAACCCTGCTGATCAACGCGCCAGTGATCTATCTGTTGGGGTTTGATAGCCGCGGATTGTTTGTGGCGATCACAATAATGACGTTCTTTTTGATTTTCTCACATGCCAACATTCGGTTGCATTTGGGCGGGATGTCACGCGTCCTTGTTGGGCCTCAATTGCACCGCATCCATCATTCCCAACTTTCCCAACATCGTGACAAAAACCTCGCTCAAGTATTTCCAATCTTCGACATTGTGTTCGGAACATATTATCACCCGGCGCCCAACGAATACCCGCCGACGGGCACCCACACCCTTGCAAGCGACACCCGCTTTACAGATAGTTTCATACGCCCCTTCGAGACATGGAGCCGCTTGGTAAAACCACCCCGGGCGCCGCGACCGTAGCCACAAGCAATCCCTCAAGCCCCAGCAATCGCACACTTGAACACGAAGATCACACAGGATGCGGTTTCACCACTTATGCCAGCCAAACCGCACGGACCGGCCTGTCTTGTTAGTTCGAAATGATGGCCCTCGGGTCGAAAATGCCACGGGTCTCACTCAAGACAGCACTGATCCAACCAGACGCTGAGATCGGTTGGCAAGGTCGGCTCTGCGCCCTAAGTGCACCCGATTTTTAGTGTGATGGATCCACCAATGGGGACTTGTCCTACGCTCGCATCAACGATCAAAAATCCTTCATTTTCGACAGGCTTTTCACTGCGACCAAGAAGCCATTCTTTCCAAGCGTCGTAGCTCAGTGTTGTTCCATCATCGTGGTGAATTATCGCCTTAAGACAATGACCTATCGGCAAGTCAGTTGTCGCATCGATAACGACCACGGTGCCACGGTTCGTTATCTGAAAACTCTCAATAATCTTCGCTGATATCATACCCAGACGTAAGTACTTATGATCGGATTTGACAAGGCATTACATCATTTCCTTTGCGCCTAACGAATAACAGCAAAGCCCCGCATAACAAACGATCACAGGGCAAATATTGAATGTCAGCCTTGGATTTAGGGTTCGGTTTTGAATGCCAATGCATGATTGGATATCGATGTTGATTGGTGGAACGAAGCATTGTCTTCAGATTATGGCGAAAAGGCAGGGTTTCAGCTCAATGAAGACCGGTTGCCTTGTTGTTCGTCGTCCGCGGCACTAAATATGCTAAACTCTTCGTTTCATCACGCATTCGGACGTTTTGCATCGAGGGTGATGACCCTAAAATTGGGACATTGTCTGATCAGGTGGTCAGGCAAATCGAAGCCACTTTGGTTTGTGGCGTCTCAGCCATCTTTGAACCTATTTGAATGCTCAGCTCTCAAGCAGACTTTCGCGCAGTCGCAAGTAAAGCACACTTTGTCTGCAAAGTAGACCTCTGTACGGCCGTAGCCGAGCGTCCGCTTTGAGGGGGGAGGCGTTCAAAATAAAGGAGCGTCTTTGGAACGGCGTGAGCGTCCTTTAGACGACCTGAAATTGCCCAGTTTTCTTGTATGTTTGCCAATGTAAAAAAGTCGGATATTCCGTTGAAACGAAACTTCGTCGGTCAATTTCGTCATAGTGAGCGAACTTAACTTCGGTCGCCTCACCATCGTTAGGCGCAAAATGATCGTCTGCCAGATGGCCATGTGCGAGTAATGAAATGTTTTGCACCTGATCGCCATTTGGATAGGTGTGTTTTTCAATGTTCGGGTTGGACGATATTCCGAAAGCGGTCACATCTTTCAGAGTTGCGCTTGCTTCTTCAAGTGCCTCCCTGAAAACTACGTCCATCAAGGACTCACCTAATTCCATGGACCCGCCCGGCAATCCCCAATCGCCACTGTCTGCCCTTCGGATGATCAGAAACCTTCCTTTGCCGTCTTCGATAAGCACGCGTGCGCCAACTGCCAAAAGCGGTATGTTCCCAGTCAAAGACCGAAGTCTTCCCAAGTAGCTGTCAGAAAATGACAATTAGGCTTCTCCTTACATGGCCAAAAGTACTGCCGACCTTAATGTGTCATGCGCCCGCAGCAAACTTTCGCTTTGGTATGTTTGCGGTTCCAAAAAGCACCGTTTTGGGTGCGCTCTGCGCGGTCCGCTGCACTATTTTTTCCGCCGTCCTGGTGTCTGCGTCTGCTCCTCGTCAAATTTGGCAAATGCCGTCACAATAGGAGCGTGCAATTTGTCTATGTCCTGTTCTATCCAATCTGGCGAAGATTGAACCATCCCACCGAGACCATCATTCTGTCGAACCACAAGTATTGCGTTCCCGCCATATGCCAGATCGGGTTGAGCAGTATTACGGTAGCCAAGAATGTAAAAGCCATTCCAATCAGTTATACTCTCACCGGACACTGAAAATTCCGCTATGCCGTTTTCACAAAGCACCCGTTGCGCTATTGTAATCGCTCTTTCAGCGTCCTCAACCGGGGCGGGGATAACCTGACGATTCGGATGGTGAAGCTTCCCAAAAGTCAATTAGTGTGCTCCATGTTATTGGCCGATTGTCTAAACGGTATCGCTGAACAAGATCAAAAACAGATTTTGTCTGTCTTACGTCTGATATTCAGACCCTTTCAGAAATCCACTTTGTGTGCCGTCCACAGTTCGAGAGGAAATAAACCTTGGCGCAGTTGCAGCGAAAACCAACAATGTCCGCGATGCGATCACTGTAAAATCGAGCAATGAACGTCGGCAATTGAGCCCGTGATACGAACCCTCCAACGTCGTGCGAGGAAGGCTGTTTTGCCACCATTCTGTCGAAAAGCGTCATGGGGCGTTGGTCTTAGGTGCCTGCAATAAATTGGATAAGGTTGTGCCCTCGGATGGGCTCGTGGATCGCGCGACGCCAACAGGTTGTTAGCAAAGACCCATAGATGATCTTGGGCGCAGGTGTCAGAAACAGCGATCTTAAGGTGCCGATTTTAAAGTCCATCTTGGCGAGAGGGATTTTAAGGATTGTAACTGCGCCTAAGAAATTGGCCGATCTATGTAACGTCACAAGAGGACTGTTTCCCAACAGGGCAATACATCTATCGCCCCATTGGTTTCAAAGCCGCCCGTCGGTTAAGGGATTGCACCATGCGCCAGTCAGTAATCGATCAGCACACAGATATGGCCGTCGCGTTAGGCGACTTTGGCGCGCCGACGGTTGCGTCTGGTGCTGCGTCCGACAGGTTCATTTTCCCCAGTGCCATCCGATTCAGAGGTGAAAGCGCCCAATGCGGCTACGATCGCGTCTAAGCTAGGGGTTGATCCGCGCGCGCGCGTGTCGAGCGCTTCTCTCATGTGCGACAAGTGCTCGGGCATTGTGCCACAGCATCCGCCGATGATGCGGGCGCCACTGTCGCGCGCCATGATTGCGTATTCTGCCATCAATTCGGGTGTGCCGTCGTAATGGATGTGCCCGTCGACATATTTCGGGATTCCAGCGTTGCCCTTTGCTATGAGGGGGCGGCTTGGGGTGGCAGCGTTAAAGCCCTGCACGGTGCGCAACAAATCAGAGGCGCCGGTTCCGCAATTTGCGCCAAACGCAACTGGCGGGTTTTCGAGCTCTGCGATCATTTCTGTCATGGCGACGCTGGTCATGCCCATCATCGTGCGACCGGCTGTGTCGAAGCTCATCGTGCCACACCAATCGATGCCTGCCAGTTTGAAACCTTCGGCCGCGGCGCGGAATTCTTCTGGCGCGGAAATCGTTTCAAGCCAAGCGATATCTGCGCCACCTGCTTTTAAACCGTCTGCGGTCTCGTGAAACATTTCTACGGCCAAGCTATGCGACAATTCCCCAACCGGTTGCATGATCTCACCAGTTGGCCCGACCGATCCGGCCACGACAATCTTGCGGTCATACGTTTCAACCAGATCGCGGCCAATTTCGGCGGCAATCCGCGACAGACGGTGCGCTTGATCGGCGGCATCGTGTAGCTTGAGGCGGGACGCGTTGGCACCAAACGTATTGGTCAGGAAGATGTCCGACCCTGCATCGATTGACCCTTTGTACAATGTTCGGATTCTGTCGGGGTGTTGATCGTTCCACAGTTCCGGCGCATCGCCAGACATCAATCCAGCGTTGAACAGGTTGGTGCCTGTGGCGCCGTCTGCTAAAAGAACATCTCGTTCAGACAGAAGTTGGGTCAATAGATTGGTCATGCTGCCTCCGGGCGGTTGAGTTTCGCCATGTCACGCGGCATTGGATGAAGCAACTTCATAATCTTCATCATTATCATGATCTAGATTCATATCGGAAAGTCCGTCAATATTGACAGATTGCACCAACGCGGCAGGCCACATCACTTCGCGGGTTATATCCAACAAGCTAATCGCCAATGCCACACGGTTTGGAGCTGCTGCATAAAGTGGCTGCCAACGCGGGGCAAAAGCGGATTTGAATTGCCGCAATCCCATGCCGCCGGACAACGACACGCGCGTCATCGCAAACCAACGCCAGACGGCGCTTGTGGGATCAGGGCAGGCGGTGATGGCTGACAGGCTCAACTGTTGCGCGCCAGCGCGCCTTGCGGCATCAATGCCAGCCGTGACCAGAGCATGCATGGTCCCGTCAGGCAGATTTTGTTCATGGCGCATGACATCCAAGGCCCATTCGCCTGCAATCACGTGAAAGCTTGCAAAAGCAACGACGCGATCCTCGTGTTTGGCCATGAAAACAGCTTGCGAAGATATGTAATTGGGGCAGAACCGTCCCATTGTGCCACCGCGCGCAGCTCCGTGGTTGCGTTGCCATGTGTCATCAATTGCGGCCAAAACTGCGTGATTTTCAACGCGTGCGCGTCCAACGGTTACGCCTGCACGTTCCGATTTGCGTAATTTGCGACGTAAGCCAGACCGAGAGGGGCAATCGAGTGTAAAATCGTCCAGATCAAGAATGGCATCATCGGCGACGTGAAGATGCGACCATCCAACTGCGCGGGCTGCAGCCGCCATGCGTGCACTGCATTTGTAAAGGCAGGGCAGGCGGTTGGTTTCTGCGGCATGGGACTTCAGCCGATCGAAAAAACCGGACCCTTTCACAGGTTCAAACGGATCAAACAAAGCAACAAGCGCTTGTCCTGTTTGCCACGTCGCGCAGTAAGCAGGCCCCACACGTTCCACGAACCCGCCAGTTTGCCGGATCACCGCAGTTTCGGCGCGACGCGCGCGGCCGACATTGGGGGCGGGCGGGTCCTGCCACAAAGGATGGGGTTTGCGCGGAAGCAACAAGACCACAATTGCCATCGCCGCTGGCATCGCGAAGTAAACCAGGCGAAATCCAAAAACTGCGACAATAATGGCTGATACGCTTGTTTGCGCGGGTAATCCCGTGGCGGTGAGCGTGAGTAAGGTCATTTCAAAAGGACCGATGCCACCGGGTGTTCCCAAGAACAAACCCGCCGCCAAGGCCAAACAAAACACCGGTAAGAACGCCACGATATCAGGTGCTATCGCAGGCGGGAGCAGCACATAGAACGCGCCCGCTGCGGTGAACACATCAAGGCTGGCCCATCCCGCAGAGGCAAACATGGCGCGCAAGGTTGGCAAATCGACGCGATGCCCGCGCCATTTGATCCGCGGACGAAACACGGCCGTCGCAGCAAGGACAGCCAAGGCTGCAAGCACAGCAATAGAGGGCAACACAAATCCGCTGGGCACTGGGAACAACAAACAAATCAAGGCGGTTATTCCGGCCAAAGACGCCAGAAACATCAAGGATACAAACGCGGTGATCTGGGCGGCGACACCGGGGCCAAATCCGCTTAACATGCGCCATCTGACCAACGTCGACACCACCAAGCCAAAGCCTGTCAATTGGGACACTGCAATTGCGGTCAACCCGCCACGTCGCGCCAGTACTGGATCAAGTCCCGTGCCCAACTGTCTATGGGCGAGCACGTCGTATTGGCTGACAGCCCAGAAGCTCACGACGCTCAGGACGGCCGCCAAAAGCCATTGCGCCGCTGTAATCGCCTGCCAATGTTGTTGAACTTCGGATATATCGAGTGCCTGCAGTCGCGGCCACAAAAATACGGCGCAACATGCCAACACGATGAGAGGCAGCGTTTTTTGCGCCAACCCTCTAAAATGTGTGAAACAAACCCCCAAGACGCGTGTCATATCAATCCCAGTTTTTACCCAGGACAGGTTTAGATCATGCGTGTAAGCGGGGTGTTAATACGGTGTCGAAAACGCAAACTAAACGCAACAAAAGCCGCGTTTAGTTCATGGCATTTTAACGAGTGAAGTTAGGTTTCGTTCATAATTTGGTTTTTTGCGGTCACCATGAACTCCGCCATTTTGGCGCGGATGGTGGATTCTTCGGCTTTGTCACCAAGGTCTCCGGACAGTTTGCGATAGACATCTTCGTCGCCCGCTTCTTCAAAATCGGACTTGATGACCTCTTTGGCATAGGCCAGCGCGTCGTCTCCTGATTTGCCCATCAGCTCTGCGGCCCATAGGCCGACCAATTTGTTGCGTCGTGCTTCTGCTTTAAATTGTAACTCGGAATCGTGGGCGAATTTACTTTCAAATGCGTTTTCGCGGTCGTCAAACGTGCTCATGTGGTCCTGCCTCTTTTTGAACTTCAGTTGTGCAAAATATGCGCATCCTGACGCTGGCACGCAAGGGGGGCGGTGCATTGGGGCACAACTATTGCGCAGGTCATGGGCTTGGCGTATGAGACCGCCAAGCGCCCGGACTGTTTCGCGGGCGAAGATGCGAAAGGACGCCCATGGCTCGGCGCAAGAAGATTTACGAAGGTAAGGCGAAAATCCTGTATGAAGGCCCAGAGCCCGGCACCATTGTGCAATACTTCAAGGATGACGCAACAGCGTTCAATGCTGAGAAAAAAGACGTGATCGAAGGCAAGGGCGTGTTGAACAACCGCCTGAGCGAATTCTTCATGTCCGGTTTGAACCAAGTTGGCGTGCCAACGCATTTTCTCAAGCGGTTGAACATGCGCGAGCAGCTCTGCCGTTCTTGCGAGATCATCCCGCTGGAAATCATCGTGCGCAACTATGCCGCGGGGACCATGTCCAAGCGGCTTGGTATCGAAGAGGGCACGCAATTGCCGCGCCCCATCGTTGAATATTGCCTCAAGGATGACGCGCTTGGTGATCCATTGGTCAGCGAAGAGCACATCGCCGCCTTTGCGTGGGCCAGCCAGCAAGACATGGATGACATCCTAAGCCTTGCGCTGCGGGTCAATGATTTCATGGCCGGTGTGATGTATGGTGTTGGGATCAAACTGGTGGATTTCAAAATCGAAATTGGCCGCATTTATGATGGTGATTTCATGCGCCTTGTTGTGGCCGATGAGATCAGCCCAGATAGCTGTCGTTTGTGGGATATCGAAACCGGTCAGAAGCTGGATAAAGATGTCTTCCGTCGCGATCTGGGATCACTGACCGACGCCTATACAGAAGTGGCGCGTCGTCTTGGTGTGATGCCAAAGACGTCCACGCCTTTCGAAAAACCGACGCTGATTAATTGAGACACCTGTCGGATGCCCCCGTTTCGGTGGGGGTGTCTTGGCAAAGTGAAATAGAAAAGAGACGACGATGAAAGCACATGTTCATGTCATGTTGAAGAACGGTGTTCTGGACCCACAAGGTGAGGCCGTGCGCCATGCACTTGGGGCCATGGGCTTTGAAGGCGTAAACGGTGTGCGCCAAGGCAAAGTGATCGAACTAGATCTGGCCGAGGGGACATCTGAGGACCAGATCAAAAAGATGTGCGACAAGCTGCTTGCGAACACTGTAATCGAAAGCTACCGGATCGAATTGGCGTAACAGCGCCGACCTGTACGGGCGGTGCCAAAAAAAAAGGACTTCTCATGAAAAAACTCGTTGCAATAACATGTGTGTCATGTGCGATTTTGGCAGGGTGTGGTGGTAGCCCGGATGCTGTATCAAGTGGCGGCGGACCGATCGTAGCGCTTGATCCAGCAAAAATCGCGTCCTGCTGGACAAGCGCTGGGTTGCAAGGCGACATCTACAAGTTTCTGACACCAGCGGAACTTGGCGGCCTAAGCAAAGTCGGCGATGCGTCCAAGGATCAGGTCACCGCATTTAAACAATGCGCCGCGACCTAAACGACATACACGCCGGACATATGCCCCGGCATTTTGAACACTAGGCGCGCAGACGGCAAACATCTGCGTCGCAAAAGGCACCAAGGAATATCTCGTATGAAAGCCGCCGTTCTTGTCTTCCCCGGATCAAATTGTGACCGTGACCTTGCGGTAGCCTTTGAAGAGGCGGGCTTTGACGTATCTATGGTATGGCACAAGGAAACGGGCCTGCCGGAAGGCATCGATATTGTCGGCGTTCCGGGCGGATTTTCCTATGGCGACTATTTGCGGTGCGGCGCGATCGCGGCCAATTCGCCGATTACGCGTTCGTTGAAGGCACATGCTGACAAGGGCGGCTTTGTCTTGGGGATTTGCAATGGGTTCCAGATTTTGACGGAAACCGGATTGCTGCCCGGCGCGTTGCTGCGCAATGCGGGCCTGAAATACATCTGCAAGCATGTCCCGCTCAAGGTTGCGACCTCGAACTCTGCGTTCACCAATGGCTATAATGCCGGCGATGTTCTGAGCATTCCGATTGCGCATCACGATGGCAACTACATCGCTGATGACGACACGATTGCGCGCCTTGAAGGCGAAGACCGCGTGGCGTTCACCTATACAGACAACCCAAATGGCGCCAAAGCCGACATTGCAGGCATCTTGTCTGACAATCGCCGCGTCTTGGGCATGATGCCGCACCCAGAACGGGCGGCTGATCTTGGCCATGGTGGCACCGATGGGACGGCACTGTTCCGCGCATTGGCAGGGGTCCTCACGCCAGCATGACTTGAGCCGTAGCGTGCACAGGTTTAAGCTGGTGTCATGTCTGGTGTATTTGGTCAGCCTTTGAGTAAAACGATTTCGTGGCGTGTGCGCTTGGCACTTCTTGCTGTGATGGCGTTGGCGGTGTGCACAATTTGGGTGACCAACCGTCTGCTGATTGATCGTTTCACGGAAACCACCCGCAACGAAGCAGAACTGAAATTGGCGTTCAATCGGGGTAACCTGATGGCAGAACTGCGCCAAAATAGGATTGTACCGCAGCTTTTGGCCCGCGATCCGACGTTGATCGGTGCGTTGAACTCTGGGGATTACACGCAATCCACGATCCGTCTGATTTCTTTCATCGAAGAGATCGGCGCCTCCTCTTTGATGCTATTGGACCAAGACGGACGTGTGGTCGCGGCGACCAACCGCCAGCAAATCGGGGAATCGCACCGCACGGAGCCCTACTTTTTGCACGCGTGGCGCAGCGTGAATACGTCGTTTAACGTGCAGCCACGGGAAACAAATTCCTACTCTTTTATCTATTCGCGCCGGGTGATGTCGGGAAGTGAGTTGCTGGGCGTGATCGTCGTAGAGGTCGATCTGGCCAAATTCGAAAGCGCGTGGTCGGGCATTTTCCAAGCCATCATGGTGACCGATAGCGAGGGGACTGTCATTCTCGCGACGGAACCTCGATGGCGTGGGCGCACGGAAGCGGATGCGCTGCTGACCAAAACGCCGCAGACAGCAATCCAACGCGCCATTCGCGCCACTGCCGATTGGACGGCGCTTCCAGCGGATGCCTATGTGCAGGGCGAAGCGGTGATGCGACAAGAGACGCTGGTGCCGTTCCAAGGTTGGCGGATGATGTCATTCACGCCGTATAATTCGATCCGCGAACGTGTGAACGGGGTGCTTGCCTTGGAAATCATGGCGTTTGCGATTCTTCTGGCCGTGGCATTTTATGGTATGTCGCGACGCTCGGCGTTGCGGGTGACATTGTTTGCCCGAGAGTCGGCGGACCTTCGCCAGCTTAACGAACAGCTACAGCAGGAAATTGCCGAACGTTTAAGGGTGCAAGAGAACCTCGCGGTGGCCGAACAAACCCTTGAACAATCGAGTAAATTGGCAGCCTTAGGCGAGATGTCAGCCGCGGTCAGTCATGAGCTAAATCAGCCATTGGCAGCGATGAAAACCTATCTTGCAGGCGCGCGCCTTTTGCTGCGCCGCAACCGTCCTGATGAAGCGCTGTCTGCGTTTGGACGCTTGGATGAGTTGATCGAACGGATGGGTGCGATCACGCGCCAACTGAAATCATATGCGCGCAAGGGCCAAGACGATTGGAGTCCTGTAAACATGCAAGATGCGTTAGCTTCGAGCCTGTCGATGATGGCACCGCAACTGCGTCAGCGCCAAGTTCAGATCACCCGCAACCTGCCGCAGAAGGCGGTTGAAGTGCACGGGGACCGGCTGCGTATTGAGCAAGTTATGATCAACCTATTGCGTAATGCGTTGGATGCCACCAAGTCTACTGATGATCCTCGGATTGAAATCATCCTTGCCGCTGGGGAAACCGCGACTCTGACTATTCGCGACAATGGTCCTGGCATCGAAAATAACGACGCGCTCTTTGAGCCGTTTTACACTACGAAGCAGCCCGGCGACGGTGTCGGGCTGGGTCTTGCTATCTCGTCTGGTATTGTGAACGAACTGGGTGGACGATTAACAGCGCGCAACGGGCAGAGCGGTGGCGCTGTCTTTGAAATGCAATTGCCGATCCTTGAGACAGCACTCTCAAAGAACGGCCAAACTGCGGCGGAGTAACTTACAATGGCACAAGCCATGAAAATCGCGATTGTGGACGACGAAAAAGACATGCGTCAATCTATCAGCCAATGGCTGGCGCTATCAGGATATGACACCGAGACCTTCTCAAGCGCGGAAGACGCGTTGAAAGTGCTCGGGCCGGAATATCCCGGCATCGTCATCTCGGACATCAAAATGCCCGGCATGGATGGCATGCAGTTCCTCAAGAAGCTGATGGGAAATGACAGCGCGTTGCCTGTCATCATGATCACCGGTCACGGCGACGTGCCCATGGCGGTCGAAGCCATGCGGGTCGGGGCCTTTGACTTCCTTGAGAAGCCCTTCAACCCGGATCGGATGTCTGATCTGGCCAAAAAGGCGACCAATGCGCGCCGCCTGACAATGGACAACCGGATTTTACGGCGTGAACTGTCTGATGGCGGTCAATTGATGAAGAAACTCATCGGGGCCTCGCCGGTGATGGAACGTCTGCGCGAAGACATCTTGGACCTTGGCCAAGCCGACGGCCATGTGTTGATCGAAGGCGAAACCGGGACAGGCAAAACGCTGGTCGCACATGCGTTGCATGCTGTGGGCAGTCGTGCGGGCAAGAAATTCGTGCTCGTGCCATGTTCTGCTTTAGAAGAAGACGCCCTGTCCAAGCGGCTTTTTGGGCCAATGCGCCCCGAGGACGGGCAATTGCCTGCGGTCGAAGAAGCCCGTGGTGGAACGCTTGTGTTGGAAGACATCGAAGCGCTGTCCGAAACCCTGCAAGCGCGTCTGTTGTCGATGATCAACGATCAAGGCACGCCTGCGGAAACGCGCATTATTGCGATCTGTAACCTACAAGATGAGGGCCGCACCTGCGAAGACGCGTTGCGCTCTGATCTGTTCTATCGCTTGGCAGCTTTGCGCATGACCGTGCCACCCTTGCGCCAGCGCGGTGAGGATATTCTGACGTTGTTTACGCGTCTGTCGGATCAGTTCGCGGATGAATACGGCTGTGAAGCGCCCAAAGTGTCAGCCCAAGAAGCGGCACAACTGCTACAAGCCCCGTGGCCGGGCAACGTGCGCCAGCTGATCAACATCGCGGAACGCGCGGTGCTGCAAGAGCGTCGCGGGTCCGGCTCGATTGCGTCGCTGTTGATGTCTGATCACGAGGAAATGCAACCCGTGATGACAACCGAGGGCAAGCCGCTGAAAGAATACGTGGAAGCGTTTGAGCGGATGCTGATCGACAACACGATGCGGCGTCACAAGGGATCTATTTCGAGTGTCATGGAAGAGTTGTGTTTGCCACGACGAACCCTGAACGAGAAAATGGCCAAATACGGATTGCAGCGTTCTGAATATCTGTAGTTCTGTTCGATCTGAATAAGACGACACAAAGCCCACAGCCTTCGCGTTGTGGGCTTTTTTTGTGTGCCAGCGCATCCGCGTCTGTTTCGTAGTGCAGGGTGGTTTGAACAATCTTGGCCCTGAAGGCTGCCTTAAGGTTGGGACTGTGTTGCGGTTACAGGTTTAGGGCGCAGTTGATGTGCATGTGGCTTTGGCCTGCGACGGGGTCATCCCGGCAGGCTGTCTGCTTTTATATAAGGTGTCTGTTTGGAACAGGGGGCGCGAGCTCGCAACGATAGCGATGGGGGCACCGTCTTGGCAAAACCAGACGGTGCGATGCGTACGACGTTTGACGTGTCCCGATTTCTGGGTTGATTACGCCAAATAACCATCTTCCTGCGCGCGGGTAGGGCATCAGTTAAGACTTACATCCGCGAAAAATGTGATCACGAGGCGGGGTTTACGCCATCAGGAGTTCAAATCACGTTAGCACACCGCGCGATGCGCAGGATTTTGTTTGCTTTTAAGGCAGCATGAAAAAGGCGAAACGACGCAGTTTTTTGACGTAATGTGGCGCAAACCTTGCCCTGTGGATAAAATTCCCCTGAAACGACGCATTCAACTAAGAGTGGTGAGCTCTTCGTGGCGGTTTCGCACCAGATTGGCCATTGTCATTGCTCCCTTGCACGCTTTAAGGTGGATGTAAGGGGCAGATTGTGCCGATGCACCACGTATCCCCGACGAGATTCGCTGATGTCAGACGGCCGAAGGGCTGGACTACCTAAGACTGCATCAGACCGATTGGGCCCTCATGAGCAGGGCCGATGTAACGCCTGTCTCTCCATTGTGAGGAATAGGAAATAATTGGGGCTCGCACTGAGGTGCACACCCCGGAGAAGAACCGCGATGACGCGCGCGAGGACAGTATTGATCCAAGTAGAAGGCCTGAAAGCGCCCTCTTTCCGCACGTCTCAAGTCGCTCAAACAAGACACATTCCCCGTTCTGCCGCGCCCCCGGGCCGCGCAGGATTGCGGCTGTGCAATGGACCAAAATGCCAAAGAAAATGCTTATCGATGCCACCCACGCGGAAGAAACCCGCGTCGTGGTGGTGGACGGAAACAAGGTCGAAGAGTTTGACTTTGAATCCGAAAACAAACGTCAGCTAGCCGGAAACATATATCTCGCCAAAGTCACCCGCGTGGAGCCATCGCTTCAAGCGGCCTTTGTGGACTATGGCGGCAACCGTCATGGCTTCCTAGCGTTCTCGGAAATTCATCCCGACTACTACCAGATACCCGTCGCAGACCGCGAAGCGTTGATGGAAGAAGAACGTGCCTACGCAGAGTCGTTGAAGGCACGCGACGAGGAAGAAGACACCAAACCCAAGCGCAAATCGCGTTCGCGCAGCCGGTCCCGCTCCAAAGCGGCTGCCGCCAAGAACGATGATGCCATCGCGACAGCAGAAGTCGACGTTGACAGCACCCAGATCGAAGGCATGGAAACCATCGATCTTACCGACGATCAAAGCCCAGATGTGGTCGACACACCTGAAGCAAGTTCGCCGATGGAAACTGTGGCGGAAACGCCAGTAGACACGCCTGCTGCGGGTGAAGAGGACGCAGTGCAGCCAGAAGCAGCCACTGACGATGACGCTGTTGTCGCCCAAGACGCTGTCAAAGCAGACGATGGGACTGACGACACCGCCAAATCGGGTGACGATGCAGAAAACGCCGCCAAGGCGGACGATGACGTTGAAAGCACCGCCAAGGCGGATGACGCACCATCGGACAGCGCGGACGCAGAGACCGCTCCGTCAGAGGCAACAACAGAAGACACCGCGTCAGACGAAGCCAATCACGACGACGATGATGACGAAGACACGGCCAAGACCTCAGACGCGACGAAAAAAGACGAGACAATTGAGTCTGTTGCCGACGAAGACGACAGCGAAGACATCCGTCCGGTGCGCAAACCACGGCCACGTCGCTACAAGATCCAAGAAGTGATCAAAGTGCGCCAAATCCTTTTGGTGCAAGTTGTCAAAGAAGAACGCGGCAACAAGGGCGCGGCCCTTACCACATACCTATCGCTTGCAGGTCGTTACTGCGTTTTGATGCCAAACACCGCGCGCGGCGGCGGCATCTCTCGGAAGATTACCAACGCTGCGGACCGCAAGAAACTAAAAGAAATCGCCAACGAGATCGAAGTACCACAAGGCGCAGGTTTGATCGTGCGCACCGCTGGCGCACAACGCACCAAAGCGGAGATCAAACGCGATTACGAATACCTGCAACGCATGTGGGAACAAATCCGTGAGCTGACGCTTAAATCCATCGCGCCATCGAAAATCTATGAAGAAGGCGATTTGATCAAACGCTCGATCCGCGATCTTTATAACCGTGACATCGACGAAGTGTTTGTAGAAGGCGAGCGCGGCTACCGCACCGCCAAGGACTTCATGAAGATGATCATGCCGTCCCACGCCAAAAACGTGAAGCACTACCAAGAAGGCCTGCCGCTATTTGCGCGCTTCCAAGTGGAAACCTACCTTTCGGGCATGTTCAACCCAACTGTGCAGCTGAAATCGGGTGGCTATATCGTCATCGGGATCACAGAAGCGCTGGTTGCCATCGATGTGAACTCAGGTCGTTCGACCAAAGAAGGATCAATCGAGGACACCGCCCTTAAGACCAACCTAGAGGCCGCCGAAGAAGTCGCACGCCAATTGCGTCTGCGTGATCTCGCTGGTCTGATCGTCATCGATTTCATCGATATGGACGAGCGTAAAAACAACGCCGCCGTTGAGAAGCGGATGAAGGACAAGCTGAAAACAGACCGCGCGCGTATTCAAGTCGGTCGGATTTCCGGCTTTGGCCTGATGGAAATGTCGCGCCAACGTCTGCGCCCCGGCATGATCGAAGCCACGACACAGCCGTGTCCGACCTGTCATGGCACCGGGTTGATCCGCTCTGACGACAACATGGCGTTGAACATTCTGCGTCAAATTGAAGAGGAAGGCACACGCCGTCGCTCACGCGAAGTTCTTGTGCGCTGCCCGGTCGCGATTGCCAACTATCTTATGAACATGAAGCGTGAGCACATCGCGCATATTGAAGCCCGCTATGGCTTATCCGTGCGGATCGAAGGCGATCCATCCTTGGTCAGCCCGGATTTCGCGTTGGAGAAATTCAAAACCGCCACACGTAAAGTTGTGGCCGTGGAAGCCGCTGTTGTGTCTGTCGATGCATCCATCATGGATGATGTGGACGAAGCCGAGGACGCGCAAGAAGACGAAGCGCCAAGCGCAGAAACACCCACGACAAGTGAAGAGGAAACCAAACCCAAGCGGCGTCGTCGGCGCCGGCGGCGGCGGAAATCGTCCACTGAGGAGGGCGGTTCTGAGGGCTCCACTGAGAGCGCCGCTGAGGGTCAGCAGGCTGAAGGTGACGCCAAGTCTGAAGAAAGCACAGGCGATGCTCCGGCACCAGCTGAGACCACATCAACCGAGGCGGCACCTGCTGAAACCCCTGTTGAGGGCGACGCGGCACCCGCTGCATCTGAGGCTGACACCGCCACAGAAGTCGTGTCAGAGGCCAGCGGCGAAACAGTCGCTGTGAGCGAAGAGGCACCTGCACCGAAGAAGAAAACAACGCGGTCGCGGTCTCGCAAGAAAGTCGTACCTGCTGAAACGGATGCAACCGCTGAGGGGGATGCGCCTGCGGTTGCAGAAGCAGCCCCAGCTGAGGACGCCGCCGCTGCGCCAGAACCAGAAGCCAAGCCAAAGCGCAAACGCGCACCACGGCGTAAAAAGGCGGACATTCTAGCTGACGAAGCGGCCGCGGCAGCCGCTGCTGCAGAGGCGACGACACCTGAGACGGCATCAGCGGACGCAGCAACCACGCCAGACGCCACTGTTGAGGAGGCGCCAGCAAAGCCAGTGCGCAAGACACGCAGCCGTGCCAAGAAAGTGGTTGCCCCCGAAGCCGTGGCAGATGCGCCCGCGCCAGAGGTTGTCGCAGAGCCAGCCCCAGAACCAACACCAGAGGTCGTGCAGGACTCGACTCCAGACGTGGTGGCAGAACCAACGCCAGACGTTGTTGTTGCGGAACCAACCCCGGAAACCGTCGCAGCGGCCCCAGAGCCAACGCCTGAGCCAGCACTGGAACCTGCCGCAGCAGAGCCCGCGCCCGCACCGGAACCAGACGCACCGCCAAAGCCGAAACGGCGCGGTTGGTGGTCGCTCGGATCTAAGTAGATAACAAGAAAGCCCCGGATATAACGTTCGGGGCTTTTTTCTTTTGTAAGGCTGGTGTCGTCCAAACCACGCGCGTTGCTTAGCCCTTGCGTATTGCCCATATGGCCACGGTCGTGCCGATGTCAGATGTGACCAGCTCGTGGCCCGCCTCTGTGCAAAAATGCGGGATGTCGATCACAGCAGCAGGATCGTCGGTGCGGACAGTGAGCACCTCACCTGAGCTGAGCGCTTGCAAGCGTTTGCGCGCTTTGAGAACGGGAAGGGGGCAAAGCAGCCCGGTGGCATCAAGATCATGGTGTTTCATGCATCGCACATAGGTGTGATGTTTCAGCCTGTCCACAGAGTTGTGACTGCAGTGCCCCGTGACGCATGCTGAAACGTGGCGTATGTGTGAGACATGTTTGGACTTGAAATCATAGATGCGGGGCTGCTCCCTGCGATGTTCATCGCGCTCTTTGCTGGTGTCGTGAGCTTCCTTAGCCCTTGCGTGCTGCCGATTGTGCCGCCCTATCTGGCCTATATGTCGGGCGTGCAAGTCAACGAGATGTCAGAGACGATGTCGGCGCGTCGCAAGACCTTCATCACCGCACTTTTCTTTGTGATGGGATTGAGCACGGTCTTCTTGTTCCTTGGCTTCACAGCGTCCGCGTTTGGAACGTTTTTCCTGCGAAACCAAGAACTTTTCTCGCAGATATCGGGTATCGTTGTGATCCTGTTTGGGCTGCATTTTCTATCCGTGTTCCGCATTCCGTTCCTGGATCAAGAGGCGCGTTTGGATGCAGGTGACAAGGGTGGGTCGTCCTTTGGCGCATATGTTTTAGGCCTTGCGTTTGCGTTCGGGTGGACGCCTTGCATTGGTCCGCAACTGGGCGCGATCTTGACCTTGGCGGCCTCTGAATCGTCGGTGACGCGGGGCACTTTGTTGCTTGGTATTTATGCGGCTGGTTTGGGCATTCCATTCTTGCTGGCGGCCTTGTTCATGTCACGGGCAATGGGTGTGATGAACAAGCTCAAGCGGCACATGAAAACCATCGAACGTGTTATGGGTGTCTTGTTGGTCTTGGTTGGTCTGGCGCTTGTAACAGGTGCGTTTTCGCAATTTTCCTGGTGGTTGCTAGAGCGCTTCCCGGCGCTGCAATATCTGGGCTAACCGTAGCGTTTGCCCAATGATGTCGGGTAGGTTTGCCCAGAATTGAGCACTAAATTTGCGGCATGTGTGTACGTGTCGCAGGTTGCCTTACTCTTGTCGAAAATTCTTGGTAAGGTTGCCGTTATAAGAGGACGGCATGAGCAGCACGCCCACACATATCACCCGTCGCCGCGTTTTCTATATTCCCGGCTATGACCCGATCCACCCAAGGCGGTATCGGGAGCTTTACCGTGCCGAGGGCGCCGAGCAAGCGGGCATCAGCGGTTATGATCTGAAGTTGTCGGCCAAAGTGCCCAAAACTTCGAACGGGGCCTATGGGTGGCATGTTGATACGGTGATCGATGGGAAGGACACGCACACGGATATCGATGTGCTGGTCTGGTCCGATATCGTGCGCGACAGCATGGATAATTCGATCCCCGGCACCTATGCGCAAATGCTGCAAACCGCATGGGCCTATATCGGGTCTGGCGCGTTGTGGCGGCTGATGCGATTGCGCAAAGGTCCTGTTATTGCCGCACTTTATCCCGTTGGCATGTTGATTTTGCAGGCTTTAGTCGCGGTTTTGGCGGCGTGGATTGTCTATGCTGGTGTCGTTTATGTGTTTGGGTTTATGTCGCCGCGCAGCGTGGCGGGCTTGCCTGTGTTGCATCAAGTTTCCGGTCTCGGCGCGGGGGCTTTGGCGGCGATCCGGGTGCTGCAGAAGTTCAAAGCGTTGGATGGTAAACTTTATGTCTACTATTTGATGCATGATTTTGGCTATTCGGCGGCTTCAAACGGGGCCAATCCACCTGAACTTCAAGCCCGAATGGCGCAATTTGCGGACACGATTGGTCAGGCCTTGTGCGAAGATTACGACGAGGTTTTGGTGGTTGGGCATTCCTCGGGCGCGCATCTTGGGGTGTCGATCTTAGCTGATTTGATCCGATCTGGCCGTGTTCCAACGCAGGGCGCGGAGCTTGGATTTTTGACACTTGGGCAGGTGGTGCCGATGGTGTCTTTCTTGCCCAAAGCGGACCAGTTGCGTCGCGATTTACACGACCTGTCGACACGTGATGAGCTGACTTGGGTCGATGTGACGGCGCCCGGTGATGGGTGCGCGTTTGCATTATGTGATCCTGTTTCGGTGTCTGGTGTGGCTCCGGACGGGAAGCGTTGGCCGTTGGTTTTCTCGGCGGCGTTTACCCAAAGCTTAAGTCCAGAAAAGTGGAGCAGCCTAAAGCGACGGTTTTTTAGGCTGCATTTTCAGTATCTTTGTGCGTTTGATCGACCGCGCGATTACGACTATTTCCAGATCACCGCCGGTCCTGTGTCACTTGGCACGCGTTACAAAGACCGTCCTGCATCGAAGTCGCGGATTGATTATTCGGTTAGCAAATACACCTCTCGGGCGGCATGACAGACATATTGCCCCCGAAACCCGCGAGCCGTCCGGGCAAAGTGTCCTTGCGCCAATATGCAAAGCTGTTTCGCCAAGACATCCTTTCGGCACAGCCCGCGCGATTGTACCGCGCATGGATGGCCGAATTCCGCACACCTTTCTTTCGATCCTTCTTGATCAATCAACCGCAATTGGTGGCCAAAGTTCTCAAGGACCGCCCCAAAGATTTTCCCAAATCGGGTCGCGTCGCGGAAGGGTTGCGGCCCTTACTGGGGGACGGGGTGTTCTTAAGCAACGGCGCGGCTTGGGAACGACAACGACGCATCATTGATCCGGCCTTTGAAGGCGGGCGGTTGCGCGAAATTTATCCCGCGATGTGGGACGCCGCTGAAGCCACAGCCACCCGGCTAGAGGCACAAATCGGCACCGTTCTTGAGGTCGAACCAGAGACATCGCATGCCGCTGCCGATGTGATTTTTCGCACTTTGTTTTCAATTCCGATTGAGCATGAAATCGCACGGGACATGTTCGCGGAGTTCTCGAATTATCAACGTAGTCAACCGCTTGTGAACCTTGCGGCGATGTTGCCAATGCCGCGTTGGATGCCGCGATTTTTCCGATCTGGCACGAAAGCGAGTGCGGCGCGTATTCGCGGGTTGATCGCGCAACTGACCCAAGATCGCGCAGCGGCAATTGCGCAAGGCCGTGCGCCGGATGATTTGGCAACCAAGATCATGACGCAGCCCGACCCCCAAACAGGGGAGACGTTCAGCGCAGAAGAAATGGTTGATCAGGTGGCGATCTTCTTTTTGGCGGGACATGAAACCAGCGCGTCGGCGTTGGCCTGGGCTTTATATTTGATGGCCACGCATCCAGAGTGGCAAGAGAAGGTTGCGGTCGAGGCCCAAGCATTGACCCGTTCTGACTTTTCGCAAGTGTCCAAACTGCGCGTCACGCGGGATGTGTTTCGCGAAGCGTTGCGGTTATATCCCCCGGTTCCCATGATGGTGCGTGAGGCCTCTTGCCCTGAACAGTTTCGCGACCGGGACGTGCCAAAAGGTGCGCAATTGGTGCTAAGCCCTTGGCATCTGCACCGTCATGAACGCTTGTGGGACAACCCGGATGGGTTTGATCCTGCGCGTTGGGGCACGGAAAATGGCAAAACCTGTGCGCGCGAAGCTTTTATCCCGTTTTCCGCCGGCGCGCGTGTTTGTCCGGGCGCGGGATTCGCGATGGTCGAAGGCCCCTTACTTTTGGCGCGTATTTTGCGGGATTTAAAAGTGGAACCCGTGCAAGGTGATGTGCCCGTTCCTGTGGCACATCTGACGGTGCGCAGTAAAGCTGGCATACGAGTTAACATTGTCCGACGCTAACAGTATACCACCCGAACCATTCTTCACCTAAGACACCGTAAAGCACGGAATCATAGGGGTACGACATGGCAGATCTGGTGAAAATGCACGCGCAAATGCAAAACGGGGCTGGCTTCATCGCAGCTTTGGACCAATCCGGTGGTTCGACTCCGAAAGCGCTTGGTATGTATGGCGTCGACGAAAGCATGTATAATTCTGACGTAGAGATGTTTGCTGAGATGCAAAACATGCGCGAGCGGATCATTCTGGCACCCGACTTTACGTCCGACAAAGTGATCGGCGCGATCCTATTTGAACGCACATTGGGCGAAGCAATCAACGGAACGCCCGTCGCAGAATATCTTTGGGGCGAAAAGCAAATCGTGCCATTCTTGAAGATCGACAAGGGTCTTGAGGATCAAGCGAACGGTGTTCAATTGATGAAGCCAATGCCGGGGCTTAATGAGGTGTTGGCCAAAGCTGCAGGCATGGGCGTCTTTGGCACGAAGGAACGCTCTGTAATCCACGAGGCCAATGAGGTTGGTATCAAGGCCGTTGTGGCGCAACAATTTGATGTCGCGCGCCAAGTGATTGCCGCCGGTTTGGTGCCGATTGTTGAACCTGAAATCAACATTACGTCTGCCACCAAAGCAGAAGCGGAAGTGATGATGCGGGACGCAATCCAAGCTGAACTTGATGGCTTGGACGACACCCAAAATGTGATTTTGAAACTCACGTTGCCAGAAAGCGCAAACGCCTATGACAATTTGGCGGTACACGCGCGTGTTGTGCGGGTTGTCGCGTTGTCGGGTGGGTATTCGACAGACGAAGCATCGCAGCGCCTGTCAAAGAACACACATATGATCGCCAGCTTCAGTCGTGCGCTGACAGAAGGGTTGAAAAAGCAGATGAGCGACGCGGAATTCGCATCTGCCATCGGCAAGAACATCAACCAGATCTACGGCGCATCCCTGTAAAGGCGACGCTTAAGCAATAATATGTAAGTCCTTGTTGTTGCAGAAGATATAGATTTGCCCGCGATTCACCATAGCCGTGAATTTGCGGGCTTTCATTTCTTGGATAAAGCGATCACGGCCAATGAAACGTTCCATATCAAGATTGGACAATCGCACGACACCGCCACTATGAGCGTCATTCGTGCTGAACAAATCTTCGAAGAATTCTTCAGGTGTTAGCGGGTTTTTTTGAGCATTAAGGATCATAAATTAACCATAGGCTCAGTTGCTTAATTTTCTCTGAATCGGCGCAACACAAATACCCGGATTGCAGAGGCTAATCCCACATCTCCGCGCGTTTCGTCTATTTCGGCGGCAAGTTGGTTGATTGGTTTATTTTGCGCGTCTGCGATCTCGCGAAAGGCTGCCCAGAAGTCATCTTCCAGAGAGACAGATGTTCGGTGTCCGCGCAACGTGAGCGAGTGTTTGACGGGGCGAGCGTTCATGGGTCGCGCTTATGTCCGTCCAGATCGCGCGCTGCTTTGTCTGCTTGGGCTTGCGCGTTCTGTTTTTCAGCTTTGGTGCGCCCGAACGCAGCAACGTTTTGGTCTGCGCGGGCCTTTTTGTCGTCCTGCGCTTTCGCTTTACGTGCTTTGTTCAGGCTGACAACCTTCACTTAGGCCCGACCATATTTTCGGGGCGCACAACTTCGTTGAAACGCTCTTCGGTGACAAAGCCGAGCTTCACGGCTTCTTCGATCAAAGTGGTGCCGTTTTTATGCGCAGTTTTGGCAACTTTGGTGGCGTTGTCATAGCCGATTTCGGGTGCAAGTGCTGTGACCAGCATCAAGGATTCGCGCATCAGTTTGTCGATCCGCACCGGATCTGCTTTGAGGTCGACCATAAGGTTATCGGTGAACGCTGAGGCCGCATCACCCAAAAGCTGCATGGATTGCAACACGTTATAGGACATCATGGGTTTGTAGACGTTCAGTTCAAAGTGGCCCTGCGAGCCTGCAAACCCGACAGCGGCGTCATTGCCCATGACATGCGCGCAGACTTGGGTCAGGGCTTCGCATTGGGTTGGGTTGACCTTGCCGGGCATAATCGAGGAGCCGGGTTCATTTTCGGGCAAAACCAATTCGCCAAGACCGCAGCGCGGGCCAGAACCGAGCAAACGGATATCGTTGGCGATCTTGAACAGCGATGCGGCGACGACCTTAAGCGCGCCGGAAATTTCGACCATCGCGTCATGTGCCGCCAAGGCTTCGAACTTATTGGGGGCCGTGACAAAAGGCAGGCCAGTGATGTCGGCCATATGCCCTGCGACCGCTTCGGACCAGCCGGGTTTGGTGTTGAGGCCAGTGCCAACAGCCGTGCCACCTTGGGCCAGCTCATAGATACGGCCCAATGCGTCATGAACGCGGCGAATGCCCATCGCGACTTGATGCACGTAGCCCGAGAATTCTTGGGAGAGCGTCAGCGGGGTCGCGTCTTGGGTGTGGGTGCGGCCAATCTTGATGATCCCGTCGAATTCTTCGACCTTGCTTTGCAGCGATTTGTGTAGCTTTTCGAGACCCGGAAGCAGCACGTTATGCGCGCTCATGGCCGCCGAAATATGCATGGCAGTTGGGAATGTGTCGTTGGAGGACTGGCCCATATTGCAGTGGTCATTGGGGTGAACCGGGGATTTGGAGCCAATCTCACCGCCCAAGATTTCAATCGCGCGGTTTGCGATCACTTCATTGGCGTTCATGTTGGATTGTGTACCAGACCCTGTTTGCCAGACAACCAACGGGAAATTGTCGTCGAACTTGCCAGCCACAACCTCGGCGGCGGCCTGAACAATCGCGTCAGCCAGTTTCGGGTCCAGCGTGCCTTGGGCTTTGTTTTGCATCGCGCAGGCTTGTTTGATGACGCCAAGGGCGCGGACGATCGCGATGGGCTGCTTTTCCCAACCGATCGGGAAGTTGATGATCGAGCGCTGCGTTTGCGCGCCCCAATATTTCTCGGAAGGGACCTCTAGGGGACCAAAGCTGTCGGTTTCGGTACGAGTTTGGGCCATGAAAGATGCCTCCGGCTGAATTCAATTGTGGGCCATCGTATACCGCTGCGATTTCACGCGTGCAATAAACGCAATCGTGCAAATCAGAGGCGTTTTGGCGCAGCTTTATTTACGAAAGCTATCCAAAGATACGATATCGGCGTCTTTTGCCGGTTCTGGCTCCGCGTCGTCCTTGGGCGTGTCAACTTTGGCTTTCGCCTTTGGTTTGGGCTTGGGTTTGGCTTGCTCGGGAACCGAATCCAGTTTGGTCACAGCCGAGGTCGCATCATCCGCGGCGTCGTCTTCGGTTTCCGCTTCAAAGCGCAAACCAAATTCAACAGACGGGTCCACAAACGTCTTGATCGCATCATACGGGATATAGAGCGGTTCGGGTTGGTCCCCAAAATTGAGCGTGACTGAGAAGCCTTCATTGGTGATTTCGAGCTTGTCGTACCAATGCTGCATCACCACTGTCATTTCGGTGGGATAGCGATCTGACAGCCAATCAGCCAGTTCTGCATCCGGGTGACTGGTGTCAAACGTTATGAAAAAATGATGGTCCGCCGGCAAACCGCTTTTGGCGACCTGTTCCAAAACTTTTTGAATCAAGCCGCGCATCGCATCATGCATGAGGCTGCCATATTCGATTGTATCGGTCACCAGATCCCTCATCGTACGTAAGCCAACTTGCGCCGACCATACGACATTTCCCGGCAGATAAAAGAGCGTTTCGCATCAGATTGTTTCTAGATGAGTGGCTGAAGTGTCGCGCCTGCGATTGCCAAGATCGCCAATGACATCGGCACCGAGAGTTTGCGCCATAACAACAAGGCCGCTGCAAGCCCAACAAGGCACAAAGCCACCGGTTGGATAGATGCAATATGGGGCAGGGGCATCGGGCCAAAATTGGATATGTCGGCAAAGAGCACATGCAACGCGAACCACAATGCCAATTGGGCAATCACCCCAACAACGGCCGCCGTAATCGCGCGCAATGCCGCGCCCAAACGTGGGCGATGCGCGAGGGATTCAACATACGGGGCCGCCGCGAAAATCCATAAAAAGCACGGGATAAACGTCACCCAAAGCGCCAAAGCGCCCGCCAGCAATCCAAAGGCCCAGCCGTGTTGGCCAATCCCTGCAAGGATCGCCACAAACTGTGTCACAAGGATCAGCGGTCCGGGTGTGGTTTCCGCCAAGCCCAAAGCGTCGATCATTTGCGCGGTATTCAGCCAGCCATAATCAGCCACAACCGTTTGGGTCATATAGGCCAAAACCGCATAGGCACCGCCAAAAGTCACCACCGCGAGTTTCGAGAAAAACAAACCCAACGCCCCTAAAAACGTGGGATCAAACGCGTATGCCAACGCCAAGGGCACAGCCCATAGCGCGCCCCAAAATGCAATCGTGCGCAAGGTTTGGGCAAAGGGAACGTGAGGTGGGGTTGCGGTGTTTGCTGCGGGTTCTCCCATGTATGCAGCCCCCACAAGACCTGCGCCCAAAACGACAAGCGGAAAGGCCAAGCCAAAGACGAAGATCGCCGCGAAGGCCGCGACGGCAAGCGCGCGGGCAAGGCCACTGCCCAACGCTTTGCCCGACAGCCGTATCAAAGCTTGCACAACGATAACAATCACAGCCGCTTTGATGCCCAGAAACGCGGCTTGCACCATAGGAATTTGACCGAAGCTTGAATAAGCCAGCGTAAGCACGACAATGATCAAGGCCCCCGGTAACACAAACAATCCGCCGCCAATCAAACCGCCAAGCACGCCGCGCAACCGCCAACCTGCATAGGTGGCCAGCTGCATGGCTTCGGGACCGGGCAACATCATACACAGCGACAACGCCCGCAAATAGCTTTGTTCAGACAGCCAATCGCGGTCTTCGACAAGTTCGCGGTGCATCAGTGAAATTTGCGCAGCCGGTCCGCCAAAAGAAAGCAAACCGATGCGACCAAAGACGCGTGTCATCTCGGGAAGGGAGGGAGTCGTCATGCGCCACGTCCGTTCGGCCAATCATGGCCTTCTTCAAAGCCATCTCGTGCCCAACGGTAAAGCGCATCATAGAGGGCCATACCCGCTTCAAGCTGTTCGGTGTCATTCTTATATTGGCGCGACAAGCCCACAGACACAGCCAGCAAACCTGCGGCTTCGGGGGCGAGATCGTGATGATTTGTATCCGCAGCACGGACAACTTTTGCCAATCGAGACAGGGTGGGGCTGTTCAATGCGAACTCCTCTAACATGATGTCGAAGGTGCAAAAATCGCCGCGGTGGCTCCAGAAAGTGTCTTCAACGTCAAACGGGGTGGCGTTGTAGCGTTGCGCCACACCCATGACTTCGGCGGGCGATACAAACAGGACCCGCGCGCGCGTATCCACAAAACGACGGATCAACCAAGGGCACGCGATGCGGTCAATCTTGGGGCGGTGCCGTGTGACCCAGAGCGTTGCCCCATCGACAGGTTCTGGAATAGCTTTTGCCGGGATGCGCGACGTGTCTTTGTGGTCGCGCCATCCATAATTGCCACCCTCCAGATATTGGGCGTTTATCCCTTCAATCTGCAATCTGGCAACCATGCCTTGGCTGAGCTTGATCCCACGTTGGCAGGTCACAACGCAAGGCGCGCCGTTCAAACGGATGAGCAATCCGGGCAAATCGGTATGGGGGTGGCGAAACGCGCCGGGGATCAGAAACGGGTCTTCGGTGAAGTCGGGATCAATCGAAATATCGACGATCACGGGGGCATCAGGCAAGCCAATGTGACGTAGCAGTTGTGGGACGGTTATTGCATTAAGAGCGGCCATAAGCATGTCTCCTTAAGAAAGGCAGCCATGCGAACCTTGGGCCTAAGCCTCACGGGGCGTTCGCGATCGACCCCATGGAATAAATGTGACGCAACACAGCGGTGGCGTCAATAGGATGGATCGCTGGGCAGATAAGGGGAAAGGTGTCGGATTCTGTTGCCAGGCTCCGACAGGCCCCGCCTTAGGTCGCTAAACGTAAGGACTTAGATTTCAATAGTTCCGGTCGCTTACGCGGCCATCGCCATTGGAGCACGATTGTCATTTGCAATTGTACATTTTGGGCCGATACGGTGGCACCCAGCCGAAACAAAGCTAACCTCTTTAGGCGTTCGTCGATCCTATTTCGACCCCATGATCCCCAAATGAAGGATGTTTGGTGGAGTCGCCGGGTACCGCCCCCGGGTCCGATCCGATTATTACAAGCGCGTTTATGTCCATAGTCCCGAAGGACACCTAAGATATAGGGGCTTGATACGGGCCGTGCAAGGGGCGAGGTGGATTGTTCATTGCGCTGTCAAAATCCTTGCGCAACAGTAATTGGACCAAAACGACATCAACACATCGCTGCTGTCTTCGGGCTGCGGGTTATTTTCAAGGATGCCATTCGATGCTGAAAAATCCATTTCGCGGGAAGGGCCTTCGGCATCCTACTTTGAGCGACATGCCGTGGCCTAGCGATGATGCGCGCGCGCCCTTGGCCCTGCTTGCGCACTGTCCTGCGGCATCTGCCACACCATTGGTGCACAGCGAAGAGCTGGCCAAGCACGCCGGTTGCGTCGAGTTTTGGATCAAAGACGAACGCCCGCGCATGGGGCTGGGCAGTTTCAAAGCGCTCGGGGCGGCCTATGCGATCGCCGCCGAAGCTCCGCGTGATGTGCCCTTTGAAACGGCGCTAGAGGGGCGTGTTTTTGTGACCGCCAGTGCGGGGAACCACGGGTTATCTGTCGCTGCCGGGGCGCATGTGTTTGGTGCACGGGCCGTTATTTATCTGGCGCAATCCGTGCCTGAAGCCTTTGCCGATCTGTTGCGATCCAAGGGGGCGGATGTTGTGCGGGCCGGGGCGATCTATGAGGAAAGCATGCAAGCTGCGCAGGACGCCGCGGCCGAAAACGGGTGGACGTTGCTGTCTGACAGCTCATGGGACGGGTATTCAGTGCCAGCCCATGCGGTGATGCAAGGGTACACAGTTTTGGCCGCAGAGATTTGTGAGGCGATGCAGGCCGCGCCGACGCATGTGTTTCTACAAGCAGGCGTCGGGGGGCTAGCAGCCGCCGCGGCCGCGTATATGCGACGTGCATGGGGGCAGGAGGTGCAGATCATCGTGGTCGAGCCGGATGCCGCACCCGCGTTGCATCACAGTATTGCCGAAGGGGCGCCCTTGGACACACAAGGTCCTGTGTCTGAGATGGGACGATTGGATTGCAAAACCCCGTCTTTGATCGCCCTAAAAGGATTGGCGCGCGATGCAGACGGATTTGTTTTGGTGTCAGATCAAGCTGTCGCGGATGTTTTGCCGGTGATGGCGGATGCGGGGTTTGAAACCTCTGCTTCTGGGGGGGCGGGTTTGGCGGCTAGTTTGACGGGTATTGTGCCTGTGCCATCTGATGCGCGTGTGCTGTGCATCTTGTCGGAGGGCGCGGTGTGAGCCCGCCGCGCGGATTTCCGGTCACTGAATTTGAGGCCCGCACAAAGGCTGCACAACATTTGATGGGGCAGGTGGGGCTTGATGCGCTGTTGCTCACACAAGAAGCCGATATACGCTATTTTATAGGGTTTTTGACCCGGTTTTGGGAAAGCCCGACCCGACCTTGGTTTGTGATTGTGCCAGCCTCAGGCAAGCCTGTTGCGGTTATTCCCGCCATTGGCGCGGCGTTGATGGCGAGCACGTGGATCGATGACATTCGCACATGGGCTGCGCCGCGTCCGGACGATGATGGTGTCTCGCTGTTGGCACAATAGCTGCGCGAAATTGGCGGTCCGGTTGGCCTCCCGTCGACGTTGGAAAGCCATATGCGGATGCCGCGCGATACCTATCATGTGCTGTTGTCAGACTTTGGCGACAGCCTTCAATCTGATCGCGGTATTGTGGCGCACCTTCGAGCGGTGAAATCCGAAGCCGAGATCGACAAGCTGCGCTATGCGTGTGGGATTGCAGGACGTGCGTTTGCGCGCGTGCCCGAGATCGCGCAGCAGGGCGTGCCGTTGGCCGATGTGTTCCGAAATTTCCAACGTCTGTGCCTTGAGGAAGGCGCGGATTGGGTGCCTTATCTGGCGGGTGGTGCCGGACAGGGTGGATATTCGGATGTGATCTCTCCGGCGACGGAGGTTCCTTTGGAAAAAGGTGACGTGCTTATGCTGGACACAGGGTTGGTGTGGGATGGATATTTCAGCGACTTTGATCGCAATTTCAGTATTTTACAGCCAGATATTGATGTTTCGTCTCAACATCATCGTTTGATCGACGCGACGGCAGCCGGAAAGGACGCAGCACAGCCGGGTGCACGGGGGTGCGACGTGTATAAAGCCATTCAAGACGAGCTTGGCCTAGAGACAGATGCGGGGCGTTTGGGGCATGGGCTTGGGATGCAGCTCACCGAGGGCCTGTCGTTAATCGCGACGGATAAGACCGTTTTACAAGCTGGCATGGTGATCACCTTGGAGCCCGGCCTGCCGACACGGGACGGGCGGATCATGGTGCATGAGGAAGATATCGTGATCCGCGATGGGGGCGCAGAAGCGTTAAGCCCATTTGCCGCACGTGATATTGTGGTGCTCAAATGATGCAAACTTTCACATATCGCACGTCGCAACCAATTGGATTCAAAGCGGCCCTTGGTTTGATCGTGTTGCAATCCGATGAGACCTTAGAAGCCGAAATGCGCCAAATGTTGCCACAAGACGGTGTCGCGCTTTATGTCAGCCGTGTGCCAAGTGCACCGGACGTCACGCGCGAAACATTGGCGCAGATGGGGCCTGAATTGCGTGGTGCAGCTGGATTGTTGCCGCCATCGTTGCGCTATGCGTCTGTTGGATATGGGTGCACGTCGGGGGCGTCCGTGATCGGTGCAAAAGAGGTTGCAAAGTCTGTTCAAGCCGGATGCGACGCCCAAGATGTGACCGACCCGATGACAGCTTTGGTCGCAGCTTGCCGGGCTTTGCGGGTGTCTCGATTGGCATTTTTGACGCCTTATATTGCGCAAGTCAGTGAAGGGCTGCGCGCCGCCTTTGATGCGCAAGGCATCACCTGCACAGCGCTTGGAAGTTTCAATGAAGCGGAGGAGGCGAAGGTCGCACGGATAGATGAGGGTTCAATCAAGGAAGCGGCTCTTGCTTTGGGGAGGTCATCGGATGTGGATGCAGTGTTTCTGAGTTGCACAAACCTAAGAACATTAAGCATTATAAATAAATTGGAGGCTGAACTTAATCTGCCTGTTCTGAGTTCTAATCAAGTTCTAGGGTGGCACCTTATGCACCTTGCAGGCATCAAAGCACAGGTTCCGGGGCGGTTGGGTCAGTTATAGATTGGCCAACAAGAACCAAGCCGCTAGGGCCGCTTCAATCCCACCAAAGACCAAAACCTTTTTAAACGGTGGTTTGTCGAGCGCTAGGGATATCACGCGCCCCAGAGCGGCCCCGACAAACGCGAAGCCGATCATTGCAAATGCCAACGGTTCCGCAATCCAAATCGCAGCCGCACCTGCGACAACAAACAGCCCGCCCACGGAGGCGCGCATTTCCGACAAGCCCATCGTCGAACCGGTCGGTTCAAGATCAAGTGCAGACGCAGTGTAACGTGGTGCCAAAAAGCCGAAACAGCCAAAGGCCATCGTCAAACCAGCGGCGATCATGTTCAAAATATCAATCATACGGCTTACTTGGCGCAAAATGGCGCCGATGCAAGTTAAACCCGGTGTTTTGATCAATGCAGGTTTGAGGCACGGCGCCGAAGCCGATCAACATGACGGTCCAATTCTGCGGACGCAAGAATAAGCATTGCTGTGCTCTCTGGGGGGTCTTCTGACGCAAGATCATAAGCCACCGCTTCGGTCAAAAGCGCGCTCACACGCAACGCAACCAGATTGCGGCGCGCTATTGGCAAATTGGCGATTTGTCCACGTACATCCTCGCTTAAGACACCAGCAAGATCGTCATCTTGGAACATCGATTGGTACGTCATTGTCCTTGTCACCCTATTAACAGATTATCAACGTGCTGGTAGCGCAAACATGTCTGTCGGTATGTCCCGCAGTTAAGTGACGCGGGCGGTGAACTTATCCAAGAATTAAACCCGACCCAACACCACGCAATGCGGCAGTGGTGCGGTCATTTACACCCATTTTCTCAAACATTCTTCGCACCAACGTATCAATCGTGTGACGCGATAGCCCCAAAATGTCAGCAATGACGGAGTTGCTTTTCCCATGCGCAATCCACTGCAGCACTTCGCGTCCGCGCGGGGACAAATCCAAATGCGCTTCCTCTTCATCGGCGCTCAATTCGCAATACCGAACATGTCCAATTTGGGCAACGCATTGAAATTCATAAACCATATCGGCCATGGGTCTTTCGCTTCCTTTGACAAAACCCAGACCAACATACCCGTTGCGCATCGCTGGTCCGTAGACCTGAAACGCCACGCCATTGCCGATTCCAGCCTGCTCGGCTTCGCGCATGAAACCGCGTTGTTCGGGGGTGAGCTTCATTAGGCTTTCGATATCGTCCCAAAAAAACGGCGAATGCGCTGATCGAGCAAACATCGGAATGGGATCAATTTTAAACAATTCGTCTTTGATGTAGTGACAGACCCATTCATCTGGAAATCCACGTGCAATCACATTTACATCCGTTGGGTCCATCAACGTGGGCGCATGATACAAATGATAGCTCAGGCTTTTCACGTTATTGGCGTAAAAATAAGAGCATTGCCCCGCCCACAATTCTTTGACGCTGGTTGCACAGCGGGAGCGTTCCGTAACCTCTTTGAGCGAGTGTGAAATACTCATAACCGCGTCTTCCCCCTGTTAAAGTAGCATAAAATTTAGGCATAGGACATAAAATTTTGGCCATGAGGGGGATTGGCTAAGGGGTTTTACGTGCAAAAACACTTTGAGCGAGCGTTCGCGTCTCTTGTTCTAGCTCCGTCAGGCCCGTCGCTGCCGCATCGGCAATTTGGGCTTCCAAAGCATCGGCAATGCGTGTGTGCAGGGCGATGATGCGTGTGCGGTCCCGAGCCGTGAACGTGATCATATTCATCAATGGCTGCATCGCTTCAACTGCGCCTGCCAACTGGTATGATAACACAGGATTTTCTGCACCGTCCACCAGCGCGCGATGGAAGGTTACATCTGAGGCGCAAAAGGCCTCATCGGTCAGTCCGGGTTGGCCTTGGCGGTGAATTTCTGCCCGCATTGTCGCGAGGTGATCCGCGCTGCGCCGAACAGCCGCCAATGGCGCACACGCGCGTTCCAAAGCATAGCGCGCTTCGCAAGCTGTATCAAAGCTGACGGCGTTCATAGAAAGCAGCAAAGTCGAGGTCGTAATCTGCTGCGGGTACGCGTCTTCAAAGCTTAGGCGGTTCACAAACGCGCCCCCGGATGCGCCACGTTGCGTTCGGATCAGCGATTGCGCCGCCAATCGTTTCAGAGCTTCGCGCACAGTCGGCCGGGACACGGAAAACAATTCAGAGAGTTCCGCTTCGGAGGGCAAGCGTTCATCCACGATCAAGCGGCCGTCCACAATGGAGTCTTTGATCTGGGATGCGATTTGCGCCGAGAGGTCTGCGGGTTTGTCAGATGCATTTTTCATTTGTCTTACATTTTAATGTCTGACATTTAAATAGGCAACACTGACTCGCAGGAAATGCACTATGGCCGGCATCACACGCTCTGTATTGTGGTTGAGTTTCTTCGGGATCATCCTGATCTCGTGGGCGATGATGTATATGATGGCCATCGGCATGGGATTGGACCTGTTCGGGCGGCCAATGGGCATGAGCATGGAAATGGACATGTCGATGTCCATGCCAATGGATCAATTTGGGCCACTTTTCGGAATGTGGGCGGCCATGATGGCGGCAATGATGCTACCGACACTGGTTCCAACGCTACGCAGCTATGAAGATCTTATGGTCAGTGCGGATGGCACGCGGGCCGGTTGGACGGGTGTTTTGCTTGGGTATTTTGTGGTCTGGGTTGCTTTTGCAGCGCTGATCACTGGGGTGCAGCTTGCGCTTTTGGCCAGCGGGCTTGTGGATATGCTTGGCATGGCGACCTCGCATTGGATTGGTGCCGGATTGTTAATCGCGGTCGGCTTGTTTCAATTCAGCCGGACTAAGGAAATTTGCCACGGTGTGTGCCACAGTCCGATGACCTATTTTCTGGGGCATTGGTTCACCGGGTTCACGGGGGGCGTGCGCATGGGCGGCGGCCTTGGGGTGTTCTGCGTGGGATGCTGTTGGGGGTTTATGGCGCTTGGCTTTGTTGGCGGCGTGATGAGCCTGTTGTGGATGGGTCTTGCGACCTTGTTCATGGTGATCGAAAAACTGCCCCAAATCGGGCATTATGTAACCAAACCGGCAGGCTTTGCTTTGATCTTAGGTGGGATCGGGTGGGGGCTGTGGCCGGTGTTTCTGGGAGGATAACATGGCTACGAAAACACGTCCAAACGCGGATCGCTTGCCGATTTCGCAACGCATAGATCAACGCATGCCCAATCCGGGTCGGCGGAAGATGAACCCAACGGAATGGGCGATTAAGGGCGAATTGTTCCTCAATTGCTCTTGCGAGTTGTTCTGTCCATGTGTGGTGTCATTGGGTGCGCACCCGCCCACAGAAGGCGATTGCCGGGCTTGGATGGCGATTGCCATCGACGAGGGGCATTTCGAGGGCGAAGACCTGTCAGGCCTGAATGTCGGGCTGATGGTCGACATCCCCGGGCGCATGGCGGAAGGTGGCTGGAAGGTCGCGGCGTATGTCGACGAGCGCGCATCTGGCAAAGCTTACAACGGTCTTTTGCAGATTTTCTCAGGCGCGGCTGGCGGAACCACGGGCTTATTCACCATGTTGGTCAGCGACATTGTTGGGGCCGAGCGGGAAAAAGTTGAAATCGTGCGCGATGGCAAAAAACGCGGTTTGTATGTCGGGCGCAAAATTCAGGGTGAGATCGAGATGATCGAAGGGTCCAGCCCAGATCACCCGGTCATGATCTCGAATTCGAAATATTGGATGGGACCAGACATCATCGCAGCCCGCGGCCTGAAGTCCAAAGTGCGCGACTATGGGCGTATCTGGGATTTTGGCGGCAAATCAGCGGAAATCTGTCCGATTGATTGGAAAGGCCCCAAGCCGTGATCACGGCTGAATATGTCCGAACAATGGCTCGGTATAATGCTTGGCAAAATAAGCAGTTATCGGGCATTGTTGACGTTATGAGCGAAGGTGAGCTTCGCGAAGATCGCGGGGCCTTTTTTGGCTCAATCTTTGGGACGTTAAACCACCTGCTCTGGGGTGACACATTATGGATGAGCCGTTTTGATCCATCTGTGCAAGTTCCCAAGCAAACGATCACGCAAACCACGGACCTCATGCCAACGATTGCGGTTTGGGGGGCGGAGCGGTTTCGGATGGACGGGAAAATTCGCCATTGGGCGGAAAGCTTGCGCAATCTGGATCTTAACGGGGATTTGTCGTGGAATTCAGGCGCAACCGGCAAGCACGAAACCCAACCCGTTACTTTGTGCATCGTTCATTTTCTGAACCATCAAACCCATCATCGCGGGCAAGTTCATGCGATGTTAACAGCCGCCGGGAAGAAGGCCCCGGTGTCTGATCTTGTTTTCATGCCGGAGGGTTGATCCATGGCACTAATTTCACCGTCCCGGCGTTTGCGTCGGACCCCGTTTGCAGACGGCGTAGAAGCTGCCGGCGCAAAAGCCTATACGGTTTATAACCGCATGTTATTGCCCACCGTTTTCGAAAGTGTTGAAGCGGATTACAGGCATCTGAAAGACCATGTGCAAGTGTGGGATGTCTCGGTTGAGCGGCAAGTTGAGCTGCGTGGGCCAGACTCCGGTCGGTTGATGCAAATGCTAACACCGCGTGATCTGCGACGGATGTTGCCGGGTCAATGTTACTACGTGCCGATCGTTGATGAGACGGGCGGTATGCTCAACGACCCTGTGGCTGTGAAGCTCGCGGAGGACCGTTGGTGGATTTCAATTGCCGACAGTGATCTGATGCTTTGGGTCAAAGGGATCGCGCAAGGATTTCGTTTGGATGTGTTGATCGATGAGCCGGATGTCAGCCCCTTAGCGATCCAAGGCCCCAAATCGGACGATCTTATGGCGCGTGTCTTTGGGGACCGTGTGCGCGACATCCGTTTCTTCAAATTTGACATGTTTCAATTTGAGGGGCGCGATCTGGCGATTGCGCGATCTGGGTACTCAAAGCAGGGTGGATTTGAAATCTACGTCGAAGGCGGCGAGATCGGGATGCCGCTTTGGGACGCCTTGTTTGCCGCCGGGGAAGACCTGAATGTGCGGGCAGGGTGCCCAAATGGAATCGAACGCATCGAGGGCGGATTATTAAGCTACGGCAACGACATGACCGACGACAACACACCGCATGAATGCGGGTTGGGGCGGTTTTGTGACACCCAGACAGCCATCGGATGTATCGGTCGCGATGCGTTGTTGCGGGTCGCAAAGGAAGGGCCAGTGCAGCAAATCAGACCCATCGAGATCGAAGGTGACATTCCGTCATGCGACCGGGCCTGGCCAATCTTTGGCGGGTCCAAACGGATCGGACAGGTCACATCTGCAGCTATATCGCCTGATTTTGGGGTCAACGTGGCCATCGGCATGGTGCGCATGACGCATTGGGACCCGGGAACTGTTGTTGAGGTGGAGACCCCTGACGGGATGCGCCGCGCGACTGTGAAAGACAAATTCTGGCTGTAACGTCAGACATTTCAAATTTTATCGAGCCAAAAAAATAGGGAGACATCGCCATGAGTTTCAACGCGTTACTTATCACGAAGGATGAAGAGAGCGGGCTTGCATCGGCCGAGGTGACCTCGATCACACAAGATCAACTGCCTGCGGGTGACGTGTTGATCGCGGTGGAGTATTCCACAGTGAACTACAAAGACGGGCTGTGCTTGTCACCAAAAGGCGGCGGGCTTGTGCGCAACTACCCCCATGTGGGCGGGATCGATTTTGCTGGCACAGTAGAGGCCTCTGATGATGCGCGTTACAAGCCAGGCGACAAGGTTGTTCTGACAGGCTGGCGTGTTGGCGAAGTGCATTGGGGCGGATATGCGCAAAAAGCGCGTGTGAAAGCGGATTGGCTTGTGCCCTTGCCAGATGGGATCACGCCGCGCCAAGCGATGGCTGTTGGCACCGCTGGTTTCACATCGATGTTGTCTGTGATGGCCTTGGAAGATCACGGGATCAAAGACGGACCAGTCTTGGTAACAGGCGCTGCGGGCGGTGTTGGGTCAGTCGCCGTCGCCATTCTGTCCGCCCTTGGTCATGAAGTTGCCGCCGTCACAGGACGCCCGGAAACCGGGGATTACCTAAAGGGATTGGGCGCCAGCCAAATCGTGGCACGTGAAGAGATCAACGAAGCGATCAAACGCCCGATGGAAGCCGAAACATGGGGTGGCTGTGTGGACGCTGTGGGCGGCGAAATGTTGGCGCGTGTGCTGGGGCAGATGCAATACGGGGCGTCTGTTGCGGCCGTTGGGCTGGCCGGTGGGGCGGGACTTCCTGCGACCGTCATCCCATTCTTGTTGCGCGGTGTTAATCTGCTTGGCATCGACAGCGTGATGCAGCCTTACGACAATCGGTTGCGGGCGTGGCAACGCATTGCCAAAGACCTGCCGATGGACAAGCTCGACGCTATGGTCAAACCGGCAACGCTTTCGGATTTGCCCACGTTAGGTGCGGACATTCTTAAAGGTCAGGTACAGGGGCGGGTTGTCGTCGACGTGAATGCCTGATTTGATCTTTGGAGCGCGCGGGGTATTCTGCGCGCTCACGCTGTACTGATATTTAGATTTTCGCCCCTTCGGAGACGCCCTCATGAGCTATGACGACCAAAACATCTTTGCCAAAATTCTACGCGGCGAAATCCCGAATGTGACGGTCTATGAGGACGCAGAAACCCTATGCTTCATGGATATCATGCCGCGTTCGGATGGGCATTGCTTGGTCATTCCGAAGACACCATGCCGCAACATGCTCGACGCGACGCCAGCGCAATTGGCCGCTTGTATGACCACGGTCAACAAGGTCGCAAACGCCGCCAAAACGGCATTGGCCGCCGACGGTATTACCTTGCAGCAATTCAATGAGGCCGCAGGCGGGCAAGAAGTGTTCCACCTGCATTTCCACATCCATCCCCGCCATGACGGAGTTGCGATGCGCCCTGCAGGTCACATGGGCGACATGGATCAGATCAAAGAGATCGCCGCGAAAATTACCGCACATCTTTCAAGCTAAATCTGCATCTTGCATAGCTCAGCGCGCTTCAGTGTCGATTTTTGTGCAAAAAACACGTCATGCGGGAACTTCGTCATTCCGCGCATGCTCAAAAAACATGCATTCCCATTAGGAGATTCAAGAGTTGTCTGTCACAATCGGGTGATAAAACAACAAAACAGGGAATATCCACATGCAACCACCTCTCATGGATCTGCCTATCAAAACCGCAGATAGCGGTTTTTATAAGGGGTTCGCTAAGCTCGTGACGGTGACAGGGAAGCTGATGATCGCGGCGCTTATCGTCTGGGCCGTCGCCTTCCCAGAAAACGCGGCTGCGGTCTTGTCGACGATCAACTCAACCATCCTTGCGACGTTCAACTATTGGTATGTGTTTGTGATGGCGTTCTTTGTCATCGTGTGTCTCGCACTTGCGATCTGGCCCTCTTCCGGGCGATTGCGTCTAGGGCACACAGATGACCGACCTGAGTTTTCGAATTTCTCTTGGTTCTCTATGATGTTCGGGGCCGGGATTGGAATCGGGATGTTAACCTTTGCCACAGCCGAGCCGATGTATCACTGGGGGTCAAACCCGAGCACGATTCAAGGGCTTTCGACAGGCAATGCGGCGGACAATGTGCGTGCAGCTTATGTCTGGTCGTTCACGCATTGGGGACTTGCGGCCTGGGCGGCCTATGCTATCGTCGGACTGTCGCTTGCGTATTTCGCATATCGTCGTGATCTTCCGCTGACCATTCGTACAGCTTTGACGCCCATCTTCGGGCGCAGCATGTCAGGCCCTATGGGGCATGTTGTTGATATCGTTGCTGTTGTTGCCACAGTCTTGGGTGTTGCGCAAACATTGGGCTTCGGCGTTGAGCAGTTCGTAGCAGGGTTGTCGCGCATCGGTTTTGGCGACTGGCTTTATGTTGCGACAGAAGACGGTGGGCAGAAAGTATCCAACGCGGGCATCATCGCATCTTTGGTTGTGATCATGGGGGCTTCCACCTTGTCGGCTTTGTCTGGTGTGGGCAAAGGCATCAAGTGGTTGTCTAACATCAATATGGGTCTTAGCTTTTTCTTGCTGGCGTTCTTCTTGATCTTCGGGTCGACCTTCTTTGGCCTCCAAGCGCTGTTTTTAGGGATTTGGGACTATCTGTTGTCGATCCCAGCCAACATCTTCACAGTCTGGAACTCTGATGGGGTTGAAGGATCGCAAGCCTCGCAATTGGCAAGCTGGCAGGGTGGATGGACCATCTTCTACTGGGCTTGGTGGATTGCTTTCGCGCCGTTTGTAGGTGTGTTTCTTGCACGTATTTCAAAAGGCCGGACCGTGCGCGAATACGTGCTTGGTGCGTTGGTTATCCCTGCGCTGATGTGTTTCACATGGTTTGCCATCGTCGGCGGTACAGCAATCGATCTTGAGCTGAACGGCACGGCAAACGGGGCCATTTCATCTGCAGGACAATCGGATCAGCTGTTTGCAATGCTAGCTGTCATTCTGTCTGAAAACCTTGCTTGGATGATGTCCGTTATCGTGGTGGTCTTGCTGTTGACCTATCTTGTGACATCGGCGGATTCGGCTGTGTTGATCATCAACACAATCAACGCTGCAGGCGATGAAGGTCCAAAAGCGCGCCCGCATATCTTGTTCTGGGGTGCAGCATTGGCTTTGGTCGTTGGCAGTCTGATCATCGCGGGTGGTTTGGGTGCGATCCAAACAGCGATGGTGATCGGTGCGCTTCCGTTTAGTCTGGTGATGGCGCTTATGGGCGTTTCGGTGCTCAAGGCGATCTGGATGGATGGGCGGCGCGAAAAAGCCGGTGTTGCCACCACATCAGCCGAGGTTGAGGCCGGTTTAACCGCAGCAGAATAACGACTTGCCCTTTGGGGTAAGTCGCGTAGCTTTAGAAGGCTCCGGTCCATACGGATCGGGGTCTTTTCTTATTTTGGGGGCACGCAATGGCGTTGGATATTGATTTTGTGCGGGCGCAGTTTCCGGCCTTTGATGAAACATCTTTGCAAGGACAGGCTTTCTTTGGCAACGCGGGTGGCAGTTATGCGTGCGGCGCGGTCATCGACCGGCTGCATCGGTTTTATACGCAACGCAAAGTCCAACCCTATTCCGCCTATGAGGCGTCCCGATTGGGTGGCGCCGAAATGGACGAAGCCAACACCCGTTTGGCCGCAATCATGGGCGTTGAAAACGATGAGCTTAGTTTTGGGCCCTCCACGACGCAAAACACCTATGTGCTCAGCCAAGCCTTTGGGCAAATGATGCAACCCGGTGAGGCCATCATTGTGACCAACCAAGATCACGAAGCCAACTCTGGGCCGTGGCGGCGCCTTGCAGAACGCGGGATCGAAGTGCGTGAATGGCAGATGAACCCAGAAACGGGCGCGTTGGAATTGGACACATTGGCGGACCTTCTGGACGACAACGTGCGCCTTGTGTGTTTCCCGCATTGCTCAAATGTGGTGGGACACATCAATCCTGTCGCCGAGATCACAACCCTCGCGCATTCGGCGGGCGCTGTCGTGTGTGTGGACGGCGTATCATATGCGCCCCATGGATTCGCGGATGTGGGCGCGTTGGGCGCGGATATCTATTTATTTTCAGCCTATAAAACCTATGGCCCCCATCAAGGTGTGATGGTTGTGCGCAAGGCTTTGGCGCAAGCACTGCCCAACCAAGGCCACTGGTTTAACGCAGGAAACCTGACCAAACGCTTCACGCCAGCGGGTCCCGATCATGCGCAAGTTGCGGCTTGCGCAGGCATGGCGGATTACATCGATGCGCTGTCAGATCATCATGGCGGATGCGGTGCGCGCGGGGTGCACGATTTGATGCGAGCCCATGAGGAAGAGTTGATGGCCCCGTTGATGGACTGGGTCAGCACAAAGAATTCAGTGCGTTTGATCGGACCCGCCATCGCGCGCGCGCCGACAGTCGCGTTGGATTTGGGAGTAACGGCAGAGCCTGTGGCGGCCGCTTTGGCGAAACACGGGATCATGGCCGAAGGCGGCGATTTTTATGCAGGGCGCGCGTTAGAAGCCATGGGCGTCGATCTGGACAAAGGCGTGTTGCGGTTGAGTTTCGTGCATTACACATCACCCGAAGAAATAGCCAAGTTGATCACCGCATTGGACGCGGAAATCTAGCCGCGAAACCGATCTGCCCATGCAAGGCTGACAGCATCGGACAGTTTTGCTGTGGGTGGTGTGACAGTATCGGCAAGTGAGGGATCAAGGCCAAGCATGTCCAAGGTCTTGGACAACACGCCCAATGGGTCGTCTGACAGATCGTCATACGAAATCTGGACAGGTTGGATATCTTCGCGTTTGAACCAAGCGGCCCATTGCGCATCCTGTTCGGTCAACTCGGCCAAGTGGTGGGAAATAGCGGCGGCGTCATATTGCGGGGCTTTGGGGGGCGATAAGCGTTCCAACTCAGCGCCATCCGCCGCGCGATGCCATAAACCTGTTTGCTCGGCCTTCAGACGCGAAATGGCCTGATCCAATTTGTTGGGGCGGGTCAGGTGAATAAAGGCTGTGCGCCCAAACGCGGCTTCAATCCGGGCTTTGTCAGTGTGTGATTGTGGGTACAGCAAGGCGAGTTGCTGTCGGAAGAAATCGAAGCTAGCGCGTTGCAGTCTGAGGCCGAAAATTTGCGAACTGCCGGTGCCAAGCGTTCGGGCCGCGGCGAAAACGGCTTTGAGATTGTCGCGCTTGGTTGTCTTGGCGTTTTGATCAATGTCATAAGTCTGCATCCACGCCGAGAGGGACGGGGTGTGGAAATGGGAATCTGGATGTCCGGCGTGGCGTGTTGCGTCAAGCAAACGGCACAACAAGGTGCTGCCACTGCGCGGGGATGTGCAGATGATATAGGATGCATAGCGCGGGGTGTTTGTCACGAAAACGCCCAGTCGAAAGGGGAGGCAATTGATGCTATCACCAAACAAAGGTGCTGAAACCATGCCCGAGGTGAAGAACTGGCACATCTGCTCTTGCTGTGGCGCGTCATCAGTCTAGCTAAGCACAAACCGGGACGAACCGGCAACAGGCGAGAACATCAAAAGTGACCACGCATATGACAGCCCCGACGATTATTTGGTTTCGCCGCGATTTGCGGCTATCTGATCACCCCGCCTTGAGTGCGGCCTGTGCTGCGGGCCCTGTCATCCCAGTTTTTATTCACGATGAGACCGTGGCAGAACTTGGGGCCGCGCCCAAATGGCGCCTTGGTCTGGGGATCGCGCATCTGAGCGAAAGCTTGGCGGCGAAAGGCAGTCAGCTGGTCTTGCGCAAAGGCAACGCGCTTGCGATATTGCGGGGCTTGATCGCGCAAACAGGTGCAAAATCCGTGGTTTGGTCGCGGTTATATGATCCGCAAGCCATTGCGCGGGACACAGACGTGAAAGCGGCACTGAAAGCGGATGGGGTTCATGCCAAAAGCTTCGGCGGGCATTTGATGTTCGAACCCGTCAGCGCCGAGACCAAAACGGGCGGTTATTACAAAGTCTATACGCCGTTTTGGAAGAATGTGCGCAGCCGGGATGTGGAAACGCCTTTGCCGGTTCCAGCGCGTATTGCGGCCCCCGAGAGCTGGCCTGAAAGCGAGCAACTGCAAGATTGGCATTTGGGCGCAGCGATGCGGCGCGGGGCAGGGATTGTGCGCCCATTTGTGCGTCTTGGTGAGCGTGCCGCGCAAGATCGCTTGGGCCATTTCATCGAGGACATTGTTGCGGGGTATGTCGACACCCGAAACCGCCCTGACCGCGATGGCACGTCGGGATTGTCCGAGAACTTGGCAATAGGGGAAATTTCGCCGCATCAATGTTGGCATGCGGGCAAACGTGCGATGGAAGAAGGCAAACCGGGCGCGGAGACCTTTCTCAAGGAGCTGGTTTGGCGTGAGTTTGCCTATCATCTGATGCATCACACACCGCAGATATTGACCTCAAACTGGAAGCCGGATTGGGATAAGTTTCCATGGCAGACTGACCCTTCCTCTGAACATGCAACCGCGTGGATGCAGGGACGCACGGGCATTCAATTTGTGGACGCGAGCCTGCGCGAAATGTATGTCACGGGGCGCATGCACAATCGGGGGCGCATGATCGTTGCATCCTATTTGACCAAGCATCTGCTGACCCATTGGCAGGTTGGGCTGAAATGGTTTGAAGACTGTTTGATTGATTGGGATCCGGCGGCAAATGCGATGGGTTGGCAGTGGTCGGCAGGGTCCGGCCCAGACGCCACGCCGTTCTTTCGGGTGTTCAATCCGGTTACGCAGCTTGATAAATTTGACCCGCAGCGGGACTATGTGAATCGCTGGATTGCCGAGGGAAAATCCAATCCGCACACGGATGGGTTGAAATACTATGAAGCGATCCCCAAAAAATGGTCCATGTCGCCATCTGACCCGTACCCTTTACCAATAGTTGCCGCTGATGTTGGTCGAAAACGTGCGCTTGATGCCTATGCCGGTCGTGGGTTCTAAGCTGTGTTTGCGTCGCCGTAAGTGTCAGGCTAGCTTGATAAAAAAGTAAGACCGGAGAGCAGATGATCCTAACCAGTACGGATGACCAGACAGGTCTCCCTCGTTATTTTGCCAAAGTTTTCGCCATGAGCCAAGCCATGCAGAACGGGCGGATTGATTTCGTATTGCCAGACGGTCGGCAGTTCAGGGCCGAGGGTATAAATCCCGGTCCTGTCGCCGAGTTGCACATTCACAACCCAGATATCTTTGCGCGTCTTTTGCGCGAAGGCGATCTGGGATTTTGCGACGCCTATCTGGATGAATGGTGGTCAACACCTGACCTGCAAGCGTTCATGGACTTGGTGCATGCGGATAACGACGACATCTATGACGGTTTTCCCGGACAAAACCTTGTGCGTGCCTACGAACGCTTCCGGTTTTGGTTGCAGCGCAATCACAAAGAACAAGCCCGTAAAAACATTTCATACCATTATGATCTGGGCAACGCGTTCTATGGCCTTTGGCTGGATGAAACGATGACCTATTCTTCGGCGCTGTTTGAAACCGGACAAGAGAGCACGGAAAAAGCGCAGATCGCAAAATACAAATCCATGGTCGATCAGTTGGGCGTGCAACCGGGCGATCACATTCTGGAAATTGGCTGCGGATGGGGCGGGTTTGCGGAATACGCTGCCAAAGAACGCGGTCTGAAGGTCACCGGACTGACCATTTCGCAAGAGCAATTCAACTATGCGCAGGCGCGAATCGAAGCTGCGGGTTTGAAAGATTTGGTAGAGTTCAAACTACAAGATTACCGGGATGAAACCGGTCATTACGATGGAATCGCAAGCATTGAGATGTTTGAAGCCGTCGGCGAAAAGTACTGGCCGGTCTATTTTGAGACCGTACGCGAGCGGCTAAAACCGGGAAAATCTGCGACCCTCCAGATCATCACGGTGCAAGATCGCCGTTGGGATGTTTACCGACGTGGTGTTGATTTCATTCAAAAATATATCTTTCCGGGGGGCATGTTGCCCAGCCCAAAGGCTTTGCGTGAACAAGTGGAGCGCGCCGGGCTTGGGGTCGAGAAATCGATCGAATTTGGTCAAAGCTACTCGCTCACTCTGCGGCGTTGGCATCAGACCTTTAACGAAAAGTGGGACCACATTGCGGAAATGGGATTTGATGCACGTTTTCGACGCATGTGGAACTTTTATTTGACATCTTGTGCTGCGACTTTTGAAAGCGCGAATTGTGATGTAACACAAATCACGATCAAACGGCCCAGTTGACCTTATTGGCGCTCTTGGCCGTGTAGAATAAGGAATACGCCATGATGCCAGACGCCGCCAGATTGGTTGCAGCTATCAGCCTTGCTTTTGTGGGGTTCATTTTGTCTGGTCTTGTGATGCAAGTCTACGAGACAGAAATCGCTGAGACAAACTTCGGTTGGTTCATTCATGTGAATGTGGTTCTTGGGATCTTGGTCGGCTGGATTTCGATGGGAAAGCGCGCAGGGCGCGGGGTCTCTGCGGCTGTGACCAACGGGGTTACGGGCGTGTTCTTGTTGGTCATGTGGGGATTGTTCATCCAATCCTGCAACGAGATGACCCGATTGGCGATGAAGAACCGATATGACGGACCCTTTGAGGCGATCGCGGCGATCTTCAACATTGGCGCAGAGTGGGGAATCCTGATTTTGACAGGCCCAATTCTTGGGACCATGGCGGTTGGTGCGTTTGTTTGTGGCATTCTAACCGAATATGCGTGGCGTACATGGCGCTGAACGCTGCACCGCTGTTTCTTTATGGAACATTGCGCCATTTGCCTTTGCTGGAAGTTGTTTTGGGACGTCCGCTTGCGCCATCTGACGTGCGCGCGGCGACGCTAGAACGGGCGCGTGCGACTTGGGTTGAAGGGCAACCTTTTCCGATGATCCGCCTTGATCAAACCGGCGATGCCGAAGGTTTGGTTCTGGAGGGCGCGTCTGCGCAAGACGTGGCGTTGATAGATTTCTACGAAGGCGGCTTTGATTACGCATTGCACGACGTCACACTCTCAGATGGCAGTCCCGCTCGCGTGTATGTTCCCGGCCCAGAGGTTGGACCACCCGGTGCTGCGTTCGATCTTGAGGCTTGGGCGCAAAAATGGGCCGCGTTAAGCATCGAGGCTGCGCGCGAAGTCATGAGCTATCATGGGCAGCGCTCACCGCACGAGGTTGCGGCAATATTCTCATCCATCCGCGCACGTGCGGCCGCGCGCCTGCGTGCGCAAGACGTTCGCCACGGGGCAGGAACGTTGCAGGGACGATGGGAGGTGTCTTCCAAGACGACGCCTTATAGCGACTTCTTCAAAATGGACGACTACACCGTTCAGATCGAAAAATTTGACGGCTCTATGACGGAGCCTTTGCGCCGTGCTGTCTTTGTGGGCATGGATGCAGCCCTTGTGTTGCCGTATGATCCGGTGCGCGACCGGGTTTTGGTTGTAGAACAATTCCGCATGGGGCCGATGGGGCGCGGTGATCAAAATCCGTGGCAATGGGAACCCATTGCGGGTCACGTCGATCCCGGTGAAACGCCCGAGCAAGCCGCGCGCCGTGAGGCGATGGAGGAAGCCGGGTTGGAGCTTGGTATCTTGGAGACAGTAGCCGAAGCCTATCCCGCACCGGGGGCTATCTCGGAATATTACTATATGTATGTCGGGATCGCTGATTTGCCTGATGGCATAACCGGCGTGTCTGGTTTGGCAACCGAGGGCGAGAACATCCGGTCGCATTTGCTGTCCTTTGACGATCTTATGAGCATGTTGGAAGACCGCCGTTCGGCAAATATCCCGTTGGCTTTGGCGGGATATTGGTTAGCTCATCACCGTGAGAGGCTTCGCGCACCTTGAGGTCGCCGCGTGCGCTCGTTACATGTTGAGACACGCGAACACCCATAAGGACACCCCCCATGCGCATCGCCTCTGATCTCGCCGCTGCTGTCGGCAACACGCCCCTCATCCGTCTGCGCCGCGCCAGTGAAGAAACCGGCTGCGAGATATTGGGCAAGGCAGAGTTTTTAAACCCCGGTCAGTCAGTCAAAGACCGTGCGGCGCTCTTTATTATAAAGGACGCAATTGCACGCGGCGATCTGAAACCAGGCGGAACAATCGTTGAAGGCACGGCTGGTAACACCGGGATCGGCCTTGCACTTGTTGGTGCGTCGATGGGGTTCAAGACGGTCATCGTCATCCCGGAAACCCAATCCGAGGAAAAGAAGGACATGCTGCGTCTTGCAGGCGCGGAATTGATCCAAGTGCCCGCGCGCCCATATCGCAACCCCAACAACTTCATTCATTATTCGCAACGTTTGGCCGAAACTCTGGCAAAAACAGAACCCAACGGTGCGATTTGGGCCAACCAGTTTGACAATGTTGCTAACCGCCAAGCCCATATCGAGACCACGGGCCCAGAAATCTGGGAACAAACCAATGGCAAAGTGGACGGTTTCATCTGTGCGGCAGGCTCGGGCGGAACCGTGGCGGGGATCGGCATGGCTTTGCAGCCCAAAGGCGTAAAGGTTGGGCTGGTTGATCCAGACGGGGCAGGGCTGTTCAGCTACTACACCACAGGCGAGATCGCGACATCTGGTGGGTCGATCGCAGAAGGCATCGGCCAAGTGCGGATTACCAAAAACCTCGAAGGTTTTACCCCCGACTTCAACTGTAACGTGTCCGACGCCGAAGCACTGCCAATCGTGTTTGATTTGCTGCGCGAAGAAGGGCTTGTGATGGGCGGCTCAACGGGCATCAACATTGCGGGCGCGATCCGCATGGCAAAAGAGATGGGCCCCGGCCACACAATCGTGACAGTGCTTTGTGATTACGGCACACGGTATCAGTCCAAATTGTTCAACCCTGCCTTCCTCAAAGAAAAGGGATTGCCTTGCCCAGACTGGCTTGGTGCAGAAGCCGGTGACATGCCGATGATGTTCGAAGATGTAGACGAGGGCTAACTCGGAATGACACGGTTTGGTCCAGTCCTGAGCGCGCTTTGGTTCGTGCTTTTGAGCGTTGTGCTGGTCCCAGGGATGGCATCTGCGCAAGATGGTGAGGGGCGCAATCAAAGCGCGTCGATCAACTATACCACATGGGAAAGTGCCGCCCGACGTGCCGAGGCGGCCGTGGACAGTGCCACAGACACAAACGCGGTCTTTGAAACGCTGCGTGACCGGATCGTTGGATTTCGCAGCAACCTTGATCTGGCCCGCAGAGCAAATACAGAACGCATCACCACGTTACGCGGCCAGATTGAAGCCCTCGGCGACGCCCCCGAAAACAGTGCCACCGAAGCACCCGATATTGCCAAACGCCGCGAGACACTGACGCAACAATTGCAAACTTTGTTGGCGCCGGTTCAAGCCGCGCAAGAAGCCTATACACGCGCTGACGGCTTGATCGGTGAGATCGACGCGATCATTCGTGACCGCCAAACCAAACGGCTGTTGTCCCTAGGGCCTTCGCCATTAAACCCAACCAATTGGGCCACGTCGCTAGAAGAACTTGGCCAAGCTTTTGCAGAAATCGCCGCCGAACGCCGTGTGCTCAACGATGAACGCTTGTTGGCGCAGGCACGTGAAAACCTGCCGCTGGTCTTGTTCCTGCTGGTCTTGGGTGGGTTATTGGTGACGCGCGGGCGCACATGGGCTGCGAAGATGGGCAACCGTCTGCGCGATCTTGGTGGGCGTGGTACGGGCGTCTGGAGCTTCATCGTCTCGTTGTTGCGCATCATTTTGCCGTTGGCTGGGCTTTTTGCGTTGACTGAAGCAATCCGGGCAACCGGGTTGGTGGGGTTGCGCGGCGCGGCCATATTGGATGTGGTGCCGGTATGGGGGCTGTTGCTGCTAGGGTATCGCTGGCTTGCTGAGCGGTTGTTTTCGCGCAATGACGACGAGGCCATTTTGCTTTTGGTGCCGGTGCACCGCAGCGAGGCGCGTTTTTATATCACTGTGTTGGCGTTTTTGATGCTGCTGCGCAGTGCGTTGAGTTTGCTCTTTACTTTGCACGATTTCAAACCTGCCTCTGAGGCGGTTTTGGCTTTCCCAATCGTCATCGTGCTGGCAATCATTTTGTTCCGCTTTGGACATTTGTTACGCGAGTATGTGGTTGCGGCTTTGGCCGAGGATGACGACGAGACACCGTGCATCGGAACCGGCTTTGCACGTATACTGACTTGGCTTGGGTTGAGCGCTCAGATTGTTGGTATCGTCGCGCCGATCATGTCCGGTTTGGGCTATTCTGCGGCGGGCAATGCGTTGCTTTATCCGACCATCACCAGCTTGGGAATCTTGGGTTGTGTCATGGCGTTGCAATGCTTCGCTGGCGATCTTTATGGCTGGATCACAGGGCAGGGCAGTACTGCGCGCGACAGTCTTGTGGCTGTGTTGATCAGCTTTGGTTTGTTGATTTTCGCAGCACCCTTGCTGGCGTTGGTTTGGGGGGCGCGGGTTGCGGACCTGACCGAACTTTGGTCCTCCTTCCTGCTGGGCTTCCAAATCGGTGAAACACGCATTTCGCCGACAGACTTCATGACCTTTGCGATCTTATTTACCCTTGGGTACATTCTGACGCGCTTGGTGCAAAATGCGTTGCGCACATCGGTTTTACCCAAAACCAAGATCGATCCGGGCGGCCAAACTGCGCTTGTGTCGGGGGTCGGCTATGTCGGGATTTTCCTTGCGGCACTTGTTGCCATCACGACGGCAGGCATTGATCTTAGTTCGTTGGCCATTGTTGCAGGGGCGTTATCTGTCGGGATCGGCTTTGGGTTGCAAACCGTGGTTTCGAACTTTGTTTCCGGCATCATTTTGTTGATCGAACGCCCAATTTCGGAAGGCGACTGGATCGAGGTTGGTGGCAGCATGGGCTATGTGCGCAACATCTCGGTGCGCTCCACGCGGATTGAGACGTTTGATCGCTCTGACGTCATCGTTCCCAATTCCGATCTGATCAGCGGCACCGTCACAAATTACACCCGTGGCAATACAGTGGGTCGGGTCATCGTGCCTGTCGGCGTGGCCTATGGGACAGATACGCGCAAGGTGGAAACCATCCTCAAAGAGATCGCACAAAAACACCCTATGGTTTTGGCCAACCCAGCCCCATCTGTTGTGTTTCAGAACTTTGGCGCGTCCTCTTTGGATTTTGAAATCCGTGCGATCCTGCGTGATGTAAACTGGATGCTGTCGGTGAAGTCCGAAATGAACCATGAAATTGCCAAGCGCTTTGTCGAAGAAGGCATCGAAATTCCATTCCCGCAACAAGATTTGTGGTTGCGCAATCCAGAAGCGTTGACGACTTCGCAAACGCCAAAAGCTGCGCCGCCTGTAAAAAGTGACAAACCCGACGGAGACCCGATCCTATGACCGAATGTCTGTATAAGACCGACCCATATATACGCGAAGCCTCAGCTCGGGTGACAGGGCACACAACCGAAGGCGGCATCATTTTGGACCACTCTGTGTTCTATCCCACGGGGGGCGGACAACCCGGTGATAGCGGGCAATTGACGTGGGACGGGCAGGCTTTGACCATCGCAACCACCGTTAAAGGGCCCGACGACGACATCATTTTGGTACCCGCTGAGCCGCGCGAAATGCCACCCGTGGGCGCGCAGTTGGTGCAGCATTTGGATTGGGAACGTCGCCACCGCCACATGCGGGTTCATACCGCGCTTCACTTGTTGTCGGTTGTGATCCCATGCCCAGTGTCGGGCGGATCGATCTCAGCTGAGAAGGGGCGTTTGGATTTCGATATGCCCGATGCACCCAACGATAAGGATGCGCTGGACGCGGCTTTGGCGGAGCTGGTGGCTCAGGATGCCATTGTGTCAGAGGAATGGATCACTGACGCGGAACTGGATGCAAACCCCGGATTGGTGAAAACGATGTCCGTTCAACCCCCGCGTGGGGCAGGGCAAATCCGTTTGGTGCGCATTGGCAGTGGAATTGACACAATCGACCTACAACCTTGCGGTGGCACCCATGTGGCCCGCACAGGTGAGATCGGCGCGTTACGCATTGGTAAGATTGAGAAAAAAGGCCGCCAAAACCGCCGTGTATACCTGCATTTGGACAGCTAACGGCGTAATTCTTGCGATGCTGCGACACGGGGTAAATTTCGTGCCTCAAAAGGCAACAATTCCTCTTGCGTCAGCGCCACTCTGCGCTTACACCCCGATCGCACGGAGAGGTGGCCGAGTGGTCGAAGGCGCACGCCTGGAAAGTGTGTAGGCGGGAGACCGTCTCCAGGGTTCGAATCCCTGTCTCTCCGCCATTTACCCTTGTGAACTAATTCTCTTTTTCACCGTCGGATGGGATTTTCCAGTTGTTTCCGAGGGTTATAGGGCGCGGGTTGTTCACAGCGCATCTGCGGGAATGCCCGAAACCTGTCGCTCTGGCGCGATATTCTCCAAAACTTTTGACTGCACCGAGTTGGTGAATTCTTTGTAACTCATTGCAAGGCATGCGTTTTAAGCTGGCGAACCTCAACACTTCGACCCCATTCGCGTTCAGTGAGATGGAACAGAAGTCTAACGTTCTCTGGTTGGTTTTGAATGAGCAGATGTTGTTTCTGCGGTGCCGCGTGGGGTGTTTGTTGAGGCAAGAATGGGCGGATTGCTGACCTTCGCTGCGATCTGAAGCAAGGTCTTCAGTGCGGACTTTGAGGCCATTCGCTGCGCTCGCGCCAATGACCGTTTCAAAGTAAATACTATGTCAAGCCCAGCAATCACCGGGAAACATTTTCCAACATACTCTTCACGGCGCGTCCTGCAGACAGAATGTATTCGGGGTCATGATGCACAAGAACAGTTGAGAACGCGCCATCCATTAGCAGAACGACATGCCTAGCCAGTTCATGGGGCTCTTCTATTTTGCGCTCCTCGAACTCACCCAAAAGCCATGCTTCAAACTTCTTTTTGTGCGCAGCACCAACTTTCATGGCGGGGTGGCCGGGCATGTTTGCCAACTCCGCAGCAGTGCGCAGGAAGCCGCAGCCCTTCCATTTGGGGTGACGGGCGGACTGGGCCAGGTTCAGGAAAATTGCCTCAATTTTGTCGGGCAGTTCACCATCGGCCTCATCAAACCATTTTTTGAAGAGTGTTAGATTGGGCTGGTCGCGCGACGCGAGATACGCAGCGACCAAATCATCCTTGCTCTTGAAATGGTAGTAAAGCGTCTTCTTTGTAAGA
>JBDWAL010000026.1:0-38124 GCA_039978895.1 Aliishimia sp.
TCTCCTCAGATTTATCATCATGCGGTGAGAGCGCATTACGCATTCTAACCGGTAAGTTACGTTTTCGAAACTGCTGCTTTCGTGAAAGCCAACTTTCGTGCAACTCGCAGCATCCAGTCAATTTGGGCTCACAGCTGCCATTCTCTGCTGCGCAGCATGTTCACCGATGACCCGATATCGCAGTGTCACTCACGGCCCAAAGCTGCCGTTCGCGAGTTAGGCCGACGCTGCGGTGCAGCTTCCCCCAAGCGGACATTGATCAGTCGCGCAGCATTGTGATGGAACCGATGACTGCAGTGCGGACAAAGCCGACATTCGAGACTAGCTGATGGACGCCCGCTTAGGAGGAGTGGAGTAAAAAGCTGGTAAGCTGCGCTAATACTATCTTCGTTGGTCTACGGTGTTAGGAATCGAAACAATTGATAAAGCCCGGCCAGCATACCAATCCCCAGATAGATCAGAAGAGCAACCGATCTGATTGGTTTTTCATCGAGCGGCAAAACATAACAAGCTAGACTATGAATACTATTTGCTCTCATCGAATATTTGGCAATTAGGGACATTGCCAGGCACACCCAGATCACCACAGAAAAACTAAGAGTGGAAAACCACAAAGCAGTGGAAAACAAGTCCAGGTCAAGAGCACTATTATAGACGTCAATGACCTCTTCCTCTCCAAAAATCGCTGTTACTTTGGAAAATTGTTGCGAGAAAGCGACTATCAACAATATGACTACGGTAAGTAGCCAACCGTCATTTTCAATGGGCTCGAGCAAGCCGCCCTGAGAAATAGTGATTGCTATGACTAGCACCAAAAATCCAAACGAGCAAAGGCACCACGAAAACAATAAGTCTAGAACTATGTAAAAAATGAGTTTTCGGGGCGTCGACGACACTGCTGCGCGCCTAAAAACATACCTCGTCCAGCTTAAAGAAAGCATGGTGAACATAATACCCACGGCAAACATAATCGCCCAATCCAACGGACCGGCCAGGTCAAACCGCAAATATTCGGCTTCTTCCATAGCCGGGGCGATGGCATGAAAATATATTGACGCCGCTGCCAGCAAATAAACTGCGCTCGCAAAGGCACCAGATCTAACAGAAATCCATTTCTCACCCAACATCCACGTATATGAGGAATCGACAAGCTCTGGGACTGCATTCTGCTTGGCAGGCTTAAGTGATAAAAACCACTCACGAACGTCCGCCCCGAATTGCTTCGATACAAAGTCGTCACCTGAATAAAGCGGAAAAATGAGGGCTGCCAGTAAGCCTCCCACCCCCAAAAAACTCATCAAATCTTCGAACAGCATTGTAACCGCTCCCTCCGGTGCTCAAATCAACTCAATTTCGATCTTCTCGCCCGATGTGTTGTAGAATACCTGCAGGTTCGCTTCACTGCTCCGGTTAGTCAATGATTGTGCCGTCATTGGAGTTATTTGCAGCATCTGCGATTATGGGCTCAGAGCCGCCCAATGCTGACGCGGCAACGCCGGTGCGGCAGGCCGACCAAGACCGGCCATCTGATCGTTTGGCCAAGCCACTGAAATCGCAGCTGGTCCTGCGATCAGCACCCTTGGATGATCACCGGCTGTCATTCGCGCTCTGAGCGACGAAACCTAACTGCGAGCTCAATCTGTGAACTGGATTTTCCTGCTGCATACGCACTCAGCGAAAAATCTGCTGCGATGGCGTAAATCTCTACTCGGCGGCGCGGCATGAAAATCGGCCAGTCCGGCATGCTCCAGCGATCAGATAGCGCCCAAGGAAGAAGCGCGGACAAAGTGTGATTTCGCTGCGGCTGCACCAACGACCTCCCGGAGCATCGATGCGGTCTTGGCGCAGTCAGTCCTATTAATCCTACGGTGCTATTTCGTCCCGTTTTGTGGAACACTCCCGATGAAAAGATAAACCGACGCCATGCGCCGCCTGCTCTTGAGAGGCGCTCAAAGCCAAATAGCGCTGGACCAAGTGGTCCGGCGCTAATTGGTTGTTCGCAGTTCAGACTAGAACAACAACAAATCATCGCCAAAGTTGTCCTTGAAGCCGCCATCGCTTTCCAGCGTTAGGACATCGCCGTTCCCAAAGTCCAGCGTCAGGGTTTCTTGGTTGTTGCTGAATGTGCCGAACTCTTGCACGACGTCGCGGCCATCGACGATATTTGGCAATCCTCCCAACAAGGCGATATCCAGTTCGACGCGGTCTTCGCCTTGATCGAAGTTGCGAACAGTATCGCTGTCATCACCGAAATTGAAGATAAAGACGTCCTTGTTGTCGTCACTGCCCAGGTCGACAATATCGTTACCAGTCCCGCCAGATATACGGTCCGCACCGTTGCCGCCGTCGATAAAGTCATCGCCAGCCCCACCACGCAATGTATCATCGCCACCCAGGCCAATGATGCTGTCGTCACCTGCACCGCCGTTGATCTTGTTGGCGTTGTCTTTGCCGGTGAGGGTATCATCATGATCCGACCCTATAATACCTCGGAAGTCTTTGATGACATCGCCGGTTGCATGGCCGCCGCTGGCGGTTTCAGTCACAAGATTGACCACGACACCCGCGTCCGATGAAGCATAGCTTACGATATCATCGCCATCGCCAGCATCTAGGACATCTGCACCGGCGCCGCCTTCAATCGTGTCTGCGCCGCTGCCGCCTTTGATGACGTCATTCCCGGCACCGCCCTTGATGTTATCATTGCCGCTATTGCCGTTGATAAAGTCACTGATGGACGATCCGGTGATTGTTTCAGAGGAGTTATCACCGATGATTTTCACCAAATCGCGCGCGGTGAAGCCTTCAAAGACTGTATCGACTAGGTCGAGCGTGGTTTTGTCCTTCATCTGGATTTCCAGCTGGACCTCGGTTGAGCGGCCGTCGCCCGGTGTGACCGCCGAGATGGTTTCAAACGGATCGACCTGCTGGGCGGTGAAGGTGAACTTGCGATCGAGGCTGGCATTCAGTTCCAGATGCTCAACATCTGAAATATCCGCGCCGCGCATGTCTTCATTCTTGTTTTGACCAGTGATAAAGATCGTGTCATCGCCAGTTCCGCCATCGATCAGGACCGTGCTGAGGTTGTCGGTTGTATTCAGGACAAAGCGGTCATCGCCCTGTTCGCCATATAACTTGTCGCCTGAGCCAGTGTTATGAATAGTGTCGTTTCCGCGACCTCCATAAATCACATTCTTGCCGTTTGAACCTGTCAGAACATCGTCAAAACTCGATCCACGGATATTCTCGATGTTCTTGAGTGTGTCTCCCTCCGCGTCACCGCCGCGGCCTTTTCCGCTGTCCAAATTCACCTGAACGCCAGCAGACGAAGTGTGGTAAGTCACCTTATCTTCGCCGCGACCGCCATTGATTTTGTCGGCTCCTGCGCCGCCTCTGATAAAGTCGTCGCCACGGCCTCCATCAATGTCATCATCACCCTGGCCACCAAAGATCGTGTCGTTGCCGCGACCGCCATCGATTTTGTCGGCTCCTTCACCACCAGATATCCGATCGTTGCCGCTGCCACCATCGATGTCGTCGGCACCTGCGCCGCCATCAATCCGGTCGTTACCGGCAAGACCATGCAACACGTCGTTGCCCTCTTTACCCTTGATGAGGTCGTCGCGAAGTCCACCCTCGAGAAAGTTGTCGTCCTTGTTTCCTACAATTTCAGCCATAATTCTTACCTTTTAATGTTGATGCGCCACGCGCTGTTTTAATGTCGTAATTGTTAGTGTTCCGACCGCGCTTATGCCTCTTCGACGGCTTGGGTCTCGCTGCCAAAACTTTCCAACCCCGCAGTCTTTAGAAAAAATTTACCGATTGGCCCATCACCTAAACAGGTGATGGCGCGACCTGGTAAAAGCACCTAGAGCTTGCAACTTGGGTTTGGCCGAGATTTGTGGTGTGGTTGTAAACCGCCGCAGAAACATTTTTAGCGTCCTGCGCCTGTCACCTTTACGCTGTGGACCAGCTCAATCGTTTCGGGCAGTTTGACGGCGTTGATTAAACAAATGCCCGCTACCAAGAGGAAAGCGATGATCCATGTCGCCGTCATAGAAGATGATCCTGTCATGCGGGATTTTCTTTGTACCGCCATCGCGGCCTGTGATGATATGCGGCTGGTCTCATCTGAAAGTCATGTGGCAGGCGGCTCTGCCATAATTGCGGCGGGCGGATACGACGTTTTGTTATGTGACCTTGGTTTGCCAGATGGCAGCGGCATTGACCTGATCCGCGAGGAAGTCGCGACCGGACGGGATACGGATATTCTTGTGGTGACGATGTTTGCCAACCAAAGGAGTGTTCTTGACGCGATCCGGGCAGGCGCGCGCGGCTACCTGCTCAAAGATGAGCAGATCGAAGATTGCATCGATGCGATCCGGAACATCAGCAATGGTGGATCACCCATTAGCCCGATTATCGCGCGCCAGCTTTTGAAGGAAATCAATCCTGAGACGGTAGATGCCCCAAATGCTTTGCCCGCCCCTTTGACCAGCCGCGAATATGAAGTGTTGCGCATGTTGTCGAAGGGGTTATCCAATACGGAATGCGCCAATGTCCTTTCGATATCAAGCAATACTGTCGGAACACATATCAAGAATATTTACCGCAAACTTGAGGTCAACAGCCGGACTGAGGCATTGTATGAAGCATCGTCGCAAGGACTGTTATAGAAGATCTGATACAAAGCACCCTATCTTCGTGAAAATACGCGTCCTGATAGTTATCTTTGTGCTTTTCTACGGTGGGTTTGCGCAGGCGCAGAGCGTGGACGCTTCAGAATTTGTCACGATACTGGACGGAGATGCCATCGAGCTTATCGAGGGCGAATACGTGATCGGCAAAGGGATTTATCCGCAAACCTCTGAATGGGTCCGACACGAAAATCCGTATATCGACCATGAAAATAGAACTGGTCAAAGCTGGGGGGAATACCGTGCCATGACCGGTCGTTTCAGGGTTGAGCGGTCTGCCATCGGCACTGGGCCGATGGCGATCCACCTGATCGGCATGCGTGGGAATTTCTCAGTCTCGGTCAATGGCGTTGAGGTCTTTCGGAACTACGCAACGACAACAGACCAGAAGAATCCGTGGTATCGTCCATTTCTGATCCCGGTCAGTGAAGACGTGTTGCAGTCTGACGCGAATGAGATTCTGATTCACTCTTTTTCAAGAAAGTCAGTTGGGATCGGGCGTTTGATGGTGGGGTCAAATCAGGCCTTAGTCGCGTATCATCGGTCGCGGTTTTTCTGGCATATTACGGCGCCGATTGCTGCAAATTTCACCATGCTGGTGTTGGGTTTTCTCGTGTTATCGCTCTGGTTCGCACGCAGGCACGAAACGGAATTGCTGTGGCTTTCAATCACCGTCGGCTTTTGGTTCATCAGAAATCATTCATATTATGCCGAAGACATTCCATTCGACGCAGCACTTTATGCATCGCTGACAGTTTGCATGACCTACTTTGCGATCGCGGGATGCGCGGCATTTTACTTCTACTTCATCAAATTGAAGTACCGTTGGATGATCACGGCCATCATGTTGGCCTTCGGTGCGGTGATCTCTGCCCTTTTTGTTGGCACGTCCTTGTCCAGTGCGCTCATCTATTTTGCGACGACGATGGTGATCATAAGTGTTGCCATTGTCGCGATATACGACCTGCTGCACCACCGGACGATTGAGCGCGGCGTATTGGGCGTTGGTGTGTTACTTATGCCCTTTGCCAGCGTGCATGATGTTATCATGCTCAATCTTTACGAAGGAAACGGGCATGCGACTTACATTGCTGTTTTTTGTGGCGCAGTCTTTGCTGCGGCCTTTATCATTTCCTTCGGAAAGCGCGTCCTGACAGCCTTTGAGAGTTTGGGGCAATCTAACCTCGTTCTCGAGCAAAGCATTGCGCAAACCCGTGCAGACCTCATGGAAAGCGAAGCCATCAGACGAGAGTTGCAGGTGACGCAGGCGCTGACGGGCGAACGCACCAGACTGATGCAGGAAATGCATGACGGTATCGGCTCTAATTTGACAGCGGCTTTGGCTGTCGCGCGTCAACAACAGCACCCCCCCAAGACTATTACCGTTCTCAAACGCGCCCTAGGCGACCTCAAACTGACCGTCGACTCGCTTGAGCCAATTGAAGGTGATGTCGTCGCTCTGATAGGCAATCTACGTCACCGCATGGCGCGTGACCTTGCCGATGCCGGTATCAGTTGCAAGTGGGAGGTCGGAGATTGTGATGAGCTAACATGGCTTGATGCCGCGAACGCTTTGCATGTTCTGCGCATTCATAACGAAGCAATCAGCAACGTTCTGTCACACTCTCATGCCACAGAAATGCGGATCGGCTGCAAGGAGGAGGAACATGAAAGTCAGCCCGGAATTTCGACTTACGTTATCGACAACGGTGATGGCTTTGACACAGATCACGAGCAAAACGGAAAAGGGCTCTTAAGCATGCAGTCCCGCGCGATCTCGCTACATGGAAATCTCGATTTTGAATCGCGCCTCGGGCAAGGCACGACCATCAAACTGTGGTTGCCATATGTGAGGTAGTGGACCAATGCCTATGTGGATATCTAGTACCTTCCTCTCCGCAAGTGGCCACTTCAATACCATCGCCTGCGTCGTTTCGAAAGCTTTACCGCAACCGCCAAACAATGCTGCGTCAGCAACATGCCCAAACGTCAATGTAGGGAAAGTCCCGCAACATGATCCTTGGGCTGCCGAGAACAAGCGAAATGCTGTGAACGGCTGGTTTGGGGAAAACGGTCGATGTCGGCCACTAGCCTAGAAATCATGGCGCAATTTGCTGAACGGCAGGTTTGCGCAATTTCAGGTCCTTCATGCAGCGTGCAGCATCGGGGACTCTGGGCTCTTAGCGGACTTTAGCTGCGCGACGCACCAACTTCCGCTTCGCGGGACAGACGGTCATTTCGTTGTGACTGTGCGAACGTCCGCTCTAACGATTTTTCGGAAGCATTTACGCGAGACCGTTCTCCACCAAACGATAGAAGTCATCTTTGGCATGAATTTCCTGCCAAGGCTTGTGTCCGCATTTCTCAAGCTGGACGAACTGTGCTGTTGGTAGTGCCGCTTGCAACGGTGTTTGCACTCCGGCCGAAGGCCTTGGATCGTAGTCGCCGTGTATCGCGAGGATAGGACATCGGATGGCCGACACGGCGTTCAGAAGTGCGCCGCTCTTACGCATGCCATCTGCTTCAGGCCAGACGGCCGCGTGTATCGCTCCATCAAACCTTACAGTTGGTTGCGGGGAAGCGTCTCGTGCATAGGTATCTGCTATGTCGCTGAGTTCGATGAAACGCGCTACCGCGTCTTCCCCGGTGAGACGGATCGCTTTCAATTCGGTACGCTCTTTATTCGTTAGGCGGGAATTCTTCGTCGTTCGGATCGCAGAGGAATACTGCGCTTCGAGCGGTCCGCTACCGACAATGATAAGCTTTCGCACCAGCTTCCCGTATTGCGCTGCAAGTAAACATCCAAGCCACGCGCCCCAAGACCACCCAATCATGTCAACAGGTGGCATGCAGTGTTCTTCAATTTGTGACCTGAGCTCATCAACCTGCCCACTGACAGATTGCCTTGTCTGGAAGGGTTCGAGTACAGCATGACCTCTGTGACCGAGTTCGCGCGCGAGTGGTTCGAGTTCGCGCGCGAGTGGTTCGATCTCGCCCGCACCTCCGGGTCCGCCATGAAGCACGACGAGACGAGAGGATGTATCACCGTACTGGCGAAAATTCTTCCGAGTTTGGTTCATTCTGTAATCGTGATCTGAACGACACGATATTGTCAAATCGAACGGGACGACAGATGGCAGATCAGCAAAGCCGACCTTCGATCATCATGCAGCATCAGTCAGTGTGGGCTCATTCCCGACATTCTCCGCTTCGCAGCATCTGGAAGGATTGACCCGGATAGTATCGACACGAACGGCCCTTACCGGACATTGACTGCCCGTTCGCAATGCTGCGGTGCGGCCCGCCAAAGCCGCCATTGGCTATTCACCCACCAGCTTGCTGAGCATGTCTTCGGCAATCCATTCCAAGCTGGCATCTCCAACTTGGTGTGTATCGCCGGACCAAAGATCCATGCAGAACTTGCGAAGGGCAAAGTATTCGATTTCTCGATCTGAGCCATGAACGTTCACCCGTACTGAAAATGTGACCCGATGACGGTGCTGCTCAGCAATTGAGGTAACCCCATCTTTGTTCCCATGAACGATGTCCCGTTGGAAACTGACTTCGACCCAGCGGCTAATTTTTGATTGATCCATCTGATCCTCCATTTGGTTTGAACCCAAGGCATGGAACGGATCGATCAAAGCCGGAAGATATTGTTTTTGAGCACTAATTTTTGGGACGATACGAGGAACGCCTTAGTCCACAAGAACCACTTCTTGAACTCGTGCAGGTGATGCGGTGGCTTTATGCGAACGATAGCATCAACAACAGGCAGTAGAAAATGGACGCAGTTTCAGAAGGATTTACGCTCTACAAACGCCCACCCAATGGGCGGTACTACGCTCGGTACTCAATCAAAGGCCAAGGGCAAGCAAACGGCAAAGGATATGTTCTAAGTCGTTGCACCTATTTCGCGATGCTGCTGAGAGACTGACAAATCATCCGAAAACGACCACGCACTCGTTGTCTCCAGTCATACTTGGTATCGATGCTGTTAAAATCTCGTGCTTAGCCACACAAAACTCGGCCCCTATATATAAAGAGGACACCCAGGTTTGCACTCAGTGGCCCTTGTTTTGTTGCGCCGAAGCACTGGTGGTTTTCAAATCCAGTCTAGACACCCGAGTACTAAAACCACCGTGACTTGGATTCCTCGCCCACCCGGGCGCAATGCCCAAAATCATAGAAATTCACCGGCTCATGAAGATAGCATCGACAGTTTCGTCCTGAGAACGCAGCAAAAATTGCAGCGAACGATCAGTCATACCCGTTGGGTCGAACGCCGTTTGTGAATAGAAAGCAGATAAAAGGCCTCTCGTGGGATGCCATTTAGTGGGCTCTCTCACGCTGTGCTCGCAATATCCGGAACACCGACGCACGCCCGATCTCCAGTTGCTTCGCAATCTCATCTGGTTTGAAACCCCGTTCCTTCAACTGAAGCACCTCCGGGGTCTTGGCTCGCGCCGTTGGTTTGCGGCCCTTATACTTCCCTTCCGCCTTCGCCTTGGCGATCCCATAGGCCCGCCGTTCAGCCAATCGATCTCGTTCGAACTGAGCGACAGCACCCATCATCCGAACAAGGAGCATCTGTGTGGGATCAGCCGGATCGAGTGGATGCTGAGATAGATCGGGTAGCAACCAAATCACGTTCGGGTTCCCGGGTCGCGTAATAGCTTCGTCAGCCGCAGCGAGATCGCGAAAGGCACGGTCCATCTTTGCGGCCACCAGGCAGACCTTGTTACCGGGCGAAGCGGCCTTGTAAGCCTGAGCGAGCATACGTTCGAACTCTGGCCTGTGTGACCGGGTAGAAGCCTCCTCGTAAAACATCCGGTCGCAACCAAGTTCCTTCAGCTTCGATATCTGGTCTTCCCAGCCCGCAGCTTGCTTGTTCCGATCTACGGATACCCGAACGTAGCCCCATTTTTGCAATCCGAACTCCTTGTATCACTGCGGTATTGTTCTTGCGATACTGTATCAATAGATTATCGATTCGTCAATTTTGATACTGATAAATTCCGGGATCGAGTATCTCTTTGGGGATGTCTCGTGTGAGACAAACGTGAAGCCGTGGCAACTCGGGAAGGTCTCTTGCTCTTACTTCGATTTTCCAGTCTAGGTAACGACGGGTTTTCTTAGTCTAGAAAGTGCGATCTGAGCTTGTTCCTCCAATTCAGCGTCTTTGGAGGCGTCGATACTAACAACGTCAAGAACAACCGGTAGTCTGCCTGTAACCCACGACTTCACGTTGAATGCGTTTAGTTCGCCTTGTTCGTACTTCCTACTATCGTCGGCGCTCAGTGCTGCTACAAAAACTACTGCATACGGGATTTTGCTCTGCCCTCGAACAACATGAAGGCAGTTGTGGAGTGTGGCGGACTTTAAAACTTCCGTAGCATTTTTGAGTGACTTGTCATTGTGGCGTTCGCTCATCGAAAGGACAAACATCGCGTCTGCAACAGTCCTTAGGCGAGCTGCTGCCACTTCGCTCTTCTCTTGCATGTTGTTTCCCCATGAACCTATGTCTAGCCAAACGCGTCAGCGCGAAAACGCTTGATCGAGCCACTTGAAGCTCTGCGACACTCAATCAAACGGTCGAAGAAGTCTAGACAGAATTCAATTTTGTTCGGGCGAGAAAAGCCAGGAGCCCAGCTAATTGTCAAACCAGCATTGAGAAAACCCTGTAAAAGCATATCGACACTCCAGCAAGTCCTTTGCAATACTGCTCGGAGCCTCCCGTGCTGCCACCATTGCACTGAGTGAAACCCCTTGAGTGGAAGACAAGCTTGGACAAAAAAGTATTCGAAGAAAGCCCGTTGTTCTCCGCTATGAAAATGGATTTCAACCCCAGTCATAACCCGGACTGGAAGGCTGCGTACCGTAGGTTCATTTATGAAATCAAGCGGAAGCCAACAGCTTTCGTTTTGAAAGACTGCTACGAAGCGCTTGGCAGTCGCGGAGACTACCCCGGTTTCACTAAAAAGATTGCGTTCCTACCTTTTGAGGAAGCAAGCAAGGTTATCGACTATATTTTTGACAACAACATTGTGGTGAACACGCTCACGCAACGCGGAGAGCTACAGTTTGGCGGCCATTTTTCAGTTTTCCACGGGTTTCGCGAATTTTTGGAATCTGACGAACAAGATGTGATGGCCGCGAGAAGAGAATTGCCGGGCACGTACCAGATATGGAGGCGTTCCGTTTCTATACCGGGTGATTATGTGAAGGGCGTAGTTTTCATCGAAAATGACCCACGCATCAACGTCTTACGGGTCGAAATGATCCAACGTTTTGAGCCGATTCGGCAGGTGCTAGATAACCCTGTTCGAGGTCGTGGTGAGACGCTTAGTGGTTATATCTACAAGCAAACAGAGGGCAGATACGTCCTGTTCCTTCGTCAGGTGGGGCGCAAGCACCTACGTGTCACTTTTCTAAATGAGGTATCTCATGCGCATAGCAGCGATGGAGTGATTGAAAAAGTGGATTGGATGAGTGGGCGCGTGATGGGGTTGGACAATAACACAAGTATGTATGCACCAGTTTACCTTGAAAGAGTCTCGGATCACACAGACGAAACCAAGGACAAGGCAATACGTCATTTGTTACAGACAGTGAACGTATATGAAACTCAAGATGTTCCTCGGAACATCCGCAAAATTCTGGAAGCAAAGTAGCCGCATCGCTAGCTTCCGAAGAACGTAATTCGAACTACGACCCAACAAATAGTTGGCAAATTCGCCAACTGTGGTTGTTTCTTTAGACATTTAGCTTACTCGGAAATGGCGGCACTATAACTCAAAGGCTCAGGCCAGACCTAAGCCTAACCGACGTCAGCGATCGTGTTGGTCGTGATACGGGAGTGAGTGAAATGCCCACAGAAGACGATCCAACGCTCGTTCGCTTGCTGGACTACGTTGCTGACAATCTGCTCGGCCTAGATCAAGAAAACCCGCTCGCATCCGTTGACTTTGACTACGACTCTGACGGCGGAGAAGTTGTTGCCACGATTTCTCTTGGGTCAATAGCTGGGAAGGTTGCTGACGCTCTCAAAATAGATATCGACGTGTCGAAGACCGTTGATGTTTTCAACGTCGGCGAAGCGATAAGTGGACAAATTGACGATGTTGTACAGGATATTGCTGGGGAGCTTCGTAACCTCGTAGGTCCATCGGATCGCATATCAGCCGTCATACTCGAACCGCTCATCGAAGACTTTTTGGCAACAAAGATAGTTGATGATCTGTCGGAGGTGCTAACTGATGCGGCGCTTGATCTTGAGCTGCCCCAACTGGGCCGCCTAACAGATGCATTTGAAGACGCATTCGACATTGTGTCGGAAGATGCTTTTGAAAAAAGCGTCTCTTCCGCAGTGAACTTCTATGCGACTACGGGTTTAGCGGCATTGTCTACCGCCATACAGGACAATGGCGTCGACGAGGAGTATTTGGCAGCGGTCGCCGCCGTCGGAAACGGCTTCCTTCTACCCGAATTGAACAAGCTGGTCGACGACATCCTTGGGATTGGTGACGACTATACCTTCGACAAGGATGGGTTTCTGACCTCGCTTGAAACCGCTGTTTTTGACGGACTGATCTTGGATGATATCCAAGACGAGGTTTTCGACGACATACTTGGCCTTGATGGTGGCAGTCAGCTAGAGGATAGCCTGTCTAAACTCCTCTCCGATGAAACGCGTGACCTGTTTGTAGACACTGTCGACGGCGTCGTGGATTTCTTGAGCGGAGATGTGAACGCGCTCGACTTTGAAACGATCATCGGCGGTTTTGACGTTGGCTCGATCCTAAGTAGCATCTTCACTTCGTTTGCCGCAGATGAGATTGCTGATCTTTTTGTCGAAATCGACAGCCTTGGCGAGGGTATTGCGAGCCAGCTTGGAACATCAATTGCCGCAAAGAGCCTTGGTGCATCAATCGGCGGTTTGTTGGAAGGCGGTTTGATCACGCTCTTCGGCCAAGGCGCAGCATCCGCACTAGGGGCAACTTTTTTCCAAGGCGTTGGTACTTTGCTTGGCGGCGCGCTGGGTGCCATCGCTGGTTCCCTTGTATTTGAAGCTATCGACTGGATTTCGGGGGGCTGGTTCAGCGGCATCATCGACCAGTGGTTCGGGGGAAGCCCGCAGGGGTTCAGAGGCGTAAAATTCGATCCAAATGCGTCTGAAGATAACTTCTATGTTTCAAATAATTGGGGTGATGGCTTCTACAACAAAGATGACGACGGCGGCAAAATCTTGAATTCCGTTAGCCAGTTGGCTGGAGCATATGCCGAAAGAGTCAATTCAATTTTGGAGTTCGTCGATGAAGGAATTGAGAAGTACCAGAACCCGAGCCTCATGCATTTTGCTTGGGGGGTCAAGCATCACGATGAGAAATACCGTGTCTTCCTTGGTCACAATGAAAACGCCACACTAATTCTGACATCAAACGCCGAAGCCGCTGTGCAAACAGCGACTCAGTACACTTTGAGTCGGCTTACTTTTGATACAAGTTCTTTCCGCGGGAAAGCGTATGAGGCTTGGAAATTAGACATGGCTGCCGAGATTGGTGGTTCCCGCTATCTGACAAGCAAAGCAGCATATGCCGAACTCGAAGAGTATATGCGTCGTGCCGACTTCATTCAGGCATATCTAGACGATCCCATTGCGTTTGACGAAGTTCTTCAGGATGCAAGTTCACCTGCGGCAATCGCGTTTTTAAAAGACTACGTATGGGCTTTTTCAAAGGGCCTGTTGGACGATGTTGATTTTACGTCAATGTCCACAGCAAGCGCTGAAGATGCCCAGTACAGCGCTACGTCCGGCCGAAGTTTCGAGGGCGAACTGGCAGGTGATGCCTTCGGGCTGGATGTTTTGTTCTCTTTGGTTAGTCAAGCCGAAGGCGGGGCAGTTTCAATTGACCCGGAAAGCGGTGAGTTTGTCTTTGTGCCAGACGAAGGCTTCTTGGGAGAATTCATTTTCGCCTATTCTGTAACCCGCAGTGATGGGCGCGAAAGTACTGCCGAGGTTTCCCTTCGCATCGAGCCAAAACCGCCCACCGATATCGTTGGAACCGAGGCTGATGACACGCTGGGCGGTGGCGATAATCAAGACAGAATATTGGGTCGGCAAGGCGACGATATCCTGTGGGGCTACAGTGATGACGACGCGCTTTTAGGTCAGTTAGGCGATGACGTTCTCATCGGCGGTTTAGGATCAGATGTATTGAATGGGGGCGCTGGTTTTGACCTAGCCAGCTATAAAACTGCATCATCCGATGTACGTGCGGACTTGCTAAATTCCGCGACGAATACGTCGGATGCCGCTGGCGATGTGTACCTCGGTATCGAAGGTTTAATCGGGTCTGGCTTTGATGACACTCTACGCGGTGACACATCCAATAACGCAATCTGGGGCTATGACGGCTGGGACGTGATCGTGGGGCGCGCAGGTAATGATCAGCTCTTTGGAATGAACGGCAATGACTTTCTTAGCGGTTCGGCTGGAAATGATGACATGCGCGGTGGCAACCATGCCGACATCTTGCAAGGTGGAGTAGGTGCTGACCACCATGATGGGGGCGGCGGAATAGACCAAGCTCGTTATCTAGACGCACTTGATGGAGTCATCGTCGACCTCGCTTATGAAAAAAACAATACTGGATTTGCAAAAGGGGACACATTTGCGAGCATCGAAAATGTCTATGGCTCGAAGCACGGCGACGGCCTAAGAGGAGACAATGCCGCAAATTTCCTTTGGGGTCACGATGGTGACGACAGACTACTTGGGCGCGGCGGAGGCGATTCTCTCTACGGAATGAAGGGAGACGATGTCTTGATTGGAGCCTCTGGAGCAGACCGCCTCTTTGGAGGGGCAGGGCAAGACCGACTTCAGGGAGGACAAGGCTCAGATATTGTCGATGGTGGTGCGGGAGACGACTTTGCTGTCTACCACGGCGCAAAAAGCGACTATGCCGTCTTAGACAACGCCGATGGATCATATACGGTGCTGGGCGGAGCAGATGGCGGCGATACGCTAAGAAATGTTGAGTATATCACATTTTCAAATGGAACTTGGGAGATCGCAAACACATTAACATTGCCGCCTGATGCTTATGAACCGAACAACACGAAGCAAACGGCTTATGATTTGACAGCTTTTGAAGGTATCGCTCTCAGCGAAAGCGGTCTCGGCTTGGCCACATATAATGAGCTTGATTGGTACAAGCTGACCGTTCCGGAAGGGGCACAGGGTTTGAAGGTAGTGATTTCGTCGGGAGATACGTCAGATTTGTGGACCTTCCTTTACCCCGAAAACGGCCATGATCTCACAAGTGACTGGATAAGAGAGCCCGGCGACGCTGAACTCGTGAGAGAAAGTGCCGAAGCAGGAACGTACTATTTCACCGTCACAGGGTATGAAGGGCCATTCACATACGATATCAACTGGGAAACTGGGTTTGCGTCCACGGACGACGCTTATGAAGATAACGATACCCGGCGTGAGCCCTTTGACCTTTCCTCTCAGGACGGTGTTTGGCTCTCGCAATATGCTGGTGTCGGGGTGTTCTCTGATGGAGATCACTTCGAGTTTGAAACAAGTGCGGATGCGGTTGGTGTCGAATTCGAAGTATTGCTAGATGCAGATCAGTCAGCTCTAAACTTCCAACTCTATGATGTCACCAATGCGGCTTATGTTGACACTATTTTGTCTGCGCAAGGAGACATGAGTATTGCCAACCACCATGGTGAAGCGGGCGCAGTAACGTATCTTGTAAACGTCCAGGGGGAATATGAAGATCAGGTTTACGATTTCATGTGGCGCTCGCTCACAAACGACGACTGGCACTTACTGTAAAAGGCGCGTTCTCAACGCAACAAGCTACGTTTCGTAATGTCCGCACATGGCCTGTGGAATGTGTCTAGCAGGTAACTTAGACGGAGCTATGGGTGTTGAGTGGTGTCATAGCTTCAAAATGAAACTCGTTCGCTTTCGGTAGGTGCTAACTCCCGCAACCAACCTTCGGTTGGTATAGTAAGGCATGTCCCATGTGAGACCGGATGCGATGCGAACAATTCCACTCACAGCACCTGCCTAGAGGTACGGGAAGGATTGGAGCCATGTTTTTTGGCTTATAAATTAGAATGGCAGGTCATCGTCCTGCTCGTCTTCGTTTGGTAAGACCGGGGTATGAGTATCGATCACGTCGTGTGCAACACTCTCTACAGCAACTGATTGTACCGACGCATCGACGACTTTCAGTCCGGGTCCTGATCGAAGCCTACGAGGCCCCTCGTTCATAGAGCCCTCAACCGATCCGGCGTTCTTAAAGATCGCGATATTCTTGCCCCCGCTTCTTTGTGCTGAACGATAGATTATGCCGTCGATTGTTTTGCCTTCGTGTGATCCACCAAGCTTATGTAAGTGCGTTGCCACGGTGCACGTGGCTTCCGTGCCTTTGCCAGTTCAGGGTTCGCTTTTGCGTCACTGACGGCGGCGCGTAGGCGTTCGCGAGCCTCGCGTGGGTCGGCTTTGAGTTCTTCGCAGAGCTTTTTCAGCGTGATTATGTCGGACATGTCGATCTCCAAGGTTTCAGATGCAGATCGATAAGACGAGATCAGTAGTCATGTCAGGAACAACCCCAGAACGTCTTTAGCTTTTCTTGCATTGCTGCTACCACTGATCTCGACGTGACAGACGCGGTCACGTTGGGGCTTAGAAACCCCTCACTGAGAATCGGCGCGAGGCGACTTGTGCCACCTTGACCCTATGGTCGGGGTGCCTGTGTTATACAACAGGCCCCGGCTAAAGGCGCAGGGACCGTCTCAGTGCGGTTTTCTAACACCCCGATCACCAGTCAAGCATTGCGAGGGCGCTCGCAGATCGGGGTTGGAATGCAGACCGACGCGTGCGCAACGCACCAGATATTGGAACCGAACGTTCTGCTGAAACCTGCTGATGTACTTGCTCACATCAATGAACATGGGATTTCGCATGGCCTCTAGCCTTCGTCATCACAGGCCTCCCACAGCACACCTAGCTCATCGTCCGACAGCACGCGCTCACGAGGTTTTTCTTTTGATGGAGGTTTCATTCCGGCAATTGGGGAAGCGTCGAGAATGCCGCGCTCGACACTCCAGCTCATCAGATGCTTGAGGTGCAGCCATGTCAGATAGGACAATTAATCTTGTTTCACTCTGCGTGACCTCAACACAAGATCTCTAAAGTCAGGGTGGCACCAAATTGCCGATTAAAGCACCAGAATTTGGAAGGGTTTTGCCGACCAAAGCGCAGGAACTTGGAAACGTTTCTGGCGTGAGTTGTTTTCCCATATGCGTCGCACTACATGATGTGGAGGAGTTCAATGAGCAAGTTACCGTTTCCAGATTCCAGTGTTCTAATCGGAAATTATTCTGTGCAAAGTATGCTTGCTTCCCCACATCTCGATCTTGAAGAATTTCGAAAGGTAAGTGCGTCTGTGGGGCTCACATCCGACACGATCACGACACCAGGTGCGATGATACCGTTTTCGGCTGAAGTCGGCTTGATCGAAGCGTTGGGCCGCCGAAGTGGTGACCCCCTGTTACCATTCAAGTTAGGGCTAACATGCAAAATCAGATCCGGCTCGTTCCTGACATGCTTGCTGTTTGCATCACCGACACTGGGAGCCGCGCTGGAGAACCTTCGCGACTTTACCCAGATTGCTTATCCCTGTGGGACGGCAGTTTTGCGTCGAAAGAATAACGGTTACGATTTCGGGCTGCTCAATCCTGGGCCCGAGTTGATACTAACACATTCCTATCCAAAATTTTTGCTAGGTCGTACGCTGTCCGTTTTTCGCGCAGCGACCAGAGTGCCCTTTCATTTGCAGGCTGTCCGTCTGCCAGCGAGTGAAGAGACATGCAGGCAACTATCGCATGCGCTTGGCTGCCCAGTTCGCCAAGACGAAAAGCACATGGTTATTTCGATGAGCGAGGAAGCATTCCGTCTTCCCATTAGGACACATCAAAAGTGCGTGCTGAATCATCTCAAGAATTATGGCAGTGTTTTGTTAGAGCAGCAGAACACCAAACCGAAATCCATGCGTGAGAAGGTTCTGCACGAGATGTTTTCTCGGCAACATGATCAACTGCCGAGACTAACAGACATTGCAAAGATACTGGCTCTTTCTGAGCGCACGTTGTCGCGACGTCTGTCTGAAGAAGGTCTGAATTTTCAAGACATTGTAGATGACGCACGCAAACGCAGTGCGAAGGCGCTTATGGAAAATACAGAGCTTTCATTAACAGAGATCAGCTACCGCCTTGGTTTCGCGGATCAAAGCAGTTTTACACGTGCTTTTAGACGCTGGAGCGGATCAAGCCCGATTGAGGCGCGTACAAATATCAAGATTGGCAGCACAACCTGAGATTGGCGGCTGTCGCTAAAGATTTGGCAGGTCAGAACAAGCGGCCCCGTATGTTCCCATGCCATGTGATCCAAGCCGACAAGAGCGGTACTTAAAATCACATGGCATAGGAAAACCACCATGACAAACGGTTCATATCAAAATCAGTTAAGTTCGTTGCCTGCCTTCGATAGTTATAAAGCCGTTTCTGAGGGGATCGTTAAAACGTCCGCAGAAGGGATAAAAAATGCCGGAGCTTCGGCGGATGTCACACCACAAACTGCTGATGTGGTGATAGACTGGAAATGGGGATGTGCAGACACGGTCACAGACTTCGATGCACAAAACGACACAATCTATGTTGGTTGGTTCTCGGCCGGTCAACTGGATGTAACGGAATACAGTGAAGGCGATGAGTTTGGGGTCGTCTTTACTGTCCCATCGAACAATCAGGTCCAGAAAATTCCGGGCATTCACCTCGCGGATTTGTCCCCTGCCAATTTCACCATTCAGGATGAAAATACAGAGGCTAAAATCCATAACCTGATCGGACAAGCATCGGATGACAGCGATGATCATGGTGACGACGACAGTCACGACCATGACGATGAAAGTCACGATCATGACGACGACGGCCTCCACCTTGATGACGAAGGTCATGACGATGACGACCATGTTCATGACGACGACGAGGACGGCCACGATCATGGCGACGACGGTCATGTTCATGAGCCCACGCCTATGCCAACGCAACCCACCACCGCCGAACAACCGGACGACATGCCGCCACAAGAAAACGACATGCCACCGCAACAAGAAGACGACATGCCGCCACAAGAAGACGACATGCCACCGCAACAAGACCTAGATGAAGTACAGGCCGACGACAGCGAAGGTATCGTGTCGCTTGACAGTCTCAATGCTCCTGCCGAGATCCCCGTGGTTGGACAATTGCCTGATCAGCTTCCGGACTTGTCTGACAGCTTCAAGCCCATCGATGGAAACCCGCTGGTTCCCCAGGACGAAGCTTTTATCATTACATATCACTTCACTTCTGACCTTGGCACTCAAGCGGCGTCGTTCCAGACGCAAGCGTCTTACATGCCAACTGACGTGATGCAGAGAACCATGAATGATGCTTTCGATCACATCGAAACGTATATCAATGTCGAGTTTCGCCAAGTTGACGAGTCGGATGAAGCAATGTTTGGCATCACGTCACGTGGCTACCCAACGTATGATTACGCTGTGGGCAATGGCGGACCGGCAAACGAAAATGTTGACCAAGAGACCGGGTTCTTTGAAAGCTATAGCGGCAGTGTCACATTGTCGACGTTTGGGGACTGGTCCGATGAGCGCGGCCGTTTCGTGGCGTTACATGAAATAGCCCACGCGCTTGGACTGGATCACACCTATGGACCAGGTCGGAACATTTTTGGCGAACTAGACGATCAAGGCTACACCGTCATGGGCGGGAACGGCCATGACCCATCAGCTACCGTATTGGGTGTCTATGATGTCGCCGAACTTCAGAGGTTCTGGGGGGCAAATATGGACGCCAACATGGGTGACAGCACCTACACCTACTTTGGCGATGAATCCCCAGTCGCGATTTGGGATGCGGGCGGTATCGATACAATCGATCTAAGTGACCGCACAAACGACGCCGTGGTCACCCTGAAAGAAGGGGCCGGGTCCAACGTAGATGCGGAAAATCGCGAGGAGTTCTACGTCGCTGTCGACGCCAAGATTGAAAACGTAATCGGTGGCAGCGGCAATGACTTACTACAAGGCAACGCTCTGGAAAACAGCATCGACGGAGGGAGCGGTACCGACGTGCTTTATCTCGACGGTATGAAATCAGAATATCAAGTCGAAGAGACAGGAGATCGGGCTTTGATGTTGGATGGCATTGAAGGGCGCGACAGCGTTCAGAATGTCGAGTATTTCAAGTTTTCTGACGGTATGGCCACATACGCGGAGCTGACGGGACGCCCCGAAGAGCCAACAATCGATTTGATCGACCCCACGGACTCAGGCGAACCCGGTTCGAACAACGGATCTCAATCAATTAGGATGACGTGGGCTTTCGGCGAGACAACCACGGTATCTGATTTCGATCCAGATGAAGACACGTTTGATTTCAACCGCTTTTCTGATCGCCAAATCAGGGTCAGTGAAGTCGATGGGGACCTTGTTTTCAGTCTTCTTAACAATGGCGGGCGAAAAATCGTCATCGAAGACACGCAAGCCGAAGATTTGACCGCGGATAATCTGATTGCATGGAATGGGAACGCAATTCTGGATGACGGCAGTTCATTAATGAACTCGCTTGAAGCCTTAGGTTTCTAAAACAACACATCAAGCCGAATACACAACTGGCTGGGCGTCCCTAGTGGCGCCCAGATCACTGTTCCAAGGGCAAATACAACGAAAACATCCGCGCCTATTGGCAAGGAAATCGTATTTCAGGAACACGCGCGCGAAAAAACTGCGCCTGCCGCTGCGAAGATCGAAAAAGCGATCTTTCGGATAGCCCCCCTGCACATTCAGATTTCGAAAATTCGGAGATAATTCTGGCGGAAACCGCTTTATGTGCTGCCGTCAATCATATGGGTTTTCGTGGACAAGCTAGCTGGTCGTCTTTCACTCACATACATGCGTTGAAACTTCCGTGGCTCAAGCCAAAACGATGTCCAACCATATCGAGCGGCAACCCATTTGCGGGACGTCGACCAGTTTGTAGGTTCCCCCCAAGTTACGATTTCGCAACCAAAAGGGGGAAGATACATGGCCAGATCTTAGGGGTGCAGGACGCGTTAACTTGGTGAGATTTCTTTGGCGTTTTCTACTTTGGGCTCTGCCGGGGCTTCGACAACGGTGGCATCTTGTACGGCGTTTTGAACCGCCCCTTGCTCAATGTTTTCGATATCTTGTTCTGTGTCTACGACGTGAAAGGCAACACGGCGGTTCTGGGCACGGGCGATCGCGTCATCGGCACCATCGGGTCCGACATTGGGCACCAATGGGTTAGATTCGCCTGCACTGAGAAGCGTTAGTTCGCTTTCGGCCAAATAGTCATTTTTCATCAGCCATTCTGCTACGGCCTTGGCCCGTGCCAGCCCAAGCGCAATGTTTTCAGCTTCGCCGCCGATGTTATCTGTATGGCCTTCGATTTCGAGCCCAGACACGCCATCCAACTTACTTGCAATCGCTGTAAGGACGACGACCGCATCCTTGGACAATTCAGCGGACCCAAACTCAAAAGCCACGTCAGACAGCATGACCATTTCTGTCACTTCACCTTGCGCATTGGTCGTGATTTCCAGATCACCTTCTTGGGTCGTGACCTCTGCGCTGGCTTCAATGTTGGCGTTTGCAAGATTGAAAGCTGCGTAGTCGTCGTAAGGTGACGCGACAGCAATTGCAGGAGAAAGCGCAAGCAGTGCGGTAAGAGCTACAAGTGAGTTTTTCATTTGACTAGACCTTTCTGGTTCCATGTTTCACCGCCATGTGTCTTGTCCAAATCTGGCTGAAATACGTCGAAAAGCTTTTTGTAAGCACAAGTGTTCGTGAACCGATTGTGAGCTCCCTCCTGTCGACCTTTCTTTGGCACGCCAAGGCGTAGCTCGATCCATCCCAATGCAACGTGGTGTCGCCGCGACTTGGCGCATTGATCGCCCCGGTGCTGTCTGGCGAACACCTTGCGAAACGAAGTCCCACCCCCCTGCGGCTCATCTGTCTTCTATGTCTTGGGTGTAAAAACCAGCAGAGGCTCGCTGGTTCTTGGCATCATATTTTTGATCCCGAAGAGCTGAATATCACTCTTTGAGAAAAGTATATCCTTTGGATTTAATTTCTGGACTCAGAGAATTTGCGCAGCTAGGCTTTTTCAACGATGGGGAGATCGTTTCGTGTGAGCATTCAAAAACCGACTTTTGATGATGTTGATGACTTTCCACATCACCTGCGCACACCGCCACCCGGTGCCAGTCAGGTGCATATGTTGGCGTCACGGCTCAAGCGTATGTTCGATGCGGATATCAACGATATTCTGAACGAACGCTGTTCGTTGAGCTTACCAGAATGGCGTATCCTGTCCGCGTTGAGTGACAGTTCCGAGCCCGTTTGCCAAAAGGAAGTGGTTGAGCGGATCGGATTTGCACAAGGCCAGACAAGTCGCGCACTTGAGGTGCTTGAGGCTGGGGACATGATCGTCTCACGGCAATCAACGTCGGATCGGCGGTCCCGATACTACAAGATCACCAGCATCGGGCTGGCGCAGGTCAAATCGCTTTTGCCGCATATGGAAGATCGCCGAAGCGCGCTTGAAAGCGTGTTGAGCGAAGCCGAAATCGCCAATTTCGAACAAGCCTCCGTGAAACTCATTGGAATCTTGAACGACAGACAAAAGCGCTAATCACAAACAAAAAAGACAGGCTTTAGACGCCTGCGAAAAATTCTAAAGGGAGAAGACCATGACATTGAGAAGAAAATTTCTGAAATCCGTCTCGGCTGCGCTCGCCGGTGTTGCATTGCTGACCGCTCTACCTGCCAGCGCGCAGGACTGGAGCCCATCTGGGCCACTTAAGATCGAGATCGGGTTTGGTGCTGGCGGGTCCACCGACGTTATCGGACGGATCGTCGCCAATACGCTGAAAGAGCAAACGGGTTGGAACGTTATTGCAGAAAACAAGCCAGGCGGCGGCGGCATGGCAATGTTCACCGCCATCGCAAACAAGCCTGCTGACGACCTGACTGTTGGTCTTGGCGTCAATATGCCGGTTATGATCAACCTTGTGACCCGGCCCGATGAAGTGAAATTCGATCTCGATGATTTTGCGTATCTGGGAACCGCAGCCGGAGCCCAGCTGGCTTTGATCGCTCGCAGCGATGCACCCTTTGATGATATCGCTGGCATGATTGCCTTCGCCAAGGAAAATGGCGGTCTGGCCATCGGGTCGGATGCGAAACCACAGGTGCTGACAATGCAGCAAGTGGCAAAGCAAGGCGGCACCGAGTTTCAATTCCTATCAACAAAGAGCAGCGCCGAGATCCTCAAGCTGCTGTTGGGCGGACAAGCGATGGTTGGTTTTGCGACAGGCACACACACTGATTACCTCGACTCCGGTGAAATGAAGATGCTGGCAAGTGCGAACCGTGTGCGCCATTCCTATGCGCCTGAAACGCCAACGCTGATCGAGCAGGGTTTCGACATCTATGTCGACCCGTGGTTCTACTTTGCGATGTCCGAAGGCACCTCCGATGAGGCCGAGGCGGCGATTGAAGCGGCACTGGCCACCGCGCTGGATACGGAAGAGGTCAAAACGGCTGTACGCAATGCTTTGAACACAGACGTTGTGAACCTTGGCGGGGATGCAACCAAGCAGATGCTCGTTGATGGCCTCGACAACGTCAGAGTCCTGTTCGGTAAGTAAGCCAAACTCACATGGGAGACCGCCCTCGCCAGACAGGAGCGAGGGCGGGACAAACAATATGGACAATCTAAGTGACCGTCTTTGCGGTCTTTTCTTCGTAGCTTTTGGATTGGTACTTTTCTTCTATTTGATCCCAACACAGGTCGAAACCGTCGACTTTGGGTCAATCCGCCCGAAAACGATGCCTCAAGTCTTATCGGTGATCTTAATCGTTTCTGGGGCAATGCTGATGCTGAAACCTGCGGACGGCACCGATTTGCAGCCTTTGCCTTGGGGTAAAACCAGCGTGATCGTGGCGGTGCTTGTGGCCGGGTTGTTTGCAATGTCTCGCGTTGGGTTTGAATTTGCAGCCGCGCCTCTGGCGTTGGTTTTGATGTTGGTCATGGGGGAACGACGCCCGCTTTGGCTGGGCATCGGCACACTTGGAATGCCCGCATTAATCTGGTTCGCCGTGACGATCCTATTGGAAAGACCACTGCCATGAACACGCCGCGCGATTTCGGAGGGCCTCATGCCTGAACTCAGTATCGTTTTGGCAGGTTTGGCTGACGCCTTTACGCTGACCAATTTCTTTTTCGTCTTTCTAGGTGTAGTCCTTGGCCAATTTGTCGGCGCTGTGCCGGGCATTGGGCCTGTGATGGCTATGGCGATCGCGATCCCCTTCACCTTTGGTCTTGATGCGCTGGTGGCCATCGGATTTCTGATGGGGGTCAATAAAGGCGGTCTTGTCGGAGGGGCGATCCCTGCGATTTTGATGAACACGCCCGGCACGCCGGATGCGGCGGCAACCGCGCTGGATGGGTATCCACTCGCCAAACAAGGTAAGCCGCTCAAGGCTACGAAAATGGCCCTGTTTTCCTCTGTGACTGGCGACACCTTCAGCGATATCGTTTTGATCACAGTTTCTGCGCCACTGGCCGTTCTGGCGTTAAGGATGGGTCCAGTAGAGGTCATGGGCCTTATCGTGCTGGCTTTTTGTGTGATTTCGGGCCTGATCGGGAACTCCCTTTCAAAGGGCGTTATCGCTGCGGCTTTAGGCATGCTGGCAGCGACCGTGGGCACAGACCCGCAACATGCGACACCGCGTTTCTATTTTGGCTATTTTGAGGTCTACGACGGCTTGCCGCTTGCGGCGGTGGCTATCGGGATGCTTGCGATTTCAGAGATATTACGCCGGATGGCGCAGAACGCCGGATTAATGAAGGCAGGAATAGAGCTGGAAGACACTGGCAATCCTGAGGATCAGCGCATTTCATGGGCAGAGTATTGGTCGTGTCGCTTCACGTTGATACGCGGCACAGTGATCGGGACCATCCTTGGCGCGTTACCGGGAATTGGGTCAACGGCGGCTGCATTTATGTCTTACGCTGGCGCGCGGCAGGCTTCCAAAACGCCTGAGGCATTTGGGAAAGGAAGCTTGCACGGTATTGCGGCCTCTGAATCTGCCAACTCTGCAGTCATGGGGGCGAACCTGATCCCGCTACTGACGCTGGGCATTCCGGGCAGTGTGGGGGCGGCATTGATCATCAGTGCATTTATGATCCACGGGATTCAACCCGGCCCCCTGCTTTTCGAAAAGCAGGCGCAACTGATCTACGGGCTTTTTGGTGCGATGATTATGGCCAATGTGTTGAACCTGATTGTTGGACAGATTGGCATGCGGTTCTGGATCAGGATCGTTTCTGCACCTGAGTCGATCATCTTTCCCTCGGCGTTGCTGTTGTGCTTTGTCGGGGTCTCGCTTGCATCAGGTGGGATCTTCGGCATTGCGATCATGCTCATTTTTGCCGTGCTTGGTCTGGTGATGGGTGCGATGGGTCTATCAGTGGTTATTTTCATCATTGCGTTCTTCCTAGGTCCAAGGCTTGAAGAGTCGCTGTCCCAAACGCTTGCTTTGCTCAATGGCGATGTTTGGATGCTGTTGAATTACCCAATCGCATTGATTTTGTTTGCTTTGTCCTTGGTTACGCTTGTGATGATCAGCCACAAAAGCAAACCGCAGGGCGTGTCATCGGAAAAGTCCATCTGATGGCCAAAGCAACAAACATTCTCTTCATCATGTTTGACCAACTGCGCTGGGACTACCTGAGTTGCTACGGGCATCCACATTTGCACACACCCAATATTGATCGTCTCGCATCAAAAGGCATGCGGTTCGATCGCGCTTATATCCAATCGCCGCTATGTGGTCCGTCGCGAATGTCCACCTATACAGGGCGTTATGTGCACAGCCATGGGGCGTCGTGGAACAACGTGCCGCTCAAGGTCGGGGAACTCACCATGGGCGACCATCTGCGTGCCTTGGGGATGGAATGTTGGCTTGTTGGTAAAACCCACATGAAGGCAGACGCAGAAGGGATGGCGCGACTAGGCCTTGAACCTGACAGCGTTATCGGTGCGCGGGTGTCTGAGTGTGGATTTGATGTATATGAACGCGATGACGGTATGCGCCCAGAAGGGCCAGACGGTTTTTACGATGATGGCGGCGCGTTGAAATACAACGAATACCTGCGTGACAAGGGCTATGAGGGCGAAAATCCATGGCATGATTATGCCAACTCCGCCAATGACGGGGCGGGCAATGTGCTGTCCGGCTGGTTCTTGGAAAACAGCGACAAACCAGCCAACATTGCTGAGGAAGACAGCGAAACGCCGTATCTGACGCGCCGTGGGATGGAGTTTATTGCAAGCCAAGGGGATAAGCCTTGGTGCTGTCACCTGTCCTATATCAAGCCGCATTGGCCCTATATCGTGCCGGCCCCCTACCACAATATGTTTGGCCCAGAACATTATAGTGCGGTTGTGCGCAGTGACGCTGAGCGGCAAACCTCCCATCCTGTTTTTGGCGGTATGATGCAGGCGCCTGTTGGTCAGGCGTTTTCTCAAGACCATGTTCGTGACAAGGTCTTGGGTGCCTATATGGGGTTGATCAAACAATGTGACGATCAAATGGGGGTGCTCTTTGACTGGCTCGAGGACACAGGCCGGATGGACAACACCATGATCGTGATAACGTCTGATCACGGGGATTATCTTGGTGATCATTGGCTGGGGGAAAAGACGTTTTGTCATGACGCATCCGTGCGCGTGCCGATGATCGTTTATGATCCGTCCGAGCGCGCCGATGCGACACGTGGCACGGCATCAAGTGCTTTGGTGCAGTTGATCGATTTGGCACCCACATTTGTCGAAGCCGCGGGCGGGGACACATCCGCGCTTGATCACGTGCTTGAGGGAACATCGCTGCTGCCAATGCTGCGGGGGGCCGATCAAACACGTGACTATGCGTTTTGCGAGTATGATTACTCTATGACGCCGCTTTCTGAACGGCTTGATCTGGATACAGCGCAAGCGCGATTGTTTATGGTTACAGATGCACGATACAAATTGATCACCTTCGGCGGTGGCATCCGCCCCATGCTTTTTGACCTCGAAGAGGACCCGAACGAACTGGTCGATCTGGGCGAAAACGCGGCATATTCGGAGGTGATTGCGCGGCTGACAGAAGCCGTCAACACTTGGGCCCGCCGCCCAGCGCAACGCACCACGATCACCAATGAGCGGTTGCGCCAAACGCGATCACAACGCAGCACCAAAGGGGTCATTTTGGGCGCAGTTGATGAAAAAGACGCGGATGCAGACCTGACCGCGAAATATCGAGGGCGAAAGGCCGACCCCAAATAGAGCCTACTTATTGCTGGCCACCCATCAATGCGATCATTCATGGCGGATGAAATTGCTCGTTTGGGCGTGAAAATCCATCGCCGTTTTGAAATGAAGTCGCGCGCATTTGTGCGGAAAAAAACGTCATGTCTTCAAACTGTGTTGGCAAACAAAGGGAAAGTGCGCCGATTGGTCAGAGGATTAGAGCTTCACGTGTTTGGCGGAAATGTTGCAGTCAGTAAGCCAAGCTTTGGTGAATATTCTCAGTTGTTTCCCGCCCCGTTCCCGATAACGTTGTCGCCCATTCTGACTACGACTGGGCGGCATACCAAAAGCTGACGTTCATGCTTTCGGCAGCGAACGGCTGATTTGGGCTCTCTTAAGGGCAGTGTCGCAAAGTTTTTGATTTCAGTTGCGTTGCCGGGTGTGCCGAGCCGGACCCTACACTTCCCCGAGTCCAAGCCAAGATTGAAAAGTTGATAAGTTTCAAAGGCGCGCAACACCCTAAATCCGTGATCCTATACCTAGGTCGGTAACAATTCAGGGCACCGAAGTGCGCTAAACGGACAAACCTGACTTTCTTCCTCAAGTCGGAAAGGACCGCTTTTGAATGGCTGTTTGTGTAGCGAAAAGCACCATTGGCGGAAAAGCCGCCCCTCGCAGTAGGTGCGAGCAGAACAGCCGGAGGGTGGTGAGGGGCCATCTATGACAGAACGAATGTAGTCAGGCCGAAGGGGCTGCATACCCCAATGTGTATTATCTGCCGCTAAACGATGACGATGACACAAACGATCCAACCTATGAAAACAGCGTTCTTCACCGGACCATCGAGGACAAACACACTAGGAAAAACCATTGCCGTGCTCTACGAATGCTGCGTCTCAATCATTTTTTGGTTCATCAAATTCATATGTCAGCGATCAAACTTACCGCGCACGAGATTTCTGATTTGATTGGTACCGTCTACGACTCATCCATGGAGCGGAACCAGTTCCATGGACTGATTGACAGGCTTGTCGATCATTTTCCGGGAATTGCCGCGATGGTGATTGGTCAGGAAAACCTGATGCTTACTCCGATCTATTCAGCGACGCTGGACGTTCCGGAAAAACACCAAACGCCGAGTTCACTCATCGAAGACTATTCTGACCCCACCACGACACACCACATTGCATACGCCCGGGCGCCTGCTGGCTATGTTGATAGTTCGCTCAAATTCATCCCTCGCGATAAATACGAAAAGTCGACCGTTTATCAGGAGAACCTAAAACCGCTTGGATTGGGCCAGTTCATCTCGACCAAGATCGCACTGGTTGGTGACAAGGGCGCGTCACTTTCTATCGCTTTGCCAGATACCCGCGAGGCTGAAGAAAGGTTGCATGACGAACTGTTCGAGCTGATGACCTTGCTCGCACCGCATCTTGTGCGCGCCCATGAGGTGGCCCGCGCCATCGTGCTGTCCCGCAATTCAGCCAAGGCAATTGGCGGGTTTCTTGATGTGATCATTGTCCCAATGCTTGTGGTGAATGCAGACGGGAAATTCATTTTCGCAAACGCGTCGGGTCAGCGGTTTCTAAATCGTAGCGATGCGCTTTTTGTTGACCCTGCAGGACGGTTAACCGCTGCCGAAAATCATGTTGATAAAGCGCTAAGCAAGAAACTATCGGATATGGATCAGGGCCTCGCGGTTGAAGGGATGCGTATGACCGACGGCGACGCCAACCTGTCCCTTTGCATGGTCCCCTTTCGGTCATCCTTCAGCGATCTCAACCAGATCGATCAGGATATGCTTCATTCCGAAAACCTCTACGCGATATTCTTCGGCCAACGGACAAGCGACAACATTAGTCACCACCTGTTGCGGGACATGTTCCAACTTTCTTCTAAGGAGGCTGAGGTCTGTGTGTCGCTGCTAAACGGGAATTCGGTATCAGAGCTTGCCGCAGCAACAGATCGATCCGAAAAAACAGTCCGCAATCAAATTCAGTCGATTTATGCCAAGGTGCAGGTCAATTCCTTTGGGGAATTGATGCAAGCGCTGTCAATTTTCACGATTGTTGGCACCATGTTCCCGCAGCCTGCCGAATAGTTTTGACTGGTCGCGCATGTGGAAAGCAAATTAGGCGCGTGAAAAGTGCCTTCTGACTCCGAAAATTCAGATCTTTAGGCAATATTGCCCAAGCGATGTATCTGGCACATCTCTAACGTGCCCCAAGGCTTTAAAGTTCGAGGGGAGATGAACAATGACAACCTACCGCGCCACAGAATTTACATCACCGAAACCGGAAAAGGTGGTGGAAGCCGTATGCCAGCATAACCGAAATCGTCGCAAAGACCGGGCCGAGCTGATAGACATCGACATGGTCGATGGCGTTAATCCAGAAAAATTTTTGCCAGACCGCAAGACTTCACCAGTCAAGATGAGGTGGTGAGGGCGGAATTGTGATCAAAGGGTCTTGGCATCAGCATGACTGATTTTTGCGATCAAAACGACAGCTATCTTCGTGAGAATGGTGCTGATTATTTGCTTCGTAAGGTCACTTTGCCAACTGTTTTTCTGGAAACGAAACAATCGAACACAACCTCAACGGTTTGAATTTCTTGCGAGTCTGCTTCACGCATCGCTCTGGCAAAAACGCCGATTGATGGACGGTCTTCCTTAAACTTCAACCAAAACAAATTCCAAAAAAGTAACATCGGGGATCAAATGAAATATCTGTCAATACTCACCGGACTGCTATTCTGCGCTGCTTCGGCTACAAATGCCGCTACAATTAACATTGATAACTTTGACACAACGGGTTTTCAGTTCGCGGTGGCCCCTACATCAGGGGCTAGTCCGCTTAACCCAGCGACAACATCAAGCCCAACACCTGACGCGATTGGTGGCGCAAGGCGCATCACTGTCGAACGGCTTACCCCTGCAGGAACGGGCAATGCGTTTGGTCAGCAAGTTCAAGCCATAGTGTTGGGCGGTACGGCCGCAGTTGGAATGGGAGCAGGTGTGACCGGGACAGCTTTGTTCGAATGGAGCCCACTCGGTGCCGATTTGGTCGATGGGACAAATTCGGCGATCTTCATCGACATTTTAAGCGGCGATACATCTATCGATTATACCTTAGACATCAACGGTACTTCCGTTTCGAAAGCGGGCGTGTCGGCCGGTACGTTGGAGTTCTCTTTTGCTGATTTTTCCGGTATCAGCCTGACAAACGTGAGCGCGATTTCGCTGCTTCTTTCGGGACCGAGTAAATTTGATGCCGAGTTTGACAACATTCGCGCGGGTATCGGCACCCAAACGAGTGCAGTTCCACTTCCCGCGGGATTGCCACTTCTCTTGCTAGGCATTGGCAGCTTCGCGGCTTTGCGTCGACGGTCAAGCCCTGAAGGTTAAGCCGTACGGCGCGGAACACATCCTTGCCAGCAACGCCAAGGGCAAATCTGCCTTTGGTATCGAATGACGAACCTCACTATCGCAAAGCGAGCGCGACACCATGGCGAAAGTCTTACGGCCAACGCCTTTATAGAGGCGGTCAAATCGCTGGCTGGTGGGTTGACCGCAAAGGGATACGGAAAAAGTGCACAGTTGCATTAATCGCGCCGAACTCTCCTGATTATTGCGTTATCTTTCATGCCGTTGCATGGGCTGGTGGCACGATCACAACGATCAATCCCACCTACACCGCAGCCAAGATCAAACACCAACTGAACGATACCAGCGCTGAGTTTCTGATCACCGACCCTCTTTTCGTCGACGTCATGCGCGGCGGTATGACCGGCACGAAAGTCCGCGCTTTTCAGCCAACTTTACCGTTTTTCTGCATCGCAGCCAAAGTCGGCTTTTGGGAAACGGGCAAAACTGACCCTGCTAATCACGGCCCTAAGCTGCCTTCCAAAGACCTGAAGTGAGCAAGTATAACTGTTTTGGCAGAGAGAGAGCGGGATCGTCGAGGCGACCAAAGGTCAAACCTAAAGTGCTGCCGTTTGTTTTTCCTAGCTAGAGAGCTTGTCCTTGTTGGGCGATTTAACGCAATCGCGTTGCTGTCAATCTTCGTTGTCCAAGGTATAGTTCGCTAGGGCAGCATTCGTTCTGGAGCACCAATGCACAACAAAGATCTTAGCGAATTTTTATTACAACTATCCGCCTCCGCAGCGAACAATCCGCCCAAAGAACATAGCCGCAGTATGATCGCCCTACTGCGTGATGTCGTGAAATGTGAGTCTGCTTGGTGGGGCTGGTCCAATTTCTCTGCGACGCAAACCATATTTGTAAATTCCGAAACCGCGTATTTGCCTGCCAATTTTGAAGATGCCTTTCACAAAGTTGCGCGGTTCGACCCCTTTATCCATCATGGTCGGGATCTGCGGGTCTATGCGATGTCCGTCACAAAACGGAACACTTCGCTTCCACCAGAGTTCCGTCAGTTTTTGGACACTTTCGGGATCGGTTCTGCGTTGAATGGGCATTGTCAGTTGCAAGGAAATTCTGATTTTAATTTTTTCATGTCATTATACCGTGGCGAAGATGAGCCGGCTTTTACAGAGGAAGAAACGAACGATTTCAGGATGATCTTGCGCCACTTGGAGCAAGCTCTATCGCTTTGCTTAAGGGCAGAATTGCGCACGGCAGCTCTGGACGGTGGTGAGGTTGCATTGTTGAGCGCGCAGTGCGGAATGGTTCGAGCAACTCGCGGATTCATCGGCCTTTTGGATGAGGAAAGGTTGGTCGGTGGGGAACGCGACCGGGTCTTGCGTCGATTGTCAGAAAAAGAACGCGTGTGGGGTGGGAAACATTTACGGCTTACAAGTCAGCGGTACGATACGTCCTTGATGTTGATCCACGCGTCGCCCTCAAGCTTTAGAGATATCCTATCCCCAAAGGAACGGCACGTCGCCGAGATGCTGATAACGGGCCTTACGATGCGTGAGATTGCCAACACGCGGCAGGTCGCCCTCAATACCGTACGCAACCAAGTGACGGCCATTTACCAAAAGATGGGTGTTTCCAGCAAACTTGGTCTCGCGCAAATTATGAATAATCAAAAATAGTGCAAATGCGCTATTTTTTTGCGATAAAATACCCTCCAAGCTTCCCACAACTTTTTTGGGGAGAATACCATGACACTAATCAAGCCAATCTCGCGCCGCCTTTTTCTCGGCACAAGCGCTGCTAGCGCTGGCGTTCTCGCAGCACCAAGTATCGTTCGGGCTCAATCACGCGAACTACGCATCGGCTATATCTCTGCCCAGTCAGGGCCACGTGCCGAATTCGGAGCCGCTGACACTTGGATGTTATCAAAGATCGAAGAGATCACCAAAGATGGCCTAGACATTGGCGGGCACAAATATTCCGTTGAGTTTTTGAATGCGGACAACCAATCAAACATGAATCGCTCCACCTCGGTTGGGAACGAGTTGATCCAACGCGAAGGCGTTGATTTGTTGCTGTTCCAAGACCTAGACGCGTCTGTAGCCGTCGGAGAGATGGCCGATATTTCCCGCGTGCCGTCAATATCCACAATGGGGCCCTGGCAGGCATGGATGTTTGGTCGTGGCTCCAATCCCGAACAGGGCTTCCCGTACTCCTTCACTTTCTTCTGGGGCGCCGATGATGCGATGAACACGTTCACGCGCATCTGGGATCAGGTTGAAACGAACAAGGTTGTTGGTGGTTTTTATCTCGATAATCCTGCCGGGCAAGCATTTGCTAGCCCCGAACTGGGCCTGCCCGCCGTCATGGCCGGAGCCGGATATACGAACGCCAGTGGCGGGATGTTCCAGCTTGAAACGCAAGATTTCAGCGCGCAGGTTTCGCGGTTCAAAGAGGCCAATGCGCAGATCGTTTCCGGCTTTGGCTTCCCACCGCATTGGTCCACCTTCTGGGCACAAGCCGGTCAGATGGACTTTTCACCCGAAGTCGCGACATTCGCCGCCGCCTTCCTGTTCCCAAGTGCGATTGAGGCAATGGGCGATCGCGGTAACGGCATGACCACAGAAGCATGGTGGACGCCAAACATGCCATTCAAATCCTCGCTCACGGGCCAAACCGGCAAAGAAATCGCCGATGCTTGGGAAGCCCATTCAGGGGCACAGTGGATTCAAACGATTGGTTACAGCCATGCGCTGTTTGAAACCGGCATTGAGGCGCTCAAGAAATCTGGCGATCCAAAGAACCCAGATGCGGTGCGGGATGCAATTGCCAGTATGAAACTTGATACGCTGGTAGGACCGATCGATTTTGCCGGATCACCGATCAAGAACGTGGCGCGTACCGAGGTCGCAGGCGCTCAGTGGCGCAAAACCGATGGCGGCAAGCACCCGTTTGAACTGATCATCACCGAAAACACATTGGCACCTTCTGTCAGTGTGCAAGATACCACCCTGCCGCTCTCTGCGTTGATCTAAATCTCTATGCTGGTAGTAAATGATCTCTCCCGGGCCTTTGGCTCTCTGACGGTCGTGGATAATTTGTCCACGTCCGTCGACGGAGGAACATGTCTGGGAATTATGGGGCCGAATGGCGCGGGGAAAAGCACGTTTTTCGACCTGCTGACCGGAGTTACCTTACCGGACCAAGGGACAATCGTTGTCGATGGTCAGGCTATTGAGCAAATGCCCGTTGAGACACGTGTGGGCCACGGCATTGCGCGCGCGTTTCAAGTGCCCAAACCTTTTGGATCAATGACTGTCCGCGAACACCTTGTTTTGGCGGCGATCGCCGGTGCGGGCCTTGGGTTCAAAGATGCATCACAGCGCGCGGATGACGTCCTTGAGCAGACCGGGCTATCGGGTCTGCATAAGGCTACTGGAAATCAGCTGCGCCTGTTGGATCGCAAACGATTAGAATTGGCCAAGGCGTTGGCGACGGATCCCAAAGTTCTGCTGCTGGATGAAATATCCGGCGGGCTAAGCGAACACGAGGTTGCAGATCTTATTACCTTGGTCGCATCGCTCAAACGTCCTGGGTTGGCGATCCTTTGGATCGAACACATCGCCCATGCTTTGAATGCCGTGTGCGATCGAATTTTGATGCTGCACCTTGGGCAAAAGATCGTTGAGGATGCGCCCGAAGTGGTGTCTCAAGATGTACGCGTACGCGAGTTATACCTAGGATCGGTCACCCATGCTTGAGGTCAGCGCACTTGATGCGTTCTATGGTGATTTTCATGCTTTGTTTGATGTGTCTTTTGCGCTCAACCCCGGTGAAACGCTCGCTGTGGTCGGGGCTAACGGTGCCGGAAAGTCGTCTTTGTTGGGGGCGATCTGTGGGCTGGTGACAACGCGCGGCGAGGTGCGCCTGAATGGCAAGAACCTAACCAATCTGTCAACGCCAGCCCGTGCAAAGGCAGGCATTGCTCTGTCGCCAGAGGGGCGACGCATGTTCACATCACTCAGCGTGCGTGAAAACCTGTTGATGGGCGCACGCGTGGGGCGCAAGGGCCCTTGGGATCTGTCGTCGGTGGGGGCGTTGTTTCCCATCCTTGAGGAATTCGCGGATCGACCTGCGGGCCTTCTGTCAGGTGGGCAGCAGCAGATGGTCGCCATCGGGCGGGCCTTGATGGCAAATCCGGTTGTCCTTTTACTTGACGAAGTGTCGCTTGGCTTGGCCCCTGTCATCGCAGAAGAGGTCCACGCGGCCTTGGCCAAACTGCGCGGCACAAGCGAGATGATGACCTTGATCGTCGAACAAGATGTGCGTCGCGCGTTAGGCGGATCGGATCATTATTTGTGTTTACTTGAGGGGCGCGACGTTATGAACGGACTGTCAAACGCCGTCGATTTTGATGCTTTGAGCCGCGCTTATTTTGGAGAATCCGCGGCATGATCTGGGTCGAAACACTGCTGAACGGATTAATGCTTGGCGGATTGTACGCATTGTTCGGGCTTGGACTGTCGCTGATTTTTGGTGTCATGAAAATCGCGAATATCGCGCACGGCGAACTGGCCATTGGCGGCGCGTTTTTGGCGTTCACTGTTGTGGGTGTCGTACCTGTGCCACTGGTCATCTTACTGCCGGTGATTGCCGTTTTGATGTTCGGGCTGGGGTATGCGCTGCAATCAGCCATGATCAACCGCGTGCTGGGCGACGATCCGATACCACCGCTTTTGCTGACGTTTGGCCTGTCTATTCTACTGCAAAACCTGCTTGTTGAACTTTACGGTGCCAACAGCCGCAGCCTTGATCCGGGTTCCTTTGGTGTCGCAGGGATCGATTTGGGGGGCCTTTCCGTTGGCCTGTTACCACTGATGACCCTTCTGATTACGATCACTTTGTTCGTGGCGTTGCAGTGGATGCTCAGCCGCACCAGCTTTGGGCGCACCATCCGGGCGACCTCGGATGATCCGGAAATTGTGGCAATGATGGGCGTTGATCGCCGACATATATTTGCACTCGTTATGGGTTTATCTGCACTGCTTGCTGCCGTTGCGGGGATGCTTTTGGCAACGCGCACATCGATCACGCCGTTTTCGGGTGCCGAACGCTTGTTGATCGCATTCGAAGTCATCGTCATCGGCGGGCTGGGTTCGATTTGGGCAAGCTTGTTGGGTGGCTTGGTCTTGGGCGTTGTGCATGCAATCGGGTTCCGCTTGGATCCGGCATCTGGGTTGCTTTACGGTCATATCCTTTTGCTGATCATCTTGTTGGTGCGCCCCGAAGGCCTTGCCGGTAAGAGGCGAACCAGATGAGCCGTTTTCTGATCCCGCTCCTAGTCCTTATCCTATGCGCGATGCCCTTTATGCTGGGCCGGGGCATGTTGTTTCTCGGCACCGAAATTCTGGTTATCATCGCCATGGCACAAGCTTGGAACCTGCTTGCGGGATACGGTGGTTTGTTGTCGCTGGGCCATCACGGGTTTATCGGCATTGGGGGCTATGCCTTGTTTATCGTCACCCGCGATACGGGCCTGCATCCTTACCTCGCGATCCCATTTGCAGGCTTCGTCAGTGCCGGTTTGGCCCTTTTCCTTGCGCCGATCCTGTTCCGGCTGCGCGATGTGTATTTTGCCGTGGGGCTGTGGGTGTCCGCTGAAATTCTGCGCATCGTCGTTATGCGTGTGGATTTTACGGGCAACGTGAACGGTATGCCATTGACGGCCGCGCGTAATTTGAACCGCGAATGGATGGGCACAAACGCCTATTGGCTCGCCCTTGCGCTGGCCGTTGGTGTGACGTTTGTGGTTTGGCTTATGATGCGCTCCTCTTTCGGTTTACGCCTGCAGGCCTTGCGCGATGACGAAGTTGCGGCCCGTTCAATCGGTGTCGCACCCAAGCAGGTGAGGTTGATCGTCTTCATGGTTTCTGCTGGTTTTGCTGGAATGGCAGGCGCGGTGCATTTCTTGTCTTCACTGTTTATCACGCCCGTGGCGGCGTTTGATATGACATGGATGGTCACCCTCGTTTTTGTCACGATCATTGGCGGAATTGGCCGGCTGCACGGGCCGATCCTTGGAGCGGTGCTCTACTTTGCACTGCGTGAGTTCCTTGGATTTTCGTCCAGTTGGTACCTGTTCGCGCTTGGTGCGGCTGGTGTCTTGATCATCCTCTTCTTCCCACGCGGCCTTGCAGGCTTGCTTGATACCATCATCGCGAAATTTACTAAAAAAGGGACAGCCTCATGAGCACTGGATTCTATTTCGATGAACACTGCCTGTGGCACACCACCGGTGAACACGCATTGGTCATGCCGGTTGGCGGATATGTACAACCCCCCGCCAGTTCTGGCCACGCCGAAAGCCCGGAAAGCAAACGCCGTTTTAAGGCCCTGCTTGATGTGTCTGGGATGTCAAAGCAGATTTCAGTTACGTCTGCCCCACACGCCAGCAGTGCCGACATGGAGCGTATCCACCCCAGCAGCTATATATCCGAGTTCAAGAAAGCCTCCGATGCGGGCGGCGGAGACTTGGGAATTTTCTCGCCTTTCGGTCTTGGCAGCTTTGAAATTGCGGCACTGTCAGCCGGGCTTGCCAAACAGGCGGTGTCGGACGTTTTAACAGGCGTGCACAAAAACGCTTACTCGTTGTCGCGCCCACCTGGGCACCATTGTTTGGCCGAACAGTCGATGGGTTTTTGCCTGCTCGCCAATATCCCCATCGCCATTGAGGCCGCGCGCGCGAACCACGGGCTGGGCAAGGTCGCGGTCCTTGATTGGGACGTCCATCACGGCAACGGCACACAGTCCATCTATTATGACCGCGCCGATACGCTCACCATATCCATCCATCAGGAAAACTGCTTTCCACCGGGCCAAGGGATTGCGTCCGAGCGAGGCGAAGGCGCAGGCGTCGGGGCGAACCTGAATATCCCATTGCTCGCGGGTGGCGGCCAACAGGCCTATCTGGATGCATTCGAAATTTTGGCACTACCGGCAATCCGAGACTTTAACCCCGACTTAATCATCGTCGCCTCGGGCTTGGATGCCAACTCCTTTGATCCATTAGCGCGCATGCAGTGCACTTCGGACACCTACCGCGAATTGACTCGTCAAGTCATGGACTTGGCCGATGAGGTTTGCGACGGTCGGATCGTCGCCGTGCACGAAGGTGGCTATGCCGAAGTTGTCGTCCCCTTCTGCGGCCTCGCGATTGTTGAACAATTGTCCGGCCATCGCACCGACGTTGTCGACCCATTCCTTGCCATGGCTGTGGAACAACAACCCGCAGAGGATTTCGACGCATTCCAACGCCAAAGGTTAGAGGCTCAAGCCAGAACAGCGGGTTAAATATGGCCTTTCAAACCCCGCGCCCGTGATCTTGGGCTGCCGTTTCGCGGCATAACCGGCCCCAACGACGCCATTACAGATGTGGCAGGTGAGGGTGAGTGGAACGCACGCAAGCACGCAGGCTCCCAACACCGCATCCACTGACCGACAGGGTTATGCGCAGCATGACTCCGAGAGGTTGGCTTAAGATAGACATTGGCATCGACGGAGAAACGTTGGAAGCACGG
>JBDWAL010000027.1:0-36722 GCA_039978895.1 Aliishimia sp.
CAGTCAAACAGACACTTGATATGCTGCGCATTCCGCGCAGCACGTTTTATCGGTGGTATGATCTATATGTCGACGGTGGCCTAGATGGGTTGGCGGATCATTCGCTGCGCCCAGGATCAGTCTGGAATCGCATTCCGGATGTCCGCCGCGATGATCTGATTGAGTTTGCATTGGAATATGAGGCGTTGAGTACACGAGAGCTGGCAGTTAAATACACCGATGAGAAGAAGTATTTTATATCTGAATCATCAGCTTATCGTGTCTTGAAGGCGTCAGACCTGATCACCGCACCCGATTATGTCGTCATCAAAGCGGCTGATGAGTTCAAGGACAAAACCAAGACTATCAACGAGATGTGGCAGACGGACTTCACCTACTTCAAGATCATTGGCTGGGGCTGGTATTATCTGAGCACGATCTTGGATGATTACAGCCGTTACATCATCGCCTGGAAACTCTGCACAAATATGCGCGCTGGCGGACCCAGTCACCGCAGTCATAATCATGTTGGGTACAACGTCGTTCGCAATTGCCTGCTTGGTAGTCGTGACGTCCTTGCCCGTGGCCGGTGTGATAACGTCGTTGTCGGTGTTTTTCGCGAACGGTGTCTCAACCGCAGTTTATGGTCATCTGCCGGTTTGGTTTTCCGTTTTGTTTACAAGCGCTTTGACTGTTACTGCGGTCTCATGCGTTGTAGCCAACTTGGAAAAAACCAAATTGAACGTAACAGCGCAGGTAGAAAATTCACTGGCTGAGGCTGAGCGCGCAAAGGAGAAAGAATTCTTGTCGCACCGCTTGGCCAAGTATCTGCCACCACAGCTTTTCGATGCGATCCTGACGGGTGATCAAAGCGATGAAGCCATAGCAAAGCGCAAGAAACTCACAGTGTTCTTTTCTGAAACCGTTGGTTTTACCGAGATCACCGACAGGTTGGAAAGCGAAGAACTCTCCGCTTTGCTCAACCGCTATCTGACCGAGATGTCCTCCATCGCCGAAGCGCATTGCGGTACCGTTGACAAATTTATCGGGGATGCTGTTGTCGTTTTCTTTGGCGACCCTGAAACTAAAGGTGTTAAAGAAGATGCCTCTGCTTGCGTCCGGATGGCAATCGCGATGCAAAACCGCGTGCAAGAGCTGAAACAGGAATGGCTCGATCTGGGTCTGGAGGATACATTTGATCTGCGTGTTGGCATTAACACAGGCTATTGTACGGTTGGCAACTTTGGCTCTGACAAGCGCATGGACTACACAATAATTGGTGGCGAGGTGAACCTTGCAGCCCGTTTGGAAAGTGCCGCCGACGTTGGTGGTATCCTGCTGGCCAATGAGACCTTTGCCTTGGTCAAAGATTGGGTCACCGCGGGTGAGGGCGCGCCACTGACCGTCAAAGGCTTTGCGCGGCCAGTACGAACCTTCAAGTTGCGCAACGTCGCAGAGTATTTAACGCCCGCTGTGCCGCGCTTTCAACGAATTGAGCCTCATCTGTCTTTGACCATGAATACTGACTTGATGAACGATGCGGAAAAAACCCGCTCAGCCACGGTTTTACGCGAAGCATTGGATCGCATCGAGCGTCGCGACGCTGAATAGCTCTTTTTGGAGGCCGCCGTTGGTGTAGCTGCACAAACGGCAGCTTCGTCCGCATTGCGTTCCTTCAATCATGCCGCAGTGAAGGTCCGCTCCAGGCCTGAGATCTGATCAAATCAAGTTCGGACAACGCAACGAACCCTGTAAAAAACTCATCAAAACTTTCGTCAGGAAAATTTCAAGAGCGACTTTCTTGACGAAATAAATTCGTCTTGACAGTTGTTTGGCAGGGAGACCCGAAATCCATTTGTTTTCACCAATAAAATCAATTCTCTAACACCAAAGCAACAACGATGAAGCACTATGCACACGGCAAGAAGCGTTGTTAGGTCAGTGTGCTAGCCTTGTGCGAAGTTCCCGGCGCGAAGCTCACAACGTACTGTGCTACAGGCGTTCGATGCGGGTGGATCCTGCATCGTTCACGTACGTTAAGCTCAGTATTTGCCATCTTTCATTTTCTTTGCTTTCCAGCAAGATGGAGGAAATTTCGCAATCCAACCTGGAATGTGCCTGACCTAATGCAACAAAGCCTATAAGAAATCTCCTGCCAAAGCGCCGAAATACTCGGGCTTCAAGCTCGCTTGGGCAACAGGGCCTTCCGCCATGGATGGAGCAGTTCGACAAGTCCAAAGCGGGCCTAAGGTAAAGGTTGATTAAGCAACCTACGCGTGTCAAGTTCTCGTAAAACGAAAGTCCGAGACCTCAACGGTCCGAAATATACACGGGGGACGTGGTGGAGAATAATGGAACCTCGCCAGAAGGCGGGACGAGTAACGGTGCGACCAGTGTCGACCCAGCGGTTCTGGAGAAGATAGAAAAGGTTCGGGACCATGTCCGGGACAGCTTTGGGAAAGTGACGATGGCCATGATGGCCATGCCACGCTATCGTCATCAGACCCTTGCTGATTTGAATCATCTTGTGCTGGATCCCCTGATCCGCGACAGGCTTGCCATCGCCTATGCCCCCAAGCAGGAAGGCAAGCTAAGCGACGTTGCGGGTTTCGCCATTTGGGCCAGCGTCTCCGAGGATGTGGACGCCAAAATCCGCGAGCAGATCAAAGCGGGCGTGTTCCCGGTCCGGTTGAAGGCCGAAGACTGGTCCAGCGGTTCAATCAACTGGCTGTTCGACGTCATAGCGCCAGACCCCAAAACAACCGCCCGCGTCATCGCCAACTTCGGCGCGCTGCTGAAGGGCGGTGATTTGCGCATGCACCCTATCGTCTCTCGCCTCGTGGACAAAGAAACGCTCGAGAAGATGGGCGCGACGCAGTCGGAACCTCAACCAGGGACGGCTTAGACCGGCTACCCTGAGGCCGGGGGATTGCAGCCATAAACTTAATTCGCAACGCTCTAGAAAGACGCAAGATATGCACGGAGACATCTCATGAATTATTGGGCTTTGGGAGTAAAAGGCGTCGCCGAGTATACTTCGTACTTGACCCCGGTCGATGGTGACTTGGGAAAAGTCACTATGATTGATGACCGTGTAGATATCGGCAGCAAACCTATTCGAAAGTCGAAATCCATGTTGTCGGGTCGACGGGTCAACACCGAGTACTTGCCAACGCAAGTGAGTTGCGATGGAAAAGTAGAAGCGATCGGAGATCTGAGTATTGTTCTTAACAGGTTCTCTGTCTCAGAGACCTTCAAGGCAATGGTTGGGGAAATTGCGCCTGATGCGGTTCAATTAGAACCGTTTGAGGTTGTTAAGGGCAAACAGCCCAACGTTCAGGCAGTTCGTTATTGGTTCATTCCGTCTGTCCGGTTGCACGCGATGCACAAACAAAAGACTAAACCAGGATTCACGGAGAACGGTTTTTTTCAGTTCGATCGGCCGTGGAGCGAACAGCATATCGTCTTTGATGCAAACATAACGGAAGGGCGGCCGATCTTTGCTACGGCCGAGTATCCGGGCATCATTTTTGTCAGTGATGCATTCGTTCAAGCCGTCAACGATGCAGGTCTTACGGGCACTGACTTTCAATGGTCGTTTCCAGCACAATAACTCTCAGTAGGTAAATCCCATGGTCCAGTTTACGAATTTGATACGTTTCGATGATGGTACGAACTCGACGGACCCAATCGGACTTTGGGGTACTTTGTTTCCGAGGCGCGTGGCGAATTCGGATGCGGGGACATTCAAATCTTCGCATGACGGTGCCCACGGTGTTGGGAACAAACAAGCCCTTAACGAAATTGCGATCTATCAAACGATCAATGAGGTTCTTGAAGACAATGAGCTTCCGAAGCTAGCGCTGTTTGATGACGCGTCCAACGGAACGCTACTTCCGAACTCGACCCAAGGCGGCCTTGTTCAAAGCCTTGCCGCGCATGCGAATGAGCCAACGTCATTCAAAAATATCCTAAGCGGCGGCCCAACGGGCGATCGCTATCTTGATGAACTGAACCGGAACCTTGAAGCGGCTTTACTCGCTGATCCAACGCCGGAGCAAGAAATCGATTTGGTTCGCAAAGCGATTGTGGATGTTCAGAATTATCAAACCTATGTCGGCATCAGATATCTGACCCAAGATGTGCTTGACCGCATCTTTGGCGCAGGCGAGGTCCAAAGCCTTGTGATCAATGGCGCGCGCGACGCGCGTGTTCTTAGCGGTGAGATTGACCTAGACACTTACAACATTGCGCGGGCGGCGGAGGAGACCTTTGCGAACGTCCAAAATAGCAAAGGGTTCCAGCTTATCGAGCAGTTGCGCGGCCCTGCTTTTGACGAAAACGGCACCTTTCTAAATCCACCTGCCGACATCAATGATCGACTTGTTGCGAACAACGCTGAGTTTGGCCGCTTGATGGGGTTGTCATTCGATCTGCCCGATTCACTTCGGGCCGAGTACCTTGTCGTTCATAACCAATTGGAGTTGCAAGGTTATGATCCGAACAATACGGATACCGACTATGTTCGCGATCAGGTCACGCGGCTAAACGCGTTCAAGAACTCCGCAAGTTTCGGCGAAACCTTGGATCGAACCGTTCGCCAAATGAACGACAGCAGTCTGTTCCCGAATGGGAAGCCGACAACATATGCTGAGATTGTAAAGGCAGTCATTGCGAAACGGCCTCAAGACATCAACGATGACGATCTTGCCACTGTACGGCGCATCCACGAACAAGCCCTGATAACGCTTGAGCGTGATCTTGATCTTGGGTCTGGCGACGAAGATATCCGGGTGATGGGCGAGCAGGCCAAAGCTGCGATTGATGCCTATGAAGCGGGGCAGGAGTCCTCGACGATGTCGGCGTCCAGCAAGGCTGCGCTGGCTCTGGGTGCGGCTGGGATCGTGACCGGTGCGATGAGCATAACGATGCAGTATCGGGCGGAAACCGTCGATGTTGAAAAGAGTTTTGCCGACTGGGCCCTTGAAAAGACGCCTGAGGCGCTGGCAGCCCTTCCTGCGACATTCGTCATTGGGGCTGGTTTTGCGACTGTTGTGCGCGGGCTATTGGCTTTCTCCGGCCCAGTTGGATGGACCGCTATTGGCGTTTTGACTGCGGTTTCGGCGTGGCCAGCTGTCAAAGAGTTTTTGAAGAACTATCAAACGGCCCACCCGGACGGGCGGTTTGCGAAGACGGCGGAATTTCTTCTTCGAGGTATGGAAGCCTTTGAGAAAACGGCGATGTACAAAATCATCGAAGCCGGTGTGGAATTTGTCGTCGATAACTTTATCACGCCTGTATTCAATGCTTTGACGCCTCAGATTATTACCGTTGGTGGTGAAAGCGTTACAAAAATTGCAGATGGAAATTCTGCTTGGCATGTTGGGAATGAAGTTGCCGAAATCGAAGGCAATGATGAAAGCAACATCATCTTCCATCTTGGGTCCGGCACAGTTCGTGGCCTTGACGGAAACGACGTTCTGATTGGGTTCTTCCCAGAAGTTCTTGAAGCGGGTGACGGCATCGGTGATCCGCCAGCAGAAGGTCTGGAGGATGAACGCCCAACAGTCGAAAAGAAAACGCAGCTTATCATGGAAGGGGGCGATGGCGACGATTGGCTGATCAACCTCTGGGGAGAAGGCGCGGTTCTTATCGGTGGGGCAGGCCGAGATTGGATTTACAACAGTGCCCTGAGCGGGGTCATCTATGGTGATACCTACACAGGTTCTGTCCAGTCCTTGGACGCACAGGGTTTGCCTATTGAAGAACCGCTTGATCAGACCAGCTACGACAACTCGGACAAGATCTGGTACCGCGCTGGTGTGACCATGATGGATCCGGGCGAGCAAGACTATCTTGCGTTGTTCGGTGTGCCCCTGACGGGCGGGTCGGCTGGTATTCCGCTGTGGTTCAACTTGTTCTTTGGCGGACCGCTCGGGTTCTCATTGGGGAGTTTCGGTGATGGTGGCGCGAGCGGCATTTACTTCGACGATTTCCTGCCCTTCATCGTGTACCGCTATAACAAGGACGACCAAGAGCTTCAGGTGTTCAACACCGTTGGGTTGATCAGCAACAAGCTGTTCCAGTTTGCCGGGATCGGCGGCAACGAAGAAGGCGCCCTGGATCCGCGCGGGGACCCGATGCCTCAGGGTGCGATGGTCTTTGAGAACTACGACAATTTCGCCTCGGCGATTGTTGGTTGGCAGTATTTCAACGAAGACGGTGCGGTCGTCGTTGGCGATCTGGCGATGAACTTCAAACGGCCCAATTCGGCGCTGGCCATTGCGATCGAGACGTTGGCGCGGGTCTTGGGTTCGACAACCGTAGGCTGGGCTGCGAGCTGGCAGTTGCAGTTGTTTGGCCTGCTGGACATGACGTTCTCGGTGTTCAACTTTGGCATCAAGTTCGGCAAGAACCTGTCATGGGCCGCGTTTGAAGATCCGTTGATCCTTGATCTGGACGGCGACGGAATCGAGACCATCGGGATATCGCGCGACGGCGTGAAATTCGACATGGATGGCGACGGATTCAAGGAAACCACAGGCTGGCTGTCCGGCGATGACGGGTTCCTCGCCATGGACCGCAACGGCAACGCACGGATTGACGACATCACCGAACTGTTCGGCGATCTCGGCGTGTCGGGCATTGACCAATTGGCGGCGCTGGATACGAATGGTGACGGGCTTGTCGATATCAACGACGCTGAGTTCCTGAAACTGCTGGTGTGGCAAGACTTCAACCAGGATGGGGAAAGCAGCGAAGACGAGCTATCGACTTTGGAAGAGGTCGGCATCGTTTCGTTCAACCTTGATCGTCTGGCGTTGAACATCACCACGCCACAAGGTGCGGAACTGGGCGATTACATCCGCTATGAATTTGCGGACGGGGTGCAGCGTCTGGCCTATGACGCGGTGTTCGAGATCAACCAATCGGCCACGGAGTTTGCCGGGGAAACCGGGCTGGCGCGCTGGATTGATGCAGATGCGCTCATTGATCTGAACGGATTCGGGACTATTGCCGATCTGTCGGTCGCGCAATCGAATGATTTCGACATGTCGGCCATTGTGGCGCGGGATTCCGCGGCGATGGTGAACCCGAAGCTGACCGAGCTGCGCGCTTTGGCGGCGCCGACATTGTCGGCTTGGGGAGAAGTCCTCGAAACCTCGCTTGAGCTGGTGCCGGTGCTGGCAGATGCAACCGGTCTGCTGGATCGCGGGGTCTATGTCGAAGACGCATCTGGTGGCTATTGGACATTGGCGTCGGGCGGCGACGTCACGGACGCGGATGGGACCATCATTGCACGTCCAACGTTGCAGGACGTCTTGGCGCTGGATGGCGGCTGGATGCTGGAACAGGCGTTTTCGCCAAGTGACCGTGCGGCGGCGGTGCAGCACCGCGAAAATGCACCATATCTTTTTGAAATCGTTGATGATCGTGCCGTAATCCTGGATTATGGCATTGAACAGCCCGATGGCAGCTGGCAGTTGGCCAGCGGCACGCCAATTGTCGATGACACTGGCGCTGTTATTGACGCACCGACCATCGAAGATATTCACGCGCAAGCCAAACCCGAGGGGGCGGACTGGCGCACGGAAGTCATCGAATACAACATCTATGCCTCGATCCCGGTGGAGCGGATCGGCATCTACGCGATTGACGGGGTTGCGGTCGACTTCTCGGTCGAAGTGACGGACGAAGACGGCACCTTCCTTGTCTGGGCGCGCAATCTGGACCGCGCGTTGGAGCTGCAGGACAAGTTCGGCGATGCGCGTGACTTCAACCTGCGCAACTTCGAGATTGATCTGGACACGCTTGACGAGATCAATTCAAGCGACGCATCCAGCTACCGCGTTGAGATCATGACACAGGGCGAGCTGAACTTTGCTACGTCCATGGGGGGATTCCAGTTCCGGCCCGAGATGCTAACAGCCTCCATCGACGCGGCGACCGGTGTGATTGACTACAAGATCAACCCGGACGGCGCGGGCGCGCTGGATGGCCAGCGTGAAATCCCGGCGATGATCGAGTTGGTGGATGTACTGTACGGTCAGTGGATCGTCGCATCGCGCGCCTATGCGGTGCGGCTTGCGTTCCAAGGCGGGCTGAAGGACTATTTGCGCGACGTCGATTACAACCTTGAGACGGACAAGTTCTTTTCCACAAGCGGGCGCGAAATGGTGCCTGTGTTCGAGGCGATCTTTGAAGATGCGCCAGCGGGCTATGACGATACGTTCCAATACTTGGGCGATTGGAACGATATCCTGTCGATCATCTATGTCGACTTTGACGTAAACGCGGCGAACAATATTGCCGGCGCGAGCATGTCAATTGACCAGAAATACCTGACGCAAATGCTGCTTGCGGCTTATGAAAACGTTGGGCTGGATGTCGATTTTGCGACCGTGATGAACCAGTTCAACCTGACCGAAGAGCGGTTGATTGAACACGCCGCCGATGCCTCCGAGGTTGTCGGCACGCGGAGCGGTGATTTCATCATCGTTTCCGAAGGCGATCAGACCTATCTGGGCGGCGACGGCGCAGATATCTATTTCATCGGTAAGAATTTCGGCAACGACGTCATCCGCGACGTCGATCTGACGGAAGGCGATGAAATCCGGTTCTCGCATGCGCGGGCCGAGGATGTCACCGCGCGCCGTGAGGGGCAGGATCTGATCCTGACCGTGGCCGGGGAAACCGGCGAAATTCTTGTCGAGAACCACTTCATCGGGGATCTTGCACCGTCCTTCGGGCAAAAACAGCAACGCATGGATATGGCGTCGATCTCTTTTGTGGACGGCACCGTCTGGGATCCGTTCGCAATCGCGGCCGCTGTGGTTGAAGGGGCCGACACCGACAGAGACGACGTGATCGCAGGATCGGGATCCGTGGACGTGATGTTCGGCGGTCTGGGCAATGACGTGCTGATCGGCGGGCTGGGCAACGACATCTACATCTATCGCAAAGGCGATGGCACCGATGTGATCCGCGACCGCCAGCCGGATGTCGACGGCGGCCTGTTTGGGGTGCCAACGGACATCACCAAAACCGGTTATGACTTCCTGCAGTTCTATGGGGATATCAGCTCGGATTCGATCCGCTTGCAGCGCGACGGCGAAAGCGACGATCTGCAAATTTTCATCCTGGATGAGGACGGCAACGACACCGACGACAAAATTACCATCGAAGGTCAATTCCAGGGCATGCGCCTGAACCTTGGCAGCTTCCTGACCCAGTTTGACCAGACGTTTAACAGCGATTTGAACGAGCAATTCAGCCTTGATCTGATCGCGCCCTACATCATTGAGCAATTTACCTTCGAAGACGGCACCAACATCAACTTCGAACAAATGGCGCAGCGGGTCATCGACAACGCGCTCACCGATGATGCAGACGGCATCTATGGGTTTGTGATAGCCGATGAGTTGCGCGGCGGGGCAGGCAACGACCTTCTGACCGGGCGCGGTGCGGGGGACACGTATTTCTGGGGCGAAGGGGACGATCTGGACGTCATCCACGACGCAGATGTTGACAGCATCGGTCTGTTTGGTGCGCCCGCCGACCGTTTGGTCTTTGAGGACGATTTGCGCTGGACCGATTTCGTGTTTGAGCGCGACGGGGCGTCTGACACGCTGACCCTGCGCCACGAGGGCACCGAAGGCGGTGTCGTGCTGAAGGACTTCCTTGAGTACAAGGCCATCACTTTCATGTGGACCAACCGGATCGAGGAATTCGAATTCGGCGATGGCACCATCTGGTCCTGGGGCAAGCTGTTGCAGGAGTTCGTCTATGCGGCCGCGACCGACGGGGACGACACGATTTACGGCTTCCAGTTCTCGGAAATTCTGGACGGTGGGGCCGGGGACGACCGGCTTGAAGGGTTTGGCGGGTCAGACACCTACGTCTATGGCGAGGGCTATGGCAGCGAGACGATCTTTGATGCGGGCGGGGATTCCGACCGGTTGAGCATCTCGGCCTTTGACTGGACACAAGTCGAGCTGGACCGAGATGGCGAAGACATGATCTTTACCATCGGCGACGAGACCATCGTGTTCGAAGGCCAATACGTCCGCGCAGGGGCGCAGGGCAACGCCATTGAGTTCTTCGACTTTGGCAACGGCACGATCAGCTATCTGGACATCAACCCAGAAGATTTGGACGTCATCGGCACCGACGCGGGCGAGACGCTGTATGGATCGGACTTTGCCGAAACCATCGATGGGCGCGGCGGCGACGATCTGTTGATCGGTGGCTCGGACGGGGACACCTACCGGTTTGATGCAGGCTATGGCAGCGACATCATCGACGACACGCAAGTGCGCGCCGTCTGGACCGGGCGCAACCGCGAGAAGCAAGTCGAGACCGGCGACCGGGTGGCCTTTGGCGACGACATTACGCGGGCCAACGTCGTCTTCACCAAGGACGGCGACGACCTGCTGATCACCGTGCAGGGCTTCACCGACAGCTTGCGGATTCTGGACCAGTTCTCGGAATCGACCAAAGGCGTCGAATTCTTTGATTTTGAAGGCGAAGAGTCGCTGTCGATCTCGGACGTGGAGGAATTGCTGCAAATCACCGGCGGGAACCGGGGCGATAACATCATCGAAGGCACGCTGGATGCGGAAAACGTGCTCGATGGGCGTCAGGGCGACGACGTTCTGAGCGGTGGCAATCTGGGCGATACCTATGCCTTCGGGGCGGGGTATGACTTTGACCGAATTGAGGAAAAGCAAGACGCAGCAGGCGTGATTGACAAGGTCGTATTCGGTGCAGCGGTTCGGTTGGAAGACATCGGGATTACTAAATCCGGCGATGATCTGATCATTGATCTGGGCAACGGCGTGGACGTTCTGACCATTGCGGGCGGCTTTGGCACCACCAGCGTGGAGGAGTTCCATTTCGGGGCAACCGTTCTGACGCTGGACGAGCTGAAGGGCCGTATGCTGCAAGGGAGCGACGGCAACGATCAACTGATCGGATTTGACGACCGGGACGACCTGCTGGATGGCCAAGCGGGCACCGATGCGCTTGAAGGCGGATTGGGCAACGACACCTATGCGTTTGGCTTCGGGGCTGGCCGAGATGCGATCATTGAAACCGGCGGGATCGACACCGTGGCCTTTGGCGCGGCGGTCACACGGGACGATGTCCGCTTTGAGGTACTTGAGGGCGATCTGATCGTGCGACTGTCGCAGGATGGCGACGTGCTGGCGGTTATCGGCGGCGGCGGGTCCGACAGCGCGGCATGGGTGGACCGGTTCACATTCCAGGACGGCACCGAGATCAGCATCGAGGCCCTGCGGGCTGAGTTGGCCGTGGCCACTCTGGACGGCGGGATCAACGTGCTGGATGCGCGCGAATTCGACGAATTCACCGATCTGCGCCCTGCACAAGGTGCCGATCAGATCACTATGGGGACCGACACCCAGATCATATTCCGGGCTGGTGATGGGCTGGATACAATCACCTTCGGCGTCACCAGCTTTGACAAGGCGCAGCTGGTTCTGGCCGATGCCTCGCCCTTTGACACGCAAGTGCAACTGGCGGCACCGGGATCAAACGATCTGCGGCTTGTGATGCCGAATACGGGCGATCAGATTTTGCTCAAGTCGGCGCTGCTTCGCGCGGATATTCCGGAGATCCTGTTCTCGGACGGGACGACATGGACACAAGCGGACGTACTGCAAGCCTTTGTCGACGATCAGTCCACGCAACAGGGGGACTCCGTCCAAGGCACAACAGCCAACGATACAATCCGGGCCTTTCTGGGCGATGACGATATTCAGGGCGGTCGCGGGGACGATACCTTTGAGTTCTACCGCGGCGATGGTCGCGACATCATATCGGATTCAAGCGGCTTCGATGTTGTTGAAATCTTTGGCTATCTGCCCAGCGATCTGACAGTCACACGTCCGATTGAGACCCGCGAGGAGCTGCTGGTTAGCTTCGATGGTTCGGACGATGCCATCACGCTGCGATACCGGTCAGGGCAGGGCGTTGAGGAGCTGCGGTTCTCGGATGGGACGACCTTTACTAAAGCCGATCTGTTCGCACAGGCGCTGTCGCAAGGCACAGACCTGAGCGAGACACTTATCGGCTCGTCGCAGGCGGATGTGCTGGACGGGCAGGGCGGCGACGACCGTTTGGAAGGGCAAGCCGGGGACGATACGTATATCGTGGGCTTTGATGACGGCCGCGACGTGATCTTGGATGCCAGCGGTAATGACCGGCTTTGGTTGCAGGAAACGGCGCAGGATCAGGTCACGCCAACGCGCGACGGCACCAGTTTGATCCTTAGTTTGCCTGTCGGGGCGCAGGTCACGATCCTGAACTATTTTAGCTCTGGCCAGATCGAAACCATAGAGTTTGCCGACGGCAGTACATGGGATGGGGCAGAGATTCTGACCCGCACCAACGACGCCGCGCGCGCTGAGGGCGGCACGGTTTACGGCACAGCAGCCTCTGACAGCTATCAGCACAGCAAAGGCGACGGATCCTACCGGATCGAAGACGAAAACCTTCGGTCTGACATCGGCGCGGATGAGTTCCGTTTTGCCGATGCCGCTTTGGCCGAGGTGACATTCCAACGCGTCGGCACTAGCCTTGAAATGCGTCTGGACAATGGCGAAACCGTCGCAATCAACCGCTTCTTTGAAGACGATAGGTGGGAAATCGAAACCATCCACTTCACCGATGTCAGCCTGTCGATCAACGACATTCACAAAAAGGCTGTCAACGACGCCAAGGCGACTGGGTTTACCCAAGGCTCGGAATACTATGACCGCTACGAGCACAGTCTGGGCGACGGGTCGTACACCATTTCGGATGAGGACAATTTCTTCCAGCAATCTGGCCGTCTGGACCAGTTGGAATTTCTGGATGCCACGTCAGAGCAAGCGACGTTCCAGCGGGTCGCGACCAATCTGGAAATCCGTCTGGACAATGGCGAGACAATCACCATCGATCGCTTCTTTGAAGACGACCGGTGGGAGATTGAGACCATCATCTTCACCGATCAGACTTTCAACATCGACGGTGTGCACAAAAAGGCGGTCAACGACGCCAAGGCCACCGGGTTCACGCAAGGCTCGGAATACTATGATCGCTACGAGCATAGTCTTGGTGATGGGTCCTACACGATTTCGGATGAGGACAATTTCTTCCAGCAATCTGGCCGTCTGGACCAGTTAGAATTCCTGAATGCCACGTCAGAGCAAGCGACATTTGGGCGGACCGGGAACAACTTGCAGATCGTTCTGGACAATGGTGAGACAATCACAATCGACCGCTTCTTTGAGGATGACCGGTGGGAGATCGAGACCATCATCTTCACCGATGTTACGCTGAATCTGGGCGATATCCGCACGCGGACATTCAATGACAGCAAGGTGGGCGGCACGGTTGTCGGCTCTGAAGCGCAAGAAACTTATGTCCATACCAAGGGCGATGGATCTTATTCGATCACCGATTTTGACAGCTTCTTCCAGGCGTCCGGGCGGCAGGACTACTTTGTCTTCACAGATGTAAACCGCGATGGGATCGAGGTTGTGCGCGACGGCACTAACATGGTGTTGCGCGTCCTTGAGACCGGCGAAGAGATCACCATCATAGACGGTGTTCTTGAAGACAACGCCATTGAGAACTTCACCTTTGCTGATAACGCGACAGCGACCTATGGCGAGTTGCTCGCCTTGGCTGTCATCGCAGGCACTGACGGCAATGACACAATCAACGGCACCAGCGGCGCGGACACGCTGCGTGGTCTGGACGGCGCGGATATTCTCAATGCGCAAAGCGGTGATGACGTCGTGGATGCGGGCGCTGGGGACGACACTGTGATCACTGGCGCGGGTCTGGACAGCTATGAGGGCGGTGCAGGTTTTGACACTCTGGATGCAACAGGCCAAGCGGTCACATCCGTGGATCTTGCGGCGGGAACGCTGACTGTCGATGCACAGGTGGACTCCGTCTCGGGGTTCGAGGCTGTGCGTGTGGGCGGTGACGGTGTCATCGTGACCGGTTCGGACAGCGCGGATCAGATCGAATTGAACGGCAACACCGCCCTGGTTGATGCCGGGGACGGTGATGACCGGATCATCTCCGGGCTGAACGGTCATCAGATCGAGGGCGGTTCTGGCGCAGATACGATTGATCTGTCCGGTGAGACCGGCGATCTGGCCGTTGATCTGGCAGCCGGAACGGTGGGCAATCTGGCGCTCTCCGGGATCGAGAATGCAACCACCGGTGCAGGCGCGGACACCATTGACGGGTCTGACGGGTCCAACGTGCTGGATGGCGGCACCGGGGATGACACGTTGCGCGGTGCGGCGGGCGACGACACTTATGTTGTGCGCGATGCAACTGCCACCGTTCTGATCGACGACGCCAGCGGGGCAGACACGCTGGTTCTAGAGGCGCTGAAACCCGGTCATACCAAATTGCTGCAACAAGGCGACAATCTGGTTATTCAGTTTGTACAGGGCGGAACGATCACCGTTGCCGGGCACTTCACCACCGGCAGTCTCGAAACATTGATCTATGGCGACGGGCCGACGCTGGATGCAAGCGCCATCGCGGCACGTGTGGCCGAAGGATACGTGGGCAGCGATGGTATCGTCACCGGCACCAGCGGGGGCGATACGTTCACCCACACTACCGGCGACGGGTTCTATCGCATCATTGATACAGGTGCGCCTGATGCGGGCAACGGCGACGACACTCCCAACACTGGTGGAGATGACGGCGGTCCGTTCCCGCCAGATGGGAACCCGGACTTCCCAGACTTCCCCGGCGATGGTATCGACGGCGTGGCCTTCACGTGGGAACAGCGCGAGCAGAACATTTTCAACGCGTTCGGCTTTGATGCAGTGTTCCAGCGCGAAGGTGACAACCTTATCGTTGCATCGCCTTCGAACGGCAGGGTTCTGACGGTTCTGGACATGTTCCGCGCGGACGGATCAATGGTGATCGCGCCATTGATTTTTCAGGATTTCGTGAGCCTCGATGAAGCTGACGTTCTGCAAAAAATCGCAAATGACGCGCCGACAGCCACGGCTGACATCGCGGCGATCCGGGATATGGGTGGTGAAAACCGCTATTTCGTACCTGCGGAATCTGCAACCACCGGGGTTTTGGATTTATCCTCGGTTGCTTCGTTTGAAGTCAGCATTTTCGGCATCAACGATCTGTTTTTTGGCGGGTTCCCGACGCTTGAAATTGTCGGTGAACTTGACTTCATCCTGCTGGAGAATTTCGAAACATTTGACGGCAAGCCCGGCATCACAGCCATTCAATTTGCCGACGAAACGATCAGCTTTGACGCCCTGAGAGCCGATGTTTCGGACGGTCCGTATTTCGCCATTTTCCCGCTGATGGCAGACCTGCCCGAGTTGACACTGGCCACGACGATTTTCCGCCGTGATGGCGATGATCTGGTGCTGACTGCGCAAGACGGTAGCCTGGCTGCGGTTCTCAAGGGGCACTTCGGTGCCCAGGACGGTGCGGGCATTGATCAGATAATTTTCGCCAACAGTGAAACATTCTATGCCAGCGAAGTACCGTACCGGGTCGAAACCGACGCGGACCGGACAGAAACTGCTCCGCAGAACTTGTTCCTTTACGCCTACGACGATCGTCCCGAGCTTTGGGATCTGTCGGAATATGACGTCGGCGATGTGGAGTTCACGCAGCAAGGAAACGGCGATGTTACGGTCGAGGTGCCAGGTGTCTTGTTCGAGACCCATCGCGGGCTGTTGATCGGTGAAACCCTTGTCTATGAAAACGTGGCCTTTGCGGACCGGACCCTGTCTGAATCCGAGTTTGTAAGCTATCTGGAAACCGGCATTCTGCCCGGCGGCGAAAGCAACGACAGCCTGACCTTCACGGATATTCTGGACGACGATGTTCAGTTTGTGCAGGACGGAGTTGATCTGCGCTTGATCCTTCCCAGCGGCGAAGAGATCACCATTGAAGGGCAGTTTGACGCCGATGCAGGCATCGCAATCGAAACCTTCGTCTTTGCCGACGACACGGTTGTGGACGCGACAGGACTTCAGCAGAAATTGTACGACACCGCGCAGGCTTCGGGCGCTGTGACAGGAACATTTGGCGCCGATCTGATCGAGCATTCGCTGGGTGATGGCAGCTACACGGTTTCGGGCTCGGACACTTCGGGTGAAACAGACGAGATCCATTTCGTCGATGTCACCGCCGATCAGGTCACGTTCGGGCGCAGCGGCAACAACATGACACTCACTTTGCCGGATGGCGATGTGGTCACTTTGGCACGTCAGTTCGAGAGGTTGTCACAATTCACGCAGGAGAGCGTGCGTTTTGCCGATGACACAGTTCTGGACTCTGCGGCGATGTTCGCCCGAACCTATCAGGACATGAAGGCCACCGGCGTTGTGCTTGGCACATCTTTCGCGGAGACATTCTTTCACGCGGAAGGGGATGGGTCCTACCGGCTGGAGAATTTCGACTTCTTCGACCGGTTGGACGTGCTGACCTTCACCGATCTGTCGCCAGATCAAGTAACATTTGCCCATGTTGGTCGGGACATGGTGATCACGACAGATGGCGGCGACGTCATCACCATCACAAACCATTTCGACGTCGATCTGGATTTCCGTTTGGAGCACGTCGCGTTCAAAGATGGCGAGATCTTCGAGGGCAAATCCCTGCGCGACCGTGTGGTCGAAGATATGAAGGCGACCGGCGCTGTTATCGGCTCTGACTATACCGAAACGTTCGTGTTCCGGGTGGGGGATGGGTCTTACACGATCTCAAGCTTCGACTTCCTAGACCGTTTGGACATTCTCAAGCTGGAAGGGGTCGCTGCAGAGGACGTTACCTTTGGCCGCAGCGGCGCGAATATGACGCTCACAATCGGCGATGAGACGGTCACGATCCTCAATCATTTCGACGCTGATCTGGATTTCCGTCTTGAGCGCGTTGAGTTTGGCGATGGGTCTTTCCTTGAGGAGAAAACACTGCGCGACCGCGTGGTCGAGGACATGAAGGCGACCGGCGCGGTCGTGGGCTCTGACTACACCGAGACGTTCGTGTTCCGTCCGGGTGATGGGTCTTACACGATCTCAAGTTTCGACTTCTTCGACCGTTTGGACATTCTCAAGCTGGAAGGGGTCGCTGCAGAGGACGTTACCTTTGGCCGCAGCGCCAGTAATATGACGGTAACAATGGGTGGCGAGACGGTCACTATCATCAACCATTTCGACAGTGATCTGGATTTCCGTCTGGAGCGGGTCGAGTTTGGTGATGGGTCTTTCCTTGAGGAGAAATTACTGCGTGACCGGGTTGTGTCGGACATGAAGGCAACCGGGGCCGTTATTGGTTCCGACCGCGAAGAGACGTTTTATCACGCGCAGGGCGATGGCTCATATACCATCTCGAATTTCGATTTCTTCGACCGTGAGGACAACGTTGTCTTTACCGATGTCACGATTGATGAAATTCGTCTGGGTCGCGATGCAAACAACCTGATTTTCAACCTGCCGAATGGTGAAACAGTCACCATCATCAACCATTTCGACGCGGATTTGGATTATCGACTGGAGCTGGCAACATTTGCGGGCGGTGACACGTTGACCCCGGACGAGATCGTGGCGCGCGTCCTTGTGGATGACCGCAACGACTTTATTGGCACCGACGAAGATGATGTGCTGAACGGAACCGACGAGCGCGACTATTTTGTGCCGGGGCTGGGCAACGACGTCATCGAAGGGCTGGGCGGCAACGACACCACGGTCTTTACCATTGGCGACGGTCAGGATGAGGTACGCGACAGCGGCGGCACTGATCGACTGGAGTTGATCGGCTACAGCGCTGACGACTTGCAAGTGGCGCGTGACGGGGCCGACGGGTCCGATCTGATCCTGACCTTTGTCGGGACCGATGACCGCATCACCCTGCGCGACGGGTATTCCGGCACGGGCCGGATCGAAACCATCCATTTTGTCGACACCGGGGAAGAAATCACCTCTGCGACGCTGATCGCGAACTTGATTCAGGGCGAGGCCACCGACGAGGACGACGTGCTGGTCGGCACCTCCACGGCGCAGGACATCGGCGGCGGTCTGGGCAATGATCTGATTGATCTGGGGCAGGGTGATGACACCTATCGTTATGCCAGCGGGGACGGTGATGACCGTCTGACCGACAGTGGTTCCTCGTCCGGTGACGTTCTGGTGCTGGAAGATCTGACACCTGCGGACATCCGGGGGATGGAAGCGGTGGGGCCAGATGGGCTTGATCTTGCGTTGTATTTCACCGAAGAGCGCGACCGGGTTGTGCTGACTGGGGCGCTGAATGACAGCGCAATCGGTATCGACATCGTGCGTTTTGCCGACCTGACCGAATGGGCTCGTGCGGACATGCGTGCGGCGCTCATCGACTTTAACACAACCGATGGCGCGGACCGCGTAACCGGCTTTGACGGTGACGACACCTTTGCGTCCAGCGGCGGCGATGATCTTTTGGACGGTGCGCAAGGTGCGGACACCTATACTGTCTCTCGGGACGCCGGCGACGACACGATCAACGACACTGGTTCACAAGACAGCATCGACCGTGTGACCTTTACGGACTATGTATCGACTGAAGTGTCGGCTGTACGGCTGTTCAAAGGCTCGGATACGGTTGTTGTCAGTTTTGCGACCTCGGACGACACGCTGACCATCGTTAACGCGCTGAGTGATGGCAACAAAGGCATCGAGGAACTGGTGTTCTCGGATCTGGTGACATGGTCCAAAGCGGATCTTTTGGCCGCAACAGAAAATACGGCACCAGAAGCGCGCGATGACGGGTTCTTCAGTGCTGTCGCAGGCGAGCCGCAGATCATTTTGGCCTCGGACCTGCTGGCCAACGACTTTGATCCGGATGGCAACCCGGTTCAGATCATTGCGGTCGATGGTGGTGCCAATGGCGTGGCCGAGATCAACACAGATGGCAACATCGTCTATCAGGCAAATGCCGGGTTCACCGGTGCTGCGCAGATGAGCTATACCATCTCGGACGGGCAGAACGGTCTGGCGTCGGCTTCGGTGGATTTGCGCGTGCGCCCCGTGGCCGAGGCGCGGGACGACACCGGCTTTACCACAGCAGAAGAAACAGAATTGCGCATCGAGGTCGAGCGGCTGTTCTCGAATGATGCGGATGGCGATCGGCTCATCCTGGGCAACGTGTTCAACCGGCAGGGCGGTACGGTTTCGTCTGCATCAGACGGAACAATCACCTTCACCCCGGCAGAGAACTTCAACGGCACCGCGTCGTTCAGCTATGTGGCGAACACGCCGGAAGGCGGGCGGGCCGAGGCGACCGTCTATATCGACGTGACGCCAACGAATGACGCGCCAACCGCGGTTGATGACAGCGGGTTCGAGACCAATGAAGATCAGGTATTCTTCATTGATCCGCTGGATCTGCTGGAAAATGACAGCGACATCGACGGTGATTTCCTGTCCATTGACCGGGTGATTTCCAGCACAGAGCTGGGCGTCACACTCACCGATGACGGCCAAATTCAAGTCACGCCTGCGTCCAATTTCTTTGGCACCGCTGCCTTCCAATATGTCATCAGCGACGGCAATGGCGGCGAAGACACCGCCAGCGTATCGGTTACTGTGAACCCGGTGAACAATACGCCCGAGCCGCAGGATGATGCCTTCACTGTTGATGAGGACAACTTCCTGTTCATGTCCACGGCGAACCTGCTGGCCAATGATCTTGAGCTTGATGGTGACACGCTGGTCGTCTCGCGTGTGTTCAACGGGTTTGGCGGCACTGTTCGGTTGATCGACGAGAATGCGACAGTCGAATTCCGTCCATGGGCCGACTTCAACGGTGAGGCTTTCTATACATACGAAGTCGATGACGGGCAGGGCGCGACCGCGACCGCGCGGGTGACAATCACCGTCGATCCGGTCAACGATGCCCCCACGGCCAATGTAGATGGGCCAAATGAGTTCAGCTATCTGCGCGGCTTCGAAGATCAGGCAATCCTGATCAATAAGGCGGATTTGCTGCTGAATGACTTTGATACCGAAGGCGGCCCGGTTGAGTTCGTAGAAGCTTCCAGTCCCTTTGACGGCTCGATCGAGGAAATTGATGCCGACACGCTGCTGTTTACGCCTGATCCTGACTATTGGGGCCCGGCTTCGTTCTTCTATCTGATCCGGGATGAAGACGGGCTGACAGATGGCGTGCGGGTTGACTTGTATTTCGAAAACGTCGGAGATGCCCCGCCGGTTGCGGGCACCGATACGATTGACGTGCAAGAAGATGTCTTAACGGTCATTGATCCGGCGACCTTGCTGGCCAATGACACGGATATCGACCGGGATGTTCTGGAAATTCTGAGCGTAACGCCCCGTATTCTGGCTAATGGCTCTGTCTATATGCGCGAGGATGGGATGATCGTGTTTGATCCCTTCCTGAACGCAGAGACCTCTAACGGATTTACCTATGTGGTGACCGATAATGCCGATGGTACGGATATCGGGCGCGTCAATGTCAACATCATCGCGGTCAATGACGACCCGACCGTTGTCGATGATGCGGTCGACTATGCGCCGCTGGATACGCCGTGGATTCTGCGGATTTCTGATCTGGAAGAGAACGACTTTGATGTCGACCGTTTCGATGAGATTGGCTTTGACAGCGTCGTAGGCATTTCGTCCGGAGGGTTCGAAGTGTATGGCGATGAGTTCATCATCGTGCGCAACGACGACGGGTTCACTGGGCCGCTCACATTGGAATACGCGATTACCGATCTGGATGGCGCAACCGATACGGGCTTTGCGCGCGGCGGCGTCAACACGTTGTATGATGGCACCCAAACCGGGACCGCGCGGCGGGATCTGATCATCGGCAACGATCTGGACGAAGTTCTGAGCGGGGAAGATGGCGACGACGACATCTTTGCTTTGGGCGGCGACAACACCGTCTTTGGCGGTGCAGGCGACGATCTGATTGAAACTGGCGACGGCATAGACACGGTCGTTGGCGGCGACGACGATGACACTATTCGTACCAATGGGGGCGATGACTTTATCATCGGGGGTGACGGCGGTGACGTCATCGACGGCGGCGCAGGCTTTGACGAGGTTAGTTTTGAAGGCTCTAACATTGGCGTGCGCGCCGGGCTGGACACGACTCTTGGGCAAGGCGGGCATGCGCAAGGTGATCGGTATCTGAACATCGAAGCTCTAACAGGGACGCAATATGCCGACACCCTGAGCGGCGATGATCTGGCAAACGTGCTAAGCGGCGCCGAGGGCGACGATCTGTTGATTGGCAATGGCGGCGATGACACCCTGCGCGGTGACGCAGGCGATGACACGTTCCAAGGCGGGTTTGGCGCGGACCTGATTGATGGTGGCGCGGGCAGCGATACGGTCAGCTATTTCCTGACCGAGAACACGGCAGGCGTGACTGTGTCGCTTGCCAATGGCACCGCCTCTGGCGAAGAGGCGGACGGTGATCAGCTGATTTCCATCGAGAACATCGAAGGCACGGACTTTGCTGACAATTTGTCTGGTGACGACAACGCCAACACGCTGATTGGGCGGCGCGGAGATGACGTTCTGTTCGGATTTGGCGGCAACGACACACTGATCGGCGGTCGCGGCGCAGATGTGTTTGACGGCGGTGATGGCATCGACAAGGCGTCCTATGTGTTCTCGCTGGAAGGCGTGAGCGTGAACCTTGCGGATGGCACATCGGGCGGCGGTGACGCGGCAGGGGACACATTCGCCAATATCGAAATCATCGTGGGCAGCTTCCACGACGACACGATCATTGGTGACAGCGCAGACAACTGGTTCCAAGGCGGTCGCGGTGCGGACATTCTGGACGGCGCGGGCGGCTATGACATCGCCGACTATTCCGAGGCCGACGAAGGCGTGCACATTTCGGGCACAACTGGTCTGACTGGCGAAGCGGCTGGCGATCAATTGACCTCGATTGAGTTTATCATCGGCTCTGACTTTGACGACACGTTCGACGGAACCACAGGAGAAGACCGTTTTGACGGTGGTCTGGGCCGCGATGCGCTGGCCGGTGGGGTAGGGTCCGACACCTATGTGTTCGGCTTTGATCGCGGGCAAGACACCCTGACCGAGATCGGTGATACGAACGACATCGACACCGTTGAGATGCTGGACGGCGTTGCGCCGCAGGATGTGTCCTTGGTGGTCGAAGGTGACAACCTTCTGATAGAGCTTGAGAACGACGACGGCTTCCTGATCGACACATTGCTGGTGGTGGATCACTTCCTGGGCCGAGACACCGGGATTGAGCAAATCTCGTTTGTGGACGGCACCATCTGGGACCGCGATACCATCGACACGCTGGCCCGTTCAGGCCGGTTCAATGCACAAGTCGATCTGGTGCGGTTTGCCGATGAGGACGTGCCGATTGTTATCCTTCCCGCAGACCTGTTGGAGAACGATGCGACCGAGGGCGTTGATCAACTTGAGATATTTGCGGTCGAAGGGCTGGATGGCGCCACTGCGCGTCTTCTGGATGATGGCCAGATTGAGTTTACCGGCCCGCAAGACTTCTTTGGCGATGCGTTCTTTGAATATTCGGTCCGTGATCCGTTTGGGCGCGTGTCCAAAGCCGAGGTTGAGGTTAATCTGCGTCCCGTGAACGATGCGCCAGAGGCCAACCCAGATGGGGTCTTTGAAGGCGACGAAGACAGCCTGCTTGTCATCGATTTTGCCGATCTTCTGGGCAATGACACCGATATCGACGGCGACACACTGACCATTGTCGGCGTTGGACCGCTGCTGGATGCAGACGGTGTGCCGATTGGCGACTTCAACACCGGCGAATCCGGACTGTACGACTATGACACTGGGACGATTCCAATGCCGTTGGGCAATGCGGATGTGACCAAAGGCGAGGCTGCAATCAAAAGCGGCAGGATTGAGTTCACACCGCTGATAGACTTCTTTGGATTTGCGGGCTTCACCTACACGGTCAGCGACGGCAATGGCGGGTTCTCTGCCTCGACGGTTGAATTGTTGATCCGTCCTGTGAACGATGCGCCGCGCAGCGACAAGGATGACTACACCGTTCGCTTGTCGCAAAGCCTGACCGTGACAGTCGGCGAGTTGATGGCAAATGACTTTGACATCGAAGGCAACGATTTCAGTTTTGTCACCGCAGGATCGCCCTCGAACGGCACGCTGGTGTTTACGGCCGTCAACGGAGACGGCGGATTGCCGTCGCCGAACGATTTCATCACCTTTACGCCGGACGTCTTGGGTGATGCGACATTCACCTACACCACAATTGACGACCAAGGCGCGCAAGGGGTGCAGACCGTAGAAATTGAGGTCGTCCCGCTCAATGATCCGCCCAAAGCTGAGGATGACACAGCCGAGACGCTGGAAGACGAGATCCTGATCATTGATCCGTCCGAATTGCTGGCCAACGACACCGACGAGAACGGCGATACCCTGACAATCGTCGGCCTTGAACGCTTCCCGGCCAATGGGCGCGTGACGTTCCTTGAGGATGGGCGTATCGCGTTTACACCGAAGGAAAACTACAACGGCGAGGCCGGGTTCGCCTATCAGATCAGCGATGGAGAGGGCGGCACCGCGACTGGCTATGTCGACATCACGATCCTGCCGCGTAACGATGGGCCAATCGTAAACGACGACGTGACCTCGATGCGCGAAGACGTGGTTAACGTGATCATACCGGGTGAAGTATTCGGCAACGATATCGACACAGATGGCGATGTGATCTTCTTCGATACGGTCAACTTTGCGGGTGTCATCACGCCTGAGCGCTACATCGAGACACCAACAGTGGCCGAGGCGCTGGCTGCCAACGGTGTCATCGCAACTGCGACGCTGGCGGATGGGAGCGAACTGCCCGACAACATCATTTTTGATGCGGATCGCCTGTCGTTCCGCTTTGACCATGAAACAGCCTCGGGTGAGACGGCGGATGTGCTGTTGTCGCTGACATTGCCGGAAGGTGTGATTGCCGAAGAGACCATCACGCTGACGCGTACGGTCGAAGGTACAAATGGCGCAGCGCGCGTGCTGGCTTTGACGTCTGACCTGACGGTATTGCAGGGCGATCCGGATGGCTATTTCATCGCGACACTGCCCAATGGCGACGTTCTGCCGGACGGTTGGGTGTTTGACGCTGAGACTTATGAGCTGTCGACCGATCCTGATTTCGACTTCGGGGAAGATCCCGCGCCGCAGGATATACGGCTTTCCTACATCAAAGGCGATATCGCGCCTGAGGACGTGGACAGCACCACGCCGTTTGACGCGGTGTTCTCATTCCAGACGCTGTACACACCAAATGCCGATATGAGCGCCCTCGCGGGCTTCCTGAACGGCTTGGAGATCATTCCGGGCTCTGGCGTGATGGTGTTTGATCCAGAGGCAACCAACCTGCCGACACGCCCAATGGCCACCCTGTTGACGCCGCAGCAAACGCTGATTGTGCGGGATTATTCGCTGGGTGAAGGGCATGTTGGCGAGGCCGGTCTGACCGATCCGCTGTTTGTCAGCACTGCGACGCTGGTCGACGGTGACCCGCTGCCTAGTTGGCTGAGCTTTGAAGATGGCGAGTTCTTTGGCACGCCGCCCGAGGGTGAGCCTGCGCTGACCGTTCAGGTCACGATCTTGGATGCAGCTAGTGTTGATGCGGGTACGCCCGTGGAACTGGCCGTGCGTGAGGTGACACTGGACGCGGCGGCCTTGGTCGCTGGACAAGGGTTTGACAGCCAGATCATGTTGATGGATGCAGGCTTTGTTCTGCCGGCAGAGCCGATTGATCCCGACGAGATCGACATCAACACGCTGGAAAAGGCCACTTTCACCCTGTCGGCGAGTGCTTCATCAGCGCGGCCTTTGCCCAGCTGGCTGGATTTTGACGAAGAGACAGGTGAGCTGATCTTGTCGGGTATTCCAGCTGACGATGGCGCCCTGCCAGAGAAGGTGCAAATTCACTTCACCTCGAGCACGGACCTGCCCAATCAGGTCAGTGATAACAGTTTCTCGCTTGAGTTTGTGATCGACCCGTCTGTCGGCATCCCGGCTGAGTTGAATGCGCTTCTGGCCACCACTGCCGAGATGGCAGAGCGTGGGCAGTTCGCAATTGATCTGGGCGATGCGTCCGATATCAGCGTGCTGAAAACGACCGGGGTTGACCTGCCCGAGTGGCTGAGCTTTGACGCCGACACCCTGCGTTTTGAAGGCACCGCGCCGGATGAGTTTGTCGGAGCGATCCCGGTCACGATGAATGTGGCGGCAGACCTGCCGTTTGCCATTCTGTTCGATCTGGTAGTTGATCATTCCTATGACACGGCGTTGCCGACCGGATTCTCGATCTCTCACACAGACGAGAACGTGTTCCTCACAACGCCGGACGACTTCGTCGGCGTCTTTGCCTTTGATTACACCGCGAAGGATGTGAAAGACGCCGTGTCCGAGGACGCCGCGCGCGTCTTTGTGAATGTCGAGGCTGAGCCGGAATTGCCATACGTGCGCGATGATTTCATCGAAGGCGCTGAAGGCAGCCCCGTTGTGTTCGATCTGGCCGATTTGCTGGACAATGACAGCGACCGTGATGGTGATGTTTTGCGCATCATCGAGCTGGGCGATCCAGTGTATCAAGGCGCGGAGCGATCGGTGCAAATCATCGACATCTTCGAACAATTCGACCGAGCTGAGGGCGCGCTTTATGATGTGCAACTGGCTGGTGGTGATGCGTTGCCGGACTGGATTATTTTCGATGCCGATAGCGGTCTGATCCGTGCGACATTGCAGCAAGGGCTGGATGTCGAAGAATTCACCTTGGAAGTTTTGCAAACACAGCGACCCGTGGTGAACGAGGCAGATGCATCCCTTGAGTTTGACGCAATCATCAACACCGGACCGGGCACGTTCGAAATCGACGCCAAAGGGTATTTCACCCATGAAGACGGTGCGATCTACGCGGCGACATTGGCCGATGGCACACTGATCCGCGCATGGATGTCATTCGATCCGAATACAGGGTTGTTGACAGGCGAGGTCCCTGACGGCTTCACCGATCTGCCGGGCGTGGCATTCACTCAAATCCTGCCGCCCGTTGTCGTGACAGAAAACTACACACGCAACTTCGGTGTCGAATATGACGGCGTTCTGACGGTTGCAGGCGCGCTTGAATTTGATGCCTCGATCCTGTTTGACGAAGGCCAACCAGGCGACGTGTTCAGCGCGACACTGCAGGATGGCACGGCGTTGCCGCAATGGCTGTCGATCAATTCTGACACGGGCGTCATCACCAGCCCCGTGCTGGCCGGACCCGAAGAGATGTTCGCCCTGAACATTAGCTTTGGGACAGAGACCGCGACACAAGATTTAACAGTAGGCGGCGCAATAGCGACTTATCTTCCTGCGGACGGTATCAGCGGCCTTGTGACACTGCCTTACACCGTCAGCGACGGATCCGAAGGCGAGGTTACAGGCACGATCACTATTGATCTGGACGCGATCAACGATGCGCCAGTTGCACGTGACGACAGCTTTGACGCCAACGAAGAAACGCCACTGACCTTTAGCGTGGCTGATCTGATCGCGAATGACACGGATGATGAAAACGATCCGCTGACAGTCACGATTGACCCGGCCACCGTGCCGAATGGGACGCTGACGCGGGATGGCGATACGTTTACCTTCACGCCGGATGTGAACTTTTCGGGTGTGATGACGTTTGATTACACCCTGTCAGATGGCGCTTTGACCGATACCGGTGAGATCAAGCTGGATATCGAAAGCACGAATTCCGAGCCGGTCTTGAGCCAGATTTTCTTGACCACTGAAGAAGACACCCCGCTGGACTTCACTGTTGCCAATCTGTTGGCGGCTGTCAGTGATGCAGATCCCGAAGACACGATCGAGTTCCTGTCCATTAGCGCTAGTTCGCCCGAGGCTGGCGTCAGCTCGCGTCCCGGCGGGATTTTGCAGTTCACGCCCAATTTGAACTTCAACGGCGTGGTTGAATTCGTCTATCGCGTGACAGATGGACGCGCGCAGGAAAGCCAAAGCCTGTTCCTCAGCATCACTCCGGTCAACGATGCGCCAATCGCCTTTGCAGACAGCGGGTATATGGTGAACGAAGACCAGCCGCTGCGGATCTCTCTGGCGGAGCTGATGGCTAATGACGTGGATGTGGAAGGCGACACCTTCAGCATCGTGTCCGTCTTTGATGGCGACAATGGCACAGTGACACTGGATGGTACCGACGCTGTGTTCCTGCCGCGGTTTGACTATTTCGGCAACGCTGCATTCAAATATATCGTCGAAGATTCCAACGGGGCGCAATCCGTTGGCACAGTGACGCTGGATGTGCTGCCTGTAGATGATCAGCCGATCATCGGTGCCGATCCCAACCTGACAACTGCCGAAGACACGCTGGTGAGTTTTGTTGGCGCAGATCTGATTGCGAATGACGTCGATCCAGATGGTGCTGCGCTGACACTGGCAGGTGTGTTTGGTCCGGGTCTGAGCGAAGAGAACGGTGTTTATACCTATACCCCGGATGCGGATGCGTCAGGCACGGTGACAATCACATATCTGGTTGAAAACCAGTATGGCGTCAGGTCTGAAGGCAGCTTTGACATCACAGTGATACCGGTCAACGATGCGCCTGAGGCTGTGGCAGACGTGTTCAACTCGACTGAAGACACAGTCTTCACCCTCTTTGCGACAGACTTGATCGACAACGACATTGATGTGGACGGGGATGCACTGACCGTCACAGGCGTTGCTGCGCAAGAAGGGCTGAGCGTTGCTCTTAACGGCGACGGCACAATCACGGTGACGCCGGATGCCGATTTCAGCGGTGCGACCGGGTTTGAGTATACCTTGTCGGATGGTCTGCTGACGGATACCGCAACGGTGTCGATCAACCTTTCTGAGGTCAACGACGACCCAGATGCAGGCGATGATAGCGCCAGCGGCACAGAAGACATGGCGTTCTCGGTGAGCATCGCGGGCCTTCTGGCCAACGACACCGATATCGACGGAGGGGCCTTGTCCATCGTCGGACTGACAGCCGGCGCGGGTCTCGCGGTTGTTGATGCGGGGGATGGCACACTCACAGTCACGCCCGATGCGGATTTCAGCGGAACCACCAGCTTTGCCTATGAGCTAAGCGACGGGGCCGGAGGGCGCGACACGGGCACAGTGTCTGTCGTGATTGCAGCTGTGAATGATGCACCAGAGGTCGAGGATGACATCGCAACAGGCGTTGAAGACACCGCCTTGACGTTGGTCATTGCGGACCTGTTGGCCAATGACAGCGACGTAGATGGCGACGCTCTGAGCTTTGCCAGCTTTGTCGAAAGTGCCTCGATCAGCGTTACCGACAATGGCGATGGCACGCTGACAGTTACACCGGATGCCGATTTCAACGGTCAAGCGACGCTTGGCTACACGATCAGCGATGGGGCAGGCGGCACAGCAAACGGACAGGTTGTTATCAGCTTTGCTGCGGTGAACGATGCGCCGATCACGGTTGCCGATACGGCTGATGGTGGCACCGCTGAGGTGATCGAGCTGGAGACAGCAACGCTTTTGGCCAATGATACCGATCCAGATGGCGATACGTTGTCGATTGCTTCGGTGGCGTCGGGCGCAGGCTATACTGCGGCGCTGAACGATGCGGGCAATATCGTCATCGCGCGCGATCGCACATTGGATGGGCAAATCGACGTGGCTTATGTGGTCACAGATGGCACAGATACTGTCGCCTCCTCCGTGACAGTCACGCTGGAGCGGGCAAACGAAGCGCCGGCCATTGCCCCATTGGCGGATTTGGCGGCGACAGAGGACACAGGGTTTGACTTTGCAATTCCGCAAGACGCCGTCACGGATGCCAATGGTGACACGATTACGTTGACGCTATCGCGTGAAGGCGGGGCGGCATTGCCTGATTGGATCAGCTTCAATGCAGCCACCCGTCAGATTACAGGCACACCGCCTGCGAACTTTGCGGGTACGATTGCGTTGTTGTTGACGGCGTCAGATGGCTTTGCGGCGTCAACGGCGCCGCTTGTGCTGGTGGTAGACCCGGTCAATGATATTCCGGTGCAATTGGCGCCATTGTCGGATCGGATCGCGACCGAGGATCAGCCGTTTGACATCACGCTGCAAGCAGGTCTGTTCTCTGATGTGGATGGCGATGTATTGAGCTACGCATTGACGGCTGCTGATGGGTCGCCATTGCCGGATTGGATCGTCTTTAATCCAGCAACGCTGACGTTGACAGGTACACCGCCGCAAGATTTCTTTGGTCCGGTTGCGCTGCGTTTGACTGTGTCAGATGGGCAGGCTGAGATTTCGGATGACTTCGATCTGATTGTTGCAAGCACGGAAGATCCGGTTGTTTTGGCGTTGCCGCTTGACGATGTCTCGACTGACGCAGTTGGGACCCCATTGCGCACAGGTCAGGCCTTTACCTTGCCTGCGCAACTGGATGCGTTTGTGGATCCCGATGGCACACCGCTGGCATTTGCTGCCACGCTGGCCGATGGTAGTCCGTTGCCAACATGGTTGGCCTTTGATGGCGTCAACTTCTCTGGGACTGCACCGATCAGTGCGGGCGATGCGCCGATTGAGGTGACGTTGTTTGCCAGCGATGGCACATCCACGGTTTCGGACACCTTCGCCCTGACCTTTGTGGCGCAGAACTCTGCGCCTGTTGCACAGGATGACGGCCCGTTCGAGATCGATGTGGTCGATCGCTTGGTCGTGGATGCGGATCTGCTGCTTGAGAACGATGGCGACTTTGACGGGGACGCCCTGTCACTGACGGGCGTTACAAATGGGGCGGGCGGCGACGTCAGCTTCGACGGCCAGAACGTGACCTATACGCCGTTCATCGACTTCGAAGGCACGGACCAATTCACCTACACAGTGTCCGACGGGTTGGAGGAAGCCTCGGCGACCGTCACGGTCGAGGTTGTGAATGATTTCCGGAACACGGACGTCGGCGGCGATGGCCGAGATGTGTTCTTTGGGGCAAATGGCTCTGATCTGCTGTCGGGCGGGGCGGGCAACGATATTCTGTCCGGTGGCCGTGGTGCGGATGTTCTGCTGGGCGGGGAGGGCAATGATCTGCTGCTGGGTGGTCGTGGTCGCGATACGCTGGATGGTGGCGAAGGGAATGACTTCCTGCTGGGTGGCAATGGGCGCGACCTGATCCGGGGCGGGGCGGGCAACGACTTCTTGATCGGTGGTGCGGGCATAGATACGTTCGACTATGGTCAAGGCGATGGCTTCGACATTATCGCGGATTTCCGGGTCACACAGACGCGGCGCAATTCCGTTATCGAAGGGGATCAGATCACCTTGGGTATTGATGCTATCGACAGTTTCGAAGATCTGTTGGACACAGCAACGGACATTGCCGGTGGTGTCTTGTTCGACTTCGGTGAGAACCAGGCATTGTTCCTTGTCGGGACACAGCTCGCCGCATTGGATAAGGACCAATTTACGTTCTACTAAAGCCATCGGTTAGTGAGGGGAAAGGTTCGCCATGAAAGCGGATGAATATCGCGCAGCCCGGGGACGGCTGAAACGGCGCTTTGTGACCGTGGCGTTGCTGAGTGCTGTGGTGAATCTCCTGATGCTCACCGGGCCGATGTTCATGCTGCAGGTCTATGACCGGGTCTTGTCCTCAAGCTCCATCGCGACGCTGCAGGGTCTGTTTGCGATCGTGGTGGTGCTGTTCATCTTTCTTGGGCTGTATGATTTCCTGCGGACCCGAATGTTGTCACGCGCATCATTCGCGTTCGATCAGGACGTCGGCAAGGAAACGTTTTCACTTTGGCTGCAGGCTGGGGCGGAGCGCGCCAAAATCATGGGCCGCCCGATGAGTGATCTGGCTGTTGTCCGTGGGTTCGTGGGCGGCACCGGCATCATTGGCTTTTTCGATTTGCCGTGGGTACCGTTCTATTTGGGCATCGTGTTCATCATTCATCCCTGGCTTGGTATTTTGGCCATTGCGGGGGCCTGTATCGTCACCTTGCTGGCACTACTTAATCAGGCGCTGACCCGGACCTCTATCGCCAAAGCGATGTCGATGGACAGCGCCGAGACTTCTTTTGTAGAACAATCGCATCGCGCGGCAGACAGTGTGATCCCGCTGGGTATGGCCCCCACTTTGCGCGAGCATTGGGATAAGATGCATCGGTCTGGTCTGGCTGTCGGGCAAGTCGGCAATGACCGGGGTGAGGCATTTACCACGTCATCAAAGGCGCTCCGATTGCTTTTGCAATCGGCGCTGCTTGGGCTTGGCGGGTATCTGGCAGTGCAACAGCAGATTTCTGCGGGCATGATTGTGGCGGCATCAATCATTGCAGGGCGCGCCTTGGCACCCATCGACCAAGTGATCGGGCAATGGCGCGGTGTTGTGCGGGCGCGTGAAGCGGACCGGCGCTTGCTGGCGACGTTTGATGCCATCAAGCCAAGCCCCGACAAGATGGCTTTACCGGATCCAATCGGGGCTATTTCTGTGCAGAACGTTGTGAAATACCCGCCAAATTCCGAAGGTGACCCGGATGCAAAACCCATCCTGAACGGCGTCAGTTTCGAGCTGCCTGCAGGCGCAACGCTTGGGATTATCGGGCCAAGTGCAGGCGGCAAGACGACCTTGGCCAAGCTTCTGGTTGCAGGGTGGTTGCCGGATCAGGGCGCAGTGCGTTTAGATGGTGCGTCGCTCAGCCAGTGGAACCCGGAGCTGCTTGGCAAACACATTGGGTATTTGCCTCAGAATCTTGATCTGCTCGCAGGTTCAATCCGTGACAATATCAGCCGGTTTCTCCCGGAGGCCGTTGACGAAGACGTGGTCAAGGCCGCGCGCTTGGCCGGGGCGCATGAAATGATCCTAGCCTTGCCCGAAGGCTATGCCACGCAAATCGGATATGCCACGCGACCTTTGTCAGGGGGGCAAATGCAACGCATTGGATTGGCGCGGGCCTTGTTCGGTGCGCCCAAACTGGTTGTTCTGGATGAGCCAAACTCAAACCTGGATGCGGACGGAGACCGTGCTTTGGCCCTATCGGTGCGCGCCATGGCAGAGCAGGGCGCAACCGTGATAGTGATCGCGCACCGCCCATCTGCCATTGCAGCGGTCGAAAAGTTAATTGTGTTGCGGGGCGGACAGATTGCGGATTTCGGCCCAAAGGAGCAAGTGATCCAGCGCATGGCCGCGCCGGGCAAAACCGCGCCAGCAAAGCCTGAGCTACAGGAGCCTGCCACGTCATGACCTCGTCTGTTCCAACCCCACAAAGAGAGTTGCGCACCAGCCTGTCATGGCCGGCGCGCATTGGTTTTTGGGGTGCAATTACCTTGTTGGGGGCTGCGCTGACCTGGTCCCACATCACCAAGATTTCCGGGGCCGTGATTGCGCAAGGTCAGGTGGCCGTCGAGGGCAAACCCAAGCTGGTGCAGCACTTTGACGGCGGTGTCGTCGACGACATTTTGGTCAAAGAGGGTAGTCTCGTTGATGCCGGTGCGGTCGTGGTCGTTCTGGACAAAACGCTGTTGGAAGCGAATTTGGCGATCTACCGGACGCGACTTGCCGATTTGTTCGCACGCCAATCGCGGTTGCGCGCGGAACAGATCGAAGCCGAAGCCATTGCCTTTCAAGACTTCCCAGTCGTGCTGGCGTCGCTTGATCCCACGGATTTCACAACAGGCCAGCAAGAGGTCTTCGATGCCCGCCGTGCATTGCAGGACGGCAGGCACGCACAGTTGCAGGAAAAGATTGTGCAGTTCGGCAACCAGATTTCAGGTGTTGAGGGCCTGCTTGCATCCAAACGGGAACAACTTTCGCTGATCGAAGAAGAGTTGGAAACCAAGCAGCGGATGAAAGATCGCGGTTTGCTGGTTGCATCCGAGGTCATTGCAATCCGCCGGTCCAAAGCCGATTTGCAGGGTCAGGTGGCCGAGCATCTGTCCGAGTTGGCACGGATCAAAAACTCCATTCAGGATGCCCGCATTGAAATGCTGCTTAACACCCGTGAATTCAAAGAACAGGTTGTCAGTGAACAGCGAGAAGTGGTGACCCAAATCGGTGAGTTGACGCAACAAATCCTGTCAACAGAAAAGCAATTGCAACGCGTCGAATTGCGCGCGCCAGTGAGTGGCATCGTGCATGAATTGGAAGTGTTCACCCGGGGTGGTGTGGTTCCGCCGGGCGGCACTGTTCTGAAAATCGTACCCCAAAACAGCGAGCTATCCTTCGAGTTGCGCGTCGATCCGGTGGCCATTGATCAGGTCTATGTCGGGCAGGAAGCGCGCATTCGCTTTTCCGCGTTCAACCAGCGCACCACGCCGGAATTGATTGGCGCCGTGTCCCGCATGTCGCCCACAAGTCTGGTGGACGAAGGCACAGGGATGTCGTTCTTTGAAATCGTCGTGAACATCACCGTCGAAGAGTTGGCCAAACTAGGCGACGTTGATTTGATGCCGGGCATGCCGGTAGAGTCATTTTTGCAGACTGATGAGCGCACAGTTCTAAGCTATTTTGTGAAACCTTTGTCGGATCAAATCCAAAAGGCGTTCCGCGAAGAATAAAACATCGCGTACAGCGCCCAGCTTCATTAACAGTGGTAATATTTACATAATAAACCCTTTAGATAATAATTTTTGTAGCCGGTGCGCGCTACGTTGAAGTGTGGCTCCTATTAGGAAACAATGAGTTATCAAATGAGGAGAACATCGCATTGGAACCGTTTACACGCAATTGAGCATGCAAGAACGCCGCAGGATCGAAGACTGGTGGCTCGCAAAGGTGCCAGTCACAGAGATGGCGCGTGTTCTGAACCGTCACAAGTCGACGACCTTTAGGGAGATCAAGCGAAATTTCTGGGCTGATGACTTTTTGTTCAAGAAATACACAGGATACTTCGGCATGGCTGCGTATCAGTGCACGCAACGACGGCGGTCTGCGCAGCGCAAGCTGATCCGGTATCCTGAGTTGTGCCAACGCATTGTGAGCCATCTCAAGGATGGGTGTGGCCAAGGCATCTGGAGATATCCAAAACACAACCCATTCACTGTCCTCACTGCGGTATTGGCGGCGTATCGTAGCAATCTGTATAGGGCGATTCCAGATGTGCAGGCATCGTAGGTGATCCCCCGAAATAGCACCCCGGAGCATAGTCTTCATGCTGTGTCGAAACGCGTCGCAACAGGAAGCCATCACGCCGAGCATCGCCGAGTGCGTTATCAATGTAGTTTGTCATTGCTTTCTTGAAATTCGTTTTCTTGGAGCTACGCAAACAATGACTTCTCCAGTTTCGAAAGACAATCCACTATCCTAGCTTCTGAATGCTCTGCGCGTCTGAGTCATTCGATCGAGTTGCGGCGAATTCACAGTTTCGGCCTGGGTCAGGTCCACTCTATTGAACGGCTGCTTCGGCGAGTTGCGTCGCATCGCGACAAGGAAACAGCTGCACGTGCACAAGTCCGCTTCGTCCCGCTTAGCCGCCAATACATTAGGTGGAAATACCATCGATTTCTGCCTCCAACCGATCCATCACCTCAACAAAGTTGAGTTCTACGTTCATGCGGGAGTTCTTCGATGTCGAAGATGTTGATGTCAGCGATGTATGGCAACGACTGCTTATGCAGGTGAATACGTTGGTGTCTCAGCTGGATGATCGGCAACTTGGTTTGCTGCTTAAGCTCGGCAACGTGCTGCAGGACGAATATAGCAGACATTGGCGTTGAGTACGCTGAAGGTCAGCAATGCGGGGGCGGTTTCAACTGATCGCCGCAACACAGGCTTCAAATTTCTCTGCTGGGGTTTGGTAAAGCAAGGTTTTTCGAGGCCGTTCGTTAAGCTGGTGTGCGACGGCGCTGAGTTTGGCTTGGCTAAAGCCTGATATGTCAGTGCCTTTGGGGAAGTATTGGCGAAGCAGCCGGTTGGTATTTTCATTGCTGCCGCGTTGCCACGGCGACTGGGGATCACAAAAGAAGACGCCGATCTTGGCCGCCATGTTGAACGTCGGATGGCCTGCCATCTCGGATTCACGGTCCCACGTCAGTGACCGGTACAACTCTTTGGGCAGTTTGCGGGCCTGTTTGATCAGGGCCGTGATAACACTTTGAGTGTCCTTGTTTTCAACTTTCGCCAGCATAACAAACCGGGAATGGCGCTCCACCAGTGTGGCGATGTAGCTCTTGTTGGCCCCCACGATTAGGTCGCCCTCCCAGTGCCCCGGCACGGCTCGATCCTCGATCTCTGGAGGGCGTTCGCTAATCGGGATTAGCACCCTTGATCTTACGCAGCTTCATCCCTTTCTGGGTCGCATGCCGTGACCGCCTGATTGCACGTGGACTGCGCAGACATTCTTGTAATTCCTTCTTAAGAACACCGCGGATCTGCACATAAAGGCTGCGATAGATCGTCTCGTGGGACACGCGATGCTGCTCCTCGTCCGGATGTTTCCGCTTGAGCCAACCAGCAATCTGCTGCGGTGACCATTTCCGACGCAGCTTGCGTGCAATCAGTTGACACAATGGGGAGTTGAACGAGAGCTTACATGATTTGGGCCGTGTTGCGCAGTCCCAGGCTCGCTGATCCGAACGCGCCGCGCGATAGGCCTGGCGCCCGCCATTTCTGCGAACTTCTCGGCTGATCGTCGAAGGCGACCGGTTCAGGCCTTGAGCGATGAGACGTAAGGAATGCTCTGCGACTAAGCCGCGAGATATTTCCTCCCGTTCTGTTAAACTCAACGCAAACCGTGACCTCTTACGAGCAGCGGGTCGGATCCCACCGAACTGCGCCAAATGCGGGAAGATCGAAGATGATGCACGATTGAAGTGCCGCCCAATCGAACTCATCGATTCACCGCGCTGCCACCGATCCCACATCTCGGATTCACGTTGGGGGATACCCTGCATTGCAGTCTCACGGTCTGTCTGCACGTCCTGATAGGGGAGGATTTCATCTTATCGATTCGGAGATCGAGATGAGAAAGAATTCAAGCCCGCGGATGAGTTCACAAACAAAACCACTGCCATCAACTAGATGTGGCAGACCGATTTTACGTACTTCAATATCATCGTGTGGGGTTGGTATTATCTCAGCACAATTTTAGACGAATGTAGCCGCTATATCATCGCGTTGCAGATTTTTGTTACCGAAAACACATGGACGGTTGCAACGCAAGACATCGGCAATCATCAATCAGGGAAATAAGCAGATCAAAGGTACATGATTGAAACTGGTGAATGATACTGGAAGTGCCGAAATAGGCAGGTTTTAGGCGGTAAAAGTCGAGCCATCTATAAAAGCGTCTTCGATCATTGTCATCAAGAGTTTAAAGATATCAGCGTGCAAATCCCATTCAGGTACAAAAATAGCTCTACCACAATCATTTCAAGATAAGCGAAATTCCGAAATTCAGCCGCACTAGGGTCAGGACCCATTAATCTGGTTGCTGCTGCCATTGCCGCATGATTCAAACCTGCAAACTGTAGGGGGTTTCATGAGTAATCTATTTTGGCTGAGCGAAGATCAAATGGTGCGATTGCGACCATACTTTCCCCAAAGCCATGGTGTGCCACGTGTTGATGACCGGCGGGTTCTGAGCGGAATTATCTTCATAAATCGCAATGGGTTGAGGTGGTGCGATGCGCCCAAAGAATACGGTCCACATAAGACGCTCTACAATCGTTGGAAGCGATGGA